>CAXNLE010000001.1:0-1185741 GCA_964203235.1 Ilumatobacteraceae bacterium
AAGAATATTTTTTGCGATACCGGCAAATGCGCGACGAACAGGAAAACCTTCACCCTCAAAACCGCTTGGTGCGGTGGTCACAGAGCGAACGGGGCGGTCAGTTACTTCGGCACCAGGCGTACTGATGCGTGCAAGTGTGAGTGTGTCGGCGGTGACTGCAGGCATGAGTGAATCCTTTATTGACGGACAACTGATTAGTTGCGTACACAATCATATTGGTCAAAGGCGTTCAATTCTGAAAATCTGCAGACCAGGTTTGTAGTCCAGGTTGAGAAAAAGGCGTAGATACGCTTGACGCTGTGCCGAAAGCAGTGAAAGCCAAAAAGACGGCGCCGCGAAAACGAGCACCACGAAAGATCCCAGACCTCGACGAGGTCATTGAAATCACGATCCAACTTGTTCTTGAGCACGGCGACAGTGGCTTTCGAATTGAAGAATTAATTAAACGAACCGGTATTTCTAAAAGTTCGTTGTATTCGCATTTTGGAGACCGCGATGGGCTGGTGGGTGCCGCGATGTCCACCGCATATTTGCGAGACGTGAAGATTAACGTCGATGATGCGATTGCGCTATTTTCAGGGATTTCCACTCGTAAACAAATGCTTGATGCGATTCCCATCCTTGTTAATGCTGCACTGAACACCCGCGATATTGCACGGTGGCAGCGTGTGATGGTGCTGGCCTCTGGTCAACATCGGCCCGAAATGTTGAAGCGAATTTCTGAAGCCCAAACCATGATCGATACCGCACTTGAAGAGTTGGTTCGAGAAAAGCAGAAACAGGGAATTGTTCGAAAAGATCTAGACGCGCGCGAGATAGGCGTGCTGATTCAGACCGCAATCATCGGTCGAATCTTTCGCGATATTGATTCGAAAATTACCGCTAAAGATCTAGATAAATGGCGGGCTGTCCTGGAGTCTGTGTACGAAAGCTTTTTGGCCTAAACCGCGAGTCGCATGTTCGATTCATGCCGGGGGCGCCAGCAGTTCATGTTGAACTTAGTTAGCAGCCATCCAGCAGACCGCACTGCCCAGTGAGCGAGAGAATAACCCACACCTGAAAAATCAACGCGATGGCACACATGAAGCCGCCAATCACTTGCGGCACTCTAGCCCCTGCAGTCCTGCCTTTCATGAAGGCCAAGCCGGGCAAGATAAAGGTGCTGGCACCAATCAGCAGTACCAGAACAGCGGCAACATTCGAGTCGAGCCACATCGCCACGAATTGCACGAACCAAAGGACCGGGGTCGCAATAATGCTGCTCAAGCCGAGCACGATGGGCGGCCGTTTGTTCGATGGTGGCATGCTCAGAGACTACAGCGATGAGCGAGACCACTTTCAGGACGACATGAACTGGGTTTTGCAGTCCAGTGAACAGGGTCTAGGTCTGATGGACCAAAATTAGGGGGTCGGGTCATTTCCCCGTGGCCTCAAATCTGAGATGTTTCGTATCCACAAAAAACACACTGCTATGTGTAATTTGCATTTAGATATTTTACGCAAAAAACAAAGCGTAATGTCTAATATTTGGGTATGAAAAATAGGTTGAAGCATTTATTCCTAGCGTGTGCAATCGTCATTGGAGTGACTGGGCTTACCGGTCAGGTACATGCGGCCACAACCGAACCCACGGCGCCGTGCACAAAGTTAGGTGCGACTGAAACTGGTCCGAAAAAACTAAAACTAGTTTGTGCGGAGATATCGGAAAATAAGATTTGGGTGCCGCTCGGCGGCGATCTTGTGGTCGCTATCCCACAGGATCCTGGCCAGTTGAACCCTGCAACGACAACTTCTGGCGCGGTACATACGGCTTCGGAAATGGTGTACAACGGTCTTGTCGGACTTGATGACCGCTTGAACCCAATGCCAGACCTGGCGGAAAGTTGGACGGTCAACAAGAAGGCAACTGTATACACATTCAAATTGCGCAAAGGCGTGAAGTGGCACGACGGTCAACCATTTACGTCGGCTGATGTCAAGTACTCCTTCGATGAGGTTCTCCTCAAGTACCACTCGCGTACTCGCGCATCAATGCTCGGTGCGATCGACTCGATCACCACACCCAACCCATTGACCGTTGTGTTCAAGTTCAAGGAGCCGTACGCGCCACTTTTGTTGCAGTTGGACGTGACCGAAGCTCCGATCGTTGCCAAGCACATCTACGATGGCACCGACCCCACCAAAAACCCACGCAACCTTTCGCCCGTGGGTACTGGGCCGTTTAAGTTCGGCTCGTACAAGACCGGCTCTGAAATCGTCTTAGAGAAGAACAAGAACTATTTCAAGAAGGGCGAGCCCTATCTCGACCGCGTGATCATGCGTGTAATCCCCAATGCCAATACCCAGGTCATTGCCTTTGAAACGGGTGAAGTCGACTTCCTCTGGGGCATTCCCGGACCAGATCGAGCCAGACTACTGACGAAGAAGAAGGTCAATTACCTCGTAACACGCCGCAACCCCGGTGGTGCGAACTGCATGATGACGATCAGTTTTAACTTGCAGAAACCGATCCTTGCCAATTTCAACGTGCGCAAGGGGATCTTTCAGGCGCTTGACCGCAACGCCTTCCTTAAGAACATCCTCTTCAACGAGGGAAGTGTGCCAGTGTCGCCATTCTCCAAGGGAATTGCATGGGCTTGGGGTCGCAAACTCGACCTTCCGAAGTATGACGCGAAAGCGGCGAATTCGCTGCTTGACAGCGCCGGCTGGACGGGGCGTGATGGCAGCATTCGCACCGCTCGGGGAGTTTACGGTGTGGCGGATGGAACGAAGTTGTCCATTGATTTCCTTCATTTCCCGACGTTCAGTGCGTATGCCGAGTTATACAAGGCACAACTAAAGGAAGTTGGCATCGATGTCCGTTTGCGCCCGCTTGAGTCTGGACCATTCTCGACTGCAGTATTTACCAAGCGTGACTTCGACACCAATATTATTTCCTACTGTAATGGAACCGATCCGGAGATCGGAATCCGCCGCATGTACGACTCTAAACAGATTGGGCCGGTGGCATTTTCCAACGCCGCCGGATATTCGAATGCAACAGTTGACAGTTTGTTTCAGTCGGCACGCAACACGCTCGACTTAAACAAGCGCCAGGTGTTGTATCAGAAAATCCAGGAGGATCTCGTGCGCGACCTGCCATACGTGTGGTTGGTGGAGTCGGCGGGAACTCGCGCTTTCACTGCCGATTGCGGCGGCTTCAAGCCCTACGGGCTCTTTGCTGAGACGGCCTACTGCCAGAAGTGAAATTGCCCTACATTGGACGCCGCCTCCTTCAGGTGGCGCCAACGGTTTCGGGTGTCTTGCTCCTTACGTTTATCCTCATTCACATTGCCCCGGGCGATCCTATTCAGGCGCTCGCCTCAGGTAATGGAGACGAGGATTATTACGCCTTCATGCGGCATAAATTTGGTCTTGATCAACCGTTGATCAACCAACTTGGCACTTATGTGGGCAACATACTGCGGGGCGATCTTGGTACGTCCTACATCACCGGTCAATCTGTGAGCACGACGATCGGCGAAAGACTCGGGGCGACACTACTACTTACCGGCACAGCAATCATCGTCTCCTCGATCATTGGCATCGGTCTGGCAGTGGTGGCATCGTTGCGCTCAGACGGCGCTCTTGATCATGCAACGAATGCCGCGTCGCTAATCCTTTACGCATCTCCAGTATTTTGGATCGCTCAACTCGTGCTGCTTTTCTTGTCGTTGCGCCTAGGTTGGTTCCCCGTGCAGGGGATGAACTCTGCGGGCCTTGATGCGGGAGTGTTCGGGACTGTTATCGATACCGCATGGCATCTCGCTCTTCCTGCAGGCGTGCTCGCGATTCAGGAAGTCGCAGTTGTCGCACGCCTGATGCGTAGCGGAATCCGAGAAGAGTTGGGGCAAGATTACATTCGTACCGCTCGCGCCAAAGGCGCCTCGGAGAGTCAAGTAGTGGTGCGACATGCTTTGCGTTCTGCACTGTTACCGGTGGTGACGGTAATCGGAAACCGAATCGGCAACATATTTTCTGGTGCGATGGTCGTCGAGTTAATTTTTGGCTGGCCCGGTTTAGGACAGTTGATTCTTAGTTCGTCGCAGACGCGAGACACGCCGGTCCTCCTAGGTATCTTCCTGCTCGTTGCATTCACTGTCGTGTTATCGAATCTCATCACCGATCTTTCGTATGCCTGGATCGATCCGCGTATTCGGTTGAAGTGAAGAACCTGTCGTGAAACACGTCCCACTTAATCTCCGGACCAGATCTGCGGTTGGGTTGATTGTGTTTTGGTTCGTTGTTGCGGGATTCTCGCGGCAACTTGCCCCATATGACCCGTTCAAGGTGAGCGGTCCGGGGTTAGAGGGACCCTCGCGTGAATTCCTTTTTGGTACTGACGCGATCGGAAGGGATTTGCTGAGCGGCGTGGTTTATGGTGCTCGCACCTCAGCAATCATCGTCGTGGGAGTTGGCATTATCGTCGCCATCATCGGCACCTTGCTTGGAATCATTTCCGGCTATTTCGGTGGCCTTGTCGACGATGCCATCATGCGGATCACCGAGTTATTTCAGGTGATTCCGAGGTTCTTCCTCATCATTATCGCCATCGCCTATTTCGGCGCGGGAATGGACAATCTGATCCTTGTGCTCGGGTTCACATCTTGGGCGATGCTGGCTCGTGTGGTCCGGGCGGAGGTGTTGTCGTTGCGTGAGCGTACATTCGTGGAAGCCGCACTCGTGAGTGGCGCATCACCCTGGCGTGTGCTCTTCCGCGAGATCCTGCCCAACGCGACACCCGTGATCGTTGTCTATTTGGCGTTGTTGCTGTCGCAGGTGTTACTGCTCGAGGCTAGTCTTTCTTTCATCGGACTAGGAGACCCGAACGCCATCAGTTGGGGGTACTTGGCCGGTGCGAGCCAGGCATACTTGCGAATCGGTTGGTGGCTCGCGGTGTTCCCAGGAGTTGCGATCCTCCTCGCCGTGCTCGCGATCAACATCATTAGTGACGCCCTGAACGAACGTATTAAGACACGACGATGACATTAAATTCCGCGAAGCCACTATTGTCAGTAGTTGATCTTGTGGTCGATTTTGACACACCGCGGGGAGTCGTTCGCGCTGTTGACGGGGTGTCGTTCGATATTTGGCCAGGTGAGGTGCTGAGTTTCGTCGGTGAATCAGGGTGTGGAAAGACTGTGACGGCTCTTGCTCTTCTGCGCTTGTTGCCCCAAGTTGGTGCACATGTTCGCAGCGGGCGAGTACTCTTCGACGGCGTTGATTTGCTCGGGCTCGATTCAGTGGGTCTGCGTGCAATTCGCGGGAAGAGAATCTCAATGATCTTCCAAGATCCGACCAGTTCTCTCAATCCCATGAAGACCATCGAGCGGCAGATCGAAGAGGCAATCAAACTTCATCAGCCGGCGCTGACACGAATCCAGATCCGTGACCGGGTTGTGCACCTGATGGTGACGGTGGGCATCGCCGATGCACGGGAACGTATGGAGGAATATCCACACATGTGGTCGGGTGGTATGCGTCAGCGGGCAATGATCGCCATTGCAATGGCCAATGAACCCGTGCTCCTCATCGCCGATGAGCCGACGACGGGCCTTGACACAACCGTCCAAGCCCAGGTGCTTGATGTGTTACGTGAGGTGAGAAGTGAGACAGGCTCAGCGATATTGCTCATTACACACAACCTCGGGGTGGTGGCAGAAATTGCCGATCGTGTTGCTGTGATTTACGCCGGGCGCATCGTCGAAACCAGGGGTGTCGAGGAACTATTTGCTCGCCCACTCCATCCATACACGCAAGGATTGATGTCCTGTCAGCCTTCGTTCGAGACTGCACGTGGTTCATTACGGGCAATCGGTGGTCAGCCACCACAACTCGATGGTCCATCGATTGGATGTACCTTTCGTGACCGATGTGCCCTTAAGTTTGACCGAAACGACTGTGCGACCATCGTGCCGCAGTTATCTGGTTCGACTGCCACCGGTGGACAGGTTGCCTGTCATGCTGTCGGTGGAGTGCTGTCGTGACGAATACGATTTTGCACAAGACGATCGATTCGCCGATAGCCGAGTGCGAAGAAGTGTTGCGAGTCGAACACCTCGTTGTGGAGTTTCGCAGCCGCTCTCGCGGCGAACCACCGCTGCGCGCAGTGGATGACGTGAGTCTCGTGGTTCATCGTGGAGAAACCGTCGGCATCGTGGGCGAGTCGGGGAGTGGGAAGTCATCACTCGCCCGAGCAATCGTACGCCTCGTTGAACCGATATCTGGAAGTGTGGTGGTTAATGGTCTAGACACAACTGGTTTCTCTCGTGAGAAGATGCGTCCGGTGCGCGTGGACCTGCAGATGATGTTCCAAGACCCGTACAGTTCACTCAACCCACGCATGCGGGTGGTTGAATCAATTACGGCACCACTACGTATCCAAGGCATCGAAGGAGTAGACGCACGTATCGCAGAGTTGCTCGACATGGTGTCACTTAGCGGTGGCATTGCCAGACGATTTCCCCATGAATTGTCAGGTGGGCAACGTCAGCGGGTGGCTCTCGCACGGGCGCTCGCGGTCCGACCAAAGGTGCTCATTCTCGATGAACCTGTGTCTGCGCTCGACGTCTCGCTGCAGGCGCAGGTGCTTAATTTGCTTATAGAGATACAACGGCATCTCGGTTTAGCGTACGTGTTCATTTCTCACGATCTTGCAGTCGTCAACCAAGTGTGCGACCGCGTCGCGGTAATGTATTTGGGCAAAATCATCGAAGAGGCTTCGACTACATCTTTATTTTTGCACCCGCAACATCCGTATACCGTCGCGCTCAAGTCGGCAGTTCCCGTCGCTAACCCGGTAGGGCGTGCACAACGTCGGCGCATCGTACTGCAGGGTGAATTGCCGTCGATCCGTGTACCTCCTGCGGGATGTCATTTTCACACCCGATGTTGGAAAGCCAAGGATCGTTGTCGAGTCGACGTGCCACTGCTTTCGACGAGCGC
This sequence comes from Ilumatobacteraceae bacterium, assembly GCA_964203235.1. Taxonomy (GTDB): domain Bacteria; phylum Actinomycetota; class Acidimicrobiia; order Acidimicrobiales; family Ilumatobacteraceae; genus BACL27. Next base: position 6,985 of record CAXNLE010000001.1, read on the forward strand.
GCTGGATCATACTGTGGCGTGCTGGTTTCCCGAACCTGCCTAGACCGTAACTTTTGCAGAGTTCGGGATCGCGGCGATCGCCAAACAGTTCCGACAATGCAAACCCGGCAGTTGATAACAATGTGGGGTTACGAAATTGAGTCCAGCGAGACAGCGATCTATTTTTCTTACTGTCTTGAGCGCGAGATCTGCGGCTACTTCACCTTGGTCAGCGCGTAGTCAATTAATGTCTGATTTAGATCAACACCGTGGGCGTGCTTTGCATGTGTGGCAACTGCGGTCAACAATTCTTCCGCTGTCTCTGCTTTAGCCACCATCTTGCAGTCGGTTAGTCCGACGTCTTTGCAAGCGAATCTCAATGTCATATGTAACCCTTCCTAGGCTGCAGGTTGCTTTGACGAAACGCTTTTGGCGGCACCTTCTAGTGCATCGGCGATCGCTACGAGGTCGTCTTTAGCTGGTGCAAGAAACTCAGCCAGTGGTGCAGTGCGATGAGCGATTGCCCTCACACCAAAGGTGATCTTACCGAGCGCATCGTTTACAGAATGAAGGATACCAACAACACGTATAAGGTAAAATGCCACAACCGCGACGATGACGAGCGCGATGATGACCATAACAAGTCCGACGAATGGCATGGTCGAAAGATCCTCCTAAAGTAACTTTCCTGCTGAGCCTAAGTAGCGCACGGCGAGACCCTTGATTCGTGAGATTGATTCTCTGGTGTCAGATAGCGCGGGGATTGGCTCGACGTTCTTCGACAGCGCGACACCATGCTCAAGAATGTCACCGGCGCACTTGCGAATTTCAGTTGCTGGACGCAGGACGTGGTTCGCCAGAAGTATTAGATACGGGGCAACCACCAGAAGCAGTATTGCGTTTGCAAGCCACCACAAAACCATGTTCCTCCCTTGCCTTAAAAATATCTGATTAGACACTAGTCGTGTTATTGGAGTTTACTCGTATTACAAGTGTTACGCAAGTGGTTCCCGATTAAGGCTTGGCTGTATGGATACGCAGGTTTGTTGATTCTGGTCAGCCGACGAGTTCGACGGCGAGTCGTTCAATCGGCGTGATGAACGTTTCATTATCTTTCAAGTCGAACACCGAAATTCCACGGCGATCGGCATCAACCAGTGCCTCACTGAAGGGGATCACGATAATGTCGTCGTGAGCAAGCGACTGCTTGACCAGACCTAATTCGGCGGGCGAAGACACTTTGTTTGCCACCACGATGAACCTACCCTGCTTGTTCTTGCGGGCAAGTTCAAGAGCTCGCATACCCACGTCGAGCGAACGGGGCGTCGGTTCCACGACGACGAGGGTGATGTCGATCTGCGATTCGCCAACGCGGGAGAAAATCCCGAGTCCTGCTTCGAAGTCGCCGACCACAATCGATTCGCCGAAGTTGGTCTGACTGAGGAGTCGCTCAGCAGAAAGCCCGCAACATGGACAACCTGGCTCTGGGTTCTCGATGCGATTGACAATGCCCAAGCGCACGCCGTCCGGGGCATCGGTGCCAAAGCGACTGATGAGATCATCCCATGTGTGTGCGTGTTCGGCTTCTCTGTCGCTTACCTGCTGACGGATGCCGATGATCCGTTGTGTTTCAATGTCACCAACACCGAGCGACAAACCGAGGTTCGGGTTCGTGTCACAATCCAACGCAACGACGGGCTTACCAAGTCGCCCAATCGAACGCGCGAGCACCGCACTCACCGAGGTCTTGCCGACACCACCTTTACCCACAACAGCAATTTTCATATCGTGTCCTTTCAACAGCAGGACTTATTAATAGGTTTCATTAATAGGTTTGATCAATAGGTATATCATAGAGTTTTAGGACTCGGGGAATAAGATTCGACACCGCCTCGACATAAGTCCCCTGTGGGTCATGAACTAGGGGCGAAACTCGGGCTCGTTCGGCCTCCAGAATTGCCGGAGACCATGGCACGCTCCCAATAACTGGTACGCCGAGTTTTTTCTCCAACATCTCCAAGTCATCATCGGATTGCACCTTGTTGGCAACAATCCGCATGATGCGGGGTCCCCACGAGGCTTTCGTCATCTTCAGCAATTGCTTCGCAGTGATCACGCCCTTGACCGTTGGCTCCACCACGATGAGCGCCACATCGGCATACTTGGTCCATCCGTTCATTGCTTGTCGCAGGCCGCCTGATACATCGCCGACGATATTCCAGTCGAGCTGTGGCAACTTAGAGACAACCTCGCTCCATGCATGCTGAGGCTTGATGATCGAGATCCACGGCCCTTGCACGTTGCCGAATTGGAAATATCGCACGCCATCATCGGTGGGGATCGAATACTGCATCAGGAATTCTTCTGGATCGGTGCCCGGCTTGAGAATCCATTTCGGTCCACCCAGTGGTCCTTCAATAACCGTGTCCTCGGGGATTGGCATATCGTCGATGTCAAGCCCAAGGGCGTAGGAGAGACCAGGCATCGGGTCGGAGTCGAGGGCTACGACTTTGGCGCCACTACGGGCGAGTAGTTGGGCGAAGGTGCCGGCAATTGTCGATTTTCCAGCCCCACCTTTACCGACGAAGGCTACGCGAATTTTCGTCTTGGTGGATTTCTCTGCCATCGCACGGTCCTCGCTATGACTGATGACTCATATACTACCTATCTCTGATACAACGTCGACGCCTCCGAGTCAACGGCATCGTGCAGGGTGTCGGATTCCGCCCTTTTGTGTACGGTCTGGCGAGCGAATTGAACATTAGCGGTGCTGTCGGGAACGACTCCCTTGGCGTCTGGTGCGAGGTGCAAGGGAGCATCGAGGAAATTGATGATTTTCTAAAGCGGTTGCGAACCGACGCACCGCCGCTCGCCGATGTTCAGTCGGTTGAAATCTCTTACCTCGATCCTATTACCGAGGAAGGATTTCGAATCGTCAAAAGCCAAGTCGGTGGGAGGTCGCTCACGTCGATGCCAATTGATGCCTCGATCTGCGTGGCATGTCTGGCTGAAGTAGATGATCCGTCGAATCGTCGATACGGCTATGCGTTCACATGTTGTACCAATTGTGGCCCACGCTACACAGTGGTCGAACACCTGCCATACGATCGTGATCGAACATCAATGCACAAGTTTCCCCTGTGCCCGCTTTGTCAAAAAGAATACGACACGCCGACCGACCGTCGTTTTCATGCTCAAGCAATCTGTTGTCCGCAGTGTGGTCCTCAGCTCGACTTGTGCGACGGTAATGGGATGAGAATCCACGGCGATCAGATTACTATGGCGGCTTCAGCGCTCCGAGACGGGCAAATCCTTGCCATCAAAGGACTTGGAGGCTTCCAGCTTTTGGTTCGTGCCGATTGCGACTCTGCAGTGGATCGCTTGCGAAAACGTAAACATCGTGACGATAAGCCGTTCGCTGTCTTGTGTTCTGACGTGCAAATGGCTCTAACCCTTGGCGCGCTCAACGACATCGAAGTACGTGCTCTCACGAGTCCTTCTACGCCAGTTGTTCTGGTGGCCCGCGTAGAGCGCACCCAATTAGCAGATGGTGTTGCGCCAGGATCGTCATTAATTGGTCTGCTGATGCCGACGACCGCATTGCATCATCTCATCTCTCGGGCCAGCGGGGTGCCACTCGTATGCACAAGTGGAAACTTCTCTGATGACCCAATCATTATTGACGACGATCAACAACTACTCCGTGACATTGCCGACTTGTCCCTCACGCATAATCGTGACATTGTCCGCCGTGCAGACGATTCGGTTGGACGAGTAATGGACGGTCGCTTCACCCTGATGCGTCGAGCCCGTGGTTTTGCACCGCGACCTCTGTGGCTTGATGGCGACGGTCCCTCTGTGCTCGGTGTGGGTGGCCAACTCAAAAATACGGTGTGTCTCGTAACGGGACGTCAGGCGTTCACATCGGTTCACATCGGCGATCTTGAGACAATCGAGTCGCACTATGCATTCGAATCGGCAGTTAAGGATGCGCTCATGCTCCACGATCATTCACCAGAACTAGTGGTGTGCGACATGCACCCTGAGTATCGCTCGACGATGTTTGCCCGCAGTCAAGAAATTGCTCCATTCATGGCAGTACAACATCACCACGCCCATGTCGCGGCGTGTCGGGCGGAGAATCATTGTCAGGATCCTGTACTCGGTATCGCCTTCGACGGTTTCGGTTGGGGCGTTGACGGTACTGCATGGGGTGGTGAATTCCTTCTCGTCGACGACGTGTCCTTCGTCCGAGTTGGCCATCTGGCCACTATGTCGATGCCGGGTGGAGTCAGGGCGATCAAGGAGCCATGGCGAATGGCAGTGGCACTTCTTACTCATGCCTTCAACGGCGCGCCGCCCACAAACCTCGACGTCATTGCGCGTCATGTCGATGATTGGCGTAACGTCGCTGCAATCGCGAATGCGAACTCGACGTTGCGGACGTCTGCTGTTGGTAGGTTGCTCGAAGGTCTTGCTTCGATCGTGATCGGCCTTGATTACAATTCTTTTGAAGGACAGGTGGCGATGAGATTTGAGCAGGTCGCGACCGCCGACGATGAACCATATGAATTCGACCTTATTGAAATCGATGGAATCGTGAAGATTGATCCCGCCGGAGTTATTCGACGAGTGGTGGAAGACCTTGGCCTTGGAGTTCAGCCAGGTGTCATCTCGACCCGAGTTCACATTGCTCTTGCGGGTTTGAACCTTGACGTAGCGCGACGCGTGCGCGAGATCCACGGCATCACCGTGGTGGCATTAACCGGCGGAGTTTTCCAGAATAAGTTACTTTTAGAATCCACCGCTACGCGGTTGCGCGATGCCGGATTTACAGTCCTTCGACACGGTCAAGTACCCGCAAACGATGGGGGAATCAGCCTTGGTCAGGCAATCATCGGTCGCAATCGTCTTCGCGCTGACACGCCACTTGATGGGGGTATACAGTGGGAGTGACAATATCCACGCAGCACAAATTGCTTGGCAGGTAGTTTTGTTTCTAAGGGGGTCCGTGTGAAAATCGGTGTCGTAGGAAAAGGTGGAGTCGGCAAGACGTCGGTCAGTTCGCTGCTGAGTCGAGTATTGGTAGAGCGTGGTCGTCGAGTCATCGCAGTTGATACCGACTCCAACCCCAACCTCGGGTTGTCGCTCGGTTTGACTCACGACGAAACCGAGTCTCAGAAGGCAATTCCCCGTTCGATCATCGTTGGAAATCGCGGCGACCTGACCATCGAAGAATTGGTCGGTGACTACGCCGTGGACACTCCAGAAGGGGTGACGCTTCTCTCGGCTCTTCGGGTGACCGAGGCCGGAGCCGGATGTACGTGTGGTGGTCATGCAACCGTACGTAGTTTGCTCGGCGAGACGATGGATGCGATCGCCGACGACACCGTCGTCGACATGGAAGCCGGTATCGAACACCTCAGTCGCTCAGGTGGCACCCTTGCACATGTGGATGTTCTCGTCCTCGTCTTTGAACCATCGCGCAAAGCGGTGATCACTGCCCAGCGCACCATCCAACTCGCCCGCGAGCTCGGCATTTCCAAGTGGATCGGCGTGGCGAACAAGGTAGGTCCTGACGAGCGCGAGTGTGTCGAATCGCTTTGCTGCGAATACGACGTGCCGCTCGCCATTGTCATTCCGTGGGACGAGACCATTGGTGTTGCCGATCGTGCTGGACGTCCCGTGAAAACAACTGAGGCACCAGAGGTATGGAACGCAGTGCGAGCCCTCGCTGATCTCATCGCGCATCAGGGTTCATTTGTCAGCACATCGGTCTGACGGGCTGGTCAGCAGATTCGCGGAAGCGGGTCGCCGACGAGCATGTCAACAATGCGCGTACCACCGAACAATGTCTCGAGTACTACGAGACCGGGGTGTTGGTCGGTAATCTCGCCGATTACACGAGCCCCTCGCGAGACTTCGACACTTTTCAGTGCGGCGAGTGCAATGTCTTCGTGCTCGGGTGCGACGACTGCAATGAACTTGCCTTCATTGGCCACATAGAGCGGGTCGAGTCCGAGTAATTCGCACGTGCCATTGACCGCCGGCAGTATGGGCAAACTCTGTTCGTAAAGTCTGACGCCTACCTCGGCGCACATTGCCAATTCATTCATCGTCGACGCGACACCACCTCGCGTCGGGTCACGCATCCACCGCACACTGGCACCGCTGTTTAGCAATGCCTCGGTGGCGATGTGCACGGGTGCAGTGTCGGAAGGAATTTCGGCTTGCAACTCAATGTCTCCGCGGGCTATCAGCACCGCGATGCCGTGGTCACCGATCGACCCCGAAACGATGACCTTGTCACCCGGACGAACATTAGCGTAGGCAAGGTCACGTCCATCCGGTAAGACGCCCACTCCAGTTGTCGTGACATAGATGCCGTCGGCGGCACCCTTACCCACGACTTTGGTATCACCCGTCACGATCTCTATACCGGCGATCATTGCGGCGCGGGCAATATCAGCCACCACGTCGCGGAAGTCGTCGATGTGGAAACCCTCTTCGACCACGAAGGCGACACTCATCCAGCGCGGTGTGGCACCCATTACTGCAAGGTCGTTTACGGTGCCATTGACTGCAAGATCGCCGATTGATCCGCCGTTGAATCTGCGCGGTGTAACTACGAATGAGTCAGTTGTCAGTACCACTCGTGACTCATCGCCTACGTCGAGTATGGCACCGTCGTTGGCTTTCTTCAACTCAGCGGAACCAAACCCGGGTAGGATCACGGCTTGCAGTAATGACTGCGAGGCTTTGCCACCTGCGCCGTGTGCCGAAGTGATAAAGTCGTCCGCTAGTCGATGAGGGCGCCGTCGCCACTCTTCAATGCGGGTGAGCACTGCTTTGCGCCCGTCGCTTTCGGGTGGCGTGTCGTGATCTTGGTTGTTCATCACATCGCAACTACACCACTTTAACGGGTATGCGACCTCGCTGGCTGTAGCGACCGTAGTTGTAGTACGCGGCGCATGCGCCTTCTGACGACACCATGCAAGTTCCAATCGGTGTCTCGGGTGTACATGCGGTGCCGAAAACTTTGCACTCCCACGGACGAATTGCGCCCTTCAGCACTTCACCGCACTGACATGCTTTCGGATCGGCAATGCGAACTCCGGGTACTGGATACCGGAGTTCGGCATCAAAATCGGCAAAGTCATCGCGCAATTGGAGGGCACTGTGGCTAATGAATCCAAGGCCACGCCATTCGAAGTGGGGTCGCAACGTAAACACTTTGTCGATCAGATTGAGTGCAACTGGGTTGCCGTTGTCGCGCACAACTCGGCGATATTGGTTCTCGACCTCACAGCGTCCTTCATCGAGTTGCCGGAGCAGTCGAAACACTGACTCAAGGATGTCGAGTGGTTCGAAACCGGCGGTGACGATCGGAAGATGGTACTGATCAACGACGAATTGGTATGGATAGTTGCCGATCACGGTGCCGACGTGTCCCGGCCCGAGGAAGCCATCGAGTTGGAGATCTGGGGAGTCGAGGATCGACTTGATAGCCGGAATAATCGTGACATGATTGCACATCACGCTGAAGTTTTTCATCCCTCTCTCACGGGCGTTCAACAATGTTACGGCCGTAGACGGTGCAGTTGTTTCGAACCCCACCGCGAGAAACACGACGTTGCGGTCGGGGTTCTTTGAGGCGATGGCGAGAGCATCGATTGGCGAATAGACCACTCGGATATCGGCACCCTCTGCCCGTGCATCAAGCAAAGTGGATTTACCGCCTGGCACACGCAACATGTCGCCGAAGCAACAAAATATGATGTCGGGCTGCATCGCGATATGAATGGCATCATCCACGCGACCCATTGGGATTACGCACACTGGGCAACCCGGACCGTGTACGAGTTCGATCGACTCGGGCAAGAGGTCTCCGAGGCCGTGGCGGTAGATGGCGTGGGTATGGCCTCCGCAGATCTCCATGAACTTACGATGAGGCTGGGTGGCGGCGAGCCGTTCGATTTCGCTGAGGATTTTCTTGGCGGCGACTGGGTCGCGAAATTCATCAATGTATTTCATTAGGACCTGCGCTTTTCCACCGCGTCACAGATGGCGTCAATCAGCACGCCCTGTGCTTCCTGGATGCGGTGTACGCTGTCGGAATCCACCACGAACATGTGGTCCACCAAACCAGAATCGACGAACTGCCCGCCGCCGTAGCCAGCAAAACCGACGGTTTGGAGTCCCTTCTCTTTTGCCACTTCGAGACCGTTAATCAGATTCTTCGATGCACCACTAGTGGAGAATGCAATGAGCACGTCGCACTCTGTCGCGATTCCGCCGATCATACGCGCGAAGATGCGTTCGGCACCAACATCGTTGGCCAGTGCGGAAAGCGTTGCATAATTCGTAGAAAGACACACCGAACGAATTCCGACATAACCAAGCAGGCGCGCGAGACGTGCTGCGTCGCACGAGCTGCCTCCGTTTCCGATGGTATAGATAGTGCCCGGAGCAGACGTTGCAATGATGAGTTCGGCGACCTGGTTCACGCGCTCCCAATGCGTTGACATGGTGTGGGCCGCGAGGTCCGTCATTTGCGCTTGTTTTATCGCCGTCGATGAGGCAATTGCTTTCGCGACATCGGCATTAACCAGTCGGTTGTCGTCCGCTGGATGTCGTGCAGTCAGGAACGGATACAAAATTTTACTCGCCATGTCAGTTTGCCCGGTGCGGGCCGACGATGCGTATTCCAAACAAAGATGCACCGTCTCCCACAAAATATGGTAACGCTGAACGAGGATCGATTCATTGGCCACCACTTCGAACACGCGTGCGTCCGACGGCAGGTAGGACATCATCGCTTCGAGTTCAACCGTCGATGTCGTGATCAGCAACACCGCATCGTGAGGACCGAGGAGGTTGGAGAGAGAAGTGACATCACATGCGATTGCCGGAAGAGATGGTTTTCCTACGATCACCGGGTGAATGAATTCGACGGCTACATGTTGAGCATGGTCGTCTCGACCTGATGCGGACACTAGGAGTCTTCCGCCCGCACGAAAGACGTTAGCAAGCGATAACGCAACTTCGGCGAACGACTCGTCGAATTCGACGCGGTGCGCACGGTGGGTTGTGATCACGCTCATGGTGACTCTATGCGCAGTGAATTGATTTCTTCTTCATAAACCGATCCGAGCATGCGGATGAACTCGAGGGAACGCTCCGCTTCTTCCGCATCGATGCGACTCAACGCGAAACCCACGTGTAGAAGCACCCACTCTCCTTCTTTCACGGGATCGTTGGGATCGAACAAGAGCGAAATATTTACGTCGCGTCGTACCCCTTCGACGTCAACGACTGCCGAATGGGATTCAGGCGATCCAAGAGTGACGATTCTGGCGGGTATGGCGACACACATCAGTGAGATCCCTTCGTTCGGGTGAATATTGCCAGCAAGTCGTTAACAATTAATTCTACTGCCTTGACTGCGGGAGAGTTAGGTGCAAAGTCGAGAAGTGATTTGCGTTGGGCGTCGGCATCAAGTGCGTTCGTATCCCAAGGAATGTGACCGATGAGTTCGAAACCGTTCCGTTCGCAGAACTCCTTCACCGCAAGCAGATCCCCTTCTTGGCGGATCTTGTTCGCCACCACGACGATGCGACCGATTGATGATTCGGCAGCGAGGCGGGCTTGCAAACGCACCGCTTCGAGTGAGCGGAAATACGGCTCGGCGATGAGCACGAGAACGTCCGCATGACGAGCGGTTCCGCGACTGAGGTGTTCGGGTGAAGCCTCAAGGTCGAGAATCGTGCACATATTCGGTTGATCGGCCAAGTCGGCCACGACCGCGCTTACGGTTGCGTGGGCCGAGCACAGGCAACCTTCATCGGCATGTTCGGGACGCCCCATTCGAAGGAGGAGGACGCCGTCAGGAGCCAAAACTGAATGTTGCTCCAGCACATGATGAACAGACTCGTTGAGTCGCGGTCCATCAAGTTTCCGGCTGACGAGGGAGATTGGCAAACTAGAGTAATGCGCGTCCGGAATTCCGAGTGCGGCATCGAGGTTGGGATTTGAGTCGGCGTCAATTGCCACCACGTTGATGCCGACTCGCGCAATGAGACGTGATGTAATCGCCGTAAAGGTTGTTTTTCCGGCCCCACCTTTTCCGGCGATCGCGAGTTTCATTTGATTATGTTCAAGTGTCGAAACGAACGAAGTAGATTCACTTCACGAGTGTGGGCGAGTTAAGTGCGCATGACACCATTTCGGCAACATCTTCAAGTTCTTTCACGGCGTCTTGCGCAGCAGCGACTCCCGCGTCAGTCAGTTGATAGATACGACGCTTAGGTCCACTAGGGGACTCTTCCCAGCGAGAGACGATGAGCCCACGGCGTTCCATTGATTGCAATTTACGATATACCGTGGCGAGATCGATGGGCATGTTCAGCCCTCGCAAGTACTCCGTGAGTTCGTAACCGTGGGATTCACCCCGTTCCAATCCGATCAACAGAAACGACTGCTGGAACTGACGGGGCATGTCGGGTGTGGGACGGTCGTTACGGTCGATGGTCATCTCAGTGATTGTGATCCTGATGCAGGCGCGCCGCAACGCACGCTTCGGCCTCGTCGACTGATGCATGACACCAGCAGTCGGCACTGCATTCTCCATGAGTCGGTTTCGTCAGGTCGGCAAACGACTCGGTGAATTCAAGGGCACCTTGCTGCGCCCCGAATTCGGATAGCGCGTAAAATTCGAGGTCCTTCGCCAGGTAACCCTCTTCCACAAGCCGATCAAGATAGGTGATGCCGATTGTCGCATCGACGCCAAGGAAACGCTCGATGAGGCCAGCATCAACAAGATCGCCGAAGCCTTCACCGCGCAACCAGAACATAACCTGAAGGATTTCACTGCGCCAATAAATCGCAGCGAGATGTTCGGTGCGTGGGCTGCGAGCGGATTCGCTCACCCAACGATCCTCTCCGCCTTCATCGCCAATCCTTCAAGCACACCTTCGATACCCAACAACTGCTGGTTCACCTTCACTACCGAGGGGCCGATTGATTCGCACTCGGTTTCGATTGCCCGAACTCCGAAGGTGACTTTCGCCAACGACTTGGCGATTCGTTCCAACGAGCGACTGATAATTATCAGGTAGAAGGAAAGAGCCCCGACAAGAATGAGCACTTCCAGCACGGTCAGTACTACGAGTTGAGTTGTCATTACTTACCCACCTTCGTCAACACGGTGTCGAGAAACGCATCGTGCTTGAGAGCTTCATCAGTTAGATGGCCGAGTTCATACGATGTTTGACCCAGCATCCATGTAGTTGCTGTGTTGCGCGCAACTTGCTTTCCAGATTCCCAAATTGCGTTGGCACCGCGTTCGATCTTGCGCACCTTCCTGTAAAATATTTGCAACAGAGCAACGGCGACGAGGGCGACTACGAGCCCCAGTGCGAGGGCGATCCACCAGAGTGATTCAGCGCTCATGATTTTTTCGCCTCTACACCAAGGTGCTTCTGCGCAAGGTGAGTGCGAATCATCCCCGCTGATTCGGTGATACGACGCACAGTTTTCGTGACGTCGTTTACCGCCCACAAGACTTCAGTGTTGTCGCGTGCTTCGTTAAGCGCAGCGACAATCGACTCAGCCTTTAAGGCCGCCCGGTGTGCGCCTCGAATCATGAGAAGCAACAAGACCACAACTACGACAACGACCAGACCCCCAATCGTGTATCCCACCAGCCATCCAGTCAACACGTTTGACCCCCTTTTACAAAACTTGATTCTATATGCCCGGTGCATGTAGAGTACCACAAGAGGTAGTACCACACAAGTTGAGAATAGTAACAAAGTGTGAGACCGTTTGGTCGGCTCACACCAGAGGGGGCTTAAAATGGCAAGATACACGAAGTTACCACCGAACCATGAACACAGCACGATCCAACCCAAGGCGCGCATCACCGACGGTAACGATCCGCTCGCACCACTTGCCTTGCGCAGTCGCAAGCGTGCACGTGGCGCTGACTCGGTGTTCAACGGACCATTGGAGAAGGTCTATCTATTTTGGATTGCAGGTGCGTCTTGTGATGGTTGCTCTGTCGCCGTCACTGGTGCCACACATCCCCGCATCGAAGATTTGCTTCGCGGCAATATACCAGGACTGCCTCGTATTGAACTCATGCACACAGTGCTGTCGGTGGAGTCAGGAGCAGAGTGGATTGAGAATCTTCGCATGGCCGCGGACGGCGAACTTGATGCGCCATACATCATCGCATGGGAAGGCTCCATCATGGATGAAACATTCTCTGGTGACTACGGCTATTGGATGGGACTCGGAGAGGAAGAAGACGGTCGCCCAATAACCAGTCTTGAGTGGCTTGATCGCATGGCACCTGGAGCGGCAGCAATTATCGCCGTAGGTACTTGTGCGTCATGGGGCGGAATCCCCGCAGCGAAGGGCAATCCAACCAACGCCAAAGGAGTGATGGATCACATAGGCAAGGACTACCGTTCGACACTCGGTCTCCCGGTTATCAATGTGCCGGGATGCGCTCCCGTTGGCGACAACATACTCGAAACAGCTGCTGCTGCTTTGATGTTTCTCGCTGGTCTGGCACCGTTGCCTGAATTCGATGAACTCGGTCGTCCGGCTTGGTTATTCACCGAGACGGTGCATCGTCACTGTCCGCGTGCCGGTTATTACGAGGAAGGCGTGTTCGCCCAGCATTATGGCGACCAGGAATGTCTCGTTGAGTTGGGTTGTTGGGGTCCGGTGGTGCAATGCAACATTGCCTCGCGCGGTAATTTGGACGGCAACGGCGGGTGCATGAACATGGGTGGAATCTGCATCGGTTGCACGATGCCCGGATTCCCCGACAAGTTTTCGCCGATCTATGAGCGGCCGCCTGGTGCATTGTTGTCCACCAACACCAACCGTGTGACTGGCGGTTTTGTCCGTCGCTTGCGTACTATCTCACAGCACGACAAGATGCGATCAACACGTTGGGATGAGACTCGTGAGATACCCAGTGGTTGGGCGCGTTACAAGAGCCAACCGGTTGGCACAGAAAGAGCCATTCATCGTCTTTATTCCTGGAAACAGCACTCGAAGGTAGGTAAATAAACATGTGTTTCAAAAATCTTCCGATTGAGTTTGACGAAAACGGTAAAGCGCATCTTCGTAATGGTGTCGTCAGCCCTTACTCGGTGACGACGGCCGAGCCGAAAAGTTTTGTGCGTAAGGCAAAGTCTGTTGGAGCCATGGAGGCACCACCTCAACTTCGCGAGTGGAATATCGATCCCGTTACTCGCGTCGCTGGTGCTCTCGCTGTTCATACGGTCCTCGATTTGCAGTCGCGCACTGCCGTGGAGGCCCACTCCATGGCAATGCTTTTCCGTGGTTATGAAATTATTCTCCAAGGTCGCGATCCGCGCGATGCCATTGATATTTCTTCGCGCGCTTGTGGAGTGTGCGGTGGAGTGCATTCCACAGTCTCCTCGATGGCGGTGGAAATGGCATTCGGAATAACGCCGCCGCCGCTTGGCGTGCTTGTGCGAAACCTAGGCGAAGTCGCTGAGATGTTCTACGACCATCCGCTGCACCTTGGCTTGCTCGCTGGTCCTGATTATTCGACAGCGATTGTTTCAGTTACCAACCCTGAGTTGGTGAAGTTGGCCGAGCGCACTTCGGCTCCGCATTCGGATGTGCACGGTTTCAAAACGATCAAAGACATCATGGACGGGTTCAACCCACTAGAGGGATCGATATATCTAGAGGCACTTGAGTACACACGGATTGCCCGTGTGATGTGCTCGCTGATGTATGGCAAGTACCCACACCCGTCAACGCTTGTGCCCGGTGGCGTGTCAACCAAAATTTCTACGTCGACCTTCAATGAGTTCTATGCAAACCTTGCCAAGATTTTTGATTACGCCAAGCGTCTTGCAGGTATCTGGGACGACATTTGCGACTTCTTTCTCGATGCCAATCCAGCGTATGCGCAGGTTGGTGCGCGACCGTCCAACCTCATCCAGACCGGTATCTGGGACGATCCTGCGGTATACGACGCCACGTACAAGAACATCGATGCGTGGGGCCAGGCACGTTTCTCGGCACCTGGAATCATCTTGGATGGCAAGTTGATCACGACCAAGTTGACTCAGATTAATATGGGCATTGAAGAGTTCGTCGAGCACTCGTTCTATGACGATTGGACTGGTAAGAGTCCGCAGCGTTTCGAGACCGACATGCTCGGTAATCCTTTGTCGCCATACCACGCATGGAACAAGGTCACCATCCCTCGTGCTGAGGGTCGCAGTTTCAAGGAGAAATATTCTTGGGGTACCGCACCGCGCTGGGATCGCATTGCAATGGAGACTGGCGTCTACGGTCGCATGTGGACCACGGCTCTTGCACAACAGTTGCCTGCCAATCCATATCTGGAAGCAACGGGCTCGGGTTTACGTATCACGCTTCCACGGCATGAACTACCAGAAATGGAACTTCACTGGAAAGTGCCGGTCGTGCTCAACGCATTTGAGCGTAATCGCGGTCGAGCCTACGGCGTAGCGTTTACCGCCGCCATCGGCATGATGTGTCTTGACCGTGCGTTCAAGTACTGGCGTCAGGGTGAGACAGCAGTGTCCACTCCTTACACGGTGCCCAAGGATGAGCGTGTCTCAGTAGGTGTGTGGGAAGCCGGTCGTGGTTATCTCACGCATCACATGCACATGGACAAGGGCAAGTTGATCAACTATCAGATCAATACGCCATCTACGTGGAACGCTTCGCCGAGGGATCCTTTTGGCAAGCCGGGGCCTTACGAAGAGGCGATCGTCGGCACACCAATTCTCGAATCGTTGGCAGATGATGACATCAAGGGAATAGACATCCTGCGTGCCATTCGAAGTTTTGACCCGTGCATGCCGTGCACCACCCACATGGACACTGGGCGGGGCATTATCACGCGCGAAGTTAACTCTTGTAGTTGCACCTTGGAGTGAGCGACCGCCAATACACGCCAACTCCCGGGTCTGATCTTGCGGCGACGCCAGGTCTTGAGAATCGAGATCGCCACATTGATTTGCTCCTTGGACCAGGTGCGCAGGTGCGTGCCGGCGTTCAACGTGAAGAAGGTTGTATTTTCGTCGCGGGTATCGGGTTGCCTTTTTTACGGGATCTTGATTTCGGGATGAATTGGCTCGCTCTGGCATCTGAATTTGAGTGGCCGGACAACGTCGTGCTCGAGGACATGTCCTATGCCGCTCACCGCGCGATGCACCGTCTCCAGGAAGTAAAGCCGTCGAAGTTGATACTTGTCGCCTGTATGCCCAGAGGGGTCGACGTAGCGGGTACTATCCGTCGTTATCGGATTGAGGACCTGCCGCCGCTTGACGTGGTTGATGTGCACGAACGTCTCGTCGAGGCGGTTGGCGGCATCGTTGATCTCGACCATACAATCGCAGTGTGCCGCTACTGGAAAGCGCTACCAGACGACACGACCGTCATTGAGGTGGAGCCCGCCGAACAAAATTTTGGGCTTGGTTTTTCACCGCAAGTCGAAGTCGCCGTCGGTAAAGTCATTGGAATAGTTCGTGACGAGGTGAGCAGGTGAACGAGGAGTTACCGTTCTACGAGATTCTTGATCATGTTTCCGAACTCGTCGAGGAAGCGATGGCGGATCCCAAAGTAGCTTCGAAATTACAAGAGATACTTGATTGGCTTGATGCGTTCCATCGCGAAGGCATCGGGAGTCTTGTTGAGATGATCCGTGATTGGAGGGGAGAACTCTTTCTTGAGCGTGCTGCGGCCAACCCAGCAGTCAACGCTCTGCTCGGGTTTTATGGGCTTGGTGTTGATCTTGACCAGGTGCAGACGCATCGAACGGTGCAAATGGCTCTTGACGACGTGCGTCCCTATGTACATAGCCACGGTGGCGACATTGAAGTACTGGAGATCAGTGACGGAGTCGTGCGTCTGCAAATGCACGGAACGTGCGATGGATGTACCGCATCGGATGTGACGATTACGGAGCGCATCGAGGTTGTGTTGCATGAGAAGTGGCCACAGTTCCGTCGAGTCGAAGTAGAGAAGGCGACAGCCGATCCACATCCGCCCCCCAGCGGCACGATTACGACCGGTCTGCGCATATCGCACGCCAAGCAGTGAGCATTAACGAGGATGACGAAATCCAAAGGCTCTGCTTCACGGCACGTGCCTTAGCACAGACTCACCCGTTGTCCGAGAGTGCGTATCGCTATAGAACGCAATTCATCGAGTCGGAGAAAAAACGTCAACCTAATAACGATTTCGTCGACTGGGCATCGAATGCTGTGTTACTTGGATATTGTCTGCGCCGCACCGAGGAAGCAGCCGTTAATTATCTGTGTGAGGTCACAACGAGTGATCTCGAACTACTTTCAACACGCGCCGCGACAACGAGTACAGTGCTGCGAAGCGGAAATGCGGATGCAGTGACCTTGCTCGGATCCGAGACGGTTGTTTTGGCTCTTGACCGACTAATCGCCACTGAACTCGACAAGCGGTGGGACACCGCCCACGCGTACACGAGTCAAGAAGATTGGAAACTATTCGAAGACTATCTAGCATGGGCGGTGGTGCACGGTTACTGCCTGCGAATCTCAGAAACACAATGACCGACGTTGGCGAACAGACAACACAGACAACACGTAAACGTGTGCTGATTGCGGGAGTTGGCAACGTGTTGCAGGTCGACGATGGGTTTGGCGTCGAACTGGCACGTCGCCTGACGACCATGACCTGGCCTGACAACATCGTCATCTGCGAAACTGGTATCGGGGGCATACATCTGGTGCATGAGTTGATGGCTGGCTACGATGTTCTCATTGTTCTTGACGCCGTTGATCGCGGGAGGTCACCAGGCACCGTTTTACTTATCGAACCCGAGGTGATCGATGTGCACGAATTGGGTCTGCTCGACCGACATGATCTGCTTGCCGATATGCATTTAGCGACGCCAGATCGGGCGATGACGGTTGCCCGAGCACTTGGGGTGTTGCCGGAGAAAGTCTTGATCCTCGGTTGTCAGCCTGTGGAGATAAACCGACTTGGCATCGGTCTGAGTCATGTGGTCGAATACGCGCTTGATGTCGCCGTAATTGAACTATTGCGATGTCTTCGTGCGATGGATGCTTTTCCGATGGCGCAATGAGTGACACGACTCAGCACCTCGACCTCCGTGCACGCGTGCGGGTACTGAGACAAGCACACGAAGCGATTGATCCCGTGGTCCAGTGCGACGAGTGGGCATTGTCTGCTTTCAGACTCGGCGTTGCAGCATCAGAAATTGCCGTTCGCCCTGACGACGTACGCGAACCAATGGATCTTCTACAGAAGGCAGCGATGATCCTCGATGAACGTCGTGCACCACTTGAACATGCGCGTATTCTTACCGCACTTGCGGCATGCAAGCGCGCGGTCGGCGATACACACGGCGCAACTGAACACTTCCGTCGGGCACTCGGTCTAATGGAGGGTCGGGTATCGGCAGTAGAAGAAGGGACGGCACATTCAAACCTTGGACAGGCATTAACTGAGCTTGGTCGTGCCGATCTGGCCATTGAACACCTCAATCGTGCAGTTGCACTCATCGGGCAGGAACCGTCCACAGCACTCGAACACACAAATAGGTATGTTCTCAAAGGCGAAGCACGACGTGTGCTTCTCGCTGCACTAATTAATAGGGGCTCTGCGTTCCAGGAGCTGGGAAGCGGGGAAGACCTCGCCAAGGCAATGAATGATTACCGTTTTGTGATCGACGCCTCCAATCCAGAAGAGGCTCCGTTGCAGGCTGGAATGGCTCACCACGCCTTGGGAACAGTTCAGAAGGCACTCGGCAATCTTGATTCTGCACTTTTGTCGTTCGAACGAAGTAATCAAATTCTCACACCGTCGACATTCCCGATGCAGCATGCCGTCGGTCGTTTCAACACTGCGATAACCGCGGAGGCGATCGGCACACCTGCCGATTTGCGCCGAGCCTACCGTGAGGTAGGAGTGGCGCTCAATATTTTTGATCAGCGGTTACACCGTGCGCAGTGGGAGAGTGCCTTCGATGTTCGTCAGCGGATAGTGGCGGAGTTGTTGCGGCTGGCCCCCGAGATGTCGCTATCCGATCATGAAGTTGCGAGCCTTGTCGAGGTTGATTCGGTGAAGCGGGCAACTCTTGTACGCGACTTCATGCGTCGAATCGACCAGTTACCGCGCCAGCAACGAGCCGATGAGCTGCTCGACTTTTTTGATTCTGCATCTCGACACGATCGGTATGGCGAGGTGGTGAGTGTGTTGATGCCGGTACTCATGGAACTCCCCGATGCACTACTAGCCGACGCACTGAGTGCACTCGTTGCATCGCACATTGAGCAGTCTGACAGGGAGCGACTCAATAATTTGGTCGACAATGTTGTGCAGGAGGTACTTCATGGTCCACAGCGAGTGCGAGTCCGAGACATTCTTGAACACTTCGGTTGGCAGCGACCTTGAATCATCTTCCCGCCTCTCGGGTGTCGGCATGAACGCTGAGCGACCAGAGATAGTGGCTCGCCGTTTCATTTCCGCCGTGTCATGGGGAGAACACCTCACCGTTTGGACACTACTCAGCGAGCGCGGACGCAGTAGCACACTCGAAGTAGCCGTCAAAGGCGGACTAGATCGATTGGTGGCCCAGCGGATCGGTACGGGGAGTGCGTTACCGGAAGAACTTGAAGCATTTCTTGGAAGTCTGGTGCATGGGCTCCGTGCTGACTTCGAAAACCTCGACATTGACAGACTCGTAGTAACGGAGACCGACCTGGTCATGGACAGTTCGGCACTGTTGGATGTGGTCACTCCCGCCTTCACGCACGATAAGACATGGCCAGTTGGTCAGTTCCAAATGGTGTTTCGTGACGGCCAGTGGACTGTCGAAAGCTTTCGTCCGCACCGGACACTGTCGTAGTGTAACGGAAGGGGAAGAATCTCATGTCGGACAGTATTCGGCGGGCACCGATCGGGTTATCCACCGAAGCGCTGTCCGAGGCCTGGGCGCGTCAAGAAAATGCTTTGTCTGGGAGCATTCAGATACTTGATCGGGAAATCGCTGGCCGTGTTCGGGGTGGTCAAGCATGGACCGTGTTTCCGGCGTTTGCCGCAAGCATTATCGTTCGACCGAAAATTGATATTTCGCAGGCGGAAATGGGTTGGATGTCGGCGTCACTAGCTGCGGTGGAGGCGCTGGAAAATATCGGTCTCACTGCAACCACTTGCCTGTGGCCAGATGTCGTTATTGGAGTCGGTTCCAAAGACGGTGTGCTCGCCCGCGTGACTGCGCGGAGCCACCTCGGGCCAGGAGTGATTACATTTTGCGTACTCACCGCACGATTCGATCTCTCGCACATCGCCCACCACTTTGGTCAAGATGTGTCGCTGAAGAAACTCGAGGAAGCGGTCATAGTTAGTCTGCGACAACAGGCGACCCTGCTCGAAGATCCTAGGCGGGTGGGTGAAAGTTACTCAAAGCGGTGTGGGTCACTCGGACGAACTTGGCAAGTGAACATGTTGCCCAAGGGGTATGCCAGAGGAGTCGCATCTACGATTGACAACTGCGGATCACTGGTGATCGAATCCGGCACGGGTATGCGCGAGGTAATCAACGTAGATGCACTGAAAAATATCGTGCTTGCCGAACCCCTTTGATTTGCCCACTTACGGGTGCATTAATCGAAACAACTAAATGCCATCGGAGGTGACGAAGTTTTGGCGCTTAGGCTCCGTATCCAGCGTCGACAACCGCGGTCTTTACTAACTGCAAGTCAAGTGCGAGGTCAGAATCAATTGTGGCAATACCATCTGCAAGGCTGACATTAACGCTTTTTACTCCAGCAACTTTTGAGATCGCATCAGTTACGTGGCGCACACAGTGATCGCACGTCATTCCGGAAACTGTTAATTGAGTTTGTGTCATATCTTCACTTTAGCGATCGGGCTGAACTTGCAACTATTCATCTCAGCCGAGCAGAGCCTTTAATGTGCCGATTTCTTTTTGCTGACCGATGATGATGGCTTCGGCAAGAACTCGCACTTGCGAGTTAGAGCCGTCGGCGATGACAACCGTGGCCATTTCGATGGCGCCTTCATGATGACCGATCATTGCTTTGATCCACGCGCTATCAAACTCTGCACCACGAAGAGTTCCTAGGTTCATCAGTTGATCTGCAGTCAGCATGCCGTCCATCTCTCCGGTCATATCCATCGACGAATCCATTTCTGTTTTACCTAAATCGGTCAACCATTGATTCATTTGAGTAATCTCAGGGTCTTGTGCACCTTTGATTTGTGTGGCAAGCCCCTTGACAGCATCACTTGCTCCAATAGTTGGGTCTAAAGCGATGTCAGACATTTCAATGGCCTGCTCATGATGGGGGATCATCATTTGCAAAAAATGGACGTCTTCATCATTAAAATCTGCAGCCGAACCATACGACGCTGTTTCGCTCTCGGACTTGTCCATCGAATCCATATTGTGCGAAGAACCGCAGGCTGCGGTAAATAAAATTAAACTGAATAGTAAAGTTGAGCGAAGTTTCATTGGGTGTCCTTTTGTGTCAGTGGATCTTAACTACTACATATTGTAGTAGCCAGTCGAGGGTTTGTCAAGTTAGTTGTTGAGAGAACTCGTTACAAGAACGGCTGTCACAGCAACAACAATTAACCCAAAGGTGGTTTCAATTAGGCTTGCCATAATCACCTGTCGTTTTATCGGATTAACATTTTCGACATCTGCAAGACGCACTGCCAAAGATCGGCGGTTCATGTCGGCATATTTCAGCATCGCTACAAACAAAATCAACTTGGCCAACAGCAATTGACCATGGTTACTAGTGAGAATTGAGACAGGTTTATCGTGCAATCTCAGAGTTTGAAATAGCCCTGTCACGATAAGAGCAACAACTGAATATTTAGCAAACGAACCAAAGCGTTGGAGAGCCTGAATTGCCTGGTTATCAGTTACATGTGGAATGACAATCCATAGCAGCACGAGCAACCCGCCAAGCCAGATACCTGCGGCTGCATTGTGCACAACATCTGCCGCTATCCCAAGAATCGGCCAGCGCTGAGATCGCGAATGGCCGGTGTAGGCAAGTGTTAAAAAATATTGAATCAGCATGGCGGTGATCCATCGTGAACTAGTGGGTGCTAAGTTCGCGATGCTTCGACGAAACGAAACAAACGCAATTGCGTAACTTGTGAGAGCTTTGACCGCCAGCATCGAACCGGGTGTTGTTTTCAATAGCAAACCAAAAGATCCGATTGATCCCAAAAGAGTTTTGCCTGTGCTGTCTGCTGCAAAAATTATCACCTCTAGAGTGGCGGTGGCGGCAAGTGCAACAGACGCAATGCGAATCATTCGTTTGGCAATAGAAAGCCCAATTGCGCCACGTGCGATATAAAACTCAACAAACATCAGCCCGACAAATAGTATTAATGCGCCATAGTTAATAAACCTAATCACAAGACGCGGCAATTTAGGAACAGGCTCAACGAAGTATTCATCAACACTTAAAGGCGGCACTTGAATTGTCGTCTGAGATGATTGGGGCACTTGAATTGTCGTCTGAGTTGATTGCGGCGCACCTTCAGCAGTGGCTAACGGTTCTGGTGGCGCGGTAAGTGCATTGACCGTGAACGCAACGCGTCCAGTTATGACGTGCCCGTCAACGCCGACAAGGCGCCATCGTGCTGTGTTGACACCCGTGAGATTAGGTGGCAGAGAAAAGACAATCGCATTTGTTGTTGCTCCATATGTTGGTGGGGCAAGGGCAATGCGCACTCCGTCTGATCCGACAAGTTCTGCAGTTGCAGATGCGAGTGGTACTTCTTTTTTAAACACGAGCGACCATGTCGTCGGAACAACATCAAGTGTTGAACCATTAACTGGGTTGCTTGAGTCAAACGAGTTGTGAGCCGACGCGGGCGCTACCCCCAGAGAAATTGCAAGGCCCAAACTCATCGCCAAAGATAAGAAAAAGTTCCTCAGAACACGGTTCGCCCGGTGCATAAACACAGATACTACAGTGTGTAGCAGTCAGGCTGTCAGCACTTGCTATTGTAAATGTCGTGGTCAAGCGCGCCGATGGAACTCTCGAACTTGAAATTTTGCAAGTTCTGTGGAGTAGTCCGACGCCAATGTCCCCAAACGAAGTGCGCGAACTTCTTTCTGGCAATCTTGCATACACAAGTGTTGCAACAGTGCTCACTCGTCTGTGTGACAAAAATCAAGTCAAGAGAACAATTGCGGGACGAAACTTTGTTTATGTGGCTGCTGTTTCACGCGAGGACTGGTACTCAAGTCGAATGAATGCAATTCTCAACGAAACAAAAAACCATCGCGAGTTACTTGCTGGTTTTGTCGGCAAGTTATCCAAGCGTGATCGAAAAGATCTAACGCACATCTTGGGTCTAGACAAATAATGCCTGCACTGCTTGCTGTTTTTACGCCGGTCTTATTGGTGACGTTTGTTGCATTAGCAGTGTCACAGGTGCACTCACGGTTGAGACCACAAATTGCCAGCAGAATGCTTTTGACCCTTCTCCTTCTTGGGGCATTCGCCGCATTGCCTGTGCTGATTGAGTTAATCACCGGCTCACTGTTTGAGGTTCCAGTTATCGGATCATGGTTTCACGACAGTGCTCACGATCTAGGGTTTCACGTCAACGTTGGACAAATAATCGCGTTGCTTGTGTGCTGCGGCCTTGCGTCGATGGCGATCAAATTAAAAAGAGTGATTCGCTCTTACTACCGTTCAAATTCGTCAACTGGTTCAGAACTTGTTGTAGTTCACGATCAGAGACCGTTTGCATTCGTAACTCCAGGTCCGAATGGTGAGGTTGCCATATCATCGGCGCTTGTTGAGATGCTTTCACCCCAAGAATTTGAACTGGTCGTAGCCCATGAACGCGCGCACCAGTACGGCCGTCATGATCGACTTCTACTTATAGGCAATATTTGCACTGCCATCATTCCATTATTGAGGCCAGTTTTGCACCGTCTTGAATTCTCGTTAGAACGGATTGCCGATGACTGCGCGGCAAAAATTAGTGGTAGCCGAAAATTAGTTGCACAAACTCTCGCCCGCGTTGCAATGTATGACGATCTTCCGGCGTTGACACTGGGTATCTCAAAGGTAGGTGTTGCTGCGCGTGTGATTGCATTGACGAATCGATCCAGTCACTTGACTCGTCGCAATCTTGCGTTGTTGTGGTTGTCTGTATTTTCGCTAGTACCAGTCACACTGCTTCAGTGGCATCATGTATTTGCGTCACTTCGCCAGGTCTGTGGCGTGTAACTGCTCTCTATTTGATGAGCGGTGTGTTTAGATGTATCGCATGAGAAAAATTGCGCAAATTGTCTTGGGGTTGGGGCTGACATTCACGGGCATCACGCACCTTGGCTCGAACCGTACCGAGTTTCGAGCACAGGTGCCGACAGTGTTCAAAAATTATGCCGATTTTGTTGTGTTGGCATCGGGCGTCGCCGAAATTCTGCTTGGGCTTGGATTGATAATTGCATGGAAGTTTCGCGTGCAAATCGGTTGGGCAGTTGCCTTGTTTTTTGTGGCGATATTTTGGGGCAACATTTCGCAATTCGTGAATGGTGTCGATGCTTTTGGTTTAAATAGCGACAGGGCTCGAGCAACACGGTTGTTGTTTCAACCGTTGTTGGTGATCTGGGCGCTGTGGTCAACGGGTGCTTGGCAGGCCTGGCGCGCTCGTCGTTAACCTTTAGCCGTCATGTTGCAGATAAATCTTAAAGAAGATCTGCTGACAATAATCGAGCGAGATTTCAATGGTTTGTTTTCTGGTGAAGTCGGTGTCAGTTCAATTTCGGGTGGTCAGACTGCGGCGAATCTTGCGTTGGCAAATCTTGACATCACTGGTTATGCCAATAATCGATCGCAAGTCTTGCCAAAAAACCGTCGTGGTGCAACGGTGCTGTCACCATATATACGTCACAATATTTTGACGCTTGGTCAGGTGTATCGCGCAGTTAAAACCGCGCCGTTCAAAGACAGAGAAAAGTTTCGTGATGAACTTTTTTGGCAGGAGTATGCGCGCCACCTCTACGCTCGCATTGGCACACGACTTTTTGAAAATCTGCGTTTCGAAGTCAACTCAAACGTGCCTGGCGACGGATGGAACCGAGAAATGCTTTGCATCGACGAGGTTGTTGCCGAATTAGAAACCGACGGTTGGGTTGTCAATCAAACGAGAATGTGGCTTGCCTCGCATTGGACGGTCAGAAACGACAAAGGTTGGCTGAGTGGCCAAGAGCGCATGCACCAAAACCTGATTGATGGTTCGCGAGCAGCAAATCTTTTGGGTTGGCAATGGACGGTCGGCGCCGGCACGGGCAAACCATATGGCTTTGCAAAGTGGCAAGTTGACAAACGTGCTTCTGGTATGTGCAACAAGTGCTCATTGAAAAGCGAGTGTCCGATTCAAGAATTTCCTGCCGAGATTTCTCCGTGCGAATTATCTCGTGACGCGATTCTCGACAGCGACCCCGATGTGGGGGCAACAACGGGGCCGACGTCGATGGTCGTGAATAGCGAGGCGAGTCACGTGCTTTTGACCATTGATTCACTTGGTGACAACGACCCGGCCCTTGTTGCGAACTCGCACTTGCCCGCGGTTTTTGTGTTCAATCAACAGGCGTTGAAAAAACTTCAGTTAAGTTCACGGCGCATTGCTTTTTATTTGCAAACCTTGCAAGATTTAAATACTCGCAGACCAGTCAACGTTTATCTGGGCGACCCGTATCAATTTGCGCAAGACAACGCAGTCGCAATCACGTATGCCCCTGTGCCGTCGTTCAAGAAATTCAACAAACTCGCCGAGATACATCCGTACCCGTGGTTGCGACCACCGCACGCGGGCACAGTGAAGAGTTTTTCATCTTGGCGAACCAAACTCGCCAAAGATTCTTAAACGGCGAAGTTGAACTGTTTTAAAAATTATTTAGCTTTTAGCCGGGTATTGACGCCACGCAAATGGTTTGTTTACCGCGACTGCTAATAAGACGAGCAGCACTGCATTCAACAAAACTGGTCGCCAAATAAATTCGAAGCCAAGATCGGTAACTGCATCACCGCCAATGATTGCGGTCAGAGCCGTGCCTCCACTTGGCGGGTGCATGTATCCAAAGCGCGTCATCAGCCCGACGTGCAAGCCGAGCCCAACTGCGATCGCAAGTGGAATGTTGTCGAAAATCTGAGCGGCGGCAACACCGAAAAACGCCGCAGCAACGTGAGCAATCAATACTGCCCCTGGTTGTGCCGCAGGTGCCGAGGGCATCGAGAACAAAATGACTGCAGAAGCGCCCATTGAAACTACTAATAACGGTTCGACACCACTGAGCAAAGCATCAGACACGAGCCACGTGATCGCAATACCGATTGCGGCGCCGAATGTGCCGATCAGAGCATCTTTGTTATTACTTTTTGGAGAAGGAAAGATTTTCATACACCGAATACTAGTTAGGCGCGACTGAAACACTTTAACTCTTCAGCGAATTTCGCATGTGCGATTCATCTAGGGCGCACCAATCGTGTGAGAACTCAGATTTACTCGGTTAGCGCAGATCCTGAACTTTCCAGTTGCCTTTGGCGCGAATTATCTCGGGGTCTCCCGTGTAGATTTTCGCGTTGTGGGCGAGTGCAGTTGCCACACAGAACGCGTCGCCAAGAGCCATTTTGTAGGTTGCCTTAATCTTTGCGGCTGACACCGCTAGATCTTGATCAACTTCGACAAACCGTAACTTTTGTCGAAGTGCGGGCAGCACTTGGTTCGAGGCTTTCTCGCCGTGCTTCTTATTAATGATGTAGAGCACTTCGCAAACATTTACAAGACTGATGACCGGACGAGCGGCAATTGCCTTTTCAACGAGTGCAGCCGAAGGTCGATCTTCAAGCCATTCAATTACTGCCCATGAGTCGAGGCAAATGTTCATCGCGGTTCTTTGCTTCGGTCGGCTATCAACATTTCGAGCATGCCGGAGCCCGAGAATATTCCCCGCAAAGTCTTAGTTGCGTGAACTGATTGAATCAGCACGCCGTTTTCAGAAAGCGAAACTTCTACCTCGTCACCCGGTTCGATACCTAATTCGTCGCGAAACTTTTTCGGAATTACAACTTGGCCTTTGGGTCCAACTTTTTGCGCCACGACGCAAGCATAGCGCAATGGTATAACTATAGGTATAACTTTTAGCGAAGTTGCTCAGTTAAATCAAGCGATCTAATCTTGGTTTTTGAACAATATGGAGACGTGTGATGAGCGATGAAGTTAATGATGCACTGAGTGATGATTTCAAGCATCGACGCAATGGCGATGTCTATGTAGTGACCGATGAAGAAAAACAGTCATTTAAGACAAACGGTTATGTGCACTTGCGAGGAGTGCTCTCACAAATCGAAACAGATGAAATCGCAAACGTATACGAACAGTTTTTACGACGCGAAATAGCCGTAACCGGAAGAGACTTTAACGATATGACATCTGGTGAATTTGGCACCGATGCATCGGGCTACGCGATCGCCAATGTGATGTGCCCTCGAAGGTACTATCCCCAATGGCAAGACAACATCTTTGAGCGCCGCACAGCAACTATCGCTGAGCAGTTATGTGGCCCAGGAATGCAAATTGACTTCGATCAGTTATTGGCCAAACAGCCTGGTCGTCACGACGCCGTGTTTGGCTACCACCAAGATCAGGCATATTGGATTGACACAGATGATCGTCGCACTGCCACATGTTGGCTAGCCGTTGACGATTCAACAATCGAAAACGGATGCATGCAGTTTCTTGCTGGCAGCCATCGCCAAGCAGTGCGCCAGCATCATCCGTTGCATCGCGACCGCACAGAAAGTCACACACTTGTTACCGAGTTGCGTGACGGCGATGTGATGACTCTTGTGCCGATCTCGCGCGGCGACATCACGGTGCACAATGAAGGGGTTTTGCACGGCTCAGGCGGAAACTATTCAACGAGTTCGTGGCGGCGTGCCTACATCGTGGCGTTTCGAACCGATAAAACTATCAGCGCCGAACGCGCGCTTGGTTTTACGCACTCGCATAATGACAACATTGAAGTTCTTGATGCGGTTGATGGCTTGCATGCAGAACCTAGTGCTGGCGCACAAGCCAGTGGCGATACGGCTACTTGAGAAGTTCTTGAATTCGTGGGTCGTCGATGATTCGTTTGCCGAATACTTTCTCGCCGACAGTCGACCAATGAGTACGGTCGCCGTATGTAAAACCTTCGGGAATATCAAAGTCTTGGCGGTAGTCAAATTTAACGATCTCTATTTTTGATAAGTATGCAACGGCAGACTTTTTGGCCAGCCTCTCAAAAATCTTGTCTACTTGAATTGAAAGTTGCTCAGACATCCGAACAGTATTGAGTTCGCGGACTATTCCGACTAATGGATTAAACCCGTATAGATCAATTCGTGGTTCTATCTGAGGCCCGAGCCAAACAAACTTTTCGAATTTCTGAATTTGAACCGCACGATCTAAAATCACCTTCGTATCAATTTTCAGTTGATCAATTTGGATGATATTGCTGTCAATCCAAGTTGAAGCTTCAAGCGTAAATAGAATCACTTGAAGATTAGGTTTTGAAGTTGTAATTGTTTTTGAAAGTTCATCTGCGAATTCAGAATGAGACGCGCTATGTCGGTACACACCGAGCACGAACCTCTCAGGAAGGTTGATACTCAACGCATTGAACAGATCTTCTGCATGACTGTCGCCAGCGACCAATATTGGCAGCCCGTAGGTGTTTGTGCACCTCTGAAATTCTGCGTTGTCTTTGCTAGTGCTCAGGTCAACGAAAGATATTTCGTAGGCACAGTCACGCAGCATCTTCACTTCAGCTGATGCCATCGCGATGTCACGGCGAGCAAGAGTCTCGGCCGCACTTGCTGGAATGCGCTTGGGATAGCCACCTGTTTCAATTACACGATTTGCATGAACATAAAGCAACACAGCCGATGCCAAAATAGCCACGACCGAGACGATCTCTAATTTTCCGCGCAGGCGACGCACTGGTTCTTCAATCAATCGCCACGAGACGACTCCGGTTAAAACACAGCCAACAACCATTGCGCTTTTTTCAATTGCAGTTGGTATCGAATACGGTGTGCCGTAAATCAAAATTTTAGAAAATGCAAGCAACGGTTGGTGCACGAGATAGATACTGAAAGATGCGCGGCCGATGATTTGAATCGGTTTGAACGACAAGACAGAGACAATAATTTGCTTTCGAGGCAGAACAAGAAATATGCAAGTTAATCCGACTGGTACCAGCGAAAGTACTGAAGGCACTGCCTGCTTAGCCGAATAGAACGGAATCAATATCAGCAGTACTGCAAGTGCGATCGCATTGATAATCGTTTTGATGTTTGCTCTCAGCTCAGTGTGCATCTTGCTTGACACAAACAGCGCACAAAGCCCACCAAACGCAAGTTGTGCGACACGATTTGAAGTCGAAAAGTAAGGTGCACTTGTTTCAGTTGAACTCAAAATCATCGAAATTAGTGACCACGCTGAGACTGCAATAAGAATTATTGCGAGGCGTCGCTTTGTGTTCATGAAGAAAACAACAATTGGAAACACTAAATAAAACTGCTCTTCAATTGCCAGGCTCCACAGGTGGGCGAGTGGGAGAAACGCGGTATCAGGTGAAAAATAGTTCGTTTCACGAGCAATTTGGCGATTTGAAGTCAGCGTCAATACAGACTTGAGCGTCTCCGAATATTTCATGTAATCAACTGGCAGCAACCATTTGTGGGCGAAAAATGTCGTGACAAATAAAACGACAATCACGGCAGGCAGAATTCGTCGAACTCGCCGTCGATAGAACTCGAATGGCGAAAACTCTCCACTGCTTAAATCAGACAAAGTCTTTCGTGTGATGACGAACCCAGAAATAACAAAGAACACGTCAACACCGAAAAATCCCCCATTGAAGCCGCGAATTGAAGCGTGATAAAGCACTACCGCAAGAACTGCGATCGCGCGCATTCCGTCTACTTCGCGAATATGGTTGCTCGCAGGTGCACTATTGACTGTTGCGGGCGATCTCGGCACTTGCCAAGTCTAGGATTTATCGCTACTTGTGAGATAGATTCAAGGCATGGAATTTAGATATCTCGGCCGAAGCGGCTTCAAAATCTCAGCAATTAGTTACGGCAATTGGATAACCCACGGCAGTCAAGTCGAAGAAGAAGCCGCCAACGCGTGCGTCAAGCGGGCACTCGAACTCGGCATTACAACTTTTGATACTGCCGATGTTTACGCCGGCACAAAGGCAGAAGAAGTTTTAGGTCGCGCACTTGCTGGCGTGCCGCGCCAAAGCATTGAAGTTTTCACCAAGGTTTATTGGCCAACGGGTGCGGGCGTCAACGATCGCGGTCTGTCACGCAAGCACATCATGGATTCAATTCACGGCTCGCTCAAGCGCCTCAAAATGGATCATGTCGACCTTTACCAAGCCCATCGCTATGACTCTGAGACCCCACTTGAAGAAACAATGCTCGCATTCGCCGACATCGTGCGTCAAGGTAAAGCCCTATATATAGGTGTCTCAGAATGGGATGCGGATCAGATAACGCGCGGTGCTGCACTTGCGCGCGAACTGCAAGTTCCGTTCATTTCTAACCAGCCCCAATATTCAATGCTTTGGCGTGTTATCGAACAAGAAGTCATTCCTGCTTCGCAAGACGCGGGCATGTCACAGATTGTTTGGTCACCAATGGCTCAAGGTATTTTGAGCGGCAAATATTTGCCAGGTCAACCACCACCAGCTGGTTCGCGTGCAACAGATGAACTAAGTGGCAAAAACTTTATTGCGCGTTGGATGAATGACAATGTGTTGACAAAGGTGCAACTCCTTAAGCCGATTGCTCAGCAGGCCGGCATCTCGATGGCCCAAATGTCAATCGCGTGGGTGTTGCAAAACAAAAATGTTGCGACAGCAATTGTCGGTGCAACACGACCTGATCAACTTGACGACAATGTCAAAGCCTCAGGCATTGTGCTTGACGCCGACACGCTAAAAGCCATCGACAAAGTTCTCGACGGTATCATCATCAGCGACCCTCGCAAAACCGAGTCACCAAGCACACGACCTTAGTTAGTTTTTAACTCCCTTAACCTTTTTAGGTTCTGGGATACCAAGAACGGCGCAAATTGAACGCATGGCGATTTTGTCCCATTCGGCGCTTTTTGGGTGCGTGCCGTTAAGTTCAATTATCAAGCGAGCGTTAACCATGCCCGTTAACCAGGCAATATAAATTTCGGGATCAAAGTCATCGTTAATCCACCCACGCGCTTGAGCAAACCGAACTGGATGTGCGCCAATGTTATTGGCCACCGTTTGTGCATTGTTGATTTCAGCCGCAAGACTCTTGTTGCTTTGAGCACTACTGAGCACTTCGGTTCGCATTGAGCGATAATTTTTTCGTTTTTCTGAGAACATCAAATTCAGAGTTTGGTAAGCAATTTTGAGGAAATCAGATTTATTTTTCGCACCATAAACGGCCGTCGCATAGCCCGCAATGAGTTCAGTTTGATCCAGAGTGAAGCGATAAGACTGAGTAGCCATTATCAGCCCATTGCGGTTGCCAAAAAGTCGATAGATAGTTGGTGGGGATGTCTTTGAAGCTTTACAAACATCGCGAATGTTTACAGCCTTTTCGCCACCTTTGTCAATGATCTTTGCAACAATATGCAAAATCTGTTCGCGGAGCAATTGAGAATCTGCCACGGTTTGAACGCTACCCCCATATTTGTGCACTCGTACTTTTGTTAAGAAAATCATAATAATGTTATAAAATATCGTAATTTTGCTTGATTTAATTAAGTGTCAAATTGGAGCACGCATCGGTAGCGTAAGGTCGTGGCGAAAATCTTCCCGGCAGTATGTTCGTCACATAAGAGGTTGTTTTAACTCGGCTGTGGCTGCGACTTCGACATCAAGTTGGGTTGGGCTCATGAGGCAAGCCGAGTACGCGCTCACCAAGAATATTGCGCTGCACTTCTCCAGTGCCACCGCCAATTGTTAATGCTTGCGAGAACATGTAGCCGCTATACCAAGCATGATTTTGCAAAGTCTTTTTTGATTCACTTATAACTCCGGTGAGCAGTGCATCGGCACCGATCAAGTCGCGCGCCAGTGACATCACATGTTGGCCGTGTTCGTCTGCAATGATTTTACGGATACTTGACTCTGGCCCAGGTTGTGCGCCGCGCAATCGCTGTGTGAGCGTGCGCATACGAATGATCTCGAGCAACACATGCTCAGTATAAATTCGCGCAATCTTTTGACGCGTTACTTGGTTTTTGACCCCGCCCATTTCGCGCACCAATTCGATTACATCAAGCGCAGTCGGTCCGTGTCCCCAAAGTACTCCACCCGTTGATAGTGACACGCGTTCGTTGCCGAGTGTTACTTTGGCTAGTCGCCATCCGTCATTCACTTCGCCAACAACATTTGCAGTCGTAATTCGTACATCGGTGAAAAATACTTCGTTAAAAGATTTGGCACCCGCCATCGACTTAATTGGACGAATCTCGATCCCGGGTGAGTCCATCGGACAAATGAAATATGTGATGCCCTTGTGTTTTGGTGCATCTGGGTTTGTGCGTGCGAGCAAAATGCCGAACTTTGCATCTTGAGCGCCTGAAGTCCAAATTTTTTGTCCGTTGATCACCCATTCGTCGCCGTCAAGTTCTGCGCGTGTTCGCAGACTCGCCAAGTCGCTGCCACTTTCGGGTTCGCTAAATAACTGACACCAATATTCTGCACCAGATAATAAATTCGGAAGATATTTCTGCTGTTGCTCTATCGTGCCGGCAAATAAAATAGTTGGTCCCGCCCAGCCGATACCGATTGGGTTCGAAGGTCGTGAGATATTCGCTCGTTGCAGTTCTTGATCAATAATTAGTTGATTTAGTGCGTCGGCGCCGAGGCCGTAAGGTCTTGGCCAATGCGGTGCGACATACCCAGCAACAGCGAGTTCTTCGGCGCTCGGGTTTGAATGTTGGCTAATCCACTCGCGTACCGCGACTCGTCGCGGGTCGTCATCACCTGGAAGTAAGTCCATCAATTCCCTCACAACTGCCGACAATGCTGCGACTGTCAGCACCGCCAGCACGGTCTCCGTTTTCGTTGATAACGATCATATTTGCATGGCCGAATCCAGAGTCGAGTCGTGGGCGTCTTTCGACTTTGTGTCCGCGCGCAGCCAAACCTGTCATCCAGTTGTCGGGCGCTTGACCTTCGATTTGAACTGTTGGTGTCTCATTTGTCCAAGTGTCAAAACCAGTTGCTGGACCGCGAAGAGCCCATCGACCAGCATCGACCAATTCTTTTGGTTTACTTGATTTTTTTTCGCGTAGCAGCCGAGTGATGATTTGCAGAATAATTTGTGGTTGAGCGTCGCCGCCCATCGTGCCTAAAACTGCAAACAGAGAACCGTCGGCGCGCGTTATGAGTGATGGACAAAGCGTGTGTGGTGGTTGCCGACCCGCGGTCAGCTCTGACTGGTGATCCTTGATTAATGAAAAACCCAAGCCACGATTGTGCAAATTGATGCCTGTACTAAGTTCAACGAGACCCGAACCGAATCCTGAGGCGTTTGAGTTAATCAGCGAAACACCCATCGCGTTCTCGTCGACTACACACATATATGTAGTGTCGCCATTCGCGCCTGGATTTGATCGCCGTGATGCGTACTGTTGATCAACCAGCGATTTTCGTGAAATCAGTTCAGGCAAAATTGCATCCAGATCTGCGCGGTCATGCAATATGTTCGGTCTGTCGTGCCCGACGGAGGTTGAGGCTTCTATTAACAGGTGTGCCCATTGTGGGTCGTTTGGGTCGTCAGGTAGGTCAAATTGCTCGCTGATTGCCAGTGCTGCGAGAAATAAATATCCTTGCGATGGGGCGGCAGTCGACCAAACACGATGGCCATAGACGTCAACCGAGAGGGGTTGATCCCAAGTTGCGTTTGCATTTGCTAAATCGTCAACTGTGTAAATTCCGCCACCCAAAGCGATCAGACCTGCCGCAAACTCTCCGGCGTAAAATGCGCTTTTGCCATTTGCGGCAATTGCTTTCAATGTTCGTGCGACCCCGGGTCGTTTGATAGTTGAGTCAGTCGCGGTTGCTTGTGTGAGAAGATCGGCGAAGTTCGGTTTTATCGATTGATCAAGGCGCTGCAGCGAACTGACTAGTGGTGACGATGCTCTGAATCCATTTTCGGCAAGCGAAATTGCTGTTGCAAATATTTCGCCAAGGGTGAGCGTGCCAAATCTCTCGTGCAGAGCGACCCAACCGGCCACACAACCTGGAACGGTGACTGAATTAAAATTATTTAGCATCGGCATCTTTGTGAATCCGTCAGCACGCAATTGGTTTGCGTTTACCCCTGAGCCGGCACGACCTGCAGCATTCAGAGAATGCACTTCGCCGTTGATGTGAACAAGGGCGAACAAGTCACCTCCCATTCCACAAAGATGTGGTGCAACAACAGCCATTGTCGCACTCGTTGCGATCGCAGCATCAACGGCATTACCGCCGTTCTTAAGCACTTCAAGACCAGCGCGCGTAGCCAGCGAATCTGCGCTTGAGATCATTGAACTACTTTATGTCTTGCTTCTGTCTTGGCGCGCCCACCCATGAAATGTGAACTGAAGTCGCTTCTAAGTGGTTTCGTCAGGCGTGGTTGTTTCAATTATTGAGAAATTTGGATTAAGTCGCTGAGTCGTACTAACTGGACTGACGATTTTGTTCGCTGTTGGTGTATCACCGGTGCTTATCCGAGGTCGTAAAGTCTTTTGACCGTCTTTCACGACTTCTTCACCTTCTTCAAAATTTTGTTCTTCAACAGATTTATTTCGTTTAAGTTTTGGTGTAATCCACCAAAGTGCTAAACCGATAAGAGTAAGTCCCTCGCCCCAATACATGACTGGGTAAGCAATTTCTGTCCATCCGTAATATTGCGACGGAAGGGCTGAGAGAACTATGAGGCCCGACCCAATTATTAAATCGCGTTTTTGTTTTGTGCGACCGCTGAGTTTGACAATTAGTCCGATTATGACTGTCCAGACGATTAGCCAAAGTGTCCACCAAGGATATAGAGATCGAAGTGGTACTACTCGAATTGCTGTTGTGTTGCCACCAGAGGTGTTGAAGCCGATGTAACGAACCGTTGCATTTGATTGCATGTCAAATTTTCGGATTTCGTTCATCGCCTCGTTACTAATTTTGATTTCTCCATTTGCGTCGGCTGCGACTCCGTCAATTAGTCGGCGACCAACGACTCGCAGGCTGTGTGCGCCATTGCCGAACACATTTGCAGGGAACACTCCAGTTACTTGCGCATTTCCAAACTCATCAACTACGGCTTCGCTAATTACTACTGGGTCAGATGTAATTGTCAAGTAGATAATTGTGCCTGGAGCATAATTTCGAACCGAAGCAGACGCCGATACCCATGATCTCTTGTCGGGTGATTGAAGATCGATTAGTCGAGTAGGGGTTGGCAGGCCAGAATCAAAAAATATTCGTCCCATTTCATCTTTTGTTGACTCTATTTTGTTGACTTCCTCAAGTTCAATTTGAGAAGGAGCGGGAACCGCTTTTGAGTCAATTATTTTTACGAAATCAGTAACAGTTCTACTAACCGACTCATTTAGAGCAGCCGCAATCGTAAAGCCATCTAAATTCACACCAGGAACTGTTGCAAATTGTCCAACCGTTCGCGCTCCAATGATTTCTAACAGTGCACCAGAGTTTGGTGCAAACCCTGCAAATTGCTCCTGTGCAAGCTGCGTAATTGTGCGTTGCGATTTTGTTGTTGCGCCCACAGCTGAGTACAAAGGCGATCCGACAATTTCTGAGCCAGATATTACTTTGTCAGAATTTACCGAGCCGCCACCAAAGTCCACAGTGCTAACTATCTGAGGTGCGATTTCTGAAATTTTCTCAGGAGTTGACGATGCGCTTCCAGATGGATTGTTGTTCGGAGTTGACGATGCGCTTCCAGATGAATTGTTATTCGGAGTTGACGATGTGCTTCCAAAGCTATTTTGGATTGTTGTCACAACTCCTGGAAGAGCTGTAGTCGACGATGTCGGATTCTCAGTCGCACCACCACTAGCCGGGCATCCACCTGCAGGAGCCGGAACAATATCTCCATCGTGTTCACTATGTGCATTTGCAGCCGCACTTGTCAGATAAAGAGAAATAAACCCACCGCTTGATGGTTTGTGACATACCCTGACATAAGAATCAGGGAGAGCTGACGCTCTGCGTACTGGATTCACCGTTGTTGACGTCGTCAACGGATTTATTGAAGTCGTTGTAATTTGTTGAGAGTTTGTGGTTTCTCTGTTTGTAGTCGGCGTGTTCCTGACGGCTGTAGTTGGAGTATTGCCGACGTTTGTAGTCGACGCGGCACGAATCGTCGTGGTTGTTGTTGCGCGCGCTGTGGTTGTTGTCGAGCCTGAGACGTTGGCACCCGAACCGCTTGGGCAGCCGCCGCTTGGTGCTGGGATTATGTCGTCGCCGTGGTCGCCGTGGCCGTTAAGACTGTTGGCGTCTACGGTGAGAGTCAGGTAGGGGTTGGTCGCCGAGCTTGTGGCGTGGCAGATCGCGACACGTCGAGTCGAAACCGTTGTTGTCGGGGTGCTGGACGGGGCTGTGGTCGATGCGGCACGGATCGTCGTCGTTGTTGTTGTCGCACGAACTGTGGTTGTCGTCGCACGAACTGTGGTTGTAGTTGAGCCTGAGACGTTGGCACTCGTGCGGCTCGGGCAACCGCCGCTTGGTGCTGGGATTATGTCGCCGTTGTGCCCACCGTGGCCGTTAAGACTGTTCGCGTCCACGGTGATAGTGACATAAGGGTTCGTCGCCGAGCTTGTGGCGTGGCAGATCGTGATGCGACGAGTCGAAACCGTTGTTGTCGTTAGTGGCGCGACTGTCGTTGTTGTAGTAGGTGCGGCAGTTGTAGTTGTGGCCCGAATGGTTGTGGTTGTGGTTGTGGTTGCTGTAGTTGTAGTT
Source organism: Ilumatobacteraceae bacterium (assembly GCA_964203235.1). Lineage (GTDB taxonomy): Bacteria > Actinomycetota > Acidimicrobiia > Acidimicrobiales > Ilumatobacteraceae > BACL27. The sequence goes on from CAXNLE010000001.1 coordinate 43,073, forward strand.
GTCGTTGTGGCTGCGCTACCGCTGCTATCACTGCTACCACTGCTACCACTGCTACCACTGCTACCACTGCTACCACTGCTACCGCTGCTACCGCTGCTACCGCTGCTACCGGATGCCACGGTTGTTGTAGTGGTTGTCGGTACGGTCACTGCGATCACGTTTGTTGTTCCCAATGTGGTGATGGTGAGTGTTGTTTGAGCGTTGCCTGCGGTGTCGGTCATTGAAAATGAGCCGGCTGCGGTCAAACTTGAGTTGACTGTTGCGCCGCCAGCGGTTGCTGTTGAGGTTGCTGTGATTGTGCAAACCGTTGCAGAAGTTTGCACGATGCCTGTGATTGCCGAAATATTGCTGAAAGTAAAGTCTGTTCCAGAAGCAGTTGACAAAGTTGAGCAAGTTATGTCTTCGTTGCCGGTGACAGTGAACGTAATTGTGGCAGATGTAGACGTCGCGGCAGAACGCAACAGAGTCACAGTCGGCGCAGTCGTATCGGCGCGGGTAACAACGGTTGACTTCGGTGATGCTGTGAGTGTTGTTTGTGCATTGCCTGCAGTATCGTCCATCGAAAATGAGCCGGCTGCGGTGAGTGTTGAGGTTACGGCGACACCGTCAGCTAAAGCTGTTGATGTTGCTGTGATGGTGCAAACCGTTGTAGAAGTTTGCACGATGCCAGTAATCGCCGAAATATTTGTGAAAGTAAAGTCTGTTCCAGAAGCAGTTGACAAAGTTGTGCAAGTGATGTTTTCGTTGCCGGTGACTGTGAATGTGATTGTCGCAGATGTAGAAGTTGTATTAGATGCAGCCAAAGTCACAGTCGGAGCAGTCGTATCAGCAATTGTGACTGCGATCAGGTTGGTTGTTCCGGGTGTGGTGATGGTGAGTGTTGTTTGAGCGTTGCCTGCGGTGTCGGTCATTGAAAATGAGCCGGCTGCAGTCAGACTTGAGTTAACTGTTACGCCGTTTGCGGTTGCTGTTGATGTTGCTGTGATGGTGCAAACCGTTGCAGAAGTTTGCACGATGCCGGTAATCGCCGAAATATTGCTGAAAGTAAAGTCTGTTCCAGAAGCAGTTGACAAAGTTGAGCAAGTGATGTTTTCGTTGCCGGTGACAGTGAACGTAATTGTGGCAGAGTTAGAAGTCGCAGCAGAACGTAACAGAGTCACAGTCGGCGCAGTCGTATCAGCCGTAGCAAGAGTCGTGAAATTTAGGATCGAACCGTAGTAGGTGCCCGCAAGATCATCCGCACCGAATTCACCAATTGCTCTGAAGTAGTACTGCGTGTTAGCCGTAAGACCAGTAAGGTTTGCTGTTGCAGTCACTGTATTTGTGCCTGCCGTTCCTCCAGCAACTGTTGTGACACCACTTAAAAGATCTGAAGCAGTGCTGTATTCAAATTTAGGTGTGGTTGAAGTCGATAATGCGCTGATTGATCCGTTGAGCGTTGCCGTAGTCGCATTAATTGATGTTGCAGCGTTTGTTGTGGCAGAACCCGACGTTGCAACTGCAGCTTCGACGTTGGCGGCGGTCCATCCGCCAGCAGGTTTAACTGCCGCGTCTTCGTTAGCCACTTGCTCGTTTAGATCGGCTGCGATGTCAGTAGCCGACACACCGGCCGCAACCGACAAATCATAGAATGCTTTTGCTGTCATGCGAGTGCACTTCGATAGGTTCGCACCGCCAGACTTCATGAATGCCTTACCGGCATCCGTCCAGTTATCCCCTGTGCCAACGCCGGAGCCGTCGCTCCAGAACCTATCGCCATCATCATCGCTTCCGGGGATTATGTCTCCCCATGTACCTCCGTTAGCCAAAGTATTATTCCAAACAATTCCAGTGTGAGAGGTCCTGCCGTGCCCTGCATTGTTGACCGCGCTATTTGACACCGTGATCATGCGGTAGGGATTGGTTGTACTTTTAGTTCGGTGGCAAATAGTTACTTTGGCCCCAGCAGCTTGAGCGATTTCGGTGGAGTTAAAGGGGAGAAGAACACTAAAAATTGAGAAAACTACTACAAATGGTCCGAATCGATTAATTACTTTCTTTAAGTTTGTCATTTAATGCTTCTCACCGAATTTTGAATTCATAGCAGTCCTCTCACACTTTTGGACGAATAGTCCTAGCGTTTTCAATCCATAAGGATAGCGCAAATTGTTATGCGAATGTCACTGAAATGGTAATTTTTTGTCAGATTGTTACGTGTGATGTTTTTGGCCCATTGTTACGGTTACAAAAGCCCAGCGCTGAGCCGTTGCTGCCCTTGATGTTCCCCGCCTTCAAAAACACATCTGCGCGCTGCCAAGCATGGCTTCGATATGTTTGTTAAATCACGTTTTTGACGCATGTCAGCGTTAAACCGCCAAATCGACGAAAACAAGTAATCTGTGCCTATGCCTATGCCGAATCGGTTAAATCGCGACAAGGCTGTGCATTTTGCTTTGATTACGGTCGGCATTGTCGCGGTATTTATGGGCTTTTCGTGGGCCACGCTTTTGATCTGTTGTGTTCTGTTTAGTAGCGCGATTTTTACGGGCATTCATCGGTTTTTGCTGTGGCCAGTTGGGTTGATGCTCTCGTTGCTGTTTCTATATGGCAGTTTTGTTGTGGCTTCTAGATTTGGTGCATCAGGAATCTCAACTCGCTGGGGGCAAGTTTCGCTGATCTGCATGCTGGCCGTATCTGGTGCATGGGCAATATTGCGCCGCGAACTAACTGTGTCTGAACTAGACGGGCCTGAATTAACCGTGCCTGAACCAGCCGTGCGTGAATCGAAACTAATTTCGACAGCGAAGGCTTTATTGATTTCGGCAATACCGATCGCGGTAATCGCCGTCGCTTCATTTCAATTGTTGAGCGAGCCAGTGAAGTTAGTTGCCGGCTATACCTATGGCGGCGATCACGGTGGCCATGCGTCGTTCATTCTTGGCATCACCCAGTGGTGGCGCGATGGCAGCGCGGGGATGGTCTTATCTAATGCGTTTCCGATTTTTGGCTATCCAATTGGAATGCACAATGTTGTTGCCCACGTCGCAGTCGCGTCAAGCCACACGACAGGCTCACACTTATTTCGAGTTCTTATGTTCGCTGGCTGGTTTGACTTAATTCAGTTTGCGGCATATGTGCAACTCGCTGGTGTAGTTGCGATCAGATTTATAAAAACCGTTAACCGGTTTGCTGTCATTTTTGCAAACGTCGCAATTTTTGTGATGATGTCGGTGCCGAATATTGTGCAACAAATTTTATGGGATGGCTTTTCGACGTCATTAAGTTCAGCCTGGATTTCTTTGATAATTTTCGCTATTTCGTGTCGCAAGTTCACAGTCTTCAAAGGCAAAGATGTTTTCTCATCGTATTTTCCGTGGGCCATCATTGTCGGTGCGGCGCTTGGCCTTGTCTACCAACTCATTGCAATTCCATTTGTTGTCGTCGCAGTTGCGTTAGCCGGCCAGTGGGTACTGCGTCGTTTTGGTATTGATCTGCGTTCGGCGAGTAAACGCAACATGTCGATCAAACTTGTTGCGATTGCGCTGTTGACAGTGCTGATTGTCGCTGCGCTCTACGGCCCAAACGGAATGAACGGCCCAGTATTTCGTACATTTACAATGCAGGGTGCAACACGCAAACCAGGTCTGATGTATGTGGGTTGGCTCTCGGTCGTGACGATTTTGTTAGCAATTTTTCTGCCATGGTTGGCGCGAAAAAAGAAACTTCTATTTGACGGCAATGACAAATGGATAATTTTGCCACTGGTTGGCGTCACCTATTTAATTTTCTTAATTCTGATGCGCACCGATCAATATTCGTGGACAGACACACCGTATTACTCAATCAAAATGATTTGGCAGATTCTTTTCATAACGATGCCACTTCTAGTTTCATATTCGGTAGTTATTATCGACGCGGCGTTACAAAAGTCGTCGATATCATTTCGTAATTTTGTGAAGTATGGCCTTGTATGCGCAGCGCTAGGGCATAGTTTCACCGGAAATTATACTCCGTTAGTCGCGAGAGAGCACCGAAGCAATATGTGGTTCGCAAATGGCATTAGCCAAGTTGACTTTGATAAACCTCAACATCGAATCATCGCTTATTGGAATCTCGATCTTCAAGGCATTTATGTTGGTAACCGAGTGTTAGATGTTGTCACCGCAACTCGCTTACCAGTTCGTACATGGTTTGACGGCGGCCCAACCGAAGTCTGCAAGTTCGTGATCAAAGAAAAAGTTGATGAGATTATTACTGCCCAGGGTGGTGCTGAGTTAATGCAGCAATCAGGTTGCCCAACAACTGGTGTCACTTATATTGAGAGTCGACCCTAAAAGCTCGCCACAAATTGCTGTTTCATTACTGTAGCACATGGTGCTACACTTAACAATATGGCTCAAACAATCTCCCAACGCGAACTTCGCAATGACAGCGGCAAGATCATGCGCCGCCTCGACCAGGGTGAAAGTTTCGTCATAACCCGCAACGGTCAGCCAGTTGGTGAACTTACTCCACTACGTCGGCATCGGTTCGTCTCATGCGACGCTGTGGCTGCGATGTTCTCTTGCGCCCTCGGCATCGACTTCGATCGATTTAGGGCCGATCTTGATGCGCATGCAAGCCAAGATTTTGAACCCCGTGGATGAACCTCGTGATTGAACCCCGTGAATGAGCCCCGTCGAGCGCAAGGTCTCCTCGATACATCGGTGATTATCGACCTTGAAAAAATCGACAGAGTTAATTTGCCTATCGATATTGCCGTGAGCGCAATCACCATGGCAGAACTCGCTGCTGGTCCGTTTGCAACAACCGATGTCGATGAGCGTGCTCGTCGACAAGACCGTCTTCAACGGGCTGAGGCAATCTTTGATCCTCTTCCTTTTGATATTGAGGCGGCGCGTGCATACGGGCGAATCTATGCCGCGGTCGCCAACTCAGGTCGAAAGGCTAGAGGTGCACGTGCCGTAGATCTTTTGATTGCTGCAACCGCGTGTGCTCTAGGGTTGCCACTATTCACGAGAAATCCGGATGACTTCAAGGGGCTAGAAAAATTAGTCGAAGTCATCCCAGTGTGACGCACCACGCGATAATTTGTATCCACAAATAAATTTAATTCTGGCTACCATTTTTTTATGGACCCGACAACAAACGACCACAGCATTGAAGTCGGTATTCGCGAACTCAAAAATCAACTGAGCCACTACATCGACCAAGTCTGTGCCGGAAAGCAAATCATTGTTACGGAACATGGCAAACCGGTCGCCAGGCTGACCGCGCTTACAGAGGCTGATGATCGTCTGGCGCGATTGATTGCATCTGGTGCAGTTCGTCCTGCGGTCAAGCCGAAAAGCCCACGGCCACGCGGACGTTTTAAGGCAACTGGGTCGGTAAGTGAAATCGTTATCAATGAGCGCCGATGATTACCTACTTTGAGACGTCGGCGTTCATCAAATGGCAGATGCGTGTGACGTCACCAAGACAGAGAAACTTCGTGCATACGACGCTGTTCATCTCGCGTCAGCACTAAAAATTGGTGCGGCTATCTTTGCCAGTGCAGATGCAGACCTGTGCCGTGCAGCAAATCGACAAGGTCTCAACACTTTTAATCCTGGGATGAACTGACCAATCGCTTACATCGATAGCCAACGCTAAAACTTCTAGGTATTTGGCACACCACCGGCGCCGAAATTTATTGCACAGCCAGTGAGTCTGTTGATGCCGCCAAAGCCAACTTGATATTTAACGATTAACCAAAAGCTCGAATCGCACGGACGGAGTATCCTGTGTCGTACTTGCCCCAGGTTAATAGCTGGTCGCCAGTGGAGAAATTCTGAACAATCGCTGTGCTGATACCAGTTTCAGAAGATCCCCAATAAGGCGCAGCCGAAAAACCAGTTGCGTTTAAGCCCGTGTTCAATGAACCTGTGCTATCGCAGCGAACTGCTTGGTTAGCAGCGGTTGTGCTCTGCCCTCGTTGCCATTTACATAATTGGTTGAGCTCATCTTTCGATGGCAAATGCCAGTCTGTTTTGCTGTTGTTCGTGTAGGCCCACGCCTTACCCGGTGCATAAGCACTCGTTGCAGCAGACCCAGCCGTCGTGATGCGAGCGTATGCCTGATTTGTATTCGCCATACCCATACCAATTGCTGTTGCTGCAGTGCGCAACGCGCCTTGAGCGGCGGAGGTGCCTGAGTAAATACTATTTTCATCGCATCTCATATTTCCGGTAGTAGACTCATCGGCATAGCAAAACGCGGTACTAGTTGCCCAAGTGCTTACTGATGAATCAGACGGTGCAGCCTCTAAGTATCTACAGGCTGTAGCGCAGTCTGAACCTGTTGAAGTGAAGTCTGCTGCAGCAACATAGAAGACTCTTCCACCGCCTGGGCCGGTGTCACCAACTATGCATGTTCCACCTGTGGCACACGAAGCAGTAACGGTAATGGAATGTGATGTGCTGGTTAAAGCTCCTGACGAGTACGTAATCGTGTAGGTGCCCGAACCAGCAGTGATACCAAGGTTTGAAAATGTGGCTATACCGTTTACTGCGGTTGCAGTCGTTGTGCCGATTAGCGTGCCACTGCTGATCGAGGCGGTAACTGTTGCAGTTGAGTTAGTCACCGTATTACTCGAAACGTCTTGAATTGTGATTACTGGTTGAGTTGTAAATGCAATACTTGAGACTGAGCCAGCGGCCGCTGTTGTAGTCGCAAGTTTTGTAGCGGGGCCGCACAAGACTATATTCGCGTAACTGTAGGTTGAAGAGCCAACAGCGAAGCCATTGTCAGGTGCATTTGTGCCGAACTCAACAACCGAGTAAAGCAGACCATAAGTACTAGAGATGTCATTCCATGACCCAAAACTACTGTTCCAGTTTGTTACTGCGTAGTCTTCGCCGGTAACAGACGAGCCGGTAGAATTATTAGGCTCACCGCTCGCCCAACTTGCGAAATTGATTCCATCAGTCGTGTATCTGCTGCCAGCTGCAGCCCCGCTCCAAAATTGTTTGCCTGCTTCGTCTATTGGTGAGCCACCATTGGTATCCCATTTCCAAACGCCTTCAACTAGATCGTCAGTTGCACCTATCCAAATATCTGTAGCTAATGCAATGTTGCTACTAATAAAGCTGTTTTCTGCAGTTGAAGTAATTGTCGCTAAGTAGCCTGTCTGACCTTGGTAGCTCATTGCTTTTGCGGCATCGCGAGCGCCAGTTGTCGCTGTGGCGTAATTAAGTCGTTTTGGGTTCAGATAGTAAAAGTGACCGTTGAAAGCGTTCAAATAGTAACTCGCATTCTCTAACGAGGCGGTGACTTTTACTGAAGTTGAACTCACATTTGCAGCCCCACCGACATACCTTAAAGTTGCCAGTACAGCATTTACGTTGGCGAGCGTGCCAGTAAATACTGTTGAGGTGAAATTTGTGTTGATCGCAACGCTGTACCCAGTCTTGGCTGTTGCTCCGCTGTTAGAAGTTATTTGCAGGTTTCCACCAGTTGGTGCATTCACCAATGCAACTGACACTAAATATGTGCTGCCATCTGCAAGACCACCAACTGAGATTCCCGAAAGAGCTGTTGTTGCACTTGTTGTTACACAAGTTGAGGTCGGTGCGGTAACTGCGGCAGCCGTGACCGTCACTGTGACACTCGCAGAAGTCACAGATGTCAGGCCAGAACTTGCAAAAGTGAGTGTGTAGGTGCCGGCGGATGCTGTGAGTGTCAAGTTTGTGAACTCTGCGTAGCCACCTGTTGTTGTCATTGAAGTTGTGCCGCTTAAGGTTCCGCCTGACGCCGTGACGGTGATTGCTGTGCCCGTAGTAGTGACTAAATCACCCGAAGAGTTAACAAGTTTTATTTTCGGGTCTGTGCTGAAAGTGGTTGGAGACTCGCCACCCACAGGTTGAGTTTCCATTGCCAGCGCAGTCGCCACGCTTGAAATCGTCACGGTTGATGCGTCGCTTGCCGAACTTGGGCCAGTTAAGCCGAGGCTGTCGATTACGCTGCTTGCTGCGAGTCGCACAATTACTGTGCCGTCTGAACTGCATACGACAGTCAGTGTGAATGTGATGCCGTAAGAGTTTGGTATCGAAAATGTGCACGAGGTCGCCGTGCCTGCGTTTGAGAAATCACTTGAAGTGAGCCCAGAGATGCGCTTGTTAAATGTGACTGTGTATGAAAGTGTTCGTGACACTGTTGGTGTGGCGGGTGAGGTGAAAGTAACTGTTGGCGCTGTGTTGGCAGCAGTTGTTGTTGTGGCGATACCCGAGATGCCAGGCGTGAACGGTGAAACAGTTGTTGCCGCCAAACGTATCCATCGTCCACGAACTTGAGACAGTGCAAACGGTGGCTGAGATGTTGCAAGTCGCGAGTCATATGTAAACGATTTGCTGTAGCCAGCAGTAGTGGCACCAGTGGTCGCATTAATTGTGCCCAACGCGCCAAGTTCTCTTGCCACGATCGCACCGTAAAGATAAAGCGGATAAGCAGGTGCGCTTGACAAATCTGTCGAAGCGGTCTGAACAATGCCTTGACCTGCAGTTAATGATGGAGCAAGCAATAAGGCTTCAATTGTTCTTGATGCTCCAGTAAAACTGATGTTGATGTTTCCCGCTGTTGAAACGATGCTCAGCATGTCATCAACTTGCGAAGTAAGTTGCAAACTTGAAGTGATTGCAATGTCACCCGTCGCCACGATCGTCAACTTGCCGGTCAAACTTGTGGTTTGACTAATTGTTGCTGTGCCGCTGACATATAACACGCCGCTACTCGGTATTGCAGTAGATGCACCACCGTTGAGTGTGTAGTTGCTGCCACTGAGCACGATTGCCGCCCCTGACGTAATTGTTACATTCGCAATTGACGCATAGTCGCTCGCGCTAACAATAGGCAGAGCCAACGCATCAGAACTGACAGTTGTTGTTGTGCTGACGTTTAGAGCACTAGAAGAAGTGCAACTGGTAGCAATTGCAGTTGCGGTGCTCGCCAGTGTTTCAATTCGATATGAGACCGGGGTGGAGACAGAAGTGTCTTTAGCAATAGTTGGTGTGCCACAATAAGTGAACTTTTCGTCAGTTGTACCAAGATGAATTGAACCTGCGATCGAGTCACTTGTCGCAAATTTTGTATTAGCCATCGTGTTCACCCAAACCACATGATCAGAAAACAGTCGAGAGCGAATTGTCGTTTGGCGACGCGCGTAAACACACGACGCTCTTGAGTCAGGAGAACTACTTAGCGCAGAACGCGCAACCACCTCCGCAGATGTGATCGACTCACGACATTGACGGGCAGTCACTTGAATCACAGCATTAGTCGCCAAATCAATATCGGCAGTTGCAACACCTGCAGTCGTGAAACCATGCGCCGCAAGACGAACAGTGAAACATGCCTGAGTACCCAAAGTACATGTCACAACTTGGCCGTCTGTGCCGTAACGAACCCAGACACTTGATGCAGTACCCACATCAGTACCCGTCGAATAGCCCGGATGCGAAGTAACCGCGCTCAAACTTGAAACAGATTTTGCCAACCGACCAAAGACTTCTTCAGACGCAGACTCTGCCAACCGTTCAACAACAGCCTGGCGTTGCAGTTTGCCTTCGGTTGCCAAACTGCGAATAACTGCAGTAATCGCCACAAGCCCAATCGCTGAAGTCACAGCAAGTGCCACAATCGTGAACATCATCGCTTGACCCGATTGTCTATCGCGCTTAATACGGCTCGTAGTTTGCACTATTTGCCATCCCATTTTTGTTCTGAGACAAAGCGACCTGCGCCTACAGCAAACTCATATGAAACTTTTTCATTAGCGCGTTCATTTTTTGCCGTGAGAGTTGTTGTGAACTTGATTCTGCGCACGAGTTTTATTTGGTCACTTGTAAGTGCAGTTGAAATTGTTAGCGCTGTGCCGCTTGCGTCGTAGTAGGTGAACACCGAGTCATCTGCCAACGACGTGATGAATTCGTTTTGCACTGCGCTGCTTGTCCAGCTGTTAGAGGCGTATTCGGTGCTGCCAGCTTTCACTCGAGTTTTTTTGAGAATCCCATCGCTATCCAATTCAACACAGGTTGAGTCTTGGGCTAATAATAAAACTGGTGTACTTGGTGAACCTGTAACTGTGTCAAGGCCTTGCGACTGGCGAGCCAAAACACAAACTTTTTTAGACGTGCCTGAGACGATCACAGCAGTGCTTTCGGTGAGATGTCGACAGTTACTCACAGTTACTGCCGAAGCGGGATTGATTCGGTCAATGCAACTTCCTTGTAGAGATGCTCCCGATAATGCAGCGCGAAGCCGATCGCCGATTTTCGTGTTTTGCTCCATAAAGTCGGCACGATCAGTGATCATTGATGTCGTTGAATACGCCGACGAGATCACGCCCATCAGCACAACCGTGAGTATTCCGGTGATCATCATCGCTACAGCGATGTCTACTAAACCGACCGAACCGCGCTCGCTGCCAGCAATCTTAACTATTGTCGGCTGTTGCATCATGGCAGTGCGCTATAGGCGATTTGAGTTGTCGCGCCATTGGTGATCGTAATATTTTCTGACGACCCAAATGACGAGTCTAATTTTGCAGCCTTATAAGAGCCGGTTGGCAAGTACGCGAACCAAGCACAGCCTGCGGTGCCAGCAGTGTCGCCGCTAAAAATTGTCGCATAGCGCCGTAACTTATATGAAGTGTTATTGATCGCCTGCAAATCAACTGCCTGCGTCGCGGTCATACCAGTAACAATCAATCTGCCAAAACTTGTTGAATATGCTGCAGCATCAGGCGGCACCGCTTCGTATTTTGTCAATGAATATGACTTGTCGCTTGTGCTGCCATCAGCGATACCGAACTTCCAAGTCACGGTTGTGATTCTTTTGATAGCAGTTGGCGTCATCGTTGCAAATGTCGCAGGTGATGTTGGTGTTTGCAGATTCGTGCATGTAACGGCTGACAAGCCATCGGCGCCTGGCCCTGGTAGCCAACTATTACGAACAGTTGCTGAGTAGACAACATTTTTGCGCGTCACCGAAGTTGAAACATCACCAAGAATCACGTTTGCGTTATCTAAAGCAAGGGCTGTGTTGCATCTGGTTTTTGTTGCGACGATCACAGTCGAAACTTCGGCACCAGTCTGAAGACCGCATCCATAAACTGACGCATTTTCCGCAATTTGTTCTGCGGCTAATCGCGCATTAATTGCATCTTTAGAAAGTCTTGCTTGCGATGACATTGCAAAAGTTACGGTGAGCAAACCTAGCGAGGCAAGGCCGACGAGGCCCATCGCAATTACTGCTTCGATCATTGCGAAGCCGTGCTCAGAGCGAAGTTGTTTGCGCCTCACGCATCTCAATTCATACTCCGGCTTTCCAACTGAAGTCAGCGATAATTGTGATTATCGCACCGAGTGCGAGCGCTGGCCCAAGTGGAATCGAAACTTTGCGAATGCGGCGCTGCATAATGCCAAAGACGACAGTCCATAGCACTGCAATAACTGCGGCGATTAAATATGCGCCAAATGCGGCGCCCCAACCCAACCATCCGAGTGGAAGCCAAACAATCGGCGTGAATTTGACATCGCCTTCACCAAGGCCTCCGCGCGAAACAAAGTAAAAAATTAGTGCAACACCTGTCGCGAGAATTGCGACAAGCGCTGCGCGCTTAAGGTCTTGCCACGAGTCGTTTACAACCGCATCGGCAAAAAATCCAATTAATTCAAAAATTGCGATTGTGATTATTGCCCGATTCGGAAGCCGCCGCGTTAATGCATCGATTGTCGCCGTGGCTGCAAGACCGATGCACGAAATAGCAAGAACAACCGACGCAATCGACGCACCGTGTTGGTTAATTACGCTCACAGCGATTAGGCAAGATGTCAGTTCAATCAGCGGGTACTTGAATGAAATTCGTACTTTGCAATGTCGGCAGCGCCCGAGTAAAAATAGCCACGTGAAAACCGGAATCAGATCAATCGGCGCAAGTGGTTCTTTGCAAGATGGGCACTGTGATCGGCCCTTGACGAATTTTTCTTTGCGCGGTAAGCGATGAATTAAAACAGTCGCGAAACTTCCGAGCATTAGGCCAACTACAGCCATAATCGCCGCTAAAGTTCGGCGGTCGTGATTGGCAATGGCTCCTTCAGCGATTTTCAATAACAACGGATACCTGCTTTCAGACACGATTTTAGACTGTTTGGTCAGCCGACAGTGCTCACCCATAAAGACGCCAAATTCGTTTAAGATTGGGAAAGCCATGGATATTGACCCGAATTCCGAGGATTTTGTGCCATCGGTGCTGATGCCATTGTCTACGCGGTTGAAAAATGGCGAGAACGAGCAGGTTCTAAAGGACGAATTATTGACTTTGGTCTTGCCGTGGGTGCGCCAACAAGTCAGTTCAAATATTCGGCGGATCCCAGTTAATGCCGATCCGGCCAATGTTTCAAGTCACATGCACGAAGCAGCGTTTAAGGCAGTGGCGAAAATTGATTGGCAACAGATTGATAAATGGCCGATGTATCTTGGCTCGCTAGTTCGACACTCTGCTCAAGAGGCGGCACGAGATGAAGACTATTTATCACGTCAGCAAAGAGTTTTGCGAAGACAGTTTCGCAACGCATGTATTGCCGAAGAGACAAAGCAACAGAGCCCAATCACAATTCAAGATCGCGAACGAATTGCACTAGTAATTGCAGAAGGCCAGACACAACTAGCAAACGAGTTGCTCGTAAGTTGGCACCCGCGAGAGGTTTCGATCGTTCCCGATTCGTTGAGCGAACAGTTATCGGTTGAAGATGAAGTTGAGCAACAGATGGTCAAGCAGAAAATAAAAAACTGGCTCGAAAATGAACTTCCTGAGGATATTCGAAATCTGGTCATTGAGTGGATGAGTCTGCCTCGCGCCAATATTTTGCCAGCAAGACTCGAAAAACAACTTCAGCCTTATATTTTGAGTTTGATGAATGCAGTTGACGATTTTGACACGGCTGAAATTTTTGCCGAACTGTATTCTCAAGATGCATCAGTAGAAGTTTGAAATGAATGCCCACCCGTCGCGGCTAGTGACACCGAAACTAGTCGAGAGAAAATGTGAAAAGTGCGCATGCTTCTTGGCCGGTCACAATTTAGAGAAACTTTGCTCACCGTGTGCCAATCAAGAAAAGCGAAAAAGTTGGCTTTCGAAAAGTTTGAATCCATCGTTTGTTACGAGCGCGGAAGAACTTGCCAAGATAGGCATAGTTGAACTACTCGCGATCAACAAGATGACAGCCGAAGTTGCTATTCCATTGCTTTTAAAATCTGGGGTTTTGCCCAGCCGTTTGCGCCGTTATCAATCTCTTTTGATTCAGCTAGTTGCGCTGCAGGGTGTTTCAAACTCGGCAGCCGCTCGAAAACTCAACGTAACCCGTTGGACGGTCGCCGCGTGGCGCGAAAGACTTGGGATTAGGCTCACTAAAATAGACAAATGAGTTTAAATCGCCTACTTGGAGTACCTGGCCCAGAACCAGAAAACGGAAAATCTCAAGTACGAAACCCAAATTTTGCAGACAATCGATTGATTGTTCTTGGTAATAGTTCGGTGTTGATGGATGAGCTCAAAAAGCTTCGGCCGCATCGTTCAGAAGATTCAGTTTTAATTGACTGGTCGCCGCAATCGGGTTCAACCAAGAATCTTGTCGAGAAGATTACTTCGATGGAGTCAGTTGAAATAGTTGACTTAGTCATCGTAAATTCTTGCGTGCCTGACCATGTCACTTCAGAGCGTGAGATGCGCAAACTGTTTTCAGACATAAGACTTCCGATGAAGGCAATTTCGGCAAGTGGTATTGCTGAAAAAAGTTTTAGATGGTGGATGTGTGTAGAACTCGAAGATAGTTCACCGGCGACTTTGAACATTTGGCAAGCATCTGGTCGGTTGGTGTTTCGACATGCTGCCGAGTCGGCAAATCTTGTAGGCACTCTCGTGCTCGTTGGCGATGCAGCGCAAGGCGCAAGCGATCTGCGAACGATGCTTGATAGTGAACATATTTCGTCGTCGCGTGTGCTCGGTTTCGGTATTTCAACCGACGGATCAGTTGATCTTGCGAAGAACAATTTTTCAATGACTCCGATTTCGAAGGCACATGAGGGCGGTAACATGTCTGCGGTTGACTTGCCGACCGAAAAAAACTATCTAATCGCCGAAATTGATATGGCGAAAGATTCGCTCACAGATCTTGCAGACGAACTTCGCCAAACGCAACAAACTCTTCTCACTACAAACGCTTCATTAGTTTCAAAGCGAGATGATGCCGAGAAAATTGGTCTTGAGATGGCTGTTCAATCACACGAGTTATTCGCAGTTGAAACCGATCTAACGACTCAACGTGGAAACGTTGCAGTTATGTCAGATCAAGCCGACTCGCTTCGACGAGAGATCGAATATTTAATGAAGCACCATGCTTCACTGACCGAAACACTGGTTAACGAGCGCGCATCACTGCAAGTTATTAGAGATGAAATGACCATCCAAATAGCCCGCGCCGAGCAAATTCAGTCGGCTTTGACCCGAGCTGAAATTGATGCATCACATCAACGCTCATTGTCAGACGAAGCAATTCGCCTTGCCGAGGCCGCCCACGCGCGATTGAACGAATTAGTTGCCGAAACAACCAACTCTCAACAGATTTTAAATGAAGTTAAAAATGAAGTCACAAATCGCAAACAAGAACTGATTCGACTTGATATTCAGCGCGCCGAGAAGGCTAAAGAAACCGCAGAATACGAAGAGACATTGACCGCACGCTCTTTGGTTTTGCAACGCGAACTAGAGACGATGCAGCAAATGCAGAGAGAAGTGCTCGCAACTCTTGAACGCGCGCGCACTGAGCGAACCGTAATTCATGCAGAACTAGCGAAACTTGCAGATTTAGGCAAAGATCCGCAGGTTGAAATTTTGCGTATTTCTCGCGACTTTTTGACAGTTGAATTGGCCGAAATCGAGGGAGCAAAGGCGAGGATATCCAAAGAAACCGATTTGATTCGTTCGACAATCGATGAGTCAAGAGAATTGGCGGCAGAATTCGAAATGAACCGTGCGGCTGCTCAGCAACAGTTCGATCAAGTCAGGGCGAAGGTCATTGAGATTCAAGAAAAAGAACTTGACGCCCAACTTGCGTTAAACGGTCTTGAAGACAAAATTTCGGCGTTTCAAAAAGAGCGAGATGAACTGCTTAGATTCGATGAAGAATTAACAGAACGTGCCAAAGCGCTAGACCGAACTGAAAAGGATTTTGAAAGTGAAGTCGCCAAGCGAATTGCAGCGCATCTCGACGAACTTTCGGCGATGGGTTCTCGAGCACGTAAGAAAGCAATCAGAAAAGCAGTCGATAACATCACTGCAGAGAGCGAAGGCGACGAATAAATATGACTGGCTTCAACCAAAAAGACAATCAAGACGACGACTCAAAAAATATTGATAGTTCAAAATCGCGATCAAAGTTCATTGACGTCAACCCCATTGAAGTTACCGGCGAGATCGCTCGACCACCGTTTATTGCATCCACTGAAGAGGTCAACAAGTCGTCGTTGCGTAACATCATCAATGCAGTTGACTTTCCGGGGTCGACCGGCACTGGCGAAACCACAGATGGCGCGAGTGCGACTATTCGGCTTCGATCTGACTACACGTTGGTTGAAGATTCGGTTATCGCCACAATCCCTGAAAATAAGCGACGATCTAAATCTAGATTTTTTCGGTGATCGATAAACCGTTACCGTTTCGTCAAGCGCAGTCAAGGCCACCGCGTGTAAGGCGGTCGCTGCGAATATTTGGAGTGGCGCTGACGTGGGCAAGTTTTATTGGTGTTTTGTTTGTGCTGTTTCAACTCTTTGGCACCGGAGTCGTTGAATATCAATCACAATCCGAACTACGCGGTAAATTTGAGGCCGCTTCGCCTTCAATTGAGTTGATTGCAACACCGATTTTTTTGCCAACCACAACAATTGAAACGACAACTTCGACTACGAGTTCGACAACTTCGATACCGGCGCCAGTTACAACTATTGCGACAAATCAAACGACCGTAGTCGACGAGAATATTGCGCCAGTTGAGGTAGCGCCGACAACGTTGCCTGCCGAGATAGCCACGACGACGACCTTGCCAATTGAGGTTGCCCCGACAACGTTGCCTCCAGTAATTGACCCAACAATGGTCGAGCAATCAACTGCGGCGATAAAACGCGTCATCAAAGCTTCTGAAGGTGATGTAATTGGGCGAATTATGGCGCCATCAATCGGGCTAGATAAATTCATTGTTGAAGGTGCGGCCGCGACTGAGTTGCGATCAGCGATTGGCCGATACCGCGGTACTGCATTCTTGGGCAACAAAGGCAACGTCGCACTTGCCGGTCACAGAACTACTTATGGTGCGCCGTTCGGTCGCATCGGCGAGTTGCTTCCTGGTGACAAAATAAATATTTTGACGCCTGTTGGCACTGCGATTTATGAAGTGATGGACCCGGTAGTCGCATCAAAATCATGGGCCGGAACGGTTCGTGAAATTGGTGGTGGCTATTCAATCGTCGGGCCAAGCGACGAGTTCGTATTGGCTGACGTGGGGGATAATCGACTGACGCTTACGGCGTGTCATCCGAAGTTCAGTGCAGAAGAGCGGATCATCGTCGTCGCTCAACTAATCGGTGAGCCATTTGCAATGCTTAACCCCGAATTTGGTAAGTCGATTGCACAAATCACGACACCACCAACGCTCGCAAACGGCGAAGTCGCGCCTGAGACAGCAGTTGATCCATCACTCAATGCAACAGAACCGTTATTTGATCCGTCGGTTAATGTCGACGTCACCCCAGTAGCCATTCAGACTCTTAAAGTGACACTTGATGGTCTACCAAATCAAATTGCACCGTCGATAGTTTTTGCGCTGCTGACCTTGGTTGTAATGACCGCGATTGCTGCAGCGTCAGAGAAGTTTGGACGATTGCGTGCCTATATGTTTGGTTCAGCGCCGTTTTTTATTGTCTTATGGTTCTTTTTTAGAAACTTAGAACTTTTGTTGCCTGCCTACTAGAAACCAGTAAACAAAAAAACGGTGCCAGCGAACTGGCACCGTTTCTTTTAAAACTAGCTAACTAATAAAATAACTAGTTACTAACTAGTAGATCCGTTGACTCCTGCTTGTACGTCTTTCCAAGAGGTGTAGAACTCAGTTGATTTGATGACGTTGGCTGTCGAGCCTGCGCTGCCAGTTCCTTGTGTTGAGGCTTTGCATGCCGTGCCGATTGCTACAAGACCGTTTGTGTTGTCGGCGTCGGCACCAGTTGACCGACCGCGAATGTAAGCGAAGGCTTTGCCGTTTACTTGCAACAGGGTCCATGTTGCTACTGCTGCGTTCTGGGTGTTCAACGGGGCAGCCATTTGAATTGGCAACGTTGAGCTGCCGACGAACGTTGAGGACAGAAACTTTCCTTCAACCGTGAAGCGCACAATCCAGCAACTTCCACTTCGTGAAAGGGCGGTGGCGTAGAAAGCTTGGCAACCAAGAAGTTCGCCATTTGAGCTCCAGGTTTGGGCGGCTTGCACGCTGACCACTTGCGGGTTGGTCGAACTTGCCGAGGCAGCAACTGCGTCAACTCCTGGTTCAATCTTTTGAATATCTGCAGCCAATGTCGCCGAGTCTCCACATTGCGCTGTTGATGCGTCTGAGAAGTCACCTTGATTTTGATAATGGATTGTCGCGGCGCCAAGCACTGCAGTCAGCGATGCTTGTGCTTCTTTGTCGTAGGCATTATTTCTCGCACCCAAGAAACTCGGTACTGCGACGCTGGCCAAAATACCGACGACGAGCATTCCTATTGCGAGTTCTGTGAGTGTAAAACCACTTTCGCGGTTCATAATTTTGGATGTTGCTTTTTTGATTATGCGCGTAACTACTGAATTCATCAGAATTCTCCCTTAGTTTGAGTTTTTCAACTCCGCAACTCAACTTTAAAGAATTTATTTAGATAAATGGTGGATATGCAAGTGGGGCACCAGCGAACTGGTACCCCACTGCTAGGAGAACTCTAAATTTTAATTACTATTTCGGTTAGCTATTAAACCAGCCAGTTAACTAGCTGTTAGCTGTTAGATCCGTTGAGTCCTGCTTGTACATCTTTGAAAGAGGTGTAGAACTCGGTTGATTTGATGATGTTGGCTGTCGAACTGATACTGCCAGTTCCTTGTAGTGATGCCTTACATGCGGTCGCGATGGCGGCGAGACCGTTTGTGTTGTCGGCATCAGCGCCAGTTGATCTAGCGCGAATGTAGGCAAACGCTGCGCCGTTTACTTGCAACAGTGTCCACGTCGCTACTGCTGCATTCTGGGTGTTCAACGGGGCAGCCATTTGAATTGGCAATGCGCTAGCACCACTTGATGTCGAGGAGAGAAACTTACCTTCAACTGTTTTGCGCACAATCCAGCAACTTCCACCTCGTGAAAGGGCTGTTGCGTAGAACGCTTGGCAACCAAGAAGTTCGCCATTTGAGCTCCAGGTATTCTTAGCGTCAACGCTTACGGTTAGCGGGTTTGTTGAACTTACGAGGCCTCCAACTGCATCGATACCGGGTTCAAGTTTTTGAATATCTGCTGCAAGTGCTGTTGCGCTTGCGTCCGAACCGCAACCAGCAGATGATGCATCAGAGTAGTCACCTTGGTTTGCGTAAAGAATATCTGCGGCGTTAAGCACTGTAATAAGGGCTGCTTGTGCTTCTTTGTCGTATGCATTGTTTCGCGCACCTAAGAAACTCGGCACTGCGACGCTGGCTAAAATACCGACGACGAGCATTCCTATTGCGAGTTCTGTGAGTGTAAAACCACTTTCGCGGTTCATAATTTTGGATGTTGCTTTTTTGATTATGCGCGTAACTACTGAATTCATCAGAATTCTCCCTTAGTTTGAGTTTTTCAACTCCGCCTCAAAAGAATAGTTAACATCGTTTCAACAAGTGTGGATGCCTAGCACGTGCGACACTGTGAAGACAAATCACGAGAATCCCATAAAGTCACTAAATACGTGCGAATTCAAGAGTATTGTCTAGTTAAACGGCAAGATATAAGAGAGTGAAACCCTTCAAACTATGAGCGACAGCACCAACAGTGGCAGTCAGGCGAGCGATGATTCGAACAGCTCTGACCGAATTGAAGGCGTTGAATTAGAAGAGTCGCAACCTGGTGAATATTCTAAAAACGAAGAATCTGCTGAAAACAAGTTTCCTAACGAGGCGCTAGCACATGTTCGTGTGCTTGATGTTGGAGAACCCGCTCGCGAGGTAGCTCGTCAACTCGGCTTAGAGATTCAGAGTGCACTGCCCGAACCGGGCGAGCGACCAGTGGTGTTGGTTGTGTCTGAGCCAAGCGAAGTGGATACTTTGCTTGATGTCGAGAATCGTGCTTGGATCGGTTGTGTTGTCGCGTGGCAATTGCCTGAAGAGTCAGTTGAGCGCCTCTATCAACTTGGAGTGTCGATTTTTGTTGGCTTGCCAGACTTCAGCGAGTTGTTACACGCGATTGAGTATCTACCAGATGGAGCAGATGTTGTAGCGTCGCGCTCGTTTGCGGCGCGTCTTGCGACAATTGAGAAGTTACTTACTAAATAATTTGAAGTAAAGCCAGTTTTGGCTGGCGTTTGACGCAGGTTGTTGTTATTGCTTGTTGTTGAAGCGGTTGCCTGTTGCAGACCATGATGGTGTAACGGTTCGGCGACGCGAGAGCATGATGTTGATCATGCCAATTAAGGCAATTGTTGCGAGTACTGGCAGAACGATGATCGTGTTTAGACCGGTTTTGGCAAGTTCAGTGTCAAGGACAACTGGCTCTGTTGGTGTCAAAGTGACTACCCCTGGCGCTATTGGCACTTGTGGTTCTGGTGTTGTGATGACTGCTGTTTCAACTTTGATTGCTGCCGACGAAGATAACTGTGCCGAGTTTGGTGCTACGCAGTTGAATGCTAAATAGTATGTGCCGCTTTGAATGTTGATTGGCAGCATTACTGCTGCTCGCACGTATCCGGCTGCATTGACTTTTGGTGCCGCGTAGGCAGAGATTACGTTTCCGGTTTGCGGGTTGTCTGAACGAAGTTCGAGACTTGTCGTGCCTGACGGTGAACAGCCACCTGAGGTGAATTCAATTTTTTCAAACGAAAGGTATGAGGCTTTCGGGTTTTGAATCACTAACTGGCCATCTGCTTGTGGTTTCAGCAGTTCTGGTTTCGAAGTTGTTTTGGTAGCCGACACTTGATTTGGCGAGAGTGTCAAGGAGAGCAAAATGATCAATCCTGATATCGCGTCTAACTTGCGCTTCACTATTTACTCTCCTTACCCTGTCAATTCTGGGTGCCAACAAAACTATTTCGTACTAAAAGTCTGTAACGCCACGAGTTGTTAGCAACGAGTGCTTTCAAAATGTTTGCCAGCGAACTGGCGCTTGTCTTCAAAGTGGGCGCCAGCGAACTGGCGCTTGTCTTCAAAGTGGGCGCCAGCGAACTGGCGCCCACTCCCTGAAGGCGTTTTTATTTATTAACTAGTTACCGGCACCACCTCTTGCACCTGTTGCGTCACGCCATGACGAGTAGAACTCGCTTGGTGCTGCGTAGTATCCCGTAGCGAAGCCCGTTGAATCAGCAACTTGACCAGTTGATTGCAACTTGGCGCTGCAATTATCTCTCGTTAATGCAAGAGTTTGAGTGTTATCAGCATCTGCAGCGTTTGAACGAGCGCGAATTTGGGCGTATGCAGCACCGTTTGCCTGCAAAAGTGTCCATGTCGCAATTGATGCATTTTGTGTGTTCAAAGCCGGAGCCATCACAATTGGGGCAGTGCTGTTTACATTGAAGAATTTTCCTTCAACTGTGAATCGTGCAACCCAGCAGGTTCCGCTTGAAGAAAGTGCTGTAGCGAAAAATGCTTGACAGCCAAGAAGTTCACCGTTCGAGTTGTAAGTTCTGCGAGCATCAACGCTCACAGTTCGAGAACTTGTCGACGCAACTAGTCCGCCAATCATGTCAACGTTTGGCTGAAGTTTTTGAAGATCGGCAGCGAGTGCTGTTGTGACTGAGACACCGGCGTCAGAGCCGCAACCAGCTGTCGATGCGTCTGAAAAGTCGCCTTGGTTTTGGTAGAGGCTGAGTGCAGCGTTCATTGCCAAGTTGATTGAATTCTGGGCTTCTTTGTCGTATGCGTTATTTCGTGAGCCTAAAAAGCTTGGTACCGCAACAGAGGCCAAAATACCCACTACAAGCATGGCGACAGCCAATTCTGTGAGGGTAAAACCACTTTCGCGTCCGACCAATTTGGCTTTAAATTTGCCAATTAACTTGCTCATATGCCTCCAGTTGTTTGAATCTTTGTTACTTATAAAGCGTTACAAGTAGCAAATTGCAAGCCGATTTGCCTTGCGAGACAAAGAGTTGGCTGTTTTGTCCAAATTTTGACAAGGATCTTCCCCACCTCTGGTACATTTTCCAAGCCAGGCGAGCGACCTGTGGTGTTGGGTGTGTCTTAGTCAAGCGAAGTGGATACTTTGCTCGACGCCAGGTTGTGGTTATTGTTTGTTGTTGAAGCGGTTGCCTGTTGCAGACCATGATGGTGTAACGGTTCGGCGACGCGAGAGCATGATGTTGATCATGCCAATTAAGGCAATTGTTGCGAGTACTGGCAGAACGATGATCGTGTTTAGACCGGTTTTGGCAAGTTCAGTGTCAAGGACAACTGGCTCTGTTGGTGTCAAAGTGACTACCCCTGGCGCTATTGGCACTTGTGGTTCTGGTGTTGTGATGACTGCTGTTTCAACTTTGATTGCTGCCGACGAAGATAACTGTGCCGAGTTTGGTGCTACGCAGTTGAATGCTAAATAGTATGTGCCGCTTTGAATGTTGATTGGCAGCATTACTGCTGCTCGCACGTATCCGGCTGCATTGACTTTTGGTGCCGCGTAGGCAGAGATTACGTTTCCGGTTTGCGGGTTGTCTGAACGAAGTTCGAGACTTGTCGTGCCTGACGGTGAACAGCCACCTGAGGTGAATTCAATTTTTTCAAACGAAAGGTATGAGGCTTTCGGGTTTTGAATCACTAACTGGCCATCTGCTTGTGGTTTCAGCAGTTCTGGTTTCGAAGTTGTTTTGGTAGCCGACACTTGATTTGGCGAGAGTGTCAAGGAGAGCAAAATGATCAATCCTGATATCGCGTCTAACTTGCGCTTCACTATTTACTCTCCTTACCCTGTCAATTCTGGGTGCCAACAAAACTATTTCGTACCAAAAAATCAAGTGGTACCACGAGTTGTTAGTTAATCGTGCTTTCAAAATGCGTGCCAGCAAACTGGCGCTTGTCTTCAAAGTGGGCGCCAGCGAACTGGCGCTTGTCTTCAAAGTGGGCGCCAGCGAACTGGCGCTTGTCTTCAAAGTGGGCGCCAGCGAACTGGCGCTTGTCTTCAAAGTGGGCGCCAGCGAACTGGCGCCCACTCCCTGAAGGCGTTTTTATTTATTAACTAGTTACCAGCTCCACCTGCTGCACCAGTTACGTCACGCCATGACGAGTAAAACTCGCTTGGTTGGGCATAATACGCCGTAGCGTAGCCCGTCTGACCAAAAACAAGACCGGTTGATTGTTTTGCTGCGTTGCAATTGCTTTGGACTAATGCAAGAGTTGGGAGATTGTTGCCATCTGCAGCGTTTGTGCCCGCGCGAATTTGGGCGTATGCAGCACCGTTTGCCTGCAAAAGTGTCCATGTCGCAACCGATGCATTTTGTGTGTTCAAAGCCGGAGCCATAACAATTGGTGCAATGCTGCCAGCTTGAAAGAATTTTCCTTCAACTGTGAATCGTGCAACCCAGCAGGTTCCGCTTGAAGAAAGTGCTGTAGCGAAAAATGCTTGACAGCCAAGAAGTTCACCGTTCGAGTTGTAAGTTCTGCGAGCATCGACGCTCACAGTTCGAGAACTTGTCGACGCAACTAGTCCGCCAATCATGTCAACGTTTGGCTGAAGTTTTTGAAGATCGGCAGCAAGTAATGTTTGGCTGGCGTCAGAGCCGCAACCAGCTGTCGATGCGTCTGAAAAGTCGCCTTGGTTTTGGTAGAGGCTGAGTGCAGCGTTCATTGCCAAGTTGATTGAATTCTGGGCTTCTTTGTCGTATGCGTTATTTCGTGAGCCTAAAAAGCTTGGTACCGCAACAGAGGCCAAAATACCCACTACAAGCATGGCGACAGCCAATTCTGTGAGGGTAAAACCACTTTCGCGTCCGACCAATTTGGCTTTAAATTTGCTAATTAACTTACTCATATGCCTCCAGTTGTTTGAATCTTTGTTACTTATAAAGCGTTACAAGTAGCAAATTGCAAGCCGATTTGCCTTGCGAGACAAAGAGTTGGCTGTTTTGTCCAAATTTTGACAAGGATCTTCCCCACTTCTGGTACATTTTCTGAGCCAGGCGAGCGACCTGTGGTGTTGGGTGTGTCTTAGTCAAGCGAAGTGGATACTTTGCTCGACGCCAGGTTGGGGTTATTGCTTGTTGTTGAAGCGGTTGCCTGATGCAGACCATGATGGTGTAACGGTTCGGCGACGCGAGAGCATGATGTTGATCATGCCGATTAGGGCAATTGTTGCGAGTACTGGCAGAACGATGATCGTGTTTAGACCGGTTTTGGCAAGTTCAGTGTCAAGGACAACTGGCTCTGTTGGTGTCAAAGTGACTACCCCTGGCGCTATTGGCACTTGTGGTTCTGGTGTTGTGATGACTGCTGTTTCAACTTTGATTGCTGCCGACGAAGATAACTGTGCCGAGTTTGGTGCTACGCAGTTGAATGCTAAATAGTATGTGCCGCTTTGAATGTTGATTGGCAGCATTACTGCTGCTCGCACGTATCCGGCTGCATTGACTTTTGGTGCCGCGTAGGCAGAGATTACGTTTCCGGTTTGCGGGTTGTCTGAACGAAGTTCGAGACTTGTCGTGCCTGACGGTGAACAGCCACCTGAGGTGAATTCAATTTTTTCAAACGAAAGGTATGAGGCTTTCGGGTTTTGAATCACTAACTGGCCATCTGCTTGTGGTTTCAGCAGTTCTGGTTTCGAAGTTGTTTTGGTAGCCGACACTTGATTTGGCGAGAGTGTCAAGGAGAGCAAAATGATCAATCCTGATATCGCGTCTAACTTGCGCTTCACTATCTACCCTCCTTACCCTGTCGATTCTGTGTGCCAGCGAACTGGCGCTTGTCTTCAAAGAGGGCGCCAGCGAACTGGCGCCCTCTCCCTGAAGGCATTTTTATGAATTAACTAGTTACCAGCTCCACCTTGTGCGCCAGTTGTGTCACGCCATGACGAGTAAAACTCGCTTGGTGCCGCGTAATACTGCGAACTTGCAACAACACCAGATGACTGGTTTCGGGCGTTGCAAGCAGCCTGTGTTCCGGCAAGAGTTTGTGTGTTATCAGCATCTGCGGCGTTTGAACGTGCGCGAATTTGGGCATATGCAGCACCGTTTGCCTGCAAAAGTGTCCATGTCGCAATTGATGCATTTTGTGTATTCAAAGCCGGAGCCATAACGATTGGAGCGTTAGCAGCAGTTGTACCGCCAGATAGAAAGAACTTGCCTTCAACTGTGAATCGTGCAATCCAACAGGTTCCGCTTGAAGACAGTGCTGTAGCGAAAAATGCTTGACAGCCAAGAAGTTCAGCGTTTGAGTTGAAGGTCTGCTTTGAAGTAACGCTTACAGTTCGAGCACTTGACGATGAAGTTGCAGCGGCGATCACGTCAACGTTTGGCTCAATTTTCTGCAAGTCAGCAGCAAGCAGAGATGAATCGCCACATTGCGCAGAGCTTGCGTCTGAAAAGTCACCTTGGTTTTGGTACAGGCTGAGTGCAGCATTCATCACCAACTCGATTGAGTTCTGAGCTTCTTTGTCGTATGCGTTGTTTCGTGAGCCTAAAAAGCTTGGCACCGCAACAGAGGCCAAAATACCCACCACAAGCATGGCAACAGCCAATTCTGTGAGGGTAAAACCACTTTCGCGTCCAACCAATTTGGCCTTAATTTTGCTAATTAACTTACTCATATGCCTCCAGTTTTTTGAATATTTGTTACTTATAAAGCGTTACAAGTAACAAATTGCAAGCCGATTTGCCTTGCGAGTCAAAGAGTTGGCTGATTATCTCAAATTTTGACAAGGATCTTCCACACTTTTAGAGATTGTTTTGAAATTTAGATCGTCTTGTCTAGATATAGGTGGGGAATAGACTGGATAAATTATCGCAATATTTGCCGACACTCCCTGTTATGAACTTGTCCTACGAACCGAGGCTTAAACGATGAGTCAAACTACTCAGACGTTCGTTGGCGCAGAAATCGACGGTACGACGCTACGTGTTGTTCGCCTTGAGGGTCGAACAGTTGTCCATTATGAGAAGTTTCGTCAATTAAATAGTTCTGCCGTTGCATCAATAATGCATCAAGGTAAATCTAAAAACACTCGTGCTGTGCTTTCGTGGGGGTCATCGGGTGTAGCGATGCAGCGAGTTCAAGCCCCGGGTGTTGTTGCTCCAAAAATGCAGCCAGTTATTCGCGAATTAATCAATCGGCATCTTCCATCTGGAAGCGAACTTCCTGGTGCTGGTCTCGTGCAGTCGCGGTTTGATGTTGCAAGACCCACTGCAATGGTTGGCGCGATCACTTCTGAGACTGCGCTAAACCTGCGTTATGAACTAGACAATTCAAATTGCGGATTAATTGTTGCGCCATTCACACTTAACCACGAAGGTTTATATTTGGCAGTTCGCGAGTCGTGCGCTGAAATGACACTCGTGCGCGGCGGTATACCAGTATCTTCTCGTCAACTTAATTGTGGCGGTGCATCACCGTGGCCACAAGGTGATAATGCAACGCAAACTCAATCATTGTTTTCGCCAGAAAATGTTGTTGCGTTGCGTCGATATCTGGCAAGCCTTGCGCGCGAAGTGCATCGAACGATTGAACTCTGGGAGCGAAATGGTGACACTTGCCCGCGCGACCTATGGACTTTTGGCTCTGGGGCAACACTGCCTCAACTGCCGGCATTTTTAGAAAATGTCGGGGTGACAGTTCTGCCGGCACCAGTTAGTAGCAGCCTTGATGTTTCACAGATTCCAGAGGCTGAGAGGCTTGCGGCCTACGGTTCTCTTGCTGCGGCAACGATGCAACTTGAATATCAACCATTTGTCGATGTCTCAAGATATTTCAGTCGTCGAGTAAGTCGTCGTCTTGCAAAACAGTCTCCGTCAAAAAGTCTGCAACCATTTGAAGGAGTAATCACCGGCGACGGCTCGCGCGGCTTCGCAAGTCCTGTGTTTAGTTCTTCAAGAATTTCACAAGTGCCGCGTGGTTTGGCAGTTGGCTTATCTGTAGTTGTCGTTGCCGCATTGCTAGCCACATTTGCTTGGGTTTCTGCAGGGCGAACTGCAGCGAGCCTCGAGCGTGTAATCGCGACCGCGCAAAAAGAAGTCAAGTCAAGCAAGGCCGCAGCCGAACTCGCCAAAAGAAAACAAACAGCAGCGACACAGTTGAATTCGATTTCGCAATTCACGCCGCCGATTTGGTCGGCCGCCGTTGTTGCACTTCTGTCGTCTCTTCCGGCTGAGCCAATCGTTAATTCGGTTGCATTCAGTGTCGAAAATGGTCTTGTAAGTGCGCGATTTACCGTCAAGATTCCTGCTGAAATGCTTGATGAATGGCAGCGTGCTCTTGCCACAAGTGGCGCATCGATTTCTATAACAGAGCTAGATGCAACCGAAAATGGGCCGGTTGAATACGCATTCGTGTTTCCGCTTGGTGTGCCATTCGTGCCTTTCGGTGACGTATGAGTCGCCGAAAAATTTTTATTAGTATCGGTGCAGTTGTTGTTGCGCTAATTTTCGTTCTCGTCTTTGGGCTAATTACTAACCGTCGCGATCATGTTGATCGGCTTAGAGAAACTGCCGATCTAGTTTTTCTTGAGTCGGCCGCGATTCGCGCCAAGTCAGCCAATATAGATCTCACAGGTGACCCAAATTTAAGTCTTCTCGCGCCGTCAACGCTGACGAGCGCAGACTTGGTCAGCGCAATTCGCAGAGAAGCCGAAGTTTTAACGCTTGGTGTTGTTGAAGCCAAAGCGCCCGCTGAATCGATGACTGTAGAAGCAGCGCTTACTGCTTTAAACATCGACCCAACTTCGTTAACAGAACTTTTTACGGTGGTTACGGCAGTGGTTGAAGTTACGGGTGATGTTCCTCGGCTAATTCAGTTGATTGATAAAACGAGAGATGCGCGCATTACTGGCCCGTTGATTGGTATTGCCAGTATCAAGTTTGATTTTGCCGGCAATCAAACAGTGGCAACTCTCGAGTTAGTTGGCATCAGATTTAATGAACAGCAAATATCTGTAGCGCCGGGGACTACGTTGCCTTGACGACGACGACAAAAGAGTTTTTGCCCGAACTCCGAGAAGCAATTGCGCTTCTTAAAAAAGCAGTACCTGCAATTGCTGAAGATCTGCCGAGATATGAAGCGGCAGCAGAAGTAGGTTGGCTCAACGGCATTAGGCCCGTGCGAGCAATGATTTCAGCAGGTCTGCAAATCACAGATCTCGAACTCGCTATTTGGTCGTCAAAAGGTTTTGAATATTTAGGCCAGTTGCCAGGTTTAGTTCCACCAGATTTAGTTGAGCGCATTCCACCTCATGAAGCACTAGATCTTGGGGCGTTTCCAGTCGGTCGCCGAGACAACACTGTTGTCATTGCGGTTTTAGACCCAAATAATGCAAAGGTGATGACAGAGCTTCGTGCTCGTTTCACAGATTATGAAGTCGGCTTCGTAGTCACAAATCGACCCGCATTGCAGGCTGCTGCAGAGCGACACGAAGACACTGATGTTGTTGATGAGTTAGCAGATGAAGAATCACTAAATCGTGCGAGCCAACTGCAAGAAATCGAAAAACGCCTTGCTGCGGAGGGCCGCGTTGCCGAACTCGCCGATGTAATGATCGAGCGCGCGATTATGTCGGGTGCTTCTGACATTCATATTGAACCAGATGATAAAAGTTGCGAAATACGTTTTCGTCTTGATGGAATCTTGACGGCGGCCGGAAAGTATCCGATTGAATTCGGTCAAATACTTGTAAACCGAGTCAAGATCATGTCGCAACTTGACGTGGGCGATAGACGATCACCGCAAGATGGTCGAGCATCTGCAACATTTGGTGGTCACACAGTTGACTTGCGAGTTGTCACGATCCCTTCTGCCTGGGGTGGAGAATCATGCGTTATTCGTTTGTTAGATCAAACACGAGTTCAGACAAGACTTGCATCAATTGGTTTCAGTCGAGCGGTTCGTGTGCAATTTGATAATTTGTGTGCACTTCAAGGCGGAGTGATTCTGGCAACTGGCCCGACTGGGTCTGGTAAAACTACAACTCTTTATAGCGCGCTTAGAAAACTCACGACACCATTAGTAAAGACAATCACGGTTGAAGACCCAGTCGAATATCGCCTGTCTGGAATGTTGCAAGTTCAAGTAAATCGCGCCGCAAATTTTGATTTCGCCGCTGCCTTGCGAGCAGTTTTGCGTGCTGACCCTGATGTTTTACTAGTTGGTGAAATTCGAGATACAGAAACTGCAAAGACAGCGATGGGTGCTGCGCTAACTGGGCAAGTCGTCATGGCGTCATTGCACGCTTCAACCGCCGCTACTGCACCGTTGCGCTTAATCGATCTCGGTATCGAACCGTTCATGGTTTCAGCGGCAGTTCGTGGAGTAATTAATCAGCGATTATTGCGCCGGCTTTGCCGACAGTGTCGAACACCGTATGTGCCGCGTCGCTCAGTTCTTGATGAGGCTCAATGGCCATTTGAACGGCCAGAGAGATTGTGGGGGCCGCGAATTGGCGGTTGCGAAAACTGTTTTGATACCGGTTTTAAAGGTCGTGCAGTAGTCGCTGAAGTGATGAAAGTAACCGATGAATTGAGATCTGCAATCATTGCCAGGGCCGACCCGGCATTAATTGAAGTGATTGCAATTAACTCAGGCATGGTGCCGATTCGTCATGATGCGTTGCAACTTGCCCGTCAAGGAGCGACCTCACTTGAAGAGGTTGCCCGAGTTCTTGGTGAAAACTAATTTATACTGTCTCATAATTAATGTCTCACACATACTTTTTTAAGGGTTCCGATCGACTTGATCGCAAGCGCAAGGGTCAAATTGTCGCTGTTGATCGCGAAGCTGCGAAGGCGAAGTTATATCGTCGCGGGGTCTTTGTAAAGCGACTTAGGCGACGAATATTTTTCGACCTGTTCTCAAGAGATTTAGACTTCATTCATCCAAGATTGCCACTAGAAGAAGTGCTCTGGATCTCTCGTAATCTTTCAAGTTTGTTGACCAGTGGTATCCGCCTTCCGGAGGCTTGCGAACTAATTACAGATCAACGACCTGGCAAGCGACCGGCGCGAGTCATGACAAAAATTCGACTTGATCTCGAAGCAGGAATGGGCGTCGGCGATGCATTCGTTGCTCAACAGCATCGTCTCGGCAGTGTTCCGACTGCGATGATCAAAGCCGGTGAGGCCACAGGGTCGCTAGTCGCAACATTTAAGGGCATCATTGATTTGTGTGATGCGCAAATTAGATTGCGAAAAAATCTTAAGCGAGCAATTCAGTATCCGTTAGCCGTGATGTCAACAACTATCGCAGTTTTATTGGCGATGGTTTTCTTCGTGGTGCCGCGCTTTGTTGATATGTATTCGCAACTCAATGCGAAGCTTCCAGCTTTGACTCAGTTCGTGGTAGATCTAAGCATCACACTCACCCGTCAAGCATGGGCGTTTCCTACAATTTTAGGTTTGTTGATTGTGCTGATGTATCTTCTTCGAAAGATTCCAACTGGGCGAATAATCACAGATAATTTATTTCTAAAGGTTCCACGACTCGGTGCGCTTATTCATCGGTCAATCACTACTCGCAGCGCTGCGACATTGAGCGCTTTGCTTACAGCGAAAGTTTCAATGCTTGACTCTCTAGAAATGACTGGTGAGGCAAGTGGCAATGTGGTGTTTCAAGAAGCATTTCTGGGCATCCAAAATTTGATTGCACAGGGCGAATCTGTTACCGACTCATTTTCAAGTATTGACGAGTTGCCATTAGTGTTTCGCGATTTGGCAGCAGTTGGTGATGCCTCTGGAGACCTTGCCGGTGTTCTTGCGCGGTATGCGGCCGATACCGAAGAAGATCTCAAACGTGATGGTGAAGATTTCGCAAAGGCAATTGAGCCGTATTTAATTTTGGGTCTTGGTGTGATCGTAGGTACAGCAGTAATTGCGCTGTACCTACCGATCTTCCAACTCGTAACGATTGTGGGCTAGTTAGAAACCCAGGTAAGTACTTCTCTTGTTATCGGTCCAAAACTCTGGGATCGAGTTGATCTTTCCGCGCCACGCACCTCGCAGTAGAAGATGCAAGGTATATGCCTTTCCGAACGGGCTCACTGCCGCTTCGGTGTGGGCATGATAGTGATAGCCGATGCCGTCATGATCATGACCGCCGTATTCGTCAAGCGCAACCGAGTATCCGATCATCGAACTATGTGCTGCGAGATATTTACCGAATAAGGCGACTCCGTCTAAACCGAATCCGAGTAATGGTGGATGGGTTTTGCCGGTGTAGTCATCTGAGTTATAAAGACTTAGCCCATTATTTAATGCGCTGAACCCATCTGCGTGATAGTGCAGCCCCATTCCTTGACCTACGTGAACGCCAATGGCGCAGATCTCCGCGGCAGGTTGTGATTGGTTAACTGTGTTGTTCATCGCCGGGTAAATGTTTACGCCGTCAAACGCGATTCCGTTCGTGTTTATGCTTGCGTAATTAAATGTGGTTGCCGCCGCCACCGACATATTGGCATCAGAAAGCAATGTCTTAACAAAAGTATTTTCGGTAAGGCTTGAGACTAAACCGTAATCACGCATTGGAATCCTTTTCCCATCCAATTTCCCTATTGCATCTCGCGTGACTTTGCTCGATGGATAGCTACCGCCTATGCCGTCACCAGGTGGTCTACGAACGTCGTTGAGATTGCTTGGCTTGTCAGTTATTGAATAACTAGCCATGACCATAAACGGATGATATGTACCTGAAGAGTCTTTTTCATTCGTGAAATATACAAACGGTGTTGTCTGTTGACCGAGAGTACCATTTGCGATACTGCTACTTTGCAGAGTAACCCCGAGTGCACCGTCACGGTAATTTTTGTACAACAAAGTGTCGTAGCGCAATTTGCCACCCTGTGCCTCGACCAAGGTTTTGATTTCAGCAATTTTTGCATCTGCGGCAGTTTTTGTTGCAGAACTCGAGCCAGCAACTGCAACTTGAGGCTTATAGGTAGAAGTAATCTGATTTGCTAATTTGCTGTTACTAGCTTCATAACCTGTAGTCGAATCGGCAAGAAAACCTGCAATCGAAACTCGTTCGTTGCTTACGAAATCAATGCCATCTGGGTTGAAATCAGTTGGCATGTCGTAGTTGATTGGCGAACTAAACAGATGCAATTGCGTAGCGTCACTACTTGACGAGACTAGCGAGAACGACCCATTGCTCAGTTTCACGTAGTAGTTTGCCGCGCTAAAACTTGAGTCGAGTGAGTGCGTATAAGTTGAAGTACTTAGCGCATATCGCTTTTTTGCCTGCAAAAGTTTTGTCGCGTTGTCATAACTAAAAGAGATGAAACCTGTTGAGGTAGTTGTGAAACCCCAGTTAATTTTGAAAACTAATTTATTTGAACTTGCTGATTCGAAATCAAGTGAGTAAATGTTATGTAGAACTGAGTCAATTCTGAACTGTGATGTATCGGTGGTGTCTGGGGTTGCATTAAAAATACCTTTGAGATACGACTCAAATGTCTGTGCAGTCAATGTGGCTGCTGGCGCTGCATATGACGAAGCCGAATTAATAGTCAAATAGTTCGCAGAGTGCGCACCAGAACTGTTATCGCCGATCATAAATTTAGTTCGATTTGAAACAGAAGATAGAGCGCTCAAAGTTTTGCCGGGGAGTGATCGCTTAAGAATTACTGACATTGGCGCTGGCGTGTAATAAATCGGACTACTAGTTGTCGCTACGGTCGTTGCAACAGTTGTAGCTGTCGTGTTAGTTGGTGCAGTAGTGCCAGTCGTAGCAGAAGTATTCGTAGCGCCTGGGGTACTAATTAACATCGCCTTTGTTGCGGCGATTGCTTTAAAGTTTCCTTTTTTCGCAATCTTTAAAGTCACAATGCAGGTACCAGATGGTTTAGTAGTTACCTGAGTCTTGGCCTTGTTTATTGAGCAGTTGCCTTTAACAATCCAAGTTTTTTTACCATTCGAATTTGAATTCGCTAGTTCATTTACAGAAATTACGGAAGACGGTGGCAGCGGAGTCTCTCGCCAATTGATGTTGGCGGCTGTTGCCGCGAGAGCACTCGAGAAAGTTACAGTCGTTGCCAGTAGAGCGAGAAGAACAACTTTAATTGGACTTTTTGTTAGTCGATTTTTGGTCATGCCGTAGGTTAGTACTAAAAAACCGAGTGTGACATAATTAGCGACTAGTTTTTGCCGTTAATTCATGTCTTAATCGTCAACTTTTACCGTCAACTTTGGACTGGCGAATTTAACTGGCGAATTTGCTGTAGCGGTTTTAGCGCTTTTTATCTGCAGCGCCTTTTGGCTCAACAACTGGCTTGCGCACTGTGATGATCTTCGGAGGCGACGCAACACCAAGAGCGATGTCTTTGAAACCCTTTAGTGCTGTAATTTTCGCAACAGTCTTTGCACTCACTTGCACTTGCTCACCAGTTGCTGGGTTACGAGCCATGCGGGCTGGGCGCGACTTCTTGGCAAACTTTGCAAAGCCAGAAATATTCACGACATCACCACTGGCAACGGTTGCCAGGATTACGTCAATTGTGCCTTCGACAACAGCAGTTGCTGTTTTTTTGTCGACGTCGGCGTGGATTGCTACTGCTTGGATGAGGTCACGTTTTTTCATATGCCAAGATATTACGCACAAACTTAGAACAGGTGGGTGATAGGCAAACCTTATTTTATATGGCTTTTGTAGGTTCTGTTTTTGCGACTGCAAATTTCATGTACTTTTGCGACTGCAAATCTCATGTATTAGACGCCTCAAAAATGGCTTGAATCGCGGCGTCTAGCGCGCCGTTGAACTCAATCTCAGACTGTTGCGCTGAAAGGCCTTCGGTTAGTGCGCGCGAAAAACTTGCGATTACTCCGAGATTCTTCGCGAGTTGTTTATTTGCTTCTTCGCGGCTGTATCCACCTGAGAGTGCGACCACGCGCACGACTCGCGGATGTTTGACAAGCTCTGCGTAAAAACCAGTTTCGTTTGGCAACGTGAGTTTGAGCATCACATTTTGGTCGCCACTTAGCGAGTTCAGTTGACCGATAATTTCGGCTTTCAACAAAACTTCAGCAGCGCTTTTCTCAGGACTATTGATGTCAACTTCTGGTTCGATAATTGGCACAAGATCGGCAGCAACGATTTGTTTACCGATTTCAAATTGTTGTTTGACGACATCTGCAATGCCAGATTGGTTTGCAAGTTTGATCACCGAGCGCATCTTTGTGCCGAAAACTCCGTGCGACTTGGCGCTCTCAAGTCGCGTGCCGAGTTCTGGTATCGGCTTCATAATTTGTGCGCCATTAGCCTCGTCAGCCAAACCATTATCAATTTTCAAGAATGGCAGAATTGACTTTTCTTGCCACAAATATTCTGCGGTGCCTTTGCCATCAATTGAGCGGTTCATAGTCATTTCAAACAAGATTGCACCAAGAATTCGTGAGCCGGTGAACGCCGGGCTTTTAATAATTCTTGTTCGCATCGCATGAACAAGATCAAACATTTCAGCGTCGTTCTTATATTCTGATTCTTCGACGCCGTAAAGTTTGAGTGCCTTCGGCGTACTGCCGCCACTTTGGTCTAGGGCGGCGATGAAGCCTTTATCGGTCTTAGCTTTTTGAAGTTGTTCTGGATTAATGCCTGCGCTCATGTGTGTTGTCCTTTGTGCGATTGGGTAAATATTAACGCAGTTCAGGTAGACGAGATAAATCTATAAGTGCGGATTAACCAGCACGCGCCCGCGCATGTTTCCGGCAAGAATCTTGTCAAGTTGAGCATTCAAGTCACTTAAGCCGATGATCTCGACGCTCTGTGTTTCGAGCCATGAAGGTTTCAAATCTGTGGCGATGCGCTGCCACAT
Organism: Ilumatobacteraceae bacterium; assembly: GCA_964203235.1. Taxonomy (GTDB): domain Bacteria; phylum Actinomycetota; class Acidimicrobiia; order Acidimicrobiales; family Ilumatobacteraceae; genus BACL27. Next base: position 77,320 of record CAXNLE010000001.1, read on the forward strand.
TGCTTTGCGCGGGTCGATCGGTGTTTGCACGCTGTCGATGCCGAGTAAGTTGACGCCACGCAAAATGAATGGCAGTACAGATGTTGGCAAATTTGTGCCACCTGTGAGTCCACTCGCGGCAACGCTGCATCCATATTTTAAAGTTCGCAAAATGTAGGCGAGTGTTGCACCGCCAACACAGTCGATCGCGCCTGCCCATCGCTCGCGTTCAAGCGGTTTGGCCGATTCGGCTGAAGTCTCTGCGCGGTCAATAATTTCACTGGCGCCGATTTGTTTAAGCCATTCGGCAGTTTCTGGCTTGCCCGTGCTGGCGACAACTTCGTAGCCGCGCAAGGCGAGCATGCCGACGGCGACTGAACCAACGCCGCCAGTGGCGCCAGTTACGAGAACTGGGCCAGTGCCTGGTTTGAGGCCGGTCTTTTCAAGTGCATCAACTGAAAGTGCTGCGGTGTAACCCGCAGTGCCGATCATCATTGCGGTGCGCGAATCGAGACCGTTTGGCATCGGCACGAGCCACGCTGATTGCACTCGCGCGTATTGCGAAAACCCGCCGTGATGTGCAACACCAATGTCATATCCGTGGGCAATCACATTGTCGCCGACTTTGAAATTTGGGTTTGACGACTCAACGATTTTGCCGGCCAAGTCAACACCACCAATAAGTGGATCAATGCGTGCGATGCGACCTGCTTCGGTGCTGGCGAGTCCGTCTTTGAAGTTGATGCCAGAAAATTCGACTTGAATCAGCACATCGCCGTCGCCGAGTTGATCGATTGGCATATCGACGATATTTCGTGCCCAACCCGATTCGGTTTTGCCGACAGTGAAAGCGCGAGTCGTATTAGGTGTGTTCATCTGATTTTCTCTTTTCCGTTTAGTGCTAGTTAATAGTTAATAGTTTAATAATTTTGGGTTTGCAGTCTCGGCTAAGCGTCAATGTTGAGTTCGTATACGACCACACTTCATCATGCACTTCGAACAATTCGTTGATTGCTTTTGTTGGGTCGGTCAGTTTTTTGAGGTCGGCGATTTTGTAGACGCAAACATTGAAAGCCGCTTGGGCGCCGGCTGCAGTTACGGCTCGGTCAACAACATCTGCCCATTTATTTTCAAACTTGAGCACAGCCTGTGGGTTGTCGAACTCGGTCATCGCCCCAGAAGTCTCACTGAATATTAAACCGAGAGTTTGGTTGGCGATTTTGCTGCGCAAATTTTGAAGTTCGCTGTTTAATGCGTGGGTGATGTCTGCTGGTTTGTACAGTCGCGATTTTGTTTGACGCAGGTCGATGTCGCCTGACTTCTCGGCGCAAAGCCATGTCTGTGGTTGGTTGATCGATGCTTGTTTGACAATCTGTAGTGGGTTGGTCGCCGAGTGGTCAACGATCAACAACACATGGCGACTTGAAATCTGCATTGCTTGGTTGAACAGAGTATTGGCATCAATGTTTAGCGCAAAAGCCAACTGGGCGATGACATCGACAGTTGGTGTCGGCGCCTTTTTGGTTTTTGAATTCGTGTTGCGAGCGCGTTCAAGTGCCACGACATATGGTTGCGAAATTTTTGCGCGTTGGGCGAGTTCGCGTGTTGACCAGCCGAGTTGATGACGCTTTGCGTTTAGCAGTGTTGCAAAACCCACTGGGTTGAACTGCAGTAGCGCATTAGTTGGCTCCGGCTTGCTTTTGCTCATTGCTGATAACTATAGTAATCGCTCGTGATACAAAGCAAATTAGTTGCCAATTCGCCATGGCCGATTTTTATGTTGGCGGTTGCGAGCGGTTGGTTTTTGCTACTGCGGCACCACATTTCAACAAGTAGCACCGTGCACTCGCATGCATCATTGAACGTCTTTTTGATGTGGATGTTAATGACATTGGTAATGATGTCGACGACGGCAGTGCCTGTATTGATGTCGTTACGCAGCGTTACGAGTAATGCATCGCAGCAAATTTGGTGGGCTTTCGTGTTTGGTTATGCGCTTATTTGGTTCGGCTTTGCACTTGCTGCATCGTCGTTGCAGTTGGCGATCGCTGAACTCAATTTATTTGACTCGCAAAATGGTTTGAATAAAATTTTGAGTGGTGGTTTGTTGATTACTGCTGGTTTGTATCAGTTTTCATCGCTCAAGCAGAAGTGCCAATCGGAGTGTGTCGCACCGATGCAGTTTTTTATTCGCTACTGGCGTGACGGCGTGAGTGGAAGTTTCAAAATGGGTTTGCGTCACGGTGTAACTTGCGTTGGTTGTTGTTGGGCGTTAATGCTGTTGGCATTTGTTGGCGGTCTGACAAATATTTGGTTCATGGTGCTCAGCGCCGCTGTTATGGCGATCGAGAAGTTCCCCGTGATCGGCCGACGAATTACGTTGCCACTCGGGGTATTAATAATTATTTGGGGAGTCGCCGTTTTAGCGAGTTAATTCACGAAATAACAAACACGAAAGGAATTTAAAAATGAACACAAAAATTGAAACAAAAAATGCAGAGAATTGGTCAATCGAGGGTGAGTTGATTCTGAATTGCAACTGCACAGTATTTTGCCCGTGTGTTGTTTCGCTAGGTGCACATCCGCCAACTGAGGGTTATTGTCAGGCGTGGTTGGGAGTGCGAATAGATAAGGGCAAATCTGGTCTGACATTTTTGTCGGGTTTGAATGTGGCGATGCTGCTCGATATCCCCGGCAAAATGGAGCGTGGCAACTGGACGACTGCCCTATGGATAGACGACCGCGCCACCGATGAACAGTTCGAAAAACTTGAAAAGATTTTCACTGGTGCAAGTCGTGGCACGACTGGTTTGTTCAAAATGCTCGTTGGTAAATATCTCGGTGCTGAGCGTGCGCCGATAAGTTTTGTCACCGAGGGTCAAAAACGATCGTTAAGTGTTGGTAAATATATTCAAGGCTCAGTTGAGCCGATAACCGGTTCACGCGAGGGCGAAGAAGTCACCGTTGTTAATACGCAATATTGGATGGGTTCAGAAGTCGTTGTTGCCAAAGCATCGCAAGGGCGAGTGCGAGCGTTCGGTCATGTCTGGAACTTCGAAGGTCGTAGCGCCGAAATTTGCAACATTAAATGGGTCGGTCCATAAATATGAACTACACACCGACAATTCAGCCACCAAAGAACTCACCACAATTAGCAATTACGCGGCGTACTCGTTCTACGCCATTTTCGAGTCGCATCGAAGAGTTCGGGGTTGAGGCCTACACGATCTATAACCACATGTTGTTACCGACTCGCATTCGTGGTGTCGAAGAAGATTATTTTCATTTACGCAACAACGTTCAAATTTGGGACGTCTCTTGTCAGCGCCAAGTTGAATTGGTCGGCCCCGACGCGGCGCGTTTGGCGCAGTTACTAACCGTTCGCGATTTACGCAAACTTGAAATTGGTAAGTGTGCTCTCGCACCAGTTTGCGACTGGGATGGGTTTTTATTGAACGACCCCGTGGCGATTCGTGTGGCTGAAGATCGTTTTTGGTTTTCTATTTCTGATTTGGATATTTTGCTGTGGGCGCAAGGCATTGCACTCGGCATGAAACTTGATGTGAAAATTTTCGAGCCAGACATTTGGCCACTTGCCGTGCAAGGTCCAAAAGCCGAAGATGTTGTTGTCGCCGTATTTGGCGAAGCGGCGCGCAAGACAAAGTTTTTTCGTTTTGACACTCTCGAGTTTCGCGGTCATGAGTTTTTAGTTGCGCGTAGTGGCTGGAGTGCGCAAGGCGGGTTTGAGATCTATGTTGACGATGCCGCGATTGGCGGGCAACTTTATGATGCGTTGGCTGAGGCGGGTAAACAATTTGATATTGGTCCGGGTTGCCCGAATTTGATTGAGCGAATTGAAGCAGGTCTAATGACGTATGGTTCCGATATCACGCGTGCAGACACACCACTTGAAGCCGCAATGGAGCAATATGTTTCGCTTGATGCCGATATTGAAGCGATCGGTCTTGATGCAATTCGCGCAGTTGCCAAGCGCGGCATCGACCGTCGTGTGTGTGGGCTAACCATTGATGGACCAAAAGTTCCGGCCAATAGAAACCCGTGGCCTGTAAAAGTTGGTGGCAAACAAATTGGTTCTGTGACTTCGGCAGTTTGGTCGCCAAGACTTGAGACGAATGTTTCGCTCGGGCAACTCGCGATTGACTACACACCTGTAGGTACAAAAGTTTTGGTGCAAACGCCAGCAGGCGACTTCAGTGCTCAAGTCTCACCTGTGCCGTTTGATGGCGCAACTAAAAAATAAATTAATTTTTGGTGCGACTGCTGCTGCAGCGTTAAAACTATTTTCTTCGAGAGTCGCGGGCTGCGGGCATCCAGTTTTCGCCAGCGGTTTTATCAATTCGCGAAAGCAAAGTTTTACTATGCGGCAAGACAAGGTCACAGAACTTTTGAGTTTTTTCTTCACCTAAATTTCGCCACGCATGCTCAGATAATTTATTAGTCAAGTCTTCAAGTTGTTGTCGAAACTCTAAGCCCGCACTGTTTATTTTTCTATCTGCAACAAAGCCGCGCTGGTCAAGTGAATCCCATGCATCATTGAGTTGCGCATCGTTGGCACCGCGACTTCGTGGAATCCAGTCGCCGGGATATCCCAAAAAAGCATCGTGCAACAAACCTGCCTGAACTCCGCTGATTTCGTGTGCTGCAAGAATCGCCCAGTGTGTGTCGCCGCGCCACTCACGAATGCAATTAATTGCTAACCATGCCGACAACGCAGGTTGATCTTCACATCGCGGCCAACCACGATGCGCTGCGTGCAAGACGCGCCCCGAAATCGGCAAAGATTCTGCAGCCTGCCAAAGATCATCAGAGATATCTCCGAGGGCGTCAACGATTTCTGGAACGAACTCATTTAGTCCTTGCACAACTGCTTCATTGCGCACACGGTAGGCATCTTCAAATGTTGTCTTCTCGCGAGCAAGTCTTAGTGCGAGTCGAACAAAGTCGGCATGAATTGAGTAGCACGCGGCAACTACAACTTCGTCGCCAGCACTTGCAAGAGGTGCGCATCGCGACGCAATGTAATAACCAAGGCCGTTTTCTATCCCGAGCGCTGTGTATCGCGCTATTGCATTTGGATCCCAATAAATCCAGCCCACCAATCGGTGCGATGCCAGCGACGCTTGTGCGCTCAGCACCTGCCACTGCGCCAAATTCTGTTCGTTGATCGTATTCAGGACTTATTTTTCAACATATTTTCGGGTGTCGGCCTGTCGCAGTCACTGTCTTGTTTCGTGATGTAAAGATTTGACAAATCTGCCATTTTTTCAAAATTATTCTTTGACCAATAAACGACGTTAGATGTCGGTGGGTCTCTCATTTCGATTGGGTGAAATAAGTTTGGAAATTGAAAACACATATCGTCTGACGTAGAAAACCAACCGGAATTTATAAAATGGCAATTTATAGATGCAGCCGTGCAATAAAAGTCGATTACATCAAAATTATGCTCCGATGCGTAGGCTTCAATGAAGGCAATTGCGGCTGACATATTTTCATCAGCACCAAAACAGTCCAATACGTGAAGTATCTTTAAATCAACTACCGATTTCTCTTCTCGAAGGCAAACAAAAATAGGAGCATGAACATTTTGTGGTACTGACGAAATCATAAATTGTTTGTGGCGAAAATACGGGTGGTTTTCGTATCGCCATTGCAGATGTGCGTAGTCTCTTGAAAAATGATTAAAGTGTTGAATCAAATAATCGTTAGAAGATCTCACCGAGATATCATTTGGGTCGCCGACAGTGAATCTTGAAGTCTTTATTGTTGCCCAACGATCAATCAGATCTTGTGCAAGAGAATTATATTTCGCATATTTCTTTAAAGGTTCAAAATTAATTACCTTGACAAATCTGGGAATTTGTCTGATGAACCGAAAGTTTTGGCGCATGAAAACCTTAAGTGATGCTCCGGAAATTCCAAAACCAGTCAACACATCATATTGAGACTGGCAAAATTGAACAATCTCCGTGCCGATGCCTGTTCCCTGCAACTCTTCAGAAATCATCCAAGTCGTAAGTTCGCCGCCGTTTAATGACTTGCCATCTAAAACCGTGGGTCTTTGTGTTACTCCCATGACTCCGAATATCTGTTTTTTTTCAACATCAAATGCAATGACAGAAATGTCGAGGTTATTGTGACTTGGTGCACTTTTGAATTGCCAGCTATAAAAATCGTTGTCAGCCAGCGCGATCGGTCGGTTCCAATTCGCTCTGTAGAATTCTTGAACATCTTTAGAGTCAATTCCAAAGTGGTTCACGGTCCCGATCTCAATTGACACGGTATGCACCCCTTTTGAATCTAAGCGTTTGTTTTAAAAATAAAGACTACTAATCGGTGCGATGCCAGCGAAGCTTGTGCGCTCAGCACCTGCCACTGCGTCGCGTTACTAGGGCTTGCGCCCGGCGGCGGTGTATTTGAAGAACTAGTCATATTTGTCACGCTTATCTAGCAACTTTAATGTTTGTGTGTGATGCATCTGTCGTCAGAATACAGTTGTTTCGGTAATGAGCACTAAACCTATTCGAGTCGGGTTGCTGGCCTATGGCGCGATTGGCTTTGAGCACAATTTGGCTGTTCAAAATACAAATGGATTAATTCTCAGTGCCGTGTGTGACACGAAGCCTGAGCGAATTACTGCGGCTCGCGAACTGGCACCAGATTTTGTTGGTTTCAGCGACGCAACCGAAATGCTCGATTCTGGATTGCTCGACTTGGTAGTGATTTCTACGCCACCGAATAGTCACTTTTTTTGGGCCAAAGAATCACTTCAGCGGGGCATTCATGTTGTACTAGAAAAGCCGATGGCGCTAACCGCGGACGAATGTGATGAATTAATTGAATTAGCGAGTCTTAAAAATTTGTTACTTGTTGTTTATCAAAATCGTCGGTTTGACGCAGATTTTGTAACGATGCGTTCGCTGATTTCATCTGGCGTAATCGGTGAGGTTTATCAACTTGACACTTTCGTCGGGGGATACTCACGTCCCTGTGATTATTGGCATTCTGACGCCGTTGTTTCTGGCGGCGCGATTTTTGACTGGGGCAGTCACTTCATTGATCAAATTTTAAACCTAATTAGTGATGACGTCGCTCATGTCAGTGGACAAAATCACAAACGCGTTTGGACGCACGCAACAAATGCAGATCATGCTCAAGTGACGATTACATTTGCAACCGGTAAGCAGGCAACTTTCGTTCACTCAGATCTCGCGGCGGCACGAAAGCCAAAGTTCTATGTTCTCGGCACCCTTGGCGCAATTGTCGCTGATTGGAACCCCGCCGCCGAACCAGCAGTCGCAGATCTTCCGGCTATTTTGACATTGCATAGCAAAGATTCGACTTCGAAAATTGTTGAATTAGAAAAACTAGATGAATATCAATTTCACAAATCAATAGTTGATTATTTAACAACTGGTGCGCCGATGTCGGTTACTGCTTTGCAGTCGCGCAATGTTGTTGCAATTATGCAGGCAGCAGAAGAATCGGCGCGCAACAACGCGATGCCGGTATCACCGAATATTCGTCTAGTTTCTGCTGCTAACTCAGGTGCTAGTGCAAGTGCTAGCGCAGTTTCGCGATGACAGTAAATTGGGGTTTCCTGGGCGCAGGGTGGATTGCAAACCGAGCCATGGCGCCGGCTGTTCATGCGGCTAACAATGCGCAACTTTTTGGTGTGGCAAGTCGTGATCGAACCCGCTCAGCAAAATTCGAACCAAAAAATGTTTACGACTCTTATCAACAGTTGCTGGATGATCCGCAAATTGAAGTGGTGTACATCAGCCTTGCGAATCATCAGCACCTCGAATGGGTAACGAAATCGCTTGAAGCCGGCAAACATGTGCTGTGTGAGAAACCACTTGGTCTTAACGCAGTTGAAGTTCAGAAAATGATTGATTGCGCGCAACGTTGTAATCGATTGTTGGTCGAAGCAGTGTGGACTCGTTGGCACCCGCGATTTAAGCGAATCGCAGAGGTAGTTGCATCTGGTGAAATTGGTGAACTGTCAACTATTGAGTCACAGTTCACTTTCAAATCAGAGATGACAGAAAACTACCGACTTGACCCTGCGTTAGGTGGTGGAGCGCTGCTAGATATTGGTTGCTATCAAGCAAATATGTGGGTGGCGCTTACGAACGGTGCGAAAGATCTGAAAATCAATACTGTCGAGAGAAAAATTGGCCCAACTAAAATCGACCTAACGACTGAAGTTAATGCAACAATTAACGGCAGTGTAAAAGCGCATTTAATAAGTTCATTTGATTTTGATGCGCCGCAAAAACTAAAAATTGAAGGAAGCTCTGGCAGTATCACTACCGAGAGCGGTGAGTCTTTTTCGACGTGGCGTGAGCCAAGTTCGTTGCGAATTAGCGATCGCATCGAGCAGTTCTATTCTGTTGATGCATTTGTTGAAATGGCTCAGCAAGTCAGCGAACAAGTTGCGAATAACTCAGGGTGGGTGATGCCACTCACAGATTCGTTGCGAGTCGCTCAGATTCTCGACCAAATTATTGCCAGTTAAGAGATCAATTCGTGAAAATTAAATTTCTTTTCGCTCTATTGGTGGTTATAACAGGTTGTGCAAGCACTGAGAAAACATCAACCAGCCAAAGTGTTGGTTGTGGTTTTGGCGAAACAATTCGTGGCAGACCGTTAAATATTGCGACAACAGTTGCACCGATCACGAGCATTGTGGCAAACATTGCGGGTGGCACTGCCTCGGTGGTTACTGGGGTTGTCCCAGAAGGTACGAACTCGCATACTTTCGAACCTAAGCCAAGTGATGCCGCCACGCTTGAATCTGCTGACATTATTTTTATCAATGGTCTAGTGCTTGAAGAACCAACTAAAGATCTTGCTATGGCAAACATCAAAACTTCGGGGAATATTTGTGAACTTGGCACCGAAGTTTTGCCCGAGTCTGAATATATTTTTGACTTCTCATTTCCTAAAGAGGGCGGCAAACCGAACCCGCATTTATGGACAAACCCACCGATGGCAAAACAGTATGCAAAGGTTGTACGAGATGTACTTGTACGGCGAGATCCATCAAATGCGGCAATTTACGAAAGCAACTTTTCTGCATTCGCTTTGAAGATTGACGCGCTTGATGAAGCAATTGAAATTGCGACCGCGACTATCCCTGAAGATCAACGCAAATTGCTCACCTATCATGACGCGTACGCATATTTCGCAAAAAATTACGGCTTCACAGTGATTGGTGCAATTCAGCCATCTTCATTTGATGAACCAACTCCAAAAGAAATCGCTGGACTGATCTCGCAAGTGAAAAATCAAAAAGTAATGGCAATCTTCGGTAGCGAGGTGTTTCCGTCCACTGTGCTTGAGCAAATCGGTGCCGAAACTGAAGTGCGATATGTTGATGTTTTACGTGATGATGATTTGCTTGGTGAACCAGGTGACCCAGAACATTCATGGCTTGGTTTGATGCGATTTGATTTTGTAACAATTGTTGATGCACTAGGCGGTGATGCCTCGGCGTTGAAATCTCTTGATGTACGAGACGTGGTTAAAGATGAGGCAAAGTATCCACAGTAAAACTGATAGCCCGTTGATAGTTTGCGAACATGTTTCGTGCACCTATGGCAATGCGCCAGTGCTTAGCGATGTTTATTTCAATATTAATCGTGGAGAATTCGTTGGCATTGTCGGCCCATCCGGGTCTGGTAAGACAACTTTGCTTAAAGCCATAATCGGCTCACAACCAGTAGCGCACGGTTCAATAACGATTAAGCCTCAACTGACGATTGGCTATGTGCCACAAGTTGAAACTGTCGACTGGTACTTTCCGGTGACGGTTGAAGAAGTCATTGTGATGACTCGTGCCAAAACTAAATTGTGGCCCCAAATTACTTCGCAAGAGCGGACTGAGGTTCGTGAAGTTCTAGAAAAACTTGGCATTGCTGATGTTGCACATCGTCACATTCGCGAACTCTCGGGCGGGCAACAACAGCGAGTTTTTCTTGCACGAGCAATGTTTTGCCAGCCAGATATTTTGGTTTTAGATGAGCCGACCTCGGGAGTCGATGTTCGTACACGACATGAGATTTTGCATCTACTTGCAGATTTACATCAAGATGGTTTGACGATTTTGTTAACTACCCACGATCTGAATGGTTTGGCGGCACATTTGCCGCGTCTCGTTTGTTTAAATAAAACCGTAATCGCTGACGGAAACCCACGCGAGGTCCTTACACCAAAAGTTCTTGAAGCAACTTATGGCGCACCAATGGAAGTTCTTGAGCATGGTGGAATGCCACTTGTGGTTGATCATGGTCGTGTGGCGATGCGCGGAGAAGGTAAATGATTTTCGCATTAAATATTTTTGAGCCGTATGGCTTTCAATTTTTTCGTAACGGACTAATAGTGGCGACAATCGCGGGTGCACTATGCGGTCTTCTCGGTGTTTTCGTAATTCTTCGTGGCATGAGTTATATCGGACACGGTTTGTCGCACGCAGTGTTTGGCGGTGCAGCAGCCAGCGCAGTTATTAAAGTCAACTATTTTCTTGGCGCAGGCATTTGGGGCGTGGTATCTGGCCTATTAATTGCTCGCGTCGCGCGTCGACGCGTGATCGGTGCAGATGCTGCAATTGGCGTTGTTACGACGGCTTCGTTCGCGCTTGGTCTTGCACTGATGAACCGCTATGGCCAAGCGTCAAAGAGCATTGAAGCGGTTCTATTCGGCAGCGTGCTCGGTGTAAAAGTCGTAGACATTTATGCAGTCGCACTTGTTGCGATACTTGGACTCGCAGTCGTCGTGCTCGGTTATCGCAAATTACTTTTTTCGACATTTGATCGAGATGTTGCTCAAGTTAGCAATGTGCGAGTTTCTCTTGTTGAGGCGATGTTGCTGGCGATGATTTCGTTGACGATTTTAGTGACGATGCGTGTGATTGGCACATTGCTGATATCGGCGCTGCTGGTGATCCCTGCTGCATCTGCCCGCATGACGACAAATAGTTTTTCGCGTCTGTTATGGGTATCGCCAATTATTGGTGCAGTAACTTGTTTTGTCGGTATGAATTTGAGCTATCACTTAGATACTTCGGCAAGTGCGACAATAATTTTGCTTGATGCGTTTGTATTTGTAGTTGTTTATGCAATTGCAGGCACACGAAATCGAATGAAAATGGCCTCACTCGGGCATCTTTAATTTGCGCATAAATTAGGCGCGCTAATCAGACGCTTTAATCAGACGCGTTAATCAACTAGCCCGAAAACCCCACTGCGCGCCATCTGGCGTGTCGCGAACTTCGACATTAATTGCAGCCAAGCGGTCGCGAATAATGTCGGATAAATCAAATCGTTTATCGCTTCGCACTTGAGCACGCAGATCAAGTAGCACTTGCACAAACGGCCCAAGAACGTCGCGTGGGTCGCGTAACCCGCCAGTTGCCGCCGCAGCCAAACGCGTAATCATGCTACGCAATACTGCCCGCGCGTGATCAGTTGCATCGCTTTGCAGAGTGTCGCCCGACCATCCAGAAATCGCGTCGTCTAATTCAAGTGCTGCGCGGGCTGCTCCATCGGCATCAGAATTAGCAAGAGCATTTAGAAAAACTTGATTTAAGCGATCGGTTGCTTCACGTAAGTCATTGTCAAAAACTGCAGGTGCAACTTCAACAACTCTCGTCGCTACTATTTTTGTATCTCGTGCTGTTATCTTCGCCGGATCACGCAATCGATCCAAAGAAAAAGTTTCGCCTGATGCGATCTGCGTTGATTCGCCGTGAATTCGAATCGTCACGACGCCTTTACCAACAACATTGACAGTTTGAGTATCAAGATCAATAATCAAACCGGTGTGTTCATCTACTCCAAGTACATAAACATCGTCTGGTAATTCGCGTTCAAGCATTGCGAGTCGTCGCTCACCCATATAGCAAAACCGCGTGTCATGGTGCCCACCCTCTGCATTGTTGTAATGCGGGATCAGCGCAACATTGATACCGATCTCGCCGAGGATATTTAGACCATCTAACCAGCGCGGGTCTTCGCCAACTTTGTAAATTTCGTAAACCGGCAGAGTGAATTTACCAAGTGTTAGCGCGGCTGCCGACGCGAAAGTAACAATGCCACCGTCATGAAGTTTTTTATTAAGTAAACCTGCAAGTGGCGTGCCCGACCATTGACGCAATGCATATGTTGGAGATCCCGGCCCTGCAAAAACATAATCTGCATCAGCGACTTTTTGAAGACCGCGTTCAACGGCAAGCGCGTCAGCACCGATTACCTCGGTGAGCCCCGCGACCTCAAGCACAAGATTGATGCTTGTTTGAAAATATTCAACCGCTTTTGTCGCAAGTTCGGGAGCATTTTCTTGAAATCCATATGGAGTGTCAAGTAAAACTGCACGCGACGTCTTAGTCAATTTTGCAGCAAGCATGCGATGTGTTGAAACCATCGTCGGCGAAGTTTCGCCTGATCCCATTACGGCAAGAATGTGTGGAAGTGTCATCAGAAAAATCCGTCGGTTATGGCTGTGTGCACGACCTGCGCAAAACGCGCAGGGTGTTGGGCATGCAAGTCATGATCAGCAGGACTAAACCATTCAACCCTCACCTTGGGTACTAATTGCGAGGCGTGTTCAATGGCACTGCGTTTAGTTTCGTTAAAAATACCTTGTGGTCCTTCGGCTGGCACAAACATTACCGGCACCGAAATCTGCCTATATATATGTGTTGGATGATGCTCCCATAATCCGCGCAAGACCATCATGTGTCGCTCAAAATTTAGCCATGGACGCAAAGTACCATCGGGTAAATGCTCCATGCATGCCAAGGCGCCATTGATGCCGGTTTCTGGCCAGTCAGGGTGCGCGCGTTGCATGTAATTTCTAAAGTCTGCGATCTTCGTTCCGGCGGTTCTCGGCGGACGCAACGCTTCTGCGCAATCGTCCCATTGTGGATAATGATTTTGTAATTCAAGAAAGCCGCCATCAACACAGACAACACCGCGCACTAATTTTGGCTGCGTGTGCGCAAGTTCAAGAACAACGTTGCCGCCCCACGATTGACCGCAGACGACTGGATTGACAAAACCATCTTGTTGAATTTCGCGCAATAGTCCAGCCAAATCTTGCGTCACCGTTTGCATGTCGTAACCATTTTCAGGTTTTTCACTTAGACCGTGACCGCGAAGATCAACTGCGGTAACGAGATGGCCAAGTGCGCACATCGCGAGCGCGGCGCCTTCCCACAGCATTGCGTTTGAGGCAAGTCCGTGTACGAGCACAATCGGTGTCTTGCTGTGTGTTGTCGCATTGCCCCATGTAATTGTGTGCAATTGAACACCATTTGAAGTATCAGTCGAATTGCTCTTCGGTACAACCGCACTAATTGGTGTTGAAGAATTCACTGCAGTCAGACTAGGCATTCATGCAGCAAAAATCTTCTTACTTTTCGTACATCACCGTATATTTCACCGTTTATAGTGCGAAACTTTGTGCATGGTTGCACGTGAATTAACAGAAATCAAAATTCCAAGCGAGTTACTTCCAAGCGATGGACGATTCGGTAGTGGACCATCAAAGATTCGAGCATCGCAAATTGACGCCCTGGTGTCGGCTTCAACTCATTTGCTAGGTACTTCACATCGTCAAGAACCAGTTAAAAAATTAGTTAGGTCGGTGCGTGAGCAGCTTTGTCAACTATTTACACTTCCAGAAGGTTGGCAAGTTTTAATTGGCAACGGCGGCGCGAGTTTGTTTTGGGATGCAGCGACATTTGGTTTAATCAACGAGCGCAGTCAGCACTATGTATTCGGTGAGTTCTCATCTAAGTTCGCCATAGCCGTTCAAAATGCACCACATCTAAGTGAGCCGCTAATTGTTGAGGCACCAGCCGGAACAGTGCCGGTTATCGAGACGGCGCAAGGTTCGCAAGTTGATACATACTGTTTGACGCACAATGAAACTTCAACTGGTGCGATGATGAACTTACTTCGACCAAATCAACCTGCTGATGCATTGGTTGTAGTTGACGCGACTTCGGCGGCTGGTTCAATCAAATGGTCGACAGATGAAGTTGATGTCTACTATTTCTCTCCCCAAAAAAGTTTTGCATCAGAAGGTGGCACATGGATCGCTTTGTGTTCGCCAAAGGCAGTTGAGAGAATTGAGTCGATCGCAAAATCAAAACGATGGTGTCCTGCCTCGCTTGACTTATCAATTGCCCTTGAAAACTCAAAAGCAAATCAGACTTATAACACGCCTTCAATTTCTACTTTTGTTCTGCTGAATAATCAATTGACATGGATGCTTGAAAATGGCGGTTTGGATTGGTGCGTTAGTCGAACAGCTAGTTCGTCGAAGCATCTTTACGACTGGGCCGAACAACGAAAATTCGCAACGCCGTTTATTGTTAATCCTGAGTTTCGTTCACCAGTTGTTGGCACGATCGATTTAATCGGTGTCGACGCTAACGATGTCAATGCGGTGTTGCGCGCCAACAAAATTGTCGACACAGACTCGTATCGCAAACTTGGCCGTAACCAGTTGAGAGTTTCAATGTTTCCTGCCGTTGAGCCAACTGATGTGCAAAAACTAACTGCCTGTATTGATTTCATTGTTGAGGCAATTTCATGACTAGACCTCGCGTAGTTATTGCAGAAGAAATCGCCGAGTCAGGCTTGGAGCGATTAAGAAACGCCGGTTTTGAAGTTGATATCCAACTCGAGAAAAGCCCTGAAGATCTACGGAATTGTATTGTTGGCGCAAGCGCGTTAATTATTCGTTCAGCGACAAATGTTGATGCACAGTTGTTGTCGGCTGGCAAAGAACTTGTCGTTGTAGCGCGTGCTGGCGTTGGTCTTGACAATGTTGATATTGCGGCCGCAACAGCCTGTGGCGTAATGGTCGTCAACGCACCAGAATCAAACATCTTGTCGGCCGCTGAACACACGATGGCTTTAATTTTGGCTATTTCACGTAATGTTCCGCAGGCGCATCGTGCACTAACGCAAGGGCGTTGGGAGCGAAGCAAGTGGGAGGGGATTGAACTTGCATCAAAGACACTTGGCATATTGGGTCTAGGTCGAATTGGTGCACTCGTTGCGCAACGGGCACTCGCTTTTGACATGCGGATTATTGCTTTTGATCCATTTATTTCAGTCGAGCGTGCGCGAGAACTAAATGTTGAGATGATGTCAATCGACGAAGTAATTGCACAGTCAGATATTTTGACAATACATTTGCCGAAAAATAAACAGACGGTAAATCTAATAGACACCAAGATGCTTGCGTTGGCTAAACCGTCATTGAGAATTATTAACGTTGCTCGCGGTGGAATCATTAATGAATCTGATTTGGCGCAAGCCTTAGGTAATGGCACGATCGCTGGCGCGGCAATTGACGTTTTCGAAACTGAGCCAACTAAATCTTCGCCATTGTTCGAACTCGACAATGTTGTTGTTACTCCACATTTGGGTGCGAGCACTCGCGAAGCTCAAGATCGTGCAGGTGAAGTAGTCGCCGACATGGTTTGCCTAGCGCTAAATAACGAGTTCGTTCCATTTGCGGTCAACCTTGAGGCGAGTGATGCCAATGAGACGCTCAAACCTTTTGTTCCACTCGCTCAACGACTCGGCCGTGTTTTTGCCTCACTTGTTGACGCGCCACCTGAGATTTTTGAAATTTCTATCACTGGAGAAATTGGCGCGTATGACCCGGGCCTAATTTCGATCAGCGCTTTGAAAGGTGCACTTTCTGTATGGACAAACAAAGCAGTAAGTCTTGTTAATGCACCAGTCATCGCTCGACAATTAAAGATTCAAGTTAATAAAACTTCTTCAAAAACTACGCAACATCGCGATTACGTCAATCTTGTCACCCTGCGTTCGGGAAACCACAACTTGTCGGCGACGCTCACTGGTCGGCGGCGCGAGGCACGGATCGTAATGATTGATGATCATCTGACCGACATTCCACCGTCTGAATACATGTTGATTGTTAAAAATGACGATCGACCTGGAGCAATTGGTCGTGTTGCGACGGCGCTCGGCAATGCCAATATCAACATTGCAAACATGGATGTTGGCAATACTGAGACAGTTGGTAGCGCGTTGATGTGCATCTCGACTACGACAGCAGTCTCAAAAGATGTGATTGAAACTTTACGCACACTCGATGGGGTCACGAGCGTTACCGCAATTGGCTCTTGAGATATCGTGACGATGTGATTGATTTAATTTTGCTCGCGAACTTCGTCGCTACTTGTTTAATGGCGGGTGTTATTTGGTTTGTGCAATGGGTCCACTATCCGTTGTTGGCTAAGGTGCCAGTTGATCGTGCGGTTGAAACTGCTACCGAACATCAACGACGCACAGGACAAGTGTTGGCGATACCGATGGCTGTTGAAGGTTTCACAACATTGGGTCTATTAATTATCCGGCCAGAAAGTGTGCAAATATTTTGGCCATGGTTTGGCGCAGTGTTGTTGGCAGTTGCTCTTGGTAGCACTGTGTTTGTTTCTGTGCCGTTGCATGCAAAAATGGCGACTAACCCGACTGCAGATGTTGGACGACGACTAGTTGTGACCAATTGGCCGCGCACAATTGCGTGGTCGTTGCGCGCAGTGGTGTGTTTTGTAATGATCTTGCAAGTCCTTCAGGCATAACGACGAGAGATGATGTCGTCGCAAGATTGTCCGCAACCCGTGCGACGCGCGGTAATGAAACAAGGCTGGTATGACCTTGCCTACATTCACTATCGCTACAAAGTTGAAGAAGTTGCACGCATTTTGCCACCGGGTCTTGAAGTTGATGTATGTGATGGCTCGGCGTGGGTCGGGCTAATTCCGTTTTCGATGCGCGGCATTGGCGTGCCGGTTTTGCCGGCGGTGCCGTATCTCGGTTCTTTTCCCGAGGTCAATGTGCGCACTTATGTTCGTCGCAACGAGATACCTGGCGTTTGGTTTTGTTCGTTGGATATCAATCGGTTGCTGCCGACTATCGTCGCGCGTACGACTTATACATTGCCTTACTGCTTTGGCAAGGCGAGCAACAAACGTGTTGGCGACGAATTGCATACATCAGTTGTGCGCAGGTGGCCTCGCGGTAATGCAGAAACAAAGATTCACTTAAAAATTTTAGAGCCGATTGCTGAGCCTTCTCCGCTAGAAGTATTTTTGAGCGCAAGATGGGGTTTATACACGACGACTCGTGGCGGCAGTTTGCGTTACGCGCCGATCTCGCACGATCCTTGGCAATTGCAACGCGCCAAGATTCTTTCACTTGATGACTCGTTAGTTGTGGCTGCTGGTTTTGAACCGCCAAAAACTGAGATCAACGGTGAACCGCATGTGATGTTTTCTAGCGGAGTAAAAGTTCGCGTTGGCTTGCCTAAACGCGTTTAGTTTTTTGATGATCCTGGTCGATAGTTTCCACGGTCGGCAGCAGCCCTGAGCACTGTCATACCGTAGACAAATGCACCAGTCATAACAATTAAAAAGATCACACTTCCAAAACCGAATAGTGCTCCAAGTGACATGGTCAGTCCTTTGCGCTCTTACCAGATAACAAAAATGCTCCAAGAGCGAGAATTGAAGGCACCCAAACGCCAACGTAGATTCCGTTCAGTCGGTCTTCTACCGAAGAACTCTGAAAATAAAGCCACACGCTCAGCACGAGGCTGGCGCCTGCCGATAAGAGGGTCGTGACTCGTAAAACTGTTTCTGGTTTCATTTAAATAATTCCTCCAATGCGTAACTATAGACGATTTAGTACGAAAATTTCCGACACAGCGTTGATTTTTAGTCAGTGATTACGAGCTCAAGTTTCTCAAATTTATGCTTAATCACAATTGCGCTAATGCAAATTGGACCGAATAGGAGCATGCTGTTTTCAAGTGTTGATAGTTCTCGTGTCCGAATCGAAAATACGATGATCACTAGCATCCAAAAAGAAGTGGCGAAGACATTCAGTTTGCGAAATTCTAAAACCTGCAACGTATGAGGAAACTCGACGTTACTTAAAGTCAGCATCGCCAATAAAAAAGAGATTGCTATGTTCAGGTTCGTATCTAGACCCAATAGCCAAATAGTCGGGATAACCAGGTTCCATGCGGCAGGGAAGCCTCTAAACCAATGCTGTGCATTGGCAATGGTTGTTTGGCTAAACCATAATGCTGACGATCCAAGAATTGCGGCTACAGCCAATTGGCCAGTTAAATCGTGCGGGACAATTTCGAACTGCCACATAAATGCAGCGGGTACAACCACGCAAGTTACATAATCAATTACAAGATCCAAAATGTATCCATCAAATCTTGGTGACTCCGAATTACTCATCCAACGTCGAGCGATTGGGCCATCAATGCCGTCAATCAGAACAGCGATCATCATCCAAACAACTGCGGCTGTAGGCGATTTATCAAGTACTGCGACGAGCGCTGCCATGCCAGCCAAAATTCCGGTGACTGTTAAACCATGAATTGAGAGATCTACTTGATTTGATTTAAATTTGATTTTGCTTCGCACGACTCATGTGATTGTACTCTGCTTAGTACCATGAAATTATTAAGTCGTCAATTGACGTTGTCTGTGACGTGGATGGTCGTAGTGCTGCTTTGGTCGGTTGCAAGGATCTGCGCTGTGTCTGTGTGGCTTTCTGAATACGGAATCAGTACTAAAATTTTTGCCTCGGTTGAAATTTCGTCTTCATTAATTTATGCAGCTAGTTCGGCAAAAGCAGTTTCAAATCACTTCAGCAAGCAAAAACTCTCGGTGCTCTTTTGGGGCTTTATTGCTTTTGTGAGTTACATCACGCCTGATGCTTATGTGTTGGTAAATGGTCGAACATTGCCGACTATCTATTACGTAGTTATTGTTTTTCTTGCCGTGTCGTTTGGTGCTTATGCGGTGTTTACAATTACCAGAGCAATGAGATCAACATGAGTGTAACTTTTGAGCAGGCATTTCAAGAAGCCTCAATACCGACGCTATTGATGTGTTTAGTTCATCTGACTGGTGACGAAACCTGGTTGCGCGAGCCATATTTGCCGAAGCGAGATACGAATTTATTTGCCGATGAGTCTGGTGGCATTGCCGAATCGGCACAACAACAAATTCGTGAGGCGCTGGCAATCGTGCTCGGCGAGATTTCTGCAGGTGAGCGAAAAATTGCGTCACCACCCAACACTGAACTATTTACAAGAATGATGAGTCTGTGTGTTGCCGAAGAGGTCGCACCCGAATATGCGCCGATGATGATGGAGGCGATGGGTTTGACGCAACGCGATATCAGTTGGACGAAGCTATCGGCTGACTCAAGCGAGACACTTAATAACTTCACGGTTTTAATAATTGGTGCAGGTTTCTCTGGAATTTGCGCGGCGATCAAACTTGATCGTCTTGGAATTCCGTGGATCTTGGCTGACGCAAATGCCGAGATCGGTGGTACTTGGCTCGTGAATGATTATCCCGAAGCAGGTGTTGATACTCCAAATCATTTTTATTCGTTTACGTTTGCGCCAAATCATCGGTGGCCGAAGTATTTTTCAAAGCGAATTGATGTTTTAAACTACTGTAAATCAGTTGCCGAAAAGTTCAAAATTGCTGACCGAATTAGTTTGAACACCGAAGTCGTGTCTACGACTTGGGATGAAGCGACTCAAATGTGGAAAGTAGTATTGCGCAATCAAGACGGTCAGTTGCGCGAGTCTCACGCCAACGTCGTAATCTCTGGCGTTGGGCAACTCAATCGTCCTAAAAAGTCTTTCATTAAGGGGATCGAATCATTTTCTGGTCCGTGCTTTCATTCGGCGCAGTGGCGCCACGATATTGATCTTTCTGGCAAACGAGTTGCGATCATTGGTACTGGGGCAAGTGCGATGCAGATTCTGCGTACTGTCGCGTCGCAAGCCAGTGATGTGACAATTTTTCAACGGTCACCGCAATGGGTGCGACCAAGCAATGACTATCACCGAGATGTCAAACCACAAACCATGTGGTTGTTTGAGAATGTGCCGTTTTATTTTGACTGGTATCGGTTTGGTCTTTTCTGGAGATTTGGAGATGGATTGTTGCCGACCTTGCGGCGAGATGAAAATTGGCCACACCAGCAACGATCAATGAATTCGCGCAACGATAAACATCGATTACAACTCACCGAGTATTTGCTTGCACAACTTGAGGGTCACGATGAATTAGTAGCGAAAACTTTGCCCGATTATCCGCCATACGGCAAACGAATTCTCGTCGATAACGATTGGTACAAGACTCTCAGGCGAGACAATGTTGAACTAGTTGCATCTGGGGTAGATCATATTGACGGCAATCAAATAGTTGCCCATGACGGTTCATCACGCCAAGTCGATGTAATTATTTTGGCGACTGGTTTTGAAGCCGGCAAGATGCTTGCTTCGGTGGCTGTAACTGGTCGTAATGGCACGACGCTACGAGATGCGTGGGGTGACGATAATCCGCGCGCATATAAAGGTATGACGATGCCGAACTTTCCGAATTTATTTTGTTTGTATGGACCAAACACGAATGTGGCTCACGGTGGCAGTGTGATTTTTCAGGCCGAATGCCAAATGCGTTACATCACAAGTTGCATCACACAGATGATTGAATTGCAAATCTCATCAGTTGATGTTCGCCCCGAAGTACATGATGGGTATAACAAAGCAGTGGATGATGAACACGATCAACTTGTTTGGTCGCACCCAGGCATGGATAGTTGGTACAAAAATTCGCAAGGTCGAATATTTTCGCCAATGCCATGGCGGTTTGTTGACTATTGGTCAATGACTCACGATGCAGATCTGAGCGACTATCTCGTCGCCGCAAAAAATAAAACTAACTAGGCGAGTGCGCGCAACGAAATATCATTGCAAGATTCGCACACACTTTGCGGAATCACGCCGAGTTTCATCAAGAAGCTAAACATGATGCAGCCGAGGCAAATTGCAAAAACAGATTCGAGAGTGGCGGCAATGATTAGCGCAGCGATTACAAGTTGTGCGACAGTTGAAAAGCCGAGCAATGTGAGGGCGAGTGATGTTGCGGCAAAGGTTAATCCAATTGTTTGAGCGAATCGTTTTGGTGGGCCAGGCACAAATTTGTGATTGAAATTTAATTTTGGTGTGACGATGCGTGTCACGAATAGCGCGAGTGGGCTGAATGCTGGGCCGGCGGCGACACGTGCGGCGAAACCGTATGTCAACGCGATGAGGACGAGGGTTGAATTTGTGAGCAGAAAAAATGCACTGATTAAAACGACACCGGCGGCGACGAGCCGCGCTGAGGTTTCGTTCGCAGGGTTCGGAAAAGGAAAGCGCTTTGTCATGCGCCACATCGTATCGTTAAACCTGACTAATTTAGTCAGGTATTATCGAGCTTTCCGAGACCTAGATGCTTGAGGCTTGTATCGTTTAATAGAGCGTTAAGGACACTGATGACAATTCCATATGGACGGCAAGAGATAACCGCAGCAGACATCAAGGCGGTCGTCGAGGTATTGCAGTCTGACTATTTAACTCAAGGTCCGATGGTGCCAGTTTTTGAGCGTGCGGTCGCCGAATATTGCGGCGTCGCGACCGCAACTGCCGTGAATAGCGCGACTTCGGCATTACACATAGCGTGCATGGCCCTTGGCGTTGGCGTTGGTGACCTCGTTTGGACTAGCCCGATCACATTTGTCGCAAGTGCAAATTGCGCGCGCTATTGCGGGGCTGATGTTGACTTCGTTGACATCGACCCAAAAACATACAACATGAGTATTGAGCGCCTTGCAGAAAAACTTGAGGTTGCGCAGAAGAGTGGACGCTTGCCAAAGGTAGTCATCCCCGTGCACTTAGCAGGCCAATCGTGTGACATGAAAGCGATTGGTGCCCTGGCGAAACAATACGGATTCAAAGTGATCGAAGATGCATCGCACGCGATTGGAGCCAAGTATCTTGGCGAACCGGTTGGGAATTGCCGTTATAGCGATATTGCAGTTTTTAGTTTTCATCCGGTCAAAATTATTACGACTGGCGAAGGTGGAGTCGCGGTTACTAACGATGCGCTTTTGCATATGCAGATGGAGCGTCTGCGCAGTCATGGAATTACTCGTGATGCTGAGCAATTGACGAAGCCATCTGACGGTATTTGGTACTACGAGCAACTTGAACTGGGTTTCAATTACCGCATGACAGATATTTATGCGGCGCTCGGCGCTAGCCAAATGGATCGTCTTAATGAATATGTTGAGCGCCGTCAGCAGCTTGCGCATCAATACGACTTATTGTTCGCTAACAAGCCGATCAAGACTCCGTGGCAACATCCGGATGGTTATTCTTCGTTTCACCTTTACATTGTTCGCCCAGATTTCAAAGCGTTGAAGACAAAGCAGCGTGAAGTTTTTGAGCGACTACGTGCCAATGGAGTGATTGCAAACTTGCACTACATTCCGGTGTATCGCCAGCCGTATTATGCAGCGATGGGTTACGATAAAAATAATTTTCCTGAGGCTGAAAAATATTATTCCGAAGCAATTAGTTTGCCGATGTACCCTCTACTTACTGACGCGCAGCAAATTGAGGTTGTACAAAAATTGATGACCCCACTCGGCCACCAAACGATCTTCTAGCATCACAGATGCCAATGCTTGCACTCGGCACCGCCAATTTTGGACTGCCTTATGGCGTCTCGAATGAGTCGGGTCAAATTTCGGCAGATTCTGTAGCTGATATTTTGCAAATTGCAATGCAAGTTGGAATCAGCTGCTTAGACACCGCAATTGCTTATGGTGCTAGTCAAAAAGTACTTGGATCTATCGGATTAAGAGATTGGAGAGTAATTTCAAAAATTTCAAGTTTAGAACCTGATTGCAAAGACATATCCGGCTATGTAGGTCGTCAAATTGAAAAAATGTTTTTAGATCTTCAAGTCAAGTCAATTGATACGGTCTTGGTACACAACGCACAAGATTTGATTGGTCAAAACGGTGATCAGATTTTTTCGGAGTTGCAGAAAATCAAGGACGAAAACCTCGTCAACAAAATTGGCGTTTCAATTTACAACCCTGGTGACATAGCGACAATTTCATCTCGTTACTCGGTTGATGTTGTTCAAGCTCCGTTAAATATTTTGGATAACCGCATTGAAAGTTCAGGGTGGTTAAAGCAACTTAGTGAACATAAAGTAGAAGTTCATGCAAGATCTATTTTTCTTCAGGGATTATTAGTTTCAAGACAACTTCAAAAGACTGCACTCTTTCAACAATGGTGCGAAACTTTTAAACGATGGAATGACTTTTCTGATGTATCAGGCAGGTCAGACCTTGCGAATTGTGTTGGGCATGTTAAAAGTTTTGATCAAGTATCGCAAATTGTCGTGGGCGTTGATAGTGCAACGCAGTTGCGGGAAATAGTTGATGCATTCAGCAGTCCGGCTCAAAAAGTTGATGGACTTGAATTGGAAGTTGATCAAAAATTGATTGATCCTTCGATGTGGGGGCAGTAATGAAAGTTGTGGCCATTGTTCAGGCACGTATGGGGTCGACTCGATTACCGAACAAAGTTATGAAGAAAATTAACGGTCAGACAATGATTGAATTACTACTGCAAAGACTTTCTCTTACAAAGTCAATTGCTGAGATAGTTCTGGCAACTTCCGATGACTACCGCAATAGTGCCCTCATTAGCCATGTTGAGTCGCTTGGTTTTAAGGTTTTTCAAGGCAGTGAGGCTGATGTGCTGGCAAGATATCTGGGAGCAGCAGAACTTGTTGATGCTGAAGTAATAGTTCGCGTAACGGGAGATTGTCCGTTAATTGATCCTGAAATAGTTGACCAGTGTGTTGAAAAATTCATTAAAAGCAAAGTTGACTACTTAAGCAATATTCAACCACCTTCATATCCTGATGGTTTAGATACCGAGGTATTTTCGATTGCAGCGCTGCGGTGTTCTGCAAATGAGGCCACGAAATCTTACGATCGCGAGCACGTTACGCCTTATCTGCGTGAAAACGCGCAGTTTTCACGAGCGACTATTAGATCAGAAAACGATTATTCTTCACATAGGTGGACGGTAGACGAGCAGGCTGACTTTGAAGTAATTAAAAATATATTTAATTTCTTTGCCCCAAGAATGAATTTTTCTTGGTTGGAAGTACTTGAGCTTGAAGCGCAACAACCAAATTTATTTGCGGCGAACTATGGTTTGATACGTAACGAGGGAGTTTCAATGAGTTCTGGCCAAAAGTTGTGGAAGCGTGCCAAGAGAGTAATTCCTGGTGGAAATATGCTTCTTTCTAAACGATCTGAGATGTTTTTGCCCGACCACTGGCCTGCTTACTTTGAAAAAGCAAAAGGATGTCGAGTGTGGGATCTAGACGGAAATGAATTTATTGATATGTCAATTATGGGCATTGGCACAAATATCCTTGGCTACGGCAACGACGAAGTTGACGATGCTGTTCGAAGCGTTATTGATAAAGGCAATATGTCAACGCTTAATTGTCCCGAAGAGGTCTACCTAGCCGAGAAATTAATTGAATTGCACCCGTGGGCCGACATGGTGCGGTTCGCTCGATCTGGAGGAGAAGCGAACTCAATCGCCGTGAGAATTGCCAGAGCTGCTACTGGAAAATCAAAAGTTGCGATTTGCGGTTATCACGGCTGGCATGACTGGTATCTCGCCGCAAACCTCGGCGACGAAAAAAACCTAGCTGGTCATTTGCTTCCTGGCCTTGCACCGAATGGCGTTCCTGAAGAACTTAGGGGTACCATCCTTCCGTTCAATTACAACGATTTTCAAGGTCTAGAAGTTCTTGTTCAAACGAATGATATTGGTGTGATCAAGATGGAAGTGTCTCGCAATTTTGGACCCGAGAATGACTTTCTGGGCAAAGTTCGTGAATTGGCAACTCGAAAGGGAATTGTTCTTATATTTGATGAGTGCACTTCAGGATTTCGTCAGACATTTGGTGGTCTGCACAAAATTTACGGTGTTGAACCAGATATGGCGATGTTTGGAAAAGCAATGGGGAATGGTTACGCAATTACTGCAGTAATCGGACGGCGTGCGATTATGGAATCAGCTCAGAGCACATTTATCAGCAGTACTTTTTGGACCGAGCGAATCGGTCCAGTCGCAGGTCTCAAGACTCTCGAAGTGATGGAGCGAACTAAGTCGTGGGATATCGTGACCAAAATCGGAAGAGATGTTTCTGAGAGGTGGCGATCGCTTGCATCTGATCATCAACTTACGATTACTACCGCGGGGCTATCAGCACTTCCGTCTTTTGCATTTTCGGGACTAAACGCTGCTGCTTATAAAACGCTCTTGACCCAAGAAATGCTGTCCAAGGGGTTTTTGGCGACTACAAGTCTTTATGCGAGTGTGGCTCATACTCCTGAACTGATTGATGCTTATTTTGTAAACCTTGAATCATCTTTTGAGTTGATTAATAAGTGTGAAAATGGTTTGGATGTTCGAACATTACTCAATGGGCCTGTTGCGCATTCTGGATTTACAAGGCTTAACTAATCTTGAGAGCAGACCTTAGAAGTCAAGCATGAAGACTGTATTCAGGGTTGATGCATCGAGTGAAGTTGGGTTTGGACACTTGTCGCGATGCGTGAATCTTGCCGAGGAGTTGCGAAGTCGGGGAAATGAAGTTTTGTTTATCTGTCGAGATGACGAGTCGCAAAGTTTTAAAGTTCTAGAAAATTGCATGTTCAAAACTGTGTTGTTGCCGCCGCTAGTGACCAACAAAGTTTACGATCAACAAGAAGACGCGACTCAAACCGTTGAGGCTTTGGTGGGCTTGTGCCCTGATTGGCTGATCGTTGATAGCTATGTACTTGATAAACAATGGGAGCAAATTATGCGACCACATGTATCAAAAATTGCGATCATTGAAGACCTCGCTGATCGGCGACACGATTGTGATTTGTTAATTGATCAGAATTACTCGGATCGCACAGTCGAGATTTTTAAGCGGCAGGTGCCGGAGACATGTAAGTTTCTGATTGGCCCAAAATACGCAATGCTGAATTCAGTTTTTGCAAAATTACGCGAAGTTTCGGTGACGCCGAGAACTGAGTTGAAGCGCGTATTTGTGTTTTGCGGCGGCTCTGATCCGAAAAATTTAACTAAGACAGTTCTTGATGCACTTAGCGGTGACGAGTTTTTGAATTTAGCAATTGACGTCGTTATTGGTGCACAAAACCAAAATTTTAAACCAGGATCAACAAATCAATATGGTTCGAATATTCAGTTTCACGAATCTAGCGATGACTTCGCGAAAATCATGAGTAATTCAGACCTTGCAATTGGTGCTGGCGGCACGACTACTTGGGAGCGGATGTGTCTTGGTGTGCCATCAATTATTGTCAGCATTGCAGAGAATCAAGTGCCCACATGTGAGAAGTTAGGGGGAGAAGGCTTCGTTCGTTATCTAGGCCCGCAATCTGAAGTTTCTAACGAATCAGTTGCTGGTGCAGTGCGCGAGTTCTTGAAGACGCCGTCTGCACTCGGAGCGGTTTCATTTACATCACAAATTGTCGTTGACGGTAAAGGTTGCAAGCGAGTTGCAGAAGCGATGTGTCCCACCTCGGAAGAAGAATTGAAAGTCCGGCTTGCAACTAAGCCCGACTGTATAGATTATTTTAATTGGGCAAATGATCCTCAGGTTCGCAAGAACTCTTTGAATTCAGGTGATGTCGAGTGGACTCGGCATCAGAAGTGGTTCACCGAAAAGATCAAATCTGAATCATCTGAGATGTACGTGCTTGAGGCATCAGGTCTACCGGTCGGGCAGATTCGTTTTGAGTTAGTTGATGGAACTGCGGAAATTGATTACTCATTAGACGAGTTAGTGCGCGGTCGTGGTTGGGCGGCAACCGCAGTTGATCTATCGGTAAAGTGTTTCCAAAATCGAAACGCAATACCGCTGAAGGCAATCGATAAGAACAGTAATACCAGATCGCGTTCTACTTTTTTCAAACTTGGCTTTACTGAAGTTTCGGATGTGTCGCTCACCCCAGCACCTCAATTTTCTATCGCGTTCATTAGCGACGAAGGTTCCTGGGTTAATTCTTACCTCAGAGATTTCAAGTTTGAGTTATTACAGTCTGGACACAACGTTGTTCATGTCCATAGATCTGAAGATCTGATTAATGCTGACTTCTGCTTCTATCTTAGTTTTTCCCGAATTGTCTCTCAGGTAATTTTATCAAAATTTAGCAACAATCTCGTCGTTCACGAAAGTAATCTGCCGCACGGTCGAGGATGGTCTCCACTAACTTGGCAGATTTTGGAAGGCAAAAAAGAAATTTCCATAGCCCTGTTTGAGGCAAGTAATCAAGTGGATAGCGGGCCTATTTATTTGACGGGTCAGATGAGATTCAAAGGCAGTGAATTGTTTACTCAATTGAAAGAAATTCAAGCAGTCGCAACAATCAAACTGTGTCGTGAATTCATAGAAAATTATCCTGATGTGCTGAGTGGTGCGAGAAAACAACAAGGTATTAGTAGTTTCTATGCGAAGAGAACTCCAGCGGATAGTCAAATTGACATTCACAAATCGATTCGAGAACAATTCAATTTATTGCGTGTTGCCGATAACTCTGCGTACCCCGCGCATTTCGAGATTGATGGGAACTCTTACGAACTTTGGATCAAGAACATGAATGTGTAATGATCAACGGTAAGTTGTTGTGACTAAATTAATTCTTTAGCTGAAAGTTGGGCTGTATATCTGTAGCCTTTTATAAATGAGCATGTCATTAAATTTGCTGATTTGCGAAGATTTATGTTGCCAGTGACTTCGATGCTTGTGGTTGCGGCTCATCCAGACGATGAAGTCTTAGGTTGTGGTGGCTTGATAGCCGCGCGAGTGAGATCAGGTGCCGAAGTGGCGGTTATGTTTGTCTCTGATGGGGTGACTTCCCGCGATGGTAACTTAGGCACATCTGAGATCGCGACTAGAAGACAGGCGGCTATGTCGGCAGCAAAAGTTCTTGGGGTTAAGAATGTTTTGTTCGGGGACTTCCCGGATAATAAACTTGACTCTGTCCCGATATTAGAAATTATCAAATTTATTGAAGGCATTGTTTTGAGAACTAAACCATCCGTTGTCTTAACGCACTTCGGTGGCGATCTAAATGTTGATCATCGTGTTGTCAATCAAGCAGTTATCACTGCATGTCGGCCGACTTCGGACCAATGTGTCAAGCAGATTTTGTTTTTTGAAGTACCTTCTAGCACTGAGTGGCAAATCTCCAGTAACGAAGAAGCCTTTATACCAAACTGGTTTGAAGATATTTCGGAAAGTCTTGACGTAAAGATTAAAGCGCTTGAACAGTACGCATTTGAGTTAAGAGATTGGCCGCACCCTCGATCGGTTGAAGGTGTAAAACATCTTGCTCATTGGCGAGGCGCGTCGTGTGGGGTGAATGCTGCGGAAGCGTTCATTCTTGGAAGAAGGACTCCGTGAGCATCAGGCACAAGTTTTGCGTTATCTTTGACGATTAAATTAGTTTTTTTCAAATAATTTTTAGACTAGATAAAGGAACGAAATGAGTGATTTTCAAAAAATGGCTAGTTCTGGGCTGTCTCTCGATGCTCGAGTGGACGCCAATAAGAAGTCTCAAAAAATCAATTTTGGAGACTGGGCCCATAACTTTTTATCACCGCGTTTGAACGATGATGTTCTAGAGGTTGGGTGTGGCACTGGATCCCAGACGATCACGATTAGCCGTGCGATCGGTAAGGGTGGCTCAATCACCTTTCTTGATATTTCAGCTGAATCTGTATCAAAAGTTGAAGCAGAAGTGATGGGCGTAACTCGGGCTAAAGGTGTTGTTGGTGACATGGATAGTCTCAGCGCATTGATAGGTGACTCGGATCAAAATTATGACCTTGCATTCTCGGCTTATGCAATTTATTATGCAAAATTTCCAAAAGAGGTTTTGCAGACCATGACCCAGCGACTTAAACCAAATGGTAAATTGTGCATATTAGGCCCAGAGACTCCGCATGGATTCGTTGAATTGGCTCGAAAATTTCATGCAATTCCTGATGGAGTGGATTTAAGTCTGAATTTTCGGACGTCAGTTTTAGAAAGTTTCCTTAAGGAGAACTTTGGAGTGGTACAAACATCCATTATCAAAAACCCGCAGTACTTTACTAATCCAGAGGATGTTATGAACTTTTATCGAAATACGACCTACTTTGTAAGTAAATCTGAAATTGAAATAGGCAGATACGTTGAGTTGGAGTTTAAGAAAAGATCTACATTCGTGCTTGATAAGTACTCGTATGCGTCTTGTGCTACCGAGCGCTTGTATTAAACGTCGGATGGGATATATCGGAAATTTATTTTTATGAAGGCAAAGAACATATTTTGCTATTTCTAGGGTCATGAAAATGATTTGATGTGAACTTATAGAGCAGTTTCGTCAGATGGTGATTATCGGTTGGTCCGATTAGAGTTTAAAAGTGATGAAGCTCGGGGAGTTGGAAGTTGGGGCGTGGAGTGCGCCGTTGGTGATTGCTGAGATGTCGGGCAATCACAACCAATCATTAGAAAGAGCACTTGAGATTGTTGATGCGGCAGCGAGGGCTGGCGCGCACGCTTTGAAGATCCAGACGTATACGGCTGACACGATCACCATCAATATTCGTGAGCGAGAGTTTTTCATATCCGATGCTGACAATCTCTGGAAAGGATCATCGCTTTATGAACTTTATGAGAAGGCCTACACACCGTGGGAGTGGCATAAGCCAATCTTTGATCGTGCGAACCAACATGGAATGATTGCTTTCAGCACACCCTTTGATGACACGGCAGTTGATTATTTAGAGCAACTTAATGTTCCGTGTTACAAAATTGCGTCATTTGAGAACACTCACCTCCCGCTGATTCGGCGAGTTGCAGCAACAGGCAAACCGATGATTATCTCAACCGGAATGACAACTTTTGCAGAACTTGACGAGACAGTTGAGGCTGCACGTTCGGCTGGATGTAAAGATTTGGTGTTACTTAAGTGCACTAGTACGTATCCTTCAACTCCAGACGATTCAAATATTCTGACGATTCCAGAAATGCGAAAGCGATACGGGTGCGAGATTGGTCTTTCGGATCACACAATGGGCATCGGAGTTTCAGTTGCAGCCGTCGCGCTTGGCGCAACAGTGATTGAAAAACACTTCACACTTGATCGTGCAGACGGTGGAGTTGACAGCACATTTTCAATGGAACCCGCGGAGATGGCGCAACTTGTGATTGAAACCGAACGAGCATGGCAAGCGATGGGCGAAGTGCATGATGGCCCAACCGAAAAAGAAAAAGCATCACTTGTATTTCGACGAAGCCTTTATGTTGTTGAAGATATTAAAGTGGGCGAAACTTTGACTGAGCGTAACGTACGTGCGATTCGACCTGGTTACGGGCTGGCACCAAAGTTTTATGAACAAGTTCTCGGCAAAAAAGCAAAAAAAGATATCGCCCGCGGCACCCCGTTGGCGCACGACTTGATTAATTAGTCTTCAAAATCTAGCGATTTCGCGTATTTACGGTGTGGGTGGCGGCGTGGATGTGATCGACGGTGAGACCGCAACAGCCGCCGATGAGTTGCGCGCCGTGACTAATCCATTCGGCGTAAAAAGATTTGAGACGATCTGGTGAGATGACATCGACGAATCTCCAGTCAGGCATTTCGAAGTAGCCCGAGTCTGGATATGCCGAGAGCGGGCCAGCGAAGTCTTGGCGAATCGCCGCGAGTGTTTCTCCAATTATCTCGGAACCAGTATGCATTACGCCAGCCACGTC
Organism: Ilumatobacteraceae bacterium; assembly: GCA_964203235.1. Taxonomy (GTDB): domain Bacteria; phylum Actinomycetota; class Acidimicrobiia; order Acidimicrobiales; family Ilumatobacteraceae; genus BACL27. The sequence goes on from CAXNLE010000001.1 coordinate 108,104, forward strand.
AACACCAGTCTTTGGGATCAACTTAGTGATCTCGCTGAGTGCAATTTCTTGATGCTGATCAAAACTGATCACGCGACCATCAGGCGCGCGACGCGCACTCATACCCAACCAAACTGGCAGACCCGTCGCAAGCGCGGCATTCAGTGCAAGCGGCACGCGATTAGGTTCGTACATCATCTCTAACATGATGTGATCGACGCCAGAAGATTTCAAAATACCTGCGAGTTCGCCAAATGCGTGTGCGAGTTCGTCATTTGACGGCACTTGGGCCTGATCAACTTTTGCAGTGCCAGCAGCGACGGGCAACATGTGCGAGAGTGAACCTGCGACCGCGATTTTGCGACTCGGCAAACTTGACGACGCCAAGTCGCGTGCGCGCAACGCGGCTTCAACTGCGATTTCGTTGATCTCTTTTACTTGATCTGCGTATCCTGCTGGGGTAAGCATCAACCGCGACGATGCAAAAGTGTTTGCAGTGATCACATCAGCACCAGCGTTGATGTAATCGAGATGAACTTGCGTCAGCAACTCGCTGTTGTTAAGCGATGCTGGTCCACACCACGCTGAAGGGTCCATTTGTGCGCCACGTCGTTGCAGTTCTGTGCCAGTACCGCCGTCTAAAACAATTATTTCGCCTGCATCTAAACGCTGTTTTACATCTTGGTAACTCATGATGAAAATACCTTAATCGCTGAAACGCTAGGGTTGTAAATTAACGAAGAACCTAATACTTGTTATCAGTTAGAGGAACAGATGACGCTACTTACACATAGTTCTATGATTGAAGAATTAAGGGCGGCGCTTGGGCAGAAGGTGAGTGTCAACGAAACAATTCGTGAGCATCACTCAAAAGATGAGAGTTTTCACACGCCAACTTTGCCCGATGCAGTTGTGTTTGCCACCTGCACGCAAGATGTTGCGACAACGCTGAAAATTTGCAACGACAACAAGACGCCAGTTGTTGCGTGGGGTGCGGGCACTTCGCTTGAAGGCAACAGCACACCAATTCGTGGTGGCGTATCGCTTGACCTTTCGCAGATGGACAAAATCTTGCGAGTTAGCGGCGAAGATCTTGACTGCACTATTCAGCCCGGTGTGCGTCGCAAACAACTAAACGAATATTTATCGCGTTACGGATTATTCTTTCCGGTTGATCCAGGCGCTGATGCGACTTTGGGTGGAATGGCATCAACAGGCGCGTCGGGCACAACGACGGTGAAGTACGGCGCGATGAAACAACTTGTAATGAGCATGACAGTTGTAACTGCAAATGGAGAAATAATTACAACTTCGCGCCGTGCGCGAAAAACTTCTGCTGGCTACGACCTTACGCACTTATTCGTTGGCTCAGAAGGCACACTCGGAGTAATCACAGAATTGACTTTGCGACTTTTTGGTATTCCTGAAGTTATCGCATCTGCGACAATGCAATTTGAAACAGTTCGTGAAGCTGTTGACGGGGTAATTGAAGTTATTCAACTAGGCGTAGACGTAGCTCGAATTGAACTCGTCGATCGGGATGCAGTGGTTGCAGTTAATCGATACTCGAATACAGACCTGCCAGAAAAAGATCTTTTATTGCTCGAGTTTCACGGGTCAGCCGAATCGACTGCGATTGACATTGCCCAAGCCAGAGAGATTCTTGAGCGGCACGGAGGAGACGGATTTTTGCAGACAACTGACGAAGCCGAGCGCAGAAAATTATGGCAGGCGAGACATGACGCTGGTTTGGCATGCAGGGCACATCAACCTAATGGTCGCATATTTTCGACAGATGTTTGTGTGCCGATTTCAAAACTCTCGCAATGCGTTGAAGAAACCAAAAAAGATTTAAGTGATTCGAAAATATTTGGGCCAATTGTTGGGCATGTGGGCGACGGGAATTTTCATGTTTTGTTGACTTGTGACCCAGAGGATCATCAAGCAATTGAACAACTTGAAGAATTTCATACACGGCTAGTAAAGCGCTCATTGAGTCTTGAAGGTACTTGTACCGGTGAGCACGGAATCGGCATCGGTAAAATTGAATATCTTGTTAGCGAACTTGGCAGCGAGGCGGTTGATGTAATGAGAATAATTAAGTTTGCTCTTGACCCGAATGGCATTATGAACCCGGGCAAAGTTGTCGGTGAAGTTTCTCTAACTAGTCATTAATTGGTCTATCTCACCTATAACTAAGCTGTAAATAGTGCGACTGACGGCTCAACAGTTTTTGCCACTTGATGGCACTGCGACTTTATACAACGATTTTTTAGACACCCAGTTTGCGACGCAGGCGTTTAACCAAATCAGAGATGAAAGTCAGTGGGAGCAACCAGAGATAACAATTTTTGGTAACACGGTGCTTGAACCGAGACTCTCAACTTGGCATAACGAACTTGGTGAAGGTTATAAATATTCTGGTGTAATGCGTCGTGCGCAGCCGTTTTCAGAAATTCTCAGTGATATTCGCAACAGATGCGCTGAAGTGACAAATACATCGTTCAACTCTGCACTCGTCAACTTTTATCGCAACGGTAAAGATGGCCTCGGCTGGCACTCAGATAACGAGGCTTGCAACGGGCCAGAGCCAACAATTGCTTCGGTCAGTCTTGGCGCAACACGAAGGTTCGACATGCGTCACCGCAAAACTGGCGAGACGATCAAAATTCAACTTGAGTCAGGCAGCCTGTTAGTTATGGCAGGTAAGTCACAACAATATTGGGTGCATCAAGTAGCAAAGACCAAGCGAGTCAATGAGCCACGCATCAACTTAACTTTCCGCTTCGTAATCGAAAACTTTAAGAACTAGTATCTAGGTCGTGGCAACAAGCGATTTTGTGATGTACAGCACGCAATGGTGCGGATATTGCAAGCGTCTCAAGTCAATGCTCAATGCGGACGGCATCACATTCACTGAGATAGATCTTGAGCAAAGTCCAGATGCGGTAGCGATAGTCGAGCGTGTGAACAACGGCAATCAAACGGTTCCGACACTCGTGTTTTCTGATGGTGAAGCGATGACGAATCCGTCTGTAGCAAAAGTTAAAGAAAAACTGGCCTCGCTAGCAACTAATTAAGTTCGGTCGCGTGGCGACGGAATGATAACTGGGCCAGTGTCATCGTTAACTGTAACAACATCGATTTTGTGCTCGTAGATATTGCTCAGCGTTTCGGCAGTCATGGTCGCTCGAGGTGCACCGTCTGCAACTTGTTTGCCTTTTTGTAGCAAAATAACTCGATCAGCAAATGACATCGCCACATTCAAATCGTGAAACACCGCAATAACTGTTCGACCGTCGTCAACTAGTGATCGCACAATTCTCATTAGTCTTTCTTGTTGGCCAATATCGAGAACAGCTGTCGGCTCATCTAGTAGCAATAACTGCGTATTTTGGGCCAAGATACGCGCCATTGAGACGCGAGCCTGCTCACCAATCGAAAGTGAGCGATAAAGGCGATTGCGCATTTCGAGCACGTCAACTCTTTTCATCGCCATCTCAATCAAATCTTGATCGGCACTTGTTGATTTTGGCCCACGACCCATTTCGACAACTTCTTCGACACTAAACGGAAACGAGACCGTCACTTGTTGAGGAAGAACCGCACGCCGGAGCGCTAAATCTGATTTAGAAAGACTCGTGATTTGGTCGTCACCAAAATGCACAGTTCCAGAATTGGGACTAAGGTCGCCTGCCAGAACACCAAGCAATGTTGATTTTCCTGCACCGTTTGGCCCGAGAATTGCAATAAGTTCACCCTCGTTGGCGTGTAGTGAAATATCACTGAGGATTGTTTTTGCTCCACGGATGACTGAAACATTTTCGCACTTAATCATCTGCTGCATATTTTGAATCACGTCCAGCTGCTTTCGCTTGAACGCATCTTGCGCAATAACCACAAAAAAAACGGTGCACCAATCAATGCCGTGAGTACGCCAAGAGGCAATTCGGCTGGTGAAAGTAAAGTGCGTGCAGCGAGATCGGCGAGAAGTGTGACGATTGCGCCGAGTAATGCTGCAGCCCACAACAAATCGCGATGCTTTGGCCCGAGCACGAGACGCAAAATGTGCGGAACAATTAATCCGACGAAAGCAATGATGCCAGTTGCGGCAACAGCGCTTGATGCCAGCAAACCAACTATTGCAATTGTCTGTAAACGCACGCGCTCAACAGGCACGCCAACATGAGATGCAGCCCGATCGCCAAGCGCCATTAGATCGAGTGTTCGTGCATATCGTGTGCTTAACGCGATACCAATTATCGCGAGGGGCAGAACCATTGCAACTGCGCGCCAAGTTGCGAGACCAAGTGATCCAAGACTCCAAAAAGTAACCGTGCGAATTTGGTCATCGTCGGCGATAAAAACTGCGAGTCCGATCAACGCGCCCGACAACGCGTTAATCGCGATACCCGTCAGAATCAACGTCACTACATCGGTCTTGCCGTCTACACGCGACAAACCATAAACAACTGCCGTTGCCAAAGTGCCACCGATGAATGCAAAAAGTTGCACACCAAGTGTGATCTTGCTAAGACCGAGTGTGATTGCAATCACGGCGCCAACAGCCGCGCCGCCTGAAACTCCAACAGTCGCAGGTTCAGCAAGCGGGTTTCGAAATACTCCTTGCATCACGACTCCAGCAACTGCCAACGATGCGCCGACAACAATTGCGAGTGCAACACGCGGAAGTCTCACGTTCCAAAACACTGCGTGACTCACGCTTTCGGTGTTCGTGCTGCGCGTGGGGCCTTGTAAGAGAACTTTGATTAGCTCACTTAACGAAATTGTGTATGCGCCAGTTGAAAGCGCGTTAAGAGTAACAACGACCAATGCAACACAAAGTACTACGGCGACAATTTTTGGATTGATGCGTCGGAGGTCGTTCATTTGGTTTGAGGTCGCAATTAATTTATTGCCGTCATTAGTGTGTCAAAAGATTGCGCCAATCGGACAATTAGCGACCCTGTTCTTGGACCAAAAGAGAACAATAAATCGTCATCAATAGAAATTACGGCGCGAGTTTTGGTAGCAGGTGTTTGGGCAATGCCGGGCAGCGAGAGTAGACCGTCAATGCCACCAACTGATTTCAGCCCAAGTGACAGCACAATGATTATGTCCGGATTTGCTTTGACGATTGCTTCAGTTGTTAATGGTGTGAAAGATGCGAGGCCCAAATCTGTGCCGACATCAATGCCACCGGCGGCTTGAATCATTTCGTCAGCACCCGAGCCTTCACCTCCAAGCAAAAAAACTGAGGCTGTGCCCCGTAAATAAATAAATGCAACACGCGGATTAGTTTTATTTTTGGTTGATTGGGCTAACGCCTGATCTATCTTTGATTGCGTCTCATCAAGAAGCTTGTCGCCTAATTCGACAACACCGAGTGCTTTAGCGATGAGCGTTATTCGCGGCGCGATCTCGCTAAGTTGCCATACCTCAGGAGCCAGCAAAATAGAAACACCGGCTCCACGCAATTGCTGAATTGCCTCTGGTGGTCCAGAACGAGTATCGCCAATAACTAATGTCGGGCTCAGCGAGAGCACACTCTCGGCACTGACATCGTGACCACTACTAACTTTTACAATAGGTTTAAGTGCTTCAATAGTCGTTGTTGCATCTCGACCAATAATATTTTTCAGAAAGCCGAGCGAAATTACGATTTCGGCAATTGCGTCATTTAGAACGATTATGCGCGAAGTGTCTGTAATCGTCACAGTTTTGTTATCAGCCGATTCAACCGTTACAGGTAGTTTTGAATTCGGCTTATCAATGATTGGCAATTTGAAATCTGAAGATGCGATGACGATTGGTCGCATAGTTTCGCTGGACAATTCTGAAGGGGGTATTTTTGAATTAGTACTTGAGTTCGTACAAGCCGAGGTTGTCAGGGTTAAACAAGTGATGACAAGAGCAACTTTTGAAGCACATTTCACGCGGTGTTCAAAGCTCTGTTTGAAGCTCTGGTTGAATTTGTGTCTACGTTCAGACATTATGACTTGAATCACGACATATCACTAGTTGTCATAGCCTTCTCAATCTACTAGTGCAAGTCACGTTGGTAGAATTCTGCGAGATGAAACTTGCTACACCAGTCATGAATGCAGTGTTGATTGCCGTTTCAATTGGTGGATGTGCAACTGCTGCGCAAGATACTCAATCAAGCGACACTCAATTAATAGTCGCGACTTCGCCAACGTTACAAACAACGACAACTACTGTGGCATCTGGGGCAACAGGGTCGAGCACGAGCTCACTTGCTCCGGTGGTTGCAGAAACGCCCGTGAATGCTTCAACAACTGTTCAACAATCACCAGTTTCAACAATGAAGTTGACAACCACATCTGTTGCGTCAACCAGCAGACCAAAACTTACGGTGAGTCAGACAACTAACTTGAATCCAAATGGGACATCAGTCACAGTGCGTGGATCTGGCTACGACATTTCGAAAGGTGTTTACGTAATCGTCTGCACTCAAGCAGCACCAGGAGCACAATCTACTTGTGTTGGTGGGATAAATATCGACGGTTCGTCGCCGAGTTCAGTTTGGGTTAGTTCGAATCCGCCGAGCTATGCAATCGGTCTCACAACTGAGTTTCAGCCTGATGGCTCGTTTAACATTACTTTGCGCGTTGTTGCTAAGAGTGGAGATTTAGATTGCACTTTAGTTAAGTGTGGTGTAGTAACTCGTTCTGATCACCTTCGCTATACCGATCGAACACAAGATGTTTTTGTGCCGATCACATTTAACACGATTCCATAACTAATTAATTATTTGTAACACCCCCCGATACAAAGGATTTTTATATGAAAAGCAAATCAATACTTCGCACAGCACTCGCGCTTTTAGTTTCCGCCGGAGCATTCTCTCTGGTTGCATCGCCCGTTTCGGCGGCAGTTGGCGTCACTTTAAGTAAAACTACGAAACTTTCTGATCTTCAGGTTGTCTCAATTAAATTGTCGAGTATTCCTGCTGGTCAAGGCGTGTATATCTCGCAGTGTTTTAATGCGCAAATTGGTCAACGGGCCGCAACTGGTCTGATTTGCAATGGCAGCCTTACAGAACAAGGCACGATGATTTGGGCAACTGCTGATGCTTCGCGAGGGTCGCAGCCGGTAACTGATGTTTTGACTCTGATGTTGCGCTCAAGTTTCACAAAAGTTGACGCAAACAAAGTAAGCACAACATACGAGTGTGGTGCGAATAATTGCTCAATTTTTGTTTATCGCGACCACCGCGGATTAACAGACACTGCACTTGACACAGTTGTGCCGTTGAAGTTTTTGCCAACCCAAGATGTGACAGTTGCAAGTCTTGGTCTTAAAAAAGATGGCGCCAAATATGCTGCGGGTAGTTCAGTTTCAATTAGTGCAAGCAAACTTGTCACCACTAAAGGTAAGCGCGTAGTTGTATCCAGCAGTGAGACACGCTCGGTTTGTTCGACAACTGGTACTTCGACCGTTGTGCTCAGGTTCCGAAAAGCAGGAGTTTGCTCAGTGACCCTTGCGGCTGAAGGTACTTCAAATCTTGACCAAATGATCAAAACAGTTACTTACATCGTTAAGTAATTTAGTTGAGCGGACCGGTCACAGACTCGGCGGCGATTCGAAGAGAATTGGACACTAACAGAGTTTCGACGCTTGACATTTCTTGAGAAAGAATTCTGTCTGGGCCGGGGCCGTCGACAACTTTGCGAACTTCGGCAATAACTTTTGTAAGAGCTGGCGAGGCGGTAAGTGGTGCGCGAAAATCAATTGCTCGTGATGCTGCGAGAAATTCAATTGCCAGAATGCGGCGCAAGTTATTTATCGCGAGACGTAACTTGCGCGCGGCGTTCCATCCCATTGAGACATGATCTTCTTGCATTGCACTAGTTGGGATTGAATCAACACTCGCCGGTACAGCAAGTCGTTTATTTTCTGAGACCATGCTGGCCTGTGTGTACTGTGCGATCATCAGACCAGAATCAACGCCAGCGTTGTATGCCAAAAATGCAGGCAGACCCATTGACCGATTTGCGTCAAGCAGGCGATCGGTGCGTCGTTCACTGATTGAGCCAAGATCGCATGTAGCGATTGCGAGAAAATCTAAAACATAGCCAACTGGCGCACCGTGAAAGTTGCCGTTTGAGCGAATCTCGCCAGAACTTGTGACAACTGGATTATCGATCATCGCAGCGAGTTCGCGCTGTGCAACATTTGCCGAATGAGTTATTGTGTCGCGTACTGCGCCGTTAACTTGAGGTGCACAACGCAACGAATAGGCATCTTGTACACGAGTGTCATCGGTGCGATGTGATGCCACGAGCGGCGAGTTCTTGAGCAACTTAAAAATATTTGCTGCGCTTGCGACTTGACCAGGATGACTACGAAGTGGCTCGTGCATTTCTGGCGCAAAAACTTGATCTGTGCCAAGCAATGCTTCAACGCTAAGTGCAGTGGCAATATCGGCGAGGGTGCAAAGTTCACTGAGATCTGTTATCGCCATCAACAACATCCCGAGCATTCCGTCGGTGCCGTTTATTAAGGCGAGACCCTCTTTTTCGCGCAACACAATCGGCTTGATCTGATTTTCGTTTAGAACATCAAGTGCGGGTCGACGGTTTCCGAGTTTGTCAAAAACCCCACCTTCTCCCATTAACGCGAGTGCGCAATGCGAAAGTGGGGCGAGGTCGCCGCTGCAACCAAGCGATCCGTATTCATAAACGACTGGCGTAATAGAGGCATTAAGCATCGCCGCGATTGTTTGGGCGACAACTGGTCGCACTCCGGTTGCGCCGCTGCAAAGTGTGCGCAGTCTTAATAGTTGCATTGCACGAACTACTTCTATTTCAACTACATCACCCATGCCGGCTGCGTGCGAGCGAATTAAGGATTGTTGTAAAGCAACACGATCTTTGGGTGCAATGTGTTTTGATGCGAGTGCGCCGAACCCAGTTGAGATGCCATACACAGGCTGATCTGATTTGGCAAGGTCTTCGACAATTTTGCTTGAGCGAGATATCGCTTCAATAGCGCCCTCGGAGATCACAACTTCAGCATTGTTGCGAGCGACATTCACGACAGAGTCGCACTCCATCCCAGAAGAATTGATGGTAACTGGCGAAGATTTCACGAACGAACTCTAGTTGTCAGACAAAGAATTAGAAAATGTTATGAAGACTGCCCGTAAACAGGTTGATCGTACGGTCGAAAGGTGAAGCGTCGAATAATTTCGCTGTACCCGCCGCTATAGAGCACGCCTACTTGCGCGGCACGCTCGAATGAATTGAGCCGTTTGGCAGTCTCTGGCACCAAATACCACGGCGTGGATGGCTCGTCGTGATGTGCAATATGCAAGTTGTTGTTGAGCATTAACAAACTCATTAGCCAGCCAGCATCAATTACAGCAGTTCGACTTGATTCGTTGCTGAGTGTTTTGTGTTCGGCAAAAGAGCGCATCATGTTTAATGAATGTGAACCAAAAACTCCACCAACCAGATATTCAAGAACTGACATATCAGCTGCTTGAGTGACTAGAAAAACAACTGCAATGATCGCTGGAATATGTAACAACCAAGCAAATCTCGCGTTATCTACATTTCGAATCGCACGCCAGGCATCAGCGATGAAATAGTGCACGGCACTAAATACCGACCACACCGTTAAACGAAAAGCAAGTGTGCGGTTGGCCCAATGCAGGGTACGTAGAAACCGTCCAGAATCTTGCCATTTGTCAGGCATCGAGTAGTAACTCTCAGTGTCTAGATGTGGGTGAGTCAGAGTTGTGTTGTGATGACTGATGTGATCTCGCTTGAACGACAAAAATGGAACCCACAAAGTAACTGAAAGAGAGGCAAGTGCGGCATTAAGTTTTGAGTTTCGAAATGGATGACCGTGCACGAGTTCGTGTTGCAAACTTAAGTGCCAAGCACCAAACCAAGTTAGCAACGCAAAAGTTGCCCACCAGGGCAAATATTTGTGCGTGAATACTGCCACGAACCAACCAAGGTAAACAACAAACGCAACAATAATTGTTCGCCAGTCGCCAGGTGATTTTAGAAAAGTTTTACTTGTATTTGGCACGTAATCATTTTAAGCCAACGCACCAGCAACACACTCACCTTTTCGTACAACTGCGTCAACTAATTTCACACCAGGTCTGTATGCAAGGTGAACATGACTTGAAGAATTAAGTAACGCAAAGTCTGCTTGCGCACCAATGTGGAGTGACCCGATATCAGTGCGTCGTAATGCTGCCGCACCGCCAGCAGTTGCCGACCATAATGCCTCATCGCAACTCATATTCATGTTTAAAACTGCAAGTGAAATTACAAGTGGGATTGAAGTCGTATATGACGAACCAGGGTTGCAATCTGAGGCAAGCGCAATTGTGATGCCGGCATCAAGCAATCGTCGCGCATCGGGTAACTTTGACCGCGTACATAGTTCTGCAGTTGGCAAAAGTGTTGCAACTGTGCGACCGTTTGTGTCTGCGAGTGCAGAGACATCGGCATCGCTCATGTGTGTGCAATGGTCGCATGAGGCAACACCGAGCTCAACGCCAAGTTGAATACCACCGCCATGTTGTAGCTGATTGGCATGAATTCGCATACCCAATCCTGCTTTTGCGCCAGCGTCAAGAATTGTTCGGGCGTGGTCGACGTCGAATGCGCCGTGATCACAAAATACATCAATCCATTTTGCGTTCGGTGCACAATTCGTAATCATTTCACCACAAACTAGGTTGACGTACTCATCAATTTTTGAGTCTGGTGGCACAACGTGGGCCCCCAAAAAAGTGGTCTCACTTGTGATCGTGCTAGCAACTTGCAATGATCTTGCTTCATCGGTTACCGATAATCCATATCCAGATTTGACTTCAAGTGTCGTTGTGCCTGTATTCAATGCTTCATTGGCAAGTCGGCGGGCATTGTTGGTTAGCGCCTCAGTGGTCGCGGCTCGAGTTGCTGCCATCGTTGTTCGAATTCCGCCAGCTGTGTAAGTTTTTCCCGACATTCGTGCTTCAAACTCTGCAGCTCGGTCGCCACCAAAAACTAAATGTGTGTGACTGTCTACGAAGCCAGGGACAATCGCGCGGTTATTGACGTTGATTGCGACGCTATTGAATTCGCGTGGCAAGTTTATTGCTTCGCCTGTCCATGCAATCTTGTTGTCGTCGCCAACAACGAGTGCCGCATTGTTTATGATTCCGAGTTTGCCGCGCTCAAGACTCTTATCGTTCGTGACAAGCGTGCTGATGCCTGTAACTACGAGCACTACGAACCGAACTTTGCGACAAGTTCCTTTACTCTGACAACAAAATCGTGGTGCTTATATTTATCAAATGAATCCCAAGTTGCGAAAGTGCTTGTGTCTTTAACTTTGTCCATAAACAAAAGTCCGTCAAGGTGATCAACTTCGTGTTGATATGTGCATGCAGTCATACCGCGGATGATTTCATCAATTTTGTTGCCATTTCGGTCGAAGGCTTCGACACGAATTGATGTGTAGCGCCAAACATTTCCGCGAAAACCAGGCACCGAAAGACATCCTTCGTTGTTTTCAAACATGTCGTCATCAAGCGGTGTGAGTACTGGATTAATCAGAATTGTTAAAGGTACTTGTGGCTTATAGGGGTAACGCGGATTGTTATTTACTTCAACAGCGCAAATCCGCTGATGTCGAAGAACTTGTGTTGCTGCAAGACCTGCGCCATTCGCATGTCTCATCGTTTCAACCAAGTCGTCAATGAAAGTTTGAATTTCGGCGGATTTAATTTCACTTGGGTCAACTTCTGAAGCGCGAATACGCAACTCGGGGTGACCGATGGTGGCAATAGGAAGAATAGTCATAGTGATTAAGTGTAATTACAGCAGTGCATTAATTGCTGAGCGCAAAGCCCCCGCGATATCTGGCATCGCACGATGTATTTGATCCTTAACTATTTGATCGCCGCCAACCCAAACGTCACGCACATCAGCACTAGTTGCGCTGTGTACGAGATGCGCGGCGCCATTTTTGGCATCAAAAGATGCAAGGCGAACCGAGTCTGTTGAAACTGCCACAAAGTCTGCGGCAGCACCGACGACTAGGCCGTAAGTCTTGCGCCCAAGTGAATTTGCGCCATTGATGGTTGCGGCTGTGAGCAATTCATCGCTGCTGTGCACACCGCGCTGATTGGTAATTAGTCGTCGGTTCATTTCAACTGCGCGTGATTCTTCAAACATGTCGATTACGGCATGCGAATCAGTACCAAGTGAAAGTGACGCGCCTGCAGAAACTAATTGATTTGATGGACCAATTCCGTCTGCTAGATCGCGTTCTGTTGTTGGGCAAAAACACGCCATGGTTTTTGACTTACCGAGAAGTGAAATATCTTCGGCAGTTAGATGTGTTGCGTGAACTGCAGTCGTAAATGATCCAAGAAGATTTGCGTCACTTAATAGCTGCGTTGGTGTTCGGCCCGTTGCTTTGATACAAGCAATATTTTCGGCAGGTTGTTCTGAAACATGAATATGCACGACCCGATCGTTTCGATATTTGGCAATTTGCGCGAGTTCAGCTTGATGAACAGCGCGAACACTGTGTGGAGCAAGGCCAATTGTGTGCATCGCATTGCCAGTGCCGAGATCTTCTACTCGCTTAAGCCATTGTTCGACAGTTGTATCGCAAAACCGTTTTTGCTCATCGCCAAGTTGTTCGTCATTAAGTCCGCCGTGCAGATATGCGACATCAAGCAAAGTCAGACGAATGCCTGCACGTTGAGCAGACTCAATGATGACTTTGCCCATTTCGTTTGGGTCGTCATATTGCTTGCCGTTTTGTTGATGATGCACATAGTGAAACTCACCAACATGAGTGATACCAGCCAGTGCCATTTCGCTGAATACGGCCGTGGCCAGTGCTAAATAATTTTCAGGCGTCAGTCGGTTCGCAACTTGATACATCAACGTTCTCCACGACCAAAAATCACCGAGACCAGAATGTGTTCTTCCGCGTAGTGCGCGATGAAATGCGTGACTATGTGCGTTGACAAAACCCGGCATCACGACACCCGCGATGCGCAAGTCGCTAGCACTCGGCGCAACGTCAGATTCAATCTCCGAAATCAAACCATTTGCAAATGTGATTCGAACATTTGCCGAGCAAGACTCGCCACCGAGCCACGCATACTTTGCGTGAACCGAACTCATTTTTCGCGCATTGGCAAGCGCACGCCGCGTTTATCGGCAACTTCGATCGCCAAGTCATAACCAGCATCGGCATGGCGGATAACACCCATGCCTGGGTCGCTCATTAATACACGCGAGAGTTTTTCTGTTGCGAGATCTGTTCCGTCGGCGACACAAACCATCCCAGCGTGAATGCTGCGACCAATACCGACCCCACCGCCGTGATGAATGCTGACCCAAGTTGCGCCACTCGCAGTATTGACAAGTGCGTTGAGCAACGGCCAGTCGGCGATTGCATCAGAGCCGTCAATCATCGCTTCGGTTTCACGATATGGAGACGCAACCGAACCAGAATCTAAATGGTCACGACCAATCACGATTGGTGCAGACAATTCGCCGCGCTTAACCATCTCATTAAAACGTAAACCAAGGCGATGACGCTCGCCGTAACCCAGCCAACAAATTCGCGCAGGCAAACCTTGAAATGCAACTTGCTCGCTGGCAAGTCGCATCCACTTGGCGAGGCCTTCGTCGTCAGGAAATTCTTCGAGCACGGCGCGATCTGTTGCGGCAATGTCAGCAGGGTCGCCCGAAAGCGCAACCCATCGAAACGGACCTTTGCCTTCACAAAATAACGGACGAATGTACGCCGGCAAGAAACCTGGATAATCAAATGCACGGTCGTAACCACCGAGTTGCGCTTCACGTCGGAGCGAATTGCCGTAGTCGAAAACTTCTGAGCCCGCGTCTAGAAATCCGACCATCGCGGCACAATGTGCAGCCATCGCAGCACGAGAGCGATTGATGTAGTGCTCTGGGTTTGTTGCACGAAGTTTTTCTGCAGCTTCAGATGTTAAGTCGTTTGGAACATAACTCATCGGGTCGTGTGCGCTCGTCTGATCAGTCACAATGTCAGCGATAAAACCTTGCGCGAGAAGTTTTGGAAACATGTCAGCAGCATTGCCGACGACGCCAACTGAAAGTTTCTTACGCGCTTTTTTTGCCGCTTCACAACGGGCAACGGCGTCTTCAAGTGAGTCAGCAATTTCATCTAGGTAGCGAGTTTCAACTCGTCGTTGCACACGTGTCGGGTCGACATCGATGCACAGCGCGACGCCATCGTTCATCGTTATTGCCAGCGGCTGAGCGCCACCCATTCCGCCCAAACCGGCAGTGAGTGTGATCGTTCCTGCAAGTGTGCCTTTAAATTTTCTGCGGGCGATTTCGGCGAAACATTCGTATGTGCCTTGCAAGATGCCCTGTGTCCCGATGTAGATCCATGAACCGGCAGTCATTTGGCCATACATCGTCAGACCGAGATTTTCGAGCCGCCTGAACTCATCCCAAGTTGCCCAGTCGCCGACAAGATTTGAATTTGCCAGCAATACGCGTGGCGCCCACTCGTGTGTGCGAAATACTCCGACAGGTTTGCCAGATTGCACCAGCATTGTTTCATCGGGTTTAAGAGTTTGCATCGTGCGCATCATTGCGTCAAATGCATCCCAACTTCGTGCCGCTCGACCAGTACCGCCGTATACGACGAGGTCGTCTGGTCGTTCGGCAACTTGAGGGTCTAAATTATTTTGCAACATTCGATACGGCGCTTCGATCTGCCAATTCGCGCAATTCAGCTCTGTGCCTCGCGGCGATCGCACAACTCTTGGTCCGCTCATGGCTATATTCTCGCCGATTTTACCCGACCTCCACAATTCGGAGTCTTAGTTAATTGAGAGTTATGTGGGCGAGGGTGCCTGAGATGAGTTTGATTTGATTGTTACTGGCGTCAAGAAATGCATCTTGATGATGCAGAGTCACGAGTTGATCGTCAATAGTGATTTCGGCAGTTTCAGAAACACAGACGAGCATCTCAGCGTTTGCAAGCAATCCAGGCCGAGTGATGTGAGTCATGACCCCCGAAGCCTTGCCCCGAACAGTCATTAAATTGAGATCAACAATCGGTCCGTCCACAAGTTTTGCAGTTGTTGCAATATCTCCGGCAAACACAGCGACTTCGCCAGGCTTGCAAATAACTATTTCTCCACCAACATCTAAAACCATTTCTCCACCAGAAATAATTAGTAACTGTCGATGAACATTTTCAAAATGTGAAAAGTCGCAATCTTCAACAACTGGGGCAATTGCAACGCGCCATGTCCAGCCGGAAACTCCAGGCGTTTGGCTGGCGATTTCATAACTCATGCCACGACCATTGGGCCACGGAGCCTTTAAGTGTTCAGCAAATCTTTGAATTGACATAATCTTGAATAAGTTAAAACTAGTGCATCACGAACAGCGAGGGCAGACCACCAGTATGAATGAAAACAATATTTGAATCTGCGGCGAATTCGCCTTTGGCATCGCGCCCGAGCAGCCCTGAAAAACCTTTGGCACTATAAACAGGGTCGAGTACCCACGCACCGCGATGCGCCGCCCAAGTTGTTGCATCCGCAGCCGCCTGTGTCGGTATTGCATAGTCAGCACCCATGAAATTTGAATCAATAATTACATCGTCAACTGTTGCGTGCACACTCACGCCGAGCAAGGAGAGTGTTTCATTTGCCAAATCCGCGATGCGACGTTCACTCATTGCAACACCTTTAGCAACGCCGATCCCAATAATTTTTGGCAAAACTTTTTGTGGATCATTTACACGGGCGCGAATCAATCCCGCGATAAGCCCGGCATGTGTGCCGCCGCTTGATGTCGTAAATACAATCGCAACGGCAAAAAAATTTTGCAAATTACATTGTGAAATAATTTCGTCAAATGCATTCGCGTATCCAATTGCACCAACCGCAGTGCTACCACCAATCGGTATTGAGTGCGGTCGCTGACCGTCACGAATTAATTTTTTGGTTAATTCTGCGCGCGCAAGTTCAAGGCTTGACCAGTCATTGGCGTCAAGGCCAGTGTGATGCAGGTGCGCACCAAACATTCTAGAGAGCATTTGATTTCCCTCAAGATTTTTTGGCTCCTTGCCCGATAAAACAAGATGAGTTGGCAGATTCAGTCGTGCACCTGCGGCTGCAGTCATTCGACAATGATTTGATTGCGCGGCGCCAACTGTGACCAGACAGGTTGCATCGTTATCAATTGCTTCGGCGCAAAGAAATTCAAGTTTGCGGGCTTTATTGCCACCGACGCCAAGACCAGTTAAGTCATCACGCTTGACCCATAAGTTTGCGCCGCTTTGAAGTTTGCCACCTGACTCAAGTGGTGTTGGCAGAGTTGCGAGAGTGATGCGGGTTACTCTCGGTTGCGCCACGCAATACCTTCTGGCCATCGACCAATTCCGCCGTCTTCGAGCAACATTCCGGTCAAGGTGCGTTCAGTGTGATGTGACCGCCACAACAACATTTCTTGTGCGAGCGGCAAGACTTTTACAGGATCATTAATCATCGTTCGCCAAGTTGGATCAGATTTCAAATCAAAGGCTAACCAACTGCCATCGCCGAACTGTACATATGCGCAGTCGCGGTTGCGTCGCACCGCCAAATGCTGTCGCTCAAGCCGACGATCATGCGGCCAATTTTTTGCAGCGCCATTTGGGGAGTCATCTATATATATGTGTCGCCAATCAAATTCGTATGACGCACCATTGCGCCAATGCTCAGGTGTTTCGCCACGCAGAAATTTACTCAAGGGCATGCCGTCACATTGCAATGGCACAGGCGCGTCAATCGCTTCAGCAATAGTTGGCATTATGTCAACGTTCTCTGTGAATTCGTCTACAACATTGCCGTGTGCTTGTGGATTTTTTGGATCCCGCACGATGCCGACGATGTGATAACTGCTTTCAAAAAAACCGAGTTTGTCTTTTAGACCGTGATCTCCGAGTTGGTCACCGTGATCAGCAGTGATGATTATTAGCGTGCTATCCCATTCGTCACGCTCGCGAAGTTTTTCGCAGATTCGACCGACTTGAAAATCAACTTCGCTGATCATTCCGTAATATTGCGCGCGCATTTCGCGTAATTCAGATTCTGATTTAGGTGCTGCGTTATGTCCAGAATGCATCACGGCTTCGTGAAATGGATGTCGCGTGGCAGATGCAGTGATCGGCAAATCAACTTCATCAGGTGAATACTCGCGCGACCATTTGCCAGCCGCCGTATAAGGCGGATGCGGGCGCAAATAACTTAAATGTGCGAACCAAGAGTTATCAGTTTGCTGATCACGATCGGTTAGCCACGAAAAAAACTCATCCGTGAGAAAAGTTGAAATACTTAAATCTTCGTGGCGTTCTGGTTCGGTGCTCAGAGCACCGTTGTAGTCGTCACCCATGTCGTAGCCGTGTTTTTTTAGATTTTCAATCCACGGTGGGTACGGCTCAGAAAGATTCAAGATTCGATCAAACCCCGGCAAGACATGTTGATAACTGGAGAGACGCTCGTCATCAGGCGAAACCGTTTTGCGCGGATCAATACTTTGATCGGTATATCCAAAAATTACAGGAGAGTAATCGTGGCGAGTTGCAAGTCGCGCAATATTGTCGAAACGGTCATCAAGTGGTGTGCCGTTGGCGCACACGCGATGATTCATTTGGTAAAGACCTGTATACAAACTTGCACGACCCGGCGAACACGGCGCTGCCTGGCTGTAATGATTTGCGAACCGCACCCCGTTGCGTGCAAGTTCATCTAGATGTGGCGTACGCACGACCTTGTGTCCTGCACTTGATAAACAGTCTCCACGAAACTGATCTAGCGTTATCAGTAGTACGTTCGGCTTCACCCCTGGCAGATTACTACTCACGTCTAAGTTCGGGGATCAACTTTGGGCGGCTGCGAGTTCACAAGCAGCAGGTGATTGTTTGATGACGCGATTCTTTGCAGACACTGGCGATTTATTGATGCCACTTCGCCAGGCATCCAGAAATCTCCATGGCCAAATTTCACCTTGTAAGACCTTGTATTCACTCTGCGGACAAATTCGCGATATACCAAAATGTGTGTGACATCTTGTGACGCGAGCATTGCCTGAAGAACCCATTACGCCGATCCATTGACCTGGTTCAAGTCGGTCGCCGATTTCAACCTTCACTCTTCCAAGATGCGCAAAATAATACCGCACTCGGTCATCGCCATGGATTGTGACGGTTAGTCCACCACGAGTTCCGGCCAGGTTAAGTTTCTCATCCCAATTATCTTTAGTTTCAGTGTCGATTACGATGCCAGAAGTTGGTGCGAGTACGTGCGCATAACAACCTTCTATATCTGTTGCAGGGTAGTCAATGTGGTCTCGCGGATAAGTCACGGGTACTTTCGAAAACGGAAAGACGTAAGTAAATGAAGTTTTGTTGTCTTTTGGATCAGAACTTTGTGATGTCGCGTGTGCCGTCGACGAGACGGTTACCAAACCGAGAGAAAGCAATACAACAGCGAGTGATGACCGTCGCATCACTTTTCAATTTCACTTATCTTTAGATAAGACCTCAGACGCGCGTTGCACGAGCAACTCTCGTTCATGACTTGTGAGTGGCCGTGAAGTTCGTACATTTAGCTCAACTCTGTCACCTTCGCCTGCGGCTTCAATATCGTCAACAAATAAAACTGTAGTTAAACCTTTCGTTCCTGCCAAATCACGCATGGTATTTGAAACCGTATTTGCGCTTGCATTGCTTGGCGAAATAGTCATTTCAAGCCGTGTAGAAACTGGTTCTTGGCTTAGATTGCGCACGCTTGCAATTTGACTATGTGGAATATGAACTGTGCTGATGCCATCACGAAGCCGTGTTGTGACCATGCCAACATGTTCGACAAAACCATGCACCGGTTTTTGCCATCCAAGTTCGGCTTCAATTTCATCACCGACGCCATATCGATCTTCAAGAAGTACGGCAAGGCCTGTGAGATAGTCATTGACTCGGTGCTGACCACCAACAGCCAATCCGGCGCCTAAAAATCCGGCGCTTGATAAAAAGAATGCAGCGTTTAAATCGAGCACGTTGAATATCGCAATTATTGAAATAATCCACGCTGCAAGACTGATGAAGTGATGCAACATTCGTGTTGCAGCATCAATACGTTGCCGGCGACGCTGCTCGCCACTCTCAACTGTTTCTGCGCCAATTCGTCGCACACTGTTCTTCCACCAATTTGCAGCGTTAGATGGGCCTCGATCAGCGATTCGCCTCACAACGACACTTAAAATCGCATACGAGATTCGCGTAAAGATAAAACATCCAACGACGATTGCGATTGCGATCACTGGTTTGGTCATGAACCTTGTGAAACCAGTTTCTTCAACAGGTTTTTTTGCTGTGACAAAAGTGGTGACAAAAGCCACGATATTTAGAGAAAACATGTTGATATAGAGTTTGCCTGAGTTTTTAGTGAAATGTGCGCATTCGGTAGCGTTAGCACCATCAGCGTGCTGTGACATTAAGTCGTCTCTGAGTAATAGAATTACGTGTGCTTAAAAACAAAGTCGTGTCTATCTCGATCCTTGTATTAGTTGTAGTTATCGCACTTGTGGTGATGGTGTTTCGGCTGTACCAAGCGGATAACGCAACTGTCGTTAGCGCCTTATCAAAAGTTGGTATTTCAAAAAATCTTGCACCTGTTATTCCTGATACGACCATTGCATTAGATCCGGCAAGCCCAGCCAGCACAGACAGCACGAATAATGCGATTAGTGAGACGAGTACGACAACTACGACCAGTACGACAACTACAACTAGCACGACGGTTGCACCTACTGCGGCGGCAGGTAACGACGCATCGTGCATCAGACTTGCGCAATGCCAGTTCGCGAGCCTTAATGAAGTTGACTTCTCGCGATTGCAACTTGAATCGATTGATTTCAGCGCCGCAACACTAATTTATTCGAATTTTACGAGTGCAAATCTCTCGAGTTCACAATTTATCCGTGCAGATTTAAGGCGAGTTAATTTCTCTGGAGCAGACCTGAGTGGTGTTGACTTCACGGCAGCAGTGATGACGGATACGAATCTTGAAGGTGCGAACTTAACTGGCGCGATTTTTTGTGATGTTGATTTGACAACTGTTACCGGCACAAACGAAGCTCAAATGTCAAAAATAAAGAAGTTCAAATCAAAAGTCAATACTTATTGCCCATAAGTCTTGTGTTTGTTAGCGCCACCTAACAAATTTTTTTAGTAAGTCGTACCTAACATGGTGCCAAACATTCCATTGGTTTGTTTCTGCTTTTAAGCATTTGTAACTTTTCAAGTACTAAGTTTTTCTTAGACAATTTGAAAGGTATTCATGACCGTAGTGTCACAAGAAAATCAGAAGCAAATAGCTATGAAAAACGAAAGCGGATGGACAAGAGGCATCACGACAATGATGCTTGCGGTAACTGCGATTCCAACGTTTGTTATTGGTGTAGTAGCAGTTGTTGCATTATTGAACAATAACTCTGCAACTTCGGCAGTGTCTGTTCAAGTTGAACTCTCAGAATTTAATATTTCGATGTCGTCAAGTGCAGTACAACCCGGTGATGTGACTTTTCAAATAAAAAATAGTGGAACCGTTGCACACAACTTTGTAATACCTAAATTAAATATTCGCTCAGAAATGATCAACCCAGGTGAATCAACCTCAGTAGTGGCGCCTAGTGTCGTTGCTGGTGATTATGAAATTAATTGTGAAGTTTCAGGACACCTCGCCGCTGGAATGAAAACTATGTTTATTGTCTCTGCAGACGCACCGAGTTCTGACTCTCATGTAATGGCTGACGGCGAAGCAATGAACTCGATGACGTCAATGACTTCAATGTCGTGGCAAGAGATGGATGCCAAAATGGCTGAAGTCGCTTTGAAGTTTCCTGCAAAGACCGAAGGTTTGGGCAATAGCGAGCTTTCTCCAATAATCAGTGACGACGGATACAAGGTTTTTAATCTCACTGCATCAATAATCAAATGGGAAGTCGAGCAAGGAAAGTTCGTAGAGGGTTGGGCGTATAACGGACAAATCCCTGGGCCAATTCTGCGAGCAAATATTGGCGACAAGATTCGCATTGTTTTAAAAAATGAATTACCAGAATCCACTTCTTTGCATTTGCATGGGGTGCGAGTGCCAAATGCGATGGATGGTGTTGATCCGTATACGCAATCGCCAATTGAACCAGGCCAGAGTTTTAGCTATGAGTTCACAGCGCTCGAACCCGCGGTCGGTATGTATCACTCGCATCACAATGCACAGGTTCAAGTGCCAAATGGTTTGGCAGGCGCATTGCTAATTGGTGATTGGAAAGATCTTGGAATGAAATCTGCGAGCGGTCGTTTGCCAGACACGGACGGTAAGGCCGATCAAGAAGTTGTGATGGTGCTGAACGATTCGGGCACAATCGGTTTATCGCTTAACGGTAAGTCGTTTCCCGCAACTGCGCCATACACACTGAAGGTTGGCGAGACGATGCTTGTGCATTATTTCAACGAAGGCAGTTTGACTCACCCAATGCATTTACATCAACCATCAGGACTGGTTGTCGCTCATGACGGCGTACCTCTCGAGTATCCATTTTGGGCTGACACATTAAATGTGGCACCAGGAGAACGCTGGACTGTTGCGTACACCGCGAAAGATGCCGGGGTTTGGGCCTGGCACTGTCATATTTTGACGCATGCCGAAACCCCTACCGGCATGCGCTACATGGTTACGGCATTAATTGTTTCTGCGAAATAGATCGCAAGTTTTTGCACGATGTGACATTTTGGTGTCTACCGAGTTAAATTTGGGCAACATAACTGTTTGGGGGACAAGATGGTTGCTGCAATACCTGGTTCGATTAATGATGTCAATGCTGAATGGTTGGCTGAGGCCACTGGCCTAAAGATAAAGACAGCCGAAATCGGAATCATCGGAGTTGGTGTTGGTGTTGCTAGCGCGGTTTATCGCGCCAAAATCACCGGTGAAAATTGTCCAGCCAGCGTGATCATTAAAATGCCGGCGCTCGATGAAGCAGCAGTTTTCACTTCTTCGATTCTGCGAATGTACATTCGCGAAGTTCGATTTTTTAAATCATTGGCTAAAGAGTGTCCAGTAATTACACCAAAATCTTTTTACGGTGAAATTAATGAAGAGACGAGTCACTTCGCGATGGTGCTCGAAGATTTAGTCGGCCACCGAATTATTGACCAAACACTTGGAATCGGAATTGAAGATGCCCGACGCGCCGTGGATGCACTTGCGAAAATTCATGCCAAGTGGTGGGGCAAAGCTGACGGCCTTGCCGCCGACGGTACAACGATTGCGTTTAGCGACCCGATTTATCCTGCTGTGTTGCCATTTGTATTCGCTGAAGGATGGGAGAAAGTTAAGAAGGAGCTTGATCTCTCTGAGTCGATGCTAAAAATTGGAGAAAAGTTCGCACCTGAAATTGGCAATTTAATGTCATCTTTAATGGCTGGACCAACAACTTTGGCTCACGGTGACTTTCGCGCCGACAATATGATGTTCACAAAAGATAACGATTTCATTTTGTATGACTTTCAATTAATTGGCACTGGGTCTGGCGCATACGACCTTGCTTATTTCGTGACACAAAGTTTGACTGCGCAAGATGCAAGCAAATACGAAGGCGAATTATTTGAGCGATGGCTTGAAGGATTGCGTTCAAACGGCGTCACCGAGATAGATCGAGATCGATTGTGGTTGCAATATCGGGGCACAGCATTGTTCTGTCTCGTATACCCAGTTATCGCAAGTCGTGGGATGGATCTCAACGAGCCGCGCTCACGTGCTCTCGTAGAAACAATGAATTCTCGCTTTGAGAGAGCATTTAACGAACTGGATCTTGCTAAATTGATCTAGTAAATGGAATTAATACTTGTTCGGCACGGTTTGCCGGTGCGCCGAGAAGTAGTTGAAGGACCAGCTGACCCTGAACTCTCGGTCGAAGGCAACGATCAATCTGCACGTTTAGCAAATTATTTGGCAGCTGAATCAATAGACGCAATTTATTCAAGCCCAATGAAGCGGGCATTTCAAACTGCTGAGCCGTTGGCTACAAAAATTGGTTTGCCGATCTCAATTGTTGATGATGTTGCAGAATACGACCGGCTTTCGAACGAATACATCCCAATTGAAGAGTTACGCGCCGCGAACGACGAACGGTGGCACAAACTAGTGGCGGGCGGTTGGCAATCTGACTCAGACACGCTCGAAAGTTTTCGCCATCGCGTCGTATCAAGTCTTGAACAACTAATTAGCCAGCATGCTTCGCAGCGCATCGTCGTGACCTGTCACGGTGGGGTAATTAATCAATACATCGCCCACATTTTAGGAATCTCAACTGAGCGCGGTTTTTTCTATCCGCAATACACATCAATTCACCGCGTTGTCGCCGCACAAAACGGTTTACGTTCAATTTCTTCGTTAAACGAAATCGCGCATCTGCGCTAATTCGCGCGTTAATTTATGCGCGATAGTGGCGCAGTCAAACAAGTTGGCCCGCCATCGCCTTTAACGGCAACGTTGGCGCCATTAAAAATATGAACGACAACGCCAGATTCACGCAGCTTGCCTTCAATATCTGGATTGCCGGCTGCCAAAACAACAACATTTGGTGCCACAGCCAAAATATTTGCGCCCTGAGTATGAACTTCTTTGTCGTTCACAGTTAGCCAACTGATGTTGCGCGCTTTGAGAAATTCGAGCAAGCGCACTGGTGCAAGTGGTTCGTAGACGACTGCACGTGTATGACTGATTGGGGAGAGTACTGACATCAAGTGCAGCACAGCATCTGGTCCTTGAAAGTGTGGCAAGTCAAAGGCGTGCACTTCAACGCCGAACGGTGAGAGCATATTTCTGATTTGTGAGATACCTTCACCGTTTGTTCGATAGCCATGACCAATCAGTAAAGTTTTCGAGTCAATCCAAACTTTGTCACCACCATCAGCGATTGCCGAACCCTTAAGTTCTCCTAAGATCGGCACACCGATGCGCTCGAGGTCTTTGCGAATTTGAGCCGGTTCGGCACGACGGATCGGTTTTCCCATTTGTAACAAAATTGCACCATGTGGTGTCATGATCATCGGATCATGCATGTAGACCGCATCAACTAATCCGTCGACTGCTGGTGCGGTGTGAACGGTGCAGCCAAGAGTGCTCAACAGATCTACAAATTCGCAATGCTCAGGCACAAGTGCATCACGATCTGGTTCGCGCCATTGCGCATCTGCGACAAAGTTACCAATCGTTGTTGGCGTGCGAACAAGCACATGTTCAAGTTTCGAGACCATGTCTGGTGTTCCCCACATAGGGTCTTACGATACGGCGAAACTGTTAGCATTTTTGCGTATGACGAATGCTTCGGAGTTACGAATTTCTAGTAATCCATTTTTGTCGGGCAACTTAGCGCCAGTAGATGTTGAAACTACGGCGTTTGATTTGCGTGTGACAGGCAAACTGCCAAATGAGTTGACGGGTCGTTACTTGCGCATCGGGCCTAATCCAATAGGTGCAGTGAATCCAGATTCATATCATTGGTTTCTCGGTTCTGGGATGGTTCACGGCATTCGTATTAACGACGGCAAAGCAGAGTGGTATCGCAATCGTTGGGTGCGTGATCGCAATGTTGCAAAAACTCTTGGTGAGCAAGCACCGCCATCAGACTGGCCAGCCGATCATGCTCAATTCGCTTCGAATACAAATGTGATTGGTCATGCTGGTGCAACTTGGGCATTGGTTGAAGGTGGTTCGCCGCCAATTGAGATGAATTACGAACTTGAAACTGTTCGGGTTTCAAATTTTGTGGGCACATTGCCTCAAGCATTTTCTGCTCACCCCAAGCGCGATCCGCATACGGGCGAGTTGCATGTGATGGCGTATTGGTGGGGTTGGGGAAATCAAGTTCAATATCTCGTTGTCGGCGTTGACGGTAAAGTTCGCCGTACTGTTGACATTGCATTGCCTGGTGGCCCGATGATGCACGACTGTGCACTAACTGAAAAATATGTTTTGGTATTCGACTTGCCGTGTTTGTTTAATCTTGAACTTGCAATGTCAGGACGATCGTTTCCATATATTTGGAATTCCGATTACAAAGCCAGAGTGGGATTATTGCCGCGCGAAGGTTCTGCTAGCGAGATCAAATGGGTTGAGATTGATAGTTGCTACATTTTTCATCCATTAAATGCCTATGACGCGCCAGATGGCACTGTTGTTTTAGATGCTGTGCGTCACGAAAAAATGTTTGATGTCGAACAGCGCGGACCAAATGAAGGGTTACCGACTCTTGATCGCTGGGTTCTTAATCCGCAAACTGGCAAAGCAACTCAGGAACGTCTAGATGACCGCCCACAAGAGTTTCCGCGGATGAATGAATCACTACTTGGGTTTAAGCACGAATTTGGTTACTTCGCCGGCATATCAGATGTTTTCAGGCAAGCAGATTTAATCAAGCAAAATCTCGCCAAGCGCACAACGCAAGTGCGTCATGACGGGGCGAATTTTGGTTACGGTGAGCCCGTATTTATCGCGCGAGAAAACTCAAAGTCAGAAGATGACGGCTATGTGATGGCATTGCGCCACAACATTGAAACTGATCTTTCAGATCTTGTGGTGCTTGACGCGCAAGACTTTGTTGGCGAACCAGTCGCCGTTGTTTCGTTACCCGCGCGCATACCAAACGGGTTTCACGGCAACTGGGTTGCTGATGCCCAACATGAGTGAGTTCCACTACTAATTCGCTCAGGTAACTGCACTCTGGCGATCGGGCTGTCATTAGACCCTAGAGAAAGTTAAGTCGTAAACCTTTATACGGCCATTTCATTGAGACTAATTTTCCCCTGCCAGAAAGCGTTATATAAGCCGTGTGAAAGTCTGGCCCGCCAAAACAAATGTTGGTTGTGATCGGATCGCCAGTTGCAATGTGTTCAAGAATTTCGCCAGTCTTAGAGATAACTGTGATACCGCCATTAATTAATGTTGCGACACAAACATTGCCGTCGCCATCAACAGCGAGTGAGTCGAGATATTGCAATCCAGATAAACCTGCCAAACAACTTGCAGGATCTCGCATTGATTTGCGCACGACTTCGCCTTCACCAGTGATTGCCGCTTTATGCACACGACCAGTAAAAGTCTCAGCCCAATACAAAGTTTCGCCATCAGGTGACAAGCCGATTCCGTTTGGGGCTTGACATGGGAAAATCACTTCGCGAATCATCGAACCGTCAATTTTGGCGTAATAAATCGCTGTGAGGTCGTAGATGCGACCATGTCGAATGCCGTGATCGGTGAACCAAAAACCGCCACTTTTGTCGAAGACAATGTCGTTTGGCCCGCGAAGTTGTTGGCCATCGCAGTGCGTATATAAATCTTTGACTTCGCCAGTGTTCAAGTCAACACGCTGAATTCGCCCACCCATATACAGAGATGGATCAAATGGCCCTGGATATGTCACGCCGTTATAAGTTGTTTCAGAAAACGAACCACCGTTGTTGCACAAATAAAGTGCACCGTCTGGGCCGAGCGCCAAACCGTTTGGTCCACCGGCAATTTCGGCAACAGTTTGTTTTGTCAAGTCAGGCATTATCCGGGTTATGCACCGACCCATCATTTCGACAAGCACAACACTGCCATCAGGCAACGCAACCGGCCCTTCAGGAAACCTCAAATCTCATTCGCAACTTCAACAAAATCTGTCAATTGTTTTTATCCAGTCTGTTGAACGAATAATACCTATTAAAGAGTCGGTAAGCGAGGGACTGCTGAGATCAGGTCTTTGGTGAATTGGTGTTGAGGATTAGCGAACACGCCTTGAGTATTACCAGCCTCGACAATTCGGCCTTGTTGCATCACGACAACGGTTTTGCACAGTCGGGTTATGACACTCAGATCATGAGAAATTAAAACGAGCGTGAGGTTAAGAGACTCAATCAACTCAGACAGTAGTTGCAAGATTTCTTCGCGAACCAAGACATCGAGTGCACTCACGGGTTCGTCGGCGATCAAGACCGACGGTTGAGCAGCAAGTGCACGCGCAATTGCAACGCGTTGGCGCTGCCCGCCTGAAAGTTCGTGCGGGTACCGAGAGCGTATCGAGGCGTCAAGTTCAACTTGTTGTAGTACTTTGTTGGTTCGCGATTGATGGTCTTGTTGAAAGTTCAAACATTCAAGCGGTTCAAGAATTATTTGCTCTACAGTTCTTCGTGGGTCAAGTGAACTGCGAGGGTCTTGAAAAATAATTTGAACTTCGCGGCGAAAGATAGACATGTCTGAGTTTGAAAGTTGTTGGCCTTTGAAATTTATTGACCCGCTCGTGGGTTTGTCGAGATTTAACAAAAGTTTGGCTAAGGTCGTTTTGCCAGAGCCAGATTCACCGACGACTCCGAGCCGATCGCCGAGTTTCAATTTTCAGATTGAGATCAGCGACCGCGTGTCGAACAGGTCGGGCACCAGCTATCGCTGAGCGAGGTAATTTGAAATCGCGCCACAGTGACTTGACTTCGAAAAGTGGATCGACTCATGGGGTGCTGCCCTTTGTGAAATAGCTAAAATTTTTTTCGGTTGCTCGTGCGAGATCTACAAGTTTTTTTGAGTATTCGTGCTGTGGATTATTGAATAACGCAGAGATGTTCGCATGTTCGACTAATTCTCCGTTGCGCAGCACAGCAATATCTTCGACCATAGTAGAGACAACTGGTAGAGTCATGCGAAATAAAAATTAGTGATGAGCCTTGTTGTTTAACAAGATCATTGATCGTCTGTAGAACTTCTTTTTGTACGGTTACATCTAGAGCAGTAGTCGGCTCATCAACTATCAATAATTTCGGGTTACAGGCGATTGCGATGGCCAGCCCGATGCGTTGTCGTTGCCCCCCAGATAGTTGATGTGGGTAGGCACGAACTATGTGTTCAGGGTCGGGCAGGCCAACAGCAGGCGCAGAGTTCAACAGCCCGAGCAATGCCCGCCTTAATTGAAAAATTATTGTGGTTTCGAAGTGGTTGGGCAATTTGTTTGCCTACACGCATAATCGGGTTCAATGCAGTCAGCGGTTCTTGAAACACCATCGCTAATTGGTTGCCGCGGTATGCAGACATCTGTTGATCGTTTAAAGCCATTAAATCTTCGCCGGCAAGTCGAACGCTGCCAGTCACAGTCGCGGCTTCGGGTAATAGGCCAATAATTGCCAACGCAATGAGTGTTTTGCCAGAACCAGACTCGCCGATTACGCCGAGGCGCTCGCCGGCTGACACACTAAACGAGACGTTGTTGACTACAACCTTGTTATTGAAACTAATCGTCAGATTCTCAACTTCTAGAAATTTCATGATCTACTTTTTCGCAGAGTTGGATCAAGTGCTTCACGGAGCCCGTCACCGAGCAAGTTGAAGCCCAACACAGTGATGATGATTGCGAGACCTGGCCACAATGCCACGACTGGATCAATCAGTAAATACTGCTGAGATGAGGCAAGCATGCGGCCCCACGAAGGTGCAGGCGGGGTAGTTCCTAATCCTAAATAAGAAAGAGTTGACTCAGCAAGAATTGCAATTGCTGCAGCACCCGATGCTTGTATAAATAGTGACGCACGTATGTTAGGCAAAATATGTTGTTGCACGATTTTAAGTTTGTTGCTATTGCAGGCTTTGGCGGCGAGTACAAAATCAGAATTGAGCACTACGGCAACTTCGCGCCGGGTTACTTGTGCAACTGCCGCCGATGTGGCGATAGAAATCGCAATAACTGCAGTAAAAGTTGACGGTCCACGAATTGCAGCAAGCACAATCGCAAAAAGCACCGCCGGTAGCGCCAAGACAATATCAATTGAGTAAATAGCGGTGCGATTAAACCATCGTGGCGAAAGTGCAGCACCGATGCCAGTCGTGACGCCTAATGACATCGTGATTATCACAACGAGAAATGCGGTGATCAAAGTCGTTCGAGAGCCAGCCAAGAGATTGCTCAATACATCACGGCCGAGTACATCTGTGCCCAACAAGTGCGACCACGATGGTTTAGCCAGTGATATGTCAGGGTTGATTTCGAGTGGGTCATACGGTGTCCAAAAAACTGAAAGTAGCGCCATCGTCGAACTGAAAGCGACCATGCAAATGCCGAACAATAAATTTTGATTGCTGGCTTTGCGTTTGTTCATTGGTTCACTCGAGATTTTGGATTCAGCAAGCCGAGTATTGCATCGATCAAAAAACTCACTAAGAAAACTGCTGCAGTTGTGGTGGCAACAGTGCCTTGTACTTTGGTGTAGTCGCGGATGCTGACATCTTGTAGCAACATTTGTCCAATGCCTGGTAATGCAAAGACATGTTCGACGATTATCGCACCAACAATTAATGTGGCGATCTGCATGCCGAGTACCGAGACAACTGGGACAAGTGAATTGCGTACACCGTGAATGCGCAGTGCTTGACTGCGCGTGAGACCAGTAGCGCGAGCAGTGCGAAAATAGTCTTGCTGAATAACATCGATCGTTGCCGAGCGCGCGAAGCGCATTAACATCGCGCCTTGGCCGAGTGCCAAAGTTGTTGCAGGTAGCACTAAGGATTCAAGACAGCTAGACCAAGAACTCCATCCAGCATCAGGAAACCCACCTGATGGAAATATCTGAAACTTGACTGAAAAAATCGTTACTAAAATTACGCCAACCCAAAATGTCGGGATTGCGATGCCGAGTTGACTGACTGCCGAGATAGTGATGCCCCTGCGCCGACGAAAATTGAGTGCAGAATACATGCCGAGTGGAATTGCAAAAATCAGCGCCAGCGCCGATGCCAAACCAATCAGTGGCAGAGTCACTGTTGCTTTGTTGGCAATTTCTTGTGTGATATTTGCGCCAGTCAACATTGAAACACCGAGATCGCCCTGCAACGCATGACCTAGCCATTTCAAGAATTGCAGTATCAATGGGTCATCTAATCCGAACTCTGTTCGAGTTTGTGTGAGCGCTTCAGGAGACGCGTCTATGCCGAGTTTTGCTTGTGCTAGATCTCCAGGGAGTATTCGTAACAGTAAAAAAACCAACGCACTTGCAGTTACGAGAGACCCAACGAATAAGGTAATTCGCCGAACAATATACAAAACTAAATTTTGCAGCGAATTATTCTTTCGCGATTGCCGCAACTGAGTATGCATCTCCAACATCATTTTGTGGAAAACCAGTTATGGATTTCTTCACAACTTGTAAGTTAGGTATTAGCCATAGCCAGTCACTGACAGACTCATTTGAGAGTAATCTTGCAGCTTTTTTGAGTGACTCTGCTTGACCGACTGGGGTGCGTGCCGAACCTGCTTTTTTGATTAGCGATTGATATTCGGCACTGTTATATCTGAAGTAATAGTTGGGGTTCGCATAGATCGACATATCGCTTCGCTCAACGTGGGCGACAATTGTCATGTCATAGTTGGCTTTTGTAAATATTCGATCAAGCCACTCACCCCAGGCAACTGGCTTGATCGTGACATTGATACCAATTTTCTTAAGTGATGCGACGATGAACTCTTGTGAAGCCTCAGCGTATGGCGCAGGCGGAATATCAAGAGTGATTGAAAAACCATTTGGATAACCGGCCTGCTTCAACAAATTTTTCGCAGCTTGAACATCGTATGGAAACGTATCTGAGAGGTCTTCGTACCATGCGTCGGTCGGCGGAACAAAACTTCCAATTTCGAGTCCGTATCCTGCCCATGCAGTTTTGATTAGCGCTTTTTTGTTGAGTGCCTGGCGAATTGCTTGGCGAACTTTAATGTTGTTTAGAGGCGCTTTTGAATTATTCATACCGAGAGTCACTTCGCCATTTGTTGTGCCGCTGCTAATTTTTAGATCTTTGCGACCTTTGAATACAGACAACAATTCTGGTTTTTGTACCGTCGACATGATGTCAATTTGCCCCGACAAGATTGCGTTACTTAACGCCGTGGCATCAAGAATGTAACGAAAGATAACTGTCTTCGCGAGTGCTTTTGTCGCACGATAAGAGTCATTGCGTTCAAGTGTGATGCTGTTGCCACGGTTCCAGTTGCCAAATTTGAATGGCCCTGTTCCATTTGCTTTGGTGGCAAAGTCTGTCGTGCCGGTTTTAAAAATCACTCCACCACGCTGAGTTAGATTAAACAAAAAGTCGTTGTCGCGGTCTTTGAGTTCGATAACGACTGTGCTCGCATTTGGCGCAGTGATTGACGCGATTGTCGAGAACTGTTGTTTTTGTGTTGGCAATACTGCAGTTGACTTAGGGTCGAGAACTCGGTTGAAACTCCAGACCACGTCGGCCGAAGTCAAATTTGCACCGTCATGAAACTTTGTCTTTGCAAGTTTGAATGTGTAAACGAGACCATTTGTTGACACCGTGTACGACTCAGCGATTGACGGAACGATCTTGCCGCTATTTTCTACTTTAAGTAAGCCTTCGTAGACGTTATTCAAGAGCACTTGAGGTATCGCTTGACCGGCGACGCCTGTTATGTCGAGGCTGACTGGCTCGAGTGTGAAACCAATTGTGACTGTCGCATTTGTCTTGGCGCCAGCTTTCGAAGAACTAGCTGTCTAGCAGAGCTCACTGAGGCTGTGCTACTAGCAGAAGCGACGCACAAATCAGAGAAATTTTGCGATGTTCGCTTTAGGTCAAATTTTGTCATAAGACCTTTAAATCTATATTGCTTGTGACTTAATCGGCCCTCACCGGTTCAATACTTTCACCAGCACGCACTTGAGATGCGTAAATCGAGTTGGATGCCATCAACTGTTCGTGCGTGCCCTGCTCGGCGATTTTGCCGTTATTGAGCACAACAATGCGATCGGCATCACGAATCGTTGAAAGCCTGTGGGCGATGACTATTGCAGTGCGGTTTTTCATCGCTTCTGTCAGCGCCATCTGCACAAGTATTTCGCCCTCGTTGTCGAGGTGACTAGTTGCCTCATCGAGGATCATCACGGCTGGATTTTTTAGTAATAATCGAGCAATCGCCAGACGTTGTTTCTCGCCCCCTGAAAGTCGATACCCGCGTTCGCCGACAATTGTGTCGTAGCCGTCTGGCAGCGCCGAAATAACTTCATGAATTTTCGCAGCCTTACATGCGTCAACAATTTGTTCGTGTGTCGCATTTGGTTGCGCATAAAGTAAATTTGACTTTTACTGATTCATGAAACATATGCGAGTCTTGCGAGACAACGCCAACTGCAGTGCGCAGCGAAATACCAGTCAGATCACGAACGTCGTGACCATCAATTCGCACTGCACCACTAGTGACGTCATACAAACGGGCGAGCAGCGTTGCCAAGGTTGTTTTTCCGGTGCCACTCGCACCGACAAGGGCAATTGTCTCGCCAGCAGCGATGCTCAGTGAAATATCATTCAGTACATCAACGTCTGGGTCTGCACCGTGCATCACACCAGAAAGCTCTAGCGACGCGATTGAAAAACTTGCAGCAGGTGGATATCTAAATGAAACATGATCAAACTCGACGGTGCCGCGCGCATTTGTTAATTCAATTGCGCCAACCCGATCGGTGATTGATACTGGTGCATCAAGTACTTCAAACACTCGTTCAAAACTCACGAGTGCAGTCAAAATTTCAAGGCGAGCATTTGTTAAACCCGTTAGTGGCTGATAAATGCGTTGCACAAATGCCGCCATCGCCACAAGTGTGCCGATCGTAATGCCACCCGAAACGACCATGAATGCGCCCACTCCATAAATTGCAACTGCGCCAAGCGCACCAACTAGACCGAGCGCAACAAAAAATACTCGTCCGTACATCGCAGTTGTAATTCCAATGTCGCGAACACGAGCGGCACGTGAACCAAATGCTCCGACTTCTTCGCGGTGCCGACCAAACAATTTAACGAGCAACGCACCAGAGACGTTGAATCGCTCTGTCATCTGTGTGTTCATGCCCGCATTCAATCCCATTTGTTCGCGCGAAATTTCTTGTAGGCGAGCACCCACACGTTTCGCCGGGACGATAAACACTGGCAAGACAATGAGCGAAAGCAACGTAAGTCGCCATTCAAGGGCGAGCATTGCGCCGAGAGTTGTCGCAAGTATTACGACATTAGAAACAACACTGCCAAGTGTGCCAGTTACTGCTGATTGTGCGCCGATCACATCATTATTTAGTCGGCTAATTAAGGCGCCGGTCTGGGTGCGTGTAAAAAACGCGATTGGCATGTTTTGTACTTTGTCGAAGAGCGCGACACGCAGGTCGTAAATAATGCCTTCACCAATTCGCGCTGAATACCATCGCTGTACGATTTGCAACACTGCGTCGCCGAGTGCAACAACGACGAGCACAACCGTAAGTGTGATGATTCTGCGCTTGTCTCCATCTGGGATTGCATGATCGACAATCATTCGAAACATAAATGGAGGAATAAGTGCAATCACTGCAGTCACAAGAATTGTGATTAAGAAACCAGAAATAGATCTGCGATATGGGTGCGCAAATTGCCAAACTCTGCGCAATGCAGTTTTGCCAATTTTTGCACCAGTCACGGCGGATTTATCGCGCGGTATTAAATGATGCGGAAGCACGCAGTAAGGCTAAGGCTTAGGCGTGAGTTTTTTTGTGCATCTTGCCATCAGGCATAGTCGCACCTGATAAATCAGCACCGGTCATATTTGCTCCAGTGATGTCGGCGCCAGATAAATTCGCACCAGACATATGTGCATTAGTTAAGTTCGCTTGGTGTAAGTGAGCCTTAGATAAATTTGCGCCAGTAAGTTTGGCCTTTGAAAGTTTTGCCTTGGCTAAATTGGCGTTCGAGAGATTGGCGTTAGTCAAATTAGCCTGCGTCAGATTCGTTTTGCGTAAGTTTGCGTGCATTAAATCTGCGCCACTCAAATCGGCGTTAGATAAATCTGCGCCGCTCAGATCGGCATTTGGCAAATGAGCACCAGGTCCGATTTCAAGCCCGTTTACCTGCATAGCGACAACATACTGCCAAGCCGTATGCGAGTGTTAATGCAAGATCAATTATTCAGTGATTGTTCGGCGTGGAGTCCAAACGATGTAGTTCCAGATCCAGTCGGCAAAAATACTTGTTCGGTTGCGGCCGCCTGAAAGGTAGGCCAGATGCAGAGCAAGCCAGGTCAGCCAGGCGAGAGAGCCTTGAAACCGCAGCCACGATCGCATTTCAACGACGGCTTTTCGTCGACCAATTGTCGCCATCTGACCCTTGTCGCGATACTTAAAAACTTCGAGAGGTTTACTTGACTCGCGTCGCCTGATCTGGCGTGCGACATGTTTTCCCTGTTGAATTGCAACCGGCGCAACCATTGGAAGTGGCCGGCCATTGGCATCGGGGTAACTGGCGACATCACCAACAATCCAAATCGAATCGTTTAGTTGCAAATTTGAATTGACTTTGATTCGATTTCCACGATCTGTTTCGCCAAGAAACTTCCAGTTCGGCGGTGCGACAACGCCTGCCGCCCAAATTCTGGTACCAGCGATAATTTCTTTGCCGTCTTTGAGTCGCAGCGACCGAGAAGTTGCCTCAACAACTGAGGCATCGACTTGAACTTGCACTCCCATCTTGGTGAGAGTTTTGAGAGTGTATTGACTTGAGCGTGGATGAAAGCTCGGCAATAGTCGTGGGCCCGCTTCAAGAAGTGTCACGGTCGCTTTCGGTGCGATGTGCTCAAACTCGCGTTGAATTTCACGCTGCAGTTCTCTTACTGCTCCGGCGAGTTCAACACCAGTTGGCCCGCCGCCGACGATCACAACATTGAGACTCTCAAGGGGCAACATCCCATCTTCGACACTTTCATATGTTTGCAGTAGCGAGCGACGGATTTCGCGAGCATCACTGACCGACTTCATTTGAAAAGCGTGTTCTGCAATACCTGGGATTCCAAATGTCGTGCCCTCTGAACCAACTGCAAGAATCAAATCATCGTAGGAAATTGTTTTGCCGTTTGACAGCGTGAGTTCTTTCGTAGCTGTATCAATATTTGTAACTTCGCCGCGGATGAATTGCACGTCGCGATACGCCGTGCGAACGGGAAACGCGATGTCATCTTCTGGGAGTGACGCCGTCGCCACTTGATAGAGAAGAGGAGAGAATAATTGATATGGATTTCTGTCAATCAGCGTCACCGAGTAAGAGTCGGACTTACGCAACTTTTTAGCGCACGCTAAACCACCAAAACCAGCGCCGATTACAACTGCATGTTTTTTAGGTGTGCGTTCACCGAACTCAATAAGCATGACGCCAATCTACGACTTTTGACACGCCTAGGGTGAGTCGAACGACCTACATAATTAAGGACGTTGCTTGGCTTCAGTCAGTGCATCAAAAACTAGAACTTTTGCCAAGTGTCGACGATAGTCAGCCGACGCCCGAGTATCTGAACTCGGCGAGGTACCTTCGTCTGCAAAATTTGATGCTTGTTCAAGGTCTGCGCCAGACGCGATTGCTTCTTCACACTTTGCAGCACGAAGCGGAATTTCTCCCATTGCGCCGAGAATAATGTTTGACCCGCTGACTGCAACCGAAACTACCGCCCAGTCTTGTGAGCGAGAAGTAAATTTCTGGTAACTCCAATTTGGTGTCTGTGCAAACGGTATGTGTATCTCAGTAAGCACGTCGTCTTGGTTGAGTGCAGTTGTCCAAAATCCTAGAAAAAAATCAACGGCAGAGATCACTCGAACACCCTTGGGGCCAGTGGCCACGAATGATGCGTTGGCTGCAAATAATGCAACTGAGAGGTCAGACGCGGCGTCGCCGTGCGCGACGGATCCGCCGATTGTGCCACGGTTGCGCACCTGTGGGTCGCCGACAAGTTTTGCTGCGGCACCAATCAGCGGCACATATTTACTAATCAACGGCGAGTTTTCGATTTGTTCGTGTGTCGTTAAAGCACCAACTACTAATTTGTTTTTGTCTTCTCTGATACCACGCAGGTCACTAATGCGCGCAATATCTATGAGAACCGCTGGTGTGGCAAGTCGCAGTTTCATAAGAGGTAGTAGTGAGTGACCACCGGCAAGAAGTTTTGCGTCATCGCCATAATGCATTAGCGCATCGCTAGCTTCTTTCACAGTCGTCACGGGAACATGCGTGAATAATGCTGGGATCATTTGCCACCGCCGTTCTCTGCTGCCCAACGAACCGAGTTGACGATCATTTCGTAACCTGTGCAACGACAGATGTTGCCTTCAAGTGCGTGTCGAATGTCGTCTTCATTTGGATTTGGATTTTCACGCAACAGGGCAGTCGAAGCCATAACCATGCCTGGCGTGCAATATCCACATTGCAGACCATGTTGTTGTCTGAATCCTTCTTGAACTGGGCTCAACCCATTGAAGTCACCCGACAAACCTTCAACAGTGGTTACTTCTTCGTCTTGGGCTTGAACCGCAAGCACGGTACAACTTTTTACTGCTTTGCCGTTGAGTAACACTGTGCACGCACCGCAATTAGATGTATCGCATCCGATGTGAGCGCCAGTGAGGCGGGCATTTTCGCGAATGTAGTGAATTAGCAATGTGCGATCTTCAACTTCATGCTGTTGAGGTACTCCATTAAGTTTGATTCTGACGACTGTCATTTTATTTTCTCCCGTTCATTGCGTGCCAAACTTTTTCTGATGTGACAGGCATATCAATATGTTCAACACCGAATGAAGATAATGCGTTAACAACAGCATTAACCACTGCAGGCGGGCTTCCGACTGCACCAGATTCGCCGATGCCTTTTGCGCCAAGTGGATTATTAGGGCACAGTGTTGTAATTCGACCAGCAATGTAATTAGGTAGATCTGGTGCAGAAGGAATCAGATAGTCAATCAAGTTTGCCGTGATCGGCTGACCCGTAGATGTGTCATAAGAAACTTGTTCGTAAAGTGCCTGAGCGATGCCTTGTGCGACACCACCGTGAACTTGGCCTTCGGCGAGCAATGGATTAATCACGGTGCCGCAATCATCGACGACGACCATTTTTTGAATCTTGACCTTGCCGGTTTTTCGATTGACTTCGACAACACACGCATAAGCGCCAGATGGGTAAGAAAAGTTTGGGCTTTCATGAAACAATCGTTCTTCGAGGGTGCCTGCTTGCAACTCTGGAGGAAGTCGAAGTGGTTGAAAACTTGTTAGGCCAACATCAGACCAACCGACTTTTTTGCCAGGTGTACCGCGCACATTGAAAGCATTGTCTTTAACTTCGATGTCTTGCTCGGCCGCTTCAAGAAGATGCGCTGCAATTTTTTTCGCTCGAACCATTAGCCGCTCACTTGCAACTTTTACTGCCGAGCCGACAGTTGGGACACCTCGGCTTCCCATTGTTCCGATTCCTTGAAGGACTGTTGCTGTATCACCATGAATCACACTGATTCGATCAAATGGAATGCCCAATTCGTCGGAAGCAATTTGAGCAACAAAGGTTTCATGCCCTTGACCGTGTGGTGATGAGCCAATAAAAATAGTTGCAGAGCCATCGGGCGCAATTCGAATTTGAGCAGACTCCCAAGATGCAAGATGGCCAAAACCCTCAAGAGAACCGTTTGGCCCGAAACCCGCAATTTCGAGCCAACAAGAAAAGCCGATGCCAATAAGTGGGGCATTTCTATCGGCAAGATTTTTTGCCTGCTGTGCTTTGGCAGCGTCGTAGTCAAGCAATCGCAAACATTCATCTAGTGCCTGCGGGAAGTCTCCCGAATCGTAGACAACTGCTTCATTATGAGTCTCATATGGAAACTCGTTTGGCTGAATGAAATTAATTTGCCGAACTTTCACTGGATCTAAATTTGTTTTAAGTGCAACGAGATCAATGATTCGCTCAATTGAAAAAGTTGCCTCAGGTCGACCAGCCCCGCGATACGCCGCAACTGGAGTCGTATTTGTTACAACTGTTCGAAATCCGGTTGAAACGTGTGGAATTTTGTAACAACCTGCAGCCATCCAACCAGTCAATGTTGCGAGGCCAAGACCAGTCGGGTCGCCGTATGCGCCGAGGTTTTGACTAATTACCATTCGCAACGCATTGATCTTGCCGTTTTTCTCGAACCCAACTTCAATTTCGTGAACCTGGTCGCGACCGTGAGTCATTTGAACCATTGCTTCGGATC
Organism: Ilumatobacteraceae bacterium; assembly: GCA_964203235.1. Classification (GTDB taxonomy): domain Bacteria; phylum Actinomycetota; class Acidimicrobiia; order Acidimicrobiales; family Ilumatobacteraceae; genus BACL27. The sequence goes on from CAXNLE010000001.1 coordinate 146,239, forward strand.
GAGTTTGCATAAATTTCACGGGCCGGCGAAGCCATTTAGATAAAAGTGGTGCAACAAAAAACTCTGGATACCAAACTATTTTTGCGCCGAACCCACCGCCAACATCTGGCGCAATCACGCGACACAAATTCTGTGGTGTATCAAGCCACGATGCAAGTTTGTTTCGTAGGTGATGTGGTGCTTGCGTCGTGGCCCAGATCGTCAACCCGTCAAGCGTCCAGTCGGCGAGACAACCAACTGTTTCAATTGGCACCACAGCACATCGCTGATTCACGATTCGCAAGCTCGCGCGATTATGCGACTTTGCAAAGTGTTTTTCAAGGTCATCAAGCATCGGAACTTTCGTCAGCACATTTGACTTGCGAGTTTCAAACAACATCGGGGCACCCGGTGCAGTGGCTTGCTCAACCGTTGTAACTGCATCAAGGGTTTCGTATTCGACTAATACTGTCGGCACAGCATCGGCAGCCTGGTAGCGATTTTCTGCGACGACAATTGCGACTGGCTCTCCAGCCCATCGCACACGATCGTGGGCAAGCACAGGTCGCTCGAAATCTGTCATGCCTCCTGGCAAGTTCGGAAACGAAATAAAATCAGCAGCAGTCCAAACCCCGAGAACTCCAGGCATCTTGAGAGTTTCGCTGACGTCAATCGAAATAATATTTGCGTGTGCTTGATCAGACATCACGAACTGAGCAAACGCCGTGTTGGGCGGAGAGAAATCGTCAACAAATTTTCCTCGACCAGTAAGCAGACTCGGGTCTTCTTTTCTAAGAACTTTTGCGCCGACAAGACTCATGAACGGTCTCCTTTAGTGAGTAAGTATTTAAAGATCATGGCTTGTGATGGTGGGCTTCTGAATCAGATGGATCATGCCACCATTGGTTTTTCTCGTTCTCGCTATCAGCAGAGTTGCTGAGTTTGCGTGGACCCCAGCCCAATAATCTGCCGAGCAAATATTCTGGACCACTTTCTTCACGGCGCCACCAACGACGCTGTCCGCCGTGTACCCGTTTCTGAAATGTTGACAGACCAACCGAAATGATCAGTGCGCACCCGAAGAATAAACTTTCTACCCAAACTGAGCCCACGCCAGCGAGTTGTAATCCTTTAACGCCGCTCTGCAGCGCGATCACGCTAAGCACGGTGCCAAAAACATTAAATCGTCGCTTAAATTGTGTTGCGCCTAAGAATGCTGCAGAAAATGATGGCAATAAATACGGCGCACCAGATTGGGCTTGAATCGAACCAAATTGCGATGAAAGCAATACGCCAGCAACCGCGCTAAACAATGCTGAAGTGATCATTGCCCCAGAGATGAACCTGTCGGTGTGAATGCCTGCGAGTCGTGCCGCATCTCTTCCGCCACCTGTTGCAAAAAAGTACCGACCAACAGGAGTGTGCTCAAACATAAACCACAGACCAGTTGCAAGAACAATCGCAATTACAACAGTGCGCGTCAGACCAAATGCGAATTCATCTGTGATCGACTTAAATGACTCGGGTAGACCAAGAATTGATCGGTTGCCAGATCGCCAGACGCTGTAGGCCGTCAGCACCGAACTTACGCCAAGGGTGGCAATGAAAGAATCAATTTTTACTCGCACAATCAAAAATGCATTTAACGTCCCAATCAAAATGCCGAGTGTGAGTGCCGCCAAAATTGCAGGCACGACAGCCCACTTTTGGTCAACTAAAAGCCACGAGACAGTGACGGCTGATGCTGAAACTGTGGCCGCAATTGAGAGATCAAAAACTCCAGCCGATAACGGCACAAGTAGTCCGAGTGCAACGACAATCAGAATCGACTGTTGATTAATTACTGAGCGGTGTGTCAGCCAAGTTAGCCACGTACTTGGTACCCATATTGAAAAAAGTATCCACGCAACTGCATAAAGATAAAAAACGCCAATATTGCGTGGATGAAGTTTTTTTAACTTAAACGGAGACCGACGAGTATCAAAACGGCTGTCAATTTTGTCAAGCCGATCGGTTCGTTCATATTTGACACGCCATCGTCGGGTGACTTTATTCTTTTTAAGGACTAGCCGAGCCTTTACCTCGCCAGTCTTTTCATTTATCTTCATGAATTCTCCCGAGAACTTGATGCAGGCGACTTGTCACGAATTACTTGTGTTGAAATTCGCCGAGGCGTGATTCGTGAACCAACTCTATTTGATGTGGCACCAAGAGTTTCAGTCACGATGCGAGATGCGGTGATTTCGTCTCCAAAAAGTTCGCATGCAACAACTCCGCTTCGCATGATCAAGACTCTGTGGCACAAACGAACTAATTCGTCCGTATCCGAAGAAGCGACAATAACTGTGCCGCCAAGTTGAGCAAACTGTTCAACTCGTTCATAGACGGCAGACTTCGAACCAATATCAACGCCTTGGGTCGGTTCGTCAAGAATTAAAACCTGCGGATCAGTCCGTAGCCAACGGGCGAGAACAGCTTTTTGTTGATTTCCGCCAGAGAATTTTTCCATTTTTCGACGAAGAATTGGCGGGTCAATTTTCATTTCAGTAACCCAACTATTGACGTCAGATTTCAAGCGCTTGTAGTTGAGTGTCAACCCTCTACGAAGCGGCGAGAGTCTTGGTAGAGGAATATGATCTTCGAGACGTTCGGACAAAATTAGACCAATTCGTTTTCGATCGGCTGGCACAAGAGCCATGCGAGCTTTGATTGATTGATGAGGGTGTGCGAAGACTTTTTTCTTGTTTACAAGAACTTTGCCCATGAATCGTGGTGATACACCAAATAAACAATTAGCAACTTCTTCACGGCCCGAGCCGATGAGCCCGGCGATGCCGACAATTTCACGTTGGTGTGATTTTAAATTAAGCCCTCGCAGTGTAAACCCAAACAGATTTTCTGCTTCTAGAACGACATCTCCGTGATCATCTTTATTTGCAGTTCGCTCAAGTGAAAGTTCGCGTCCAACCATTAATTGCACTAGATCCATCGCATTAAGTTCTTTAACATCTTGGCTAGCCGCGACAACTTTTCCGTCACGCAAAACGGTTACTTTGTTGGCAAGGCTGAGAACTTCATCCAAGATGTGACTCACAAAAACTACGCCAACCCCAAGACTTGCAACTCGACGTACTTCACGAAACAGTGCATCAACTTCGCCGCGGTTGAGAGCGGCAGTCGGTTCGTCAAGAATCAAAATTCCAGGTTTGTCAAAGTTCCAATCTTGTAGCGCACGAACAATCGCGATTGCTGCACGTTCTCCCGATGTCAGTGTCGCGAGTGGGCTTCGAACATCAGGTGCTAATCCAAAGCGAAGAAGAAGTTCTTGACAACGCTTTGCTTCGGCGCGCCATTTAATTCGTCCTGCAAAACCAGTTTCATATCCGCGACCAAGACCGAGGTTTTCGATCGCCGAAAGCGTATTTACTAAACCAAGATCTTGGTGAACAATTCTGATCTGTGTGCGATTTTGTGGAGAGAGTTGCCAGAGATCAATCTGTTGATCATTGAAATAAACTTTTGCGCCATGGTCGGCTTTGATGTAGCCAGCGATCAGTTTTATCAGCGTTGATTTTCCTGAGCCGTTTTGGCCGATCAGCGCGTGAATTTCACCAGGCCGAATTTGAAGGTGAGCATTATCGAGAGCAAGTTGACCAGGGTACGTTTTCGATATTGAGCGGATATCGAGAATTGAAGCAGGCTCATTCATGACATGAGAATCGTATAAACGTCAGAGGGGTAACCGCCGAACAAATTTTGTTCGACGATTACCCCGAATACTGACTAATTAATTTCTAATTACTTCTTTCCCCAACGAGTAAGGAACTGATCTTGGAATCCTTCGATTCCGGCCCATGCCTTAGTTGGGTCTTTGATTGTGTCGACCTGCAAGATTTGCAATGGCAAACCGTTCAAACCGATATCAGGGCGACCTTCAATGGTCTCACTTGCAGGAGCCCTTGAGATGCTTCCACCCGACAAGATGCTTGCAGCCATATCCACTGCGCGCCATCCGAGAAGTTCAGAAGCGAGTGCAACTTCACCCAATTGATGACGACCATTTGCAATGAAATCGAAGTTCATTGGTCCACCAGCTTGCGAAACTGCTTTCGCTTGGTCGATCAATCCAGCTGCATCAAGTGCATCTGGCACTCCGTACATCATTCCGCCGAAAGCGTAAACAATGAAGTCAAGTTCTTTGTCAGCCTGCAATGCAGAAACAATTTGACCCGGCAAGTTTACGCCAATGTCTGCAATCGCAACTTCTTGAGTCTCGAGTTTGCATTCTGGGCAGATCTTTGCGAGTTCATCAGTGAAACCCTGTTGAACAAGTGAAAGAACTGGGAACACTGGCAATCCGACGAATCGAATGTTCTTGTTCGTGCTGTTGGCAACTGCATAGTCAGCCATCAACACGCCATAAAAGTAGTAATCGTCTTGCGACAAAATATTTGCAGCAATGCCGTTACCTGGTTCGTAGCCTTCTGGCATCGACCAAGCAATTACTGGTATCTTCATTTCTTGCAAAGTGGCAAGTTGGCCAGCAAACCACTCACGTGGGACACCGCTTTCGAAGATGACATCTGGTTTGGCAGCAATTGCTGCATCAAACGCCGCTGCGACTGTTTCTGGTGTGTCCTGGTGTGACGTTGATTTGAACGTCCAGCCAAGTGCTTTTGCTGCTGCTTCAACACCAACTTGAATTTCTGCACAAACTGCAACACTGCAGGTCATGTAGTAGACAGTCTTGCCTTCAGGTGCGGCTGAAGGTGCATCACCAATGTTTAGTGTTGAGTTTGTCTGCAAGTATTTTGCAACACGAGCAGCAGCAATGTCTGCTGCTGATTCACCAGCGGCGACTGTGTCGGCGCTAGCAGCAACTGTTGTGTCAGTTGACTCTGAACTACCGCCACACGCAGTAAGCGCGAGCAAGCCAGTTACAGCCAACGCGAGACCGCGTCGGAACTTAATTGAATTTGTCATTAATTATCCCCTTTATAGTATTGATTGGTACTAAAGCCTATACGGCGGTATTAACGGGCGGCTAGCTTCGTTTAGTTTCAGCTGGCGCCGTCTAGCTAATCAGGATGCGGCAATTAGCTTGTTCAAATTTTCAACGAACATAGCCAGAATCTTGTCGCTGACATCAGCGAGTGCGCCGCGACCGAATTGTGCAAGCTTGCCCGTAATTACGAGATCGGTGTGAACCAAGCATTTCGTCGACGTATCTGTAACGGCCTCAAGTCGGGCTGTGATGGTTGCCGAGGTGCTGCCTTTGCCAGATTTATCGCGACCTTCACCCTTTAGTGCTGCACGGTGTTCGGCTTCATTGCGTTCAAGAAATTGGGCTTGGCCATCAAATTGAGCAAGGATCGGCCCTACTTTGACTTTGACATTTCCGAAATAAGTGTCTCCATCGATTTCGGTTAATTGTGCGCCAGGTAAGCACGGTGCGATGAGCTCTAAGTCAGTGAGGATTGTCCAGGCGTTTGCGATTGGCACATTAACTACAAATTCGTGATTAAGGTCCATGAAAATTGTCTCCAGATGTACTGTTTAGTTTTACAGTTTAAATTTGCTGTTTATATTTATAGTTTAGTTCTCTAGTTTAAAAGGCGTGATGAAAACAAAAAATAATTTGATTCTTTCTGGCGGTTGGGCACATAACTTTGCCACAAGTGTGCCGAATTTAGTTGAGACATTAAGCGCAGTTAATTTTGCTTCTGACGTGGCATTTGATATTTCTGAATCAATTGAATTGCTTGAGTCGAAGAACTTTGACTTGATAACTGTCTTGGCTTGTTGGTTTCAGATGAAAGATGCTCGATACTCACAGCAGAATCGTGAGATTTGGTCGCGCACAACTACACAACAGTGGCGAGATGCAATGTTGAAGCAAAAAAATAATGGCGCTGGGTTATTGGCAATGCATACTGCACCTATTTGTTTTGACGATTGGAGTGAGTGGCCAAAATGGATTGGTGGTTCTTGGGATTGGCAGAAGTCATCGCATCCGCCGCTTGGTGAATTGAATGTCGCACCTTGTGGCGACCATGTAATCGTTGCAGGCGTCGAGCCATTTGTTGTTCGCGACGAACTTTACTCAAATCTTTCACGAGATGAATCATCGCAAGTAATTTTGCAATCAACTGATGGCAACTCAACTCAGCCAACTTTATGGGTTAATGAAAATAACTTAGGTCGTGTTGTCTATAACGCGTTGGGCCACGATTTAGTGTCGGTTTCACATTTATCTCACCAACAACTAATTAAGCGCAGTGCGATGTGGGCTTGTCACGCGACCGACTTTGAAGTAGAAGCCATAACTTTGTAGCAGTAATCTAAAAGTATGAACTATCGCGTTGAAGTTAAGAAAGACTTGTGTATTAGCTCTGCAAAATGTGTGAGTGATGCACCAAAAATTTTCAAATTTGATCAAGACGAACTAGCAGAGCCTGTTAGTGAAACTACTCAAGAGCAATTGGCAGTTTTGATTCGCTTGGCTCGCAACTGCCCGGGCGAAGCAATCACTATCTACGACGAGAACGGTTCAGCAATCAGTTTGGAATAGCGCTCGTTTAGATTTGAGCGGGCGCTGGTGAGCCAAAGATAACCGGATACGAGAGCCAGTTTTTACGCGCAGACTGCTCGTCCCGTCGAGGCGGGTTTTGTGGGTCAACGATTGCGCCATGACTCAAAACGATTTGAGCCATCGTGGCGATCGCACCGGTCAGCGAAATTTCAGAATCGGCCGGCTGGCTTTCAAGGCCACTGACTAGTTCTTGGCCGATGCAAGCGTGAAACCCAGAACCAAAACTTAGTCCCCAAGGGGCGATGCCTTCTTGAGTTTCTCGAAACGGGTTGAACTGGTCTGCATCACTTCCAAAAACGTTTACATCACGATTTGCGGCTCGCATGTCGATCGTGACACGAGTATCTTGCGAAATCAAAACACCAGATTCAAGTTTTGTTTCAGTGACGGCTACTCGACTTGACTCTGGGCTAGCGGGGTTGAGTCGAAGTGACTCAAAGCCAAATCGTTGCAACAACGAAATATCGTTAACTAATTTTTCACGGTCATTTGGGTTGTGTCTGATCCATTCAAAAATATGATCCATCAGGTTGACGAATGCTCCAGATGTTGAATGTGAACCAACCCATGGGAAGTAAGCAATTTCGTGGAGTAAAGATTCATCAGAAATTTCTAGATTGTCATGGTTGACTAGCAAAGTTGTCAAGACATCTTTTGGTAAGTCGTCTGCAGACTTTGTTTGTAGCGACACTTGTTCGATGAGTGCAAGTCGATTTTTGCGCGCTGGCTCAAAAAATTCTTTTGCAAATAGTTCAAGTGCGGCATTGCCTCGCTCGATTACAGCCTGTTTGTCACCGATGAAATGGTTGACACTTGAAGCGCGAGCAAGTTTTGACATAATCTCGGCCAGCAATGCGAACCTTTGCGGGTCGTCACCAAGATCAATGCCAGCGATCCCAGCTGAGATGCGCATCATTGTCAAGCGGGCGAGTTGCAAAAGATCTACTTGGCCGCCAACAATATGCGGTTGAATACTTTCGTAGATGTTGTGGGGGATTAAATTCTTCTCCCAAAAAGCAAAAGTATCACGACGAAAAAGTCGATTCTCTAGTCGACGACGTGCGTTATGTTCTGCGCCGTGCAAATTTACGATCACACCGTGCATCAGCGCGATGCCTTCGTCGTATAGACCCTGTCGCAGATCTCGATTGCGCAACGCCGATTTGGCGTCAACCCAACTAGAGAGCGTGATATTCGACATTTTTATTTCAAATAATTATGGTTGAGCATTTCGCAGAACCGAGACTATTTTTCAAATAAAACGTGGTACGAACCCCAGTAAGGCCGTTTTGTTGTTATATCAATTTTGGCTGGCTGGCTTGGGTCGGCGACAACATTTCTATCAAACATCGCCTGAACAGCAACGGTGGCTAAACCAAATTCGTAGTCAGAAGTATCTTCTGATCTTTCAGATAGTCCGGCGGCAAGTTCTTGACCGATACATGCGTGCATTCCGTGTCCGAACGAGAGACCCCATGCGGCGACATTCGGTGTCGAAATCTGGCGATGTGGATCAAACTCGTTTGCATCCGCGCCAAAAATTTCACCACTGCGATTTATCGACATTAAATCAATAGTCACTGTTGAATTTTTCGGAACGATAGTTCCTGATTTGAGAGTTACATCTGACAATGCTCGACGCATTGCAGTTGGGCTTGAAGGGTTCAGGCGAATTGTCTCGAACATTGCCCGTTGCACGAACGACTTGTCGTTCGTAATTAATGCAGCATCCTCAGGGTGTTTCTTTAGCCAATTAAACAAATTGTCGAGAGTGCGAACAAATGCAGTAGCTGACGTGTGAGCGCCAGCTAGAAGAAAGAATGCGATCTCTTTCAAAATAATTTCGTGCGGAAGATGCAGAGAATCTTCATTTTTAAGTAGTTCGGTGAGAATATCCTTAGGCAAGTTTACGCTGCTGTCATTTTTTGACTCGGCGATAAGTTTTTGTCGTCGAGCAATGGAGGGTGCTAAAAACTGTGTGTCAAACTCAGACTTTGCTTGCTCAATTTCTACAGTAACTTCAGCTGGGTCACGAGTGGTGTGGGCAAGTGTCGCACCTTCAATGAACTTCATCATGAAGTTGTAAAGATTGGCTGTCTCTTCTTTGGTTTTAAGCGGCCGATCAACGCCTGCATTAAGGGCCGCAAGATTCATCATTAGTTGGTGCGAAAGCGTTACGAGTTCAGCACGACCTGCCTGCACGAACGGTTCAAGTGTTTCTGAAATTACTTGTGGAAACAAATCTCTTTCGTAATGCACGAGGGTTTCACGACGAAACAAACGATTTTCGAGTCGTCGTCGCGCGCGGTGCTCATCTCCGTGCAGGTTGACGAGCACACCTTCCATCACGACTTCGCCAGCGTCGTATAGAGCCTGCTTGAAATCTTTATGACGGTAAATTTCTTTTGCTTCTTCGAAGTTTGTTACCGTCAGGACATTTTGTGAATTCATTATGAAATAACCCCCAGACCCATTCCACCATCTACCGAAAGTACGGTACCAGTAACCCACTCGGCTCGAATTAAATATTCGATTCCTTCAGCAATTTCGAGTGAAGTACCAATTCTCCCAACAGCGTGATGGTTCGCGATCGACTCAAGTCGTTTTGCTGCGGCTTCATCGTCGTAGAGTCCGGCACGCTGATTAATCTCGGTCAAAACTGCTCCAGGTCGCACGGCGTTAACGCGAATCTTTCGTGGTCCTAATTCTGTTGCTAAAACTTTTACTAGTGCTTCAAGGGCACCTTTGGTTGCCGCATATGGCGCCGCACCCGGGTATGCGCGAACTGTATATACAGAACCGATGAAGATGATTGCCCCCTCGGTTGCCACAAGATGTGGAAGTGCAACCTGAGTCAACATCATTCCTGAAATCACATTGTCATTAAAAACTTGTAGCAGTCTTTCTTCTGTCCATTCTTCAACTGGCTTTCGCTCCATGTTGCCAGCGTTAGAAATTAAAGCGTCGATACGTCCACCGTGAGAAATCGCCGCATCAATTAGTTTTTGGCGATCGGCACTGCTAGTGACGTCTGCAGTAACCCAGGCGCAGTTGCTACCAATTTCTTTGGCGACAGTTTTGATTCGATCTTCTCGCCGACCACAAATAGTTACTTTGGCACCTTGGGCCGCAAGATAGCGAGCAGTCGCTTCACCAATACCTGAGCCACCACCAGTTATAACAACTGACATTTCTTTAATCGGTTTCATTATTTACTCTGACGGGCCAACTGAGTCAACACTCTTCGGTCGTGGAAGCGTCGACAAAATACTCATTGTGACTCCACCGTCTACGAGAATGTTTTCACCAGTGATGTATGAAGACTGCTCTGATGCGAAAAACGAAACTAGGTTTGCGATGTCTTGCGCAGTGCCGAGTCTGCGAAGCGGAATTCGCTTCTCTCGCGCCTCACGAATTTCTAGATCGGCGTGCACAGCATTACTCATGCCGGCATCAATTAGCCCGGGGGCAATTGAGTTGACACGAATTCCGTGCGGGCCCCATTCAAGTGCCATTTGCTTCGTCAATAACGCAACGCCAGCCTTTGTTGATGTGTATGCACCACTATTTGGGCCTGGGACTACGCCATTCATTGATGTGATGCTGATGATGTGTCCAGGTTTGCCATCGGCAACCATTAGCGCAGCAACTTGGCGCGAGACTGTGAAGGTTCCTATCAGATTGACGCGAACCACTGCTTCAAACTCTGATTGAGCAAGCGTTAGTAATGGCCCGAAGCGAACGATTCCGGCATTGTTGACAAGCAAATCTGGTGTCGAGCCAAATTGCTTTATCGCTTTTTCTACCGAATTCACATCTGAAACATCTGCAGAAATAGCAACACAGTTTTTTGGCAACTTTTCATCTCGTTCAACATCGGCAACATTTAGATCAAGAATTCCGACGTGCCAACCTTCAGATGCAAGTTGATTAACAATTACTCTGCCGATTCCATTCGCTCCACCTGTGACGATTGCACTCTTCATTTTGAGTAAGCGAGTTCTCTTGTCAGCGCAACATCTGACCAACCCGAAGATTGCTCTCCGCGCAGCATGGAGCGTGGCTCGATAGGCGAGAGGTCGATATTTTTGCCACGACAGAAAAGGTGGCGAAACAAACTTTTATTACCTAGTAGTGAAATATCTTTTGAAGGATCGCCGTCAAGAACTAAAACGTCAGCGCGATACCCGGTAGCGATGCATCCGGTTTCGCCGTCTTGATCTAATGCGACAGCGTTGTCTTTCGTGCCACAAGTAATTGCCTGAAGCGGGGTCATTCCGAGATGCTTGACGAAAACTTCCATTTCGCGAGCATGCCAATGCCCATATGGTGTCATTGAAAAACCACTTTCTGAGCCGCACAACAGTTTTACGCCAGCGTCATATGCCTGTCGTAATTTCGCACCAGTGTTTTCAAGTTCTCCGGCGAAGATTGATTTTGCTGAAGATGTTGCGCCAGCCTTATGCCCGAACTCTGAAAGATTCGCAAGAAATGTAAAGACCGGCCCAACAGGAACTTTTTTGTCGATTATTGCCTCAAGCGATGCATCACCAAGAAACGATGCATGCCAAATTATGTCAACGCCAGCCATCACCGAATCAAGAGTTGCTTTGTCGCCACGACAGTGCGCTGTTACTCGCACGCCTAAATCGTGCGCTGTATCACAAACTACTTTTAACTCTTCGCGTGTCCAGACTTGTATCTCGCCCGACCGTGTAGGGATAGAACCAGTGACATGAATCTTTATGCAGTCTGCACCGTCTTTAACTTGACGGCGCACAGCGAGCACAGTCTCTTCTTTGTTGCGTACGACTTCGGCATATCCGGCAGTACCAGAATCAGGAATCAATTTGCCGGCCGTTCCGCCAACTGCAGTCATCAGTGCATAAGAACCAGATTTCATAGTTGGGCCTTCAACGACACCAGCGTTAATTGAATCGCGAAGTGCTGGCCCAATGTTGAAGATTCCATCTACGTCAAACATCGAAGTAACGCCAGCCCGCAGAACCTTTCGCACGTTATAAGCGGCGAGAATTGCGGCAGTTGCTGGGTCGCGATGCATGAAAAGCTCATCATTGGTTCGCGGTTCGCCAAGAGTGATATGGGTGTGTGCATCAATTAGCCCAGGCATCACTGTGAGGCCGGTTGCATCAACACGTCGCACTTCGCGCTCACTAGATTTTTCAACTACAAGGTTCTTGCCAACAGCGACAATTCTGTCGCCCTCAATTAATACATCGGTCTTCGGCTGAGGTTGTGAGCCAGTGCCGTCAATTACGTTTCCACCGCTAATCAGTACCGCGTGCAAGGGGTTTCTCCTTTAATGAAGTGAGATAAGGATACATATATACGGCTATATATATCTCTATATATATCTCTATATATACGTCTACGAAGGGTATTGCATTCCTGCCCACCAAGCCTGCAGTTGCGGTCGGGCAGCGATGTCAACGATCTCAATTCGTTGTCCTAACGGATTTTGAAAGTATGCAAAGCGGGTGGGCTGCCCATCCGCGTCGACCATCCACGATTCAAGTTTGTGGCCATCACTAACGAGATCTGAAATTGACTTCTTAAAATCGTGTGACCACCATCCGAGGTGATGCGGGCCGCCGTTAGGTACATGATCCCATGGCGAGCCAGGACACTTTTGAATAAGTTCGACATGCATTGGATCATGAATTGAATAAGTTACAAAAATTGAAAATTCAGTTATCGCTGTCGTTGGGGTTTGCACTTTGACAGTGCGGATTGTTGGTGTTGCCCATTGCAACCCGGTTGAGCCAAATGCTTTCATTGATAACTCGAGATCATCTACCACCCATGCGATGTGATAAAGATCCGTGTTATCTAATGGCATAAAAATTAAAGATTAAAAATTCTTTTGGCGTTTCCACCCAAAATTTTATTCACATCATCTTCTGAAATATCTAATTGTTCAACCATTTGTCGATATCCGTCTTCTGCATCCCAGCCGCCAAAGTTTGAGCCGAGAAGAACTCTGTCGCATCCTTCGGTGTCAACTAGAAATTGCAATGCGTCGCTGCGATGCACGGCCGTATCAAAACTTAACTGCGCCCATTGTTCTTCGAATGGCCGATTGAGCAGACCTTTACCGAAAGGTCGTTTTTCGAGAGCGGCCTGCAATCGACCTTTTTGATACGGCGCGAAGCCACCGCCATGAGCGATGTGGACTTTTAATTTTGGATGTCGATCAAGCACGCCTGCAAACAGTAGGTGCGAAACCGCAAGACCTTCATCAATTGCAAAACCGTAAATGACATCTAACTCCCATTTGTTGAAAAAATTATCAGGTGTCTGATATGTGCCTCGTGGGCCAGGGTGAATAACAACGGGTATGTCTAATCGTTCGTGCTCAGACCATAATTCTTCAAATCGTGGGTCAGAAAGTGCGAGGCCATTTACGTCGGTGCCGATGTAAGAGCAGACCATGCCCAATGAAGAAACTGCTCGGTGTAGTTCTTCGCATGCAGCCTTTGGGTCTTGCAACGGAAGCGCGGCAGCACCGATTAGTTGAATGTGATCTCGACAGATTTTCGCAACCTCATCGTTGTGCTTCTTATTGAATTCAATACCCGAACGAGCAGGTTGATGATAAAAATAAGTAATTGGATTAGGCGATACGAGTTGCAGATCGATTCCGAGTAATGCCATTTTCTCGACTCGTTTTTGCGGAACAGAAAATGGGCTGTTGTTGAATTTCACATTTTCTAAAACGTAATCACCGGCACGAAAAAATTCGTTGCCGTTATCGCGAAAGCCCATCTCGGGGCCCGCTGCACCGCATGATCCCATCACACCAGGAACCAATATGTGCGCGTGAATGTCAATTACTTGATTGACCGCCATTGGCAAAGTTTAGCGCTGGGTTTTTATTCGTAATGTTTCGAACGAATCTGTCAATGAGTAGTGCCGCGCCGAGTATTGCGATCGCAGCGACACCGTCTAGCCACCAGTGATTGCCCGTTGCCGAGACCGCGAGCACCGTTATAAATAGGTGTGCGAGATACAGCCAGCGCCAGCGACTAGTGGATGAAAACACGATGCCGAACGAAATAATTGCCGCCCAGCCAACATGAATCGATGGCATTGCCGCAAATTGATCTGAAACTCCAGTGCCAACTGGGCCGTAAACAGATAATCCGTAGCGGGTTGCAAGATCGATGTAGCCCAGTTCGGGTAAAAAGCGCGGTGGGGCGACACGAATATAGCGAATGACGAGACATGCGGCCGTGAGCATTGCCAGACTGCTGCGCCAACGCGGATATTTATCTCGGTGACGAATAAATATCCAGACAAGAAACAAAATCATTGCCGGTACATGAAATACCGCATAGTAAAAATTCGTGGCCTGAGCCAACCAGTCGTATTGCAAAACGAATTGTTGTAACGAAAGTTCAGTAGGCACGTGCAGCCAATTTTGAAATCGATCAATTTGTCGGGCGCGCTCGATCGCACCGCTGGGTTGATCAAGAGGGAGTTTCATCGCCAAGCGCCAAAGTGTGTATAGCGCCGAAATTAAACTAAGTTCTGTTGTCGCGGGAATGATTCTTGCGCGCCACTTTGTTGTCGGCAGACGACGCAAAAGCATGGTGACTGCGAAACTAAGAAGCGCAGTAATCGCCGCTTGATCCCAGGTCACCCATTTCATATTCGTATTCATTGGGCGCAACTCTAGTGTTCATCATTTATTTACCCATTGAACGGGGGTAGTTTCGTTTGACTCAGGTTACGTTTTTGGTAAGTTCTACGCTGTGAAAAAATGCCCTTCCTATTTATCGCTTGCGGCTCTAGTTTTCGTTGCCTCGTCTTGTGGGGTGTTCGGAGGTAGTTCACAGAGTGCTCCAAAGTTGGTAGATCCAGTTGCTACTGCTCTTGTGCCTGCGTCAGATGGTTACTCATTTCCGAACTTTGAATCAACTTCAACTGAAGAGCAATTTGATGGCTCAGACTTATTTGCAATGTTTGGAGCCGAAGTATGCGTTGATGGAGTGACGAATCCGTGTGAGCCAATTGCCGAGGCTGCAGCTTGGGCTCGCATGGTGAATCAGGCTCGTGCTCCAGGACATTGTGAAGGACTGGTTGTAGAAGCATCAAAGCGGTTCAACAGTGGTTTGAGCCCAGAGACTGTGAAATTAGAAAATCAGGGCGAAGTTACTCACCAAATTTTTCAGGCATTCGCCACGCAGTTCTTGGCAGGGGCTCAAAAGGAAACTCTTAGTTGGCAAAAAAAATCATTGCGACAAATTGTTGATGCTTTGGGTGCCTCGTTTGCGACAGGTTCGGTAATTTACTCGATGGGGGTTTACTCAGAAATCGGTGGGCACGCAATTTTGCCGTATGCGGTTGAATTTACTGATCCAGATAATGTGATTGTCCACATATATGACTCAAATTGGCCCGGAAAAGATCGTTACGTAGAAATTGATTTGAAAGCTGAAACATGGAAGTTTTCGTTTTCTGGTGAGGATCCTGCAAATGATCCCAAAGCATGGACAGGTGGGGCCGGAAGTATTGATCTCACTTCATTAGATTCAAGAATTAATTCGGTGTGTCCGTTTTGCGCTACCTCAACTAAGGTAAAAAATTCTACGCTCGTGATTAAATCAACTGACAATCAGTGGTCAATCACTACTGACAAAGGGACATATTCTCCTGCCACAGGAGGTCTCGTTGAAGGTATTTCGGCGCGACCGATACGAGGAACTACAAGCCAAGATACGGCGACGCCATTGGAATATGTTGTGTTTGTTGAGACTACCAATCTTGATTTTGACATGAGTGGTACTACGAGTGCATTCGTGTCAAATGACAAATCCGTATCACAACTGACATCAACGGGCTCAAAAAAAGTTAGAGCAAAGGTGTCATCAAATACGATTTCAATTGATAATCAAGATGCGACTTTAGATGTGGCAAGCGGTGACATATCGGTGTCGGCGTTTGGTGGAAAACCTTCTATCAATATTGGCGAAGGTCAAATAAAAGTTTCTGGCGAAACACGTGATGGTCAGAAATTCGAAGTCACGGCTGATAACAAAACTCCACAAGTAAGGGCAACTGTTCCAAGTGGTGACATAAAAGATGGGCCAAAGTTTGTTGTTGAAACTCGGAACGACCAAAATCTAACGAATCGTCGTGAGGTTTCGAATTCAGGTGTTGAAACAAACACGACTGGCAACAAGCCGTTGGACTTAAATGGCGTTAACCCGAATTTGCCACCAGCATTGAGCAATGTAAATATCAAACCTGGATTACCAGCAGCTGAAAATCGAAATCTTGCGAACCCTAACTACACAGCAGATCCTCCAGTGAAGTTTTTGAATGCGCCGAATTTGATCGTGCCGGGTGCTGGTTCGGGTGGAAGTGTGCCGGGTGCTGCGAATAATTCTGGTTCGAGTGTGCCGGGTGCGAAAGCGCCGAACTCGGTAGTGCCGGGTGCTGCGAATAATTCTGGTTCGAGTGTGCCGGGTGGAAGTGTGCCGGGTGCGAAAGTGCCGAACTCGGTAGTGCCGGGTGCTGCGAATAATTCTGGTTCTAGTGTGCCGGGTGGAAGTGTGCCGGGTGCTGCGAATAATTCTGGTTCGAGTGTGCCGGGTTCTGGTTCGGGTGGAAGTGCCCCTGCGGGTAGTGCCCCTGCAGCGAGCGTGCCTGCGGGGAATAAATCTGTCCCCGTTCCGAGTGCTGGTTCGGGTGGGAGTGCGCCTGCGGGGAGTGCCCCTGCAGCGAGCGTGCCTGCACCGGGTGTGAAAAAACCATAATCACATTGACCACTTGCTGCTCGAGGCACTAGTAAAAACACTGAAACAGATTTGGTTCGGACAAATGAGCATTAGTTAGATACGCACGCAGACTCAAGAGTTTGTGTGAATGACATCTCTTGTCGGCAAATTTTAACTTACGAGAATTAGAGTATTTAATGTGGTCTCAGCTGAACGCTTAGCAATCGCGAGGCTGGTGCATCGTGTTGGGTTTGGTCCAAAACCGGGGCAGTTCGCCAAGATGTTGAAACAAGGCTTCAAAGTCTCGGCTCGGCAATTGCTCAAATCTGGTTTGCCTGATTATGGAGATGTAAAAACAGCGATCGGTATCACCGACCTTGGTGCGCAACCCAAGCCGAACTCTGAGGCTTTAAGGCCATACAACGTTGCAAAAGATGCACAATTGCGAAACATGAGTTTGTGGTGGCTTGACCAGATGGTTGGACAAGAACATCCATTTGTTGAACGCATGACGTGGTTCTGGCACGGCCATTGGGCGACTTCTTACTCAAAGGTCTATGAGCCTCTTCTGATGTTTGATCACATTGCGCGACTTCGAAAACATGCGATTGGTGACTTCTCTCAAATGTGTGAAGAAATGATTCTTGACGGGGCATTGATTTATTGGCTTGACGGTCAACTCAACACCGCAAGCTCACCAAATGAAAATCTCTCTCGAGAATTATTTGAACTATTCACGCTAGGTGTGAACCAATATTCTGAAACTGACGTCAAAGAAGCGTCGAAGGCGCTTTCGGGAATGCGAGTGGTAAAAAATTCGGGGCTCGTAACCAAAGAGCCACGTCGAAGTTATTCTGGAACAACAACTATTCTGGGTACCACAGCAAATTTCGAATCGGCGACTCTCGCGCGGTTTCTTTCAATGACACCTGCTTGTCAAAGTTTTATTCCTGAGCGATTGACATATCGATTTATTTCACCAGCATCCTCGATGATGAGTATTCCGATGAAGCCGGCTGCGCAAAAGAAATCATCCGCATACATTATTAAGCAGGCATTTGAAACGCGTCAGATTCTTCCGACAATGGAGGCATTGGTGTTTAGCGAATCGTTTAAAGACCCGATTAACTCGCAAGTCAAGAGCCCCGTTGAATGGGTCGTGTCCGTGTTTCGAGCGCTTCAAATTACTCCGTCAACATGTTCTCAACCAGATGTGCTTTTGAAGTTGCTTGACACTTTGGGTCAGCGACCATATTTTCCGCCAAGCGTTGGTGGCTGGCCCGCAGACGAAGCTTGGCTTTCGGTTGCGTCGTCGCAAAATTTAATACGAGCCGCTCAAGTGATTGTCAGCGAAGGCGATCTGAGCCCATTGATTAAAGTGCCTAAGCAAGAACGAGTCGATGCCCTTGCAGATTGGTTGGGTGTCGTCGAGTGGAGCGATCGAACCCGGGCTGCATTTGATGGAGCACTTCGCGACCCGGCACGACTTACTGCGTTGGCGATTTGTAGTCCCGAATACTTGGTCAGTGCTTAAGAGGAAACATGAAAGATATCACCCGTAGAAATTTCATCAAATTATCAGGCGCAAGCGCAGTTGCTGTTGCACACTCGTTATCAACATATGAGTTCGCTCACGCAGCGGGCCCGCGACCTTTGCCGGCTGGCACACCAATTCTTGTGATTGTCACACTCAACGGCGGCAACGACGGGCTGAACACTGTTGTGCCATATTTAGATTCAAATTACAAGTCGCTACGTCCTCAACTTGCATATAAAGAAGATCAGGTGCTTCCGATCGGTGATGGTCTTGCGCTAAACGAATCAATGACCGGTTTTAAATCTCTGTGGGATAAAAATCAACTTGCGATTGTGCGCGGCGTCGGTTATCCGAATCCTGATCGCTCACATTTTTCTTCAATGGCAATTTGGCAAAGTGCATCTCGCACACCAATTAAAACCGGGTGGATAGGGCGGTGGATCGAATCACAACCGGAGAATCCGTTTCTTGCAATCAGTCTCGGCTCGACATTGCCGGCTCTATTTCAAGGTGAAAAACGTTCAGGCACCGTGCTACCACTTAGTGGACTAGTAACCCCAACTGGCATGATCGCAAAAGATTTTGCAAAAACTTCAAAGAAAACAAAACTCGACGGCCAACTCTCAGCGTCGGCTGCGCGTTCAGTGCGTGACCTGTTTACGGTTGCCGATGTTGTTTCGCCGATTCTTAAGAATCCTGCGCCACCGGCGGCTGATTTACCCACGGTCATCGGCGGTAACGCGGGTGGCGAATCAAATCTCAGCGCCCAGTTTGAGACTGTTGCGAAATTGATTGCTGCAGGAGTGCCGACTCGAGTTTGGTCTGTCTCACTAGGTGGTTTTGATACCCACGCCAACGAATTGTCAGCACAGTCTTTACTTCTCGGCACCGTTTCGAATTCGATTTCAAAATTTATGTCTCAGATGCGAACAATCGGTCGTAGCCGTGATGTCACGATCATGGTCTACAGCGAATTCGGCAGGCGTGTAAGAGCAAACGCATCAAATGGCACTGATCACGGTACATCGGGCCCGGTATTTATAATCGGGGAGCGAGTTGTCGGTGGGTTTCATGGTGAACAACCACCACTCAATCGGTTGAAAGATGGCGACCTAGCGGTGACTACCGACTTCAGATCTGTTTACGGCAGCGTTTTAGAGGGCGTGCTTTACACGCCGGTTGATCGAGTCATTAGCGGATGGAACGATCGCCTGGCATTATTCACTGCCTGATTATTGTTTGCAACAGCTAGCGAATAACTATTTCTGTTTGTCCCACCCGAGGCTGCGCTCAATCTCAGGAAGACGCTTTCGAAATTCAGCAACAAGCTCTAAACCGTCGGCTATTTGTTGTTTGGTCAGTCCCATTGTTTCTGAAAAGATTGCAAATCCTTGACCCAATGTTTCCATTAGTTGCATAAAGGTGAATGCGATTCGTTGATTTTCAGTTTTAATTTCAGTTTGATATCGCTCTGAGTATTGTTCAAAAATATCTCGTTTAAATATTTTTGGGTCTGCACCTTCTGCGAGTAACCAAGCAATCAATTTACTTCGGAGTATAAAATCAGGATCGAAAGTAATAGTTTGCGTCAGTAATCCAGATTGACGTTTTATTGCGTTTTCTAAGAGCGTCTCTGCGACATGGCTAAATAACCCAGCCATTGACCCGAAGTTTCGGGCGATTGTTGGCAGAGTCAACCCCGCTCTCTTAGTTAGTTCACGAGCGGTCACTTGATCAAACGGAAACTTTCTGAGCATTTCAATCGTGGTCTTTGTGAGACGATCTTGAGCAACTGCGGCCGGCACCATTGGCCGCACTTTGGCAGGCTTTGAGATCACCTTTTTTCTAGGGGTTTTCATAAGTTTGTTTAGCCATTCCGATCAGATGCCTTGTGTCGGTTACAGCCCACATTTTACAACTTTATACATTGTTAGCAACTGACGCCTTCAGTTTGTCTATATTGATACTAAATTTAGACCTTGCATATATTTGATAACATCGTATACAGTCATTGTACGAGTTGCAAACTTGATGGTTTTGGCAATTGGTCGGAGGGGGTGTTGTGGGTAAGCGGTTGTTGGTTTTGTTTATTGTGTTGTGTGTTTCGTCGATTGTGTCTGTGGCTAACGCGACTGGTGGTGTGGCATCTGATTCGTTGAGTGTTGCTGTGTTGGCGGTGTCTGCGTTGCCGACTGCTACAACTAGTACAACTGTGCCGGCCAAAACTTTGAAAACAGTTAAGACGGTTAAGACGGTTAAGCCTGTTAAACCAAAAAACAAAAATGCGGCTAGCGCTATTGGCACAACTTTGCCGGTGATTGCGAATGTTTCAAACATCTCGACTGGAACGACTGGTGCGTCTGGTTCGGTTGTGTTGCCTGTTGAGGCTCCTGGTTTGATTTCGGTGTGTGTAAATAAATCAACTTCGGTGTTGCGTGACACCGCAGATAATTCTTGTTCGTCTGGCAGCGAAATAAAAGTCGAGTGGCTTGACACAGGTATGTCGCCAAAGATTTGTGTAAATAATAATAATCGTGAGATGACTTTGGCTCAAGATGGTAAATGTTCAACTAAGAACAGTGCTGTTGCCGATGTGATGGTCAGTAAACAAATTTTGGCTTGCGCTGATGACAAAACTGGTGTGCTGCGATACCGGGCATCAGGTTTGTGTGGCACAAATACTGATCCTGTTGCTTGGGTGCTTAAAGATCAAGGCGTAGCAAGAAATGTCAGTGATGCAGTCAAAACTGCTGGAATACAAACAATAAGTTTGGTCAATTTGGCGACTACAAACATGCCAACAGATTCTGCGAGAACAACAATTGCAACGACTGCAACAATAGTAACAACAACGACTGCAACAACTTCAGCTACTACAACAACTACAGCGGTGCCAACTGCAACAACATCAACTACAACAACGACTATTGCGTTGCGTGCGGTTGGTTCGTTTGCTGGTTATTTTGGTGGTACTTGTCCTGATGGTTCAGGCATTCCTTGGTATTGGCATAGCGACAGTCGGGCTCGTGCTGGTGGTTGCTCGGCTGCTGCTTCGATAGCACCAACTACAACAGCACCCGCAACAACAACTACTGCAGTGTCAGCAACAACAACCACAACAGTTGCACCTGTTGTACCTGGTACACCTGGCACACCGACTGGTGTTGCGGGTAACACTCAAGTCACGGTTTCTGTTACTGCTGGTACTGGTGGTACTCCAACTAGTTACACGATCACTAAATCAACTGATGGTGTCAATTATTCGACAGGTTGCACTGTCACAGGTGCATCAGGTTCATGCGTTGTTACAGGTTTAACAAACGGCACGACATACTTTTTTAAGACAACAGCAACAAACTCTGCAGGCACATCAAGTTTGTCGAGCGCGTCAGCGTCAGTAACACCAGCAACAGTGCCTGGCGCACCAACAATTGGCACAGCAACCATTGCAAGTGCAACATCAGTAACAGTTTCGTGTACTGGACCTTTACAGACAACCCCAGCAGGGTCTAACGGTGGTGCAGCAATCGATAGTTATACGTTTACATCTAGTCCTGCAGGAGGCACTGTCACCATAAATTCATTGACATGTACAACCACCACAATTCCAGGTTTAACAACCGGCACCGCCTACACATTCACCGTCACAGCAACAAACTCTGCTGGTACATCAGTTGCATCAGCAGCATCAAACTCGGTAACACCAGCGATCACATGTGCAACAGGTGGAACATGCATCCTTGGTAACACAGGCCCAGGCGGAGGAAGAGTGTTTTATGTTTCGGCAGCAAACTTCACTTCAACAGGGTCAGCGTGTGGCACTGCTTGCAAATATCTTGAATACGCACCCACTGGGTGGATCGTGGCTACAACACCAGCAGGGCAAACCAATTGTGCAGCAATTGCCGGTACTTCGTCTAACGATCCGAAGTGTCAATATGTGCCGACAGGAGCGCTCACATCAACATTGTTGTGGCCAACAACTTGTCCACCCCCATCATGTACGGCAATGAATATCGGTTCCGGACATTCAAATACGACCACGTGGCTAGGTCAGTCAGCTTCGGCAGGCTACGCGCCGACAGTTGCACGCGCCTACCAAGGTGGGGGTTTGACCGACTGGCACTTACCGTCGAAACATGAATTGAATCAGATGTGTCGAGATGTGTGGGGTTTGGTGTTAGATAACACGGATATCACCTGCTCAGGAATGACCGGCACAATACGTGTTGGTTTTTTAAGCGATGGTTCTTTCTATGGGTCATCGACTGAGTATCAAGCAAACGGAAATCATGCTCTGCGGTTCAGCGACGGAATTTGGGCGAATAATGCCAAATCCAGTGCCGGTGCGGTTGTGGTCCGCCCAGTGCGGGCGTTTGGTTGATGACTTTTTCGGTCATTTTGCCTGTCTGATGTGATGTAGGTTCCAGTAGTGGGATTGGTACATTTGCGGTACCAGTTATCGCGCCGTTTGCGTCGGTTTGTTCATCGTGACAACGGGTTTACTTTGACTGAGTTGGTTATTGCGATGGTCGTCTTGGGTGTTTTGTCAAGTGTTGCGATACCGAGTTTTTTGGGTTCGCGTAACAACTCTTACGACAAAGAAGCGCAGTCGTCTATTGAAGTTGTTTTGCGGGCTGCGAAGTTTCATTATCAAAGTCAAGGTGATTTTTCTGATGGTTCGTCGGCGCAGTGTGGTGATTCGACAGGGTTGGCGGCTGATCTACAGAAACTTGAACCAAATGTTGATGTTGTTGCCAGTTCTGTTTCTTCAACAAATTCACGAATAGTTAGCGTTCAGGCTGTACAAACTTGGGATTCAAATGGTGAGCTTGTTGGGTTGTCAAGGTTTTTACGCTGTTGCGTTGTCGTCGAGTGGTAGTTGTTGGGCTGCAAGAATAATCCTTGAAGGCAAATATTTAGCATCTGGCAGTGTGTCGCCGGTTGTTGTTAACACTCAAACAAACACATCTAACAATGCTGTTACAACTTGGTCTGCTTTGGCTGTTAACGGCAATGCGTTCGGTGTATTGAAACCTCAAACCAGTGCGGCTGATGGTGACAACACAAACAATCTGGTCGCAATAAAAACTGCGTGCAAGGCCAGAACACAGTCAACAGGTGTAGCTGCAACTAGGTGGCAACTACATCGCACCATCACAGTTCTACTCATCATGGCGCGACGTGGTTGCGTCACCATATATTGCATCAGCAACAAATTGCGTTACGACTGATACTTGCGTTCTCGGTGCTACTGGCCCAGGTGGCGGCACCGTGTTTTATGTTTCGGCAACAAACTTCACTTCAACAGGGTCAGCGTGTGGCACTGCTTGCAAATATCTTGAATACGCACCCACTGGGTGGATCGTGGCTACAACACCAGCAGGGCAAACCAATTGTTCAAATTCAAGTCCGTACGCAGCTACCCCCGGTACTTCGTCTAATGATCCGTTATGTCTGCATCAGCCAACAGCAATAACTCTCGTTAGTCTCACCAGCCGTTTATGGCTCAGCAGATTGTGCATTCACGTCTACATGTGCAGCAATGCAATATCGGTTCCGGATATTCAAATACGACCACGTGGCTAGGTCAGGCAGGTATGGCGGCAGGCTATGCGTCAACAGTTTCACGCGCGTTACCAAGGTGGAGGCATGACGGATTGGTACTTGCCGTCAAAAAATGAATTGAACCAGTTGTGTCGAGATGTGTGGGGCTTGGCGGTAGATAACACGGCTACAACATGTTCAGGAATGTCCGGCACCATACGCGCTGGTTTCGACTGGTGATTGGTTATGCGTCTTCGACTGAGTGGCAATCAAATGGCGCTCATGGTCTGCGGTTCTCTGATGGGATTGACGACAAACCGCGGCAAATCAAACGGTACAAATGCGGTCCGCCCAGTGCGGGCGTTTGGATAAACCGACTTTGTAGTTTTTATTGGCGCACTCGGAGGGACTTGAACCCCCAACCCTTTGATCCGAAGTCAAATGCTCTATCCGTTGAGCTACGAGTGCTGGTATTTCTAATGATAACTGCTTTCAGTCGCTACAAATCTGAAAGTTTCCCAATGCGATTGGCTTCTTGAGTAACGGCTAATTTTTGTGAGAGCAAATTAGTACGGAGATTGAACATGACGAATGAATTTAAAGGCAAAATTGGGCGCACTTTTGATGATTCAACGCCTTGGTGGCCACCATTAACTACGCCGCCCGAAGGTTCGCCAAATATTCTCATTGTGTTGCTCGACGATGTGGGTTATGCGCAGTTCGGATGTTATGGCTCTGACGTGGCGACGCCGACATTTGACAAGCTTGCGAGCAATGGTTTGCGATACAGCAACTATCACACGACTGCGTTATGTTCGCCGACTCGCGCCGCACTTTTAACTGGTCGCAACCCGCACAGCGTTGGCATGGGTCGCGTCGCCGACATTGTTTCTGGTTTCCCTGGCTACAACTCGATAATGCCTGCGAGTGCCGGAATGATTTCTGAAATTCTTGTACGCAATGGCTACGCAACATATTTACTTGGCAAGTGGCATCTTTCGCCGCAAGGTGAAAACCAAATGGGATCAACCCGTGAGCGATGGCCACTTGGTCGCGGATTCGAACGCTTCTACGGTTTTCTTGGCGGCGAAACCGATCAGTACCACCCGGATCTTGTCTACGACAATCACCAAGTCGACCCACCTCGCACACCAGAGCAGGGATATCACATCACTGAAGACATGGCCGACAAAGCAGAACTATTTATCAATGACTTGCGTGCGGCTCACCCTGAAAAACCTTTCTTCATGTGGTTTGCACCTGGTGCATGTCACGCACCGCACCAAGCACCGAAGAGTTTTATCGACGCGTATCGCGGAAAGTTTGACCACGGATGGGATGCGTGGCGCGAAGAAGTTTTCGCACGGCAGAAAAAATCTGGTTTGTTGCCGAGCGACACAGTTCTAAGCGAGCGACCACATTGGGTACCAGAGTGGGCAGGTCTCAGTGCCGATGAGAAAAAACTTTATGCACGAATGATGGAGGTCTACGCAGGCTTCTTGACTCACACCGATGCTCAAGTTGGCAGGGTAATCAAACACATTGAGTCACTTGGCGAACTTGATAACACGATTGTGCTCGTAATGAGCGACAACGGTGCAAGTTCTGAAGGCGGACCAAAAGGTTCGTTCAATGAAATGTTTTTCTTCAATTTCATGCCAGAAAGTCTCGAAGAGAACATCAAGCGAATTGATTTACTCGGCACGCCAGCAGCGCACAATCATTATCCGTGGGGATGGGCTTGGGCGGGTAACACACCGTTCAAACGATGGAAGCGTGAAACTCACGAGGGTGGAGTCACCGACCCGCTGATTATCCATTGGCCAAAAAAACTCGCAGCCAAAAACGAAGTTCGCACGCAGTATTTGCACTCGGTAGATGTGATGCCGACTCTGCTCGAACTAATTGGTATTGATGCGCCGACACATATTGCTGGTGTTGAACAGCAGCCAATTGAAGGTGTGAGTTTTGCGCACACACTCAGCGATGCCAAAGCACCGAGCAAACACGTGACACAATGTTACGAAATGCTCGGTTCACGAGCGCTGTATCACGACGGATGGAAAGCGGTCGTGTTTCATCAATTGCCTGGTTTGCCTGGCACTCCAAGTTACGACGGCACCGACCCGAATATAAGTTTCGACGCTGAGCAATGGGAGTTGTACCACGTTGAAAAAGATCTCGCAGAAACGAATGATCTCGCAACTCAGCATCCTGAGAAATTAAAAGAGATGATCGCGTTGTGGTGGGATCTCGCCGACAAACAACAAATTCTGCCGTTGAATAATCAACCAGGAAAGTTCGGAGATAAGCGTTATCGAAAAGAGCGATACGAATATCGACCAGGCATTGGTGCGATACCGCCATTGGTTGCCCCGAATTTGCGCAATCGATCGTTTGATATTTTGGCTGAAGTTACTGTGCCTGCAACTGGTGTTGAAGGCGCGATAATTGCACAAGGTAGTAGTGCTGGTGGTTACGCCGTTTACGTCAAAGATAAACGCTTACATTATGTTCATAACTTTTTAGATCTCTATTATTTCTGTGTCTCAGCAGAAGTTGATGTGCCAGTCGGAGTGCACACGTTGCGAGTTGAATTTAAATCAACTGGCAGATTTAAAGGTGAAGTGTCTTTGTATTATGATGATCTGCCCGTTGGCTCTGGGGCGATACCTGCAACAGTGCCCGTGTTCTTTGGCGTGTTTGGTATGACAGTTGGGTATTTGCGTGGATCATCGGTGATTCGCGGTGTTGACTCGCCGTTTACATTTACCGATTCGGCGTTGCAGCGTGTGATTGTTGAGCCTGCTGGGCGATCGTGGCGCAACCCTGAAGGCGACGACCGGGTTGCAATGGCTACGCAATGATCGCTGGAGCGATCAATATTTGCTTCGTCGCAGGGCCTGCGCCTACGCAATGATTGCTGACGCAATCGATATTTGCTTCGTCGCAGGGCCTGCGCCAACGCAGTAATCATTGCTGTGATTATTAACTAGTAAGTTGAGCGCAAAGCCATGAGCGAACGACAAGGCAATAAATCGCTCGGGCGAGTTTTTAGATCTCTATGGTTGTCGGTCGCATCGTCGTGCACGGGTGATGGAATGTTTCTTACGGCGTTTCCATTGTTGGCGGCATTGCTGACACGAGACCCGGTGCTAATTGCCGGAATCACGATCACAACCAAATTGCCGTGGCTTTTATTTTCGTTGTTAACTGGTGCGATTTCTGATCGGATGGATCGACGGCGACTAATGATTGGTGCTGATATCTCGCGCTTTGTGATCGTTGGCTGTTTGGCCGCAACAATTGTCACCGATCGAACTTCTATCTGGGTTTTATACATCTGTTCTTTTTTGCTCGGCACCTGTGAGACTCTGCATACAAATTGTGCGCAGGCGATAATCCCCGACATTGTAAAACCAGATGAACTTCTCACAGCCAACGCTCGATTTACAAGTGTGCAAGTACTGAGTGCTCAATTTGTCGGCCCATCACTCGGAGTGGTGCTATTCAATGCTTCGACGGCTCTTCCCTTCGTTGCCAACGCAGTAACTTTTGCAGGTTCGGCAACGTTGATAAAGAGCATTCCTGATGTGCATGCAGTTGAGCCAGCAACGACAAGATTGCGTGATGACATGCTCGATGGCGTGCGATTTCTTCGAGACAACGCTGTACTTAGGAGACTGACGTTTATTTTGGCAGCACTCAACTTTTTCTATTTTGCATCGGGTGCGCTGCTTGTTCTTTACACTTCAGATATTTTGAAAAGTAGTAACGTAACTTTCACTGCGCTTTCAATTGGCTCGGCAGTCGGCACGATCTTGAGCAGATTTATCGTCTCGCGCATCTCATCTCGTTATGGTTCAACGGCAACGATCGCTTTGTCATTATGGGTGTGGGCAATTTCGGCAGTCGGTATCGCAGTCACCTCAAATAAATATGTTGCAGTCATAATGTTCGTGTTGATGGGCGTGGGCAACGGACTCTGGACGATCATCAATACAACACTTCGTCAGCAACTCACACCCACACGAATGCTCGGTCGAATGAATGCCGCATTTCGCACAGTTTCTTGGGGAGTAGTGCCGTTTGGTGCCGCATTCGGCGGAGTCTGTGCGCGCTATTTTGGTTTACGCGGGCCGTTTATTATTTTCGCAGTGGTGATGGTCGGTTATGCAGTTTTTGCTAAGCCGATTCTTCGACCACTCACTAAAACTTTATAGATTCGGCGTTCGATGCGCCCAAGGTTGAGCAGTCTCAAGTTGTGACGCAACACGAATTAGCAAATCTTCACGTCCATAAGCGGCAACAATTTGAATGCCAACCGGGATACCTTCGGGTGTCCATTGCAATGGAACATTGATCGCTGGTTGACCCGTCGTATTGAATGGTGGTGTCGACGGAATCCATTCGCCAGCAATTTTTAGCGAGTTCATTTGATTTTCTGGTTCGTTTTTAATTGTGCCAATAGGCATTGGTAGTCGCGCCATTGTCGATGTAACCAAAAGATCCCAGCCATCTGCCCACCACTGTTGAACCAGCCTGCGGTAGTTAACCGCGGCAACAACTGATCTGGCGTAATCAGTTGCAGTTTTTGTGCCGGCGAATTCTGCCATTGCCCAGTTCATGAATTCGATGTCGTCTTTGACAACTTCGCGCCCGAGCATTTGACCGAGAAGATCACGAGCGATCGACATGTTTGTAGACCACATCGCAGTGAATTTTCCGGAGAAGTCTGCTTGCTCGAGTGCTTTTGGCCATGAGCTCTCGACATGATGCCCGAGAGACTCAAGAAGTTTGCAAGTGTCTCGCACTGCAGAGATGCACTCAGAATCCATTTGTCCACCGACTGGATGATGATCAAGAAAACCGATGCGAAGTTTGCCCGGGTCTGCGCCAACTTCTTGAATGTATGGTCGTGTCGGCGCTGCGGCGATAACACGGTCACCGACACCTGGTCCGTGTGTGGCGTCAAGTAACGCAGCCGTGTCACGAACAGTTCTAGTCACAGCAAAGTGCACGCTGAAGTTTGCTTCATCACCAAATGGGGCGAGAGAGATTCGTCCTTGCGAAGTTTTTAATCCAACGAGACCGCAACACGAAGCCGGCACGCGAATACTGCCGCCACCATCGCTGGCGTGCGCCATCGGAATAATTCCGGCGGCGACTGCTGCAGCGCTGCCACCGCTTGAACCACCAGGCGATTTCGAAAGATCATACGGATTTCGAGTCGGCCCCCACGCAAGAGGCTCGGTGACCGGCACACTGCCGAACTCTGGAGTATTAGAGCGACCAAAAGTAATTAAACCCGTGTCAATAAAGCGTTGAACGAGAACCGAGTTCGTCGGCGCAATATATTTTGCATTCTTGAGTGCGATATTGCCGTTTGACATATGTTGCCCCGCATATGGGCTGCCGAGATCTTTCAAGATAAATGGCACACCGCCAAACTGATGCTTCGAATTCGCTTTGAAATTTTTCGCTAATTCGCGAGCATGTTCAAACCAAGTGATGTTGATTGCGTTAATCGGTGGATTAAACGCGGCGGTTCTTTCGATCGCGGCATCTAGAAGTTCAAGCGCTGAAACTTTGCCAGAACTAACTAGTTCTGCTTGGCCGAGGCCATCAATAAATCGGGTTTGTTGTGCAAGTGGTGAAAGCGACATGGACTCACACTATATATACGTCTCTAAACGCGCAAAAGCAAGTATCGTTACGGCGCAGTGAATACGCCAGAACCAAACCTTGAAGTCAAACTTTCGGCTCGCGAGGTTTTTCAATCACCAGCAGTCAAATCTTTTATCATTGCGAACTCGGCTCTATATATAGGTCTGATGTTGCAAGCCGCGACACTCGGCAAGCATATTTACGACATCACTGGTCGCGAACTCGATATCGGCTGGTTGGGCCTCGCCGAGTTTTTGCCGATCGCATTATTGGTTTTTGTTACTGGCAGTGTTGCCGATAGATATAACCGTCGCCGTGTCGCGGTTGTGGCGATGGTTGGCGAACTTGCATGTTCGTTGGCGCTCGTGGTTTATTCGCTGTCTAATCCAACAAATGTGTTACCGATTTTTGTTATTGCGTTTTTCTATGGCACGTCACGAGCGTTTGTTTCGCCGGCGATGCGATCTATTGGGCCGATGATCGCACCCGAGAATGGATTGCCACAAATGGTGGCGATGTATTCAACAGTTTGGACAGGTGCGATGATTATTGGCCCGGCGATGTCTGGGTTTTTATATGCGGCAGCACCGTGGATTGCGTATGCAACCGCTGCAGGTTTGATAGCGCTCGGGATAGTACTGGTCTCGCGGATCAAATTGAAAATAATTTCAGATCAACCTGCGAAGACCGAGAAGCCAACACTGCATTCGGCGATGGAAGGTTTGCGATTTATTAAACGCACGCCAATTTTGCTGGCGGCGATTTCGCTAGATCTGTTTGCAGTTTTATTTGGTGGTGCGATTGCGTTGTTGCCCGTGATTGCTAAAGATCAACTACTTGTTGGCGACGTTGCATACGGATGGTTACGGGCCGCAGCAGGAATTGGTGCGGCAAGCACGGCTGCGTTGTTGGCATTTAAGCCAATTCGGCGTCACGTTGGTCGGGCGATGCTGATTGCAGTCGGCGTGTTTGGTGCAGGAACAATTGTTCTTGGGTTAACGCACAACTATTGGGTGGCATTTTTTGCAGTGATGATTCTCAGTGCGGGCGACATGATCAGCGTTTTCGTGCGAGGAGCAATCGTGCCACTGGTAACACCCGATGACAAGCGAGGTCGAGTTTCGGCTGTTGAAAATGTTTTTATTGGTGCAACAAATGAACTCGGCGCTTTTGAGTCGGGTGCAATGTCGCAAGCAGTTGGTGTGCCAGCGACCGTTGTCGGCGGTGGCATTGCGACGCTCGGAATAGTTGGCATTTTTTGGTACAAATTCAAGCAACTTCGTAACATCGACACTTTTGACGAGCTTTCAACGGAAAAGTCAACTAGCCAATAACTAATTCGTGCGACCTAAAGTCGTGCGATAATGGAGCGATGGAGAACGTCGCGGATAAAATTTTGGCTCGAACCGCTTGTCCGCTTGATTGCCCAGATACTTGCTCACTTGAAGTGACCCTGACACTTGGTCGAATTACAAAAATTGATGCTGCGCCAATTGATGAGCAATCAAATCCACTAACTGACGGTTGGATTTGCAAAAAAGTTAAACATCATGCAGATCGTGTTTATTCGCCAGAGCGAATTATGACTCCGTTGATTCGGGTTGGTGCGAAGGGTAGCGGAGAGTTTCGTCAAGCATCATGGGACGAGGCTCTTGATTTAGTTGCGACAAAAATAACTGACGCGATTCGCAATTACGGCGTTGACTCGGTGCTGCCGTATTTATATAACTCATCGTCTGCAAAACTTGAGGCAAAATATTTAGCACCTCATTTATTTGCACGACTCGGTGCACCAGAAATATTGCACACTATTTGCGCGGCAACTTATGGCGCTGCATGGGATCAGATTTTTGGCGAAATGCTGAGCATCGACACGCTTGATGTTGTTGACGCCAAACTTGTTGTTGTGTGGGGGGCAAACCCGGCCGTTAGCGGCACACATTTATTGCCACTGCTAGCCAAGGTGCAAAAAGCCGGGGGAAAACTAGTTGTTATTGATCCTCGCGTGACAGGCACTGCATCTCGGGCTGATTTGCACCTCGCGATACGACCAGGCACTGATGTTGTTTTGGCGTATGCATTGGCAAATGAACTTGCGCGAACTGGTCGCATCGATACCGAATTCATCAACAGCCATACAACTGGTAGCAAAGAGTTTTTAGAAGCCGCGAGCAAATATTCTCTTGAAGACGCGAGCCGCATTTGTGGTGTGTCGCTAGAGCAAATTCAAGAACTTTCAGAGTTGATCACAAATACGAAACCTGCAGTTTTACGAATGGGTTACGGTCCTGAACGTAATCGCAACGGCGGTAGCGGAGTATTGGCTGTTCTTGGTCTTTGGGCCGTGGCTGGAAACTTCGGAAAGCCTGGTTCGGGTGTGTTGGCGTCTACGAGCGATGGCTTTTCTGTAAATGTGCAGGCGACTTGGCCAGAAAACATTGAGCGACCAGTTCGTCGCGAACTCAACATGAATCACGTCGCGCGTGTGCTGCGCGGCGACGTGGGTGCGTGGCCAGTGCCGGCGAAAGTTTTAATTATTCAAGGTGCTAACCCTGCAGTCACAGCGGTAGATCAAGTTGGCATGCTGGCCGGTTTGGCGCGTGAAGAAGTGTTCACTGTGTTGCACGAACAAGTGATGACAGACACGGCAAAGTATGCAGATGTCATCTTGCCAGCGACTACACATTTTGAAGTGCACGATGTCGTTGGTTCTTATGGTTCGTATTCGGCGCAGGTGATTGAGCCTGTGATTGATCGAGTCGGTGAGTCACGAACAAATAATGAATTCGCAGCGGCGCTAGCACTTCGACTTGGTTTTAACGTTGATGAGTTCAATGCTGATCCTAAAATCATTGCCGAGCGAATCGCAAGTCAAAAAAACCAACCAGTGCAATTTCGCGCACCAGGATCAACGGTGCAGTTTCGCGACACTTGGCCAAGTTTTGATGGCAAGCGTGCTCAATTGTTTACTGCGCAAAGTGAGTTGCCATTGCCGAAATTTATTGAAAGTGATTCAGCAAAAAGTTATCCGCTTGTTCTGCTCAGCCCGGCTACTTCGCATACGATCAATTCAATGTTCGCTGATACTGATCCGCCGCGAGTGGCGATTTATATGAATCAGCAAGATGTGATTGCTCGCAAACTAAGCGAATCAACACGAGTTAAAGTTTTCAACGACAAGGCAGCACTTGAAATTGATTTGGTTGTCGATGCAACAATGCGACCAGGTGTGTGTTCAATCCCTAAAGGATTATGGTTGCGCTCGACGAATCAGGGTGTGACGGCAAATGCATTCGCACCTGACGACTTGAACGACCTTGTCGGCGGTGCATGTTTTAATGATGCCCGAGTTGAGGTGACGGCAGTTTGAGGCAAGTCAAAAAACAAATCAAAAAACATGTCAAGAAACAAGTTTCGGCTGTAATCGCTCTTTTGCTCATCGCAAGTTGCGCATCGCTGACGGGTGATGACGGCTCAGGGGTGATGTCTGGAGTCGGTCGAATTCCTGGGTATGACTTCGGTACTGCGATCACACTTCCTGAAGGTTTCGAACTTGATTTGCCAGATCTCAAGGGAGGGCTGATTGGTACCAAAGCCGGTGGCAATCGACTATTAATGATCGGCGACTCAATTATGGCGTCAACTGCCAAGCGTTACGGCAATGAAGTGTGCAATGCACTCGTGCCTCTTGGTTGGCAAGTTGCAGTTGAAGCCGAGGCCAGTCGATTTGCCGAATTTGGTGTTCGTGTTTTAGATAAACGGATGAACGCCGAATCTGGCTGGGATGTTGCGGTGGTTTTTTTGGGTTCAAATTACGAAGGTAATAAAGAGTCGTATGGCAAACAGATGCGAAAAATTATCGAAAAACTGACGCCACGCCCAATTCTTTTGGTGAATACATCACTGTTCAGAAATGCTCAGCGCGATGTTAATCAAGTGCTTGATGATCTGGCCGCTGAGTTTGAAAATGTCTCGATCTTGGATTGGGCAACAATCTCTAAATCAGACGGTGTTTTAGCGCCAGATGGTGTGCACCTGACGAAAAATGGGCGAAGTATTTTTTCTGTCGCAATTGCTCGGGCGCTTGATATTGCACCGTTTCGTGAGGGTGAATGTCTCGACTCAAAATTTAGAGATGACTCGGCTGCTGGCAAAGGCGTGATGCCGTCTGCAGGCGAGGTCGTTGACGGTACAACGACGCAATCAACGGTTGCTGGTGGTCAAGTCGCACCGACGGTACCGACTCAAACTACGACGCCATAAATTTTTACTACGCGCTGTACAGTTTTGCCTGACAATAGTTTGAATCATCAAATAGTTAAGGGCGCACAATGAAAATCGGAATATTCGGCGGAACAGTTAATTCAGGAACAATTGACGATGTCGTTAATGAGGCAAAGCAAGCCGAGAGTGATGGCTTTGCAAGTTATTGGGCGCCAAATATTTTCGGCCATGATGCATTGACTGCACTGGCAATAGTTGGTCGCGAAGTACCCCGAATTGAAATTGGCACCAGTGTCGTGCCTACTTATCCGCGTCATCCGATTGCCATTGCGCAACAGAGCCACACCGTCAACGCCGTGTCAAATGGCCGACTCTGTCTCGGCATCGGACTAAGCCACAAAGTTGTCGTTGAAGGAATGTTGGGCATGTCGTATGAAAAACCGGTTCGCCACTTGCGTGAATATCTTTCGATACTCATGCCGTTGGCGCGTTGCGAGAAGGCAAAATTTACAGGCGAGACTTATACGACAAAGGGTTCTCTTCATGGTGTTGGCTCGTCGCCGTTTTCAGTTGTAGTTGCCGCACTAGGCGAACAGATGTTGCGAGTCACTGGCACGCTCGCCGACGGCACGCTGACTTGGTGTACCGGGCCAAAAACTTTGCAGTCGCTGACTGTGCCGACGATTGTTGAAGCTGCGAAAAAAGCCGAGCGAAAGTCGCCACGCGTTATAGCAGCACTACCTGTTTGCGTAACGAAAGATGTTGTCAAAGCGCACGAATTTGCGGCGAAGGCATTTGTTATTTATGGACAACTACCGAGTTATCGCGCAATGCTTGACCACGAAGGAGCGGCAGGCCCAGCCGACATTGTTATTGCTGGCACTGCTGAACAGGTTAAGCAACGCGTTGCAGACCTTGCCGGTGTTGGCGTAACAGATTTTGCAGCGGTCGAATTTAGTAGTGACCCTGACGAAATTGCAGCAACTCGAGACGCAATGAAATCACTTATTTAATTTTTTGACGGGCTTTTGTTTTTTCGTTTTCGTTTTTGTTTTTGTTTTTGTTTTTGTTTCAGTAACTTTTAATTTTGCCCGTGCGGCGGCGCGGGCTTTGGCTTGAGCGGCAGTAACTTTCGCGTGATGCGCTCGGCATAAGACTTCTAATCCGCCGACGCCATTTTGATCGGGGCTCAGATGGTGATGACAGCCCGGCCCGTACCCGCCACCATTGCGCGCTGAGATGTGATTGACTTCGCAATCGCGGCGTTCGGCTGTGCAACCTTGTTGTTGGCAATGATATTTTGCACGACGCTTGGCTGCTGATCGGGCGAAACGCCAAATGTGATTTCGTTGCCACTCACGCGCACATTTGTTGGAGCACCAAGTTCTTCGGCGAGTTGATTCAATTAAGTGGTTGCATAACTGACATCTGCCAAGTTCACCACTCCACGCGCCGAGTGGGCAAGAAATTCGTTCTTCGACGAGTGTCACTATCGGCGAATTTGAACCGGTGCGCCGAGCGCCGTTGCATTAACGATGTCAAAAAAATCGTTGCCTTTGTCGTCAACCACAATGAAAGCAGGGAAGTCTTTAACTTCAATCTTCCAGACGGCTTCCATGCCGAGTTCTTCGTATTCAAGAACTTCAACTTTGGTGATGCAGTCTTGCGCGAGTCGTGCTGCAGGGCCGCCAATTGATCCCAGATAAAAACCACCATATGATTTGCAGGCTTGAGTAACTTGATTTGAGCGGTTTCCTTTTGCGAGCATTATCAAACTCGCACCTGCTCGTTGAAATTCGTCGACGTAACTATCCATTCGACCAGCAGTTGTCGGCCCGAAAGACCCAGATGCAAAACCTTCGGGTGTTTTGGCTGGGCCTGCGTAATAGACGCAGTATTGCTTTAAGTAGTCGGGCAAACCTTCTCCGGCGTCAAGTCGTTGTTTGAGTTTCGCGTGTGCAATATCGCGCGCTACAACCATTGGCCCAGTCAACATAATTCGTGTCTTCACTGGATACTTTGAAAGCGTCGCGCGAATCTCGCTCATCGGAAGATTCAGGTCGATGTTTACAACATCAGCAGATAACTCATTTTTGGTTATCTCTGGCAAAAATCTCGCTGGGTCTTGCTCGAGTTGTTCGAGAAACACACCATCTTTGGTGATTTTGCCAAGCGCTTGACGATCGGCGCTACACGAAACAGCCATTGCCACAGGGCAACTTGCGCCGTGCCGCGGCAAGCGAATGACACGCACATCATGACAAAAATATTTGCCGCCAAATTGTGCACCAATACCTGTTTGCTGAGCGAGTTTCAGCACACTTGCTTCAAGTTCGATGTCGCGAAATGCATGGCCAGTCGGCGAGCCTGCGGTCGGTAAAGAGTCTAAATATTTTGTGCTGGCAAGTTTTGCAGTTTCTAACGCAAACTCTGCCGATGTGCCGCCGATTACAACTGCAAGGTGATACGGCGGGCATGCCGACGTGCCGAGAGTTTGCATTTTCTCAAACAACCACGGCAGTAAA
The DNA here is from genome assembly GCA_964203235.1 of Ilumatobacteraceae bacterium. Lineage (GTDB taxonomy): Bacteria > Actinomycetota > Acidimicrobiia > Acidimicrobiales > Ilumatobacteraceae > BACL27. The sequence goes on from CAXNLE010000001.1 coordinate 182,053, forward strand.
ACTTTTTCGTTAAGTAGTGCTTTTGTTTCTTGAAACAAATAACTCTTGTTAGCAGAGCCGCCACCTTTTGCAATAAACAAAAACTTAAACTCATCGCCATCTGTGGCTGAGATTTTTATTTCTGCTGGCAAGTTTGTGTTCGTGTTTACTTCTTCGTACATAGTGATTGGTGCAAGTTGGCTGTAGCGAAGATTTGACGTTTGGTAGGTGTTGTAGATTCCTTGAGCGATTGCTTGTTCATCACTGGCATTTGTGAAAACCATTTGACCTTTTGATGCTTTGACAATTGCCGTACCTGTGTCTTGACACATCGGTAGTACTCCGCCTGCGGCGATACTCGCGTTCTTTAAAAGATCGAGTGCAACAAAGCGGTCGTTGGCGCTTGCTTCTGGATCTTTGAGAATATTTGCGAGTTGTTGCAAATGTTCAGTGCGCAACAAGTGTGCAATATCACGCATTGCAGTTTCTGTGAGCAAAGTAATCGCTGACGGATCAATACGAACGAAGTTTCCAAGTTCTGTTTTGACCTGCGAGACGCCATCTGCAGAAATTTTTCGGTAAATAGTTTTGTCTGGCCCTAGCGGTAACAATTTTGAATTAACAAATGGTTCTGGCTGTTTAGTTGGCACAACTATAGGTTATTGAACAAACTCACTTAGACGAGTGCAGGTGAACCTTTGAACGTGCCAGGGTCTCCTGCAACTGGGATGCTTGGCTTACTCCACGAGACTGCGTCGGCGATGTGTGCTGCGACGCTGCTCCATGCTTTGGCATTCCATCCTTGAGCACTAACTGGGATACTGCCGTCGATTTGAATGTAAACAAATGCAGGAAGTTCTGTTGCGCCAAGTTGTTTGACAAAAGTACGATCAGGATCACAGAACACTAAAAATTCTTCGGCGTGTGGTCCGAGAAATTCGCGGGCTTCTTTTGGAGTTGCGGTGATCACAAAGTTTGTTCGAACTGATGCACCTGCGAACTGTCGCAAAATTCGCACGGCGGTTGGCAAGATCCACGCGCTTTCATTTGTGAATGGGTCGAGCACAATCGTCGCAAGGTGAAAAGTTGTCAACCATTGTTCAAGCGGACGGGCCTCGCCGTTGAGTGGTTGCAGTTGGGTGTCGGGGGAAGTTTGAATATTCATATACGACGACCGTAGCAAGTCGGCAGTAGCGTTTTGGAAATGCACCCGATTGAGCATTTGCGTTATGTGGCGCGGGCACGCGGGGCAGACCCTGTTTCATTGGTGCGCGAAACGGCCGCGGCGTTGGGTGGCCTAAGTCACGAGCCGGCAGGGATAGTTCTTGTTGTGCGTCGGATGGTGCAGAGTCATCCGACGGTTGGCCCGTTGTGGTGGTTGTGCAGTCACGTTCTTGGGGCGAATGATCCGTTTGATGCGATTCGGCGGTGCGAAGATGAACTTGAAGCCGACAAAACTATAAAAACTTTGCGTGATCTAGTGCCGCAAGATGCAGTTGTTTGCATTGTCGGCTGGCCAACGGCAACTTTGCACGCGTTAGCGCCGCGCGGAGATTTGAAAATTTTCATCGTCGAGAGTAACGGTGACGGTGATGCGGCAGTTGACCGATTGCAAAGAATTGATGTTGATGTGACTCTGGTTCAACACGAAAATCTTTCACAAGTGATGGCACAATGCGATGTGGTGATTATCGAAGCATTAGCGACCGGCGCATCGGATGTGTTGTGTAGCGGCGGGAGTCACGCAGTTGCCGCACTCGCATATTGCGAACAAAAACCAGTTTGGTTGGTTACATCGTGTGGCACACGGTTGCCCGAAGCATTGTGGACCGGCATGCTCACCGATGTGCGTGCTGAATTTGAAACCCCGGTTGATGTTGTGCCCGTATCACTGGTTACGCAAGTTATTTCACCCAGTGGCGTATCTCAGGATGTTACGACGCCGTTCACCGCCGAGTGTCCACCAACTACCGAACTCCTGCGCCGCAGCGCAATGTAATTGCGCTCGTGAATAGCGCAATGTAATTGCGCTCGTAGCTAGTGCGATGTAATTGCGAGATATGTAGAATTCTTTTATGTCACCACGCTCACGAGACCTACCACGCCGCAGTTGCTTATCAATCCCAGGTTCATCAGAAAAAATGATGGGCAAAGGACCAGGCATTCCGGCCGACATGGTTTTCTTAGACCTTGAAGATGCTGTAGCGCCGAAAGAAAAAGAAGCATCGCGCGCCAAGATTGCGACCGCGATTCGCACCCAAGATTGGGGCGACAAAGTAATGTGCGTTCGCGTCAATGACTGGAGCACAAAGTGGACAGCGTTTGACATAATCGAAGTCGTTGCTGGTGCGGGTGAGCGACTTGACGAAATCATGTTGCCAAAAGTTGAGACTGCTGCACAGATTGTGGCGACAGATTTGTTGTTACGTCAAGTTGAAATTGCAAATGGCTTACCAATTGGTCACATCGGAATCGAAGCGCAAATTGAAACTGCTCGTGGACTAATCAACGTTGAAGAAATTTGCGCAGCGAGTTCTCGAATTGAAACAATTATTTTCGGACCTGCCGATTTCGCAGCCAGCATGGAGATGCCAGTGCTAACTGGTGGAGTGCAAATCGCAGAATATCCTGGCGATCACTTTCACTATGTGTTCTCAAAGATCTTGATGGCAGGTCGCGCAAACGGTTTACAAGTTATTGATGGTCCATATCTCTACATTCGTGACTCTGATGGCTTTAGAAATTATTGTCAGCGCACTCGCACACTCGGATACGACGGCAAATGGGCACTGCACCCAGATCAAGTTTCAATTTTGAACGAAGTGTTTTCGCCAACTCAAGAACAGTTTGACAAAGCGTGGGCAATTTTGGATGCGTATACGACTGCAACTGAAGGCGAAGGCAAAGGTGCAGTTATGTTCGGTGAAGAAATGATTGATGAAGCCAGTCGCAAGATGGCTTTGAAGTTTATTTCGCGTGGTGGTCGTGCTGGTTTGAAGCGCACTAATTAACCAAGCGCATAAAATAACTAAGCACATTAATTTTTGAGCCCAAAGATATGACGAAACGTTTTGATGCGTTGCTATTTGATGCGGGTGGAGTCTTCGTCGTTCCTGATCCGTTGACCACTGGCATGGTGCTTGAACCTTTCGGCGGTACAACAAATCTTGGTGTACTTGTGAGATGTCATTATGCAGGCATGGCAGCAATTGATGCGGCGACTGCATTACAGGCCGCAAATTCAATAGAACGAATTTCTTGGAGTTCATATCGTGAGGCATATGCGCGTGAGGCGGGCGTGCCAGAAGAAAAAGTTATAGATGCTGCGGTTGCACTGCTAAAAGTTTTCTCCGCATTTTTGTGGCGGTTTCCATTGCACGAATCAGTTGCCGGCCTATGGCGTTTGCATTTGCTCGGCATTCGCATTGGCATAGTTTCAAATGCCAGTGGCCAAATTGAACGGACCTTGGCGAACGAAAATGTTTGTCAAGTAGGCGATGGCTCAGGCGTGCCAGTTTTAATCGTTACAGACTCTCATGTTGTCGGCGTGGCTAAACCAGAACCAGAAATTTTCGACGAGGCGATTGCTGTGATGAATGTGCCGCGCGAGCGCATTGCCTATATCGGCGACTCGTATATCAATGATGTTGGGGGTGCCCGCAACGCCGGCTTATCACCGATTTTGCTTGACCCGTATGGGTTTCATGATGGCGCTGACTGTGAGCGAATTAAAAGTCTGCACGACTTAACTGATTTCGTTAGTTGATTATTGCGCTAGCTAACTAGCTTTTGCAGTCTCAACCATTCGTCGCGCAATAACTTTTAAGCACAAAGTTTCATCAGCACCTTCGAAGATGCTGAGCACTCGAGCATCAACAAATAATCTGCTCACCGAATATTCTTCAGCGTAGCCGTATCCACCATGAATTTGCATCGCTTCACGCGTCACCCATTCGGCGGCTTTGCAAACATAAGCCTTGACCATGCTGGCTTCCATCGCGCCTTCACCTTTGCCCATCATCTTGGCAACCGCATAACTGAACTGTCGCGAGCCTTGAATCACGACAGCCATTCGTCCGAGTTTGACTTGGGTCAATTGGTACTCGGCGATATTGTTGCCAAAAGTTTTTCGGTTCTGCGAATACTCAACCGCTGCTTCGTATGCAGCCTGCATCACGCCAACCGCGCGTGCAGCAGTTTGTAGGCGACCGTTTTCGAATCCTTCCATCTGATAATAAAAACCCTTGCCGAGCCCGGCAGTTTCGCCAATCAGATGATCTGCTGGCACCCACCAGTTTTCGAGTGCGATCTCGTATGAGTGCATCCCTCGGTAGCCGATCGTGTCAATTGGTCGACCTTCCATTCGGCCGCCTGAAGGTTGATTGAAAACAAAACCGTGTGCGTCACCGCGAGGCTTGGGCACGATCAACACACTTAATCCTTTATGAGATTTTGTGCGGTCTGGGTCGGTGCGGGCGAGCAACATTAAAACATTTGCGCGAGCAGCAAATGTGCACCAAGTTTTTACGCCATTGATTAGGTAGCCGTCTTTGCCGTCTTGTTGTGCAACCACTGCGGTCGTCTTAATTGATGCGACATCACTGCCGTAGTCGGGCTCGGTAACTGCAACTGCAACCATTACTTCTGCAGTAGCAAGTTTCGGCAACCACTCATGTTTCTGGGCTTCGGTGCCACCCTTGACAAGCGCGCGAGTGAGAATTTCTGGACGAGTGATCAGCGAACCACCAATGCCAAGTGATGCACGAGAGAGTTCTTCAGTGGCGATGCAACTCGCCATATATTCGCCGTCGCCACCTTCGCTGAAACCACCGTACTCACTAGGTATCGACAAACCAAAGGCACCAATTTCTGCGAGACCAGAAATAATTTCTTCGGGTACATCAAGGTTTTCGCGGTGGACATGCTCGGCATGCGGTGCAATCACTTTGGCGGCGAAACTTCTAAAAGTATCTTGAACCATTTCATTGTCATCATCTAGATATTTTTTACCAGATTTGTTGGCGAGCGATGCAAGCAAATTAGGGTCACGATATTTTTCTACGAAGTCGTGCGACTCTGCAAGGGTTGATGGATCAACACCCCAAAGTTTTTCGCGACCGATTAATCGTGAAACTAAATCGTGCACCATGTCTGCGACAAATGCGCAAGTAAGTGTTGCTTCAATTTCTCCCTTTGCACCGTAGTCAAGCATCGAGCGTGCAGTTTCAACTGCTGCGCCAGCGTGTGCGAGATCGTATGCAAGAACTTGTTGCGTGTCTGGTCCGCCAGTTGCGATAAGAGTACGCACACCTTTGCCGATGATTGCATCTGAAAGTTCAATTGCACGCGCCGCGATAACTAGATCTGTTGTATTTGAAGTATTAGTCATCTAAACAACGCTACTTATAAGTTATGAAATTGTCTTCATCCAGCCGTAATATAGGCAGATGAGTTTCGTCCCGCAACGACTCAGGTTCACCGCGTTACGAGCTTCGTTGCGTTGGGTGCGTTGGGCAATTTTCGCACTTATTTTGTGGATTTTTGTCATACCGATCGTGCCTGGATTCGGCGATGCGCTGAAGAAACTTAGCGAAGTTAAAACAGAGTGGCTCGTATTAGGTATTTTTCTCGAATTCGCTGCGCTGTTTTTCTATTCAATGCTGACTCATGTTGCGCTTGGTGAAGATGCAGGAAAAGTTAGCGTCTGGACACTGTTTAGAATTCAACTTTCTACTAGGTCGCTTGGCAGCCTTGTACCCGGCGGTTCGGCCGCGAGTAACGCCCTAGGTTTTCGAATGATCACACTCGCCGGTGCCGAAGGTCGCGATGCTGGTTTTGCACTTGCGACTGCCGGTATCGGTTCTGCGGTTGTGCTGAATGTCATATTGTGGGTCGGGTTGATTATTTCGATTCCGGGTCGCGGAGTAAATGCTTTTTACGGCACGGCTGCAATTTTTGGCGTGATAATCATGGTCGTTGCTGCCGGTGTTGTAGTCGGTTTAGTTGATCGTCAAGGTCGTGCTGAGCGAGTGATGCGATGGATCGCCCGTCGACTGCACTTCGACCAAGATAGGGCCGGCGAAGTCGCAGTCCATCTTGGCGAAAGATTACGTGGATTAAAAGCTGAGCCGGGTTTACTTGTTCGCGTTTTTTCATGGGCGCTGCTCAACTGGGGTCTTGACATTCTGGCGCTTTATGTATTTGTTCATGCTTTCGGTGGGTCTGTCAGCATTGTCGGCCTTGTGATTTCATTTGGTCTCGCAAATATTTGCGCTTCAATTCCGATCACACCTGGTGGGCTTGGTCTGGTTGAAAGTATTTATATTCCATCTCTTGTCGGTTTCGGACTTTCAACGACGACAGCCACTGTCAGCGTTTTAAGTTATCGCCTTGTGCAGTTCTGGTTACCTATTTTGGTTGGAGGTGCGTGCTATGTAAGTTTGCGATTTGGAAGATTTGCGTTGCAACAAGCCAGCGAATTGAAATCACTCAAGAAATACGCAGATGTCGGAAACGCAAGTCGAACAAGCCGTATTGAATGGGTTGAGCGCAACGCCACAACTGATCGTACGAGAGAGGTCACGTTGCCGAAATTTGATCCGCGTTATGGTCTGGCTGAAACCGATGAGATACCTGTGTCTCGTGAAATTCGTGATGAACGACGCCGTAGCAATTAGCGTGTAACTCGTGACGATTTACGAACGAGCGTTTGGAAGATATCTAGAAGATTTTGTAGTTGGCGATGTTTATCGACATTGGCCTGGCAAAACAATCACAGAAGCCGATGATCATTTGTTCTGCATGATCACGATGAACCACCACCCGTTGCACACAAACGATTGGTTCGCGCAACAAAGTGTTCAAGGTCGCAATGTTGTGGTTGGTAATTTGGTTTATTCACTCGTTCTCGGCATGAGTGTGCCCGATGTCAGTGGCGCGGCGATTGCCAATCTTGAAGTTGAAACGCTGCAACACAAGCATCCAACTTTTCATGGCGACACGATTCATGCTGAAACTCGTGTACTTGAAGTTAAACCTTCGTCGTCAAAACCAGATCGCGGCGTCGTGACAGTTGAGAGCAAAGGTTTCAATCAGGCAGGCAAAGAAGTCTGTTACTTTCGTCGGCGCGTTTTAGTTTGGAAGCGCGACAGTGCGCCAACTCGCGCCCGACCATACAACCAAGAAGACGCCTGGGATTAATTAGCAAGTAGTTCTAGTTTTTTGTAATTGCTGCGACGATTGACTCGTAAGCCGAGTCAGCAAGTGCTCGCATCTCGTCGTCGGTGCGATCTTGAATTGGGTGCGGAATGAAAACGCGTTGCACAGTTGGAAAGCCGAGTGCATTCGCCTGTGATTCGGCAGCCTGAACAAAAACATCTGAGGCGATAAACATTGACGGCACACCGCGAGTTTCAAGATCAACTATGTCGTGCACACTGCACGACGTACAACTGCCTCAATCGGCGAGTGCTTCAATAACCAATGTGCATTTGGTGGCGATTTCGTGGCGCAAATCAACAGGCGCCGGCTTGGTAAACGTCGGCTTGCGAAAACGTAATACCTTGGCGCCGGTTGCCGTGAGTCGCAATTCGAGTTGATTCAAAAACACATCGCCGCGGGCTTTAGAAATGTCAAGCAGACCGATTGTCTGACCCGAGATGCTCGCTGGTCGCGCCAGCAGTTCTCGCGAAGCCATCTTCTTTTCGCTCGTCGGGTCAAGGATCACTCTGTTTGTCATCACCGTCTAACTTAGTCACGCTCACGCATCGAGTGCTACTCATCTTGGAGCCTTGGGCAATGACTTAGTGAGTTATTCAGTAAGATTTAGTGAACATTATGCCAAACAGTTTCAGATATGTAGATTCTTGCCGACTATGTGGGTCAACAGATCTTGAAAATGTTTTAACTTTGAGGCCGAGCCCGCTAGGCGACCAATATTTACCAAAAGGTGGATCTGCAAAGTCAGCGAATCTGATTCCGTTTGGTATTAGCCGATGCAACTCTTGCAATAATTTTCAGACCGAAACTGCTGTCGATCGGGAGCACTATAGGCATTGTTTAACTCGACCTGCAGCAGTAAATAAAGTTTTAAGTAAGTCGTATCGAGATTCTGTGCCGAAATTAGTTGAGATGGTAAATTTAGTTCCAGAAGACTTGGTCCTTGAAATTGGCAGTAATGATGGGAACTTTGCGTCTGCATTTGTAGATCTTGGATTTCGCTGTCTTGGAGTTGATCCCGCTTTAAATTTGGTTGAGTCTGCAGAAAAACTTGGCGTTTCAACGATAGTCGAATTTTTTGACTTGACACTTGCTGAAGAGATTGTCAGTAAGCACGGTAAGGCAAAAGTTGTCGTTGCAAACTTTGTCGTTGCGAATGTCGATGATCTTAATGATTTTATGGATGGCGTTGTCACAGTCTTGGCATCTGACGGAGTTTTGACAATTGAGACCAACTATGTGACTGATGTCGTTTCGGAACTTCTCGTTGAGACACTTGTTCACGAACACTTAAGTTATTTTTCGGTATCTGCGCTTACCGCATTTTTGGATCGTCACGGACTCGAACTTTTTGATGTTCAACGGATGTCTTCAAAAGGTGGTTCAATCCGATGCTTAATCCAGCACAAAGGTGCAAAGCTCAAAATTGGCCAATCCGTTTCAGACGCAATCGCGTTTGAGCTTTCGAGTGGACTTTTCTTATCATCTTCCTGGAGTAAATTATCGAGTGCGTTCGGTCATGCCCGAATCTCGGCGATCAAATTTTGTGAGCAAAAATTTGCGGATGGAATCGTTGGCTACGGCACTTCTGATGGCGCCACGACTTTCATCTACCAACTCGGTATAGGTGAATACCTAAAGGCTTTGATTGATGATGATCCGTACCGTCAAAATCTTGAAAGCCCAGGATTTGGAATACCAACTGTTTCCCGAGAAGAAATATTTACAGATCCGCTAAAGGCCAAGACTTGTTTAATTTTTGCCCCACAGTATGTTAAACAGATCATCGATAAAAACTCAGTAGCCCGAGACTCGGGAGTTATTTTCGCTAAGGTTTGGCCGCTAATTGAAGTATTTTCGGAAAGCGGTTGGCTAGGGAATAAATTCTAATTTGGTTTAGATAATGACGCTGGATCAAGGGTAGATAAACCCCCATCTACCTCTAAAATTTGTCCATTCAAATAACTGCTTTGCATACTCAGCAAAAAGTGTGCAACGCTCGCAATTTCGTTAACAGTCCCCATTCGGGATAATGGAATCAAATTGTTGGCGCGTTCGACAATTTGTGGATTTTTTGCGTAAAAGTCTGCTGCCCGCTGTTTGAAGATAAATGAACCAGGACTTAAACCATTGATGCGTAAGTTGCGTGCAGCAAAACGTACAGAGCCGAATCTGACTAGTTGTGAAAGCGCGGCTTTTGAGGCATGATATTGGAAATCCTGATCACCCACAACGCTATGGGCTGCTGGTGAAGTCATGAGGACTACTGCGCATTGCCTGCTTCGTTCGCCTGCGGCCAGCGCCTTTAAGATTTCGTAAGGAGTATAAACCTCAACCGAGTATTGAATTAATGGTGCTGCTACTTCGCTTCGGTACCTGTGAGCAAAAGCAACTGCGTCAAGCCCACCAACCTGAGAATCTATTCTTAAAGCGAGCTCAATTGATTTTGTAGAATCTTCTAAATCGCACTCATGAACTTCAACACAATTATTTTCTTTAGCTAGCTTTGTAATTGCGTCATCAAGCACGCGTGTGACCAAACGCACGTCATGACCCGCACCAGCAAGTTGATTGCATAACTCCAGGGCAATTGGTGATCGGCCACCGTAAACGAGAGCACTCAATTAATCTCCTCTTTCGTCAAGTCATTAAACGTCGTTGTCTGACTTACTGACATTGTATTTCGGTTATGTTAACCTTACAAGAGTAATTGTCATCAGAGGAGCTTCGCATGTCAGTCAAAAAATTAGAAAACATCTCTGAGCTATTGAATAAAGACAATATCGTCGTTTTTGGGACTGGAAATTTTGGAAAGATCGTAGTTCGAGCGGCGAGAGATTGTGGCATAACGATAGAGAAAATATGTGACAGTAATAGTTCTAATTGGGGCAAAACTTTTTGTGGATACCCAGTTGTGAGCCCTGATGATTTAAGTGGAAAAGACATCGTGCTTTTGGCGACAAATATATCTAATCGAAAATTCCTGAGGACTTTATGTGAAAGTAAAAAAGTATCATTAATTTATAATGTTGAAAATATTTTGCGTAAATCGGGTTGGCCATTATTTTTTGGAGAACTAGATCTCGAGTGGTCGTTAGACCGAGCGCAGGAAGTTGTTGACCTTTATTTTTTTGATATAGATTCGGAGAATGATGTAAACGCTTTGAGATTGAAAAGCTTAGATGTGGTTTTGACCGAGCGGTGTTCTTTGAAATGTGTTGATTGCTCCAATCTCATGCAGTACTACCAAAAACCAATCGGTGCGGAAGTTGATGTTCTATTGCAAAGTGTAAGAAATTTTCTTGAGACCGTTGATTATGTCTCAGAATTGAGACTTATAGGTGGCGAGCCATTGGTCTCAAAAAATGTTGAACGAGTCCTTGACACAATTTATGAATTTTCAAATTTTGACAAAATAGTGCTTTACACGAATGGGACAGTAATTCCTAAAGAATCATTACTTAAGAAATTTCAAGACCCAAGAGTTTGGATCAAGATTTCAGATTATGGCCCAGCTTCTCGTAAGGCTCAGCAGGTTGCAAACACTTGTAAGTTGTGGAGTATTAATTGCATACATGAACAAGTTACAGAATGGGAAGATGTAGGAAGAATTGTATTCCGAGGCAGAACTGATGCTGAGAATAAAGTTGTCTTTGGAAACTGCTGCGTGAACGACACTCTCACATTGTTGCATGGACAACTCTACGCTTGCCCATTTTCCGCACATACCGATAATTTGGGCGTTCTAAAAAATGCCGAGGGGGACAAAGTTGACATGCTCGATATGGATAATTTAAGTGACAAAATTCGATCCATATACAAGGACAAAGATGTGCTTATTGCGTGCAACCTTTGTAATGGAAGAGACCACATTGTTGGCAAAGTTGTAGCCGGAGTTCAAACTAAGGATCCTTTGAAACTGCAGATAACTTCGGTGTAAAATTTTTATGTGAAATTTCTTGAATTGTAAAACCAAAGGTTCGGATGATAAAAGTTTCTATAGTGATTCCAGTATTTAATTGTGCTGAAGGTCTGCGTAGGTGTCTGTCAGACCTGAAACTGATGGCAACTGACGAAATTCAAGTAGTTGTTGTTGATGATGGATCAACAGACCGAAGTCCTTTGGTGGCTTCAGGATTTCGTGAAGAGTTCGAAAATTTTGCATATGAAAGAATTTCAGAAAATAGAGGTGTGGGAAACGCTCGCAATATTGGACTTAAGTTATCACTCGGAAAGTACATATATTTTCTTGACTGCGACGATGCTGTCAGTGGAAACTTCTCGGTTGCTTTAATGTCAGAACTGGGCGGTCAGTCGGATTTGGTTTTCACTCCGGTGAGAAAAATACCCTATGGTGTTTACAACTCGTCCTATCTAACTTTTCTTGCTCAGCAGCCGAATTTTGGTCGAGCGCATCTTTTGGCCTCTTTAGAGAAATTCGAGGCATGGCCTTTAGAGTGTTGGGGGTATTTTATTCGCCGTGATTTTTTGCTTGATAATCAAATCTCATTTGAATCAATTCGTATCTCTGAAGACATGGTCTTTATGACTACCGTATTTTCTAAATTAAACAATTATTCAGTAGTTCAGGATTTGGTTTACATTCATTACCGAACTCCAGGAAGTCTTGGAAAGTCATTTTCCAACCACGAAATTGAGTCTTGGTTTTCTGCTTTTTTGGGCTTATCAAATCTCGCCAAAGAAGTTCCGATCGGATCATCAGAGAGTCGTATGATTTTAAATCGATTAAGTTACACATTTGCGTATATTTTAATATCGTTCTTGTTGATCGGCCGACTTGGTAAAAAGGATTTTTCAACATGGGTGGTGGGGAGTCACGGAATTGATGTGCTGCGTAGCCTTGCCGGCGCTAAGGCTGATCAAATTCAAACCGAATTTGAGATTTTTGGGATATTTTTAGATCAAATTTTAATCAATGTTGAAAAACTAATCAATCCAGTAGGAACAGGAAATACTTACTTGTATTGCTATGACAGGTTGAGTTTGGGTGTATGTGAGATCTTGAAGTCTCTGAATTGCAAGGTTGCCGGGATTGTAGACGACCATTGTGGCACAGTAATTGCAAGTGCTGGATTTGGTTCTAATGCGCTTTCACCCGAGATATTGTACGAAGAACTCATTGAGAATGATACGGTCGTAATTTGTCACGATAAATACAGCGTTTTCACTTCAAAGCAAAAACAATTGGAAAGTTTACAAAAAGGAGGAATTCGGGTAACTAGGTTGACCACCGGAGACCTCATAGGTGATGTGCCATTTGAGAAACTATTTAGAGAAAATTTATAACAATTTCAGGGGTCGGCAGCGGTTGTATGACTGAACCTGGGTAGCTGAGTTTTCTCAGACGATTTTTTATCAAGCGATCATGTTGCCAAGCCATGATTATGACAGTATCAAATTTGTCGTCCACGACTTTTTGTGGACTTATAACTGACAGTCCACTACCTGGTGCAAATTTTCCTTGGCGACGTGGATTGTCGTCAGTTAGAACTGCGATTCGGTCAACTAAATCAAATTGGTAAACTAACGTCGTAACACTATGACTGACCCCGTAGCCAACGATTTTGTCGGCTTTTGTTTGATCCAAAAACTTGTGCGTAAGATTTTGTGCTTGCTTTATTCGTTCGTTGATGGATGCAAACCATCTCAAAGTTCGGATTCCGACCCATTCTTCATATTGGGCGAGTCTTCCAACATCTCCACTCACGGAAGGGCGAGAGCTTTTTGTACGAAAAATTGCTTGGATTGAGCCACCTTTAAGCCCGACTCTACGGATGTCAACAAGGTCAAGTCCAAATTTTTCACCAAGATTAGTAAAGTCTTGACATGAGAAATAAGAGACGTGTTCATGGTAAATGAAATCAATCATGTTGACTCTGAACTGATCAGGGTGGTAGCCCGAGAGAATTGCAATAGTCGTGTTGTCATCAGATAAGTCTTGGAGACCTTGAAAGAAATTGGTTAGGTCTGGAACATTGGCGGTAACAAAATTTGCCGTGATTAAGTTCGGAGCGCCGAACTTTGTGCGAATTTCGCTCGCAGATTGAATCGAGAAGTATCCGTTAATAGTTTCAACTCCGCGAGCAGTGGCTTCTTGCGCGTGTCGAGGTGAAGGTTCAATACCCAACACGCTGGCTCCTAAATTTTTGAAGTGCTGCAACCAGGTGCCATCGTTTGAGCCAATATCTAAAACATAACTATTATTTGATTTTGAGCAGTCTCGCCAAAGTTGCTCGGCAAGTCTCTGCATTGAATCTGACAGACCGGGGCTATCCGAAGTCTCAAAAAAGTAATCGCCGTAGCTTTCCTCAGGTGCAACTACTAAGGGCAAAAATGTGTGTCCGCAATCGTTACAAAGTGCCAAGTCAAGTGCATACTTCGGCAACGATATTGCTTTTTCAAACGAATCAGAAAGACGGTCACCGAGTGGCGTGGCTGCGAGAGGCAAAACAACTTCCCACGAGTCGCTCGCGCAAATCGGGCAACTCCGATGGTATGAAGATTTTAAAGACATTAATTCTTGATCACACTAACATATTGCGTGCCACGTCCCCACCAAGGTCTGAAATTTTTTAAGTCATCGGTGTCGTTTGAAATCCAATAATTTATGAATGACTCCAGAGATTCTGCTGTCATCGGCGAAACTTCAGAAATTCGCGCCCGGATATCTTTGCAATAGTTTAAGACAGACGCTCGAGAATCGATAGTCCACGGATTTTCGTGAACTTTGGAATAAATCTCGCTACACATGTTCATCAGATTTTGATTGTCTTTGGCTTTGATTGACTTTGCAATATCTCTGAAGTCTAAAAAGTTATGACACTTTTCCCAATAATTTTGCATGGCAACATAACTGAGGTTTTGTAAAGATATTTCAGGGCTTTTATACCATCTGAAGTCTTCCAAGAACCTCGGTGAACTTCCATGAAATATCGCTATATTTTCCAACGAAGTGAGCGCTGTAGGTATGTCTAGCAATGGTCCGACTGGTGGTTTTATTATTTGGTCAGTCGCCCAATCTGATCTATGTCGATCCATTCCAGGAAGTAGGTCAAGATCCTCTTTAAAAAAGTTGACGATCCGCCCTGCGGAAAGTGATAAATCATCATCAATTAAGTGTAAATCTTTAACAATTGCATTCCGCAATGTTTCAGAAAGAAGTGAAATTGGATCCATACACGTGATGACAAGTAAGCCCCCTACGATTAGGTGCTCTGACAGTTTTCGTAAAAATGCAATGGGCTCAAGCTGAGTAGGAATAACTGATTCAGCTAACACGAAGTCGTATTGATTTGAGTCAACATATTCTGAGAAGTCTGCTGAGGTTACGGTTGCGGTGCCTGAAAATCCAGACTTATTAATCATGTCTTGAGTTGACTTTATGCTTTCGAGGTTGTAGTCGATAGCCGTATATGAAGCTGGGTTTAATGAAAGAAGATGTTCTGCTTTTTGGCCCGTACCTGGTCCTAATTCTAAAATCTGGCTACCGCTTAAGAACCGAGTCGGAATTCCGAGAGTTTCAAATAAGTAGTTTCTTTGGGCGAAAAATTTCTGTTTATGAGTGATCTCTAAAGAAGTGGGAATGATCTTATGCTTTTCATAGAAGTCTAAGAAAGGTCGTTCTGGCGTAGTCATGAGTAGACCAATTTAGTCACTGGATCACTGCCGGCCGTGCCGTTGACCCAACCGCCAATGATTGCGCTGAACAAACCTGCTGGTCCGCCTGCGTGTACAAGCAATAAACCACCGGGTCGAAACTTGGGCAGAGTCGCATCTTTGAACGCTTCTTGCACGCCTTCGGCCATACCACCGGCACCGCGCACGATCTCGCTACCTGGCATCTGCAGACGATCGTGAATTTCTTGCAGAACCCGCTCACGACTCCAGTTGGCTTGCGCAAAAACGCGAGCATGTTCAGGGCCAAGAACTAACACAGCATCAAATGCAAACGGCAACTTCGGGTGATGAACTGTGTGCAAACACGCTGCCAAACTTTGCGCAAGTTGTTCTGGCTCGCGCGCGAGTTGGTCTACGACACAACGTGGCCCTTCGCCAGTGAAAACAGTTACGGTGTTTTGTGAAGCGTCGAATCCGCGCGAAACTGCAAGCGAGGTAAACGGCGAGCCGAGGTCGTCTTCGGCGAAACAGAAACTTAACTTGCCAGGGTGCCCATGTGCTGCGCGATCGATTTCGCCGGGGCGTCCGCCCCCGACATTGCGGATAATTAATTGCACCGCCCGGCCGATTGTTAGATTCGCGCGATTTCCTTGACCGAGAACATTTACGCCCGAGTTCATGCCGATCGCACGAGTTCCTGGTCCGTTGCAAATAATCACTGGTGCAACTGGCATCGTCGTCGCAAGTACTCCGTGAATGTTGTATTCATCGGTACAAATTGCTTCAATCGCTGCGATCACCCACGGTAAATATTCTGGCAAGCAGCCGGCCATCACTGAATTAATTGCAATCTTCTCGATAGTTAGTTCAACAAGATCTGGGGGTGCAAGTACGACAACTTCTTGCGGATCACGAGTCGTTCCGCGTAACATTCGCATCACGCGTTCGGGTGTTGGTGGCACAACAGGCAAGCCATCGGTGTACCCACGACTGAACATCGCTTCAAACTCATCTTCAGCCGATGCAATTTCAATTTGACGCGAATGTAAGACTTCGCCGCCATAAAGCACGCGAAGTTTGTCAACAATGTCGGGGTCAACACTCATTGATCCGCAACCTGGTCGAAATTCAGGAAGTTCGCTACCGAGATCAGCAATGCCAGTTAGTTCGCGCCACTCACTGCGCACCCAACCAAAAGTGCGTTTTGTCTCAACGCCGTTCTCGCGAAAAATTAAAGTTGGCACCGTGTCGATGTCGGCATGCCAACTTGCAGCAAGATCAAGATCGCTGACAGAAACGACACCTTCAGGAAATGTCGGATCATCTTGTGTGTAAACCGTGAGCGACGGTAATTCGCGGATGAGGCGTGCAATAACTGGCACGACCATGACGCACGTTGCGCACTCGCGTTTGACAATTATTGTCCATCCGTCGCGCAACGGATTTTTCGTACCTCTCATGAACTGACTCGCCCTAATTTGCTAGAAATTCACAAATCAAGCGATTAACTTTTTCAGGTTGTTCAAGTTGCAAGAAATGTCCGGCCGCAGCGACGACTTCAAATTTTACGTTTGTCGGCGCCATAGATTTTGCAGATTCAACAACATCAATGCCAATGCATCCATCATTTGCTCCGTGCAGATAAAGCAGGGGTTGTGTCGGCACGCTGGCGCCGATCTGATTCTGCAATTCGCTCAGTGCGGGGTCGCGATAGCCGTTGCCAAGAGTCGCTCGGTAATATCCCAGTGCTGCCTGAAGGTTTTTTGGCTCGGCTAACGACTTGCGCACGAATTCAAGATCAAAACTGGCGTCATACCCTGGCGACCAATCTCGCCACAACATTTCGATGAAGGCGTGATTTTTTGCGCCAACAACGCGATCGGCTAATCCGTGCTGAAAGAAAAACATATACCAACTGCGTTTAACTTGTTCGAGATTTTGTACGAAGGCCAAACCGAAAGCAGCAGTCGGTGGCACTGCCATACCGACAACTTTTCGCCAGCGTGACGGCGCGTCAAGTGCGGCACCGTAACAACTTGGTGCGCCCCAGTCGTGACCGATAATCACAGCATCACTGTCACCGCCAAGACTTTCGTGCAAGGCATTTGCATCTCGCGCCAGCATTGCAGTTTGATAACAACCATCTGAAGGCACTGCACTCGGCGCGTACCCGCGCATAAATGGAGCAACGGCTCGGTAGCCGGCTGCAGCAAGTTGGGGCATCAAGTGCCGCCATGTTTGTGCCGTGTCAGGAAAGCCGTGCAGTAACAGCGCCAATTTGCCAGAGCCACATTCGAGATAAGAGAACTCAGTGCCGTTTGCTGCTACACATTCTAATTTGATCGTCGCTTCTGCCATGTTTAAAAGATACTTGACTGGGACTAAGGTCACGCCATCAGTCGTTCGCAAACACTTTGATTACTAATAATATTTCAGAGTGGGGGAAAACGAAGTAATTGTAAGATTCCATGGCGTGCGCGGTTCAACTGCATGTCACGGTCAATCAACTCAGCGCTACGGCGGAAACACCTCGTGCGTGTCGGTGGATATTGGTAGCGAGTCACCAATAATTTTTGATCTCGGTACTGGTTTGCGATACATGAGTTGTGGCGAAGATGATTCAGCCGCACCAAGACCATTTGTCGGTGCCTGTTTGCTGACGCATCTGCATTGGGATCACCTACAGGGTTTGCCATTTTTTAAGTCGTTATTGCATCCTGACACTGTGATTGATATCTATGGGCCGCGGCAGCCAGATGGTGAGTCGCTCTCTAATGCGTTTACAACAAAAATTTGTCCACCGACTTTTCCGATATGTATCAACGAATTTGCAGCGAAGATAAATTTTCATGAGGTCGGCGATGATGACTTTGCGATCGGTGAAACAAAAGTAATGAGTCGCTTTGTTCCACATACGGGTTTGACTCTTGGTTTTCGTGTGACCGCAAATAACACCACAGTGACGTATCTATCTGATCATCAACAGCCAGCCGGAGATTTTGAATTAACGACAGGCGCCAGACAATTATGTCAGAACACGGATTTATTGATTCATGATTCGCAATTTACGCCAGCCGAGTTTGCAATGAAATCAAATTGGGGACACTCGACGCTTGAGTTTGCGATGTGGGTCGCTGAAACTACTTCGGCAAAGCGTTTGGCATTGTTTCACCATGACCCTTCGCGTAGTGATGACGCACTCGATATTATTGCTGCTCGTCTGGCTGGCATCGCACAAAATCGGGGTTTTCAGGTGTTCGCAGCGGCAGATGAAATGTCGGTCAAGGTTTCTGCCGTAGTCTCGTAAGCGATGACTGAAGCATTTGATAGCAAAGAATTTCGGAGTGTGTTGGGCAATCTGCCAACCGGTGTCGTAATAGTTTCTGGTGTAGATATTTCGGGTGAGCCGCTAGGAGTAACCATTGGTTCATTCGTGTCAATTTCGCTTGACCCACCTTTGGTTGGTTTTTTTCAAGGTTTAAATTCGAAGACCTGGCCCGCAATTGCCGTGTCCGGCAGTTTTTGCGCCAATGTTCTGGCACAAGACCAGAGCGAGTTGTGTTGGCGATTTGCAAAAGAGGCCGAAGGCAGATTCGACGGGGTGCGGTGGACACCTGCGGCAAGCGGCGCCCCAAAGATTGCTGGTTCGCTTGCACACATTGATTGCGCAATTGAATCGAGTTCGCAAGTCGGTGATCACTTGTTTATTGTTGGCCGCGTGCAAAATCTTGAAGCACTGGCTACTTCTAAAAGTGCGATGATATTTTTCAAAGGTGCAGTGACAGGAACCTCACAATCCTTGTGAGTTTCATTTTCGCCGTCGCCGTTGCGGCTGTGTTTGTGTATGCAGGTATTGCAAAGTTTGTGACTTTCAATGACTGGACATTTCAAGCGCGCGCACTCGGCGCCCCAGACCCTGCTGTCGTGCTTGTGCCAGTTGCTGAGGTCACACTTGGTGTGATGCTCGTTGGTAGTTGGTGGTTAACTCAAACGATTATCGCCAGCATTTTATTGCTATGCGCATTTACCGTGTTGTTGCTGGTGCGATTGCACGACGAAGATCGTCAACCGTGTTCGTGTTTTGGCACAAAATCACAACGCCCAATTAGTTGGCTAGATGTTTTACGCAATCTGGTTTTGGTTGCACTATTACTAGTTTCTGCATTCACTCAGTAGCGTTATCCCGATGCGAGTTTGGATAGACCAAGATCTCTGTACTGGCGACGGCTTATGCGAAGACCATTGTGCTGATGCATTTAAGTTGCTTGAAGACGGCATCGCATATGTCGCCGAATTGGGTGTTGCACTAAATGATCCAGGTGGAGCAGGAAGCCTTGCTCGCGTTGCACCTCGCGATCGGCAAAGTGTTCTGCGCGCGGCAGAAGTTTGCCCAGGCGAATGTATTTTTATTGATATCACAGACGAGATGAACGAACCGAATAGCGGTAAGTAAAGCTGAGAATCTGTGCCCAGCGCATAACGGTACGCTGATTTAGTGAAGTGGCGCATTGCGGCAAATGGTGTTGCGCTGGTTGTCGTAATTTCAACTGCGAGCATTAGTAGTGCTTCAGGCTTTGATACGCGGTTAACTTTTGGCCCACAACGCAAATTTGTAGCAGCCGATGCTAAATCTGTGATGTCAACCATCAAAGTTGAAAACGAATATAAAACTGGTTACAAGCGCAGTCTGTTTATCCACTGGACAGACGTGAATGGCGATGGCTGTGACACTCGTGAGGAAATTTTAAAGCGCGACAGCACTTCCAAACCGCAAGTTGACCCATATCGCTGTTATGTCGTTGCAGGCGATTGGGTCTCGCCGTATGACGGTGCCAAATTGAGTGATCGTGGTGATGTAGATATTGATCACGTCGTTGCATTGAAAGAAGCGTGGGATTCTGGAGCGTGGGCGTGGAGCGAGTCGCAACGCAAGGCGTATGCCAATGACATGACAGATCGTCGCACGCTGATTGCAGTGACTGATCGGGTGAATGCTTCGAAGAGCGATAAAGATCCGTCTAACTGGATGCCACCGTTACGAAGTTATTGGTGCACTTATCTTAGTGATTGGATTTCGGTGAAGGCTCGTTGGGGCTTGTCAATGGATCAGAGCGAGTTTGGGCGCATTAATAATTTGTTGGCGAGTGATTGTGCGTCGCTAACGATTGCGAGTTGGAGTGCTGCGCCAGTGTTAATTGTTGTGCCAGCTACTGTGCCCGCTATAAATGTTACGACAAGCACGGTCACGACGAGCACAGTTACGACATCGAGCACAGTCGCGACAAGTACAACTGTGCAGAGTTCTACTGCAACTAGTTTGACTAGTACTACTACTGCTAGTTCAACTAGTACAGCGCCATCGTTGACTCAAGTCAAAGACATCAGCCCTGGCGCATATTGCGCCCCAGTTGATGGGCTCGGGTCGTATAAGTCTTTGGTTTATGTTTGCTCAAAAACAAGTGCCGACGGCACCCCGTATTCTGGTAATCGAGCCCGATGGCGCAAATTCACCAACTAGAATAAGCCCATGTCTAAGAAAACTAAAAAGAAAAAAGCTCGTATGCGTCGTTCGAAAGCCAACCACGGCAAGCGTCCAAACATGGGTCGGGGCTAGTTAAGTTAGCTAATTGACAAGCTAGTTGAAGCATTTGCTAGTCGTCTTCAAAACCGCGTTCTAAGAATTGCTTGCCTGTTTCGCAATTATCTTTTAGTGGGCACCAACGACATTGTGGCCCAGGGTTCAACTTCGGTTCACGATTTTCGCTAGTTAACTCGTAGATCAATTTTGCACCGTCGGCGACTCGTCGCACTGCAGATTGCAAGACACCTTCACTGACTTCTTCAACATCGGCCCGCGCCGACTCAAGCGAATAAGTCGCTAGTCGTCGTGGTGGCTGACCAGAACGCAACGACTCGACTAGTGCATAGAACCGCAAGTCTTCTCGGTGATTTGAATAGATTCGTCCGCTTTTTAGGTCGATGATTACTTTGCTACCAGCGCCGCCGAGAGTTAGATCTACTCGTGTTGATAAAAAAATTCGACCATCAAAAAGCCCAACTCGTGCCGAACTTTCTGTAACTGGACGCCACGATGCCTTAAGTGGCGGAAAACTTTCTTCAAACTTCGTGTACAGATCGACTGCATAACTTCGAAGTTGCGCTCGTTCACCAGGCGACAATTTTGCAATGAAATCACTCGGGCCGCGACTCTCTTCATCCTCTAAACGAGTGAGTGCTTCATCGACAAGATCTGCAGGCTCAACTGGTCCGTGCCAATTAATTGAAAGTTCGACCGCTTTGTGCATTACCGTGCCACGCACGTTGCTGATTGTCCATTCGAACGAATTAAGTGACGCCATAAAATGTGCTTCACAGCCGTGCACAGCGTTCAAACTTCCCTTACTAATGAATAGTGGCTGATCGGGAGATAATTTTGTAGCGAGCGGCGCCAGTGCGGTTTCGAGTTGTTCGCGCACGGCTTCTACAACAGTGAGTGGCAGTGGCACCCAACCGGCAGGCTTACCGAGAACTTCGACGACACCTTGCTGCATCGGATTTAGTTCTTTGTTTGACATGACTTAATCACATTACAGAGTGGGTGTTTGAAGATGTTTTAGAGCGGATTACTGTGCGATACCCGTCTGTCATAATTTGCGTCATGACGAGCACCGCAACTCACAATTCAACGCTTGTCGCAACACGTGTTTCTGCGCTCGTTACCGTTCGATATGCCCAATTTGCTGGTGCGGCGAGAATTCTCGCGAGTCAAGCGCATCGACATGGTTTACGTCCACCTGGTTTTCGCAGTCCGCCACGAATTGTTGGCGTTGATCGCAGTCTGCGTCGTTTCAATAACCGAGTTGTTGTTTCTGTGTTGTTGCGTGGTCGGCCATTTGTGGCTGTGCTCGCCGACATGATTGAGGGGGTTGTGGTGGCCAATGAGTTGACTGGTCGAAATGCCGAAAATGCAAGAACCTTTTTATGGAGCAGTGTCGAATCACTTTTAGTTAGCGATGAGCCTCAAACGCGCGTAGCCTGAGGGGGTTGCCCAGGTGGCGGAATGGTAGACGCGGGGGGCTTAAACCCCCCTGGCTAGAAATAGCTGTATCGGTTCGAGTCCGATCCCGGGCACACTAATTTTCCAGCGAGATTCAAGTGGTCTGGCGTGGCACTATAGATAGATGAGTTTGCCGACAGGGACACCGACACCAAGCGAGTTGCGCGCCAATCTCGATGCGCGAACTGCTCAGATGCTCGAACATGTCAAGCAATTCGTGAACATCGAGTCACCGTCAAACGAGCCAGAACACTTGCAGCGCAGTGCCGAGTTTTTGGCCAAGGTGATGACCGAAGTACTTGGCAAAGCCCCAGAAATAATTGCGAGCGACAGGGGCCCGCACGTGCACTGGAAGGGCAGTGACGACACGAAGGTTTTACTCGTTGGTCATCACGACACAGTGTTTCCAAAAGGCACTGTAGCCGTGCGTGGGTTTAGTGTCGACGGCGACATAGCTCGTGGCCCCGGCATCTTTGACATGAAGACCGGCATCATTCAACTAATTTATGGATTGAGTGAGATTCGCGAGGCACGTCATGCGGAGATCTTGATTACATCCGATGAAGAAATTGGTTCGTATGCTTCGCGCGCATTAATTGAAGAGCGTGCCAAGGCAACCGGCAACGTATTGGTGTTTGAACCAAGCGGAAACGGTGATGCACTCAAGATCGCTCGCAAGGGTGTTGGCACTTTTCGTGTCGACATTGCCGGCCGAGCATCACACGCTGGCCTTGAACCAGAAAAAGGAATCAATGCGCTAATCGAACTCGCAGCGCAAGTTCAAAAAATTGTGGCGATTGCTCAGCCCGAAATCGGCACGACGGTGACACCAACGATTGCCACAGCCGGTACAACAGAAAATGTGGTGCCAGCAGCTGCACAGATCACAGTTGACGTTCGCGTCAATGTTGTTTCAGAAAAAGCCCGAATCGAATCTGCGTTTGGTGCGTTGCAACCAACTGTGGCTGGTGCAACGATCAGCGTGAGTGGATTAATCAATCGGCCGCCGATGCATGAGTCGGCATCTACGACGCTTTACGCCGTTGCGCAAAGCGTCGCGCAAGGTATTGGCATCACCGATTTGCAGGGCATCGCAGTTGGTGGCGGCTCTGATGGCAATTTCACGGCAGCAATTGGTGTGCCGACTCTTGACGGGCTTGGTGCTTGTGGCGGCGGCGCACATGCCGATAGTGAATTCATCAAAGTTTCAAAAATGGGCGAGCGTGCTGCGCTTGCCGCCGCGATCACCCGCGCGCTTGTTGTCGCAAGTTAGCTAGTTAACTTTTCAAAAAACTCAGCTACTAAAAATTTATTCGAGTTCGCCAAGGGTGCCTGCTGCAAGAGTATTTGCATCAAGTGTGCCAGCCTGGCGGTAGATCTCAAGTTTTTCGCGCGTGTCGGCAATGTCTAAGTTGCGCATCGTCAATTGGCCAATTCGATCAAGTGGCCCGAACGGCGCATCTTCAACACGCTCCATGCTCAATCGTTCTGGCGAATATGTAAAGTGATCGCCAGTCGTATTGAGGATCGAATAGTCGTCACCGCGACGCAACTGCACTGTTACTTCGCCAGTAACTAGTGAGCCGACCCAACGCGTTAACGATTCGCGCAACATCAGTGATTGTGGATCAAACCATCGACCCTCGTAAAGCAATCGACCAAGTCTGCGACCCATCGTGCGATAATTTTCAATCGTGTTTTCGTTATGAATTGCAGAGATTAATCTTTCGTAAGCAATGTGCAGCAAAGCAAGCCCCGGCGCTTCGTAGATTCCACGACTCTTGGCTTCGATGATTCGATTTTCGATTTGATCACTCATGCCGAGACCATGTCGTCCACCGATTTCATTCGCGGTCGTCACTAATTCGGTTTGCGATGAAAACTCTTTACCATTAATTGCGACTGGCCAGCCTTCAACAAATCTGATCACGACATCTTCGTTTGCAATTTTTACTGAACTGTCGTAATGCGCAACGCCCATTATCGGGGCGACAATGTGCATGCTCGTTGATAACTCTTCGAGCGATTTCGCTTCGTGAGTTGCCCCCCAAATATTTGCATCGGTGCTGTATGCCTTTTGCGCCGAGTCTCGATATGGCAACTTTTTGGCGGTCAAGAACTCACTCATTTCGGCGCGACCGCCCATCTCACGAACGAAGTCAACATCAAGCCAAGGTTTATAGATTCGCAAATGTGGATTAGCAAGTAATCCGTAGCGGTAGAAGCGCTCAATGTCATTGCCTTTGAACGTGCTGCCGTCTCCCCAGATATCTACTCCGTCATGTTTCATTTCGCGCACGAGCAATGTGCCGGTTACCGCGCGACCGAGTGGAGTTGTATTGAAATAAGTTTTGCCAGCAGTCGTAATATGAAAGGCTCCGCACTGAAGCGCGATTAATCCTTCTTGAACTAAAAGTTCTCGACAGTCAACAAGTTTGGCTTCGACTGCTCCATAAACTTTTGCTCGCTCTGGGATTGATTCAAGATCTGTTTCATCTGGCTGACCAATGTTGGCCGTATATGCGTAAGGCAAAGCGCCGCGTTCACGCATCCACGCGACGGCAGCCGAAGTATCAAGTCCACCAGAGAATGCAATGCCAACGCGCTCGCCACTCGGCAACGAAGTTAAAACTTTTGCGCCTGAGGTGCTCATATTGTCAGAATCCGAACCAGTTTTTGCCACGCCTCAACACTAGAGACCTAAGCAGTGTGAAACCGAGAAGGTTTTAACCATCAAGGTTTATATGCCAGTTGAAATTGAGCGACGGCGCCCTGCCAGCGCAGCAATTGTTGTTAGCGCCATACAGACAGCCATGGCGATTTCGCCAAGAGCAATGCCAGGTGTGCGAGAAAGATCCGAGATTGAAATCGCGACTAGAAAAAGTGTTGAGGCTAAACCGATGTAAGGCAGAATTCGCGAAAACTTAATCACGGTGACAAGCATTGCTATTGGTGCAACAAATGGCAGAAACCAAAGTAAAAAGAATGCCGGGTCATGCAGGCTCCCGAGCCACCAAGTTGGCTTGCCAATTGCGCGCGCCGAAAAAGTCAATGTCAACAAAGACCCCGTAATTAACAGCTGTGAAATAATTACTGCATTGACCCATGGCTTAGTTAATGAGCCTGCGGTCTCTGTTTGGGCTTGCGAAGGAGGAGGAAGCATCGACATATCAAGAATGACAATAGCCTAAGGAGAGTTATGTTGCCCGTTAAATTTGCGCGATTGAGCATATTTTTTCCGATGTGGAACGAGGAGCAATATCTTCAACGAGCATTGAATGCGGCGCAAGAGCTTTGCGCTGACTTAATCAACCTTGAAATGATTGCCGATTACGAACTTGTGATCGTTGATGACGCATCGACAGATTCAACACCGCAGTTAGCAGACGCTGCGGCGGCCAGAGACAAGCACATCAAAGTTGTGCACCATCCGACAAATCGCAAACTTGGTGGGTCGATTAAATCTGGTTTTGCGGCATCAACTGGCGACGTGATTTTGTACACAGACGCTGATCTGCCTTTTGATATGCGTGAGGTTCAAAACGCAATGCGGTTGATGCGCCAATACGAAGCCGACATTGTGAGCGCTTACCGATTTGATCGAACTGGCGAAGGTTATATACGAGTTGTTTACTCAATATTTTATAATTTGATGGTTCGAGTTTTATTCGGAGTTCGTTTTCGTGATATTAATTTTGCTTTCAAACTATGTCGTAAATCTGTGTTTGATCAAGTAACGCTCGAAAGTGAAGGGTCATTCATTGATGCCGAGTTAATCATCAGTGCAAAGAAGCGTGGCTTATCGGTTGTGCAATTTGGCGTAGACTATTTTCCGCGGACTCGAGGTGTATCGACTTTGAGTTCGCCGTCGGTAATTATAAAGATTTTACGAGAGGCGTTTCAATTGCGTAAAAAATTGAATTCAATCAAGCCAGATTTTGGTGCACCAAGCACAAAATGAATCGCCAGGGTAGTTCGCATTATCAACCGTCGACATTTGATCGATGGCGGCCCGCGCTAATCGCTTTTGCAATATTGGCCACCGTCATTGCGATTGGTGTGCAGCAAAGCGAAGCGAAGAAAGACAAAGAGAATGTCGCCCAAGAACCTGCTGTTGTAGTTGGCACCAGTTTGGTACCAGCAGTCACGGCGCCTCTAACTCGCACTCTTGAATTAGGCATGCAGGGTGACGATGTATTACTTATGCAGCAAAGACTGAAAGAGTTGCAATTTGATCCGGGCCCAGTTGACGGCATGTTCGGACAGAACACCGTGCAGGCTATGTGGGCGTTTGAAAAACTTGTTCTCGGGGTGCCTCGCCAACAAGCCACAGGTGTCGTGACGCAATCAACTTGGTTGATTATGCAGTCAAATTTGGTTATCAAGCCACGGCGCGTTGCCGACACTGCGACTCATGTTGAGGTTTATTTACCTGAACAAGTATTAATAGTGTTCACAGATCAAAAACCAGTCTTGATAACTCACATTTCGTCTGGGACAGGAGAGATGTGGTGTGAAGAAGTAAAAATTGACCCGGGCGAAGAAGGAAACAATACGGATGAGCAGATCACAAAAGGAATTTGTGGTGAGGCTATTACGCCGCCTGGAGTTTTCTATTTTTACAACCGACGCGTTGGCATGCGCGAAACAAAACTTGGTTCGTTATATAACCCCGTTTATTTCAACTACAACATCGCTGTACACGGTGCGATTCTCGTGCCGCTCAAGCCCGAGTCACACGGATGCGTGCGTATCCCGATGTCTGTCGCGAGATACTTTCCGGCGCTGGTCAAATACGGCGACCGAGTTTATGTGTTTGACGGTTTCAAAGAACCTGAAACCTATGGTTCACCAGTCCCGCCATATGACAAGCCAGATCCGAACTATACGACTCTGCCGACAGTGACGACACTTGTTAGCACACCAACAACGACCGTGACGACAATTGTTGGCGCACCTACGACTACGGTGGCAAAATCAACAAGTTCAGCTTCTGTTACTACAACAGTTAGCTCGACTATTAGCTCAAATGTGCCATAATTAGTACTTCATGATTAGTGATGCTGAGTAACGATTCTTATTAACGATGCTGATTAATTACGACGAATTCTCAATGTTCAATGAGAACATTTCTGAGTATTCGTTAAAGGTTGCGGCGCTACCCAAAGTAGAACGAATTTCGTGCTCTCTAGAAGACGGTCGATCACTAAGTGCGTTGAAGTGGGGCACGCAGTCACCTGAGATTACATTTGTGCATGGCAGCGCTCAAAACGCCCATACATGGGACACGGTTGCATTGGCAATGGGTGTTTCGGTCTTGGCAATTGATCTTCCGGGGCATGGTCATTCTTCTTGGCGTAGCGATGGCAACTATGAACCATCTGTGCTCGCACCTGATGTTGCAACTGCTATTGAAACTTGGGCACCAAAAACACGACTCATTGTTGGTATGTCGCTAGGTGGATTAACAACTCTTGCGCTTGCAGGTCAGCGACCTGATTTGGTTTCGTCACTCGTCAGTGTTGACATCACCCCTGGTGTTAACTCAGAAAAAGCAAAAGCAATCACCGATTTTGTGAACGGCCCACAATCTTTCGCGAGTTTTGAAGATTTATTAGCGCGCACAATTGAACATAATCCGACAAGATCAGAGAGTTCGCTTCGTCGCGGAATCTTGCACAACGCCAAACAACAACCAGATGAATCATGGCAATGGCGCTATGACAGATCAACTCATCCGTCACCGCAAGACACAACTAAACGTCTTGACCGACTGTCCGCTTTATGGGACGTAATTTCACTACTTGAGTGCCCCATGACCCTTGTTCGTGGCGGGACTTCTCCGGTTGTTGATGATGCTGATGTTGCCGAATTGAAGCGTCGGAAACCTAACTGTGAAGTGATTGTCGTGGATGGTGCGGGACATTCAGTGCAAGGCGATAGGCCAGTTGAACTCGCAGTTGCTCTGACTCGGATTTTGGCGGCTTAGTTAAGTAATATTTGGATAATGTCGAAACTAGGACGCCCGACAAATTGTGTTGGTGTTGACACCTCTAAACGGCTATTAATTGAGGCTCGGCGGTCCTTCGCCACCCAAGGATATGCCGCGACGACCAACAAGAAACTCGCACAAAGTGTTGGAATCACAACAGCAGCGATCTATCACTATTTTCCTTCCAAGACTGAAATGTATGTCGCAGTATTTGCCGATGTGCAAGAACTTGTTTGCAAAACTATTGAAGCCTCAATTAGTCCAGATGCTGAAATCTCAGAGAATATCTCGAACATGGTCGATTCTCTTGCCTTGTTAACTGTTCGTGAGCCCGCTGTCGTTGCATTTGTGATGAGCGTTTCTTCAGAAGCCCATCGTCATCCAGAAGTATTGAAGGCCGTGCTTCCGGTGAGTGGTCGAATAGGTCGCATTCTTTTGCAGATGTGCGAACAAGCGGCTGAACGAGGCGAACTTAATCCAAAGATTTCTGCCCAGTCGCTTGAAGATATGTTGACTGTCATCTTGTCTGGACTCGGTCGCTTCAATATGGTCTACAAAGATGCACGACGAACATCAGAATTAATCAAAGCAATGAAGCTGCTTTTAGTTGGTGAAGTTTTTCGTGTTTCTAGCAACGCTTAAGCGTTTTTGATTTTTTTCCCCGATGATCGAAGTGAATCTGTAATCAGAATAACCAGACCAAACCAAACAAAGGCAAACCCGACGAGTCGTGTGACATCAAGTTTTTCGTCGTAGGCCAACCAACCAAGAAAAAAATTAAATGTCGGAACAAAATATTGCAACGGGCCGAGCAAACTTAAGCGAACTCTTCGTGATGCCGCGCCGAAGAGTAGCAATGGAATGGCCGTCATCAAGCCTGTGAGTAGAACAAAAATCCACTGAATTGTCGTCGCATTATTCGGCACACTGTCAGCACGATTGAAACTCCAAAACAGAATTGCAACGGCAGGAATCAAAAGTGCGACGACTTCTGCCGTCAGACTCTCAAGGCTTGAAAGTTGCACCTGTTTTTTAAGGTATCCGTAGATAGACCAAGATGCGGCAATGATTAGGGCCAAATATGGTGGTCGACCATATGAATAAGTGAGAATAACAATCGCAACAACAGCAAATACGATCACCGCTCGATGTGCTGTTTTCATTTTCTCCCGCAAAACAGTGAAGCCAATGATCATCGTAAATAGTGGTGAAATAAAGTATCCGAGTGCAGTCTCAATAATATTTTCGTGAACGACCGCCCAAACATATGTTGTCCAATTGATTGCAAGCATGATGCTGGCGAAAATAACTCGCGCATGAAGTTTTGGTTCAAGCAATGCAGTCAATAAATTTCGTAGTTTTTTGGTGTAGATAATTACCGCGAGTAAAATTATTGACGAAGTTACGATTCGCCAACCAATTAGTTCAACAGCATTAAATTGTTTCAGAAATTTCCAATAGATCGTTAGTAAACCCCAAGTGATGTAGGCACCTAATCCGTAGGCAATACCAGAGCGCTCTGTTGAGTTTGACACGAGCAATCACCCTAGTCAGTAGCCTTAAATCAATGGCTGATGAGGGTTCTAAAGTTTGGCAACGCGTTTTAGCCCAAGGTAGTCGACTCACTTCTTCTTCGTTGCGAGTGCTGTTTGATCAAGATTCGACTCGTTCTGAGAGGTTTAGTCGATATTTAGGTGGAGACACTGCACAAGATGTACTGCCGAATCATGATCTTGTATTCGTTGATTTTTCGAAGCAGTTAATTGATCAACATGCTCTGAATGAGTTGTTGGCCTTAGCTAAAGATTTGCAAATCGTTGAACAATTTGTCGAGATGCGCAATGGTCTCAAAATAAATTTGACCGAGCAGCAATCGGTTCTGCATACGGCATTGCGTTCAGATATGAAAACTTCGGTGATTGTTGACGGTGTAGATGTAGTTGCCGAGGTGCACGCTGAACGCAAAGCTTTGAGAAGATTTGTTGACGCAGTTCAAGCCGATAAAAGGTTCAAAAAAATCATAAATATAGGTATCGGTGGCAGTGATCTTGGCCCAGCACTGATCTACGATGCACTTTTTGATACTTACAAATCTGAAGTTGAGTGTGCATTTGTCGCCAATATTGATGTCCATGAGATCAAATCAGTTTTAGATAAGTGCATCGCAGCCGAGACTTTGTTTGTTGTCTGCTCGAAATCCTTTAACACTGTTGAGACATTGAGCAATGCTCGCATTGCCAAACAGTGGCTTGCTGAGAAACTAGGCGTTGAAATCGGTGACAAAGTTCTTGCAGAGCATTTTGTGGTCGTGTCGGCATATCCAGATCGTGCCGCGAAGTCGGGCGTAGTTGCCGCAAACTCATTTAAAATTTGGCCGTGGGTTGGCGGCCGCTACTCAATTTCGTCGGCGATGAGTTTGGCGCCGATGATTGCATTTGGCGCCGATGTTTTTGATGAGTTTCTCGCCGGAATGCGAGCAGTAGATGACCAGATGCAAAATTCTGCACCAGAAAATAATCTTCCACTAATTCTTGGGTTGATTGACGTCTGGAATTGCAGCGTGCTTGGTCACATGAGCCAAGCCTTCGTGCCGTATGCGCATCAACTTAAATTATTGCCAAGTTATTTACAGCAACTAATGATGGAGAGTAACGGTAAGTCGGTGCAGGTTGACGGTGAGCCGACTTTGATGCGAACCTCGCCTGTTGTTTGGGGCGGGGTAGGCACAAATGTGCAGCACGCATTTTTTCAAATGTTGCACCAAGGTACTGATGTCGTGCCAGTCGAATTCATTGGGTTCGCTCAACCAACTCATAATGAAATTCTGGCGCACGATGTTTTAGTTGCCAATATGTTTGCGCAATCAAAAGCTTTGGCATTTGGACGATCTTTGGCAGAACTAATTAGCGAAAACGCCGATGATGAAAATAGTAAACATCGCGTAATGCCTGGTAATCGGCCGTCAACTACTGTGCTCGCACCTCGTTTGACTGCTCGAACTCTCGGGTCGTTAATTGCGATGTATGAACATCGCGTTTTTGTTCAGGGAGTTGTTTTTGGTATTAATAGTTTTGATCAGTGGGGTGTTGAACTCGGCAAAACTCTTGCCACCGAGATAACTAGTTCACTAATCAAGCCATCCGAAAATGGGGAGAGCCTTAAAGACTCGCAAGACTCGCAAGACTCGCAAGACGCGTCAACTCGAGGGCTAATTAATTGGTATCGCTTGCATCGCGGTAATCGTTAGATCACCTACGCTGGTTCCGTGCCCGTGAAAATCTCTCAAGCTGAGCGAATGCTAAATTTGCTGGCGCTGCTGGTAGATCGAAATCGGCCACTGACATTGCGCCAAGTTCGTCAAGAGTTGGGTAAGCAATATCCCAATAGCAATGAGGCAGCGCGAGCCGCATTTGAACGCGATAAAGCGGCGCTCCGTGTGATGGGTATACCGATTGAGACGAAGACTTTGGGCGGTGATTCGGCCGGTGAGGTTACATATTGGGTAAATCGGTCAAATTATGAGTTAAGCGATTTAAATCTTTCAGATGATGAACGGATCGCGCTTCAACTTGCGGTAGCAACAGTCAGACTTGGCGCTCAACACGGAGAAGAAGCACTCTGGAAACTCGGCGGCGAAAAAGTTCTACGGCCAACAGCAGTAAGTGTGAATATTGGATTCGTTGATCAGAACATGAGTGCGATTACTGATGCTGTGATGCAACGGCGAACTCTTAACTTTGAATACAAAGGCGAAAAACGCCAAGTTGACCCTTATGGAATGTTGTCAAGAAGTGGATTTTGGTACCTAATCGGATTTGATCATTTGCGAAAAGATCAGCGAGTATTTCGTGTTGACCGGATCGAAGGCAAAGTGAGCGCGGGCCAGATACGCGCGTTTAAAACGCCATCGGGCTTTGACGTTGCTGCTGCCGTACCGACTGAAAAGCAAATGATGGCAGCGGGTGATGGCGAAGTTACAACGGCGACCGTGTTGGTAGATGCATCATTAGCAGCCGGAGTGCGAAATGAATTCGGCGATGCTGCGATTATTAAAGAGCGCGCCGGTGGAAGCATTGAGTTCGCGATTCCATGTGCGAACATGTCGGCTTTTCGGTTGTGGTTGTTTGCAATGGTTGATAGCGCAGAAGTTTTAGCGCCAACATCGGTGCGCAAGCAAGTGATGCAGTGGCTCGAAGAATTAGCGGCAGGTAAGTAATGCCAGCGAAGAAACTAGTCAAAAAGACGGCGAAAAAAGTTACAGTGAAAAAGACGGCGAAAAAAGTTACAGTGAAAAAGACGGCGAAAAAAACAGGCAAAAGAGTTACCACAAAAAAACTGGCAAAAAGAGTTACCGCAAAAACCCCCGTACGCAAGACAGGTCGTCGCGGGCCACGCAGTGCAGCCCAGCGTGTGACTGGGCTACTTGTGATGTTGCCGTGGATTATGCAGCGCAAACGCGTAAAAATTTCAACAATGGCCAAACAATTCAATCTCACAGAAACAGAATTGATTGAAGACTTGCTGATGGCCTCTGTCTGTGGCGTGCCACCGTATACCCCAGACGCTTTGATTGACGTATTTATGGACAACGGCATGGTTGTCGCCGAAGTTCCGCTTTTGTTCTCTCGTCCACTGAAACTAAGCACTGCTGAACTGTTTGCAATTTCGGTGATGGCTCAAACTGCGTTGCAGTTGCCAGGTGCCAATAAAAAGGGTCCACTCTCGACCGCGCTGACGAAAATTGCGCCGCTAATGCCAATGGGTGCCGAGACAATCAAGGTCGAATTGCCGCGGGCAAAGTTTGTTAATGAACTCCGTGAGGCAGTGGCGACTGGTGAACGATGCGACATCGATTATTTTTCGCCCGCATCACAGAAACGCTCAAAGCGGATAATCACTGCGCGAAAAGTTTTCGAAGACGCAGGTCGTTGGTATGTCGCAGCAGATGACCACCAATCCGGCGAAGATCGTATTTTCAGGATTGACCGAATCGAGCAACTCAAAACAGTTGGGATCTTTGATCAAATTAATGATCAAGACGACCAAGATCAGCAGTGGTTTTCGGCGCAGATGTCGCAAGTAACCCTGCGTGTCGAACCCTCGGCCCGATGGATTGTTGAGTCTTACCCCTATATTTCGCGTGTTAATAAGCGCATCAAAAACATCGACGTCGTAGATATCACGATGTCAATTACATCCCAACATTGGCTTGGTCGACTGTTATTGCGTGCTGGCGGTGGCGTAAAAGTTCTTAAACCTGCCGAATACCAAAATCTGGGCAAGAAGGCTGCCCAAAATGTTTTGGATCGCTATAAAAACAGTGGCGTGGCTAGTTAAATTAAGCCCCGAAGTGAGTTGCCAACTGCTCGGCAGTAGTGATGTTGTGACTTCGTAGTAGATGGGGCAACACCAGCGCGGTGCCCAAGGCATCAGCAAGAGCGTCGTGCGGGCGGCTTACGACAACGTTATAGCGCGCAGTTACATCGCGAAGACGATGCGATAGCGAGCGCTTCGGGTCTAGGGCTCGAGAAAGTTTCAATGTGTCGAGTGGGCCGTTTAATTTGATCGTTGTCTTGGCACGGTTTGCTTCGCCAGTGAGAAATGCAATATCAAATTTTGCGTTGTGCGCAACAAATACCGTGTTGACAAGGTAACTGTTAAGTCGCTCAAGCATCTCAATTGGAGCAATGCCTCGCCTTAGATTGCCCCTCGTGATGCCGTGAATTTTAAATGCTCCAAGCCGACCCGGCTTCCAGAAGTTTCGTCTGACAAAAGTTTCGTATTGTTCTTCGATTGTGCCATCTGACCGAGAGATCACAACGCCTAGTTGCAATACGTAGTCGTCAGTGCCGGACAAACCAGTCGTTTCGGTGTCAACAACGGCGAACCGAATTTCTTCGAGCGATTTATTGGCTAACGCATTAATCATCAGTGGCAATGTAACTAATGCGTGTTGTAGTGACGCGAGTTATTTCGCGGCAAGTGCTTTAGTAAAAATTTCGCGATCAAAATAGTCTCGCCATAACGCGATTTTTCCATTACTGATTACAAATAGACCCGCGACGTCAAGATCAACCCATCGACCGTCGATTTCAAATCGGTCAGTGCGCTCGTTCATTACAACGCCGTGCTCTAAGTCGCCACTCGAGACTTGATGGTGGATGAGCCACTCGTAGGCACTGCATTCAGCGAGAAAACCGCCAAGGGTTTGTTCAATCGCGGATCTACCAAAAACTTTTGTGATCGGCACATTGTCATATTCGCAGTCATCTGAGACCATCTCAAGGGCTGCAGTGAGACGATGTCCTTGAATTGATTCAATGAAAGCGGTCACAAACGCATCTGGATCTTTCGGCAGGTTTGATTTCGGTTCTGAAGTTTCTTTTGATTTCGATTCTGATGTTGCCCGAGATTTTGGTCGTAAACGCATCTAACAATCATGACACGCCAGCCACGTCAAACTTGGTGTTGCTAAAAGCGGTTAAATATCTATCAATGGTTTTCGAAGATGTCTGGCACGAATACCGATTGGTGCGGCAACTGTGAAGCCCGCAAGGTGACGCTGCTCTTCACTTTCTCCACCCCAATAGCCGTATTCGTGGTGCTCACGAGCGAACTGTAAACAATCTGCCTGCACCGAACACAACAGACATAATTTTTGTGCTTTTGCTTCGCGACGTAGACGAGCTTGTGGGCGCTCAGCACTTGGGGCAAAGAATAGTTTCATTTTTCCCTTGCAGTTTGCCAACTGACCCCAATTAATAATTTCGCTTACTAATGCTGGCTCTTTAGCTATCTTTAGTTCCAAGACATTGAGGTTCACAGCCCGATCAATCTTCGGGTCACAACTAGGTAAAACCTGTGTGATTAGCACTAAGTGGAGAGTACGCCTACTAATGGGCAATAGTCAAGTTATTTTTTGTAATAATTACAAATGGCTAGTACAAATCGCTAGTACAAATGTTTATTGCGAATTACTGTCGTGAAATTCATCACAGTAGTTCAGCTGCAAGACTTGCTACTTCACTGCGCTCACAAGCTTCAAGTGTGATGTGCCCAAAACAGCTTTGACCCGCAAAGGCCTGCACCAGCACGGCTAACGCATTATTTGATTCACCCATATACGGTGCATCGATTTGACTGGTGTCACCAGTGAAGATCACTTTGGTGCCGTCACCAATTCTGGTCAGGATCGTCTTAAGAGTCGTTGGCTCAAGGTTTTGTGCTTCGTCAACCACGACAATCTGGGCTTGCAAACTTCGTCCTCGCAAGAAAGTCACCGACTCAAGAGTCAGTTGACCGCGGGCAATTAAGTCGTCAATCAGCCCACGGGCATCACGACTTGAGCGGTCATCTGTTAGCGCGACTACTGCATCGTGAATCGCCGACATCCACGGATCAAGTTTTTCTTCAAGGCCCCCAGGCAGAAAACCCACATCTGCACGACCAACTGGCACAAGTGGTCGATACACGGCAAGTCGCTCATAGCGGTGCTGCTCAACTACTTGCTCAAGCCCAGCAGCAATGGCGAGCACGGTTTTTCCAGTACCGGCGCGACCGTCAAGGGCGACGACTGTAATCTGCGGGTCAAGCAGAAGTTCAAGCGCAAAACGCTGTTCTTTGTTTCTGGCCCGAAGACCCCATGCTTCGGGGGGTGATTGTTGGATCAGGCGAAGTTCGTTGTCATAGCAACGGGTTAGTGCCGATTGAGATCCGCATCGTAAAACTGCGAAATTATTTTCATACAAACTGGCGGCTTGTGCAATATCTGATTTTTCGATGCCTTCTGTTTTGTAAAGACTGTCGATTACTTCAACCGTTGTGTCATAAGTTGACCAACCCATCGGTCGTTCATTTCGTCCGCCACTAACTGGTTGATGTTCGAGCGCAGTTAATCCAAGATGGGCGGCTTTAATTCTCAGCGCAGCATCATTCGAGACTATGCAAGTCGGAGAAATTGCAGCCTGACCAAGTGCTGCGCCGATAATTCTGTTGTCTGGCACCTTCGGGTCGAGCCCGTGTTCGATTAAAAGATGGTTCTGTATTCCGTTGACTTCAATCTGCACAGTGCCGCTTGTGTCGGTGCCATTAATCGGTGTCGGATCTTTTAATGAGCCGCCTGCTTTGCGGCGAAGATCTTCAATTGATCGAAGTGCGCTTCGTGCTGACCTTCCAACGTCATCCATTCGAGTTTTTAATCCGTCAAGTTCTTCAATGACTGTTAACGGGATAATGATTGCGCAGTTCGGAAAGCAACTTAAACAGTTTGGATCTGCAACGAGCACCGAAGTATCCAAGACGACTCGCGAGCCAACGGGAGTCGCGAAAATTTCTGCGATTTGTGCAAGAGTTTTTTCAGAAAGTGAGTTTTGTGTTGACAACGAAATTAAGTGTTGTCGGTGATGTAGTGATGATGGGGGATGGTTCACACCAAAAATCTCTAAAAGAGCGAGCATTTATTGGTTTTTTTAAAAATTTCTTTAAAATTCTTTTTAGGATTCAAAAATTCGACGAAGATTTGGTTTTGCAAGAGTTTCCGATGGCGCTATTTTTCAAAAGTATTTTGCCAAAGCAAATTCGCACCAAATAATTTTTTAACCGGGCCGAGTAAACCAAAGTTTCATATTTCCCTTATTCTGTATGGGTTTTATGAGGATGCTTTGTGGCTCACTGACGAGACGTGTTTAAGTTTTACGACAGTTTTGTTTAAAAATTTTGATTGGAGATGAAAAATAATTTGCAAGTTTTTGAATTTTTTCAATATCTTCGAACGTCAAGAGAAATTTCTCAAAATCACGACAATGCTTGCAATTTGTTCGCCGATCTACTCAAATATATGCGTAACGGTAATCCGTAACTGAGAAAGCAGGTTAGATAATGACTAAAGCAGAATTGATTGATGCAGTGTCACAGAAAGCTGGAGTGTCGAAGGCAGATGCCGAACGCACGATTTCCGAATTCTTTGAGCTCGTCGTCTCATCCGCTAAGCAAGGCAACAAGGTTGCATGGCCGGGTTTTGGCTCGTTCAGCACCTCAAGCAGAAAAGCCCGCATCGGCAGGAATCCTCAAACTGGGGCTCCTGTTCAGGTGAAGGCATCAACAGCGATGAAGTTCAGCTCGAGTTCAACACTCAAAGCTGCACTGAATCCAAACCGTTAATTAAGTAATAACAAACAACAAGGAGAAATAAAATGGCAGCAAAAAAGCGCAAGAAGGCAAAAAAAGCCGTAAAGAAAGCACCTGCAAAGAAGAAGCGTAAGGCCAAGAAGAAATAAGGCTTTAAGCCAATTTAAGCAATACAGTTCGGAATACTGTGAGAAGAGGGGCTTCGGCCCCTCTTCTTCTATTTCTAGCGTTATTTATTTTGTTGATTATTGTTTTGAAGTTTCTGAGCAAGATCTAAATCTTGTGCCGTATCGATGTCGACAGATAAATATTGATCGTGGATGACTCGTACCGTTAAATTGCAATTCTTAGCAACAAGCTGGTGCTCAATGAAACTGTTTCTGCCGTAAGCAAATTCAAAGTCGCTCGCCGTCGGCACGATCATCACGTTTGTGCCATCCTCGTGTCGATCAGGCACAACGGTGATTGAAGTTTTTAAGGTATGTAGATCACAGTCAATGAATAGGTGAGAAAAGCCAGTGGCTAGCGGTAGGTCACTATGGATGATCATTGCTAGATCAAAGTTTCGCGCCCGAACAGCTTTGACGCCTGCCTTAATGGCGTTGTTTAGACCAGACTCAGATTGCCAAACAATTTTGGCGTTTTGTGCCCGAGCCCACTCGGCTACTTCTTCGTCATTACACACAACAAAAACTTGGTAGCCAATTGCCGCACGAATCACCCGTTCGGCGCACATTTTGGCCAATACCAAACGCTCAGCCGGCGTCAGCAGATCTGACAGTCGTTCTTTGGCTTGATGAAAAGCCTTAATTGGGATGACCATTGCCAATGTTTCGCTCAAATCGGCTGGTTGCTGCGAAGGCACGTGCGAAGCCTACGGTTTGGCCGCTCAAATTAAAGAAACTAATTGTTAGTGCTCGCATACGCTGAGGGTCGTGAATAGTCATATTGCGGTCATTGGCGCGGGCTCGTGGGGCACGACGGTTGCCAGTGTTGTGGCGCAAAATCAGCCAACGATGTTGTGGGCTAGGCGAGATTCACTTGCCAAACAGATCAACACTCAACACCAAAATGTCGACTATCTCGATGGGGCAGTACTGACCGAGAGTTTGTCATGCTCGGCAAATTTGCAAGATGTAGTTCGCAATGCATCAGTCGTGATGATGGCGGTGCCATCAAATGGTTTTCGTGAAGTACTCATTGAAGTCGCAAAATATATTTCGCCGAGTGCACCGATCGTGAGTTTGACAAAAGGTTTAGAGCGCGAAACCTTGATGCGAATGAGCGAAGTCATTGCTAAAGTTTTGCCGCGCCACAGTGTTGCAGTCTTAACAGGACCGAATTTGGCGCACGAAATTTTGGCCGGCCAACCTGCTGCCACAGTTATTGCTTGCGCTGACGATGAGGTTGCAAAGCAAATTCAAATACTGCTGACTCGACCAACTTTGCGCGTGTATACGAACCCTGATGTGCTCGGTTGCGAAATAGGAGGAGTCGTAAAAAATGTAATTGCGATTGCTTCAGGCATTGTTGAAGGAATGGGCTTTGGAGATAACTCAAAAGCGACATTGATTACGCGCGGGCTTGCTGAGATGTCACGACTCGGTGTCGTTCTTGGCGCTAATCCCAGCACATTTACAGGTTTGGCCGGCATTGGCGATGTCATCGCGACGTGTGCGTCGGCACAAAGTCGTAACAACGCAGTTGGCGTGCGACTGGGCAGAGGCGAGTCAATTGATTCGATTACGGGGTCAATGAAGATGGTCGCTGAAGGCGTCAAGTCTTCACTCTCGGTATCGCAACTCGCGCAGCGATACAAAGTTGACATGCCGATAACTCAGCAAGTTGCAGCAGTTTGCGAAGGCACGACAAGTGCGAGCGATGCGATGGTGCAACTGATGTCTCGAGCCAGCAAAGCAGAGTTGGATTAATGCTTACAGTAGGTGTGCGCGGTGCGCAATGGCAAGGCGAAGTCACTCCGTGGGGTGACGTATTGGTTGATGGAGAAGTTCGTTTGCGATGGTTTATCGCCGCAGATGATCGGTGGTATGAGCCAGCTCGTGAAACAACTATTCGTCAGCGACAAGTTTCTGGTGTGCCGGTGATTGAGACTCGGTTGAAAGTTCCGGGTGGCGATGCAGTGCAACGCGTTTATGGTGTTGCCAATTTTGGTGGCGTCGTAGTTATTGAAATTTATAACGACTCATCGTTGCCGTTTGCTGTGGCGTTTGATCGTGCAGATATTTCAACGATGCGTGAACCAAGCCCAACTGGGGTGCAGGGTATTGATTTGCCAAGTGGCAGTGTCGTGTTTCCGGTGGGGCATCACGCCACAATGCGAGCAGCAATTCGAATTGGTGCGGCAAATAAAATTCTGGGACAGCTTACGGCCAGTGAACTTGAGGCGTTGCCGGGTTTTGAACAAGTTGAACGCGGGTGGATTGCCGCACTGCAAGTTTCTAGCCGTGTTGATCTGCCTGAACTTTCGTGGTCAACATTGCTGATGCAAAAACGTTGCGATATTTTGCTTAGTGAACCGCAAGTATCTGATCGCCAATCTGATGATGTCGAATTTATTTTGGATATTGCCGAGCGCGTTCGGCTCGGTGACAAACCTGCTCAGTGGGCGAGTGATGTCGCCGTCGCAGCCGAAAAAGTTATCAAGCGTTGCGCTCGAAATAAAGTTGTGCAATGGGATGAAGATCGTGCGATCTTGGCTGCTGGCATGGTTCTTGACCGCGCCGGCGAGAACCGCGGGCGCGACGACGTGGCGCGAGTTTGGGCAAACCTGCCAGAGTCTGATGTGTCGCGCGAAATGACTGCGTTTACGAAATCAAGTTCGCGTTGCCCATCATGGATTGAATCGCAACTTGTAGCGCAACGTCGCGACGGCAATATTGATATTTGCCCACGCGGGATCGATGAATCTTGGCTTGGCGTCAACTTTGAATGTCACAAACTGATGGCAACACCGCTTCACACAATTTCGTATGCAGTTCGCTGGCATGGTGAGCGACCTGCATTGTTATGGGATATTGACGGACCAACCGGGGTTCATGTCGTGGCTAGCGCCATCGACAAAACTTTTTCAAGTACTGATATTCGTGGTGAAACTTTACTCAGTGGATTTGAAAATGTCAGCACGAAATAGTGTGATGATATGACCTCGGCGAGCGCACAGTTTTCTGTGCCGATCAAATTAACAGAGTGGACATCGTGTGGCGGGTGCGCCGCTAAATGGGGTGCATCATTACTGACAGATCTCGTCACCGAACTTGCAAATGGTGTTCAGCCATCACTTGATCCGGCACTATTAGTTGGCTTAGCGCCGTTTGACGATGCTGCGGTCTATCAAGTCAGTGAAGATGTTGCTTTAGTTAGCACGACAGATTTTTTTCCACCGCTTGTTGATGACCCAGATGATTTTGGTGCGATTTCGGCAGCCAACGCATGCAGCGATGTTTTTGCAATGGGTGGGCGAGTGGTGCTGGCGGTAAATGTTGCGGCGTTCCCCGAGCACTTTCCGCGCGAGGCAATCTCAACTATTTTTGCCGCCGCCGCCCGAGTGGTGGCACTAGCTGGTGGCTCTGTTGCTGGTGGTCACACAATTCGCAACCCAGAGCCAATCTTCGGGCTTGCCGTGCAGGGAGTTGTTGATCCTAAAAAAATATTTCGCAAATCCGGAGCCAAGGCTGGTGACATCGCACTTCTTTCTAAACCACTTGGCACCGGTTTGACGCTTGCCGCCGGCACCGACGCAGAAAAACTTGTGGCAATTGCTGGCATGCGCCAATTGAATCGCCAAGCCTCTGAGCAACTGCAACAACTTGGTGCCGCGGTGCATGGCGTTACGGATGTGACTGGTTACGGGCTCGCAGGTCATGGATGGGAGATGGCGCAACGCTCAGGAGTGCAGTTGGTGCTTGACTCGTCGGCGTTTCGCGCATACCCAGGTGCACTTGAAGCCGCGCAACGCGGTGTGCGCACCGGTGGCGACCCACGTAATCGAACTTATGTAGACGGTCACTTTTTCGTAGATGATAAAAACTTTGATGATGACGCACACGTTGCATTATGTATGGATCCGCAAACAAGTGGCGGGTTGCTTGCCGCCGTAACATCAGAGGCTGCCGAGAAACTTTTGCAAGACAAAATGTGGTGGCGAGTTGGCGAGTTCACTGCAGCGAGTGCGAGCGTGCGGCTACATTGATTTGAAAACAGCAAGTGAAAAAAATAAGCCGTGGCCCGATGCGTCGCGTGAGCGTGCATTACATCAAAATGGTGCGAGAACAATCGTCGGCATTGATGAAGTCGGTAAAGGTAGTTGGGCTGGGCCACTCGTGATCGGCATTGCGATGTTGAGTGACGAGATGATTCTTGGCGATCAGCCGGCGGTTGCGCTTGGTGGCGTGCGCGACTCTAAACAACTTTTAGAAGCCAAGCGTGAAGCGATGTTTGATGAAGTTGCCGCTACGTGTCTCGGATGGTCAACCGGCTTAGCAACAGCAGCAGAGTGCGATGAACTCGGCATGGTTGCGGCGCAACGGTTGGCAACTACTCGCGGGTTCGCTGCGCTGGGTTTAAGTCTTGGGGTGACTAATGATTTTGTAGTTGACGCAGCAATCGTCGATGGTCGTTGGGATTTTGTTTCGCCGCACGCGCGCAAAGTTGTGCTTGAAGTAAAAGCCGATGTCAGTTGTGTTTCGGTTTCGGCAGCATCAGTGTTGGCAAAAGTTACGCGAGACCGAATGATGCGTGAGTCGGCGAGTGATTATCCGCAGTGGCATTTTGAAACGAACAAGGGCTATCCGTGCGCTAAGCACCGCACTGCTCTACAGGGTTACGGACCCTGCGCGATTCATCGCAAATCGTGGGCGTTCATGCCCAACTATGTGCCCTGGCTAGCTAGTTAGCTCGTTAATTAGCTAGCTTGCGTGCCGACTTTGATGTCACGGAATGCAGATTTCGAATCGATGCCTGTGTCTTTTGGTAGACCAAGCACGCGCTCACCAACAATGTTGCGCATCACTTCGTCAGATCCGCCTGCAATTCGCATTCCTGGTGCACCAAGTAAAAACTGACTCCACGAGTAGGTGCCCCACTCGCCAGTGTCGGCTTGCAATTTGCTGCCCAAGACAAGGCACAGGAAATCATTCATCCGCTTTTGATTTTCGACCAACGCCATTTTGGCGATTGACATTTCAGGGCCGGGCGTTTGACCAGCACGAATTTTATCCATCGCTCGTTGGTTGTTGTAGCCGGCAACTTTAGTGCGAATGAAAAGATCAGCCATTTTTTCGCGCACGATCGGGTCTTTTGTCAAGCCAAAATGTTGCACCATCGCTTGAATTCGGGTGAACGCTGAAACTTCACCACCGCTCGAAGTACCAATTGATGCACGCTCGTTCATTAAAGTCGTCAGCGCAACGCCCCAGCCATTATTTACTTCACCGAGACGATAGCTATCGGGAACGCGCACTTCGTTATAAAACACTTCGTTGAAACTTGCGCCACCAGTCATTTGGCGAAGTGGACGAATCTCGACGCCTGGTGCATGCATGTCGACGATAAAACCAGTAAGTCCCTTATGTTTTGGCAAACCTGGGTCGGTGCGACAAATTATTTCGCCGATGTCGCTGTATTGCGCGCCAGATGTCCAAACTTTTTGACCAGTGATAATCCATTCATCACCATCGCGTTCGGCTTTTGTTTGCAGTGATGCAAGATCGCTACCTGCGCCAGGCTCAGAAAATAATTGACACGCGACAATGTCGGCACGCCACATTGCACGAAGAAACTTTTCGCGGGCTTCGTCGCTGGCGTGCGCGAGAATTGTTGGCGCGACCATGCCTAATCCGATTTGAAATATTGATTGATTCGGAACCTTGTATTGCGACTCAACTTTGTTGTATGCCTTTTCGAATTCGTTTGTTAAGCCAGCGCCACCATATTGAGTTGGTCCGGTTATCCAGCCGAAGCCGGCGTCGAATTTTTGTTGACGCCATTTTTTGGCGCGCTCGACTAACTCATCTTCGGATTGTTTGCTGCGTTCTTCGAACATTGAAACATTGTCAGAGCCTTCGCCCCAGACGAAAGCCTTCTGAGATTCGCGTGATTCGGCGTTGGCGGCAAGAAATTTGTGTGCGTCGGCCGTGAATTGTTCAATAGTTTGTTTATTAGGTGTATCCATGACGTATAACCGTAGTTGTGATTCGGTAATTTGATGAAAGCGTAAAAACTCACGGAAAATTCACAAAAATTCAGAGAAAACCCGCAAAAACGTGCACTGTGCCTGAGTTTTGACTAGCCTGCCTCGGGTGGGTCAGCCAGTAGACGTCAAGCAAACAGTTGCCGGGGTGCCAGGTCGAATTCGGTTTGAACTGAATCGCACTCTGACTGGGCAAGGCCACGAGAGATTCACGAGTGCCGCGCAAGCGATCGGCCCGCGCCCAGCAGCCGAATTGGCGCGAAGGTTGTTTAGTAGCGGAGTCGTTACTGGAGTTCATTTGTTTGCAAATATCGTCACGGTTGAGCTTGTGCCAGGTTCACGCGATGGCGATTTAGCGCAGATTGTTACTGATTTGCACCAATATTGGAAGCCTGGCATGAAACCCCCGAGTATCGAAGAGTTGATGGCCAAAGTCGCACCTGCAGTGGTTGAATCCGTAAATACTGACAGTTCGGCGCCAGAACTCAGCGCCGCCGAAAAATTGATCCCCCCACATTTATTGGCCAGAAGCAGAGCCGCACGAAGTAAGGCTCTATCTAATTAGACAGCCTAACTAGCCGCACGAAGTAAGGCGCTAGCTAATTAGAGAACTTGCTAGCTAGATAACTAACTGAGGGATTAGTTAGTTTAATACTTAATGAATTTGATAAGTAATTTTTCACAAGCGCCCATCACCGCTAAAAAGTTTAGTACCATGAAAGTCTTGACATCAAATAACTTGACATTACAAGAAGTTGCCGAAATTCTCGATGTTCACTACATGACGGTGTACCGATATGTTCGCGAGGGAATGTTGCGAGCAGA
Organism: Ilumatobacteraceae bacterium; assembly: GCA_964203235.1. GTDB lineage: Bacteria > Actinomycetota > Acidimicrobiia > Acidimicrobiales > Ilumatobacteraceae > BACL27. The sequence continues at coordinate 226,096 of CAXNLE010000001.1, forward strand.
TCAGATAAATCGGTCGTGGCAAATTAGTCGTGCTGACTTAAAAGAGTTTCAGGCAAGTCGCTTAAGTTCAAGCAAGAATAAGAAATCAATTTCGAAGTCTGGCAGTGGTTCGGTTAAGAAAGCACGGCATGGTGGTCGTGACGAAACTGTATGGTCTGGCCGCGTTCTTGCCAGGTTAATTGAAGGTGATGAAGCGGGCGTAAGTAGCGTGATTAATTCGGCGCTTCGTAGTACCCATAATTTGCAAAGTATTTATTTAGACGTATTGATGCCAGCGCTTGCGACTATTGGTGACAGATGGGAGCAAGGCACGTTAGATATTTATGTTGAGCACCGTGCAACTGAAATTGTCTCTCGATTAGTTGGTCAATTGAGTTCAAGATTTACTCGCCGCGGGGTTGATCGAGGAACTGTAATCATTGTGGCGCCCGAGGGCGAAAAGCATTCGCTTTCAATTGCGTTAGCAGCAGATGTGCTTCGTCTTGAAGGTTGGAAGGCTATGAATCTCGGCGCGAATCTTCCTGCAAGCGAACTGGCTAAAGCAGTTAAAAGTACTCAAAACTTAGTGGGCGTTTGTATTACAACGACGATGTCTGGCTCGTTGCGAGAAACTGCTAATTCAATTTCGGCTGTGCGTGATATTGCTGGATTTAATGTCAAATGCTTTGTTGCTGGATTGGCAATCAAATCACAAGACCAGGCTCAAGAACTTGGCGCTGATTTTTGGGTAGCTAGCCCTCGAGAATTGATTGTTGCACTTGATTCATTGACTCAGAAGGCTAGTTAACTGACTTTTTAGCCTTCTAGTAGTTACTACGAACAGGTGTTCGTTACAGTGCTGGTATGCAACTAGATACCAAACAGCGCCTTACAGAACTTTCAATTAAAGAACTTTTAGCCACACAGCAGTTAGACACAAAGCCTCAAGTCGTAGAACGTCTGGCAGTGGCCGATGACGTGCGCGAGTTGTTGCCAGATTCTGGCTTAGTGCGTGGGCGAATTGTGCGCTGCAGTGGCGACGCTGGTCTGTCGTTGGCGCTTTCTCTTTGCTCGCTTGCAACTCAGCAAGGGTCGTGGCTTGGTGTCGTTGGCGTTGAGCATCTTGGTTTACTCGCTGCCGTTGAACACGGTGTTGCTTTAGAGCGAACAGTGTTGGTTCATCCGCCCAAGACTTCTCGTGAATGGTCGATCACAGTTGCTGCTGCGATCGAAGGTTTAGATTTGTTGATTGTTGCGGTTCCTGAACGACTATCGGTTAACGATGCCAGGCGAGTACAAACGCGATTGCAATCTCGTCGCGCAGTCATGATCATTGTTGAAAACACGGTGCTGTCGCAATCTAGATCTATGAACGGTTCGAACGAAGCGCAACAGTTTCTTGCTGACGTTGTTTTAGATACAAAAACAAAAAGTTGGAGCGGTGTCGACAGGGGTGCCGGATACTTGCAACATCGTGATGTACGAATACGGGTTAGTGGGCGACGAGTTGCACGAGAGCGCAATTATCTAGTCACGCGCTCGTGCTGATTTAGCTGTTCTTATTTGACCGTGCTTATTTAATAGCAACATGCCCGCGCCTAGGCGATTAGCGGTTTTGCGATGTCTTGATTGGTCAGCAGTCGTTGCTGCCAAAAATTCGACTACTCCGTGTGCGGTGATTCATGCACAACGAGTCATCTCGCGAACGCCCGCCGCAATGCGTTACGGCGTGCAAGTTGGCATGCGTCGTCGTCATGCCCAAGCGTTGTGCCCAGATATAGAAATTGTTGCGCATCAGCCGAGTCGTGATCGCACTGCTTTTGACGCAGTTGTTCGGGTAGTCAATGAGCTGGTGCCACTAATTGAAGTAAGCGAACCCGGGTTAATAGTTTTTGCTGCACGCGGTCCATCTAGGTATATGGGTGGCGACGGTCTAATGGCTTTAAAAATAGTTGAGGCGCTAAAAACTTTAGTTGCCGATAGTCAACTAACAGATTTACTTGTTGGCGTTGGTGTTGGCGATAGTCGCTTGGCTGCTCAGATTGCATCTCATGCCAGCGCTATGGCGAGCAGCAGCGCAAATTTATTTGTGCCGTATGTCGTCGAGCCAGATAAAACTAACGAGTGGCTTGCCCCGCAGTCGGTGCGAGTACTCGGCGAATTTGCAAACATCAATCGCGAAACAATTTCGTTGCTCGAACGACTTGGGTTAAACACATTGCACGATGTTTGTGCTCTAAGTGAATCTATTTTGGCCGGCAGATTCGGCGAGTTGGGCGTTGAACTGCATCGACTTTCTCGGGGTGATGAGCAGTACCCACTTGCTGTGGTTCCACATCCGCCAGAGCATCTGTGCATCGAAAAGTTTGATCAGCCAGTTAGCGATCAACAAATCATAATTAACAGTGTGCAACGAATGGCAGTTGCATTTACTGAGTATTACTCGGTTCACGGCAGTGTTTGTGTGCGAATTGTTATCGCATTTGAGTCAGAGGCGGGCAAGCGCTCTGAGCGATTGTGGTATCGCCCGCAAGGTTTAACAACGAGTGCAATTATTGAAAACGCAAAGTGGCAACTTGAGGCTTGGCTCGCTAGTCAGATCTCTGGTGATATCTCTGGTAATCCAGAAAATCATGCTCTAGAAAATCATGCTCTAGAAAATCACGGCCTGGTTCGTGTGCAGTTAATCGCTGACGAAGTTCGAACTGACACGGCACGACAACTCAGGTTGTGGGGTGGCAGCACACAAACCGACGAAACAGCATCACAAGCAATTGGTCGGTTAAGTGAGTTGCTGGGTTCATCTGCGGTGCAAGTTGCTAAGTGGCAAGGTGGCCGCGACATTTTAGATAGTTATGAACTTGTTTCAGCAACGCATGTTCGGACTATTGGTAGCGCTAGCAGCAGCGATCAGATGACAACACAGAAATGGCGTGGTGCACTACCAAACCCATCGCCGAGTGTTGTTTACGCCGAGCCAATTCAAGTGCAGATAAATGACCAATTCGGAAAGTTACTGAGCGTCAACGCTCGCCATGAGTTGAGTGCTTCACCAGTTGTCGTGGTTATTGGCTCGACACATTACAAAGTAAATTCGTGGGCAGGGCCTTGGCCAGTCGAAGAGCGCTGGTGGGATCTGGCTCGCAGCCGGCGATTGGTTCGCCTGCAACTAGTCTGCGAAAAAATCACAGCAGATAACGTGTCGCAGATTTTGGCGATGTTGGCAATTCTCGAACACGGTGAATGGACAGTTGCGGCGATATATAGCTAGTTAAGTAGTGCGATATTGTGCAGTTGATGATTTTTGACGCGGGCGTTGAATTTGTAAAAAAGTTCTGTGCAGATTTGGCAACTCACAAACCAATTGACGACCGAGAACGAGATTCGATCAAAGTTTTTTGCGAACTTGCACCATCGTTGCGTGCACCGTTTGATGAACACAGTGACACAACACATGTCACCGCTTCGGCAATTGTCGTCGGCACTCCCGGTGTGGTGTTGCATTTGCATAAACGCCTCAATATGTGGCTACAACCAGGTGGGCACATCGACGCTGGTGAATCAGTTGATCAAGCAGCATTGCGCGAAGCACGAGAAGAAACTGGCTTGCAGTTGCATCACTTCACGAACGAAATAAATAACCTGCCCAGATTTATTCATTTAGACGTTCACCCTGGGCCTCGCGGACACACACATTTAGATATTAGATATTTATTAGTTGCCGACAATGAAACTTTTGCTCCAGCCGAAGGTGAAAGCAAAGAAGTTAAATGGTTTGCTTGGGATCAAGTTCTAGACACAGCCGAAGATGGCGCACGAGGTGCGATTCTCGCTGCTCGGCAAATAGTCAAGATATAACAGCAACTATTTGGTACTAGCTACTCGTTATAAGCCAGATCGCAAGATTTTTTCCATTGGTCGCCCTTTGGCGATTTCGTCAACTAATTTGTCGAGATAGCGAATTTTGAGCATCAGAGGATCCTCAATTTCTTGAAGCTTCACACCGCAAATGGATCCTTTAATCAGTGACGCGTTTGGATTGATTTTGGCGGCATCAAAGAAGTCAATGAAATTACTCTGCTTCTTAATAAGTTGCTGCAACTTTTTCTCATTAAAACCTGTCAACCACCGAATCACTTCATGAAGCTCTTCGACCGTTCGTCCTTTTCTCTCTACCTTCTTCACATAATGGGGATACACATCAGAAAATGGCATCAAAAATATCTTGTGCATGTCGCTAAGTGTAAAGAAGTCGCTTTATGAGAAGGATGGGTTATAGCGCTTCAAATTCTGCTTTACGAGTAGCCATCCAAGAATCCATTTTGCCTGACTTCATAACTTCCATCATCTTGTTCATTGCTGCCATGTGTGGTCCATCATTTGCCGCAAACATTTCTTTGCCGTGCTGCTGACTTTGGGATGCTAAATCATCAAACGTTTCCGCTGAGAATACTTGTTCGCAAGCTCCGCCAAGTTGGCTGCATGTCATAGATTTCATATTTTGCCTCGTTTCTTAATAGGAAATTATGCCCAGGTTTTTTCACGTGAATATTGGTGAATTCACTTGAAGACTAACGCTTTAGTATATAGCGAACATATGTTCGCTAGCCTAATTTGGGTGTCTGGCTACGCCGAATTGCATTGTCGTTCAAACTTTTCGTTTTTATACGGGGCTTCGCACCCCGAACAACTAGTTGAATCGGCAATCAAAATGCAACTGAATGCACTAGCGCTAACCGATCGCAATGGTCTTTATGGGGTTGTGCGGTTTTCTCAAGCAGCTCGTGGTCTTGGCTTGCCAACTTTATTTGGTGCCGAGTTGCAGTGCACAGAAAAACAAAATTCGCCTCAAGCACAGACGGCGAAGACAGCAGAGATAGTAGTTATCGCCGACGGGCCTTGTGGCTATGCACGCTTATCTCATGCGATAACACTTGGCCAATTAGCCGGAACAAAATCTGCACCAGTTTTTACTACTACCAATATTGCAGATGCTGTTGCTGACAGCTGCTGGGTTTTGACTGGCACTAGCACTGGAGTACTTACTCAGGCACTCGAGCAACACGGCCCAGAAAATGCTGCCCGAAAGTTACAACAACTGATCAGTGAGTTTGGTCGCGATCGTGTGTTAGTTGAATTATGGGATCACGGTGATCCGCTTGATTCGGTTCGCAATGATGCGCTCGTACAAATTGCAATGCGTTGCAATGTGCAATGCGTTGCAACTAACGATGTTAGTTATGCATCGTTGCGTGAGTATCGACTAGCAGTTGCATTGGCAGCAGTTCGACAACGCGCAAGTCTTGATGAAATTGATTCGCAATTACCGCCGGCGCCAAGTGCGTATATTCGCAGCGGTGTTGAACAACTTCGTCGGTTCGCTAGATATCCAGGTGTTGTTGAAATCACGGCAGAAATTGCAAAATCATCTGCGTTTGATTTATCGCTTGTTGCACCAAAGTTGCCACCGTTTAAGTGCCCTGAAGGGTTGAACGAAGTTTCGTATTTGCGGCTATTGGCTGAGCAAGGCGCAACACGTAGGTATGGCGCACGACCAATAACCCAACTCGAAGATCTCTCACTTAGATCTAAAGCCTGGCGAACGATTGATCACGAACTAGAAATAATTGAAAAACTTAATTTCGCTGGATACTTTTTGGTTGTCTGGGACATCGTGCAGTTTTGTGAGCGCTCAAACATTTTTTGTCAAGGCCGAGGCAGCGCGGCCAACAGCGCTGTGTGTTTCGCGCTTGATATAACTAAAGCCGATGCCGTATCGCTTGGCTTATTGTTTGAGAGATTTTTGTCAACTGAGCGTGATGGTCCACCAGATATCGACATTGATATCGAAAGTGGTCGGCGCGAAGAAGTCATTCAATATGTTTTCAATCGCTACGATCGGCATCATGCGGCACAAGTCGCCAATGTGATTACTTATCGTTCACGCTCGGCGATTCGCGACATGGCTCGGGCACTGGGTTTTGCCCCTGGTCAGCAAGATGCATGGAGCAAGCAAGTCGGCGTATTTGGTTCATTGGCAAGTGACTCTAAGACAGGCGAAGTTAATAATGGTCATGAGATTCCTACCCAAGTTATAGAACTGGCTCGACAGGTTTTAGATGCACCGCGACATTTGGGTGTGCACTCTGGCGGCATGGTGATTTGTGATCGCCCAATTAGCGAAGTCTGCCCAGTTGAGTGGGCGCGAATGAAAGATCGCAGCGTGTTGCAGTGGGATAAAGACGACTGCGCGGCGATCGGCCTGGTTAAGTTTGATTTACTTGGCTTGGGCATGCTTTCGGCTCTACACAATGCAGTTGATTTAATCGCCGAGTTTCGTGGTAAAAAAATTGACCTTGCAACGATTCCACAAGATGATGATGTCTATGCAATGTTGTGTCGCGCCGACACGGTTGGTGTTTTTCAAATTGAATCACGTGCCCAAATGGCAACGTTGCCACGCCTTAAGCCACGAAGATTTTACGATCTAGTCGTTGAAGTCGCGTTAATTCGGCCTGGTCCAATTCAGGGTGGCTCGGTTCACCCATACATTCGTCGGCGCAACGGTGAAGAACCAGTTACGTATTTACATCCATTGCTAGAAAACAGTTTGGGTAAAACTTTGGGCGTGCCACTGTTTCAAGAACAGTTAATGCAAATGGCGATTGATGTTGCAGGGTTTACTGCAACTCAAGCCGACGAATTGCGCCAAGCAATGGGCTCGAAGCGTTCGCATCTAAGAATGGAGCGGCTTCGTCAACGACTTTATGATGGCATGTCGCAACGCGGGGTCATCGGGCTAGTGGCTGAGGAGATTTTTGAAAAGATGCAGGCATTTTCGAATTATGGGTTTCCTGAAAGTCACTCTGTTTCTTTCGCATATCTTGTCTATGCCTCGTCATGGATCAAATTTCACGAGCCGGCATCGTTTTATGCGGCATTGTTAAACGCACAGCCGATGGGTTTTTGGTCGCCGCACTCGCTTGTGCGCGATGCTCGTCGGCACGGGGTGGTCGTACATAGTCCAGATTTGAATGCATCAAAAGCTGGTGCGACTTTAGAACCATGTCACGAGTCAACCGGTGGGTTTGCGTTGCGTCTTGGCATTTCTAGTGTTCGTGGTGTCGGTAGTGAACTGGCAAAAGCAATAGAAGTAGCGAGGCCGTTTATAAGCATGGAAGATCTAGTTCGCCGTGTGCCACAACTAAATCTTTCACAGATTGAAACATTGGCAACAGCAGGTGTCTACACACAATGTTTTGGTGCATCACGTCGAGATGCTTTGTGGTCGGCAGGTGCAGTGATTCAGAGTCGACCCGACAGACTTGCCGGTGTTACGACTGGCAGTGAGTCGCCCCAACTGCCGGGTATGCAACCGATCGAAGAATCTATTTGTGATTTATGGTCGACTGGTGTTTCGCCAGATGGTCACCCGACTCAGTTCGTGCGTGGTCAGTTGATGAAACTTGGTGTGCTTACCGCAATCGACTTGCCCAACATCGAGAGTGGCTCGCGAATATTTGTAGGTGGCGTTGTGACACACCGTCAACGTCCGTCAACAGCACGTGGTGTGACATTTATAAGCCTTGAAGATGAAACAGGTTTGATAAATGTGATTGTCTCACAAGGTTGCTGGAAGCGTTTTCGCAATATCGCGATAAACGCTTCAGCCTTAGTAGTTCGAGGTCGGATCGAGTCTGTTCAAGGAGTGGTAAATATCATCGCTGAACATTTGAGTGAACTGAAAATCAATGTTCATGGTGTTAGATCAAGAGATTTTCGCTAAAGCAGCGAATAATCCGAGAACAACAAAAACGACACCCGCAATATATCTCTGTACAAAAGGCAGAGTCTTTCCTTTGACGAGAACTTCGCGTAGTGAACTCGCGGTAAGTGAATAGATTCCATCGGTGAAAAAACCACAAATTACAAATACTGTGCCAAGCGTTAATGCTTGAAGCGCGTTTGAACTTTTGTCTTGATCAATGAACTGAGGCAAGAATGAAAGAAAGAAAAGTGCAACTTTCGGATTCAGTGTGTTGATGATGAAACCCTGACGAAATGCTTGAGCGTTGGTCATTGAACTGACAGATGCATCAATAATTGCCGGCCGACGTATCAGTGTGCGCAAGCCAATAAAAACTAGATATACCGCGCCCGAATATTTGACAGCGTTAAATGCATTAGGTGATGCAGCAAGAATTGCAGATAATCCTGCGGTGGCAGCCAACACATGCATGAATGTTCCGAGTTCAATGCCGAGCACACCTGCAAATCCAATCGAGCGCCCATCAGACACACTGCGATTAATTATGTATAGAACAGCAGGACCAGGGATCACAAGAAGTGCAAACGATGCAATTGCAAACGAGATCAGAGAGTTGAGATCTGGCATTTAGCTAATTTTATTCGTGTTTTATTCGTCTGGCTGTTCGTTGAGTCCGTCGTTGAAGCCTCGGTACATTTCATAAATTTCTTTACATGCCTGACACATCGGCAATTGTTTCGGGTCGCGTGACGGCACCCAGACATGTCCGCATAATGCCTCAATCGGCGTGCCATTAATCCGTGCTTCTAAAACTTTGGCTGCGGCCGACTCGTCGCGTTCTGTTTTAACAATATGAGCAACCAATGGTTTGCCCGTTTGCAAAACATGTTCTGTTTGACGATCAATTACCGTGCTTGGTGATGTCTCAATTGAAGAAAACGGCGCTGACATCACAGTCAATTTTACGGGTGAGTGCACGATTCATTAAACCATGTTTACTCGCATCTAGACTGCGACCATGCCCGTATACGAGTTTCGATGCCGAACATGTGATCAAACTTTTGAAGAGCGACGTTCAATGTCGCAGGCGAATGAACCAGCGAAATGTTCGCAAGGTCACGAGAACTCAGTGCGTTTACTTTCGGTGTTTGCTTCAGTTGGCGGCGGATCTAGTGCCAGTGCTGCGCCGTCAATGCCAGCCCCGAAAATGGGTGGTTGCGGTTCTGGTTGCGGTTGCCGCTAGTCGACCGTAATTAACTGGCTGCAATTAGCCGGTTGCAATTAGCTAGCTAGCAACCCGGTTATCTCAACCCGGTTAGTTGAGAACCTGAACGTCGCCGTGGGCGACCAACAACCAGTCAGTAAGTGTGATGCCGGCGTTCTGGCAACGATTTTTGGCAGTAGAGAATTGTGATTTATCGGTTGCTAACTGACTGTCTCCGGCACGTGAGGAACATAATGAAATTGTTGCTACAGATTCGATTTTGATTGCCGAACCGATTATTCGGTCAATGATTTTGGTCAGTTTGAGTTTTGTATCAAAAGCAAAAATTCCAACACCTCGTTGGGATGAATCACAACATAAAACAATTGTTTCGTGACGAAGTGGTCGCATCAACGCCAATGAAAACACCGCCAATTTTTCAGACAGAGTGGTGATTGGATCTAAATTGGCACGGGGTACGTCGATAGGTGGTGTAATAGTTTCAAGCATTGCCAAACAGTAGCGAAAGGGTGTTACGCGTTAACAAAATTAACGGCAAAATAAACTAACGCCGAACTAAGTAAGCACGGCACCACAATGCCTAGCCACTTTGGTAATCGCCAACTATTCGGCGCGAGCACAACGGCACCGCAGATGGCTCCAGCTATCGCACCACCAAAATGACCGCCGATCGAAATACCTGGAATCGTGAGTGTGATCACCAAGTTGATTGCAAAAGTTATGCCGAGACCACTTTGCAATGGGTTCAGTCCTTGGTTTCGCATACCGACTATTGCTGCCGCCATTAACCCGAACACGGCTCCTGATGCACCACCCGTTACCGCATCCGGACTCATTACAAGCGCTCCGACTGATCCACCTAAAAGTGACGCGAAATAAAGCAACCCAAAACGCAATGAGCCGACTCTTGGTTCAAACATTTGGCCAAGTTGATAGGCGAGCATCATGTTCATTGCGACATGAAATAAACCAAAGTGCACAAACCCGCAACTAATTAATCGATACCACTCACCTTGCTCAAGAAAGTATCTTGAAATTACAAAATTGTTTGAAGCCGCACCAAAATTCGATACTGACATCCACAAATACAAACCAACATTGATTGAGACGATTGCGTTAGTGAAACTAGTTTGGCTAGCTCGAGCGCTCCCTCGTGCGCTTCCTCGTGTTCTTTGACGTGACGATTTCTTAAATGACGGCCTGGGATTATTGACACTGTTTGAAGAGTTCTTCTCGCGCGTTGGCTCAGCACTTTTTGGTGCCGATTGACTGGCACGCGGTAGCGGAGGTGGAACTTGCGGCGGAGGAAAAGTCACAACAATTAAGTCGGTAGAAGTAACGCTTCTTGGCGATTGGCCAGAAACCACTTGACTGTTTCGCGTAATCCGTCTTCGAAATCCATTGTTGCGTGCCATCCGAGTTCGCGTTCGGCTCGAGATGCATCGACTCGTCTTCGCGGCTGACCGTCTGGTCGAGATGAATCCCAAACAAGTTCACCAGTAAAACCGACGATACGAGCAATTGTTTCGGCAGTTTCGCGGATTGTGATCTCGCGGTTGTTGCCAAGGTTCAATGGCTCACTCGAATCATGAAGTTCGCCAGCCAATAAAATTGCGCGGGCTGCATCTTTTACAAATAAATAGTCTCGGCTTGCCGAACCGGTTCCCCAAACGTCAATCTTGTCAAGATTTTGTTCTTTAGCCTCCACACATTTTTTAATTAGCGCAGGAATGACATGCGAAACGTCTGGATGAAATTTGTCGCCTGGACCAAAAAGATTTGTCGGAATCAAAAATGCAAAACGCTGACCGTATTGTTGAGCATTGACCTGTGCATGAATTAGCAATGCCTTTTTGGCGATGCCGTAAGGAGCATTGGTTTCTTCGGGGTATCCATCCCAGATTGACTCTTCACGAAATGGCACCGGCGTAAACTTTGGATAACTGCAAACGGTGCCGAGCAAAATTGTTTTTTCAACGCCAACTGCACGAGCAGCCTCGATCGTATGCGTGCCCATCATTAAGTTGTCGAGATAAAGCGGAGCAGGTGCAATTTGGTTATAGCCGATGCCGCCAACTCGCGCCGCAAGATGTACGACGTGACTTGGTTTGTGCTTTGTAAACAACTCGAGGGCAACACCTGGTTGCGTCAAATCTGCTTCGCGACGCCGTGGCGCGACTACTTTTGCGCCAGCCTGGCTGAAAGCATCAACGACATTTCGTCCGAGAAACCCGTTGCCACCGGTGACGACAACGACGCGGTCTTTCCAAAATTTCGGCGATGAAGACTTTTCGCTCATAGATATATCTACATCGTACGACCCAAATTACTGTGCATACCAATATCGGCTGTTCACCCGATACGAAGCCAAGACGGGCAGAATAGAAGGCGTGCGTGTGGCTTACTCATTAGAGCAATGTTGGCACCGAGTGCCAGGTGGCACCGCCACATCGGCGATTGAAATTGCCAAGGCAATGTCAGTAGTGCGACCTGATGTGCAACTCATTGGCGTAGCAGGAAACAATAAAAGTGAGCCAGCCTTTTCGTACGCGCCACCTATAAACGTGCAGCAACTTGCATTGCATGGCGCTGCGCTTTACGAAGCGTCACTGCGATTTCGTGCTCCACGCGTTGAACGCGCGACTGGCGAAGTTGAACTTTTGCATTGCACATCAATTATTCCGCTTGCGTCTCGGGCAAAAATGGTCGCGACGGTTCATGATTTGGCATTTTTGAAGTATCCAGAATTCTTCAGCCGTCGGGGTAACTCGGTGTTTCGGCGAAGTTTGAAAGTTTTATTGAAACGTGCAGAAATTTTGTTGTGTTCGTCCCAAGCGACGCTGCAAGACTGTCTTGAATTTGGTTTTTCGGCTGATCGTTTATGTCATGTTCCGCTCGGGGTAAATGCGCCGGTCGTTGCACCGAATGCAGCGCAAGTTCTTAATCGTTTGGGCGTTTCGGGCGAGTATCTCTTGTTTGTCGGCACATTGGAGCCACGGAAAAACCTTTCTCGGCTCGTGGCGGCGCTCGAAACTCTTGGTGACTCAGTGCCACAACTAGTAGTCGTTGGCGCTACTGGTTGGGGAGATATAAAACTTGATTCGCTAATAAACAATCAATCGAGAACGTCAACTCGCGTTAAATTTCTTGGTTTTGTCGCGGCAAGTGATCTGGGTGTTCTATATACAAACGCGAGTGCATTTTGTTACCCATCTCTCATGGAAGGTTTTGGTTTGCCAATTCTTGAAGCGATGAGTTGCGGTGTGCCAGTAGTGACTAGTCGTGGTTCATCAACCCAAGAAGTTGCGGGTGACGCCGCGGTGCTTGTTGATCCATTTGATTTATCAAGCATTGCCAACGGTGTCGTCACTGCTTTGAGCCAAAAAAATAGTCTGGTTGAACTTGGCTATAAGCGCGCTGGCGAAATGACGTGGCATCAGACAGCATTACGTACGGCGTCTATCTATGATCAGGTAATTAGGTGAAGAAAAAACAGATCGCTGTCAACTTATTGTGGTTACGCACGGGGCAAGTTGGTGGGTCGCAAGAATATTTGATTCGTCAGTTGATGGGCGTGTCATTAAACGAAGAAGCAAAAAACGAGTTTCAAGTTACGTTATTTGTGCAAAAGGGGTTTGCTCGGCAGCACCCCGCACTTGCAGAGATTAATAAGTGTGTTGAGGCCCCTGCACATCGCGGTGCTCGTTTGGCACGAATTGCACTTGAACAAACTTGGCTAGCGATTAAGACCCGCAAATTTGATGCAATTCATCACGGCGGTGGAACAATGCCAAGATTTGGTTTGCGAAATACAATTTTGACAATGCACGATGTGCAGTATCTTTCGTTTCCTGAAAATTTCAGTCGAATCAGGTTGACATATCTGCGCAAGGTTGTGCCGAATTCACTAAATAGTGCAACAGTAATTACAACCCCAAGTACCTACGTGCGCGATCGATTGATTAACCAGTTCAATCTGCCAGTTGAAAAAGTTCGAGTGGTTAGGCACGGTGTCAATTCTGCAATTGGTAAAGACTCAACTAGCGAAGCAGAATTGCGCCAACGATTTAGGCTCGAATCGAAAAAAGTAATTTTTTTACCAGCGATCACTCATCCGCATAAAAACCATAAGTTTTTGCTTCAACTTATGAAGTTGCACTGGACTGATAAAGACTTGGTACTGGTATGTGCTGGAGGCAAAGGACGTGCTGAAGAAGAGTTCATGCGTGAAATTCGTCGGCTAAATCTAGATAACCGAGTTATGCGCATGGGTCGTGTCAGCGATAGCGATCGCGATGGATTGATGAAACTTTCGCTTGCGCTTGTGTTTCCGAGTTTGTATGAAGGCTTCGGTGCGCCGGTGATTGAAGCAATGATCGTCGGTACACCAGTAATTACCAGCAACTGCGCATCATTGCCTGAAGTTGTTGGTGACGCTGGTTTAGTTTTGCCCCTTGAATTAGACGCGTGGGCCGATGCTTTACAAGTTGTCGACGCAAAGCGAGAAAAATTTGTTGCTGCCGGCAAACTTCGTGCGACGCAATATTCGATCAGATACTCAGGCGACGATTTAATTGAAGCCTATAAAGCGGCTGTAATTATATGAGCTCGCGAAAATTGCGTTTGGTTGTGTTGTGTCCACATTTTGAGCCTGATATGGCACCAACTGGTGTAGTGATGACGCGAATTGTTCACGAACTTGCAAACCGCGGACACGAACTACATGTAGTGACTTCGTTGCCTTGGTATCGCAAACATCAAGTTGAGCAAGGTTGGTCAGGCAAGTTATGGCGTGTAGAAAAGACAAAATGGGGTTCAATCACGAGAGTTCAGCCATTTGCGGGCAAGACTAAATTAAATTTATTGCGACGTGCAGTTGGATTTGTTTTATTCAGCGCAATTGTCGGTCTGCGCAGTCTTGTTGCTGGTGGGTTTCCGCGTCGCACTGACGGCGTTTTAGCAATGTCGCCACCGCTCACGCTCGGTCTCACCGGGTGGTTTACGAAATTGTTTCGCGGCGGAAAACTTGTTTTTAATATTCAAGATATTTTCCCTGATGCGGCGATTGAAACAGGTGCGATTTCGAATCAGAGAATTATTAAAGCGGCAAAGTGGCTAGAACGAGTTAGTTATCAGAAATCTGACTTAGTTGTGTTGCTGTCAGATGACCTTGCAAATAATGTTCAGCGAAAACTTGATCAGAGATTTCATGAGCGTGTTCGTGTCATCCCAAACTTTGTTGACACACTTGCAATTACTCCGATGTCGCGGATGACTAAATATCGCACCGAACTTGGCATCGGTGAAGAGATAGTCGTGATGTACGCCGGCAACGTTGGGTTCTCACAATCACTTGAGATGTTGATTGCCGCGGCGCAAGAGTTAACCCAATTAATTTTTGTGATCAACGGTGAAGGGGCTGCTCGTGAATCGTTAAAGGCCACTGCGCACGGGCTTGTCAACATTCGCTTTGGCGATTACCAAGATGTTTCGCGACTCAGTGAAGTTTTAGCAACAGGCGATATTCATGTAGTGCCGCTAAAGCGAGGTTTAGGTTCTGTGAGTGTCCCATCAAAAACTTATTCAGTTCTCGCGGCAGGGCGACCAGTTTGCGCTGCAGTCGATTTAGATACCGAAGTTCCGCGAATCTTGGCGGCTGCAAAGGCAGGTGTTTGCGTTGAACCAGATGACACCTCTGCGTTCATCTCAGCGCTTCGAGCAATGACGCAAGACCCTAAAACGCTTAGCGAAATGGGTGAGCGAGGACGAATTTGGGTTGAAGGTCATGCCTCTGCTGGCTCGGTTGCGCAACGATACGAAGCCTTGTACGCGCCATAAGGCGGTAGCCTTTCTTCTTCGTGGGTACCTCATCTTCTGCTAAAAAAATCGCCAAACTCGCCGCTGTTAGCAAAAACAGCAAAGGTCGCAAGATTCGAATGCAAGGAGGAACATTGTTTCCGACCATGATCTTCGTGATTTGCATTCTCGGTGTTGCGCTAATTGCTTATGCTCGTCAGAGCCAAGAACAAGTCAGTGCTTTAGACACCGCAAAACAGAACTACTACACGGCATTTGGCATTTATAAGTGTGATGATTTTGTTGGGTCTTTGCCAGATGGCCAAGATGTTGGCGCAGATGCTGCCACGCTTAAGGCTGGCGCCTACATCGAGTCAGCAGGTGTAATTCGTTGGGAGCCACAAGTTCTTTCTGGTGAGCGGCGGGCAAATCTGCAGACAATTTTTGATTTGTATGGCATAGAAGTGACAAACGATTCAATCAAGTTTCCACCGACCATTAATGATGGCGAAACTATTTCTGAAACCGATACAAAATGTGGAGACAAAAATGCATCGGTGCAAGTTTCAGTTTGGGATTCGAAGATTTCATCTTCAAAGATTTCAATCGCAGACCTCGGAAAGGTTCGTCTGACTGGTAATGGCATGGTGATAACCCTTGCATTTGTGCCTAAAGATGTCGAGGTGCCACAACCAGTTTCAACATCTGATCTAGATCTACTGACCCTTAACTCATAGGAAGATCTGACATGCACGCAGTTGTGCTCGTCGGTGGTTTTGGTACGAGGCTTCGACCACTGACTTTTGAGATCCCGAAGCCGTTGTTGCCGATGTGCAATATTCCGCTTTTAGAAAGGCTGATGACTTCGCTTGCGCATGGTGGAGTGACACATGCAGTGTTGGCACTCGGCTTTAAGCCCGAGCCGTTTTTGAAAGCGTTTCCAAATAATCGTTGCGCTGATGTCGAACTTAGTTATGCAGTCGAAGATCGCCCACTAGACACCTCTGGCGCAATCGGGTTTGCGGCGCGCGAGGCCAAAATTTATGAGCGTGGCGAAACTTTTATTGTCGCTAACGGTGACATTCTTACCGATTTAGATGTTGCAAAACTTGTTTCATTTCATCATTCGGTTAAATCCGAAGGCACAATTCATCTGACTCCAGTTGCTGATCCTTCTCAGTACGGTGTTGTTGAAACCGATGCAACAGGCAAAGTTATTCGCTTTGTTGAAAAGCCTAAGGCTGGTGAAACTATGTCGCGGCACGTTAATGGTGGAACATATATTTTTGAGACTTCTGCACTCGAGCGAATGCCTGGAACGACCCCACTTTCGATTGAACGCGAAACGTTTCCTGAAATGGTTCGTGATGGTGTTTTATATGCGTTTGCGACTGACGACTACTGGATCGACGCGGGTCGCCCTGATACGTATGTTCGTAGCAACATTGAACTTCTCTCGAGAAAAAGTATTTATAAAGTGACTCCGGTTGACGCCGGCGCCAAGGTTGACGCGACAGCGGTAATTGCTCAAAGCACAATCGGTGCGAATTGTGTAGTTGGTGAGAATGCGCAAATCGTGCGCAGTGTGCTGATGAACGGGGCGAAAGTTGACGCCAATGCAGTTGTGATAGACAGTGCAGTTATGGGACACGTCGGTGCGTTCGCACAAGTGACATCGTGCTTGATAGGTGCGCAAGGAGAAGTAAATTCAGGTGCCGTATTGAGAGATGCCAAAGTTCCAGATCCGGCTTGCTAGACATTACTTAGATGACAAGCAGATCAATCATCAAGACTTAAGTGATGCAAAACCGAGTACTTGTTTGCGGTGGCGCTGGTTTTATTGGCTCGCACTTAGTTGATCGCCTACTGGCTGATGGTCACAATGTTGAAGTTGTCGACGATCTATCTGTTGGGTCACTGGCTAATCTCAGTGAGGCTCGAGCAATTGGAAGTGGATTGCGATTTAATCACTTAGATATTTTGGCTCCAGAGTTTTCAGAGTTGATTTCGATACGCCAACCGTCTGTTATTTATCATTTGGCACTGTTGCCACCAAGCCAAACTACGACTAGTGAGTTCTTGGCTTCGGCAAGTCTGCTGGTGGCGGTTCTTGAAGCGGCGCAGAAATACAAAATTAAAAAAGTTATTGTTGCGTTACCAGCAAATTTGATCTACGGAGAAGTCCAGGCGCGACAATTGCCGGTTAAAGAAGGTCACAAACCCGAGCCCATGGGAGTTGCTTATGTAATGGCGAACGCCCTCGTAGATCTCATGACTGTGTATCGCGAAAGTTACGATGTTGAGTTCACTGCTTTGGCCATGACGAATGTTTACGGCAGGCGTCAGCGTCCGCGGGACGGAGTCGTTGCAGCCTTTGCTGACTCGATGCTGAAAAATACTTCTCCTGTTATTTACGGTAGTGGTCGGCAAACAAGAGACTTTTTATTCATTGATGATGCAGTGGACGCACTCTCTCGCGCACTGACGAAGGGTGGAGGTTTGGTAATCAATATCGGAACAGGAGTTCAAACTTCAGTTCAGGATTTATGGAAGTTGATGGGCGCATCTACGACATTGAGAGAGAGATTCGAGCCTGCGCGTCATGGAGACTTACAACGCAATTCAGTCAATGCAACACGGGCGCGAATTCAACTTGGTTGGGCTCACTGGACATCTGTTAAAGCAGGCATTGCAGAATTGCTGGACGATTCGGACTAGCTAATTAGCGAAATAGATCTTCTTGCGGAGGTCTGACCAGTTCGCTGATATCTGAGTTACGAAACCAGGTTTCATCAGCACCGCGAATTATGGCAACGGGTACACCAGAAGACTTTCCCATTACGAGTTCGGCTGCGCTGGCTAATTCGTCGGCAACTGCGACTTCTGTTACTTGCATAATTCTGCCAAGTGAATCAGGCGTTCCACGCAGGTCTACGACACCGGCAATACCGGCTACGCCAATTGCGACATCCGTTAATCCTTTTCGCCAAGGTCGACCAAAAGTGTCGCTGATAATTACGCCGACGCTTACTCCGAGAGTTGCTCCAATGATGTCACGAATTCGTCGCGCAGATTTATCACTGTCGATTGGTAGCAAGGCTGCGTATCCGCGTTCGACATTTGATAAGTCGATTCCGCTGTTGGCACATACAAACCCGTGCTTGGTTTCGGTGATAATTAGATCTCCACGACGGCGCACAATTCGCACCGCCTCGTCTTCGACTAGTTGCTTATGGCTAAGTGGGTCGGTTGCGTCAATCGGTACAAGTCGACCTTCGGCTTTTGAAACAATTTTTTGAGTGACGACTAAGACATCATTATTTTGCAACGGCCCGTTTGGTTCTTGACGACAGACGTCAGAGATGATTTTTCCGAGTTGATCCTGTGGCGTGATTTCGCCGATTCCTTCAACGCCCCAAATTGTTAGTCGACTCATGATTCAGCGAGCGATACTGTCGAGAGTTGTTTTGGCAAGTTCACTAGAAATTTTCTGGTCCGACATCACAGTGTTCGTCACTATGCAACGCATTCCTTCTCTTTCAATTGCATCTTTTAGATCTGCGTCCACAGTGTCAATAATAATTGTTGAAGCGATACTTTTATAGAGCCGTGCCACGCCGAGTGCAGAAGATTCATGCCCCAGTTCGGTGAGCATTCGATCAGCCGGTCCTTTGAGAGCATGACCGCCAATGATTGGCGAGATTGCCACTACTTTTTCGCGATTAGCCGCAAGTGCTTCGTCTACGCCGGCAAGTGCGCGAATTGGGCCAATAGAAACAAGCGGATTAGACGGTGCGATCACGATGACATCGGCCTGATTCAATTCGTTGATGCAGTTCGGTTTGGCAGTTTCAGCACCTTGAAAATAAATCGCTCGCACAGCAACACTGTGCTGATACTTAACAAAATATTCTTGAAAACTAATTTGTGAACCAGCTTTCCCGGCTTGACAGTCGTGGGCGAGTTCAACCAAAGTTGAAACATCACTGTCAGTCATTGGCACAATTCGTTGAGAAACCTTCCATGCGCGAGCAATCTCACTTGTGATTTGCGATGCATTGGCTCCTTCACTTCTTCTCGCGGTGCGATAAAAATGTGTTGCAAGATCTTTGTCGCCAAGATTGAACCACTCTGGTGCAGCAATTGAGCCACTTGGTCGCACATCGACGTATCGCTTGAGCGACTCCATTGCGCGCCATGTTTCATCTGAAAGCCCCCAGCCACGCTGCGCATCAATTGCCTCGCCGAGTGTGTAAATCACAGTGTCTATATCGGGCGAGATATTTAATCCGTGCAAGACCGTATCGTCGCCAGTGTTGACCAACGCAGTTGTCGCCTGTTGGTTGTGGATTAAGGCAAGTGCGCGAAGAAATCGTGCAGCACCGACTCCGCCAGCGAGAACTACTACCGAATTGATCTTTGAATTATCAATCATCGTCTTTGAGCGTACGGCTCAGGTAGATTAATAGTTCGTTATGACACGTGCACTTATCACTGGCATTACCGGTCAAGACGGTCGCCATCTCGCTGAATTTTTAAATAGCAAGGGATACGAAGTTTTCGGGTTGGTTAAGGGACAAAATAATCCCAAGGCAGAGTCAATTCGCGATGAGTTTCCATTTGTTCAACTCGTACCTGGCGACCTTGCTGATTTTTCTAGTCTCGTTAGTGCACTAGAAATGTCACAACCAGATGAAGTTTATAATTTGGGCGCAATCTCATTTGTGGCAATGTCATTTAATCAAGCCGAACTCACGGGCAACATAACAGGGCTCGGTGTTTTGCGAATGCTTGAAGCGATTCGTTTGGTGGGCGGGGCACGAAAAAATCCAATTCGTTTTTACCAGGCCTCATCTTCTGAGATGTTCGGTAAGGTGCGCGAGACACCGCAAACAGAAATGACGCCGTTTCATCCGCGGTCTCCGTACGGAGTTGCAAAAGTTTTCGCACACGACATCACAGTGAATTATCGAGAAAGCTACGACATGTTTGCTTGCTCAGGTATTTTGTTTAATCACGAGGGCCCTCGTCGCGGACTTGAATTCGTAACCCGAAAAATCACAAACTCGGTCGCCCGTATAAAATTAGGTCTGCAAAGTGAACTCGTGCTCGGAAATCTTGAGGCTAAGCGAGATTGGGGTTTCGCTGGTGATTATGTAGAGGCAATGTGGATGATGTTGCAACAACCAACACCTGATGATTTTGTAATCGCCACAGGCAAAGCGCACTCAATAGAGCAATTGCTTGAAGTCGCATTTAGTGCTGCCGATATGGGTGACTGGCGAAAATTTGTGAAGCAAGATCAGAGATTCTTTCGCCCAGCAGAAGTCGACTTGCTAATTGGCGATGCGACAAAAGCAAATACAAAACTTGGCTGGCAACCAAAAGTTGGCTTTGAGGCCCTGATTCAGATGATGGTTAAAAACGATTTAGATTATGAGTCAAAGCGTCGGCGATAGCGAACGCAGTTTCGTGCGCAAACTTGTCGCAAACGAAATTAATCCGATTACAGAACTTGAAACGAGCGCGAGCTCGACGCGCAAAAATAAATCGTCACTGACAAGCCAGACTGTGAGAATGTAAGCAAGAAACGCTAGTGACCAGCCGATTGCCACATGTTTGTGTCCATTAAGAGCGATAACTGCTTGGGCAATTGCCAACGCCATCATGTAGATTCCACTTGCAAGTGCGAGAAGGGTGATCGTTCGGCGGTCAATGCTTCCACCATAAACAAGATCAAGAACATTTGGACCGATCGCAAATGCACCGACTGTGCCAACTATGCCAACGCCAAACACCAAAATTACTAGCTGGTTGAATCCGGAGCGAAATTCTTTAATATCACCACGCGCGGCGAGTCTGGTGAGTCTCGGCAAGAGTGCCGCCTGAACTGCTTGAAACAAAAATAACGGCACGCGAGTTATCAATACTGCATTGCCGAAAAGCGTGACGTGCTCGGCAGGCGCAGTATCGCCAAGTAACGCCACTGTGATTGGCCCAGCATTTACTAAAGCCGCAGCAAAGATTGAACCACCTAGCAATAGCCCTAGATTTGGCGTGATCTCAGACCAAGTCGCTGGTGGGCCATCGTCAAGTTTCAATTGACCTGAAAACAATATTGTCAAAACGCCGACGAGCGGAGTGAGCACGACCACCAATGCGTATGGGCCGAGTTGGGTTACTCCAGCAATTAACAAAATTAAGCAAACTACAACGCGAACTGCTCCGTCGGCACCAACAATAAACCCATATGAATTGAACTTTCCGAGTCCAGAACATAAACCTTTGATGACGTAGAAGACGCCATAGACGGCAATAGCGAGTGCCAAACTGGCAGTGACGATGCCGTGACCTTCAAATAAATTGTCGTTTACGAAAGGTGCAAGTGCGGCGATTGCGGCGATTAATCCGACGACGATTACAGAACAAAGGATCAAAACTTTTCTTACAACTGGTCGAGCACCTTGACCAAGTGCGCGTCGATGGGCGATAGCCCGACTGATTTCTTGTTCAACTGGCAAAAAGAATCCTGGTGCGATTGCAAACATCACGAACCAAAGTGAGACCAGTGGTTTGAAACCATCTTGGCCGAGTGCCTGCTGGCCAATCTTGAAAAATGCATAGATTGTTAAACCAGCAATTATTAAGCCAATTGAAATCGCAATTGTGCCTTCTGGAAGATCAACGCGCTTATTTTTAGTGGCGAGCGATGAACTCGAAGAACTCTCGTTTTGTAGCGACACTAGTTAAATAAAATATTTAAAATTGTTTTGCAATTTTATCTTGCAACTTCGACATCGCTTCGCGACGACAAACTTGTGCTTTTTGAAATGTCAATATTCCGAGTCCAACGGCAATATATGTGGCGTCTTTCGTGAAGCGCAACAAATCTTGCGCCTTGATAGGCCCTAGTCGCAACTCGTCTAAATTGAGGTCTCGCACGATGTCTCCAATCTGCGTTTAGTTTATAGAGCGATAGACATCAAATCGGCACAAGTAGCCGCAAGTAGTCTTATGAAGGCATGAGTCGGGTCAGGTTTGGATCAAGTAAATCAGGGGAGAATTCTGCACCGCCTGTGGTGACTGCAATGGTTGTTCACCAACCAGGGCCATGGTTTGATGAAGTACTTCAATCACTTGCAAGTCAAGATTATTCGGCGATAAGCCACGTATTTTTTTTAACTTCTCAAGTTGTTAACGCGAAGGCGGATACTGCTAAATCGCAATTGTTGATGAAAAAGATTCAAGCTGTGTTGCCTGAATCAATTGTTCGAATTGTTGAAGGAAACCCTGGCTTTGGCGCCCTAATAAATGAAACACAGCGCATCGTCGAAGGTAATCGTGGTTTATTTTGCGTGATGCATGACGATGTGGTGTTGCAACCATCAACAATTGGCCAGTTGGTGCACGAGATGCTCGCGTCAAATGCTTCGGTTGTTGGCCCAAAAATTGTTCAGTGGGATAATCCGACTATTTTAAAGTCGGTTGGTCAGTTGATTGATCGATGCGGCGAGGTCGACCCGTTGATTGAGACAAATGAGCGTGACCAAGAGCAACACGATTCGGTAAAAGATGTTTTTTTCATTAGCTCGGCTTGCATGCTTATCAGGGCTGACACATTTCGAGAATTAGATGGCTTCTGTCGAGAGATTTCGTTTTTTGGCGAAGATCTTGAGTTTTGTTGGCGCGCACATTTAAGTGGGGCAAGAGTAATCATCGCACCTTCCGCAGTTGTGCGACATCGCGAAATGTTTACTCAGCGAGCGCCGGAACTTTCGAGAGATGCATTAAGTGCCCGCCACCGAGTGCGAACAGTTACAACATTGACATGGAGACTTGAACTTCCGCTCGTGTGGCTGCAGATGCTTGTCACTTCAGTTATTGAAACCATCTTCGGAGTCTTCAGTAGCAACTCGAGGGGCTCGTTGGCTAATTTGCGTGCAACCGTTTCGGTGTTCGTCGACTTTGCATACGTTTGGAGTCGCCGCCGTGAAGTTCGAAAAGTTCGGCGAGTACCGGCAAGTGATATCAGCAAAATGCAGGTCAGGGGGTCGGCGAGAATTACAAAATTTATTCGACATCGACGTGCTCTCGAGTCATCTTCAATTGCATCGGCGGCAAAATCACAAAAACTATGGCGACAAAGCTCTACAAGAGAAGCCGGATTTGCTCTGCTCGTAATATTTTCATTAATCATTATTGGTAGTCGCGGAATCATTCTCAACGGAAGCCGAACCGTCGGAGAATTTTTACCATTTGAAGGTGGCGCGAATACCGCAGGTTCATTGATGAAAATGTTTCGATCGGGATGGTGGTCGAGTGGTTTTGGCGAAGCAGCGGCAAACCCGACTGGTCTTGGGATACTCGCGCTTGGTGGTTTTTTTGTTTTTGGAAACCTTGCATTGCTCGAAACTTTGATGATCGTCGGTTCGCTATTTGTTGGTTTTTTTGGAATGTGGCGACTGTGTGGCTCGTTGTATAACACCCGCGCCCGATTAGTTGGGGCAACTGTCTATGTGGCTTTACCGCTTTCTTATGACGCAATCGCGCGCGGTCGTTTATCGGCGTTGTTGATTGTTGCAGCATTGCCATGGGTGCTTGACCTTCTGCGAAGAGTTGGTGGGCTACAACCCAACGAACGAATCGATGGTTCAACAAATTCGCTTTTGCCAAATTCAGAAAAGTCAACTGATGTCGGCATCTCTCGTTTGACTCAACTGATTAGTGCTCTTGTATTGATTCTCGGTTTAGTAACTGCTTTTGCACCGTCAATTTTAGTAATTGCATTTGTTGGAGTGATTTTGTGGTGTGTGGCATCTGTTTTTGGTGGAACTTCAGTGCGCAGTATTGGCACAATGTTGTCGGTCGGGATAGTGGGCGTCTTTGGATCACTTTTTATTAATTTGCCTTGGTCAATGCATTTTGTTTCAAGCAAATGGTGGCAGTTGCTAACGAGCGACCAATCAATAGGCGATCGAAACTTAGGGCTTGTTGCTTTAGCCAGTTTAAATTTTGGAAACATAACCGGCGGCACATTGGTGCTTGCGTCATATTTTTGTGTCGCATGTTCGCTTCTAGTTGCTAACAGTTGGCGGTTTGTTTGGGCTTTGCGTTCGTCGTTTCTAGTTGTAGGCGGGCTGCTTTTGGCAGTCTTGGATGATCAAGGGTTATTGCCGTTTGAGATGCCAGAGCCAGTAGTTATTTTGTCACTTGTTGCTTGCGGTTTGGCTCTGGCAAGCGCGACTTGTGCGAGTGTATTTTCTGAAACTTCGGCAAAGAAAACTTCCGACTGGCGACGGTCTGTTGGTTTGTTGGTTCCTCTTGCGATGTCGGTAGCGATTTTGCCGACTCTTTTAAGCGTTGTTGACGGCAGATGGCACCAACCAGAGGCAACTGTGTCGCAACTTTTTGCACAGATGCCTGATAATCCTGCAGATGGAAACTATCGAACTTTATTTGTTGGTGATAATGAATTACTTCCAATATCGACAAATGCAGTTACGAACAAAGTCTCATATGGGGTTTCTGATGACGGACCGGTAAATATAGTTTCGCATTGGGCGCCACAACGCACAGCGATGAACGCACTTGCAGATCATGCATTAACCGCTTTAGTCAATCGACAAACTGTTCGGATTGGACGCTTGATGTCTCCGTTGGCAATTCGATACATCGTTGTGCCACTTGGTGATCAGCCGAGCCAGTCATCGCGCTTGTTGATTGATTCACTCTCTAATCAAATTGATTTGCGTCGTTTGTACTTCGCTAAAGACCTCGTGATTTTTGAGAACTCGGCTTGGTTACCGATAGTTAGTTTGCTTGACGAAGAATCCGCAGTAGCAAGTGAAAAAGTAGGCGAATCAGCGCTGATCGTTCGCGAACTTCGCTCGATGCGCCCATTGTTTACAGACGATCAGAGTGTCTCAAATAAAACGGTATCTGATTCATTTGACGGCGGAACAGTGCACCTTGCGGTGCCATTTAACAAAAATTGGCAACTTACTGTTGATAGTGCACGGCTAACTCCTCGAGTTGCGTTTGGCGCATCAACTGCATTCGATGCACCGATTAAGGGTGTAGCAAAGTTGAGTTTTCGAACTTCGAAGTTTCGAGATCTTTATTTACTAGTGCAAGCGCTTATTTGGTTCGGTTTATTGGTTTTGGCTGCGAATTTTTCCCGTTTTCGCCGTCAAGTGCGTGCGGTAACTGGCGAAAGTATCAGATTAGTTGCCGACGATTCACAAAAAATCATAAAACTTGATCGATTCTCAAAATGAATTCAACAAACATATTTAATAAAATTCGAAAACTATTAGTTGTTTTATTGCTCATGGCTAGTGTCGCCGGAACAATTTTTATCGGCAGGGTTTACTCGCCCGAAATCACGAGCGTGCCCACCGCCGAATTAGAAACTAAATTCTTAATGCCAAGCGTTGTTGGTAATTCTCTATCCTCAACTTGGTTTTGTCCAGGTGTGCCAGCCCGCGATGTAAAAGTAAAAAGCGAAATCGTGATCGCCAACCCAACACAAACGCCGATAACTGGCACAATTACTTTGCTGTCAAGCGAAGAGCCAGCAACTTCTTCAACATTGATCGTCGCTCCGTACTCTCGTGGCGTTTTTGATGCAACTGGTGGGCATAAGAGTCAGTTCATAAGTGCAATCATTGAACTTGATAGTGGGCAAGCCAGTGTTGAGCAGCGAATCATCCACCTTGCTGGCGACTCGGTTGCGTTGTGCGCCAATGAAACTTCGGATCGTTGGTTTTTCGCCGATGGTTTTACTGGGGCAGAAAGCGAATTTGATATCCTGCTCACCAATCCGTTTCCTGATTCGACCGTTGTTGATTTGACTTTTGTTACCACGGACGGAAAACGCCAACCAGCACTTCTTAAAGGCATTGTCTTGCGAGGCCAGAGCGTTACCGGAATCTCGATGGGTGAACAAGGTGCGCGAAATGAATCGGTGTTGGCTGTGAGTGTGCGCGCAACGTCAGGTCGTTTCGTTGCAGGAAAGTTGCAACACTTTTTAGGTCGTGGTCGGCTTGGCTTCACCTCGGCACTAGGCGCACCGACTACAAGTCGCCAGTGGTGGTTTGCTTCTGGGGAAAAGGGTGCCGGAGTAGATGAAGAATTAGTTGTGTTTAATCCAACAGAGATAGATCAATCGGTAAGCATTGCATTTTTGACAGGCTCGGCTGAAGCACTTTTGCGTGAACCACTCATCTTGACTGTGCCTGCCGGGCGAGTGACGACTTTGTCAACTTCTGATTTACCTGCGATCGCCAACGGTCGTTATGGAATTCTCATTTCAAGCGTTACTGGCGACTTCATCAGTTCAAATGACGACACGGCCACCGAATTTGTCGTTGTTGAACAAATAGTTAGTCGCGCTATTGAAAACAAAACGGGGACATCAGTAATTTTAGGTGCACCTTCGGGTTCGCCTTCACGCGTCTGGACGTCGCCGAGTGGCTTGACAGTTGGCGAAGTTGGTTCGATAGTTGTCGCAAATACAACTTCACTCGACACGACAGTTCGAGTTTCTACTATCGGTCCTGCAGGTGCAGCGCCGATTGTCGGGCTTGAGCAAGTTGAACTCAAAGCAGCATCGGTTATTTCAATTGCGATTCCGCCATCTATTGCCCAATTGCAAATTTTGATTGAGTCTGAAACCGAAGTAATTGTTCAACGCGAGTTCTCGCGAGGACATCAGCTTTATGGACTAAGCGGAGTTCTTGCGTTGCCCTATCGCTCGCAAAAAGTTGCAACTAGTAAATGATGCAAAAAATCATTGCTTCAATAATTTTAATATTTGCGGCGTCACTAAGTTTCTTTGTCCGTAGGCGCAAGCCAGATGCTCCGTCGCAAACTTCTCACACTGTGCCGCAACAACTTAGTCGAGAAGATTTTTTGTCCGCAGAAAAACCGTGGTTACTTGCTGTATTTACATCATCAACATGTGATGCATGTCAAGATGTTGCAACTAAAGCAAAAGTCCTCGCCAGTCAAGAGGTCGCCGTTCAAATAATTGACTTTCAAGAAATGTCTGACTTGCACGCGCGGTATTCAATTGATGCGGTACCGACAACAGTTATCGCCGACAATCGCGGAGTGGTGCAATATGGAGTACTCGGGCCAGTAACCGCAACAGATTTATGGGCAGCGATGGCACGTTGTCGAGACCCGAAAAGTTCAACAGAACTTTGCTAACTAATTAAAAACAGTTTTTATCTAGTTCTGTTCTGGTTTTTCGCTTGACTTGATTGCTCCTGGCGATGGCTCAACTATTTGCGGTCGGCCCAAGCCCTGCTGTACAAGTTTTGCAACTGTTGCTCCGTCGATTGTTTCTTGTTCAAGCAGTGCTTGCGCAACAAGGTCTAACCCAGATCGGTTTTTCTCAATCAGTACTCTTGCCCGATTTTCTTGTTCGCGCAGAATCAGACCAATTTCAGAATCGATCATTCGTGCAGTTTCGTCTGAGTACTCACGCCCACTGGTCATTAAGTCTTCACCAAGAAACACTTGTTGCTGACCACTCCACGCCATTGGACCAACCGCATCGCTCATTCCCCATTCGCGAACCATGCGGCGCGCGATTGAAGTTGCTTGTTCAAGATCGTTGGCGGCCCCGCTATTGAGATGGCCAAACACGATCATTTCTGCAACACGACCGCCCATTGCTTTGCAGATCATGTCTTGAAAGTATTCGCGCGAATACGTGTGGCGTTCTTCTGGAAGTGACCAGGTGATTCCGAGAGCCATTCCACGAGGCAAAATTGTTACTTTGTGTAGTGGATCGCTATTTGGCAAAACGGTCGCCAACACAGCGTGCCCGCCTTCGTGATAAGCAGTTGCACGCTTTTCTTCGGCATTGAGAATCAGACTCTCTCGGCGTGCACCCATGATCACGCGATCTCGAGCGTTTTCGAAATCGATGTGCTCAATTATTTTTGAACCTCGACGCACAGCAAGTAGCGCCGCCTCATTGATGAGGTTTGCAAGATCTGCGCCGCTCATGCCAGGTGTTGCCTTGGCCATCGTTTCAAGAACGACGTCAGAACCCATCCGTTTGCCTTTTGAGTGAACATTGAGAATTGCTAGGCGCTCTTCGTATTCTGGCAAGGGCATTGTTACTTGGCGGTCAAATCGACCAGGGCGAAGTAGTGCCGCATCTAAAATGTCAGGACGGTTAGTTGCCGCCATCACGATTACACCTTCTGTTGTTTCAAAACCGTCCATCTCGGCAAGCAACTGATTAAGTGTCTGCTCTCGCTCGTCATGACCGCCGCCCAGACCTGCGCCGCGCTTGCGACCGATTGAATCGATCTCGTCAACGAAAATAATTGCTCGTCCCATTTTTCGTGCTTGTTGAAAAAGGTCGCGCACGCGGCTTGCGCCAACGCCAACGAACATCTCCATGAAGTCTGAACCGGTGACAGACAAAAAGCCAACACCGGCTTCGCCAGCAACTGCTCGTGCAAACAAAGTTTTACCTGTGCCTGGAGGGCCAACTAACAGCACACCCTTAGGCACTCGTGCGCCGATTTCTTTGAAACTTTCAGGCATCTTTAAGAAATCGACAACTTCTTTGATTTCTTGCTTCACGCCGTCGTACCCAGCAACGTCGGCAAAAGTTGTCGCTGGTTTATCTGCGTTGTAATTTTTTGCTCGACTGCGACCAATTGACATGATGCTGCCTGCTTGACCCATTGCACGTTTTTGCATCCAAAAGAAAAAACCCATAATCAGGATGAAAGGCAATAACAGCGGAATCAAACTCGTGAAAAAGTTGCCCTGCGGAGTTGAGTAGTCGTAATCGACACCCTTTTCTTTTAACAAAGTTTCATCGCTGTCTGAAAGGGCGACCGCACCAGTCGTCGTGAATTCGCCTCCGTCTTTGAGCTTTCCACTGATCACGTTTGAAAGATTGTTGATCTCAATACTTGAAACTTGGTTTTCTTTGACTCGAACTAAGAACTCGGTGTAACTGAGCTTGACCGCTTGTGAAGCTGGCCAAATTCGAGGACCCGCGATAAGTAGAACAACAACCGCGACTATTGCCCATGTCGCCCAGCGCGGCATACCTGACTTCTCACCGTCTTTTTTTGGACCAGTCGAATTGGGCGTTTTGTTGTTTGAATTCTTGCCCGAGCCAAAGCCTGCGAACGAACCAAATTTGTTTTTAGATTTTTTTTGAGACGGATTTGGACGCTTTGAAGAAGATGGCTTTGCTGGTGGTGGTGGCGGGGGAAGTTTGGTCACGGAAGTAATGATACGACCAGCCTGTATCACCGAGCACAGCCAAGTCTCTAATAGACCGTTAGATTCGCGCTGTGTTTCGTGCCGTGTTTCGCAGTGTGTCGGAAAACTCGCTGCCGTTAGGTAATCCGCCGTGACTGTACGTCGATGAATTACCTTATATATATGGCTCGACGATGTTCTCGTTCTACTTGTAACGAGGTCGCCACAATTACACTGACTTATCAATACAGTCGCGCTTTGATTTGGGTAGATGATTTAACGCAAGATCGTGACCCGCATGCTTATGACTTGTGCGAACGGCACGGCGCACGAATTACTGCGCCATCTGGTTGGCGTCTTGAAGATCGTCGAAGTCGGTTTCAAGTTGCGACACCAAACCGCCTAGCAGGATGAGTCAGTCTCCGTGGGCTCCGCCCTTTGGGCAGGAGCCGTTGAGCGGGCACGATCAACCAAGCAAACTAGTTACGAAAAAGTTCTCGGTCCGCGCAATTCTTGGCATCTGGACAGCAAGTTATGCAATTGCAATTCTTCTGACAACACTGGCTTTAGCATCGTCCGGCAATCTTGCCGACAAAGTTGGTGACAAAATTGCTGAACCGAAGTGGCTTGTCGGTGCCTCTGCAGTTTTCTTGTGGGGGCCATTTGCCATCGCTTTGAGTATTGCTTCTCGACGCATTGGTACTGACAATTTTGCCAAAGATTATTTTTTGAGTTTTCGGTTAATTGATTTACTGGGCATTCCGATAGGTGTGTTGAGCCAAGTGGTTCTCGTGGGACTCGTGACCTGGCCATTTCGTGTTTTGTTTCCAGAAAAATTTGATCCAGAAAATGTTGAGAAGCGAGCTCGTGATCTTTTTGATAATGCCCAAGGCATTTGGCTAGTTGTCCTTGTAATTGTCGTCGTATTTGGCGCACCGATCATCGAAGAATTGGTATATCGGGGATTAATTCAGGGACACTTGCGTGGGTCAATCAATGAAATCGCAGCGCTATTTGTAACTGCGGTTTGGTTTGCTGGTATTCACTTGCAAATTGTCGAGTTTCCGGGATTATTTGCATTTGCAATTGTGCTCGGCAGTTGTTTTCATTTTACAAAACGGCTCGGAATGTCAGTTGTTGCGCACGTTGCGTTTAATGCAACAGGGTTAATTTTCGTCGCATTGCTTTAAAAACCAGCGCTATAAAAGAAACAGTAGAGTTTTTAACTAATGAAGATTAAGAGCATCAATAGTTGGAGCCCTCAGCAAGTCGTATCGGCATTAATTGTCTGTGGTTCGACCTTGATGCTGTTGTTGACATTGCAGCCAGAATTAATTTTTTCAAACAACACGCCAACGGGTGGTGACATGGGCGCCCATGTCTACGGCCCCGCATTTTTGCGAGATTTCATGTTGCCGCACTTTCGTCTAAATGGATGGAGCAACGACTGGTACGCGGGCTTTCCGATGTATCGCTTTTATATGTTGATTCCGGCTTTATTGGTGCTGGTTATTGATCTAATCGCACCGTATGGAATCGCTCTGAAAATTATTGCGGTAATCGGCATTTTGTCATTGCCTGTTTGTACGTGGCTATTCGGAAAGTTTTCTCGGTTGCTATTTCCAATCCCGGAGATTCTGACTCTGGCTTCGGTTGTTTTTTTGTATGACGAAAGTTTTACGATCTACGGCGGAAACATTGCGTCAACCATGGCTGGCGAATTTTCGTTCTCGATATCGCTTTCACTCGCGGTGTTGACATTTGGATTGTTTATTCGATCACTCAACGAAGGTCGTGGTCACATGATCACGGCTTGCATGCTGGCGCTAAGCGCGCTATCTCACGGAATCGTTTTGCTTTTTGTTTTTGGTGGCGTCGCACTGATAGCAATTTTGTGGCAGGTGTTAAATACTGGCCGCCGAATTTTGAATTCGGCAAGTTTGATTATTGGTACGGCAATTTTGCTATCCGCATTTTGGGTCGTCCCATTTTTGACGAGCCATGCGTATATGACGGATATGAAATACGAACCTCGTCCGAGTGGCACAGCCGACTCGTTTTGGAAGATGTTTTTTCCATTGCCGCTTTATTGGAATATTTTCATAACACTGTTTGCAGTCATCGGATTCATCGCTTGCATATTGCGACGCAATCGAGTCGGTATTTGGATAGGCGTTTACTGCGCAGCACTCGTAGTTGGTGTTTTTGTAAGTCGTGGCGGTCTACCAATTATCGGAATGTTATGGAACCCAAGACTGTTGCCGTTTCTTTTTCTGCTTCGCTACATGCTGATGATGATCGGACTGTACGAACTAGTTGTTGGTGTATGGCGTGTCTTTGGGCTTCTGCGAGTTGCGAAAAATGCTCTGGCTAAAGAAAGTTATGAATCATTGAAGCCAGTTGTCTCGCTTCGAAATTTTGCGCAGTTCAATTTGTGGTGGGCAACCGCAATGGCGCTATTCGTAGTCGGCGTAATTGGTTTTAGATTTCAAGAACTTCCGTTCGGAAAACTTGCATCAGATTCTGCTGGGGCAATGCAATACAAGTGGGGTCCGATATCGACTAAAGCCTCAAACGATGGTTTCGTCGACGGTTGGGCACGATGGAACTTCACCGGCTACGAGGGCAAGAGTGCCTATGCCGAGTATCACGATCTCATTGAAACGATGAAGTCGCTAGGCAACGACACCGCGCACGGTTGTGGTCGCGCACTTTGGGAGAGTAGCGGAGAACTAAATAAATATGGCACGACGATGTCGTTGATGTTGTTGCCACATTGGACAAAAGGTTGCATCGGCTCAATGGAAGGTTTGAATTTCGAAGCGTCTGGTACGACTCCGTATCACTTTATTACTTCGGCAGCGATGTCAAAACAAAGCAGTAATCCTGTTCGCGAGTTACGTTACGACAACAATAACGCTGGTCTTGGTGTTCGCTACATGCAAGAGCTTGGGGTTAAATATTTTCTGGCATTTACAAAAGAAGCTATTGCTCAAGCCAACTTGCAAGCAGCACTTGTTGAAGTGAAACGAAGTGGCCCGTGGGTTATTTATCAAGTCGGCGATAGCGAATTAGTTGTGCCACTAAAAGCGCAACCAGTGATTGTCAATAGTCGTACTGGTGATGTAAAAGAACGTTGGTTAGAAATTGGTACAAGTTGGTTTCAGCACCCTGAAGATTGGTCGGCGGTGCCAGTCGAAAAAGGATTAGACACTTGGCAACGAGTTGATGTAGCTATTGACCTGACTCGTCGTGACGGTGAGCCGGGCGTATCAAGTCGACGTGTTGATATTGTTACTCCGACTCAAGCAATAGATATTGTCGAATCAAAGCCAACAAAAGTTACAAATCTTGTGCTTGAAGACTCGGCGATTTCTTTTAGCGTTGATCAGATCGGTCAACCAATTCTTGTGCGGATGAGTTACTTTCCGAATTGGAAAGTTTCTGGGGCAAAAGGACCATTTCGTGTTGCGCCCAACATGATGGTGGTAGTGCCAACGAAGTTAGATGTTCGTTTAAATTATGGCTATACGAAGTTGGATTTATTTGCCTATGTATTAACGGCAATCGGAATCGCAATTATGTTCATGCGATGGCGCCGTCAAATTGACGCACGAATTATTTAGGCTGCAATCAACTAGCATTGAAATCCGTGTCAAACTTAGAAGCAACCGTAAAGGCTTATGACATTCGGGGCACCGTGCCCGACCAACTTGATGCAACCTTGACTCACGCGCTTGGCGTTGCTTTTGCAAAATTCTCTGAAGCGAAGATGATCGTCGTCGCACACGACATGCGCCCGAGTGGCCCAGAGCTTGTTGAAGCATTTCAGCGAGGATTAACCGAGCAAGGTGTCGATGTAATTAATCTTGGTTTGGCAAGTACTGACTTGCTTTATTTCGCATCGGGAGTACTTGACGCTCCAGGCGCAATGTTTACCGCCTCGCATAATCCTGCGCAATATAACGGCATCAAGTGTTGCCTCTCGGGTGCGCGATCTATTGGTATTGATAATGGACTGCGCGAGATGAAAGCGATCGCTCAAGACGTTTTAGATGGCAAAGGACCGGAAGTTGCAAAAGAACTCGGTGAAGTGTCGCATAAAAATATGCTTGCAGAATTCGTTGATCATGTCGTGAGTTTTATTGACACGAAGTCACTTCGCAAATTAAAGATCGTCGCCGACACCGCTAATGGCATGGGTGGACTTGTTGCCCCGGCCGTGTTTGATCGCCTTAGCGAATTTGAACTCGAGGTGATGTATGGCGAACTCGACGGCACATTTCCGAATCATCCTGCTGACCCAATTCAGCCAGCCAACCAGCGTGACCTTCAGGCGCGTGTGATCTCAGGCAACTTTGATGTGGGTTTGGCATTTGACGGCGATGCTGACCGTGTTTTTTTGGTTGATGAATTGGGCAAAAGTGTCTCAGGCAGTACGACCACAGCGCTACTGGCATCAGTGTTTTTGCGCACACATCCAGAGTCGACAATTCTTTACAACTTGATTTGTTCTCGAATCGTGCCCGAGACGATTACCGAGATGGGTGGCAAACCGATTCGTACCAAAAACGGCCATAGTTATATGAAGCAAGTGATGGCTCAAACGGGTGCAGTTTTTGCGGGCGAGCATTCGGGTCATTACTACTTTGCTGATAACTACCGAGCAGACAGCGGTTTGATTGCGACGATGGTCGTACTTGGCGAAATGAGCCGAACAGGTAAAACGTTGTCTGAGTTGCGGGCACCATTCGAGAAATACGCAGGTAGCGGCGAGATCAATACACAAGTCAAAGATATTTCGGTAGTTATAGAACGCGTGACTAAGCAATTCGCGTCTTATCCACAAGATCATCTTGATGGGCTGACGGTCGATTGCGGATCATGGTGGTTTAACGTCCGGCCTTCAAACACAGAGCCGTTATTGCGATTGAATCTTGAGGCTGCGACGCGTGAAGAGTGTGACGAACATGTCGCCGAGTTATTGATGCTGATCACGGCATAAGTGCCGTAAGTGTTATTGTCTTAGCCGTGAGTATCAGTGAATTTTCGTTGAATCCTCGGTTGCTTGAGATTCTGGCGTGTCCGAAAGATAAAGGAAGTTTGATCTATTACGAGGATGAGCAGTGTCTCTATAATCCGCGTTTGCAGATGCGTTACGAAATTCTTAATGGCATTCCAGTAATGCTGATTGATCAAGCAAAAACTCTGAATCAACTTGAGCATGAGCGACTTGCCGACAAGGCTAAGCAACTTGGTCTTAAGCCAACTTTTTAATTAAAACAATAATAACTAATTACAAAATTAAACAAAAAATAAAACAAAATAAAACAAATTAAAAAAAATTAAACTGGAGTAAAAATGTCATCGTCAAGTTTTGCTGAACGAAAAGATTACCGTGTTGCCGACCTGTCAATGGCGCTGTTTGGTCGCAAAGAAATTCATCTCGCTGAGCACGAAATGCCCGGCTTGCGCGCATTGCGTAAAGAATTCGGTGTGTCAAAGCCGCTCAAGGGTGCGCGCATTTCTGGCTCGTTGCACATGACGATTCAAACTGCTGTTTTGATTGAAACGCTTGTTCATCTCGGCGCGGAAGTGCGTTGGGCAAGTTGCAATATTTTCTCTACACAAGATCATGCAGCGGCGGCAGTTGTAGTTGGCCCAAATGGAACCGTGGAAAACCCACAAGGCGTGCCGGTGTACGCGTGGAAGGGTGAGACCCTCGAAGAATATTGGTGGGCGACTGATCAAATGATGACATGGCCCGACGGTGATGGCCCGAACATGATTCTTGATGATGGTGGCGACGCAACGATGTTGCTGCACAAGGGTGTTGAATACGAAAAGGCGGGAGCGGTTCCTGATCCAACGACGGCGTCTAATCCTGAACTTGCAATCGTTCTTGGTTTGTTACAACGTGGCTTGAAAACCAGCCCATCGCGTTGGACGAAGATGTCGAAACTCATTAAAGGCGTTACTGAAGAGACAACAACTGGTGTTAAACGTCTTTACAAAATGGCGCAAGACAAAGAACTTTTGTTTCCAGCGATCAATGTCAATGACAGCGTCACGAAAAGCAAGTTCGACAATCTTTATGGTTGCCGACACTCGTTGATTGACGCACTCAATCGCGCGACCGACGTGATGATCGCAGGCAAGATGGCAGTCGTTTGTGGATACGGCGATGTCGGCAAAGGATGTGCGCAAAGCCTTCGTGGTCAAGGTGCGCGAGTTGTTGTTACTGAGATTGATCCGATTAATGCATTACAAGCGGCGATGGAGGGTTACATAGTTAACACTCTTGAAAATGTTGTTGGTGTTGCCGATATTTTTGTAACAGCAACTGGCAACGAAGCGATCGTTACCGCAGAGCACATGGCAAAAATGAAGCACAATGCGATCGTTTGCAACATCGGTCACTTCGATAACGAAATTGATATGGCAGGACTATCACGCAGCGGCGCAACTCGCGACGAATTAAAAACTGGTACAGATCTTTGGACATTCGCAGATGGCCACGCTGTAATTGTTCTTGCCGAAGGACGACTTGTAAACCTTGGTTGTGCAACTGGACACCCGAGTTTTGTGATGAGCTGCTCGTTTACCAATCAAGTTATTGCACAGATCGAGTTGTTTAACAACACTAAAAATTATCCGCTTGGCGTTTATGTTTTGCCAAAACATCTTGACGAGAAAGTTGCTGCGTTGCATTTAGATGCACTTGGCGCAATCTTGACAAAACTTTCGGATGAGCAGTCAGAATATCTTGGCATTGAGCCAAGTGGTCCGTTTAAAACAGAGCGTTACCGCTACTAGTTTACGAGCGGTACCGCTACAAGTTAACGAGCGTTACCGCTATTTGTTAACCAGCATTTTTTCTTACCGCTAAGCGTGGTAAGAAAAAATGCACCAGTGGCCCTACGCCAAATGCAAATGCGAAAGTTGCAACACCAACTTGACCACCCAATAGCCAGCCGGTAATCAGCACTATAACTTCAACAGCCGTTCGTCCTTTGCGAATTGGAATACCACGTTTTGCAAGCCCGGTCATTAAACCGTCGCGTGGTCCTGGCCCGAGTGCGCTGCCGATGTAAAGGCCTGATCCGATTGCGACAACAACGATTCCCGACAATGCCATCAGAATTTGAATCAGGATGTTTGACGGTTCAGGGATTATCCCAAGTGCGATATCGGCGACTAATCCAATTTCAAGTGCATTAAGAATTGTGCCAAGACCAGGTTTTTGCTTCAGGGGAATCCAAAGTAATAGCAACGAAAAACCGGTGAGCACGATGATTTTGCCAATTGAGATGCCAGTCTGTTTGGCGATGCCTTGATGAAACACATCCCATGGTGGTGCACCAATATTGGCGTTCATCTGCATTGAGATGCCAATGCTAAATAGCGACAAGCCGAGCACACAACGAACTAGTCGACGCCCAAGCCGATCGCGAAATTCGAGAGACTCTAAACCTTGCACCGTTGCAGGCTAGTCGTTTACTGGCGCGCGACACCCTGTGGGCATAATTTGCCTTTATGGCGATGATCACGATTTCGAGAACTAGCTTCAAAGATTTTGTTGGCAGAGTTTTTGGTTCGACGTGTCCTGGGTGCCTATTATCTTCTTCATCAGTAGTTTGCAAAAATTGTGTTGAACAAATATCGCAAATTGAGAATTTGGATAGTTCACCAAAGTTTCACGGTTTTAGTAATAGCGTTCGGGGTGAAGCTCGCCCCGAAGTCAGCCCGCAAATAATAGTCGCCTTCGGCTACAGCAAAACTGTTCGCCAGATGATACTGAGCATGAAGTATCGCAACATGAGATCGTCGGTTGCTGTGCTTGGCACGGCGCTTGCAGAACGAATAATTCAAGAGACAGCTATCTCAGATCAAAAAATTGATTTGATTTCTTGGGCACCGACTACTGCCCGCCGAAAGTTAGAGCGCGGCCACGACCACGCTGAAATCCTTGCACGATTTGTCGCCAAAAAGTTACAGGTTCAATGTCGAGGGGTATTACGCCGTCAGACCGATCAACCGCAGACTGGCCGAACCCGACAACAGCGACTAGTTGGGCCACGGTTTGTATCTCGTCCAATAAATAATCAATGTGTTGTCGTGATTGACGACGTTGTCACAACTGGCACAACTCTTAAGCATGCCTCTCAAGCACTTTACGAAGGCGGGGCTGAACTGGTTATCTGCGCTGCGGTAGCATCTACTGTCTTATGGCAATCCTCGATCGAATCCTGCGGGCCGGCGAAGGCAAGAAGGTTAAGGCGTTAGCCGATATCTTGCCCGATATCAATGCATTGGCGGCGCAAATGTCGGCAATGAGCGAAGAAGAACTACGAGGCAAGACGGGCGAGTTCAAATCTCGGCTTGACCGAGGTGAAACGCTTGAAGATTTGCTGATTGAGTCCTTTGCTGTGGTTCGTGAGGCCGCAACTCGCGTTATTGGTCAGCGACATTACGACGTGCAACTTATGGGTGGTGCCGCATTGCATGCCGGTTGGGTTGCAGAAATGAAAACGGGTGAAGGTAAAACTCTTGTCTCAACTCTGCCGGCTTATCTAAATGGACTCTCGGGTAAGGGTGTTCATCAAATTACAACGAACGACTATCTGGCTCAGCGAGATGCCGAGTGGATGGGACAAATACACCGCTGGCTTGGTTTGTCAGTTGGCCTTGTCATCGCGGGACGACGATCAAGTTCAACCGAGAAGCGTGCGGATTATTCGGCGGATATAACTTTCGGTACAAACAACGAATTTGGTTTTGACTATTTGCGTGACAATATGGCGGGCACCCTAGACGAAAAAGTTCAACGAGGTTTTAGTTTTGCAATCGTCGACGAAGTCGACTCGATTCTCATTGACGAAGCACGTACACCGCTTATTATTTCTGGTCGTGTTGCTGACGCGGCGAAGTTGTATTACCGATTTGCGTCAATCGTGCGCACGATGGTGCGAGATGTTGATTACGACGTTGAAGAAGATAAACGAATTGTTGTACCGACCGAGACCGGTATCGAAAAAGTTGAGAAACAACTCGGCATCGACAATCTTTACGACGAAGTGCAGCAAAACTTTGTGCATCAACTACAGGTTGCTCTAAAAGCCTCAGTGCTTTATCATCGCGACAAGGACTACATCATTCAAGATGGCGAAGTCAAAATAGTCGATGAGTTCACTGGTCGAATTCTTGAAGGTCGTCGTTGGAGCGAAGGCATACACCAGGCAGTAGAGGCCAAAGAAGGCGTACAAATTAAAGAAGAGAATCAAACTTTGGCGACGATCACTTTGCAAAATTATTTTAGAATGTATGAAAAACTTTCAGGAATGACGGGCACCGCACAAACCGAGGCTGCAGAGTTGATGAACACCTACAACCTTCAAGTTGTGCCGATTCCGACGAATCGTGAAATGGTTCGAGTTGACCAAGCAGATTTGATTTTTAAAACCGAAGCCACGAAATTTGATGCTGTAGTAAAAGACCTTGAAGAACGTCATGCCAAAGGTCAACCAGTTCTAGTCGGCACAATCAGCGTTGAAAAAAGTGAGCAGTTATCGAAAAAGCTTCAACAGCGCGGTATTCGTCACGAAGTTTTGAACGCGAAACAACACACTCGTGAGGCGATGGTCGTAACTCAGGCTGGTCGACTTGGAGCGATCACTGTGGCGACGAACATGGCTGGCCGTGGTGTCGACATTTTGCTCGGCGGAAACCCCGATGGTCTTGCACGTCAAGATGTTCTCAAAGAGGGGCACAGCCCAGAAACTTTGCTTGACGAGTTCGCATTGCCCGTTGCGCTTGAAATGATGCCGCCAGATTTTATAACTGCTCGCGACAAAGCGCAGGAGCGATATCACGAGTTACTTGAAAAATATATCGAGAAATGCAAAATTGAAGGCGATCAGGTTCGCGCTCTCGGCGGTTTGTATGTACTTGGCACTGAGCGCCATGAAAGTCGTCGAATCGATAATCAATTGCGTGGTCGTTCTGGTCGTCAAGGTGATCTTGGCGAGAGCCGCTTTTATCTGAGTCTTGATGATGAGTTGATGCGACTATTCGCAACCGGTGCATTGTCTTGGGTTATGGGTCGTGCGTTACCTGACGACGAAGCAATTGAAGCGAAAATGGTAACCAAGGCTATTGAGCGTGCACAATCAACAGTTGAGCAACGAAACGGCGAAGTCCGAAGAAATGTTTTGAAGTACGACGAAGTAATGAACGAACAGCGCAAAGTTATTTATCAACGCCGAGATCAGATTTTGCAGGGGCTTGACCTCAAAGCGGCTGCGATGGAGTATTTGGCCGAGGCTGTTGATGCTTTGATTGAAGCGCATTGTGTCGCCGAAGTTGATGACGAATGGGATGTAAGTGGTCTGGCTCTTGAACTCGCGACTTTCTGGCCAACGAAAATTGCTGCGGCGAATCTTGCAAGTTGTGACTCGACAGATGAGATGTACGACCTCGTGATGGCAGATGCAAGTGGTTTTTATGCACTTCGCGAGATCGAAATGGGCGAGTCTGTGATGCGAGAAGTTGAGCGTCAAGTGATGTTGCGCATCATCGACCAACGTTGGCGAGAGCATCTAGAAGAGATGGATTATTTGCAGGAAGGCATCAACTTGCGCGCAGTCGGTCAAAAAGATCCGCTAATTGAATGGCAACGCGAAGGTTTCGAGATGTTCGGCACTTTGATGAAGGGCATTGCTCAAGACTTCGTCAAATATGTGATGCATGTTCAAGTTGTTAATGACAGTTCGCCGTCGAGCACTCTGAGCAATATTCAGCAAACATCTGATGAAAATGTCGATGACAAGCCAGCCCCAAGTTCTAAAGCCAACTCAAGTTCAAACGTCTTTGGTGCACCCGACTGGTCAAAAACGCCGCGTAACTCGCCATGCCCCTGTGGCTCAGGTAAAAAATACAAAATGTGTCACGGCCGCGCCAATTAACTTCAATTAAAAACTTCAGCAATATCACACATGAAAGATTTCTCCACAGACCTGGGCGAACTGCGCAAACGCCTAGGTGAAGCTGCAAAATATCTCAATGTAGAAACCTCTCGCGGATTATTGATCGAGTTAGAAGTTGAAGTCGCAAAACCAGACTTATGGAATGATCAAGAACATGCAAAAAAAATCAACTCGCAATATGTTGCAGTTAAATCTGATTTAGACGAGTTTGATCAGCTAACAAACACGCTTGATGACTTGTTTGTGT
Organism: Ilumatobacteraceae bacterium; assembly: GCA_964203235.1. GTDB lineage: Bacteria > Actinomycetota > Acidimicrobiia > Acidimicrobiales > Ilumatobacteraceae > BACL27. The sequence continues at coordinate 266,340 of CAXNLE010000001.1, forward strand.
TGCACGAACTTGCCCGTGACGCAGATGATGCTTCACAAGAGCCAGAACTAGACAGTGGAGTGTCTGCTTGTCGTTCAAAACTCGACCTACTTGAAATGCGCAGCATGTTCACCGGTGAGCACGATGGGTGCGATGCGATCCTGCAAATCAATGCTAAAGATGGCGGCGTTGACGCCCAAGACTGGAGCGAAATGTTGCTGCGAATGTATCGCAGATGGGCTGAGTTAAAAAGTTTCGGTTTTGAAATCGGTGACATCTCAATCGGCACTGAAGCGGGCATTCTTTCGGCCGACGTGACGATTCGGGGAAGATATGTATACGGTCTTTTGACAAGTGAACGAGGTACGCATCGACTAGTGCGAATTAGTCCATTTGACAATCAAGGCAGGCGACAAACGAGTTTTGCTCTCGTGCAAATTTGGCCGATTTTAGATCAAGCAGAACTTGAAATAAATGAAAGCGATATTCGTATGGAAGTATTTCGTGCTTCTGGTGCTGGAGGTCAGCATGTTAATAAAACTTCTTCGGCAGTTCGATTAATACACGAACCAACTGGACTTGTTGCTTCGTCACAGCAAGAGCGAAGTCAATTACAAAATCGTGAAAGCGCATTAAAGCGACTTAAGGCGATGATCATCGCGCAGGACGAAGAAGAGCGCGCCACAGAACTTTCACAAATTGCGGGCAAGCAAGCGCAAGTTGGTTGGGGAAGTCAAATTCGCTCGTATGTTTTACAGCCATATCAAATGGTTAAAGATCTTCGAACCAATGTTGAAACCGGCAATGTCACTGCAGTTTTGGATGGTGAACTTGATCAATTCATGGAGGGCTACTTACGTTGGCGCCGCTCTGACAAAGAAATGCTTGATAATGCCAAGTAGAGATCTAACCGTTTTGGCTGTCGCACAATGGTAAGTTAGTCGCAATGATTCGTCTAGATAACGTGTCGAAAATTTACGGCAAAGATACAATTGCTGTAAGAGAAGCGTCGTTTGATATCCCAAAGGGTGAGTTCGTCTTCATGGTTGGACCATCTGGCTCTGGTAAATCAACATTGTTGAGATTGATGAACCGTCAAGAGCAACCAGAGCATGGCGATGTTTGGGTTGCTGGCAGAAATATTAATGAGATGCCGGCATCGCGTGTCCCATATTTGAGGCGAACCTTGGGCAACGTTTTCCAAGATTACAAACTCTTATTGAACAAGACAGTCTTCGAAAATGTGGCGTTCGCCCTTGAGGTGATCGGAAAACCGCGCCATGTTATTGAGCGCCAAGTACCGCTTGTTTTAGATCTCGTCGGATTGGCGGGTAAGCGCGAGCGGTTTCCAGAACAGTTATCGGGTGGCGAACAACAGCGAGTTTCAATTGCGCGGGCATTCGTCAATCGTCCTTTGATTTTGTTGGCTGATGAGCCGACTGGCAACCTTGATCCGACAACGAGTGAAGGCATTATGGGTTTACTTAACCAGATCAACGAAACCGGTACGACGGTAGTAATGGCGACTCATGATCACAGAGTCGTTAATGCAATGCGACGCCGAGTTATTCAACTCGACAACGGGGTAATTGTGCGTGATCAAGAACGCGGAGTTTACGAATAAATGTTTTCACGAATCGGCTATGCAATTCGCGAAACTTGGGCAAGTTTTAGACGCAATCTAACTCTTACCGCAGCTGCTATTTTGACTTCTGCGGTCTCACTTCTACTTGTCGGTACTACTTTTTTAATTCAAAGAGCATTCGAAAATTTGCTTGTTCAGTGGCGCGGCGATGTAGAGATGATTGTGTTCGTTCGAAGTGATGCTTCTGCAGAGCAAATTACTTTGATTGATTCGGTACTCAGAGCGTCGCCGACAATTATTGATGTCAACAAATTGGCGTATCTCAACAAAACCGAAAGCTATGAAGAAGCCAAACGAATATTCGTGGGCGACCCGGTAACGCTGAGCCTCTTAACTCCAGAATCAATTCCGACGCAATTCAAGGTTGTACCTCTCTCTGATGACCCGACGCTCGTTCGCTCTCTTAGCGATCAATATCGCACTCTTCCTGGGGTCGAAGCAGTTGCTCTGGCGGAAGACGAGTTTCAGGTGATTTCAACTCTTTCAAATTTCATTCGAGTTGTGACACTCGTTATGTCGCTGGTTCTTCTAGTAGTAGCTGTCGGTTTGATCTGGAACACGATTCGCACTGCGATGTTTGCTCGCCGTCGAGAAATTGAAGTGATGAAACTCGTTGGCGCAACAAACTGGTTCATTCGTGTTCCATTTATGTTGGAAGGTTTGTTACAAGGTTTGCTTGGCGGAGTCGTATCTTGTGGCGGATTGTGGGCATTGAACTCTGCATGGTCAAGTGGCGTTGCTAGTTTCAAACCAGGCACTGGAATCAGTTCGTTGATTGTGCCGAGCAGCTATTTGACATCAGTGATGTTGATTTTGCTGAGTATCGGTGCGATAGTCGGTGCTGTTGGCTCGGCGATTGCGGCAACGCGCTTTCTTGATGTTTAACTAATTGCATGTCAGAGAAGCACGAATTTTCGCAAATTCAACTGAGTATTAGCGAGAACATTGCGACGATAACTCTCAATCGTCCAGAAAAATTGAATGCATTTACAAATATAATGCTGCATGAAATTATCGCTGCGTTTGATTTGACTGATGATGATGATGACGTTCGCGCGGTAATTGTTACTGGTGCCGGCCGTGCATTTTGTGCAGGGGCAGATCTCTCGTCTGGTGGTGAAACTTTTAGCCGTGGTGGCAGTGATGTGCAAGGTGTAAGTGGAGTACCGCGCGATGGCGGTGGTCTTGTTTCGTTGCGAATCTTCAATAGTAAAAAACCTGTGATTGGCGCGATCAATGGCCCAGCAGTTGGTGTTGGTGTGACGATGACCCTGCCGATGGACATTCGTTTGGCTAGTAATACATCAAAATTTGGTTTCGTGTTTACGCGCCGTGGAATTGTCACAGAGGCGTGCTCGTCTTGGTTTTTGCCGCGTGTAGTGGGGATCTCTCGCGCGACTGAGTGGGTTTTCACTGGGCGAATGGTTGGCCCAGATGAGGCAAAAGAATCTGGACTAGTGCGAAGTGTTCACGCCCCAGAAGATTTGCTCTCAGCCGCTCGTGCGATCGCATCTGAGATTGCGAAAAATACAGCACCTGTTTCGGTTGCAATGTCGCGACAAATGTTATGGAGAATGCTCGGTGCGGCACACCCAATGGAAGCACATCGGGCAGAGTCACGAGGCATAATGCTGCGCGGAAGTTCTGCCGATGCGCGTGAGGGCGTGACTAGTTTTCTAGAAAAGCGTGCCGCGAATTTTACGATGAATGTGTCAACCGATATGCCAGATATTTTTCCAGAATGGCAAGATCCTGAGTTCAAGTAATTCGCTGTTTGAGCGTGTTGGCGGACTGCCGTTCTTCGAACGACTTGTTGATCGGTTTTATGAAGGTGTTGTAGTCGACCCAGTTTTAATAGTTTTATATGCAGAGCCAAATAATTTAGAGAAAGCGCGACTGCATCTCACTTGGTTCCTCGCCCAATATTGGGGAGGCCCGCCGATGTTTAATGAAAACCGCGGTGATCCAAAATTGCGAATGCGTCATATGCCGTTTCGAATCGGGCCAGTAGAGCGAGATCAATGGCTTTTGCATATGTTGATTGCCGTTGATGAATTGTCTCAAGACGATTTAATTCGCCAAGAACTCACTGATTATTTTGTGAAGGCTGCTGAGCACCTACGAAACGACACAGGGTTACCAATTTCATCAGCCGATTATCCGCGCTAAATTAAGCTAGCCCGAGTTAACGTAGGGCGTAACAAGCAATCGCTGCCGCGGCTGCAACATTGAGCGAGTCAATCGCAGGGTTCATTTCGATTCGCACTTGATAATTGGCGCTCGCCAAAGCCTCATCGCTCAGGCCAGCACGCTCAGAGCCGAACACAAGTGCTCGGGGTCTATTTGATTCGAGAACAATTTTAGATAAATCGGTAGCAAAGCTATTTGGAGTCAGAGCAAGCACTGCGAAGCCGCGTTGACTTAAATTTTTTAAAGTTTCAGCGATGTTATTGCTTCGCGCGAATTGAAAATCAAATGCAGCACCCATTGAAACTCGAAGTGCGCGACGCGATAACGGGTCGGCGCTAGTCGAATCACAGATCAAACCATCCCAGCCCAATCCAGTTGCGCATCGAACAATCGCGCCAATGTTGCTCGGGTTATCTATTGCTTCAGCGATAATAACTCGCTTTGCCGTATTCAGTACTTCGTCTTGAGTTAACGGCGTCGGACGAAAGAAAACTCCGAGTGCACTTAGCGGCACACCGAGACCAGTTGCGTCGCGACGAATTTCAATATCGGCGGTTAGACATTGGCCACCCAATGTTGTGATATCAGTTGCAAAACGATCTGCTTGTTCAGCATCACATAGCACAACTTCTGGTTTATAACCGGCTGCGAGTGCACGGGCAACTACTAAATCGCCCTCTGCGATAAATCGACCTGCAGCCAATGTTGATCGGCGCTGAGCAATCGTAGTTAGTTGTCGCTCGCCAAGTCGTAGTGGGTCGAGTCGCGGATCTTGGCTAGAAGTAATTTTTGTGATCATCGCGACATAGAGCAAGCCGCAAGATCAAAAATGCCAAGGATATTCTGACCAGTCAGCGTCGCGTTTTTCAAGAAACGAATCGCGGCCTTCAGTTGCTTCGCTAGTCATGTACGCAAGTCGAGTTGCTTCGCCCGCAAATATTTGTTGCCCAACAAGACCGTCGTCGATTGCATTAAATGCAAACTTCAGCATTCGCTGAGCCATGGGGCTTTTTGCATTTATTTCAGCCGCCCATTCGAGTGCGACTTTTTCTAATTCGGCGTGAGGTACAACAGCATTAACCATTCCCATTCGATGTGCGTCATCAGCCGAATATTCGCGTCCGAGAAAGAATATTTCGCGAGCAAACTTTTGACCGACTTGGCGAGCAAGATATGCAGAACCGAAACCACCATCGAAACTCGCAACATCTGCATCAGTTTGTTTGAAGCGAGCGTGCTCTTTGCTGGCCAAAGTTAAATCGCTGACGACATGCAGACTGTGTCCACCGCCTGCAGCCCAACCCGGCACAACGCAGATAACAATTTTTGGCATGAATCGAATCAACCGCTGTACCTCAAGTATGTGCAATCGACCAGTGCTCGCGCTGTTTTTATTTTCGTCACCGTCTTCGTATTTGTAACCATCGGTGCCGCGAATTCGCTGATCTCCACCACTACAAAATGCCCAGCCGCCATCTTTTGACGAAGGACCGTTACCCGTTAATAAAACACATCCGACATCAGTTGTTTGTCGAGCGTGGTCAAGTGCGCGATAAAGCTCATCAACCGTGCTTGGTCTAAATGCGTTGCGAACTTCAGGGCGATTAAATGCAACTCGTACTGTGCCGTGCGCTTTGGCGCGATGATATGTGATATCGCGAAATGAAAATCCTTGAACTTCTGTCCATTGGGATTGATCAAAAATTGTTGAAATGCTCACCGTTCTATTGTGGCAGCGCGAGCCTTGAATTCGGGTCGTGCCTCAAGAAATTGGCTCTCCCAGTGCGCGCTCGCCCCGTCTGATTGGCGTTTCGTTTGTGGCGCTGGCACATTTTCGATGGGTGTGTTGATATGCGCCATAATTCGGCGAACAGTAATATCCATCTCCCGAGTTAGCTGCTCGTAAGTCAGATGCAACGGATCGATCTGGTGCTCTGCAAAATACTGATCCCAACTTTTATTTGCACTTGAAATCGTATGTAGTGCGTTAACAATGTCTTGTTCGTTGTAAACCGGTTCATTGGTTGCCGACATATTGCTATTCCATTGATTTGATTGCTCAGCGCGAACCAATGAGATCGCTTGACGTACTTCGTTGTCGCGAGAGATTCGCACCCATTTAATTGGTGCACCCCAATGATCGGCAGTTAGTCCACGTTGCAACATATGTTCGTCGTATTGGTTCCAGTGCATCTTGATGCCGAACACGCCATTCGGAGTTGTATTTAATTCGGCCGCACGATTTAAATAGGCGCGCCATGATGAGTCAGAAAAATAGTTGATGTTGCGCCATGCATTTCGTCCCGAGAGTTTTCGAACGACCCCCACGAGTTGACCGCGCTTATTGAGGGTCGGCAAATCGTTTTCGTTACGAAAGTTCGTAAAGTTTTTGGTGTGAATATTTAAATACTCCATTGGCATTCCGGCCATGCCGGTGGCGCGAAGAATCGAACACAGCAGAGTTGATCCAGTTCGATGTACAGATGCGATAGCCAACAAGCACGATGTTGTTGTTGGGTTCGTTTGTGAAACTGGCACGCCTATATTCTGTCAGGTCGCACTGATAGCGTCGGGGCTTGACAATCAGCCTAGAAAGTACTGGAGTGGAAAGATGACAGACCTACTTAGTCGCGAAGAGTGGACAAAGCGTTCAACTCAAAAAGTTAGTCGCACCAAGCTTTTTATTGATGGCAAGTACGTAGATGCCGCGAGTGGCAAAACGTTTGAGTCAGTTAATCCGAGAGATAATACGGTGATTGCAAATGTTGCCGAAGGTGATGCGGCTGATATTGACCGAGCAGTTGCGTCGGCAAGAAAATCTTTTAATTCTGGTGTGTGGAGTGAGATGGCGCCAGTCGATCGTAAAAACATTATGTTGCGTTGGGCTCAGTTGATTCGCGAAAACGTAAACGAACTTGCATTGCTTGAAACCATGAATGTTGGAAAGCCAATTTGTGATTCTGTGAATGTCGATATGGCATCTGCTGCCAGCAACTTACAGTGGTTCGCCGAAACAATCGACAAGATGTACGGACAAATTGCGCCAGTGCCGCGTGATGCGTTGGCCTTAATTGAGAGAGAGCCACTTGGCGTTGTTGGCGCAGTCGTGCCATGGAACTATCCATTGATTATTTCTTCATGGAAGGTTGGCGCCGCGTTGGCTGGGGGCAACTCTATTGTCTTGAAACCTGCTGAGCAATCGCCGCTGTCGGCATTATTTTTCGCTGAACTTGGCGTGCAAGCCGGATTGCCTGAAGGAGTGTTCAATGTTGTGCCTGGCTACGGGCCAACGGCAGGTGCGGCTCTTGGTCTGCACATGGATGTTGACAAACTCGCATTTACTGGTTCAACAGAAGTTGGTAGATATTTCTTAAAATATGCAGCCGAGAGTAACGGTAAATCTGTTTCGCTTGAGCTCGGTGGAAAGTCGCCACAAATTGTTTTGAATGATTGTGCAGATCTTGACGCAGCAGCATCGGCAATTGCGTGGGGAGTGTTTTACAACTCTGGTCAAACATGTCATGCAGGCACTCGCTTGGTCGTTGAGAAATCTATAGAAGACGAACTGCTAGAAAAAATTACAAAAGTTGGTCAGTCGATTCAGCCTGGTGATCCATATGACCCGACAACCGCGATGGGAACAATCGTCGACAAGACACAGTTTGATCGAGTTCTCGGATACATAGAAATAGGCAAGCAAGAAGGCGCAAAAGTTTTCTCTGGGGGCAACCGTGTCGAGCCAGTAAAAGGTGGAGTGTTTATTCCGCCAACAGTGTTTCGAGATGTAAAGCCTGGAATGCGAATCGAATGCGAAGAGATTTTCGGCCCAGTTTTGGTTTCTGTCGCGGTTGCAAGCGCAGATGAGGCAGTTCAAGTTGCCAACAACACGCAATATGGTTTGGCTTCATCAATTTGGACTCGTGACATAACAAAAGCCCACCGAATTGCGCGTAAGTTGCGCACGGGCACAGTTTGGGTGAATACTTTTGATAAGGGTTCGATAACGACACCATTTGGCGGGTTTAAACAATCTGGCACAGGTCGTGATCGTTCGATGTATTCAATCGAGGGATACACAAACCTTAAGACGACTTGGATTCAATTATGAGCAACACAGTTACATCACGCAATTGCGGTTTCATCGGCCTTGGACACCTTGGTGTTTATTTAGCGGCGAGTTTGATTCGTGCAGGGCACAACGTGACAATTCACGATCTAAACAAATCACTTGGCGATGGGCTTGTTGCCAAGGGTGCGAAGTGGGCGAATTCGGCAAAGGAAGTCGCGCAAGCGTCTGAAGTTGTATTTACTTGTTTGCCATCACCGCGTGCAATTGACGCTGTAGTTGATGGCGAGAATGGCGTGTTTAGTGGATTAGCAAAAGGCACGACATGGATTGACATGAGCACAAACGACCGCAGTGAGACGTTGCGACTTGGCGAAATTGCAAACAAGTTGGGCTTCAACACACTTGAATCGCCAGTCACCGGTGGCGTGCACAAAGCAGCCGAAGGTGACATCACCGTTCTAGTTGGCGGAGACCAAAAAGTTTTTGCGGCTCATAAAGATTTGCTTGAAGCAATGGGCAAGCCTGTTTTGTATGTCGGCGAACTCGGCAGTGCAGCCGTGATCAAAGTGATCACAAACATGTTGGCATTCATTCATCTTGTGGCATGTGGTGAGGCACTAATGCTTGCGAAAAAAGGTGGCATTGATCTCGGTATTGCTTACGAAGTAATCAAAAACAGTTCGGGCAATAGTTTCGTTCATGAGACAGAAGGTCAAGTTATTCTCAACGGAAGTTACGACATTGGCTTCACGATGGATCTCGCGCTCAAAGACATGGGTTTTGCAATGGAGTACGGTCGAAAGTTTGGCGTGCCTCTAGATGTTGCGAGCACAGTGCAACAAGCTTTCGTGCGTGCGAAATCTCAATACGGTGGCGAAGTATGGTCAACACAGGTTGTCAAACTTCTTGAAGATTCACTTGGTACAGACTTGCGAGCACCTGGGTTTCCTGACAGATTGCAATAGATTTAAAAAATGAATGCTGAGCATTCTGCTCGACGCGATTTAACTGTTGCGTTTCGCTGGGCGGCAAAGCTTGAGATGCATGAAGCTACAGCGAATCATTTCAGTGTTGCTATATCTCAAGACTCGCAAAACTTTTTAATTAATCCCGCTGGTCGTCACTTTTCGCAGATGCGGGCGAGTGAACTCGTTTTGGTTGATTTGAATGAAAAAAACTTTGGCATCGCCGAAAGTCAATTAGTTGACCCAACGGCAATCAATTTGCACGGCCAGTTGCATCGACTTTTGCCACATGCCAAGTGCATTTTGCATACCCATATGCCGTATACGACTGCGTTGGCGTGCCTGCGTGATTTTGAATTCTTGATGCTTGATCAAAACGCATGTCGGTTTTATGAACGGATCGCTTATGACCGCGACTATTCAGGAATGGCGCTTGAAGCCAGCGAAGGTCAGCGCGTTGCGAGAGTCTTAGGCGACTCAAAAAGCGTATTATTCCTTGCGAATCACGGTGTGATAGTTGTTGGTAACTCAGTGGCAGAGGCTTTTGATGAGTTGTACTATCTCGAAAAAGCAGCGCAATTGCAGGTACTCGCGCTTTCAACTGGTCGCGAACTTTCAATTATCGAGGATGAAATAGCGGCTTTGGTTTGCAAACAATGGCTAGAGTATCCGAAGTCTGCAGAGCATCATTTTTTAGCACTCACCGAAATCCTTGAAATTGAATCCCCAGAATATAAAAATTGAACATATATCTAGCATCTTGAAAGGTCTGAAAAAGTGAAAGCAGCAGTTTGTCGAGAGTTTGGTAAGCCACTAGTAATTGAAGAAGTGACGTTGGCAAAGCCACAAGCCGGAGAGTTGCGAGTCAAAATTGCTGCAACTGCGATTTGCCATAGTGACATTTCATATGCCGACGGCGCATGGGGCGGAACTTTGCCAGCGATATTTGGGCACGAGAGTGTTGGTGTTGTCGAAGAAGTCGGTTCTGGGGTTTCGACTGTGAAAGTTGGCGATCAAGTTGTTGTAACTCTGATTCGTTCTTGCGGTCACTGTCGCGGTTGTTCGCGCGGTATGCCAGTTACTTGTGAAACTTCGTTTCCGCTTGACGCCAAGAGCCCACTGACATCTAAATCAGGTGAGTCAATTGTGCAAGCAATGCGTACCGGTAGTTTTGCTGAATACGTAGTTGTTCATGATTCTCAAGTCGTGGTGATTTCGAAAGATATTAAAGCGGCTAGCGCATCGTTACTTGCTTGTGGTGTGATCACTGGTTTTGGTGCAGTCACAAACACAGCAAAAGTTGAGCCAGGTAGTCATGTAGTTGTTATTGGTGCTGGTGGTGTTGGTTTGAATTCGGTGCAAGGTGCTCGCGTGAGTGGTGCTCGGTCGATCATTGCTGTTGATCTTTCGGATACGAAAATCGAAGCCGCTAAGAATTTCGGCGCAACACATGGCATCAACTCAGGTAAAGAAGATGTTGCAAAGCAAGTGCAGGCAATCACCGACGGCCGTGGTGCTGATTATGTATTCGTCACAGTTGGCGCGAAACAGGCTTTCGACTCGTCGTATGGTTTGCTCGCTAAATCTGGCACCGTAGTTTTGGTCGGTATGCCAGCAAACGGAGTGATGTCAGAAATTGACCCAGGCACGATGGCTGCTTATAGTCAAAATATTCTTGGTTCAAAAATGGGTTCGGCACGAATTCAAGTAGATATCCCAAACCTAATTTCGCTTTACGAACAGGGTCGTCTCAAACTAGACGAACTGGTGACGAAGACTTATCCTTTAGAAGAGATCAATGAAGCAATCGCAGCAGTAAAGCGTGGCGATGCATTGCGAAATGTGATTGTTTTTTAGAAATTTAAGATTCACAAATAGATCGGCGGGGTCATGAAAATTGAAAAAATTCAAACGTTTGTAGTTGGTAATCCGCCACCGCGTACAGGTGGTCGGTATTTTATTTTCGTCAAACTGACAACCGATACTGGCGTCACAGGTATCGGTGAAATCTACACCGCGACTTACTCGCCACAAATAGTTTGCAAAGTCGCCGAAGACATGTTTGCGCGTTATATTTTCGGCACTGATCCGTTTCACATCGAAAAGATGTGGCGACGTACCTATGGTTCGGGTTTTGCGCACCGCCCAGACTTCAGCACGGCTGGCGTCGTCAGCGGTTTAGAAATGGCGATGTGGGATATTTGCGGTAAAGACACTGGCAAACCTGTTTACGAGTTGCTCGGCGGTCAAGTTCACGACCGGTTGCGTTGCTACACGTACTTGTATCCATCACATGAGTTTGATGCGCACTCTGATCATCCTCTTTACAGCGACCCAGATCTTGCGGCCGAGGCTGCGGTGCGTGAAGTTGAGCGCGGTTTTACTGCTGTAAAACTTGACCCTGCCGGGCCATATTCGGTTTATGACGGACGTCAACCATCGCTCGCGACGATCGATCGCAGTGTGCGAATGGTTGCAGCGATTCGCAAAGCAGTTGGCAATCGTGCTGACATTTTGTTTGGTACTCACGGTCAGTTCACAGCGTCGGGTGCAATTCGTTTGGCAAAACAACTCGAACCATACGATCCGATGTGGTTCGAAGAGCCGATTCCGCCAGATGCACCAGAAGAAATGGCCAAAGTAGCAGCGCATACAAGTATTCCGATTGCTACTGGCGAACGACTTACTTCAAAATATGAATTCGCTCATTTGTTGCGCGTCGGTGGCGCATCGATTATTCAGTTGGCAACTGGTCGTTGCGGTGGAATTCTCGAAGGCAAGAAAATTGCATCCATCGCTGAGACTTATCATGCACAAATTGCACCGCATCTTTATTGTGGACCGATTGAAGGCGCGGCGAATATTCAGTTGAGCACTTGCACACCGAACTTCTTGATTCTTGAAAGCATTCAAGACTGGGGTGGTTTTCACGCCAAGATTTTGAAGAAACCAATTCAGTTTGAAAACGGTTATGTAATTCCGTCTAAAGAACCAGGACTTGGTGTTGAGTTGAATGAAGAAGTCGCACTCGCGCATCCGTACACGGGTACCGACTTACATCTCAACGAGCGTCAAACTCCAGCCGACCTAACTTAAGTTCGGTTTTAAAATTTAGATAACTTTTAATGTTCTGGTGTGATAACCAGTCGCACCGTCTGGGTCTGGGCGGCTGACCTCTTGCGTTTGAGTCTCGCCAGTTTTATCTGTCGCGCGAACTTGAACTCTGTATTCACCAGGTTTGGCATCAAATTCAAATTTCCATTGGCGCCAAGTGTCGTCACTGAAATCGAGTGCAAGAGTGGCGATCTTCCATGCTCCCGAGTCAATTCGAACTTCGACTTTTTCGATACCCCGTTGTTGTGCCCAGGCAACACCAGCGATTGCAATTTTGCCAGCAGAAACTTTTTCGTCTCGTCGCGGCACATCGATTCGTGACTGAGTCTTTATCGGTGCTTCGCGCGACCAACCAAGTGGCACCCAATATCCTTCGGCTTGACTCCACGTTGTCAGTTCAAGGCTCTGTACCCACTTCGTCGCACTGACGTATCCATAAAGTCCAGGAATTATTATTCGAGCGGGGTATCCATGTTCGAGCGAAATTGGCTCACCGTTCATGCCGAGCGCGACCATCGCGTCGCGCCCGTCAAATGCTGCACCAACTGGAAACCCACAAGTCCAACCATCAACACTCGTGCCAAATATTTGTTCTGCCCGCGGATCGACACCTGCTTCGGTAAGTAAATCAGCGAGAAGCACGCCTTGCCAAACCGCATTACCGATATACGGGCCACCGACTTCATTAGAAACGCAACAAATAGTGATCGTGCGCTCAACCATTGGGCGTGCAAGTAAGTCTTGATATGAAAGCGCTAGCGGGGTCTTGACCATGCCGCCAATGTTTAGTTTCCAAGCTTTGATGTTGATGCGTGGCAGCGAGAGCGCAGTATCAATTCGATAAAAGTCTTTATTTGGCGTGATGAACGGTGTTTCACTAAAAATTTCTGCACCAGATGGAGTCTTCGTCAATTTCAAATCGTTGCCTTGGCTAATTTTCGGCAACGACTCTGGTGCTGAATTGCGAATATCTGAAATCTTGTTGTTTTCTAGCCTGCTTGCGACGGCACTGAATATCGCAGATGTCAATACGGTCTTGCTTGCAGCAGAGATAAACCGACGGCGATCCCATCCAAGGGGTGCGCGTGACTCGCCAGGTGTTTCAATCGGTCGATCGTGTTGAGAAATATAAGTAGTGAATTTTGAGAGCGCCCAACATCCAATCGCCGCCCCAAATAGAGAGGGGATAAACGCGATAACAGATTGTGAAGGTCGATTTGAAGAAATAGCGCCACCCAATAAACCAAACATGGCGATTATTGCGAGACCACGATTTTGATTGCGTCGTGCAATAGCACCACTGACAAGTGCGAACCCGGCGATAGTTGAGATCATGCCGACTTTAAGTACAACTTTGTCGCTCGTCCCGAATAGTTGAATCGCAAAAATTTTCAGCCACTTTGGAGTGTGGTCAATGAACTCTGAACCCACAGCATTAATTGGCGTGTCAACATTGAGCAGAACAGCGATAAATGTGGCAGCCGAAACTGCTATCCCGGCTGACAGTAATCCCGCAATAAGACCAACCCAATGTGGTGCCTCAGCCCGTTCTTTACGTGGGGCCGATGGATCAGTCTCGGGTTTAAAGACTTGATTATGGTCATTTTTTGATTTATTGAAAATATTTATGTAGCGAAGCCTAGTTAGTTGGCGATTGATTAGCCGAGAGGGTATGGTGCAGGCAGTGAATAACTTTGCATTCGTCGCCCATCACAATCATCATCACGTGCATCACGTGACACGACGGGCTCAGTTGTAACGCTTCAAATTTAATTTTCGAAGTTCAGCCCGTCGGTTCATCCGGCGGGTTTTTTATTTGTACCCAAAACTATTGAGGAGAGATCAGTGAGCATAGAAAAACTACAAGAAGTAAATTTCGAGAAGCTAGATGGGCTAGTACCGGTAGTGATTCAAGACTCTAAGACTCTGCAAGTTCTGATGCTCGGGTTCATGAACGGTCAGGCACTTGAGATGACGCGTGAGACAGGCTGTGTTGTATTTTTTAGTAGATCGCGAAATCGTATATGGCTAAAGGGCGAGTCATCAGGGCACAAACTAAATGTCGTATCAATTTCGACAGATTGTGATTTAGACACGCTGTTGATCTTGGTTGACCCGGTTGGGCCCGGTGTCTGCCACGAAGGTTATGAAAGTTGCTTCTTTCGCACTTGGCAAGAATCCGACTGGACAGTTAATTCAGAAAAAGTCTTCTCACCCGAGAACGTTTATGGAGGAAAATCATGAGCAATACTCAACCGCAAAAACCGGTATTAAAACTGGGCATTCCTAAGGGAAGTTTGGAGTCTGCGACGATCGATTTGTTTCGTAGGGCTGGGTTTCAGATCACTGTCAACAGTCGTTCGTATTTTCCGGCGATTGATGATCCAAATATCGAATGCATGTTGATCCGCGCTCAAGAAATGGCGCGTTACGTCGAAGATGGAGTGCTTGACGCAGGTTTAACGGGGCAAGACTGGATTGCTGAGAGCGACGCAAAAGTAGAGTCGGTCGCGGATCTGGTTTACGCCAAACAAAGCTTTGGTCGAGTGCGTTGGGTACTCGCGGTACCCGAGTCATCGTCTGTGCAGTCAGTGAAAGATCTTGAAGGCAAAGTCATCGCTACTGAACTTGTGCAAACGACTCTGCGTTATTTGCAGAAAAATAACGTCACGGCAAAAGTTGAGTTCAGTTGGGGAGCAACTGAAGTCAAGCCACCGATTTTGGCTGATGCGATTGTTGAAGTTACTGAGACAGGTTCGTCTTTGCGAGCAAACAATCTGCGCATAGTTGAAACTGTGATTGAGTCAAACACACAGTTCATAGCCAACACAAAATCATGGGCAGATCCAGTCAAACGTCAGCAGATGTTAGACATCAAGATGCTTTTAGAAGGCGCGATCAATGCAATGGGCAAAGTCGGCTTGATGCTCAATGTTGAAAGAAAAAATCTTGATGCGATTCTTGATGTGCTTCCCGCACTCAAGACGCCAACTATTTCGAATCTGGCTGATCAGAATTGGTTGGCTTTGAATACGATCTTGGATGAGACAACGGTACGAACAATTATTCCGCGATTAAAAGCTGCGGGCGCACATGGCATCGTTGAATATCCACTTAACAAGATTGTTGTTTGATGTTGCGAATAATTGACATTGATCAAGCAGGCGAGTTGTTGTCTCGAAATAACTCACGACTTGACTCGGCATTTGAAACAGTGTTGCCGATAATTAACGATGTTCGTGTTCGCGGTGACATTGCGTTATTCGAATACGCCAAAAAGTTTGACAATTTTGATGGCTCTAGTTTTGCAGTCAAGACAGGTGGCAAACTTTCGCCAGAGTTATTGAGCGCAGTTGAAGTTGCTGCAACAAATATTCGAGCTTTCTCTCAGTCACAACTTCCGAAAAATAATTTCTTCACATCACCAGATGGTCGGTCAGTGGGTCAAGTGGTACGAGCGATTGATTCAGTTGGCGTCTACGTGCCCGCAGGTAGTTATCCACTGATTTCAACACTGATGATGGCGGTTATACCTGCACAAATTGCCGGAGTTAAGGCGATCACCGTCGTTTGTCCGAAGCCAAGCAGTGAGATGTTGGCGTTGGCTGCGTGGCTCGGGATTGAGCACATCATGCAAATTGGTGGTGCGCAGGCTATTGCGGCATTGGCATATGGCACCGAGTCAATTTCTCGGGTCACGAGAATAGTGGGGCCCGGAAATGCATTTGTTGCTGCAGCGAAAAAATTAGTTTCAGTTGACACGGCGATTGACTTTATTGCTGGACCATCAGAAATAGTGATCGTGGCCGAAGAGCACAACGCAAAATGGATTGCTGCTGACATGTTGGCTCAATGTGAACACGATGTCAACGCTTCGGCGATTTTGTTAACGACGTCAAAAACACTTGCCGAGCAAGTTCAGATTGAAGTTGCCGAGCAACTTAAAAGTCTTTCAACGAAGCAAATTGCCGAAAAGTCGATCAGCGCGAACAGCGCAGTAGTTATTTGTCCAAACATTGAAACGGCTTTTAGATTTGTTAATTCATTGGCACCCGAGCATTTATCAATCGAAAATGCTTCTTGGCTAGATCAGGTACAAAATGCTGGATCTATTTTCATCGGCTCGTACAGTACCGAAGCGGCCGGAGATTATGCCTCTGGGCCTAACCATATTTTGCCAACTTCTGGTCTCGCGTCGCTGCGTGGCGGTTTGTCATCAGCAGATTTTGTAAAAGTAATTTCGGTACAACAACTCTCGCCACAAGCACTCAAAAATTTGGCGCCGAGTGTAACTACATTGGCTCGTGCAGAGGGGCTTGAGGCTCACGCCCGGTCAATTGAAATCCGTTTGAAGTCTGAAAGTGGAAGTGCAGCTTTGACTGGTGCAACCCGATTGCAACCAAATTTGGCTGTACAAAATATGCGGCCGTATTCGCCTCCCTCGCAAGGTCGGGCAGACAAAATGCGTTTAGATTTCAACGAAAATACAGTCGGATGTTCGCCCCAAGTTATTGATGCGATTCGCAGACTGACAAATTCAAACATGATCAGCATGTATCCCGAATACTCGCAAGCACAAAACAAGATAGCAAAGTATTTTGGTGTCAATAGTGAGCAGATGGTTTTTACCAATGGCACCGATGAAGCAATCTCATTATTGGTGAATACATTTATTGAACCAGGCGGCGAGTTGATAGTGATGCACCCGTCTTATGCGATGTACCGCTTTTATGGCGAGTTGGGAAGCGCCAAAATTGTTGAAGTCGATTATGACGTAAAAAAACAGTTGGTGTTTGATATAGAAAAACTTTTGGCGACGATAAATCAGAATACTGCGGCGATATTTTTGGCGAACCCAAATAATCCCACCGGAACTGCTATTTCACGAGATGAAATTATTAAAATTCTAAATGCTGCGCCTCATTCAGTCGTATTGATTGATGAGGCATATGTTGAGTTTGCCGATGTCTCGGTTCTTGATTTGGTCAGTGAATACGCAAATCTTGTCGTGAGTCGAACATTTTCTAAGGCTTACGGCATGGCTGGTATTCGGTTCGGTTGTATGTTTTCAAATTCTGAAAACATCGCATGGGTGCGAAAAGCGCAATCTCCATACAGTGTTAATGCGGTTGCTGTAGTGGCGGCATGTGCTGCGGTAGATGACAGCGCGTATTTAGCAAATTATGTAACCGAAGTGCGAGAGTGTCGAAACTTTGTTGAAGCAGAATTTACTCGTCTCGGTATCAAATATTTTAAGAGTAGCGGCAATTTTTTGTTGTTTGATGTCGGTAGCAGGGCTAACGAGATTCGAGATCAACTTGCGGTGAGCAAAGTGTTAATTCGTGACCGTAGCTATGAAATTTCGGGATGCTTGCGTGTGACAATTGGAACTAAAAAACAAATGTCAGTGTTTATTCAAGAGTTAGAGAGGGTGTTATGAGAAAAGCAGCAATTAAGCGTGTCACCAAAGAGACAAATATCTCGGTGCAACTGACTATTGAAGGTAAGGGACGATACGAGATCTCGACAGGCATCAGATTTTTTGACCACATGCTCGAACTGTTTGCAAAGCACGGCGGTTTTGATCTCAAAGTAACTGCTAAGGGCGATCTGGATATTGACCAACATCACACTGTTGAAGATGTGGGTATCGCGATTGGTCAGGCTTTCGCCAAAGCATTGGGTAAAAAAACTGGCATCAATCGTGCTGGTTATTTCGTCTTACCGATGGATGAAACTTTGGCAGTAGTCGCAGTAGACCTGAGTGGAAGACCGGCATTGATTTACAGCGATTTAGTTCGTGCCCGTCTCGTCGGAGACTTGCAAACAGAATTGATCCATGATTTCTTTGGTGGGTTTGTCAATAATGCGGGTGCAAACTTGCATGCCAAAGTACTCTATGGTCGATCAACGCATCACAAAGTTGAAGCAATCTTTAAGTGCTTTGCGCGGGCAATGCGTTACGCCTGCTCAACTGACACGCGACTTAAAGATCAGTTGCCAAGTACAAAAGGTTTATTGTGATTTGTGTTATTGATTACGGTGCTGGAAATTTGCGTTCGGTAACAAATGTATTAGATGTAATAGGCGCTGAATATAAATTAGTAAATGACGAGGAGGCAATTCGCGCCGCGACCAAAATTGTGCTGCCTGGTGTCGGTCATTTTGGTCAACTCGCAACTGCTCTTGATCAACTAAAAATTCGCCAAGCACTGATTGATCAAATCAAAAATGGCGTTGCTTATCTAGGTATTTGTCTTGGGATGCAGGTTTTGTTTGCGGATAGCCAAGAGGCATCAACCGCAAAGGGCTTGGGAATTTTTTCTGGCAGTGTTTGTAAGTTTGAATCGGCTGATCGCAGTGTGCACATGGGATGGAACACGCTTGAAGCAACTGCGCCGTCGCAATTGGTTAAGCCATTGCCAACCGATTCGGCCAGCGACAGTGTACTTTTCGCGTACTACGCACATAGTTTTTTTTGCCCTGTTGTTGATCAAACCGTGATGACGACGAGTTATGGCGATCAATTTTCGGCAGTTATCGAGTTTGAAAATGTTTACGGTGTGCAGTTTCATCCAGAGAAGTCAGGGGATTTTGGTCGACTCGTGATGCAGAACTTTGTTGGTATCTAAATGTTGGCCAAGCGAATAATTGCATGTCTTGACGTTGCTGATGGCCGTGTTGTTAAAGGTGTGAACTTTCTTGAATTGCGTGATGCAGGCGACCCTGTCGAACTTGCTGCGCGATATAACGCAGAAGGAATTGACGAACTTGTGTTTCTTGATGTTGCTGCGACAAATGAAAACCGCAACACGATGGTTGCTGTGATCGCAAAAACGGCCCGCGAAGTATTTATCCCACTGACAGTTGGTGGAGGAATTCGAACCGTTGACAATGCTCGAGAAGTTTTACTCGCTGGGGCTGACAAGGTCAGTGTCAACAGCGCAGCCGTTTGGCGGCCTGAATTGATTTGCGAACTAAGTCAAGAATTCGGATCGCAGGCTGTGGTCTTGGCGATCGACGCTCGCCGTGACGATCAGATCTGGCGGGTGTTTACCAGGGGAGGTCGTCAAGCAGAGCAACTCAATGCAATTGAATGGGCGCAACAAGGTGAGCGTCTCGGCGCGGGCGAGATTTTATTGACCTCAATGGATGCCGATGGTGTGCAAAATGGTTTTGATCAACTTCTGACTAAGGCGGTTCGCGATGCTGTGAACATACCAGTGATTGCATCGGGTGGAGCCGGAAAGGTTGAACACTTCGCTGAGATTCTTCAAAACGCAGACGCTGCGCTTGCTGCCTCAGTATTTCATTTCGGAACTTTGAAGATCAGCGAAGTAAAAAAATGTGTCGAGCAGGCAAAGTTTGTGGTGCGGCGATGAGTGACTCGCGCAAATCAATTGTCGTGCCGTGCATAGACATTCAGGACGGAAAAGTCGTGCAGTTGGTTCAGGGTCGAACTAAAGCCCTCGAAGGTCCTGATCCACTTGAAATGCTTGAGCGGTTTGCGGGGTTTGACGAAATTCAGATTATTGATCTTGACGCAGCGATGGGCAAAGGTGACAACGCACCAATTATCGAGATGCTGGCAAGTCGAGCAAAATGTCGGGTCGGTGGCGGCGTGCGCACACCTGAGCGTGCCGCGCAGTTATTGGATCTTGGAGCACATCGCGTAATCGTTGGAACGGCGGCGTTTACTTCGGCATATTCAAAGATCGTTGAACGAGTTAAAGCACAAAATATTCTTGTTGCACTTGATTCTCTTGCTGGCAAAGTCGTCGTAGATGGCTGGGCGACGACGCTGAACACGACGGCACAAGAATCATTGGCTCAATTTTCGCAATTGTGTAGCGGCTTTTTGTGCACATATGTTGATAAAGAAGGAATGATGCAGGGCACAGATTTAGAGTGGTTCGCGCGATTGCGGGCTGCGACAAATCTCGCGATCACTGCGGCAGGTGGAGTTACAACGCTTGATGATGTTCGGGCTCTACTTGCAATGAACATTGATGTAGCAATCGGTATGGCGATCTACACAGGTGGGCTATCACTCGCTGATCTTTTGACACTCAACTCAAGATAGTTTTTTCGACCGCAAGATCTAACGGGGAATTGTCGACATCATCATGTCGATAATTTTTTGTGGTGCCCCGCTAAGAATTGGATAGATCTTTCCACGAAGTGGCAGGCAAACATGTCTACGATTTTTTTCTATCGCACGACGAACATTGCGAGCAACCCGCTCACGAGAAACCTCTGGCAATAATTGCAATTTTTGTAGTCGCTTAAACATTTTAAATGTTGCTTCAACTTGATACACACCGGCCAACATGTCTGTCGGAATCGGACCAATTTCAACTAGCGTCATGCCTATTGGGGTGCCACGCAGTTCGTGGCGTAATACGCGATGGAAACCCGATAGCCCTGACTTTGAGGATGAGTAGAGAGTCATACCAACAAATCCACCACTTGCAGCCAAAGAAGAGATGTTAACAACGTGGCCAATTTGTCGTTTGCGCATACCAATCAGAACTTGACGGGTTAAATCAATTGGAGTGATTTGGTTAGTAAAAATCACTTGGCGAATATCGTTGCTCGTTGCGTCTTGCAATAATCCGGTGTGATCAACACCTGCATTATTTATAAGTACATCAATTGGCCCGTGCTCTGATTCAATTTTCTCAATCAACGACGAGACTGCGTTCAAATCAGACAAATCACAACAAACGCAGGTGCCACCAATTGGGTTCATGGCTAGTTCTAATCGTTTGATATCACGGGCAACACCCACTATTTTTGCTCCTGCACGAGACAGATCAATAGCAATCGCTTCGCCAATTCCGCGTGAAGCGCCAGTGATAAGAACAGTTTTATTTTTTAAATCCATACTTTTGAATCGTATATGGCCAGATAGGTGCCATTATGACCTCGTTGTAAATCTGAAGGCGAGTTTGCAGTTCGTTGCTGGTATCTGAATGCTGTAACACTGTTACTAGTGAATTCTTCAACACAAACGAGTGGAATTCGACCAGGCGAACTTCTTGCGATACGACCGTTTCGTCTGTTGTGGATAAACAGTTTTTTGTTCATCCTTGTGCAGAGCACACAGCGTTTCGCGTTTGTCTGGTTGGCACTTGAATTAGGCGCAAAGTCAGACATCAGTGGACTGATTCTTTTCGTCATGGGTATTCCGGTGTTATTAATTTCGCTACCAATTGGCGTGATGAGCGATCACATGAATCGTCGCACACTACTGATGGTTAGTCAACTTGGTGCGTTAGCGATCACAACTGTGGTTGCAGTGATGGTCACGGCTCAACAGATGACAATCAACTGGGCGATCATCGGATCATTTGTTGCTGGCATATTTATTGCAATCGGTTCGCCAGTGCGTTCGGCGATTGTTCCAACGGTCGTGCCGCGGGACAAACTTGTCGGCGCAATTGCTGTGAATACAATCGGCAACAATCTTGGGCTGATGATTGGTCCTGCAACTGCGGGCCCCGCGATTGCGATTTGGGGGATTGAAGGTGCATTCTGGATTCAGGCGCTATTAAATCTTCTCGGATTTTTTGCCTTGATCAAGTTACAACTTCCAGCGAGTTCGAATACGCAACGTCGGCGACTACGAGAAGAAATATTTGGTGGGCTCACATTTATACGAGGACATGCAGAAGTGCGATCGTTCTATGTTCTGCTGAGTGGTTCAATTTTATTTATGATGGCGCCGTGGATCGTTCTTGGTCCACAAATTGCTAAAGAGCAAGCGGGCGCGACGGGTAGCCAGACGACGTATATGTTTGCGATGCTTGGTGTGGGTCAGTTCGTTACGTCTATCGGAATCTTGCGTTACAACCACAAAATGGTGCAAAAAGGAATGTGGTTTATGTGTGGCTTATGTTGGGGAGGAACGGTGCAAATCGTACTCGGTCAGTCAAGTTCAATTTTGATGATGAGTGTGCTGTTGTTCGCGTGGGGGATGGGCGGTGGTTTCTATATGAATTTGAGTCAGACTCTTATTCAGAACAACACACCACCACAAGTAATGGGACGCGTCATGGCGGTGCACTCACTAATAATGTCAGGGCTTGCGCCGCTTGGTGCCCTAATTGTTGGAGTGATTGCGCGTCGAGTTGATTCTGCTCCGTTGACATTTTCAGTTACTGGTTTGTTGATGCTGGTCACGGCGGTTTATTTCTTGGTCGTTAAGAAAAATCTGCGAGCAATGTCGTAAACTTATTGTTATGACTATTTCATTTAGAGCAGGCGATATACCCGCAGCAGAACTTGCTGCAAAACCACTTGGTCAACCATCGGCAGAGCCGTTGACTGGCGAGATCATGACGCGAGCGAAAGTTTTTCTTGATAACGAAACCGTCACTGCTGGCACTTGGGAGTGTGAAGTTGGCGTGTCACGCTGGGAGTTCACAACTCGTGGCGAAGTCATTTATGTTCTATCGGGGCGGATGACCGTGCATGAAGATGGTGGCGATGCTGTTGAACTGACTGCTGGATCAAGTTGCATCTTTCCAATTGGATGGAAGGGCAAGTGGACCGTTCACGAAACTTTGCGCAAAGTTTTCGTCGTTTACCGCATGAACTAGATGTAAGCGAACTAACTAAATATTTAATTATTTAGCTAGCACGCGAATGAACTGTGGGCCAGTGTTTGCAAACGCGGTTTGTAGCGCCGCAGACAATTGTTCTGGAGTGTCAACTTGTGTTGTCGACCAGCCAAAACCGCGGGCAATTGCGGCTGGGTCATGTGAAGAGACGTCTACGCCTAATTGAGGTGCGTTGACATCGTCAAAAGATTCACGGATCTGCTCATAGCCACGGTTGTCCCACAACACGAAAACAATTTTGCTATTCAAATCGACAGCAGATGCCATCTCTGCAACGGTGAACAACCAACCGCCATCACCAGCGATTACTAAAACTGGCCTATTCGGTTCGGCGACACTTGCACCAATTGCCATCGGTAGTGCGCAGCCGAGTGTGCCGAACCCATATGGCGCGAGCCACGAACGAGACTGCGTTGCTGGCAACCACCAATGCGCGCTATAACCCAATTGCGTTGAGTCGAGTGCGACAATTGCGTCAGTCGGTAGTTCGTTTTCGATTGCTGTCAGCCACGGTACAAAATTTTGACTGGTTTTATTGCGCGCATGTTCGCGCCAAATGTGAGCACGATTCTCGCCGTCGGTTTGAGTGCGTGGTTTAAGACCTGAAATTATCGCTTGCAATGTAGATGCTGCATCTCCGACAATCTCAACAGTTGGGGTAACTCGCCGATTTAATTGTTGACGATCAATATCGATTCTCACTATCTTTCCGGTGAGGTTTAATGCACGGCCATTGTTGTATAGATCTGTGTCAGAAAGTTCTGTGCCAACTACGACTACGACATCTGTTGCTTCAACATCGTGTTGAACCCGACCAAATATGAGGCAGTTACCAGCGCACAACCGATGAGATGATGGGACGACACCTTTTGCGTTGCCTGTCAAAAGAACTGGTGCGTCGAGAGTTTCCGCGAGCGAAATCACTTGTGCCGAGGCATCAGTTGTGCCTCCTCCAGCAATAATCACTGGGCTTATTGCGCTGTTAAGAATTTCTATGGCGCGACTAATCTCGCGCTCATCAGCGACTGGCTTGGCTGAAAAGATATGTACACGAGTAAATGGCTGACAAGTTTGTTCAAGAACATCCATTGGAATTGCAATATGAACAGGTCGCGGCCGATCAGACGAAAAAATATTCCATGCGCGCTCTATTAGTCCGGGCAACTGAGTTATATCCGTGACAGTTTCGCTGAAAGCACAGATAGATCTAACTAGGGTCGCTTGATCGGGCAAATCGTGCAACGGACCAAAACCTTTTCCGAGCGCATTAGTCGGAGTAGTTGACGCCAAAATGAACATTGGTCGCGAGTCATGATAAGCCTGAGCGATTGGTGTCATTACATTGGTGATTCCTGGTCCGCTAATTAATACACACACTCCCGGTCGGCCAGTCACAATCGACCAGCCGTCAGCCATGAACCCAGCACCTTGCTCGTGTCGGGGCGAAATTGCGCGCACACCAGAGCGATGAAGACCGCGATAAAGCTCGATGTTGTGCACTCCCGGAATGCCAAATACAACATCAACACCGTATTCGCAAGCGAGCAGATCAATGATTGCTTCACCGACGCGAAGTTCGGCATTAGACATTTACTAGTTAACTTCTGTGCAAAGTTGATCGGCTAGTTTTCTAATTCTGTCGCATGCGATGCGCAAAACTTCTGCTTCAACTGTTAGCGCGATTCGAATATGCCCAGCGCCACCATTGCCGAAACTTTCACCTGGCATCACACAGACACACTCTTGTCGAATCAACTGCCAAGCGAACTCCTCACCTGAGATTTTTGTGCGTCGAACATCAAGCATTATGAACATTCCACCTTCGGGCATGCGCGCAGTAACTGATGCTGAACCTTCGAACGCGTTAATTACTGTTTCGGCACGCTCGCGAAATGCAAGACGCAAGCGCTCTACCTCCGGATGTTTTTCATTTAAGGCAATCGTTAGTGCGTCTTCAATGAATGGTTGCGAGCCAAACAACATCGCTTCGGCGACCAGCACTAATCGGGAAGTCACATCAGGGTGTGATGCCACCCAACCGGCGCGAAATCCAGGCAGCGCATGTGATTTTGAAATTGATGAAACTGCGAGAGTGCGATGTCTTAGGTGCGGCCGATCAAACGGCGAGCAAAACGGCACATCGAATGTCATATCGGCGTATACCTCGTCACAAATTATCCAAAGATCGTGGCGCTCGCAGACTTCGCCAATTTCATCGACTTCTTTTTGTGTGAGAACTGCACCAGTTGGATTGCTAGGTGTGTTGAGCAACAAAACTTTTGTTCGGTTGGTAATTGCTTTTTCGATTGCTTGTGCAGTCACATGAAAATTATCTTCAGGTCGCGTTGCGACCGGCACAAAAGTTGCCCCAGACGCTGCGACTAAACCTTCGTAAGTTGCATAATAAGGGTCTGGTACGAGAACTTCGTCGCCAACCTGAACAAGAGTTAGTAGCGCAGTGCACAAACCATTTTGCGTGCCCGCCGTAAATAGAACTTGCTCGGGAGTGACCGGCACACCTGAGCGTCGCGTGAGGTGATTGGCGATTGCGGCCAATGTTTCGGGTTCACCTTGACCATGTGCATATCGTGTTCGACCCGCATGCATTGATGAAGTTGCTGCCTTGAGCACACTTGCTGGCGGAGGCAAATCGGGTTCACCGATTGACAACATAATTATCTTCTCGCCCAAACTTGCTCGATGTAGACCTTCTGCGTGAACTGCCCACTTGGCGGCGCCTAATCCACTTAGACGATCTGAGATTGGTGCGAACTTCATAAGGCCTCTCATCGTAGATGAATTGCGCTGATTGGAGGCACTGAAACTAGGGTCATCGATATGAAAATTGGATTTGTAGGTATTGGAAACATTGGGCGCCACCTAGCAACAAATCTGATTTCGGCTGGATTCAATGTCACAGTTTTTGATCTTGATGCATCAGCGGTAGATCGACTTGTACAAATTGGTGCAACAGGCGCGTCGTCTCCGCGAGAAGTTGCATCAGTATGCGACACGGTGTTTACCTGCTTGCCGTCGGTGAAGGCAATCACTCAAGTTGTAATTGGCACAGATGGACTTGTGCATGGATTTCGTGCTGGCAGTACTTGGGTTGACATGAGCACAAACGACCTGCATGAACTACAACGCCTCGCAGGAATACTCGCGGAAAAAGGTGTGGCAACTTTGGAAGCTCCTGTAACAGGGGGAGCGCACAACGCGGAGTCTGCAACAATTACGATTTTGGTTGGGGGTGACCAGCAAATTTATAGCAATCACACCAAGGCGTTTGCGGCAATGGGAGGTCGAGTTTTTTACATTGGCGATCTTGGTAAAGCGGCAATTATCAAAGTAATTACAAACATGCTGGCGTTCATTCATATTGCAGCGACTGCAGAGGCCTACATGTTGGCTGCCAAGGGCGGCATCGAGCTGCGTTTGGCATGGGAAGTAATCAAGGCAAGTTCGGGAAACAGTTTCATTCACGAAACCGAAAGCACAACAATTTTGAGCGGCAGTTACGACATTGGTTTTTCTCTAGACTTATCGTGCAAAGATTTAGGTTTTGCTACTCAACTTGGGCGCGAGTTTGATGTACCACTTGAAATCGCAACACTTGTTGAGCAACTCAACATCCGAGCACGAGATGAGTACGGTGGCTCGGCAGGGAGTCCGATGGTTGCGCAATTATTAGAAGTTGCATGTGGCACAGAACTACGAGCTCCTGGATTTCCGGAAAATCTCGAAGAATATTTAGCAACAATGCCGCGTGCCGAACGACTAGCAAATCCGATTCTGTAGAAGATCCATTGCCCTGCTTGGATAGGTCGGAGCAATGAAACACAATTCACAAGTATGTTCTGTTTCGTGCATCGGTGGTCGCAAACTTGAGGTGACGTTTACCGACGGAGTCACGCGTGAACTTGAAATTCATAATGACTGGAATGGCTACCTAGAGCCACTCAACGAAGGTGACTTTCTTGTGAGGGTTTTCGTTGATCCAGTTGCCCACAGGTTGAGGTTGGTCAAACGAGATTGGTTTAGATCCGGATGTATTGCACGGCGATCGTGAGCCAGCAACTGGTGCCTACTTCACAGTGGTGTCTGAATCCAGAACAAGTTTTAATTAAAAAATAATTATTTGGGTTCGCTGATGCGTTCAAGAACCACACGAATGCCACCCATGTCTGGGCGTGTCCAAATCATGTGGCCTTCGCTATCTAAGTGACGACGAACTTCAATTCCGGGAATGCCAACCGGCCGAAGGACAAATGAATTGTCTTCGTAAGTAGCAACAACATGAATTGGTGTTTTGAAATCAAAAACTGAAACATCGTGCACGCCGTTTTCTTCGGTGCCATCGGCACGAGCGTCGGCGATTGTTCCGCCACCACAGTCGACAATCCGATTTCCGCATTGCTCGATGCGTTCGGTGTACGACATCAATCGATCATCGGCAGGTACTGGTTGGCCACCGCGAGTTGCACTAATCGTTTTCCAAATGCCGCGTAGATCAGGTGCGCCAATTACAAGTGGCTCAGTGCATCCAGAAAGAATCAATGGTGGAAAAGACGTGCCGTACCCACCAGTAGGGGTGTGAGCAACAGGAATTTCATTTGCAAAAGTCATATATGCACAGATTAGGGCGAGATCGTGTTTACTAACTTACTGGATCAAGACTTCTACAAAAGATTTAGTACATTTAGCGTCTGCGTAGTGCAAGAACAGCGAAGGCTCAATTAATTCGAGTTCAAGTACACAAAAATTATCTTGATTGTCAAGAACCAAATCAACTCGGGCGTAAGTTGTCATCCCAAATTTCGATGAGACGAACTCGATTGCTGCTTGTGCAACTTTAATTTGACTTGTCGTGGGGGTGTGAGGCGAATTTGTTTCTGCGGCGAATAGATCATCAACTGTCCCAGCGCGAGGCAAGGAAACTCGTTTGTTTGCGGCATGACTGAACTTTCCGCCAAAGAAAACCATTGGCCATTCACCATCTTTAGCAATCGAATGCAGCAGCGGCTGCACCAAAATAGTTTGACCAGACGCATGTAACCGAGCAACATGACGCGTTGCGATCTCGTGTTGGTTGGCGTCGTAAGACGCGGCATCTCGACTACCAGCTCCAATTGCGGGCTTGATCACAAATTCACCAATTGGATATTCATATACGTCACCAGGCTTTACAAAAACAGTTGGTGTAATTGCTATTCTTGCGCCAGCTAATTCGTGCAGATAATTCTTGTCAAGATTCCATCGAACAATTGCTGGAGAGTTAACGACTTCGGTGATTGCTGCAACACGGTCAAGCCAAGTCAAGAATTCGGTGAGTCGTTCGGGGTAGTCCCACGTCGAGCGCAACACAACTTTGTCGAACTTAGCCCAGTTCACAGTTTTGTCATCCCAATTGACGATCTCAACTGCGCAACCGGCGAGACTAAGTGCCGCAACTACAGCGGTTTCGTCTTCATCTCGACCGTGTGCTGCTTGAGTTGTGACCCACGCCAAGTTTTTAATCACTTTGCGAAGATATCAGAAACAAATTAATTGATTTTTGGTAACCAATTAAAATACGTTCAAGTGGAGCTGGGGGGAATCGAACCCCCGTCCATCAGCCGTTGAGCGCCCGTGATACGACTATTCCCACTTCAACGCTACGCAGCGTTACCGGCGGGTCGGCTACTCACGCACTAGGTGCACAAGTCGCGGAATGACTTTCCATTCGGTCATCGGTCTTTCTCGACGTCAGCATTCTTTCTCGCTGTCATTCCCCGCTTCTGTTGCCGGGCTGCGGTGAATTGGCCCCGTGCGACCTTGCGGCTCACGATTGCTCTCCGACCGCAATTAAGCGGCGAGAGCGAACTGCTTGTTGGCAGTTATTTTTTTGCCCCGTTTTACGAGTCTGAGCAACTCGAGTCGCACGCTCGAACATCGAATCTGACGTCGAAACCTGTCAGCCCCTTTGAACTTACGTAACGACCAAAGTCTACGACACGAGTGTTGCATTTCGCTAACGGATTTTGACACATGACGCTCTTGATCTTGTAGAGATACCCGAAAAACCTGAATTTAAATTAGCTAATGGCGAGCCATGCTTGGTAGCCACCGATCATGTCAACGGCTTGGTGTAACCCGAGTTTTTGAAGTACGGCAGCAGCGAGGCTCGAGCTGTATCCCTCGTTACAAACAACCACGATGCGAATGTCGTAGCCCGTCATTTGCGGTATTCGATGTTCGCTACTTGGGTCGAGTCGCCATTCGAGAACATTGCGGTCAATCACGATTGCGCCAGGCAGATCTCCATCGCGCTGACGTTGTTCAACCGGACGGATATCTACAATTAGGGTTCCATTTTCAAGTTCGCCGGACAACTGTTCTGGCGTGACTCGCAACAGTGACTGTCTTGCTTCGGCGAGAATTTTAGCAATCGAATTCCGCTCTTGTTCGATGGATTCGTTCGAGTTCATCTTTTATGGGTTTCATTCATGCGTATCGCCACGACAATACCCGATAATCCAGTCAATGCAGCGACTGCATAAATAGCTGCAGTGATTGAAACTAAGTCAGCAAGGATTCCAGCCAGTAATGCCCCGACTGCGAACCCGCTGTCACGCCACAATCTGTAGACACCAACGGCGCGAGCACGCCATGTTGGGTTGGCAACATCACCAATTGCAGCAAGAAGTGTTGGATATACCATTGCAGTCCCTGCGCCGAGTAAAACCGCACCAACTGCCCAGGTTGTAAAACTGGACGTTGCGCCAATCCACGCGATCGCCAAAGCTTGAACAATCATGCCCCCAACGATCAGTGGTTTGCGGCCGATGCGATCAGAAAGTGCGCCGGTATAGAGCTGACCGAGCCCCCAGACTGCGGGGTATATCGCGGCGAGGATTCCGATTCGGCTAATTGACAGCCCAGCAGCGAGAAAAAATATCGGGAAGAGACCCCAGGCAAGACCATCATTGAGATTGTTGACGAGGCCAGCTTGCGAACACGACGACAATGCTTTGTCTCTAAACGACGTCAGCATAAATATTTCTTTTGTCGAAAGAGATTGTTTATGCGTGTCGTTAGTTGTGGCACGGTTGCTTGCCTCGTGATGGGCATGAGCGCGCGTCTCTTTTACAAAGAAAAAAGAAATACCGAGGCCAAGTCCAACGAAAGCGATGCCAAGAAAAAACGGTTCAGGGCGAAGGCCTGCGTGCTGGGCGATATAGCCCGTTGCTAAGGCAGTAACTGCGACTGCACCATAGCCAGCGGCTTCATTTAATCCCATTGCGAAACCTCGTTGCTTCGGCCCAGCAAGGTCAATTTTCATTATCACTGTCGTCGACCATGTGAGACCTTGGTTGATACCAAGTAAAACATTCGCAAAAACGATCCACCCCCATGTCGGTGCCCAGATAATAAGTAACGGAATAGGCAAACCGATGAGCCAGCCAGCAATAAGTACAGGTTTGCGACCATGTCGATCTGAAAGTGTGCCAGCAAAAAAATTCGTTATCGCTTTTACTGCACCAAATGCAACGATGAATGTAAGACTCGCGGTGAATGCTGTTAGACCGAATTCATTTTTTGCGAGCAATGGCAACACAGTTCGCTCTTGTCCGATCATGCCGCCCACGAGTGCGTTGACGCCGACCAATAAAGAGAACTGAGCCAAGTTCTCTTTTACGCCAAGTTGCAATGGGGCTGCTGTTGGTACTGCGCTCATTATTCAGTCTCTAATTGAATGCCCGTGGATGCAAACCAGGTATCTGGTCCGCCATCAAGTACAGCAATATCTGTGCGGCCATGTTTTGCGAGAATGCTGGCACCGGTCATTGCGCGCTCACCGTGTCCACACATAATTGTTAATGCTCCGCTAGGTATTTCAGCGTGAGCGATAGAGCCGAGTTCGATGTTTAGCGCTGTGGGTACATGTCCCAAGTGATATTCGTTGGATTGGCGGACATCAATAATCTGCCCAACCATTTCAGACACTTGAACGAATTTGATTTTCTCAACAGGTCGACCCGAATTTCTCCAGCTCTTGATTCCGAAGGTGAGTTCGCCAACCAAACGCTCGTGACCGATGTCTAAGCATTGACGCACAAGTTCAGCGCGATCTTGATCGTCGTCCATTACGAAAACTATTGGCTGATCGGGTTTAACAATCCAACCAAGCCAGCTTGCCAACACCGGACGCAATGCGATCGAAATCGAACCAGCCAAGTGTCCGTTGGCGAATGCAGCAGATGAACGAACATCAATTACTACACCACCTTGTTTGAGATGACTTTCGACTTGATCAGGATCAAGTTGAGATAAAAGCGGAAGTGCTTCATAGTGGTTTGGCCCAAGGCGATTGAGTTCGGGGAGACGGGCGAAATAAATAGGAAAGGTGCCGAAGCCGTTGATTAGTTGCTCAACAAACGTGGCCTCGTCTTTAAGGGCGAATAGCGGGTTTGAAACGCGCTCATGACCAAGAGTTGTGATGCGCTCTGTTGACCCAGGTGCTGAACAGAACGAACCGGCGCCGTGAGTCGGGTAAACCTTCAAGCTGTCGGGGAAGTCGTCAAAACGACGTAACGAATTAAACATTTCGTGGGCTAATGACTCGGTGAGTTCTGGACCACAAAGATCTGTGCGCCCGATTGTGCCGACCATTAGTGAGCCACCCGAAAATAATGCGACCGGCACACCAGATTGTTTAAGGATGTACGCGTGGTGGTCGGGAGTATGACCAGATGTTGCTATTGCTGTCATGCTTAGGTCATTTCCAAGATCAATTGAGTCACCGTCGGTAACAGGTTGATGCGCAGTCTCGAGGTGCGAACTAGCAGGCGCAACGAAAGTGGCACCGGCTCGCAATGCCAGCCGCGGGCTTCCCGTTACATAATCGGCATGTGAATGGGTATCAAATGTCCACACGATCTGCGACTTAAGTTGCTTGGCAAGTACCTCGTGAGCAGTTGCAAACCTTGGCGGGTCGACGATTGCAACGGTGCCATCGCCGATGTCTATTAGGTATGACGAATGCCCAAGACCCTCATCAACGTAGTCGTAGATTCGCACACGTCAAAGGTACAACCTATTTCGCTGCGGGTGTATTTACATCTGCACCCGTAATCTTGGAGCTGTTGTTCGCAACACTTACCTGCAGTATTTACTCGCTTTTAAGAGATGCGGTGAGAGTGCGACGTAGTGCGCGTATCAGGCAGTTGAAAGTCATGCATGATTAGTTGGCTAATTAATCAGGGCGGTTTAATAACGGCGGTTCGCAGAGTTACCGCAAATTTCAACACAAGTCATAGTAATCTTTGGATGCTTTGCAGCATTTTTATGAAATCTTTTGAACTTAGACATTTGATCCGGTCTGGTTTAGTTGCTTTTCTAGTCTCGTTTCCGGCGATGTATTACCGACGTGGACTCAAAGAAATTGCTTTGTATTGGGCGTTGGCGCTGTTTTTTTTAATATTGATCAAACTCATAATTCGCAACACGAACAGACAATGGCTAGTGAGTGCGCTCGCGGTTTCACTTAGTTTCTGGGTTGTTACGAACTTTGAGTTGTTAATTTCTGCCAAGTTTGAAACGTTCACGTTTATTTGGGTTGGATGGATCTGGTCAGTCATATTCGTATTATTAAGACCCAAATCGAACTTAGTAAAGTTACGAATTGTTTTGGCGAATTTTATTGTATTCTTGACATTATTCTCTTTAGTTGAGGCACCTTTTCACTTCAGAGACATCAGCCGCGGGTCTCAGGACAGCAGTTTTTTCGTACGGCTTGAAGAAAAAAAGTACTTTCAAAAAGCAACTGAAATTTGGCAAACCAAAAAAGGCGAACTTGACGCTGAAGAATTTGCGATTACCCAAGCAAAGAACGAATTACTCAGCCCTGCTGAAGAACACGGTTTAGTGCTTAGCAACATTGAAAATACTGATGGTCTTGTGACGCACAAAAATTTTGATGGGGACTACATTAAAATTAGAGAGGGTCGTCGTGTAACGATTGGTTCTACAGGTCTACGACAAAAAAGAATTTTAGTTTTTGGGGGCTCAACTATTTTTTGTGGCGAAATGCCCGACTTGCTTACAGTACCGAGTCAACTTCAGCAGATGGTTGTTGCTAATGGGTTTGACGTTGATGTTCTAAATTTTGGAATACAAGGAATACGAATAGAAAACCAATTCAAAATTTTGAAGTCGATTCCGAAACTAGGGCCTGACGATATTGTCATTTTTTACGATGGGGTGAATGATCTTGAGAAGGTCTATGACTCTGGTTTAAATCTCAAAAATAATAAGACTCCTTGGATGCAAATTAATAAAATAGTTGCTGCACTTGAGAACAGATCTTGGTTTATTCGATATTTAGCGCCGACTGTTTATCTAGAGAGTCGAGGCATCGGGCAGGAGTTTTTGGAGTCCCAAGCAAAACAATTAGTTGCCGACAATTGGTTTGCTTATGACAAGCTAGCCCGCACCTATGTTGAAGATAAAGGCGCAACATTTGTCCACATTTTGCAACCAAATTTATTTACTTATACAAAAGCAAGCGATATTGGTAAAGTTCGTCAAAAGTGGTCGGATATGAAAGCTATTGAGAATGATTTAGTTAGCTATGCGTCCGAAACAAACAAGATAATTGACTTCACGAAGATTTTGGATGAATTAAACGTAACTCCGTTTTTTGACTGGGCGCATCTCGACGAAAGTGGTAACAAGAAAGTCGCCGAAAAGATGTTTGCTGCTCTCGAGCCACTGCTTGACACAAAGAAAAAATAGGTTAAAACTTTGACGCTTTTGATAAGTAAATACTCCAAGTATTTTTTGGTTTCGTTTTTGATACCGATTCCAAAGTTGTATTCACTGTCAAGCGTCATATCAATGAGCATCTACTCAGGATTATCGTTCCTGATTTTAGTGGCTTTGGGTAAAAGCTCTTACAAAAAACTGAGCCCGTGGTATGCCAAGGCATTTGTAGTCTCTCTTTGTTTATCGCCAACGACGAATTTTGAGCCAAGTGCATTGCTCTGGATTGGTTGGATTTTCTTGATCTGTTTTGCAGTTTTGCAGCAACAGTCAAAATTTAAGCGATTGCGAATTATTGGAACAAATTTGATAATTTTTGCGATGTTGTTTTCGGCAATTGAGATGTTTCTTCGCGTGACTGAAAATACCAAGGTAGTAAAGAAATCAAATCCCGAGTTTGTTGAATGGCAATCAAAAAAGTATTACAAAGATGCAAATGCTTTGAGTAAAGCAAACAATTTATATAGCCCGCAGGATGAATACAATTTCGCAAATGAAGACTTAATTAAATCTTCAGGTGAGTTGATAACGGTCGACGATTTTGACGGCTCTTACATCAAAATCAAAGATGGCCGGCGAGTCACAGTTGATTCGAATGGCCTGCGGAAACAAAGGGTTTTAGTTTTTGGTGGCTCTACGATTTTTTGTGCAGAGGTTCCGGATTCATTGACTAGTTCAAGTCAGCTTCAACAATTAATTCTTGAAAATAAGTTTGATTTTGATGTTTTGAATTACGGCATACCAGGACTCAGAATAGAAAATCAGTTCAACATATTGAAAAACGTTCCGGATCTGGGGCCGGGCGACATCGTCGTTTTTTATGACGGAGTCAATGATCTGATCAGAGTTTTTGAAGAAGGCTTGAAACGGCACAAGAATCAGGCTCCATGGCGACAGCTAAATAATTTCTCACTTGCCGTAGAAAAACGTTCCTCACTTTTTAAACACATTTCGATTTCGGGCTATGTTGACAATATTGGTGTTGCAGACGAATATCTTGACTCGGGCGCAAGTCAATACATTGAAGACAATTGGCTGAAGTATGACGAACTTGCCCGCGAACTCGTTCAAAAATCAGGCGCCGACTTTGTCCACATTTTACAACCCAATTGGCTTACCTATAAAAAATTAAGTGAAATTACATCTGAAGATAAGAGATTTTCGGATATGCGATTAATCCATGAATTACTTAAGAGCGTTGCATCTCAAAATCCTCAAATCGTTGACTTTAGCGACAGACTAGACACACTTAATGACCCGCCATTTTTTGATTGGGCGCATCTCGACGAAATCGGTAATAAGAAAATAGCCGAAGAGATGTTTGCAGTTCTAGAGCCAATGCTAAAGAGTTGATTGTGTGGCAACTAGTTGAATAATTGTTTTACAAAACGTTTCATTAAGATGTGGCCAGTGAAAAAGTTGATAAATTCCATAAACCGAAGTATGTTTTTGCGAATTTGCTCAGCATCATTTTTCTCGTCAATGATGCAAATTTATGCAATTGAGGGTTACAAAGATTTCCTATTTTATTTCGTGGGTGCGCTTACCGTTCTAGCGGTCGCGCATCTATTGACACATAATAAGCGATGCGGTTGGCTTATTGATTGCGTCGCGCTTTCAGCATTTTTCGTTGTACTTGGCAACTTTGGATTCAGCTCGTTGATGTGGGTGCTGTGGATTACTCTCGTCGGTTTTGTGATCTTGAGATCAAAGTCCGATTATAAAGTTTTTAGAGTAGTTCTGACTAATTTAATTTTATTTGTGACACTGTTTTCTGCTGTTGAGTTGCCGCTCCGTTTGTCGGAAAGTTCTGATGATCATCCAAATATAAATTCAGGAGTTGATTCCAAAAGTGGAAGTTTCATTGATCTGACTGACAAGAGCTATTTTAGAAAAGCTTTGGATTTAAGTAAGCAAGACTCGACTATTTTGAGTCCTAATGAAGAATTTCTAATTGTGAATAAAGAACGGATTAAAGCCTCAGGAGATTTGGTATTTCTCAATGATTTTCCAGGCTCTTATATCAAAATAGAATCTGGTCGTCGACTAACAGTTGGCTCAACTGGTTTGCGTCCCAAGCGATTATTGGTATTTGGTGGCTCAACGATTTTTTGTGCGGAAGTTCCAGATTCAATGACTGTCCCGAGTCAACTTCAACAGATTGCTAATGATAATGAATTTGAGATTGATGTTTTGAATTATGGAATACCTGGCATCAGAATTGAAAATCAATTGAGAATTCTTGAAACCATTGGCGACTTGGGACCAAAAGACATTGTGGTTTTCTACGATGGTATTAATGATTTGCACACGATTTTTAGATATGGCCTTGAATCAAATAAAACGTTTATTCCTCTGGGGGCTACTAAGAGCTTGGTTGGCTGGTTGGAAGAAAATTCGTTACTTTCTCGCTCTTTGATTTCAGGTTTTATCGATAGCAGTGGTATCGGCAAGGACTTTCTTGAGTCTGATGCGGAAGATAAGGTTTTAGAACTCTGGATCAAGAATGACGAGGTTGCGCGTAGCTACGTAGAAAGTAAAGGCGCAAAGTTTGTACATATTCTGCAACCAAGTTGGGTGACTTTTAAAGGTGGGATTCAGGCAACCCAAGACAGCAAACGTTGGGCTGACATGAAGGCAATTCAGAACTATTTTGAAAAATATGCTAACCCAGAAACGAAGATTGAAAATTTCTCAAAAAAGTTAGATGGGTTAAGTTCAACACCGTATATAGATTGGGCGCACCTCGACGAAATCGGTAACAAGAAAATAGCCGAAGAGATGTTCGCAGTTCTAGAACCACTACTAAGTGAACAAACTAAATAGTTTTTGAACAAAAGTTTGCTAGCGCGGCTAGGTAAATAAATTAGTCAGTCTTCGTCGTGGCGCGATGAACGGCTTCCGGGTTGAGTATTAGTTCCTTTGCGTTGGCGACCGGCCTCGCGACGCATCTCGAGTTTTGATTCTTTTTCGGCGATTGCTTGACGCCGGTCTTCTTTTTGGCGACCTTTTGCGAGTGCAAGCTCGACCTTTACTCGACCATTTTTCAACAACATAGACAACGGCACAAGTGTCAGGCGTTCTTTAGCCATGCGTTCTTGTAGTCGGCGAATTTGTTCGCGGTGCAACAAGAGTTTGCGTGAGCGCATCGGCTCATGAGACCCGACGCCGTGACTGAATCTGTATACAGCGACATGCACACCTTCGAGCCACATTTCACCGCGGATCACATGGGCATAAGCCTCGGCAATCTGTACTTGTCCTTCGCGTAAACTCTTCACTTCGCTGCCATGCAAGACGATTCCAGCTTCGATTACATCAATGATCGTGTAGTTGTGTCGGGCTTTGCGGTTGCTCGCGATTATCTCAGGGGAGTCTTTTTTCACAGCAATAGTTTCAAAGCGCGAGTTTCATATCGTTGTTTAAGCGTACCTGTAGCATTTTGAGGCAATGTCGAACTTAAACCAACGAGCGCAAATCGTTATCCCTTCTTCTGTGCTCGGGCAAATCACAGCATTGGCGATGGCTGAGACGCCACTTGAGTGTTGTGGTTTTTTAGTGGGCGAGTTTGGTAGCGACACTGCACAAGAGTTTCACCCATGTCGCAACACCGCTGAAAGCAAAATCATTTACAGGGTTGATCCAAAAGATCATTTGCGTATTGAGCGCAACGCCGAAGAACGTGGTCTTGCAATCATTGGGGTAGTGCACAGTCACACTCACACCGAGCCATATCCGAGCCCGACCGATGTGGCGCAAGCACCTGACCCTGCTTGGCATTATGTGATTATTGGATTAAAACGTGCTGAGCCAGAAACTCGCAGTTATCGAATAATTGATGGCGAAATTTCAGAAAGCCAAATAATTTCAGGATAAATAGATCGGTCGTACCGATCGCATACGCGGTTTGACGTCACAATGATAAATCCGACCGAATTAGTCAGGTATCTTTAAGAAATGCTAGTTAACGAAAATGTGCTCGATTTAATCGGCAATACTCCGCTCGTTGATGTTTCTAACTTGTCGCCTAATCCACGCGTGCGGTTATTAGCAAAACTTGAGAATCAAAACCCATTCGGCTCGGTTAAAGATCGCATCGCCAAATCAATGATTGAGCAAGCCGAAAAAAATGGCAAACTTTCGCCAGGCCAGCGATTAATTGAACCATCATCGGGCAACACAGGTATTGCATTGGCAGCAATTGCGCAGATTAAGGGTTATCCAATCACGATTTTGATGCCAGATAATGTTTCTATAGAGCGTCGACAAATGCTTTCAGTTTTTGGTGCAGAAATAATTGTTACTCCAGGTGCTGAAGGTTCGAATGGAGCCGTGAAACGTGCCGAAGCGATGGCTTTGCAAAATCCAGATTGGTGTTTTTTGCACCAATACGAAAACGAGTCGAACCCGATCGCTCATTACGAAACAACTGGCCCAGAAATTTGGCGTGATTGCCCTGAGGTGACGCACTTTGTTGCAGGTCTTGGCACAACAGGCACACTCATGGGTGTCGGCAAGTACTTGAAAGAAAAAAATAAAGATGTAAAAATCATTGCGGTTGAACCTCCGATTGGTGAGCGGGTTGAGGGTTTGCGAAACTTAGATGACGGATACATCCCGCCTGTATTTGATAAGTGGCATGGTAGAAATATTCTTGACCGTAAACGAGTTGTGCGACCGCGAGAAAGTATTGAGTGCACTCGACGCCTTGTGCGCGAATGCGGAATCTTCGCCGGAATATCTTCCGGTGCATCTTTGGCTGGCGCATTGAAAGTTGCGAGTGAAGTTGATGTATCTGCAAATGACGAGGCAGTTATTGTGTTCATCGTCTGCGACGGCGGATGGAAATATCTCTCAACTGGTGCTTACACCGACGACTTAGATGTCGCCGAAGCAGCAGCCGAAAAGATTATCTATTTCTAAATAGTTTTCTCGACTTAATTTTAGTTTAGTCTTGATTATGTTTCGTTACGGATTCAGAGTCGTTGCGCTTGCCATCGTAGTTTTCATCGGCTACTCGAATTTTCCGTTAACTGCAAGCAACTCGACTTCAGACACTCCGCGTCAATCAGTTGGGGCTAATCCGAAGTATGCAGCGTTGGCAGCCGAAGTTGGTGCGCAATCGGCATCATGCATGGTCGTACAAGAAGGCAAAACAATTGTCGGAGAGTGGTATTGGGCAGATAGAACACCTCAGACGCTGTCTGAGGGTTTTTCAACAATGAAGTCAGTAACAGCAACATTGATAGGGATTGCGCAAACGCAAAAAAAATTGAACATCAATCAAAAAGCTTCTGATTTCATAAAAGAATGGAAGGGAACTGGCAGCGAATCAGTAACAATTCGACAGTTATTGTCAATGACTTCTGGACGTCGAGAAGTCTTTAACGGCAACCCTCTGGCAGATAATGAGTTAATTGCAATAAATATTGGCCAAGAAACAACACCGGGTACAGATTGGCGTTATACGAACA
This sequence comes from Ilumatobacteraceae bacterium, assembly GCA_964203235.1. Taxonomy (GTDB): domain Bacteria; phylum Actinomycetota; class Acidimicrobiia; order Acidimicrobiales; family Ilumatobacteraceae; genus BACL27. The sequence goes on from CAXNLE010000001.1 coordinate 305,204, forward strand.
CGACTTTGCAAGTTCTCGAGACGGTGCTTGAAAGAGCAGTGGGTGGCTCGGTCAAATCATTTGCAAAAAAGAATTTGCTTACTCCTCTCGGGATGAAATCAAAATTTTCCGAAGACGGCGGGTCAAATATGTTCATGTTCGCGTTCTGGGAAACTTCGTGTCGAGATCTAGCAAAACTCGTCCAGTTATATTTGCAGAACGGCAAGTGGAATAACAAACAAATTTTGTCGACAGAGTTTGTCAATGATGCTCGAACTTCGTCTAGCGCGCTCAACCAAAACTACGGACTTTTGTGGTGGCTAAATCGTGCAGGCACAACCAAATCAACTTCGGCGAATGCTCAAACTAGAAACGGTCCGCGTCATCAGAGTGCACCACTAGACATGTTTGAAGCAGTCGGCGCTTGCGGTCAGTCGGCGATGGGTTTTCCGACTCAGAACTTGATTGTTACATTCATGCGGACAAAGACGCTGTTTGGTGCCTTAGGTTGCGGTAGCGATTCACAAACAAGTGCTCTCAACAAAATGGGTTCGAGAGTTTTTGAACTAGTCAAATAAACATTGAGCTTTAGAATAGGTTGAAATTATCTGCCGGCAACAAGCACGACAAGACCCAACACGACGACTGTTGCTGAAGTGAGTCGGCGTTTGTGATCGTCTTCTTTAAGGTATTTCCAGCCGGCTAGTGCGGCAATAACCACGCTTGACTCGCGCATTGTGGCGACGTAGCCTACTGGCGCGAGTGTGAATGCATAGACCACCATTGAATAAGCAATTATCGACATAGTGCCACCAAAGGCCGCTGGTCTCCATTGTGCGGCGAGAAATGTTTTAAGTTCTCTTGCACGCGTAATCAACGCCCAAATTGTGATGGTTATTGCGCCGCTGACGAAAACACTTAGTGCGAATGCAACAGCATCTGAGTTGCGCGCGCCGTGAGCATCGACAACCGAATATATGCCGATCGTTCCTGCTACTCCGAGCGCCGGCCAAATATTATTCATCGGCTGACCTAAAACAAGAACCCAAAGTCCAAAGATAACTATCGCGATGCCGCCCATACTCAGAACTGAGAGATCGTCGCCTAAGAAAATTAACCCCAAGACGGCTGAACTGAGTGCGCCAGCACCGCGAGCAATCGGATATGTCAGTGAGAAATCATTTTTGTCGTATGCCCTCGCCAACAACAAAACATACGGCAAGTGTCCGCATCCACTAAAAATAGACCACCACCAAGCAATATTTGGCTGGCCGTAAATAATTGTCCAGCCAATAAGTCCGATTAGCGCGAGTAAACCTGCGAAAACAAATTGACTCCACAATGCGAGAAATCGATCGCCGGTTTGTTTGACGACGATGTTCCATGTTGCATGTAATACTGCTGCCAAAAGAGCGAGGACGGCGGCGAGAATCACACAGCGACTATAAAGCATTTACTCATGTGGTGCATTGGCCGATGCGAGTTGACAGATTTCAATGTTGATTACGGCGTAGCGTTGTCGGAGATGAATATTCAGGTTGATCACCCGATTGGGATGTTTGATTCTGGTTTTGGGGGCCTGACAGTCGCTCGTGCGTTGATTGACATGATGCCAAATGAGAACCTCGTTTATATCGGCGACACGGGACGTTATCCGTATGGCAATAAATCTGCCAGCGATGTTCGTAACTTTGCCCGCGAAATCGCAAACAGTTTGGTGCACGACTTCAATGTCAAAATGATTGTCGTTGCGTGTAACACTGCTGCATCTGTTGCGTTGCTTGAATTGCAAAGTTCGCTTTCTGTGCCCGTGATCGGTGTTGTTGAGCCGGGCGCACGAGCACTAGTTCACGCGACAAAAAACAACTGCGTGGCCGTTATCGGCACAGTCGGAACTATTGCTTCGGGCGCATATGAAAATGCAGTCGCCAGTGCATCGATTGAGGTCGATCGCAAAGTTTCACTAACAGCAACTGCTTGCCCCGGTTTTGTTGAGTTTGTTGAGCGCGATGAAACTTCTGGCAAAGCCGTTACAGAGTTAGCCGAGAAGTTGCTCGCACCAATACGCAACGCTGGAGTTGACGCGTTGTTGTTGGGGTGCACGCACTACCCATATCTGAGTGAGGTGATCGGGCAAGTAATGGGGTCTGGTGTGAAATTAATCAATAGTGCTGATGCAACGGCATCGGTGGTTCGCGAAGCGCTGGCGAAAAACAAAATTGCTCGTAACGTTGATTCAGGCGTGCCGAGAGAGCGGGGTTCGCACGAGTTTTATTCGTCGGGCGATATTCGGCATTTTGCCGAGCTCGGTCGTCGTTTCTTAGGGCCAGAGTTATCGGTGGCGAAACAATGGCCTAAGTGATTAACAATAAACTAATAATTCAGCAAAAAATGGAGAGAACATGACCCGACCAGATGGACGCCAGTACAACGAACTTCGAAATCTTAGATTCGAGCGCGACTTTACAGAGATGGCAGCTGGTTCTGTGCTCGTCTCATTTGGTAAAACCCGAGTGTTGTGCACCGCGTCAATAGATGAAGATGTGCCGCGATGGATGAAAGGCAAAAATAAAGGTTGGGTCACTGCAGAATATTCAATGTTGCCTGGGTCGACACCTGACCGTAATGATCGTGAGGCCGCCAAAGGCAAACAAGGTGGACGCACGATAGAGATTCAGCGACTGATTGGCCGCGCACTTCGCTCATGTTGTGACATGACACTGCTTGGCGAGCGTCAAGTGATTGTCGACTGTGATGTGTTGCAAGCCGATGGCGGCACGCGCACTGCGAGCATTTGTGGTGCTTACATTGCATTGCATGATGCTTTGACTCGTGTGATGCAAAACGGTCTGATCAAGACACATCCGTTGCATTCACTGTGTGCCGCAGTCAGTGTTGGTATTCACAATGGTCAGCCTGTATTGGATCTTCCTTATGTTGAAGATAGTTCTGCTGAAGTTGATATGAATGTCGTGATGTTGCAAAGTCATGCTGGTGGCGACGCAAAATTTGTTGAAGTGCAAGGCACTGCCGAGGGTGCAGCATTTAGCCAAACGCAACTAACAGATCTTTTGTCGTTGGCAACAAACGGACTAAACGAAGTATTTGCGTTGCAGACACAAATTCTTAAAGTTGCGCCAACACCAAGACCGCAGCAAAAATAAAATGTTGCGCGTCGCTTGCGCATCTGCGAACCCGCATAAGGTAGCCGAAATTTTTGATCTAATGGGTGGTGTGATCGAGCTGATCGCTAGGCCGTCTGACTTGATTGAAACCCCAGAGACAGAGTCAACGCTCGTAGGCAATGCGCGACTGAAGGCTGCAGCTGTTTGTCTCGCGACTGGGTTGCCTGCGCTTGCAGACGATACAGGGCTTGAAGTTGATGCTTTAGACGGCGCACCTGGAGTATTGACTGCACGATTCGCTGGGGCTAATGCAACCGACGCCGAAAATCGTACGAAGATGCTGAGTGAACTTTTAAGTAAACCTCGCACTGCCAGATTTAGGACCGTTGCTCTCTTACTTTTTGGAGATGGTCGAGAAATTATTGCTCAAGGTGTTTGCGAAGGCTCAATTGCAACTTCTCAACGCGGTGAGCGCGGGTTTGGATACGACGCGATTTTTATTCCAAGTCTTGGCGATGGGCGAACTTTCGCCGAAATGAGTATTGAAGAAAAGCATTTGCTTTCTCATCGTGGTCTAGCTTTTAGGGCGCTTGCAAAAAGTCTTGAAGATCTACCAACCGCGTAGATCGATTTGCCAACACTCTAAAATTTCATCAGCCCGCGTTGCCCAAGCTACCGAATGCATCGCCATAGTTGGGTCTATATGTGATGGACGTACACGAAGTTTTTCACCGATATTTGCAAGCCCGATCGCCGAATCTTTATTCGCAACTAGTGTGGTGTGCTCATCGGAACAAAATAAAACCTCATAGCCGTCAACAGACGGGTTGCCGTGATCTGTTGTAAGAGATTTGAGACCGACATCAACTACTAGCCAGTCCTTACTGCGTGAGATCACCGTGCCAAGTAAGAAACACGCCTGCGCAAACGGAATCTTTAGTTGCGCATAGTGCGTATCCATCAACGCATATGAGCCGGCTTGCAATTCGTTGATGCCCGTTTCGTCGTGCATATCCCAGGTGCCGGTGCCGCCGGCCGAAATAATTTCGCCACCAACATCTTGTGCGGCGCGGGCCAGTAAAGTCATCGATTCGGCAACGCGATTTTTTCGTTTTTCGTCACTGTCGACCATCATCAAGTGGCCTTCGTATCCCATTACGCCGCGAACTGTCATGCCAGCTTTTCGAGCAGTGTCCGCGAGTTGTCCGGCGAGGTCTGGCGCAATACCGCAACGTGGAAGCCCAACATTGACATCAATTAACACATCACGTAAACCCGCACGTACTGCGGCATTCATTGTCTCGAGTGAATCAATCGCGATTGTCACGCGCGCATTTTCTGAAACTTTCGCTAGCGCGCTCAGCCGGTCTCCGTCGAGAACTTCATTTGCGAGCAAATAATCTGAGCCAACGCCGGCTGCGGCCATGCCAATAATTTCGCGCGGTGTGGCGCAAGTGAAGTTTGTATGACTGTGACTTAGTTGCAGACGCGCAATCTCCGTGCACTTGTGCGCTTTCGTATGTGGCCGCAATTTCGAACCAGGATGACGCTCTGCCATTACAGACAAATTTTTTTCAAGCGCGTCAACGTCAATTATCAGCGCGGGCGTAGCTAATTCGACAGTTTTACGCGGGTTCATATTTGTGCCGACGGCGAGACTCGAACTCGCACTGGCGGCGTCCTAAGCGCCGTGCCTCTGCCATTGGGCTACGTCGGCCTTGCGCCCTAAGAGTAGTGGTTCAAGAGCATTGTTTGACATAATGTAAACCTTGACTTCAACAAACACAGCCTCTCATGGATCGAATAGCGTTTTAGACGCCTCAGCACTGGCAGGCCAACTGGGCCTGGCCGACACGATTGTCGACCAGCAAGCCCTAGACAACAGCGTTGCACTTTGTGCCAAAAATAATGTTTTGTTGCCGACATTTGCGCAACTTGCAGACCCTTCGCTGATTGACGCAAATTATGCAAACGGTGTCGACAAGAACGCACCCGATGCGCGCAACTTATTTCGAGTTCACTGGTATAACAACATGAAAGGTGATCGCGTTGATGTTCCTGACCATGTTGTCTTGCCGACTTCATTAACCGGCATTGAGAGTCCGATCATTGTGATGTTCGGCGATCGGTTTCCGATGATTACGGCACACAAAGTTTTGGCTGCGTATTCTTGCTTGGCCCCACGTGTTATTACCGGTCAGTTTGACCCGAGTCGACATCGCGCAGTTTGGCCATCGACGGGCAACTATGCACGAGGCGGAGTAGCGATAAGCCGAATTATGGGCTCGCGCGGTGTCGCAGTGTTGCCTGCCGGTATGTCACAAGAGCGTTTTGATTGGCTAGATAAATGGGTGAGTGACCCGAGTGATGTTATTCGTACGCCAGGCACTGAAAGCAACGTCAAAGAAATTTATGACGCCTGCAACGAGATGGAAAAAGACCCGAAAAATTTCATCTTCAATCAGTTTTGTGAATTTGGAAATTATGCGGGGCACTACGAAGTGACCGGTCGCGCGTTGTCAAGCGTGTTCGAACATGTCAACAAACAACGCAACGGCAAATTACGACTCGTCGCGTTTACTTCGGCGACCGGCTCGGCGGGCACGATTGGTGCAGGCGACAGACTTAAAGACGACTACGGTACAAAAATTGTTGCGGTCGAAGCACTTGAGTGCCCGACGATGCTAGAAAACGGGTTTGGAGAGCACAACATTCAAGGTATTGGTGACAAACATATTCCGTTGATTCATAATGTAATGAACACTGACGTTGTAATCGGTGTTTCAGATCGCGCAACTGATGAACTTGACGTGATGTTCAACACTGAAGCTGGTTGCAAATATTTAGCTGAGCGCAAAGGTGTGCCAGTTGAAATTGTTGAGACTCTCAAGCATTTTGGTTTCTCGGCGATTTGCAATGTGATTGCAGCAATTAAAACTGCAAAACTTCTTGGACTTGGCGCAAACGATGCGCTAATCACGATCGCCACTGACGGCGCAGATTTGTATCCAAGTGAGAGAGTCAAAACTATGGCTCGTCGTTTCAACAACTCGTTCAGCGAAATTGATGCCGCTGAAGTATTTGCCGAACACCTCGCAACTGTCGGTACTGACGCGATGATTGATTGCACCGAACGTGACAGAACACGAATTTTCAATCTTGGCTATTACACATGGGTCGAGCAACAAGGTACGCCGCTAGCAGTGTTTGAGGCTCGTCGTTCGCAGTCGTTTTGGCGTGACTTACGCAAGTACCTTCCCGTCTGGGACGAACTCATTGGCGAGTTCAACCGCCGGGTTGTCGCCGCAAAATAAATCAAATGCAAGACACCCCGGTCGTTACTGGCTGGCGTTGCTCGGTATGCAACATGAAAGTTTCGATCGACGAAATATTTTCTTGGCGTTGCCCAAATTCAACTAGTTCTGATCGACATCATGTGCTTGAACTTGAGAGTTCGATAGCGCCACTTCGCAGCAATGGGGACGCGAATCCGTATATCGCATTTCAGAGATACTTGGCATGGGATGCCTTTGCTGCGTCGCTGGGTCTTGACTTTGCAGCGAGAACAAAAATTATTCGCGATCTTGATCAGGCCGTGGCAAAAGTTGCTGGTGTTGGTTTTCGTACGACGCCGTTCGCACGTAATGACGCGCTTTCAGATGCACTTGGGTTCAATAATCTTGGTGGTGTGTGGATAAAAGATGAGACGAATAGTGTCGCAGGCTCGCAAAAAGCCAGGCATTTGTTTACTGAGTTGCTACATCTCGTAACTGTCGAACTTGTCGGGCGTGCACCATGGAAGTTGCCAACACAACGACCGGCATTGGCGATTGCGTCTTGCGGTAACGCAGCAATTGCTGCCAGCACTCTGGCTCGCGCAGTCAATTGGCCAATTCAAGTTTTCGTACCAGAACACGCAGACGCTGTAACATTAAAAATTCTAAATTCGTTAGATGCAAATGTTGTTCGTTGTCCGCGAGTTGCAACCGATCCGGCTGGAGATCCATGCGTATTTAGATTTCGCGAAGCCATAGAACAAGGTTGTATCCCGTTTGGAGTTCAAGGCCCAGAAAATGCGTGGTGTCTTGATGGCGGTCGAACAATCGGTTTTGAGATGGCAGTTGTCGCCGAAGAGCTATCAGGTTCTTTGATTAGTCGCATGTTTGTGCAAGCGGGTGGCGGTGCATTCGTTGCTTGTGCAGCGAGTGGTTTTTTCGCAGGTGCAACTAAGCCACGAGTTCATGCAGTGCAGACACAAGGTTGTGCGCCACTTGCGCGTGCTTTTGAAATTGCTAATACAACCGGTGGCGCGCGCAATGCAGGTTCGCGATGGTCACAGTGCATGTGGCCGTGGGAGACGACGCCGGTTTCTTTGGCCGACGGAATTCTCGACGACGAAACTTATGACTGGATCGGTGCATGTAACGCGATGGCCGACAGCGACGGTTATCCAATCGTTGCATCCGAACAACTAATTCACGAAAGTTACGCGCTTGCTCATCGTGTGACAAATATTGATGTCAGTCCGACTGGTAGTTCTGGCCTCGCAGGGCTTTTAGCAATACGCCACGAGATCGCCGATGACGAGCGTGTGATTGTGATTTTCAGCGGCGTCCGTCGGCAGTAGTTCGTCGGGCACTAGCCTGCAAGTCATGTCAAATATTCTTCCTGTAGCCCTTGAGGGTGGTTTCGACTCTCGCAGCGATATTTTTGTGCGATTGTTGAAGAGTCGCGTAATCATGCTCGGCACCGATGTCAATGATGAAATTGCCAACCAAGTTTGTGCGCAGTTGTTGTTTCTTGAAGGTGAAGATCCAAAGGCAGATATCTGGTTGTATATAAATAGTCCTGGCGGATCAGTAACTGCTGGTATGGCTATATATGACACGATGCAGTTTGTGTCATGCGACATCGCCACAGTCTGTTTGGGTCTTGCCGCATCGATGGGTCAGTTCTTGTTGACCGCCGGTGCATCAGGTAAGCGTTACACATTGCCAAACGCGCGGATCATGATGCACCAGCCATTGGCAGGTTTGCGCGGTCAGGCATCTGACATTGCGATTCAAGCCGAGCAACTTGCCTACACCAAGTTGAGCATGGCGAAGTTAACTGCGCACCACTCGGGCAAAGAACTTGAACAGATTCAAGCCGACTCAGAGCGCGACAGATGGTTCACCGCAGAGCAAGGCCGTGATTATGGTTTGGTTGACAAAGTAATTGTCAAGCGCGGAGAAATGCGCTAAAAGTTTTAGCTAGTCGGCGCGACTTTAAGTCCGTTTGAAATATCTATTCCGCAAGTTTCTTTTGTCCATTTGGCTACTGTCGCAGATTCTTTTTCTGTTGAATAGGCCATTTCAATAACTGCTTGAACGCTCTCGGGATTATTTGAATTCACGCGAGAAGCAATTGCGAATAATTCAGTAAGTGACGTCCATTCGTCTTCGATTACTAAGGGCGCGGTTTTGCTGAGACGTTCATATCTAGCCAGCATCGCAGCGACATCAGCCGCTGTCACTGGTGGGTCACCAATCGATGGAGCCTCAATGGCTAACTGGCGACAGAAATTTGTTGCAGTTCGTGGAGTTTCGCTGCACGCGACGACTAGTAACGCGAGACAAGAAAAAAGCGCAAACATTTTTAGCGAGTTCTTTAACGACTTTTTGTTCTTGAATAGTGAAGCCAGTTTCTCGTAGCTCTGTACACATTCGTCAAACGAGTTAGATCTCACCGTCGTTTTGAAAATCATCTCCCTTAAGTATCTCAGGTGTGAGATATCGACTGGCGTCAACGAGTTATAGCAATTTAGAAACGGGGGTTTGGGCGAGTGTTTGCATCAGTTCGGTCAGCAACTTTGCTTGGTGTTCGTGGTTCACGAGTTGATGTCGAAGTGCACGCAGGCATCGGGTTGCCGGGGTTCACCGTTGTTGGTCAACCAGATGAAGTTTGTCGCGAGAGCCGTGATCGAGTGCGTGCGGCCTTGCTGTCAAGTGATTTGCCGTGGCCGACCAGAAGAATCACAGTAAATCTTGCGCCAAGTGGCGATCGCAAATCTGGAGCATGTTTAGATTTAGCGATTGCCGTTGGCTTACTCGCGGCTCAAGGTCTGTTGCCTGTCGAAATTCTTTCGCAGTACGCGTTTATTGCTGAATTGGGATTAGACGGTTCATTGCGACCTGTTCGGGGCGCAACTCCACTTGTATTGGCGACAATTGATCGTCAAACAGTTGTTGCTCTTGAGAACCTTGGTGAAGCCAGTGCCGCAACAATCACTCAAGTTTTTTCGGCGAAAACGCTTTTTGAAGTTGTTGAGTGTCTTTCGGGTCGAACCGAGTGGCGAAAAGAAGTCTCGAAAAAAACTTCAACTTATCATTCTAAATTTCTACGTGATCTCGCAGATGTGCAGGGTCAACCCGTTGCGCGTCAAGCATTAGAGATTTCGGCTGCAGGCTCTCATCACTTACTTTTAGTTGGCCCACCTGGAGCTGGTAAGACAATGCTTGCCGAACGACTCGTCGGTCTTTTGCCTTCGTTGAATGACGAGCAAGCCATTTCGGCAACGATGATTCATTCGTCTGTGCAAACCGAATTTTTAAATAGCGGATTAATCAGAGATGCGCCGTATCGCGCACCGCACCACTCATCTTCGATGGTTGCGATGGTCGGTGGTGGCACGGCATTAATGCGACCAGGCGAAATTTCTCTTGCTAGCCACGGTGTTTTGTTTCTTGATGAACTCGGTGAATTCGCGCCATCAGTTTTGGACGCACTGCGTCAACCACTTGAGCAACGAGTCGTGCATCTGGCCCGTGCACGCACAAGTGTTGTGATGCCAGCGGAGTTTTTACTCGTTGCGGCTACGAATCCGTGCCCGTGTGGTGAAGGCACACCAGGGGCATGCACTTGTGATGACGCAGCGCGGGCGCGATATCTGCGTCGTTTTTCTGGGCCGCTACTCGATCGTTTTGATTTAAGAGTTGCTGTTTCACGACCAAACACGACCGATTTGATTTCGCCCATTGCCGGCGAGTCAACAAGTGTGGTTGCCGCGCGAGTTGCCAAAGCGCGAAGTCTCGCATTTTCTAGATTTGGTGGCACAAACTCTATGTTGACTCGCCAACAACTTGACAGCGCAGCGCCACTAACAAGAAAAGCAGAAGAGTTATTGCGCAAAGAACTTGAAGCGGGTCACCTGACTGGGCGCGGCTATCACCGAGTGCGACGAGTGGCGCGGACAATCGCCGATTTGAATGGCGCTCCACAAACGATTGATGAGACACATCTGCATTTGGCTTTGCTTTTGCGAGTTGATTTCGCCTCGGGTCTGCGCACGCGAGAGATGTCGTTTTAAAATGCAGTCCCAAAATTCGGCCGCCAAAAAGTGTTTATCTAAAGATCAAATTGCTGCTGCTGCATTGTGTGCATTGCCAAAGATTGGTCCAAAGCGATTGATGACTCTGTTAAAGCATCATGACCCGCAAACCGCTTGGGCGGTGGTGCAAGGTCGTGCAAAACCTAATGAAGTAGTTTCTGCAATGTTGCGCGTTGAAGGTCTTATAACTTTATTGCGTCACCGTGCGACTCAAGATTTGCAAGATCAGATTGAACAACGCTGCATTAGATCTGGCATCAACATAACTATTTTTGGTGACGAGAATTATCCGCGTGTTTTGATTGCTGACTTGGCTCCACCTGCAGTTTTGTTTTATTTCGGAGATCTATCTGCATTAGATAGTCGGCGTGTCGGAATGATCGGCACTCGAAGTGCCACAGCCTCGGGTAGATATCTTGCTTCACATATCGCTCACGACTTAGCGACAAACGATGTTTGTGTCGTTTCTGGATTGGCGCGGGGGATTGATGCGTGGGCCCATCGCGGTGCATTACGCGCACTAGAGAGTCAAGAAGCTGGTCGACTAGCTGATCGACCAGCCAGTCAAGAAGCTGGCCGGCCTGTGGGTGTGGTCGCGTCAGGCCTAGATGTTGTTTATCCGCGAGAAAACGCTCAACTGTGGCAAGACATTGCTAAACAAGGGGCATTGATCAGTGAATCCGCACCAGGTTCGCCGCCAGAAGCGTTTCGGTTTCCGTTGCGCAATCGCATCTTGGCTGCGCTCAGTGAAGTTTTAGTTGTAGTTGAATCGCGCGACACGGGCGGATCGATGATCACCGTTGACGAAGCACAAAAGCGAGATGTGACGGTGTTGGCTGTACCTGGTTCGCCGCGCAATGTTGCTTCGAATGGCACGAACCAATTAATTCAGCAAGGTTGCCTGCCGATTATTGGCGCTCAAGATGTGCTCGTCGCACTCGGTCTTGATAACCGCCGAGCACCAGAAAATTTTTATGATCCCAGATTTCGTTTAAGCGCTAGTGATCAACAGTTGATTTCAGAAATGGCTGGTGCTCCGTTTACCCTTGACGAATTTGTGATTCGCAGCGGTCTAACAACCATTGATGCAGCCGTGTCGCTTGGGCGTCTTGAAGCATTGGGTTGGATTGTTGAAAACTCAGGCTGGTGGGAAGTAATTGAAGTCAGGCAGCCACTGCATTAAGCGATTACCGTTGTTATTGATATGGCGACGGCTTGGAAGATTGACGAATTCATTGGGTCAATGACTGCCGCTTCAATAAACACGACGAGCGCGTATGCCAGCGATGTTAAGCAGTTTGAAGAATGGATCTCACGACTCAAAATAGATACTCCACAGTTAGTGACTCGCGACTTAGTGCGTCAATATATAAGTTTCTTGACGACCAGCCAGAAAGCAAAGCGAAGTGTGACGCGCAAACTTGCCGCCATTCGCAGGTATTTTGCCTGGCATATTCGCAATGGAACATTAAAAACTGATCCGACAACTGGCGTTCGCACACCGTCTGGCACAGGTCGTCTACCAAAAGTTTTAACTAAAGAACAACTCAATGCATTGCTTACATGTAGTAACCCAGATGTTCCAGAATGGAAGTCTTCGCGAGATACTGCGTTGATTGAGTTACTTTACGGCAGCGGTCTTCGCGTGAGTGAAGTTTGTTCAATTGACTTAGAAAGTATTAACGACCGAAACAACACTGTGATTGTGTTGGGTAAAGGTTCTAAACAGCGACAAGTACCCGTCAGTGAGCCAAGTGTGTTGGCTGTAAAACATTGGCTAAAGTTTCGCAACGAAGTTGTGTGTCAAGAAACTTACGCATTGTTCTTGAATGCGCGCGGTCATAGGTTGGCGCCGCGCGATGTGCGCCGAATTATTGACGAGCGCGCGCTTACTCCGACTCATCCGCACGCATTACGCCACACATATGCGACACACTTGCTTGACAACGGTGCTGACTTGCGCGCGGTGCAAGAGTTGCTAGGGCACTCTGATGTTGCGACGACGCAGCGATATACCCAAGTAAGCAAAGAACGTTTGAAATCTGCTTACGGAGCATCGCACCCACGCGCATGAATGCACTTCCTGTTCGATTAACGATTGATCAAGCGTGGCAGCAATGGCACGGCAATAAAGATCCTCTTGCTCGCGAATGGCTCGTTGTGCACTACGCATCAATTGTCAAGTTCGTTGCAGGTCGACTTGCTGCAGGTTTTCCGAAACGAGTTGAGATCGGTGACTTGGTTAGTTCTGGTGTGTTTGGTTTGATGGATGCGATAGATCGGTTTGACCCTGCGCTTGGTTTCAAATTTGAGACCTATGCGATCCCAAGAATTCGTGGCGCAATCTTAGATAGTTTGCGTTCTTTAGATTGGGTGCCGCGCAGCGTGCGGTCAAAGGCTCGAACCGTCGAAAATGCGATCTCTGATCTTGAACACAAATTGAAGCGTTCGCCGACGGATGATGAGATCGCGACAAAATTGAAAATCAATGGCGCTGACTTAGAAAAGTGGCTAACCGAAATTGCGTCGTGTGCGGTCGGTCCGTTAGATCACGTCGTTGCCGATAACACTCCAGCATCCACACATGGTGGTGCGTCTTTTGTTCCGAGTCCTGACTCGGTGGTTGAAGCCGAAGAATTACGCAAAATTATGCGTCACGAAATAAAACGTCTGCCAGAGCGTGAGCGCACGGTACTGGCGTTGTATTACGAGGAGAATTTAACTTTGGATGAAATTGCTCAAGTGCTCGGTGTTACCGAGAGTCGTGTATCGCAAATTCACACCAAGGCTGTCTTGCAACTTCGTTGGCGGCTGACGGCTGCTGAAGTCGCTTAAATTTTGATTCGCTAAACAGCGTTTTGTTTTTTCATAGTTTCGTATCTGGTGTAGCGATTTTGGCTGGGCTTGCACCACAAAATCTAAGTTCTTGCAAACTGTTAGCACCAATTTCTGTGGGTTACAAAGCCACAATCAGCGATCCGTTTCGTCAGCCAAGTTGTGATCGATGTGCAGGCAATCGTGGCATCGAATACTCAACGAAGCCAGGCACGCCGATTACTGCCGGGGCTAGTGGCGTCGTGAGTTTTTCGGGGGTCGTTGCAAATAAAAAATATCTTGTAATCAAAACTGCTGCTGGCAGGCGACTCACCTACGGGTCAATTTTGACTAGCGATTTGCGTATCGGCAATTCAGTCGTTGTCGGCCAGATTATTGGTACAACTAGCAATATGCTCTATTTCGGCTTCCGCGAAAGTACTGCTTTGGGTGACATTTATGTTGATCCTGCGAAGTATTTAACTCAAAATAATCAGTTTTTAAGTGGCGCAGTTTTGGTCTCGGGTGCCAGTCTTAGATCCGAGCCAGTTGGCGGTGACTCGGCCTGCTGAAGCCGTTCTAGCATCTAGACCGCTAGAATTTCGATGCTAATAAAAGTAACTGTAATTTTTATACCGTAATTTTATAATGTAATTTTTATCCCATTATTAAATTGCACGGTTTCCATCCTGTGGTCGCTTCGGCGCGGGAGACCATGCACTCAACCACAGAAAGGCGAATATTTATGGCAATTATCAGCATGCGTCAGATGCTTGAGGCTGGAGTTCACTTCGGCCATCGCACGGCCCGTTGGGATCCGCGAATGAAGCGATTCATTTACGGCGAGCGCAACGGCATTTACATCATTGATCTTGAACAGACTCTTGTTCGGATCGAGGATGCTTACAGATTCGTTCGCGACCTCGTCGCAAACGGTGGAAACATTTTATTCGTCGGCACAAAAAAGCAGGCTCAAGACCCTGTTCGACTTTTCGCTGACCATTGTGGCATGCCATACGTCAACGAGCGTTGGCTAGGTGGAATGTTGACAAACTTTGACACGATTTCAAAGCGCGTTAGCAAAATGCAAGAGTACGAGCGCCTTCGCGACACTGGCGAATTTGAATTGATGCCAAAAAAAGAAGCGCTACTAATCGGTCGCGAACTTGAGAAGTTGCAGCGCAACTTGTCTGGCATTCGTTCTATGGGTCGTCGCCCAAATGCGATCTTCGTTGTAGACACTCTTAAAGAGCACATCGCGGTTACTGAAGCGCGCAAACTCGGTATCCCAGTAATCGGAGTAGTCGATACAAACGTCAACCCTGATGTGATTGATTATCCGATTCCGGGTAATGATGATGCGATTCGCGCCAATGAGCTAATGGCTCGAGTTATTGCTGAGGCAGTAATCGAAGGTCGTTACATTGCAGAAAAAATGACGCCAAGAACCGCGCCAACAACAGGCACGTCAACAGCGCCGGTGCCACCAGCGCCAGCAACACGCACACCAGCCGAGCAAGCAGCATTCGATGCGCAACAAGAATCGGCAAAAGTTCAGGCAGCAGCCGACATGGCAAAGCGTGATGCTCGAGTTGCGCCTACCACAGAGACGAAATAGAGAGAACTGATCACGATGGCGTTTACAGCAAAAGAAGTACAAGTTCTCCGTCAGGCAACTGGCGCGGGAATGATGGACTGCAAAAAAGCACTTGAAGAAGCAAATGGAGATTTCGAAGCGGCAAAGAAGTGGCTACGAGAAAAAGGACTTTCGGCAAGCGCCAAGCGTGATGATCGAGATAATGCGCAAGGCCTTGTTTCGATTCTGATCAAAGGCAATATCGGAGCGATGGTGAAATTGAAGTGTGAAACAGATTTCGTGGCAAGCAGTGATGGCTTCAAAGCCGAGGCAGATGCACTAGCGACTCTTGTCGTTGAACAAGGTGAAGCAGCAGTTTCGCAGCGAGCAACGCAACTTGAAGATTTGAAAATCTTACTGAAAGAGAAGATTGAACTCGGCGAAGTTGTCAGATTTGAAGCAGCATCCGGAAACATAATCGGTTCGTACTCTCACTTGCAGGGTGGTCGTGGAATCAACGGTGTATTGGTCGAAATGTCGGGTGCGACAGAAGAACTCGCGCACGATGTAGCAGTGCACGTCGCTTTTGCTAGACCTAAATATCTTGTCAAGTCAGATGTACCAGATTCAGTAGTTGCTGCCGAAAGGGCGACTCTCGAAGTTGTAACGCGAAACGAAGGTAAGCCAGAACAAGCGATCGCCAAGATCGTTGACGGTCGAGTAACTGGCTTCTACAAAGACATTTGCTTGTTAGAGCAGCCATATGCCAAAGATGACAAGCAATCAGTGGCTCAGATTATTGGTTCTGCCAAAATTATTCGCTTTGTGCAGGTTGAAATAGGCTAATCACCTATGGCCGGTGCTACGTCAAAAACTTCTCGTTGGAAGCGAGTGGTTTTAAAATTATCGGGCGAAGCACTTGCTGAGTCAACTGGTTTTGGGCTTGACAGTGATGTTCTGCATCAAATCGCAACCGAGGTTCATGAAACACGTCGTGACCTAGATGTAGATATTGCCGTTGTTGTAGGTGGCGGAAACTTCTGGCGAGGACTCAAAGGTGCTGGTCAAGGAATGGATCAAGCACAAGCCGACTATATGGGGATGATCGCCACAGTGATGAACGCGCTCGCGCTTCAAGATGCATTTGAGCGAGTCGGGCAGTTTTCGCGGGTGATGACGGCTGTTGAGATGCCAAAAGTTGCGGAGCCTTACATTCGGCGTCGCGCCGAACGACACCTTGAAAAAGGTCGCATCGTAATTTTGGCAGGAGGTACGGGTAATCCGTTTTTTACGACTGATACAGCCGCTGCGTTGCGTGCAGCCGAAATTTCTGCTCAGGCAATTTTGAAAGGTACACACTCAGGAGTTGATGGCATTTACACTGCAGACCCAAAGTTGGATAAAACCGCAACTCGGTTTGATCAAATCAGTTACATCGATGTGATCAGTAAAGGTTTGAAAGTAATGGATTCAACCGCGATCACATTCTGCATGGATAACAAAATACCAATTGTGGTTTTCAACTTGCTAGAAAAAGGCAATGTTCGAAAAATTTTAGAAGGCCAACAAATCGGGACGTATGTCGGGTGATAGACGAAACTCTGCTTGAGGCTATGGAGAATATGAGCAAGGCAGTAGACCACGTGCAGGCCCAATTTATTGGTGTTCGAACTGGGCGCGCGAATGCTTCGCTAGTCGACAAAATTCAAGTTGAATATTTTGGTGCGTTTGTGCCGCTGCAACAACTCGCATCGTTTCAGGTGCCAGAAGCAAGAATGTTGGTCGTTAAGCCACACGATCGTGGCTCGATTGCGGCGATTGAGAAAGCAATTCAGGCCAGTGACCTCGGATTGTCGCCGAGCAATGATGGCGTCGTAATCCGACTGAACTTTCCGGCGCTTACCGAAGAGCGTCGTAAAGAATTTGTCAAAGTCGTAAAAAATATGGCTGAAGATGGACGTATTGCCGTGCGAAATGTGAGGCGTGACGCAAGAAAAATATTAGAGACAGCAAAAAAAGATGGTGATATTTCGCAAGACGAACTAGATCGTGCTGAAAAAGAACTTGAGCAACTTACCCAAGCCACAGTTGACACAATTGATAAGGCTTTTACACGCAAGGAGCACGAACTTCTTGAGGTCTAGGCTTAGGGTTTCGCTTGTTAGTCAAATCATTTTCGAGGGGGTTAATTCTCGTGAGCAAAGTGATCAAGAGCTAAAGGGGGATAGATAAAAATGGATGGTGAAGATTTCTCAAATGACGACACGCCTGTTTTGCCTGAGCGTGTTCAAACCGAATCGTCCGTAGATTTTGGCGACGATTTTGGTGTAGTCCAATTTGCCGATGACGATAATTCAGCACCTATAGATTCATTCTCTGGTATTAGAACCGAACAAATATCACAGGTTGTCGCTACGCCAGTTGTTCAGGCACCAAAATTGATACAAATTTCTGAGGACTCGATCTCGCCGACTCCAGCAAGAGGAGATGTTCGTGAGCGGGTAAATTTGTCGGGCGGTTCTCGTCGCATTGAGCCGAAAAATGCTCCGCCGCCGGTTCCTCGCTCTACACGTGAAGGTCGAATCACGATTGGATCAGATCTAACGGGTGAGCAAAATCGCCCGACGCTTGTACCAAACAGTCGACAGCGAGATTCGTCAACTGGCACAGCGCGTCGAGACACAACTGGTGGTCTTGCTCGAACTCAACCGCAGCAAGTTCGTCGCGCAAGAGTGAATTCTCAAAGCGATTCAGTAACTGGTCCGCGCCGAAGAACACGCGCTAATTCTCCCGACCAATCACAATCCGTAGATAAACGAGATATTCCGACAGCAACCGCAGTCGGGGCTTTGTTGGCTGCAATTTATATTGGCGCAACATTATTTGGTCCAGTTGCTGTGGTCAGTTTGCTAGTTGTCGTTTTAGGGTTGGCTTCAGTTGAGTTTTTTTCGCAGACTTCAATAACCGGATATCAGCCGGCAACGATTGTCGGAGTGTTGGCATGCATTGCTTGCCCGTTAACCGCATATTGGGTCGGAGACGGAGCACTACCTCTCGTGTTTGCATTTGCTTTTATTGCCGCGGCTGTAAGTTTTATCGGCACTACTTCAGTCGAGAGTGACCCCGCAGCAAACTTGGGTCTAACGATGCTCGGAATCATTTGGATCGGATTATTCGGCTCGTATGGCGCACTAATTTTGCGGATTTCAAACACTGGAGTGGGCTTTGAGAGTGTCGGAACAGATACTTTGTTCATAGTCGTTATCGGCGTGATGGCAAATGATGTGATGGCATTTTTTATCGGAATGGCTTTAGGTCGCACTCCGCTTCGAGCTTGGATTAGTCCTGCCAAAACAATGGAAGGCTTTGTCGGTGGAGCAATCGGCACTTTCGCTGTGGTTATAGCTGCCGGTATGCAAAGTGGAACTTGGACGAAATTAAGTCACTGGCTGATTATCGCCACTGTGATTTCGATTGCTGGGCCAATTGGAGATCTCACTGAGTCAATGATCAAGCGCAGTATGAATATCAAGGATTTCGGAACATTGTTGCGCGGACACGGTGGAGCACTTGATCGCTTCGACAGTATTTTATTCACCTTGCCAATTATTTATTATCTTACGTTGGTGCTCACCCCTTGGGTTGTTTGATCCGTGAAGCGTGTTGCGATTGCTGGTTCAACAGGTTCGATCGGTAAACAAACTCTTGAAGTAATCGATGCATCTAAAAATGAGGAGTACGAGGTTGTTGCGATAAGTGCAAAAGCTTCTGTTATAGAAGTAATTGCCCAGGCCAGAACTTTTAAGCCAAAGCTAGTTGTCATAACCGATGAGTCGGCGCGAATAAGTGTTGCTCGGGAACTTTTAATCACAGATCCGAAAATCGAAGTTTCGGATGATTCTGCAGTGATGTCTAGCCTTGCCGATGTAGTAGTAAACGGCGTCGTCGGTTTTGCTGGTTTATCCGTGACGATTGCAACGCTCAAAGCTGGCAAGCGACTCGCCCTTGCGAATAAAGAGAGTCTGATTGCCGCTGGGCCAGTTGTTGCGCCATTACGAAAAATTGCTGGAGCCGAGATTGTCCCAGTTGACAGCGAACATTGCGCGATTCATCAATGCTTGCGTAGTTCTGAAAATAGTTCTCGAGAAGTCGCAAAACTTTTGCTGACCGCGAGTGGTGGGCCGTTCAGAGGGCGCACAAAAAAATCCCTAGAAAACGTCACGATTGAAGATGCGTTGAAGCATCCGACATGGTCAATGGGACCGAAGATCACAGTTGACTCTTCAACTTTGATGAATAAAGGCCTTGAAGTTATTGAGGCACACGAATTATTCGGTTTAGATTATGCGTCAATTGATGTTGTTGTTCACCCACAATCAATTGTGCACTCGATGGTTGAGTTTCGTGACGGTGCAACAATCGCGCAGTTGTCGTTGCCCGACATGCGATTGCCAATTGCGTATGCTCTCGAATACCCGCAACGTTCAACAACGAGTTTTGGTGCGATTGACTGGACAAAGCTTTCCCGGCTTGATTTCGAATTACCTGACCGTGACACATTTCGCTGCCTTGATTTGGCTTACGCCGCCGGTCGTGTTGGCGGTACTGCGCCTGCCTGGTTGAGCGCTGCCAATGAAGTTGCTGTTGAGGCATTTCTTACAGGTGCCGTGCAATGGTCACAAATTCCGACCATCATTGAAGCAACCATGCAACACCATGATGGTCTAATGCCAACCGAAGTTGAGGATATTTTAGAAGCAGACAAAGTTGCGCGCCATTGGGCTCGAGACATAGTGCGAAAGGAAGTTGTAAGTTGAGTTCAATTTATTCAAAGTTTCGCAATGAGATTGCTGCCGGTGGGGCAGTGGATGATCAAGATGTTGTGAAAAATAGTGCGGTGACCACTTGGACTACTGTCGTGATCGTCGTCGGTCTACTTGCGTGGCTGGGTGTTAAAAATCCGTGGTCGCTGTTATTCGTAGTCGGGCTAATTGTGTCAGTTTTTTTACACGAACTCGGACACTTCGTTAGCGCGCGGCGCAGTGGCATGAAGGTGACTCAGTTCTACATGGGTTTTGGTCCAAGAGTCTGGAGCACCAAGCGAGGCGAAGTTGAATTCGGTGTAAGAGCATTGCCGATCGGTGCATTTGTGCGCATTGTCGGCATGAACAATTTAGATGAGTGTGATCCTGCCGATGAGCCGCGCGCTTATCGACAACAGTCTTATCCAAAAAGAATTTTTGTAATTACTGCTGGCTCGGTTATGCACATGATTATCGCCGCGACTTTATTTATCGGTGTCTATGCAACAGCAGGTCGATTCGGCGATACAAAAGAGTTGCTGATCTACGGCGCGCCTGCCACTGGCTCGCCTGCAGAAGAAATTGGTTTGCAAGATGGCGATCAAATATTGGCGATCAACGCAACCAAAATTGCCTCACGAGTAGAACTGATAGAGACAATTGTTGCTTTTAAACCAGGCGACACAGTTCAAGTCGAAATTAAGCGCGATGGCGAAGTGTTCTCTCGTAGCGCAAAGCTAATTAGCAATCCGGCTAATCCGCAGATTGCATTTTTAGGTGTTTCAACAGACTCTTATAAATACGTGCAACAAAATATCTTTGGCGCCGTTGGATACGGGCTCGCTGATGTTGTTACGGCTGCACGCGCATCGGTAACTGGTGTATTTGTCGTAATCAACCCTGCGAACATTATTTCAAATGTCGTTGCTGCTGAGCCTGACCCTTTAACTCGTCCGACGACTGTTGTTGGTGCAAGCCAAGTGGGCGGCGAGATAGGTCGCAGTGAAGGGCTCAAAGGCATTTTGCTTATGTTGGCCAGCGTCAACGTTTTCGTCGGAGTGTTTAATATGTTGCCGCTTTTGCCATTTGACGGTGGTCATGCAGCTATTGCGACTTACGAAAGGTTTCGATCTCGCCGCGGTCGGATTTATCGTGCCGATGTTGGCAAAATGGTGCCTGTGGCAACTACAGTCGTCGCGTTGCTGGTCATGTTGCTTTTTGCTGGTTTGTATCTTGATGTCACAAGTCCACTCGGCTGACCGTTTTTAGTTTTATGACTCAATCAAAGTACGAGCGTAAAAAAACTCGACAGATAAAAGTCGGAAAAGTATTAGTTGGTGGCGATGCGCCAATCAGCGTGCAATCAATGACGATTACGAAAACTGCTGATGTCGACGGTACTTTGCAACAAATTTATGCTTTGGCTGCTGCGGGCTGTGACATTGTGCGGTGTACATGCAATGACGCGCAGGCCGCCGAAGGTTTGGCGCAAATTGTGCCGCGATCACCTGTGCCAATTATCGCCGACATACATCACCAATATCGCATGGCATTGGCAGCACTTGAGGCTGGTGTACATGGGTTGCGGCTTAACCCAGGCAATATTCGTAAGCCTGAGCACATTAAGGCGGTGGCATCAGAAGCGCGTGATCGCGGTGTGTCGATTCGCATTGGTGTTAATGGCGGATCGTTAGATTCTTCTCTTTACGAAAAACACGGCGGACTCACGGCTGAAGCAATGGTTGAATCAGCGCAACAAGAGTTGCGCTATTTCGAGGAAGTTGATTTCGATCTGGTCAAAATTTCGGTTAAAGCATCAAATGTTCCGTTGATGGTTGAGGCTTATCGTATGCTCAGTGCGATCACAGATTTTCCTTTGCATCTAGGGGTAACCGAAGCCGGCCCGCTGCCAGGCGGTTTGATCAAAGCCACTGCTGGTATCTCGACACTGTTGCTTGAAGGTATCGGCGACACAATTCGTTACAGCCTGACGGCCGACCCGATTGAAGAAGCACGAGCAGGTCGACAGTTGTTAGAAGCACTTGGTTTACGCGAAAGAAAAAATGTTGATTTAATTGCTTGCCCGAGTTGTGGCCGCGCTGAAGTTGATGTGATTGACATTGCCCAACGAGCTCAAGCAGCGTTTGCCGATAAAAAGCTTCCACTGCAAATTGCAGTGATGGGTTGTGTTGTCAATGGCCCGGGCGAAGCACGTGAAGCCGACTTGGGTATCGCTGCGGGCAATAAGCGAGGACATTTGTTCGTCAAGGGTCGAAATGTCGCTGTGGTGCCAGAGTCTGAGATGGTTGAATCACTTGTCGAGTGGGCAACGTTTATTCACGAGCATGGTACCGATGCTGCGTTGAAGCGTGTTGACACAACTATTGCCGAACGCGAAGCGGCTAAAGATCGCACTGCGGCGCTTGCCGAACACGGCGATGATGCCAATCATGATCACGAAAAGATCGTAGAAATTCGGCGTAAAGTTTCAGAAAAATAGCGCGCGAATTTAAGATTTAATCAACTAGTCGCAAAAAGTTGGCTGTGGCTATGTTGTAATGTCGTCGGCAGTCGTAATAGTTGTCGCTTCGTGACTGACGGTACGCGCCGACGCACTGCCAAAGTTTGCGGCAACTGTGCGACCAGGCCAAACGTCGCGCATCGTTGGATTGCACGCTCAAGTGACCCACTGCCATTTCGAAATGCCAAGCCGAGTGCCATTGCGGTGTCATTGAGATCGAGACAGTATCCATTTGGAAAGACGTCGAGTTCACGAGCCAAAAATCTCATCGCCCAAGTGGCGCTCGGGCCAATGATGCCTAGCCAAAATGTTTCGACGTACTCACCACAAGTATCAAAGCCAGAGATATTGACTACTGGGTCAACCCATTCTGAAACGTATATTTCGCCATTAGAAAAGTCACAAAGATTTGAGTTCATAACAACCGTGTGTGCATTTAACTTTGGTTGCGGTGTTGATTTACAAAATATGACGCAAGAATAGTTACGTGTCAGATATTCAAAACTCAAGCATTGACCCTGTCGCATTAGAAACTGCTTGCAAACTTGTTGCAGATGCGCGACGAATTACGGTTTTGACTGGCGCTGGCATCTCAACTGATTCAGGTATTCCTGACTTTCGCGGCCCTAAAGGTTTATGGACGCTTAACCCAGATGCCGAGCGAGCGGCAACACTTCGTCATTATCTAGACGATCACGAGTTACGAAAGCGTTCTTGGCAAAACCGAGTCAAATGGATACATGGTGACCCGCAACCAAATGCAGGGCACAAGGCTTTGTTTGAACTTGAGAAGTGCAATTCTTTGGTCGCGTTAATTACACAAAATGTGGATGAATTGCACCAACGCGCAGGTCATGATCCGAGCAAAGTTATTGAAGTGCACGGCACACTTCATCGCACGTGTTGTTGGAGTTGTAAAGATCGCCGACCAATGGTGCAAGCATTGGCAAGAGTTGTCGCCGGTGATTCTGACCCGAGATGTGAACTTTGTGATGGGATACTCAAGAGCGACACAATTTTATTTGGCCAGCCACTTGATCAAGATGTGATGGCTCGTGCGCTCGAAGCCAGTACTAATTGCGAAGTTTTCATTGCAGTTGGTTCTTCGTTGTCAGTATTTCCGGCAGCAAATACATTGCCTCGCGCGAAAAACTCTGGTGCCAAAGTAATCATCGTCAATAAGCAACCAACAGAGATGGATCACTACGCCGATGTTGTTATGAATAATGAAATTTCAGAAGTTCTGCCACAGATCTGCAGTGTCGTTAAATCCTGACCATAACGGTAGGGTATTGATATGTCTAGTTTTCGCGAATTGCTCGCCGATGCGAAGTCAAAAATCACAGAAATTGATACGCAAACTGCGGCCACAAAAATTGAAGCCAGTCAAGTTGTTGTTTTAGATGTTCGTGAGCCAGACGAGTATGAGCAAGGTGCGCTGCCAAATGTTGTGCATATCGCTCGTGGGCATCTCGAAGCGCAGATAGAAACAAAAATCGTCGATAAATCAGTAGAGGTAATTGTTTATTGTGCCGGCGGTGTACGCAGTGCATTTGCAGCAAAAACTTTGCAAGAACTTGGCTACACAAATGTTTTGTCAATGGCTGGCGGATACGGAAAGTGGAAAGACGAAGGGCGCGCGTGGAGAACTCCAGCGCAATTGACTGCTGAGCAACGCAATCGTTATCAGCGACACTTGTCGTTGCCAGAGGTCGGCGTTGAAGGACAATCGAAATTACTTTCAAGCAAAGTCTTGTTACTCGGTGCAGGCGGTCTGGGTTCTCCGGCAGCAATGTATTTGGCCGCAGCCGGAGTTGGAACAATCGGAATCGTCGACATGGACGTAGTTGATGCTTCAAATTTGCAACGACAAATTTTGCACAACATTGATCGAGTGGGCGAGAGAAAAGTTGACTCTGCTAAAAAAACGCTGACGATGATTAACCCTGATGTTGATGTCGTAACTTATGACACGCGCCTGTGTGCAGAAAATGTCATTGAAATTCTCACCGGCTACGACGTAATTGTTGACGGTGCAGATAATTTTCCGAGCAGATATTTGTTAAATGATGCGAGCGTAAAACTGGGCATTCCAGTTGTGCACGGTTCTATTTTCAGATTTGAAGGCATGGTCAGCGTGTTTCATCCAGTGCTTGGTCCGACGTATCGCGATATGGTGCCTGAGCCACCACCATCAGAACTCGCACCTAGTTGTTCTGAAGCTGGAGTGCTTGGTGTGTTACCAGGAATTGTCGGGTCAATTCAGGCACTTGAGGCATTGAAGATTTTGCTAAATCTTGGCGAGTCTTTAATCGGAAAAATACTCGCGATTGACACGACTGAGATGACTTTCAGGACTTTCAAATTGCAACGTGATCCGAACAACGCTGTGACGTATGACAATCGAGAACGAATTCAAATCCGTGATCTTGAAGGCGCGTGTGCGCCATGGCTCGCGCACTAGCTCCCTAGTTAACTAGACAACTAGACAACTCAGCGCGACTAGCCCAGGTCGTATGATTATCTAGTGCGTTTTGCCATAGTGGGAGCAGGTTTTACGGGCGCAGTTGTCGCCCGAGAATTAGCCACCGCAGGGCACAAATCAGTTGTCTTTGACACTCGCGATCATGTCGCTGGCAATTGCCACACGGCTCGCCATGAAACAGGGGTGATGGTGCACACCTACGGGCCGCACATTTTTCACACGCAGCACGAGCATGTCTGGGAGTACATCAATCGTTTTGGCGAGATGCTGCCGTACAACCATAAAGTCAAAGCGATCTCTAATGGCAAAATGTATTCGCTACCAGTGAACTTGACGACGATAAATCAGTTCTTCGGCACCGACTTTACGCCGCAACAAGCCGAAGCGTTTATCGCCACAAAGGGTGATGCGACTATTACTTCGCCTGTTTCTTTTGAAGACCAGGGTTTGCGATTTGTCGGACGCGAATTATACGACGCATTTTTCTCTGGGTATACAGCAAAGCAATGGGGGGTTGACCCAAAAGATTTGCCCGCAAGTATTTTGGCGAGGTTGCCAGTGCGATTTAATGAGGATGATTCATATTTCAATCATCCTCATCAGGCAATCCCAAAAAATGGCTATACACCAATCGTTGAGGCGATTTTAGATCATCCGAATATTTCTCTGCGCCTGAGTACAAAGTTCTCGCCGAGAAATACAGCCGAATATGGCGAGTTTGATCATGTCATTTGGACAGGACCGATTGATGCTTATTTTGATTACGAATATGGCCGACTTGGTTATCGAACACTTGACTTCGTCGCCGAGACGAGTGATGGCGACTATCAGAAATATCCAGTAGTAAATTATTGCGATGTAGATGTGCCTTACACGCGAATCACTGAGCACAAACATTTTGCACCATGGGAGAGTCACGACCGCACCGTGGTCTACCACGAGTACTCGAGATTGTGTGGCGAGGGCGATACGCCGTATTATCCGATTCGTCGCGTCAAAGAAAAAGAACTGTTACTTAATTATGTGCAGCGGGCAAGAACGGCAACCGGGGTAACTTTTATGGGCAGACTGGGTACTTACCGCTATCTGGACATGGATGTAACGATTCATGAAGCACTCGGCGCCTCGCACGAGATGCTTAACTGTTTAGCGAGCAATAAACCGTTGCCCTCATTTTCGATAGATCCGATGGTATGAAATGACAGGTTTTTTATTACAGCGTTTGGTACTACCACGCGCTGAAACCACAGAGCCACTGCTGTATGTACGTGCTCAGGGTGATGTGAGTTTCGCCAACGAAACTGCAGTGCTTGTTAAAGGCGCTGAAATTAGTTTTGACACTTCATTCGGGGTATTCGCCGCTGGTAGGTGGAAGCGACTCACCACTGTTGATTGTTTGAGCGTAACTGTGCATGCTTCTGGCTCTGGCCGAATTGAGTTGGTCGGTGTTAGGTCAGTAGTTGGTGGGCTATCTCTGCAAGAAAAAATGGTCGCCAGCGCCGAAATCTCTTCAAGTGGCAAAACAACATTGGAGGTGCCTGACTTTGCAAAATCATCAATCGGCACTTATTTCATTAGAGTCAGCGCCGAGCAATCAGAAGTAGTTGTTTCTGGCGGACAATGGACGACTACGACAACAGCACCGCGCGAAGTACGCCTGAGTCTTTCAATTACAACTTTCAATCGCCAAGATTATGTGAAGCCGACTGTGGCTAAAGTTTTACAGCTAGTTGAAAATGTTGATTCTCTTCGCGACCGCATGCGAATACTGGTAGTTGACAATGCACGAAATATCAATTTTGATACTGCGCCGAATGCCCCCATAACGGTTGTTCAGAATCCAAACTTGGGCGGCGCTGGTGGGTTCGCCCGCGGAATAATCCATTTGCGCGATGAAGGTTGGTCAACCCACGTGTTGTTGATGGACGACGACATCACACTTGAGCCAGAAGCGCTCGTGCGAACATTTGCATTGTTTACTTTTGCGCGCGATGCGAATCTGTGTATTCACGGAGCAATGCTTAGCGAAGAACAAGCGTGGATGCAATTTGAGGCTGGCTCCAAGTATCGCTGGAGGTCTCTATACCCATTGCGAGCGATCGGTCGTGAAGATGACCTTCGAGAACGCAAACTTGCATTGCGTGACGCACGCGAAAAAAAGTTTGCGTACACGGCTTGGTGGTACACGGCATTTCCGATAGCGATAACGCGGGATAATCCGCTGCCGATTTTCGTGCGCGGTGACGACGTCGCGTTTGGCTTGATGCATACCGGCAAGCACAGCGTGACGATGAACGGTGTAATTGTTTGGCACGCAGACTTTGGTTTAAAGAACAATCCGTCGTCGCTATTTTATGAGAAACGAAATTTCGCGATAGTCGACACGCTTGTATTTGCGAATCACCATTGGTGGCACTTAGCACGTCGCTTCATCGCACTGAGTTTTCGTAATCTGTTTTCAATGCGTTACGCCAGCGTTGAATACATGATTCGTGGTGTTCGCGCTTACTTGGCTGGCCCCGACGCGTTGATGGCGACAGATCATTCGGCGCTGCATGATGAATTGCGTAGAGTCACGGAAGAAAAGCCAGGGCCATTACCAGCTGAACTAGCAGCTGTTGCGATTACAAAGCCGAGGCCAAAAGCCATTCGGTTGATCGGTTTCGCTCTCGCGATTCCACTCGTTGGTGGTTATATCTTGCCGAAGATAATGCGCCGAGATGTTCTCAAGACAGCGCCAATTGACTCACGCGCAGTTGGACTTGCAACTCGATACAACCGCATTTTGTATCGCCATGACCGTTTACCTGAAGGTTTCTTGGTTGAGCGCGACTCGCGACGATTCTTTTCGTTATTGCGCGAAGTGTGTGTGGTGACCAAAGATATTGCTCTTAACTACAGTCGTCTGAAGCGTGAATACAAAGCGACTTACCCGACTTTGGTTAGCGACGCTTCATGGCACGCCCGCTTCGAAAAAAAATAATTTTTAGTTATTTAGTAGTTACTACCGCGACGCTTGCGGCAAGAAGTGAAAGCCAAGTTGTTCGATCAATCACACCAGTTTGCTTGAGTCCAACAGTCTTTTGAAATCTCTTCAATTGTTTGGAAGTGCCAGAACCAAAGATTCCATCGGCTTTCATTTTTACTGCGAGCACACGGCTCAGAGCAGTTTGTGCGGCCGCCACGGAAGTATGGTTTGATTTCAAGCCCAGTGAGAATGTCGTCGAGTCAATGCCCAACGCGGCGAGTACTGCTGCATCTGCGATGCCGTCAATAGGCAGACCTTTGAGCTCCTCTAGCTTTGCCACGGCGGTTGCGGTACCTTTGCCGAAGTTCCCATCTGTAGAAAGTTTTTGTTTCTTCTTAAGTCCAAGCGCTGTGTTTAGCGCCTTCTGCAAAGTTGAAACAGGCGCGCCGCGGTTGCCGGTTGTCAAAGGCACGGCAAGTGGTAAAACACTTGAAGCATTAGCTGTGATTAAACCTTGTGTGCGCAGCGCGTCGAGTTGATTGCGTAGAAACAATGCAAACTCGGCACGGCCAGTAGTAGTGAGGTGCACATCATCACGAAACCAGCGCGATTGAGACGATGCACTGCTCGCCGCATTCCAGTCAAGAACCGAAACATTTGGATTCGTTGCTGCCGCCGTAGAAAATGCAACATTTGACAGAGCGTAATTTTGCGATGATCGTCGTGTTGAAAGATTTATGAAAACTATTCGCTGAACATTGCGAGAGTTGAGAGCGTTAACAACTTGAGTCACATCACTAGACATTGTGCTCGGGTCATCGTTGTAGCCGAGTTGTATGACCGCAATCGCCGGAAACTGTTCTGGGGTCAGAGAGTTAATTATCGCGAGTGCATCTGGTGAACCTTTGTCAGGGGTTACACAAGCTGTTCCGACCATGCATCTATTCGAAAGCGCTTGAAAATTTATTGAAGGATACGCGGGTGTGACTGTGGCCTTAAATTCTGTGGCAATACTTTCGCCAACAGAGTCACCGACAAACAGCATTGTGCCAACTGCTCCGGCATCTAGCGGTGCTCCAAATATTGGCGTCACCCCAAACCATGGTGACGGAAGATCAAATGCTGTGCGAAAACTCCAGCCTGACATTTTTGCAGAGCCAGTCGTGCCCGTGACTGTTACTTCGACTGCGTAGCCACCCCAATCTCCGCCGAGTCCGTCATTGGCAGTCGTTACAGATGTGAGAATTCCGATTTGCGGATACTTCGCCACAATTTGCGCCGCAGAAAAACCACGAGACCAAACCATCAATGAACTGTTGGCAGCAAGATCGCCTTGGTCAATTTGCGCTGGAAACGCTCCGCCAGCAGTTCGCCCACCATTTGAAGATGAAAACTCGGCACGAACAACGTTGCCTTGTGGATTGCGGATAATTACTCCAGTGGTTTCGAGAACTGCTCGATCTGTGTTCGCAGTTTCTAAAATTGCTGGTGTTGCATTTACTGCAGTGCGTAACGCTGCGCCACCGTAAACTTGGCAGTCTTGAGTGTCACAAGTTTTAGCCAACCCGGTATAACGATTTTCGGTAACTGAGTAAGACCGAGCAGCAACAGCCTGCGCGCGCAGAGCATTCATTCCGGCACCACCAGCAGCATCACCCCAACTTGATGGCGATTCACGCGGCACAACACCGCGAAGATAATCGTCAAGACGAGCGATGTTGATCGTGCGGTTTTCATTTTTGGTGTTGTTCATCGCACGAATTAATCCGCGATAGTAGCGAACTTGGTTGAAACCATTTGCCTTTGGTTCGCATAGTCCAACCATCTCAAGCGCTGCACCAGCAGAGTCTTGGCTGGCGTTAGTTAAAAATGATGCCTGTTCATTGAACTCACCGACGAGTGTGAAACCCGACGCTTCTGGCACATCAGTCTCAGCAAGGCACTTGCGTTCTGCTGAACCCCAAACTTGATAAACGCGTTCAGTGCCCGTCTTTTCGCGGGCAATCATGCTGGTGAAGCGTCTGGCTTGATCTGTGTCTTCAAGTAAACGCATTGTGCCAGAGTCAGAAACGACGCCAGTTTGCCTGGCGTTAAACAAACTCAACCAAACACTCATTTCTTGGTTGGGCGCTTCAAGAGGTGAGCGAGTGTTGCCGGTTGCACCTCCGTAATAGAAGTCGATAATTTGCTCCCACGACCAACCAGATGTCGTCGCCCAGCCGTACGCGCCGTATTGACTAAGCCCTCGACCGTGGCCAAATCCGCGACCATATACGACGATTCCGCCTGGCAGTTGCCCATCAGCGGCGTTTACCTGTTGCAGTGGCGTGACCGCAGCGATAAACATTGCCGAGCAAATAACAGAGCTGATACGTCTAGGTATTTTTTTGGGGATTATGCGCATACCGAACCAATACATCCTCGCAGAAGCGTCAAGTCTAACTTGACCGACGAAACAACTTCAGGCTTTATTAGCTAAGCAATTACTTCGGTAGCAGGAAGTGTGTCGCGTTGTTGCACGACGACACCAGCGAGAACAAAACTAATACCAATTAAATCTGTGATACTTGGCACTTGATCAAGAAAAACTAAACCAAATACTGTTGCAGTTACTGGTAGCAATGCAAGCAAAATAGAAAATCTTCTTACAGGGATTCTGCGCAATGTGTATTGATCAATTCCATATCCGATTGCGTTTGAAAGAATCCCAACGAGAAAACAAGTTGCGAGAATCCACGGGGCGCTAAAGGCTGGTCCGCTTGTTGGTGCACCAAATGGTGCAATAAAAATCGCGCCGATTAACAAGCCAACTCCTAAGCCTGAGACACCGCGGTCAAAGCGCGCCACTTTTGCCCCAATGACGATGTATGCAGCCCACATAATTGATGCCAGAAAAATAAAAAATAATCCGACCGGTTCATTACCGAATTCAATTCCGGAAAGTATTAAGACACCAATTACGGCGCAGACCAGTGCGAGTGCGTTTCGGCTAGTGCGAGTTCGAAGTGCGGCAACAGTGATTGGACCAATAAATTCAATCGCTACACCTTTGCCAAGATCAAGATGCTGAATCGCTAAGTAGAAAAATAAATTCATCAGTGCGGTTGATATGCCGAACAGGCTGACTGAAATTAGTTCGTTCCGGGTCCAGCGTCCGCCACGACGCAAAGTCGGAATTGAAAAAATAATTAGCACTAGTGCTGCACCAATAACGCGAAGCCAAGCGACACTGGCTGGCGCCAAGTCATCAAATAATTGAACTGCGATTACAGCGCCACAGTATTGACCGACTGCCGAGACGATGAACAGCGCCTCAGGTGGTGCAGTATTTGCAAAACGATTTAATCCGCGCGAGGCGGTATTTGAACTCAATCGAAAAGATCTGGATCAGTACGGCAGATGTCTTGCCACAGAGGTTGAAATTGCAACCAACCAGCAGTCGGAAACCCCGTCAATTGTTGCGTATAACTTGCATCTTCGTGAGAAATTAACTTTGGTTTACCAGCAGCCTCGGCCATTAACTGTGCTTGGCAATTTCGCTCCATCGTGATGAACCAAAATGCTGCAGCATCAACGGTTTCACCAACTGTTATTAGGCCATGATTTTGGTGAATCATGGCCTTGCCTTTTGGAAATTTAGCGGCGATCTCTTCACCAGCTGCTACTTCAAATACCACGGCGCCACCTTGTTCAGTGATCACTGTGTGATCTTCGTAGAAAGCACAAGAGTCTTGTGTGATTGGGTCAAGAAGTCGCCCAAGTGACGACCAAGACTTGCCGTATGGCGAATGAGCGTGAGCAGCTGCAACGACATCTGGTCGAGCGTGATGAATCGCCGCATGAATACAAAATGCCGCACGGTTGACGGGCTGAGAACCGTAGACGACATCACCGTCATGATTGACGAGAATCAAATCACTAACAGACATATAGCGAAAACTTTTTGCAAACGGGTTGACCCAAAAGTGATCGGTGAACTCTGGGTCACGCACAGTGATATGCCCAGCAACGCCTTCGCCAAACCCAAGACGTCCGAAAATGCGCATTGCACCAGCAAGTTTTTCCTTGCGATGTTGTCGCTCTTGCTCAAATGTTTCAAATTTGGGTGGCCCGAGTTGTGCCACGGTTTTTGGAGACAATTCGATGCCGTCAATTATTTTTTTCGTAGCTGATGATTGTTCAATGATTGCCATAACATCAGGTTACGACAATGCAAGCAACGCAGCATTAACGAGTTGCTCGGGTAGTAAATCAAAAATGCCATATAGTTCGGCAATTGTGCCAGATTGACCAAATTCGTCAACACCAACCGGCACAGTTCGTGCCCCATAAACCGAGCCGAGCCAAGCAAGGCTATGACTCGCAGCATCTTGCACCGTCAAAATTGGTAGGCGACGCTCGGACTCGTGCAACAGCAGTCCGAGATGACCGATATCACGGGTTGTGACCCCATGGCGGGTTGCGTTTTGCTGAGCAGTGCGCCAGCCACGGTAAATCCGGTCAGGTGAACAAATGTCAATCACGACCGCGTTGACGCCTTCTAACTCAAGAAGTTTTGCTGCCGCGAGTGCTTCTGGTACGACGCTGCCGGTTGCGGCAATAATCAAATCAGTTGGTTTGTCTGTGGGTTCGTGTAGTCGATATCCGCCCGCTAAAACATCCGCACGTAACGCATCGGTGCCACGCGCTGCCAAAACATTTTCAAAAGGTGCTTGATCAATCGGTCGCGTTGAAAGTCGCAAATACATGCTGTCGCCATCTGGCGTACCAAGTCGCTCAAGCCCGTTGCATAACAACCAATCAAGCGAGCGGGCATAACACGGTTCGGCATATGTCATATTCGGAAGTTCTATGCCGAGTGAAGTTGTGACAGTGCTTTGGTGCGCTCCACCTTCGGGTGCCAGAGTTACACCAGAAGGTGTACCGACCAAAATAAATCGCGCACCGTTGTATAAGGCATAAATCAACGCGTCTAATCCACGACAAACAAATGGATCGTAGACGGTGCCAATTGGGAGTAGATGCTCACCATGTAGTTCGTGACCAAGACCAAATGCGTGCAGAGCAAGAAATAAATTCATTTCGCTGAGACCTAGTTCGACGTGACGGCCCTGCGGTCCTTCGTTCCATCGTAATAATCGATCATCGCCTAAATAATTTGGTTTCTCGTCTGAGCTAAAGACGCCGAACTTATTTATCCATCCGCCTAAATTTGTGCTGACGCTGACGTCTGGTGAAGTCGTAACCATTCGTTCAGCAACCTCGGGGATTGCGCCAAGACCAGTTAACAGTCGACCAAAAACTTCCTGAGTTGACATTGGTTTCTTGCCAACTGCAATACTGACTTCGTTTGGAATATTCAGCACTGGTCTGTCAGGTAGTTCTTTATTGTTGATGTCGCCACCCACTGCGCGACAGACTCGATCTTCTTCGGTGTCACTGACGAACTGATCCCATTCAGTTTCGAGGGTCAAGCCGTTGCGTTTGCGTAAGTCATCGATTTGAGTTTCAGAAAGTAGAGCCGCGTGGTTAAGTGGGTCACCAGCAATTGGCAAGCCCCAACCTTTGACTGTGTAAGCAAAAACAACACTCGGTTTGTCGGTAACCAGATCGCATTCGCGATAGGCGTCAAGCAGCATTTCTATGTCGTGACCACCCAAGTTTTGCACCAGGGGCGCTAGGTCGTCGTCTGAGATGTCATTGATAAATGCGACAACTTCGGCAGGTGCACCGACCAAAAACTTTTCACGCAAGGCTGCGCCGTACACACTGAATAAACTTTGGTAACGCTCGTTTGACATATCGTCGATGTAACTGCGCAATGATTCGCCACCTGGCTGTGCAAATGCGGCCTGCAATTTATGTCCGTATTTTGCTTCGATTACATGCCATCCTGCATCAGCAAAAAACCCGGCAAGCTTTTTAATTTTCATGCCGGGCACAACGCGGTCAAGACTTTGCCTATTGGCATCAACTATCCACATCACATTGCCTAGACCTTGAAGTGACGGGTCTGCAATTGCTTCCCAGATATTTCCTTCGTCTAGTTCGGCATCACCAACGAGTGCGATGAAACGCGCTGCTGGTCGTGGTGAGAAATGTGCGTCGACATATCGTCGAACCATTGCCGCAAACAACGGCGCAACAGCACCGAGCCCAACAGAGCCGGTTGAGAAATCAGCAACATCGGGATCTTTTGTTCGACTCGGATAACTCTGCAAGCCGCCGAGAGTGCGCAGTCGTTTTAGATATGACTTGTCAAGTTCGCCAGTGAGATATTTGATCGCATGAAAAATTGGTGAAGCGTGCGGTTTGACAGCAACTTTGTCGTCACCATTTAAGTGACCGAACCACAGCGAAGTCATGATGCTTACGACTGAAGCACTGCTGGCCATGTGCCCGCCAACTTTTACATTGAATTCGGCGTCGCGTCCGCCGGGCGCGGGGGGTATCTCGCGTTCGCGGTTGGCATAGTCAACCATCCGAACTGCGAGCCAGAGAACTCTTTGTTGGATTCTTTCGAGCACTTGAATGTCAGCGAGATTCTCATTACCAACGATGTTTTTGCTCATCTGTTAATTATGGCTTATCGTGAAGGTTGTGACCATCTCACGCGAGTTGAAACCTGTTGAACTGGCAGCCCCAGCGGCGGCATATGCGCATGGCGTACATGTGCCAGCGGGTTCTGAACTCGTACTCACATCCGGGGTGGTGCCGACAAAGCGTGACGGCAGTGTGCCCGTGACTATCGGCGAGCAGGCAAGTGTCGTTTGGCAAAATATTTCAGCGATTTTGGCAGAAGGATCAATGACGTTTAACGATGTGGTTTCGGTGACGACTTATGTCGTGAATTCGCCAGAACTTGGCGATCAGTTGAAAATAGTGATGGCGGCGCGAGATCTTGCACTGGCTGGGCATCGCGCAGCGAGCACACTCGTAACTGTGCCTGCACTTGCCCGACCCGAATGGCTAGTCGAGATCTCCGTGGTCGCAGCAAGGCAGCCGAACTCGTAACCTTTACGACAAGTATGAACATAAAAAATCAAAGCGATAAAAACTCGGCGAACAAGAAAACTACCGACTCCGGAATCGAAGTAGAAGCGCTCTACACAAGTGATTCTTTGATGGGTTTTGATGAAAAGGCGCTTGTCGGTCTGCCAGGTGAGGCGCCGTATACGCGGGGCATTTATCCGACGATGCATCGTGATCGTTTATGGACAATGCGTCAATATGCGGGCTTTGGTACAGCAGCCGATACGAACGAACGATTTAAGTTTTTGCTAAATGCTGGTCAGACAGGTTTATCGTGTGCGTTCGATCTGCCAACACAAATGGGCTACGACAGCGATCACCCACGTGCGGCTGGTGAAGTTGGCAAAGTTGGTGTGGCGATTGATTCGATCAAAGACATGCGCGTGTTGCTGGCTGATTTGCCGCTCGACAAAGTGACGACATCAATGACGATTAATTCGACGGCGTCTGTGTTGTTGCTTCTTTATGAACTAGTTGCCGAAGAACGTGGTGTTAAGTCAACCGAAATTTCTGGAACAATTCAAAATGATTTGTTGAAGGAATATATTGCTCGCGGTACCTATATTTATCCGCCGCGTCCGTCGATGCGACTTATCACGGATATTTTCGCCTATTGCGCCAAGCATGTTCCGAAGTGGAACACAATTTCGATTTCCGGCTATCACATTCGTGAGGCGGGCTCGACTGCGGTTCAAGAACTTGCGTTTACTTTGTCAAACGCGATTGCCTATGTGCAGGCTGCTGTTGACTCGGGGCTTGATGTCGACGATTTTGCACCGAGACTTAGTTTCTTTTGGAACGGTCATAATAATTTCTTTGAAGAAGTCGCAAAGTTTCGTGCCAGTCGTCGAATGTGGCACACGATCATGACACAGCGATTTGGTGCAAAAAACCCGGCAAGTGCCCTGATGCGATTTCACACCCAAACTGGTGGTTCGACGCTTACGGCACAGCAGCCGCAAAACAATATCGTCCGAGTTGCCGTGCAAAGTATGGCTGCCGTACTAGGCGGAACACAAAGTTTGCATACCAATGGCTTTGATGAAGCATTAAGTTTGCCGACCGAAGATGCGGCTCGGATTGCTTTGCGCACGCAACAAATCATTGGCTACGAGAGTGGAATCACCGACACACCTGATCCACTTGCTGGTTCTTATTATGTTGAGTCATTGACCAACGAAGTTGAGCGCTTGGCGTGGGAGTACATCGAGCAGATCGAAGCAATGGGTGGGGCAGTGCAAGCAATTGAGTCTGGGTTTCAGATGGGTGAAATTGAAGAGTCGGCCTACTCGTATACGAAATCAATTGATGACGGTTCGCGAGTGGTGGTTGGTGTAAATAAATTTGAAGTAGACAACGATGTGCGACCAACGCCGACAAAAGTTGACCCAGAACTTGAGCGTAATCAAATTGCGAGAGTGGCAAAATTGCGTGCAACACGAAACCAGAGCGATGTGACGACTGCGCTCGCAAAATTAAAAGATGCTGCTCTTAAAAGCGACAATGTTTTGTATCCGATGAAAGATGCATTGCGGGCTAGCGCAACACTTGGCGAGGTTAGTGATGTTCTGCGTGAGGTGTTTGGCGTTTATCAGCCAAGTTGAGTTGAGCGTTTAATTCGAAATTGTTTTGATTTTTACTGGAGGACGTTCGATTGCTGGTGCTTGGCGTTGCGGGTAACCGAGATAGATCATCGCCGTGATGTGAGTACCCGGCTTGAAATCGCAGAAATTTACAATGTCATCGTTGACGCCTTTAGGGCAACTCGACCAAAAACTGGCCAAGCCGAGCGATGTCGCGCCGAGCAAAATATTTTGAATTCCCGCTGAAACTGCATCGCGGTTTTCTTCTGTGCGCAATTGGGTATCACCAGACTCGGTGCCGACTATCAAAATTACTGGTGCGCGCTGAAACTTGGTGCGTGCTTTGGCGACTTTTTCTGGCTTGTCACCGTCGCGCGCCATTGCATCTGCGGTGCAATTACTCAAGCGCTCGCGGGCGTCATTTGTTACGGCAGCAAACATCCACGGAAATGTGAGTTTATGATTTGGCGCCCACATTGCGAGTTCACAAAGTTTTTCGACGACACCAGCGTCAAGCGCTCGATCTTTGTCAACCATCATGTCGGTGCGCCGCGCCCGAACTAAGTCAACCAATTCTTCAAATTTCATATGCATCTTTCCTACTAATGCAAAATGTGTGCATGGATACGTGGGTGGAACAGTCGGATAATTTTCGTTGCGCGATTGAGCCGGCGTTGAGTTCTGGCATTTCGCCGACTCAACAATTTACCCAAATCGAGAATACGGCTGATCTTTTGTTTTTCAACTGAACTATTTCTTGAGCAAGCATTGCCAAGACGTAACAACAAGTCTCCACGCTCGTAAACAGCACAAATCATCGCGAACTTGCTGATCGTCATTGCATCTTTTGACTCAGCGACCGTTTCTGGCGGTCGCATGAAAAGCGCATCACTGAATGTTGCCTGTCCTAAACCGTTAAAAGAATCCGGTGACCATCGGTAAATATAGGTGAAGTCAATGAACTCGAGACCTGATTTTCGCATGAACGAGAACACTTGATCAAATAATGGTTGATCTTTGTATAGTTCGGCGAACTCAACTTCAATATCGATTGCGAGTGTGTGGGCGAGACTGTTTGTTGCACCACTCAATACGTCGAGCTCTGCGCCTTGGACATCAAGTTTGATGACATCAAATTTTGCCTTCAACTGCTCAGCGACTCGATCGACCGTTTCGCTGGGCAGTTTTACTGTGTCAACTATGTCGTTGCGCTCTGGTTCAGGAAAGAGGTCAATGAACTGACGATTGGGTTCATAAATTGAGGAAGCCATTGGCTTGCGACAAAGGTTCAGAGTTACTTCGCCTTTAGAGTGCCAGAGGGCCTGTGTGATTAAAGTTTCTGAATTGTATGACGACGAACTATTTGACTTGATAACGCTTTTAGATGATCTTGAATCCGGCTCAACTCCAAAATAATTTATAGATTTTCGAAAAGCTGACCACCGATCGTATGCGCCGTTAGCAGCACCAACATCTAGTAGCGAGAGAGTATTAGATCCCATTATCTCTTTGATCATGGATGACTGTTGATTGTCAAAAGATGAGGTTGCGAGACGTTTGATCGTTTGTTTTAGCCTCGCCATGTTGACTCCTTTAGTTTTTATGGAGGGCGGAATTGAGGCCGCCCCATGAGCCTGTGCGTTGTGATGCTTCAACGGCGCCAGTTTGGCTGTTGCGACGGAAAAGCAAATTGTTGGCACCAGAAAGTTCGCGCGCTTTAACGACGGTCGCGTCAGGAAGTTTTACCAATGTGCCACCAGTGACATAGAGGCCAGCCTCAATAATGCAGTCATCACCGAGGCTGATACCAAGCCCGCTGTTTGCGCCGAGCAGACAACGCTTGCCAACACGAATAACTTCTTTGCCACCACCAGAAAGTGTGCCCATTATTGAAGCACCGCCACCGATGTCAGAACCGTCGTCAACAACAACGCCAGCAGAGATACGACCCTCAACCATTGAAGTGCCAAGCGTGCCGGCGTTGAAGTTGCAGAAACCTTCGTGCATCACAGTTGTACCAGACGCAAGGTGAGCGCCAAGGCGAACACGTGATGCATCGGCGATGCGAACGCCACTTGGCACAACATAGTCAGTCATCCGTGGAAACTTGTCAACACCGTGAATTGTGATGTGTTCGCCGTTGCGTCGCATGTTAAATGTGACTTCGTCGATTACATCAACGGGTACAGCGCCAAGTGATGTCCATGCAACATTTGTTAGCAAACCAAATATTCCATCAAGATTCATCGAATTCGGCAATGCTAAACGATGAGACATTAAATGCAATCTCAAATATGCATCAGATGCATCGCGCGGCGCAATGCTCGTGTCAATTGAGATGTTTACGGGCACAATGCCAACACCACGACGCGGGTCGGTGTGTCTATCGGGCAGCGATGACAAAAATTCTTCGGGCGCACTTTCGCCCCAGCCAAGTCGTCTGAAGTAGACATCAAGTACAGCGTCGTTTGGTGCCACCGTGGCTAGGCCAACACCCCAAGCGAGTTTTGCAGAGCTCATGAGTCGAACACCTCTGGTCGCAAAGTCGGAAACAGAATCACATCTCTAATGCTTGAAGCACCGCTGAGAAGCATCACGAGTCGATCAATGCCGATACCGAGCCCACCGGTGGGTGGCAGACCGTATTCGAGTGCGCGCAAATAATCTTCATCGATTGTTCCGGCTTCAAGATTGCCGGCTGCTTTTGATTTTGCTTCTTCTGCAAATCTCTCGCGCTGTTCAATCGGATCATTTAGTTCTGTGAAACCATTTGCAAGTTCATGTGTACCAACGAACAACTCAAATCGTTCAGTCAAGAACGGATCATCTCTGTCAACACGTGCAAGTGGCGAAATCTCAACCGGATGACCAGTCACAAAAGTCGGCTTAATCAAAGTTGACTCAGACTTTTCGGCAAAAATTTCTTCGATGATGCGCCCAGAACCCCAACGCGTTTCGGTATGGATGCCGTGTTTCTTGGCAATTTCGCGCAAAGACTCGACACTTTGTGATGGATGAACTTTTTCTCCAACGGCTTCGCTGGCAAGATCAATCATCCGCACGCGACGCCACGGTTCGGCAAGATCAAATTCGGTGCCACGGATATTGACAAACGTCGTACCAAGTGCATCGCGAGCAGCATTTCGAATCAACACTTCAGTCAAATCCATAACGTCGGTGTGATCGGCGAACGCTTGGTATGACTCCATCATTGTGAACTCAGGATTATGCCGCGTTGAGACCCCTTCGTTGCGGAACACTCGACCGATCTCAAAGACGCGCTCCATGCCACCAACGATCAATCGCTTTAAGTGCAGTTCAAGTGCAATTCGCAAAAACAACTGCATGTCAAGTGTATTGTGATGAGTAATAAATGGTCGTGCGTGCGCGCCACCAGCCTCCATGTGTAGAACCGGAGTTTCGACTTCAATGTATTCGCGCTCGCTAAGAGTTCTTCTAAAACTCGAAATGGTTGCGTGACGAACTTCAAATACGCGACGCGCTTCGTCGTTGACAATTAAGTCGGCATAGCGCTGTCGGTAACGAGTATCGATGTCTGTAAGTCCGTGAAATTTGTCGGGCAGTGGTCTAAGTGATTTTGAAAGCAAATAAACTGACGAAACTTTGACTGACAATTCTCCTTTTCGTGTTGTCATGATTAAGCCATGTGCGCCGACCCAGTCGCCAAGATCGAGATTATTGATTACATCAAACTGAGCATCACCGACGACTGACTTAGAAACAAATAACTGAATGTCTGCACTGCGATCACGGATCGTGACAAAAATTAGCTTTCCTTGATCTCGCTTAAGCATGATTCGCCCCGCAACTGAAACAGATTCTTCGGTTTCATTGCCAGGCTCGAGGGGCGCAAACTTTTCGCGTAATTCACCAAGTGTGTGGGTGCGATCAAAGCGATACGGGTAAGGATTTACGCCAGTTGTTTTCAATTCATCAATTGCCGAAAGTCTGCGAGTGCGCTCAGCTTGAAAGCCAGATCGACTGTCAGAGATTTGATCTGTGTCTTGGCTAGTGTCTCGGTGCTCGTTATTATTTTCGGTTGTCACATTGCTCGCTTCATTAAAATTAGATAATCGCTATTGTAATTCGTTCAGACCGAAGCGACAGGGGCGAATTATCTGTTATTCAATAGCTATTCAATAACGAGTAGAACATCACCAGCACCAACGGTGTCGCCGGCTTTGCAACTAATTTTCTTAATTGTCCCTGCTTTGTCTGCCTGAATTTGATTCTCCATTTTCATTGCTTCAAGCACTAAAACTGCTTCGCCTTCAGCCACAACTTGGCCTTCAGCTACTAGCAACTTAATTACTGTGCCTTGCATTGGCGCTGTGACTGTGCCACTTGCTGCTGTTGCAGACTGACTCGCACTGCGAGATGCTGATCTAGTTTTCGTACTTTGCGAATTGCTACCTGTACCTGCGAATGGCGGCACCCAAACTTTGACATCAAATCGTTTACCGTTAACTTCGACAACAGTGTTTTTTTCAACGAGACCATCGCTGTTGGCCTGTGTCTCACCGGTCGTTGAAATAATTTTTGATAAATCCAAAGTCTCTTCAACCCACTTGGTCGAATGTTTCGTCGCGGCGAAATCTGGATGACGCAAAATCGCAAGGTCGGCTTGAATCGTCGTATGTAGACCTTCGATCTTGGTCTCTTCGAGCGCTCGAATTGTTCGCGCAATCGCAGTCTCACGATCTTTGCCCCAAACAATTAACTTTCCAATTAGATTGTCATAATATTGACTGACTGTGTCACCAGATTCGTAGCCACCGTCGAATCGAACACCAAAACCATCAGGTGTAGAGAGTTTTGTAATCGTCCCAGGCGACGGCAAGAACTTTCCGGCTGTTGGGTTCTCGGCATTGATTCGCACCTCAATTGCATGACCACGACGAGCCGCTAAAACTTGCTTTTGTGACATTGGCAATTTCTCACCAGATGCGACTCGAATTTGCCACTCAACCAAGTCAATACCAGTAATAAGTTCTGTAACTGGGTGCTCAACTTGTAGACGAGTGTTCATTTCTAAAAAGAAAAACTCCTCATCCTGATAAATAAATTCAACAGTTCCAGCATTGAAGTAGCCAACTGCCTTTGCCGCTTTAACTGCGGCGGCACCCATTTCTTCTTCTACGCCATCAGGTAATGCCGGTGCTGGGGCTTCTTCGATAAGTTTTTGGTGGCGTCGTTGCGCCGAGCAGTCGCGTGATGAAACCCACACGACGTTGCCGTGAGTGTCACCAACAAGTTGAATTTCAATATGTCGTGGCCACGAGAGGTATTTCTCAACATAAATTTCATCCCGGCCAAAAAAGGCTTTCGACTCACGCTGGGCTGAGTCCATTGCTTCTTGCACGCTCTTTTCGTCGCGCACAACTTTCATTCCGCGTCCGCCACCGCCGAATGCAGCTTTTATTGCAACTGGCCAGCCATGGCTTTTGCCGAATGCCAAAATTTCGTCGGCGCTCTTTAGAAATTCTGTTGTGCCGGGCACGATTGGTGCACCGCCACGAAGTGCTGCTTTACGTGAAGAAACTTTGTCTCCCATTTCGACTATTGCTGCGGGCGGTGGTCCGATAAATGCGACACCCATATCTGTAATAGTTTTTGCAAAGTCGGCATTCTCGCTAAAAAAACCATAACCAGGGTGAACAGCGTCGGCGCCACTGAGTTTGATTGCTTCAATAATTGCATCAGTTTTTAGATAACTCTCAGCAGCAGTCGTTCCGCCCAGTGCAAATGCTTCATCAGCAAGTCGCACATGTAGCGCGTTGCGATCAAGTTCGCTATACACGGCGACTGTTGCGATGCCCATTTCGCGAGCGGTGCGGATTACTCGTACTGCGATTTCGCCTCGGTTGGCGATAAGGATTTTCTTTAACACGAGTTACTATTCTCGCTGATGACAAGTACCGATTACAACTGGCCCGAGAATTGGTTTGTGCGCAGAGTGTTGGAGACTGGCAGCACAAACACAGACTTATTTGCCGATGCCCTTGCTGGTGCGCCGAGCCATAGCGTTTTAATGGCAGATAATCAGACTGCTGGTCGCGGTCGGCTTGACCGAACTTGGGAGGCAAAACCAGGGGAGAATCTTCTTGTCTCGCTTTTATTTCGCGGTGAATCAAATTTGCTGACGATGTGGCCGCGAATTGTCGCGCTCGCCGCGGCTCATTCGTGCCAAAAACTGTTTTCAAGCGGTCGGCTAAATGTCTCGTCTACTCCAATGATTAAATTGAAGTGGCCAAATGATCTGTTAATAGTTGATCGCAAACTCGGTGGCATGTTGAGTGTCGGCGATCAACAAAAAAAATTCGTAGTTGTAGGTATCGGTATCAACGTTGGCTGGGCACCACAAGAGGCTGTTTCTCTTAGTGAATTCTTTAGCGAGAAATCGCCAAGCCCAGTTGAATTACTCGAAAATATGTTGCGCGAAATAACTCAAATTGAAAAATTGAGTTTGACCGAACAACACGAAAAATATGTTGCACTGTTATCAACACTTGGCAAAACAGTAAGAGTTGAGTTAACCAACGGTGCCGTGATCATAGGTCAAGCTCAAAATATTGACAATGAAGGTCGATTGGTAGTTGTAGAAACAAGCGATAATTTGACGCAGCACGTCATTGACACTGGTGATGTAGTGCACCTTCGCAACGCCAATCGCGGCTAACTTTGAAATCGCATGTCGCGATCAAAACTGAAAAATAATCGCAGAATTAGAAAGCAAATTTCTTTCACGCTATTTTTGGTTTTCAGTATCCTTGGTGCGCTACAAATTGTCGCAGCAACAAAATCTCAGTTGGCCACAGTTAGACGCGACCTAGTCGCATCGTCGGCGTTATCTGCGCCAAACCCCGGGTTCGAGAATTACTTGCTTGTCGGCTCAGATTCGCGAGAA
Organism: Ilumatobacteraceae bacterium; assembly: GCA_964203235.1. Taxonomy (GTDB): domain Bacteria; phylum Actinomycetota; class Acidimicrobiia; order Acidimicrobiales; family Ilumatobacteraceae; genus BACL27. The sequence continues at coordinate 348,386 of CAXNLE010000001.1, forward strand.
GGGGTAGACCCTAGTGATGCTGATTTCGCGGCAATTGGCGGCGAAGGCGAAATTTCGGGTCGCCGAAGTGACACTCTGATGATTTTTCACTACGACATTGCGACTGGTTCTGGAGCCTTGATTTCGTTTCCGCGCGACTTGTGGGTCAAGTTAGGTGATGGCCAAAAGGCTGGTCGAATTAATTCTGCCTACCAGTTAGGCACCGATGTGATCGTGCGCATAATGCAGACCGAGTTCGGTATACCGATTCATCATTATTTAGAAATTGATTTTCAAGGTTTCAAAGGGTTAGTAGACGCAATTGGTGGAGTGAAAATTTGTCAGCAGTTTCCGTCGCGCGATAAACACACAGGGTTCTTTATGCCGGGTGGGTGTCACAACTTAGATGGTGTGCGTGCTTTGGCGTTTGCGCGCAGTCGTTTTTTTGAAACGAAAGTTGAAAACAAGTGGCAGATTGACGGATCATCCGACATCGGTCGCGGTAAACGGCAGCGTCAGTTCGTTGCAGCAATGTTGAATTCAGCAATCACTCGTGTGATCTCTAATCCATTTTCTGCGTCAAGTGCATTTGCCGGTGCCACTAAATCAATCATCACTGATGAAAATCTTGATTTAACTGAATTTGCTAAAAAAGTAAGGCCGGCTGCCAATGGTGCGATCAGTCGATACTCGCTGGTGGTTTACGGTGATCGCGTTGGTGAAGATTCTGTTTTGCGCGTTGCTAAAGATGCAGCGCCGGTGCTCGCATTTTTTGGAGGCACAGGCCCGGCCCCTGAACTATTAGACGATAACTAGTAGACGAGAACTAGTAAAATCGAACTAGAACTCTAGGCAGTTCTTGCCTTGGCGGCAAGTGGCGAGAATTCAGCGCTCGTAACTGGAATACCTATTTTGTTGCCTTGCACAAAATCACAGCCCAAAAGTTTCAAGCGTTGAGATTGATCTTCTGTGGTTACCCATTCTGCGACAACAGACATATTTAAAGAGTGAGCAAGTTGAATCACAGAGCGCACGATCGGGTCATCATTGCCTTGCGAACCAATGTCGCGAATAAATGTGCCATCAAGCTTTAAGTAGTCAGCAGGAAAGTTACGTAAATTTACGAGTGATGAGAACCCGGTGCCGAAGTCGTCAATTGCAAGTTTGATGCCGAGTCGCCGCAACGCGTTCAGCGTGCGCATAACGCCTCCTTTGTCGTCAAGCAAAGTTGATTCAGTGACTTCGAGGTCTACTTGATGTGGCTCGAGTTTGGCGTCGCGTAATGATGCCATTGTCCGTTCAACAAATGTTGCGTCGCGAAGTTGTCTCGCTGAAACATTGATGTGCATTACAAAAGAATTATCAATTGACTTTGCATCTAGCCATTGGCGCATGTCAGCGCACGCTTGACGACCGACCCAATCGCCAATTGGTCCGATCAAACCAGATTCTTCAGCCAACGAAAGAAAGACCGGCGGGGTCAGCACACCGCGTTCTGGGTGTTGCCAACGCAACAATGCCTCTGCCCCAGCAATGCGACCAGTGTGTGTTGAAACAATTGGCTGGTAGACCAAAAATAGTTGATTAGTAGCCAATGCACGTTCGAGTTGTGCGCTTAGTGAACTTCGCTCGCGAGCGTTGGCACTCATTTCTTCGTTATACATTTCGCACCGGCCACGACCGCGTTGTTTAGCCAGATACATTGCGCTGTCGGCGTGATGCAACAAAGTGACAGCGGCATCGGCACTAGACATTTCATCCAGCAGCGAAGCGCTAGCCATTGCGATTCCGATACTTGCACTGGTTGTAATTTCGAATCCTTGTAAAATTTGGTCACCAGTTACTGATGTTCTCATGCGATTGGCAACATCCATTGCGACTTGTTCATCGCCAAGACCATCGCAAAGAATCACAAACTCATCGCCACCTATGCGCGCCACAACATCTGATGGTCGCGTCGCACTGACAAGACGCTTAGACATGTTGACGATTAATTGATCTCCAACTGAGTGTCCGATTGTGTCATTGACATCTTTGAGTTTGTCTAGGTCTACAAATAAAACAGTCACGCCCCGCTTTAAAGTTCGAGAGCGATCAAGTGCCTCTGCAAGTTTGCGTAGAAATAAAACACGGTTTGGTAGACCGGTAAGTGCGTCGTGAGTGGCTTGACGCTGCAACTCATCTTGTGTTTGTTTTGATTCAGTTATGTCGCGAGCAATTGACGAATAATGTTCAATCGCACCTTGCGAGTCGCGCACAATCTGCAAAACAACGTCGAGTGTGCGCATGATTCCGTCTGCGCTACGAAATCCAACTTCACCTTGCCAACGGTTTGATGTTGTACCAGATGTAATTTCGCGAGGTAACTGATCGCGAATCGCCTGAATAAAAGTTTGAATCGCCGCGTCACTATTTGCTGGCGTCTCGTTTATCCCAACAAGTTGTTGTGCGTAGTCGTTCGCGAACATCAATGCACCGTTGCGATCAAATACCAATACGGCATCGTGCGATGCATCTAGCAAACCGATCAGTTGTTCACTTAACATTCGTCGAGCGACCGCCTGGGTCACATCGTGAGCCGTGCCGATATAACTAGTCACGACACCAGCATTATTTTTTTGTGGTTGCGTCGAAACTAAAATCCACATTGCCTCACCATTTGGTTGCCACAGACGAAACTCAAAATTGAATGGTGTCTGAGCTTCTTTTGCGAGTTGCCAAGCGCGTTCGGCAGCAGTTCGTTCTTGTGGTTGTGCGTTCACCCACGGTGCTGTTCCAACCACAAGCGGTGTTGCGGCTAGCGCAAGTGTTCTAAAAGCATCGTTGGCGGCGATCAACCGACCATCAGTATCCGTCTCAAAAAGTGAGATCGGCAAAGCCGTCAGCAGGGAAGCGGTGTTCGGGTCTATGCCTTAATCATGGCACGCAGGGCGTGTGTCATGGGGTTTGGGCGTAGAACCGTGTTTCAGCCGAATCGAAGGCGCTTGCTTGAATCGATTCAAATAACAATCTTGAGTCAGTCAGGGATTTTGGGTCAGGCTCAAATTCAAGCATTTGGTCGAGCGCATAAACCACGAGCAAATATTCATGCATTTCGCCGCCAGTCGTGCAAGGTCCGCTATAACCAGAATTGACTTTGGTGCCATTTGTGGTTGCGCCAACAATTGCGTCAGCCGGTATCCCACCTTCTTGGATTGAAGTTTCGTCTGGACTGATGTTCGCCATCACCCAAAGTGGTTTTTCAGGCGCAGCCAAGTCGATCAATGTGATCGCCAAACTTACAGCGTCAATTGAAGTATTTGAAATCTCGAGCGATGGAGAAATATTCGCTCCGTTACATGTGTGTCGAGAGTCAATTGCGCCGCCATCAAGCCAAGTGCCGGTCACCGTAAAAATTGTCTGGAAACTTGAATCTTGCGCGACAGGTGTCGTCTCGGCGGTGGTCTCAACGATTTCTATTGATTCACCTTGCCCGGCGCCCGGCGCCCGCAGTTCACGACCATCAGTTGAACAAGCGGTAACCGCCACGGTGGTCAAGCAAAGCAATAAAATTGCTCCACGGATACGTGCTAGTTGATTAGTTTTTGTGATCATTGAACTGTGTTTACGATATCGCAGTGTTTACAGCATCGCTGTACTCATTACAGATCACTATCCTGCTTGAGATGAGAAAAGCAATTTCGCCAGTGTTGCTACGTCACGATCTAGATGGCAACCAATTGTGCGCGTTGACAGTTCACGCTCACCCCGATGATGAAGCATCAAAGGGCGCGCCAACTTTCGCGAAGTACTGCGAGACCGGAGTACGAACTGTGCTTGTGTGTTGCACGGGTGGAGAAGAAGGCGATCTAAATAATCCTGCGCTCAAACAACCTGGAATGCCATTTCACGGGCTAGATGAAGTTGCTCAACAAAAATTAATGGAGTCTGTGCGTCCTGTTGAACTTGCTAAGAGTGTTGAAATAATTGGATTCAACAAATTACACATGCTTGGTTATCGCGACTCAGGAATGGATCAGAGTCCAAAAAATCTAAACCCAGAATGTTTTCATATGGCAGATATGGATGAAGCCGTTGGTCGGCTGGTCAAACTTATTCGAACTGAAAAGCCTCACGTGATTGTCACTTATAACGACGACCATCGTGGATATCCGCATCCTGATCATGTCAAAGTGCATGAGATAAGTATTCGAGCATTTGATCGTGCGGGTGACCCGAGTTGGTACCCAGATGCTGGGGCAGTGTGGCAGCCGTTGAAAATGTATTACTCAGTTTGGTCGCGCTCGCGTTTGACAGCCGTGCATGAGGCATTGTTGAGACTGCGTGGATCATCACCGTATGACGAAGATTGGTTTAGTCGCCCAAACATGGACGATCGAATTACAACCAAAATTAGAATTGAGAATTATCTTTGGGCGCGTTCTGGTTCTTTAAGAGCACACGCCACGCAAGTTGATGAGAATGAACCGTTCTGGTTTGGTCTCAGCGACGAAGAACTTGCTGAGGTCTATCCATTTGAAGATTGGATCTTGGCGAAGTCTTGCCTCGAGAATCATTCACCAGATGCGCAACATCTCGAGGATGATTTATTCGCCGGGATAAAACAGAGAGTTAGTTAGCTAGTTAACTAGCTAGTTCGCATTAGCGAACGCAACTCGCGAAAACCGATCATCGTTGCACCGCTTGCTGTTATCGCATCTCGAATTTCTTGATCATTGACTGCAAGTTCATAGTCATCTATCCAACTTTGTGCGATTTCGCCGAGCGCCCGAACTTCGGGTGTGTCGATGCACGGTTGAATATGAATCTCAGTCACGCCCGCTTGCAACGTGTCTAAAGCTCGAAGAACTCTTTGGCGACTTCCGTAACGCCAGTCGTGATCAAAAAAATCTGGAAACACAACACCCTCTTCAAGAGCGAGTTTTCTAAATGGAAACCCTGCCTGTTCTTCGTTAATTGAACTCGGCAACCTGAGTGGAAGCCGAAATTCAACAGCGAGTTCGAGATAGATATCGAAAAACTCAGGGCGCAAAGTAATCGCCGTTAAATGTGGTGCGAGGTGGGTTGGGTCAAGCCCCCACGCGATTGCTCGTTCAATTTGTGCGCGGCACTCTCGCAAAACTTCTGCAGGGTCGGCGTGCTCCCAAAGATCATCAATCGTGCGCGGAAACCCACCTTCACCCGAAGACAGCGACGGAGAATTGGTGATTGATCCCCATCGATAATTTGCATGTTCAGCATTCAGCGTTAGGTGCACGCCGATGTCTTCGCCGTTGTAGCAATTTATTGCGTGGCGCGCCCACGGCGCCGGCACCATTAGTGAAGCGCAAGTCGCCACACCTTTATTAAGCGAATCGTAAACACCAACATTTGCCGCATGAAATGCGCCAAGGTCATCACAACTTAAAATCACTAGGCGAGCGTGCGGCGAATGCCCGAGTTGCTCAACCAGACTTTTTTTAGTAGCCACCACAGTTTCACGCTACCGCTGGCTCGATATGCCTAACATTTCAGCCATAAACCAATTTGATTTTTGCGAGCAGCAGTTTCGATTGAAGCAAAGTTGGTTGCGAAAACCGTATTTGGCGCGATGTTCATCGTTCGAGCAAAACCAAGTCGCAGTAACTCTTGATTGACGAACGTGCCATCAATCAGATACAAATAAACGAGTAGCCGTTGATATCGGTCGCGCGCCTCAACATCTCGTTGCACACGTACTTGAGTTTTAGGTTTTAGTACCGAATGTGTGAATGCTGAGGCTTCAGGCCCAAAGCACTCAACAGGTTTTGTCGGATGAACTGTTTCTGGCGTGTCTACACCGATTAATCGCACAGTCTCGATCGCGCCTTGTAACCGCAAAATAATTGTGTCTCCGTCTATCACTTTGATCACACTGGCGACATCACTCGGCAATTGCTGTGGGCTGTTACACGAAGAACTCAAGGACGAAACGATTGTCAACATCAGAAATATTTGCAACGGTCGATTTTTCGTAAACCGGTGTTTCACAAACTGATGTGTAACACAAATTGCGATTATGGTTGACAGATATGGATAAGCCGTCAGAATTTGGATTAGGTCGTGTTGGCATCTGGACATCAGCACTTGATTTGCAACCGATGTCTAAAGCAAAAGAAGCAGTAATCGAACTTGAAGAACTTGGTTTTCGTTGCATCTGGGTACCAGAGGCAGTTACTCGCGAACCGTTTGCATCTTGTGGCGTATTGCTTGAGGCGACAAAGAAAATCACAATGGCTACTGGTATCGCATCAATGTATGCGCGAAGTGCCGCAACGATGAACGCTGGTTGGCAAACACTTACAGAATCATTTGGTAATCGTTTTCTTCTAGGTATCGGTGCAAGCCATCAGCACCTTGTTGAAAAAGTTCACAAAACTAGTTACGACAAACCGTATTCGGCAATGGTCGAATATTTAACCGCAATGGATAACGGATTATTTTTTGGTGCTGCGCCGACTGTTGCGCCGCGGCGAGTGTTGGCTGCACTCGGCCCAAAGATGCTTAAACTTTCTGCGCAAATGGGAATTGGTGCTCACCCTTATTTCGTGCCTGTTGAACACACGAGTTTCGCCAGACAGATTCTCGGACCAGACGCATTGCTCGCACCAGAAATCGCCGTCTTATTCGACACAAATCCGCAGACAGCGCGCGAAACTGCAAGAAAATTTATGCTGACGTACAACCGATTGCCGAACTATGCCAACAATTTATTGCGTCTTGGCTGGAAGCAAGAAGATATTGCCGGGCCAGACAAGATGCCTAGTGATGCAATGGTCGATGCAATTGTTGCGTGGGGCACACTTGAGACAATCACGGCTCGAATTAAGGCACATCTTGACGCGGGGGCTTCGCATGTTTCAGTGCAGGTAATTGACGCCGATCAGTTTGCGTTGCCAATGAGCCAGTGGCGTGAACTTGCGACGGTGCTAGCGAGTTTTGGCTAGCGCGAGATTAACGGAAAGCGTTCGTCAATTAATAAATCGCCGGGGCGTAATGAATTTGGTTCGAGTGGTGGCGAAGTCTTCCATGGGCGAGTTGCCCAAACTGCGTCTGTGTCAACGTACCGAAAACTAATAACGCGGCGGCGGCCTTCGTAGTCGGTCGTCGCTGGGGCACTGTGTAGCGTTCGAAAGTGAAACGCGACGATGTCACCTGGCATCGCTGCAAAACTTTCAATGTCTTTTGATTCGTCAAGTAGTTGCGGCTCAGGAAATTGTTCGTAACCGCGAGCATCGGTGACATAAGCAGTTTGATCCACAAACCTGCGTGGAATAAAGTTTTTGTCGAAGTCTTGTCGCGATTTTATTGTTCGCAGCGCGATTTTTTCAGGAATCGGATCAAGCGGTATCCACAAACTGACATTGTTGTTCGAATTGACGCCATAGTACGGGTCGTCGTTGTGCCACGGCGTGACCTGGTTGTTGCCGGCTTCTTTGACTAATACGTGTTCGTGAAAAAAACGACCCGAGGATGTTTGCATTAGTTCAAGTGCAATTTGTGGGAGCGCGCCAATTAACGCATGGTTTTTGTAAGCGTCAAATCGCGACCAGTTGACGTAGTCGTCAAAAAACCGTCCCTGCTTTGAGTTGGCGGCATATTCGTTGGCCCATGGCCCGGGTGATTGCATGTTTTGCTCAACTGCAATTGCAAGTTCGTCAAGCGCCTGATCGCTTACAACACTTCGCAACACGACAACGCCGTCACGGCGGTATTTTTCTACATCGCCCGCAGCGACTAAATTATTTTTCACGCTTTTTTCGCACGGCTAGTTTCAGATACCAAGAGTTCGAAGTTGTAGCTTGCGCATTCCTGCAAGCCAGCGCTGATGCTCGGTTGCTTTCTTGGCAACAAATTGCGCAACTTCAGGATGCGGCAAAATTAAGAAAGTTTCTTCACGAAGTGTCGCCACAACAATCTCGGCAACTTGCTGTGGTTCGAGCACGACACCCGAAGCTCGCACAACATTGCCGTTGTCGGCAGCCGTTACTTCATCTGAGCGGCGCAACATATTTGTGTTTACACCTTGCGGACACAAACAACTCACGCGCAACCCACGGTTGCCATAAGTAATCGAAAGCCATTCGGCAAATGCAAGTGCGGCATGCTTTGTCAGTGAATACGGGGCAGAGCCAATAGCGGTAAGCAAACCTGCAGCCGACGCGGTGCTAACAAAATATCCTTGACCAGCGGCTAGCCAATCGTCAATCAAATATTTCACAGCCCATCGGTGGGCATGAACGTTGATTGCAAATGAAGTGTCCCATGCTTCTTCGGTGGTTGTGAGATCGGTGCCCATCGCCACACCAGCATTTGCATAAAACAAATCGACAAAGCCTAAAAATTGTTTCGACTTCGCAACCAGATCTGCGTTCGCATATTCAGTGGATAAGTCACACGCAACGGCGAGAGCCGAATTTGGTCGCTTGGCGTTTAGTTGGGCAACTACTTCATCTAAAAGTTCTTGGTCGCGATCAGCCAAAACGACACGCGCACCATGGCTATGAAACGCTTCAGCGACTGCTTTGCCGATGCCGTTTGCGGCGCCAGTCACAACTGTATTTTTGTTGGCTAAATCCATATTGTGATGTTACGCACAAGCAGGGCATCGCTACTATTCGAAGAACTGTGCTTGTGATAACGATGTGACATGCTTCGGACATAATTAGAGGGGCAAAGCCGTCGCCGAGTGTGTTAGTCGCACTAGCCTTCGGTTCAGAAACAAATTAGTCAAAATAATTTAACAATTTATCGAGAGGTTAAAGCACATGACAGATTCACGTGAAGCAGCAGTCATAACCGAAGCCCTTGGTGTAATTGACAAGGCACTTGGCGAAATGTTGCAGCGCGAATTGGTTTCAACCGGCGAAGTCGCAGACTTGCTGCTTGATGTTCGGTTGTTGTTGACAACCAGCGCAACCGCTTCTACGCCTGAGGCGTAATCTTCACGCGCATTGGCGCGAGGTTTAAATAAACGAAATCGCGAGGTGGACAAGAAGGCCCATCGCGCTGCCGATGAGAGCACCGGCAAAAATGTCAGTGGCGTGGTGAATGCGCACGGCAACTCGGCTGGTGGCGACGATTACTGCGAATACAAACCATGTGGCAATTGCGGGCCAAGTTGACCAGCGAGTCAATACGACGGCAGCAAAAAAAGCAGAACTTGCATGCCCACTTGGAAAGCTCGAAGTTCGAGGTTTACGAATTTTAAAACGCGTGTCACCTTTGACGGTCGGTCTTTCGCGCTTGAAAAAAGGTTTGATGCCCTGATTAAGAATCAGGCTCTCTATGCCCATTAGCGCCGAAAGAATTAGTGCTTGTTTGATGCGAGTGTTGTCGGCAACTGCGCGCACAATCCCGACGATGTGCCACAGCATGCCGAAGTCGCCAAGCGCAGTGGCTGTTGTGAATAACCAGATCGTCGGCTTGAAATTGCGAGTCGGCTCTAAAAAGCGATCAACTCTTAGATCAAGTGCATGCAATTTTGCGCGACGAGATTCGTTCATGCGTTATTTCTAGTCTCTCGGAATCACTGGATATAGTTCTGGTGCTTTAATTTTTGCCTGTGAATCGTCGCCACCAAATGCGGGGCACCATTGTTTGAATGCGCAAAAGTTGCACAACCCAGATTTGTTGGTTGCGAAAATGCCCGACTGACAAGACTCTACGATTTGATCGAATGTTCTATTCGCTGCGGCCTCACATTTGATATTTGATTGCGTCGTGACTTCTACTTCTATCGGTGTACTTGACTTTAGATACATCAGACGAAGTTTTTTTGGCAGTTCGCCACGCACTCGTAAACATAATGACGCGTAAAGGTGCATGTTGTCCATTTTATTAGCGCCAAATTTAGCGGACGGTGTCTTACCAGTTTTGTAATCACTAATAACTAGCTGATCATTTTGGTCGTATTCAAGCCGATCAATGATTCCGCCAAGAACAAATTTGCCATAGTCTGCTTCAAGTTTTAACTCAAGGCCGATTACTTTTGTTTTTCTCGGGTTCTCCATGCGATAGTAACCATTCAAGATGTCACGCGAATCTTTGAAGAACGCGTCGCGAGCATCGTCACTCAGGTCGAGTGCAATAAATCTGACTGATGATTCGTATTGAGATTTAGTAACTTCAAAAGCCTCACGAGCGGCTTCTGGGGTGCGCATGTCTGAGTCGTGGGCGAGTAATAACTCAAGCACTTTATGAACGAAGTTGCCTTTGACTAAATGTATTTGTGGTGGCTCAGGAAGTTTTTCGATCGAGACAAATCGAAATTGCATCGGGCAAGTGCGAAAACTGCTGATCCTCGAGGGTGACAGAGTTAAAGGAATTGGATAAATAGGGCCGGTCACGTCACGATCAATCTATGACATACTTTCCAGTAGAACTAGTTTTTAGTAAAACTGGCATGTTAAGAAGTGAGCCCATCAACCTCGCGCACAAGGTCAGCAAGGCGGTGTGGCTGTTGCATTGGTCCAAAGTGTCCGACATCTAACCACTGAACAAACTTTGAATTTGGAATTTCGTTAGCAATTAGTTCAGACCATGATGATGGTTGCATCGGCGCAACGGCACCTGCCACGATCCATGTCGGCACTTGCAATAAATGCAGTTGCTCCCAGGTTTGGTGCGATGCACCAGTCTCATAAGTTCTTGCTTCATGCTCAGGATTGCACTTGAGAACTACACAATTTTCATTAGTTTCGGCGATCGTCACATCATTGAAGCCGTAATTGACATAGGCGCTTAGAGATTTCTCGTCGAACACGTTCATCGGTGGTTTCGAAGAATAATTCGCAAATGCTTCTTCTCGTGATGCAAATGTTGTGCGTCGTCGTCGAGCACCTTCGACCAATGGGCTGGGTTGCTCTGATGTTGTACGAGCCTCACGCATTGAAGCCGGAAAGATAATCGGCTCATAAAGAATTAATGCTTTAAAAAGCTTTGGCTCAATGAGAGCCGCCATGGCTAATGCGGCGGCGCCCATTGAATGCCCAACAGCGATCATCTGATTTTTGCTTTGTAGCGATCTGGCGACCGCGAGTGCGTCGTCGCAATATCCCTGCCATGCAACAGGCCAGTCTTGAATCAATAGTGAGTCGCCAAAACCCCGAAAGTCGAATGATGTGCACGAGTAGTCGGTTTGCAATGGCTCGACTACCGGATCAAAACATCGACCATGAAAACCAGTGGCGTGGGACAGCATCACTGCAGGATTTGTATTGTGACGAGATTGCGATTTTCTGGAGTTATCCGCGGATTCGTCAATTAGCCCGTAGTTATAAACACTTAATACAACTGAGTTTGTTGATGCAATGTGTTCAGTAGTCATCAAGATGAAGGTCATACTATTGCTTTAGGTCGGTTTGTTGCACTATGTTGTGACGATGTCTACAAAACGCACACCTGCAAAAAAAACAGCTACCAAGAAAAAAGCCGTGAAGAAAACTGCTGCAAAGAAAACAGCACCTAAGAAAACTGCTGAGAAAAAAACTGTCGCCAAGAAATCGGCAGCAAAAAAAGCGAGCAAGCCTTCTAAGCCGCTTCCCAAGATCAGCGACCTTGAAGCAGTAGCAAAGCGGGTTGCACTATCCAAAGAACAAGGCAAGTCTTCGGCAGGCTCGACACAAGTTGTTGACCTTGCCAAAGCATGGGACTCTTCGGTCAAGTGGTTTAAAAAGCTTGTAGGTCAAAAATAATCTAGGTGTCTTGGTTGCACTCAGATAAATCTGACAACTAGTCTGTGGCAATGGCCACATCTAAACGAAAAACTGCAAAAAAAAGCGCACGCAAACTAGTCAAAAAGAAGAGCGTTAAAAAGAGCACTCGCAAACTAGTCAAAAAGAAGAGCACTAGTAAACCGGTAAAAAAGAACACTCGCAAACTAGTAAAGAAGAGTGTTAAGAAAAAGAGCACTCGCAGTCCGCTAAATGCGATTAAAGATGTCGGCGGGATCGTCCGATATCACGCGAAGAAGCAGCCAGATGCGTTGTCGCTTGTGATGGGTGAACGCACTCTTACATGGGCGCAGTTGCTTTCACGCTCGGCACAAGTCGCACAGGGTTTAAAACGGGCCGGAGTAAAAGCCCAGGATCGCGTCGCGTTTTTAGACAAAAACGGCATTGAGCACTTTGAAGTTTTCTACGGATGTGCATTGCTCAACGCAGTTAGTGTTGACGTCAATTGGCGACTAGCCGCGCCAGAAGTTTTATATATTGTCAACGACTCGCAGGCCGAAGTGCTTATCGTCGGCCAAGAGTTCGTGCCAGTGCTTGATGCAATCATCGGCGAACTGACTCGAGTCAAAACAATCATCGTGATTGGTGGACACTCGAACCACGACGATTATGAGCGATGGGTCAATGCTCAAACGGCGACCGATCCAAAGGCGCCAACTAAGAGCAGTGATGTTGCGTTTCAGTTGTATTCAAGTGGCACCACTGGTCGGCCAAAGGGTGTGATGTTGACGAATGACAATTATTTTGCGCTACTTCCTGCTGCACAAAAAATTTGGCTGATGTCTGAGACGACAATCAATCTTGTTGCGATGCCACTGTTTCACATCGGCGGTGGAGGCTGGGCAACTGCGGCACAATATTGTGGCGCGCGCTCAGTAATCATGCGCGATATCAATCCTGCAGAAATAGTTGCGTGGATTGAGAAGTATCGAATCACTCACGCGTTTATGGTGCCTGCGCTATTGCAGTTCGCACTTGCGATGCCAAATATCGGCACAACAGATTTCTCAAGCCTTGAACTAATTGTTTACGGCGCATCACCGATTTCTGAAGCAATTCTTGAAGGTGCGATTAAGGCATTCAAGTGTCCGTTCATGCAGGTCTATGGGTTGACAGAAACAACTGGTGTAGTCACGGTGCTTGATCCGAAAGATCACGACTTGAGTTCAGTTAATAAGGGTCGCTTGCGTTCATGCGGCAAACCGTTTACGGGCATTGAGTTACGAATTGTAGATTCGGACACGGCGAAAGATGTCCCACTGGGAGAAGTTGGCGAAATTTGGATTCGGTCTCGCCAAGTAATGAAGGGCTATTGGAATATGCCTGAAGAGACTGCGAAGTCAATCGTTAAGGGTCGGTGGTTTAGATCAGGTGATGCCGGATACTTCGACAAAGACGGATACGTTTATATTTTTGACCGAGTTAAAGACATGATTGTGTCTGGTGGCGAAAATGTTTACCCAGCAGAAGTTGAGAATGCGCTAATGGCTCATCCGGCTATCGCCGACGTTGCTGTGATCGGAGTGCCTGATGAAAAGTGGGGCGAGGTGCCGATGGCGCTCGTCGTGCGAAAACCAGACACTCAAGTTACCGAGAGCGAGATTCTCACATTCGCCCGCGAGCGTCTTGCTGGGTTCAAGACTCCGAAAACTGTTAGCTGGATAGATGTTTTGCCGCGCAATCCGAGTGGCAAGATTCTTAAAAAAGATCTTCGTGAGCCATACTGGAAGGGTCACACCCGTCGAGTTAACTAGCTCGAATTTACGGTCCCTTAAAATCGGCGCGAAACAGAAAGCAATCTTATGAAATTATCAATGATGATTAACTACATTTCTGATTTTCAAACAACTGCCAAGCGGGTTGTTGAACTTGAGAAGGTAGGTCTTGACATTGTTTGGATCGCCGAGGCATACAGTTACGACTCGATATCGCAAGTTGGTTATTTGGCTGCTGTTACCGAGCGCGTGCAAATTGGTACTGGCATTATCAATGTCTATTCGCGAACTGCTGCATTAACCGCAATGACAGCAGCTGGTTGTGACTATGTCAGCAACGGCAGATTCATTTTGGGACTTGGCGCCTCAGGGCCACAAGTTATCGAAGGTTTTCACGGCGTGCCATACGAAAAACCAATGCAACGCACAAAAGAATACATTGAAGTTTGTCGCGAAATTTGGAAGCGCGAGAAGCCACTCAGCTATGACGGCACGACTGTGCAAGTTCCATTGCCTGCTGGTCAAGGCACCGGGTTAGGCAAACCGATGAAGTTGATTAATCACCCTGTTCGTTCAGAGATCCCTGTTTGGTGGGCCTCACTCAAAGATAAAAGCGTTGAGGCAACTGCAGAAATGGCAGATGGTTGGATGCCAATTTTCTTCTTACCAGAGAAGTTTCAAAATGTCTGGGGTAAGTCGCTCAAAGCAGGTCAAGCAAAGCGTGATGCTTCTATGAAGCCACTTGATATTTCTGCGGGCGGAATGTTGCATATTGATGAATCACTAACACCCGAAAAACAAAATGAGATTTTAGATTTCGCTCGCCCAAGTTACGCACTGTATGTCGGTGGCATGGGCGCACGTGGCAAAAACTTCTACAACGATATTTGTCGCGACTACGGCTATGAAAAAGAAGCGGTTGAGATTCAAGATCTATATCTTGACGGCAAGAAGAAAGAAGCCGCTGCGCTGATTCCAAGTGACTGGATGCAACTATCAAATCTTGTGGGACCGAAGAGTTTCATCAAAGAGCGACTCGGGGCATTTAAAGAAGCCGGCGTAACTGTTTTGCAGGTAAATCCAGTTGGGCCAGACCCAGTGCGCGAAGTTGAAATGCTTCGTGAAATTATTGACGACGTCTGAGTTCTTCGCTTAGCCTCTGTCTAACTCCGCGAGTTGCAAACAAATAAATAAGCGAAGCGCAAATTGCAAGCAACGCGAACACAGCAATTGTGCTGCGTGCACCAATAATTTCTGAGACAACACCAGAAAGTAAACTGCTCAATCCGAGCGACAAAGTAATTAATGCAAAGTCTCCAGCAAGAACCCGACCACGCATTTCGTCGGGGCAGCGCATCTGTAATCCATATGTTGAAAGTGTCCATTGAGCGCCGCCACCTAGGTGTGCAAACCCGATACAAACGCAGGCGATTATAAAAAATGGTGAGGCTGCGGCGGCGAGATATCCGCCAGCAAAGCCCAGGCCAGCAACACCGCAGACAAGAATCACTTTTGATAAATCATTCTTGACGAATCGCGCTGCCAATAGTGGCCCGAGTGCGCTACCCAAGCCACGCAGTCCGAGCATGATTCCTCGACCAGCGTCGCCACTCTTGAATGAATCGGCGGCAAATACTGCGAGTTGACTGACAACTCCAGCGCCAATCGCAAACGTCATCTTTGACATGAGTAGCGACATGATGACTGAGTCAGATTTAGCGAGTTGCAATGCTTCACGCATATCTGAAATCGGACGGATTCGTTTACTGTGATTGGCGGCGCGTGCTTCTTGCATCGGGCGAGTGACGAGAGCGATTAACCCAGCAGCGACAACAAAAGTTGCGATGTCTGCGATGAACGCTGCCTGACGACCAAAAACTTGCGAGAAGATTCCGCCGATGCCAGCGCCCACCGCCAGCATTACGCCCCAACTGCTGCCAAATAATGCGTTGGCTTTTCGGAGTTCGTCGGGGTCGCGAGCCAAATTTGGAATCGCAGCTTCAAGTGCGGGTCTTACGAATGAGGCAAGCGCTGCGATCATGCTTTGAGCAACAAACGCAATCCATACTCTTGAGTCGCCAATAAATAGAAAGCCACACGCTGCAAGCGCTTGAAGAATCGAAACAACGATTAAAACTTTACGACGATCATGCTTGTCAGCGACTGGTCCGCCAATTGGCGAAGCCAAAAATGATGGTAGTGAAAATGCAACTAAAAGTAGAGAGACTAAAAATTTCGAACCAGTCAAGTCTTGAACCAAGCCTGCTAGTGCAACAAACGTGAACCAATCACCGATGAATGAAAGATTCTGGGCGACAAAAAGTAGGCGCAAGTCACGATTCGATTTCAGAACTGAGAACATTTATTTAGTTGTATCTATCTGTATCTGTGTACTAATTATTTTTGCCGAGTTGGCTTAAGATTTTTTCCGCCTGTGCGACGATGTCGCGAACTAGATCTCCGGCTGGTATCAAACTGTTGACAGCACCTGCGCCTTGACCAGCAGGGTAGAACTCGCGTGCGGTGTCGACTTGCGTGCCACTTGGATATCCCAAGTGATTGACATTGGCTTGTGAAGAAGCAATTGCCTGTTGCGGAAAAGTCTTAATGTCTTGGGGGTGTTGTTCGTAGTGATTCGTCCATTCGTTGCGCACGACGCGACATGGCTTACCCGTATATGACCGACTGATAACTGTGTCGTCTTCGCGACTCGCGACTAGTGCTTCTTTGTAACCATTAACTGCTCGTGCTTCGGGTGTGGCAATGAACCGAGTGCCGACCCAGATCGCATCGGCGCCGAGCGCCAATGATGCCGCGAGTCCTCGACCGTCAAATAATCCGCCAGCAGCAACAACGGGCACGCGTCCAGAAACTGCGTCGACAACTTGTGGCACGAGCGCCATTGTTGCCACGAGCCCAGTGTGTCCACCTGCCTCGGTTCCTTGAGCGACAACAAAATCGCAACCACTCGCAACTGCTGAAACGGCGTGACGAACCTTCCCACACATTGAACCAACCAAGATGTTGTGACTGTGCAACAAATCAATTGCATCACGCGGCACACCAAGACCAGCCACAAAAATTCTTGCGCCGCCAGCAACTACATCGCGGATGCCTTGTTCTAAATGTTGCGGCAATGCTGTGAGCAAGTCAACACCAAACGGCTTTGATGTCAAAGATTTAAGTGCGGTGATTTCTTCGGCAAGTACTCCATCACGCATTGTTGATGCACCAAAGGTGCCGATGCCACCGGCTTCACTTACTGCTGCAACAAGTTCGTAATATGACACACCTCCCATACCAGCCAGCATCACTGGATGTTCAATTTCAAATAGGTCGGTAATTCGTGTTCGCATAGCTATCCAAACTAGTTGATAAATGCTTGTTGCTTAAAGCTTGTTGATCGGCGCAGTGCTGTTTGTTTCAAAAGCACCGCGTCGCTTGAGAAACTTTCGGTGCCAACGTCTTGGTGTGAGCAATGCGGCGCGGGGTTCATCTTCAAACATCCATCGCACAAAATTGCGCCGAGTCCAATCTGAATAATTTGCAACTCTCAACACGCCACGAGTCAAGAATTCATTTTGTAAGACTCGGCCCAGAATCTGCGACATTCGGTGGTCGGCAAAAAATTCGCGACGCATTTTCATCTCGTATAAGTTTCGAGCAGCCGTCGGACCGCGGCGGTGGGCGCCAATAATTGCTTCGGCTGCCAAAACTCCGGTTAAGAGTGCTTGACCAATACCTTCGCCAGTCATCGTGTCGGCGGCACATACAGCGTCGCCAACAAAGATCGCACGGCCACTCGCTAATTTCGCATTAGTAACTCTTGCGGGTATTGGCCAGGCTGTGTGTCGACCTTCAAGAGTTGCATCGGGCCCGAGTGCGTCGGCGATGTGCGGGCGCGCGAGAAGTTCTGGCCACAACGATTTCATATCTTGCACCGAATATTTTGATCCGCGCAAAATGCCAAAGCCGACGTTGACTCGACCATCAGGTAATGGAAACGACCATGCGTAACCTGGCAATAAGTCGGCGTCAAACCAAACATAAAGACGCTCGCGCGCAGGCCCAGTGATGTTGTTGAGATATTGACGAAATGCGTGCCACTCGCCAAGATATCCAGGTTGAGATGCGCCGAACGCTTTGCGAACTGGAGACCACATACCGTCAGCGGCAACAATAAATTTTGCAGTTATCTCACGAAACTCATTAGATGAATTTTCTGTATCTGCAGAGTCTGTGCTTACGGTGATGTCGTCAGTTGTTTGGTGCGCGACTGCCGCGAATGCGCAACCTTCAATTATTTTTACTCCGAGAGCTCGCGCATGTTTGACTAATGCGTTGTCAAGCTCAATTCTTGGTGCGATCGCTGCGAACTGACTAGTTTTATTTTTTTTGATGTTCGGCAGTTGAAGTTCTATTTCGCGACCAGAAGGCGACCGTAGCCACACATCCGAGCAAACTTTCCAATTGTCAACTGTCGCTGGGTTGAAACCAAGCATTTCAAGAATTCGAAGTGCGCCAGTTGTTAGCCCGTCACCACAACATTTGTCGCGTGGAAAAATTGCTTTATCGATCACTAAAACATTTTGACCGCTAGCAGTAAGTGTGATCGCCGCTGCGATGCCAGCGGGCCCTGCGCCAACAATTAGTACATCACATTGATTCGACGACTTCGGTTCGAAAATAGCATTGGGCACGACGCTCAGGCTAGAGTTCTTCGCCATGAGTCGCTTATGTGAAGGTCGAGTAGTTGTTGTCACTGGTTCAGGTCGGGGCATTGGGCGTGAACATGCTTTAAGCCTTGCTAAACACGGTGCGTTCGTGGTAGTCAACGATTTGGGCGCTGGTGTTGACGGCAAGGGTGGCGACACATCGCCTGCACAACAAGTAGTCAATGAGATTGAGGCAATGGGCGGCAAAGCAATAGCCAACGGTGATGATATTTCGTCATGGGCGGGTGCCGAGCGATTAATTCAAACCGCAGTTGAAACTTTCGGTGATTTGCATGCTGTTGTCAACAACGCCGGCATCTTGCGCGACCGCATGCTCGCCAACATGAGCGAAGAAGAATGGGATGCCGTTATTAAAGTTCACCTTAAGGGAACTTTTGCGCCGTCGCGCTTCGCTGCTGCTTACTGGCGCGATCAAAACAAAGCAGGTAAACCAGTTGACGGTCGAATTATTAATACTTCTTCTGTTTCAGGAATCTATGGAAATGTCGGGCAAACAAATTACGGTGCAGCCAAGGCAGGCATCGCAGCGTTTACGACAATTGCGTCGCTTGAACTTGGTCGTTATGGAGTAACAGTAAATGCTGTTGCACCAGTTGCGCTAACTCGAATGACAGAAAATCTCGGACCAGCACCAGAGACTGAGGCCGAGCGCGAGCACCGCTCACCGAAGTGGATCGCACCGATCGTTACATGGCTCGCCTCGAGTGAATCGGCAGGCATAACTGGTCGAGTGTTTGAAGCCAGTGGAGATGTCTTGGCGATTGCCGAAGGTTGGCATCGTGGCCCAACAAGTGAGCCAGTTGAAGACCCAACAAAACTTGGGCCAATTGTTGAAGAGATGATGGCGAAGGCTCGGCTCAACGCTGGCATGGACGGCCGTGACGGCACTTGGCCACAACCTCAAAAAAAATAAACGAGATTTTTTTAGTTTCTTAAAAAAGTTTTAACTCATCGGTTTTTTTGCCGCGAAGTTCGTCGTAATCAACTTCGCACCAACCAATATTTCGACTCTCAGCGAGCACTCGCGCTTGCGGTTTGATTGATTGAGCAACAAAGATGCCGCGAATTATGCCGAGCGATGTATCGGCGTGCAGACACTCTAAGTACCGCGTGAGTTGTTCGACACCGTCGATTTCGCCACGGCGTTTAACTTCAATGGCAACCGTTTGACCTGAAGCATCACGACATAACAAATCAACTGGGCCAACTGCAGTTGGATATTCGCGACGGATCAGAGTCAAACCTTTTTCGATTACTTCAGGTTTTGCAGCCAGTAGAACTTGAAGATCAGCCTCAACGCCGTCTTTTGTGAGTCCTGGGTCTTCGCCTAGTTCGTGTGCGAAGTCAGCGTGAATCTCAACTAGATGAATCGTCAGTGTTTCGCCTTTCGGGTTGCGAACAATTAACCGATCGACGAGTTCTTCGAAAGTATTTGGCGCATTCATCCAGTTGAGTGGCTTAAATGCGCCACCATCGGAGTGAATCGCCACGCAACCATCTGCTTTAACCATTATCAGTCGCTTCGCAACTGGTAGCGAAGCATTGAGTCGACCTTCGTAGCCAACACTGCAAGTCGCAATTATCACTCGCATATCTTTTGGCGTTTAACGTTTAACGCGTTCTCGCATTCGTTTTTGAATCAATTCACGGCGTTGTTGAAGTTCTCGATAAGTCAAACTATTCGTTTCAAGTTCAACACCGAGTCCTGCTTTGAAACTGTCAAGGTTTATCTCAATTGAGTTGTGGTCAATACCCAATTCGCGACCAAGTTGTTCTCCGTGTCGCTGGGCGAACAACATTGAGATCGCCGCGATTTCACCGAGCAGGTCAAGATCTGGAGCGAGGCGAGCAATAGCGCCATCAAGAAAAACCATGTTCTTAACGTAGAGCATTAATTCTTTAGGCATTTTTGCGCCGTATCCAAGAAGTGCTTTCATGATTCGTTGAACTTCTTTTACGAGTTCATCAGCAGAGAGTTTCGTCGGATCAATTGGCGGGCGATCTAGACCAAGGTCAACAATCACCGCATCTAAATCAGTATCCATTGGCAGAGCACCGAGATCTCGAAGTGCAGTTACCTGGCCTTTTACATCGTTTGTCGTTGCGCCAAGCATCAGTCGTAGAAAAGCAAGTCGCCGCGGGCCACTTAGGCGACCAACTATGCCAAAATCGAGCAACGCAGTACGACCATCTTTCATTACGAAAAGGTTTCCGCCATGTAGGTCTCCATGAAAAGCGCCATGAACCATTGCACCTTCCATAAATGCAATCATGCCTGTGCGAATTACTGCTTCGGTGTCAATGCCGGCGTTTTTCATGCCAACGACATCATCAAATTTGAAACCTTCGAGTCGCTCCATAACCAAAACGCGCTGAGTAACCAATTTCGGGTGCGGACGCGGAACGATGTAGCCGGTTTGATTTAAATCTCGCAATATGCGAGAGATGTCGATCATGTTGTCGGCTTCCATTCTGAAATCAAGTTCTTCGACAATAGTTTCAGCGAACAACTCAACTAGCGCGGGAGGATTAGCCAGTGCCGCGATTTTTAATCGACCCACAAGGTGTGGAGCCAGCCAAGACATAACTTTCAAATCTTTTCGCACAAGGTCAATCACCCTTGGTCGTTGAACTTTGACTACAACAGTTTCGCCAGTTCGCAGGCGAGCCAGGTGAACTTGCGCAATTGATGCAGCCGCTAGCGATGTCTTGTCAAAAAATTCGAAGACATCTTCTATTGGTGCGCCGAGATCGTGCTCAACAACCTTGCGCACATCTGCAAATGACTCTGCTGGTACTTGATCTCGACAAAGTTTAAATTCATCCACAAGTTCGGTTGGAAATAAACCTTCTCCACTTGAAATTATTTGGCCGAGTTTTATATACGTTGATCCAAGTTTTTCTACGGCCTTGCGCATTCGTTTTGAAATATCGCTTCGCGAATCTTTTCCAGTTTTGTAATGGTTCAACTTCTTGTGCCAGAGCCATGGCAATAGGGCACCAAGAAGTACACGCGTTACAACTAATAGGCGTAACACAGGCGGAATTCGCGAAGGTTTCGTCAGTATTGGTACTTCTTTGCGCGCGGCCTGACGTAAAACAGGTGCAATCGTTAGCCAGCTAATTTCATCGCGGTTTAAAACCCACGGTGGGGTATCGCTGAATGCACCCCAGTCAAGATCAGTCACCGACTTAGTCTGCCGTTTATCGGGCAGAATTATGCAACGCTGTGAGAACTGACTCAGCCAGATCGGCACGACAGATAATTAAATCTGGCAACCAAGTATCTGAATCGTTATAAATTAGCGGCGAGCCATCAATTCGACTTGTAAAAAAGCCTGCGGCGCGCGCGACTGCAACCGGTGCAGCAGAATCCCATTGATGCTGACCGCCCGAGTGTAGATAAATGTCACATTCGCCGAGCACGACAGACATCGCTTTTGCGCCCGCTGATCCGAGTCGCATTGCGTCGCAGCCCAGCGCATTAGCAACAATCACAGCTTCACGCGGAGTGCGAGTGCGAGAGGTGACGAGTCGTGGTGGTCGGTCTTGTTTTTCGGGCGACACATGCGGTGGGTCGGTGCTGAGTGTCAGTTCAATTGCTGGCAAGCTCACCGCCCCTGCAATCAGATCGCCGTTGTTTGTTTCATCGCGTTGCCACAGTGCGACATGTACCGCCCAATCTTGTCGCTCTGGTTCGCTGAACTCTTGCGTGCCATCAAGTGGATCGATTATCCAAACCCGATCTGCAGAAAGTCGTGCTGCGCTATCGGTCGCTTCTTCGCTGAGTACAGCATCGTTTGGTCGATGC
Source organism: Ilumatobacteraceae bacterium (assembly GCA_964203235.1). GTDB lineage: Bacteria > Actinomycetota > Acidimicrobiia > Acidimicrobiales > Ilumatobacteraceae > BACL27. Next base: position 370,380 of record CAXNLE010000001.1, read on the forward strand.
TCGCGCAGTTGGGACATTAAAAACTCTTGTGCCATTGCATCACCGGCATCTTTTAAATCCCAGCCGTAGAAGCCTCTACTTACGAGTTCTTTTCGTAATTCGACAAGTCGCTTGCCAGTTTCCGTGGCTAAATATGTTGCGAATTGCGCATCGTCTAGGTGTTTCAAATTTTCAGCACTAGTCAAGGATGACGACCAAGTTTTGTCGCGTCTCGAACAACTGAGCGAAGTGCAGTTTCGTTGGTGCCTGACTTAACAAGTTCGACAATTTGTCTTTCAAGAATTTGTGCATCGGCTTCGTCAAATACATCAAGGCGACCTGGGCTAGATGAGACAGTGGCGATCAACAAGACGAGTGCTGCAATTGCAGTCGTAACCCCGATTGTTGTAACTACACCGACGTTGTTGCCGGCTATTGACGAAATGATCATGCCGGCGATGCCGAATACGAAAATTATGGCGCATGAAATGCGAATTGTGCGAACGGCTGGTGAAGTCATTAGTTTTCGGGCAAGTTATTTTCTTGAGAGAGGTTTGTATTTAATTCTCTTCGGCTGGTCAGCGGAGATTCCGAGTTCTTTTTTGCGCCATACTTCGTAATCAGAGAAGTTTCCTTCGAACCAGCGAACTTGGCTGTCTCCCTCAAAAGCTAAAACATGTGTTGCAATGCGATCTAAGAACCAACGATCGTGACTGATCACAACGACACAACCAGGGAAACTTTCAAGTGCAGTTTCAAGTGCACGCAACGTATCGATATCTAAATCGTTAGTAGGTTCGTCGAGCAACAACACATTGCCTGCATTTTTCAAAAGTTTGGCCAAGTGCACTCGGTTTCGCTCGCCGCCAGATAGATCTCCGACTCGTTTTTGTTGATCGCTGCCCTTGAAGTTGAAACTTGCAACATAAGCGCGACCGTTGATTTCACGATTGCCAACTTTCATCACTTCGACACCCGCTGTGATTTCTTCGTAGACAGAAGCATCTGCGTTTAGCGTGTCGCGACTCTGGTCAACGTAACTTAAAGAGACAGTGTCGCCAACGGTGACAGTGCCCGAATCTGGGCTCTCCTGGCCTGTGATCATGCGAAATAGAGTTGTCTTACCTGCGCCGTTTGCGCCGATGATGCCGACGATTCCTGCTGGTGGCAAGTTGAATGTCAGATCTTCAATTAATAATCTGTCGCCGTAACCCTTTGAAAGATTCTTGATTTCAATCACGACATCGCCGAGTCGTGGCCCAGGTGGAATCGCAATCTCTAATTTATTGTCATCGCGCTCGGCTGCTTGGGCTTCTGCATGCAACTTGTCGTAAGCGGCAAGTCGTGCCTTACCTTTTGACTGACGGGCCTTGGGGGCCATGCGCACCCAGTCAAGTTCGCGCTGTAAAGTGCGGCGTCGAGTTTCGTTAGCTTTTTCTTCGCGCCCGAGTCGTTCTTGTTTTTGTTCTAGCCAACTTGTGTAGTTACCTTCAAACGGAATGCCCTTGCCGCGGTCGAGCTCAAGAATCCATTTTGCAACGTTGTCTAAGAAGTAACGGTCGTGAGTGATCGCGACCACAGTGCCCGAATACTCTTGCAAGAATCTTTCGAGCCAGTCAACACTCTCAGCATCTAAATGGTTCGTTGGCTCGTCGAGTAGTAACAAGTCGGGTCGGCTCAACAGAAGTCTGCATAATGCAACGCGACGACGCTCTCCACCTGAGAGTTTTGTTACATCACTATCATTGGGTGGACAACGCAACGCATCCATCGCAATTTCAACGTTGCGTTCAAGGCTCCATGCGTCTGCGGCATTAATTTTTGCCTCAAGCTTTGCTTGCAGGGCACCAACTTTGTCGAAGTCGGCGTCTGGTTCAGCCCACATTGCAGTGACTTTTTCGTATTCGGCTAATAAGTCACGAATTGGCGCAACGCCATCCATGACATTGCTGAGAACATCTTTTGTGGGGTCTAGTTTCGGTTCTTGTTCAAGAAGACCAACTGAAAAACTAGGCGTTAGACGTGCTTCGCCGGTGAATTCGTCGTCAAGACCCGCCATGATCTTTAGCAAGCTTGATTTTCCGCTGCCATTTGATCCAAGAACACCGATCTTGGCCCCAGGATAAAAAGAAAGTGAAATGTTCTCAAGCACCGTGCGGTCTGGCGGATAAAAGCGCGCAAGTTTGTAGCAGGTGTAAATAAATTCGGCAGCCATAAGACATATAAACTACTAGGCGAATAGCCGTGCTAGTTTCTCCTTAACTCAAACCAATTTGTGTTTGGTTATGGTAAGTTTTCAAAGGCTTTTAGTCAGGTAATCCTAAGATTTATAATTAAACGAATTAAAAAATAGGGCAAATCGAAAAGGGAGACATCATGGAATTATTCACTCAGGCTTACATCGGGGATTTTTTGTTTAGGTATCTGCACATCGCTGTGGGTATTACCTGGATTGGTTTGTTGTACTACTTCAATCTTGTGCAGGTTCCTGCGCTTGCTGCTTACGGAGACGAGGGCAAGGCTCGAATGCTGACTCTCGACAAAGTTGCACGTCGTGCATTGTGGTGGTTTCGTTGGGCCGCGGTCGCAACTTTAGTAACAGGTTTGTTGATCACTGGTCTAATCAAGGATTACTGGCAACAGAACAATGCACACAATATGACAATTTCACTCGGCATGATTTATGGAACCTTGATGGCCGCAAATGTGTGGATGGTCATTTGGAAGAATCAAAAAGTTGTTCTTGCGAACGCTGTCAATGTTTTGGGTGGCGCTTCTGCTGACCCTGCTGCCGCAAGTGCTGGCCGAAAAGCGTTACTCGCTTCGCGTCAGAACTTTATTTTTTCTTTCTCAATGCTGTGGTTCATGGTTGGTTCTGCGCACTTCTACGGATCGGCTTTCGGCGAGGCAACACAAAGCAATGCGATGACTTTGTTGATCATCGGTGTTGTGCTTGGTGCAATCTTGCAGATCAATGCTCTTGGCCTGCTCGGTGGCACTGCTGCAACAAACAAGTTGCTTTGGCCATATGAGTCGCATAAGAACGCGATGATTTCGGGCGGTGTCTTGTGGCTCATCCTTTGGATTGCTTCAGAGGTACTTCTTAAATAATTATCGTTACGCTTTAAACGATGGCTGATCGGTCAAACACCGAAGACTTTGGTGCAAACTCTTGGTTAGTCGAAGAGATGTACGAGAGGTATTGCGGCGAACCTGAAAGTTTGTCGCCAGCATGGCGAGATTTCTTTAGTGACTACAAGCCAGTCGGATCACCAAAATCTGATCCGACTGGCGAGTTAGTTCGACCAGTTGCTGATAATTTTGAAATTGAGTCCCAAGCAGGGGCGAAGGCTTCTGAGAGTGCAGTTAAGAATGCGTCTCAGGTTAAGCAAACTGTTGCAGACTCAAAGCCAGCAGTAGTGCAAACGCTTGACACGAAATCGCCAGCAACTCAAACGCCACTTGAATCTGTTGCACCAGAACCTTTGCGTGGTGTTTCTGCTGTAATTGCGGCGAATATGCAGGCAAGTCTTGAAGTACCAACCGCAACAAGTGTGCGCCAAGTGCCAGCAAAACTACTTGAAGTTAATCGAAAAGTTATCAACGGCTATCGCGGCCGCAGCGGAGAAAGCAAAATCAGTTTTACGCACTTGATTGGCTATGCAATAGTTCGCGCAATCGCAGATTCAGCTCCGAGTATGAAGCATGTGTTTTCGCTTGATGATCAAGGTAAACCACAAATTCAAAAATTTAACCATGTGAATATGGGTTTGGCGGTAGATGTCGATAAGGGAAACGGGCAGCGAAGTTTGGTGGTTCCAGTTTTACGAAATGCCGACACTCTTGATTTCTTTGGGTTTCTACTGAGTTACGAAGACATAATTCGTAAAGTTCGCGCAAATAAATTAGGTCTTGAAGATTTCAAAGGTGCAAACATCAGCCTGACAAATCCAGGCACAATCGGCACTCAACAATCTGTACCTCGCTTAATGGTCGGGCAAGGTGTCATCGTCGGTGTTGGGTCAATTGACTATCCAGCAGAATTTCAAGGCAGTGATCAGCGAACACTTGGTCGACTCGGTGTTTCAAAAGTTGTGACGATTACGAGCACATATGACCACCGAATTATTCAAGGCGCTGAGAGTGGACGATTCTTGAAATATGTTCACGAACTGTTGATAGGTGAGCATAATTTTTACGCTGATGTATTCAGTAGTTTGGGCGTGCCGTATCAGGCGGTGCAATGGCGCGAAGACTCAAATTCACTTGACAGCGAAGATGCATTGTTAGAAAAACAAATGCAAATCGCAACTCTGATTCGAGTACATCGTGTTCGTGGACATTTGATCGCTGATCTTGATCCATTGCATTGGCGTGCACCCGAAATGCCACGCGAACTTGACCCGGCAACTTATGGTCTGACACTTTGGGATTTGGATCGTGAATTTTTGACAGGCGGCGTCGGCGGAGTAAGTCGTTCAACGCTGGGTGAATTATTGGGCGTGTTGCGCGATGCCTATTGTCGAACTATTGGTGTTGAGTACATGCACATTCACTCAACCGAAGAACAGCGTTGGATTCAAGAGCGATTCGAAGGCCACGGCGTCGGCGAACACATTGTTGATCAACATCGCGTGCTTGAGCGACTGAATGCAGCCGAAGCATTTGAGCGATTTCTTGCCACTAAATACGTTGGCACTAAACGATTTGGGCTTGAAGGTGCAGAATCACTGATCCCGATGCTTGATGTGATTCTGTCGTCATCAGCAGATAGCAAAATGCACTCGGCGGTGATTGGTGCAATGCATCGTGGCCGTCTGAACGTGTTGGCGAACATCATGAATAAGGATTTAGAAGAGATTTTTGAAGAGTTTGAAGATCATATTGACCCATCTTCAGTACAAGGATCTGGCGATGTTAAGTATCACCTTGGAAGCGTCGGTGTCTTCGCTTCGCCAAAGGGTGGTTCGCTACCAATTGAGCTGTCGGCAAATCCGAGCCATCTAGAAACTGTTGGACCAATTGTGTTGGGCATGGTTCGATCTGCGCAAGACAGAATTGATCCACCTCTCTCGTATAACGTCTTGCCACTCTTATTGCACGGTGACGCAGCATTTGCCGGACAAGGAATCGTCGCCGAGGCATTTGCAATGAGTGATACCAGTGGATATCGCGTTGGTGGAACAGTACATATCATCGTTAACAATCAGATTGGTTTTACAACCTCACCACAGTATGCGCGCTCTTCAAAGTATCCAAGTGATGTTGCCAAGACGGTTCAAGCACCGATTTTTCATGTCAATGGCGATGACCCAGAAGCTTGCGTAAGAGTTGCAAATCTTGCTTTTGAATACCGCCAGCGATTTCACAAAGACGTCGTAATCGACATGATTTGTTATCGCCGTCACGGGCACAACGAAGGTGACGATCCGAGTTACACACAGCCGCTGATGTACAAAGCGATCGCCGAACGTCGAAGCGTGCGCAAACTTTATGTTGAGACTCTCGTAAAACGTGGAGACATCACCCTCGATCAGGCAGAGCAAGCACTTTCTGACTATCAAGGCAAATTACAAGGAGCGTTGGATGCAGCCCGTGCCGCCAAGCCGGCTCCGATAAAAGTACCGCCACCGCCGCAGCCAATTGGAGTTGTTCCACACGTTGAGACTGGAGTTGATCGCTCAATTTTGGATGGAATTTTTAATCATTTGTCGGCCTATCCGCCAGATTTCAGTGCGCATCCAAAACTAGTGAGACAGTTTGCGCTTCGTGCACAACTTTACAATTCGCAACAAGATGTTGATTGGGCGACTGCTGAAGCGCTGGCTTTTGGGTCACTTGTGATTGAGGGGACACCAGTACGACTCATGGGCGAGGATGCTCGTCGTGGCACTTTCAGTCAGCGTCATTCAACGCTTGTTGATTACAACAATGAAGAACGTTGGGTTCCAATCAATACCTTGCCGAATAGTAAGGCGCGATTTTGGGTTTACGACTCTTTGCTTTCTGAATACGCGGCCCTCGGATTTGAATACGGATATTCGCACTCAAACGCCGATGCGTTGGTGATGTGGGAAGCGCAGTTTGGAGACTTCGTAAACGGTGCTCAGATCGTGATTGACCAGTACATTGTCGCAGCCGAAGATAAATGGGGGCAACAAAATGGTTTAGTGATGTTGCTTCCGCACGGATATGAGGGGCAAGGACCTGAGCATTCGTCAGCACGTCTTGAGCGATTTTTGCAAATGTGTGCAGAAGACAATATTCAAGTTTGTTATCCGACAACTGCTGCTCAGTACTTTCATATGTTGCGCCGTCAAGTACGCCGTGATTTCCGAAAGCCACTCGTCGTGATGACTCCAAAGCAACCGCTCAGAATGAAAGAGAGCAGGTCGTTGGTCAGTGAACTTACTTCGGGAAGCTTTCAAGAGATTCTTGATGATCCCGCAGTAAGTGATAAAGAGCTCATAACTCGAATTGTTTTATGCACTGGGAAAGTTGCGTGGGACATAATGGGTGAGCGCAACAAGCGAAATGCATCTGTTGCAGTGGTTCGCATTGAGCAGTTGTATCCGTTTCCAATTGCTGGTCTAAACGAAATTCTCTCGCGCTATCCAAATGCAAAACAAGTTTTGTGGGTACAAGAAGAGCCAGAGAATATGGGTGCGTGGCGATTCGTTGATGACATCATTTGGAGCATTAAGAGCCAAGGCTTTGACTGGCGTCATGTCGCCCGCTTTGAATCAGGAAGTCCTGCAACCGGATCCAAGACGATACATGACCAAGAATTAGCCAGCCTGCTTGAACAAACCTTTGCCGACTGGCAATAAAACTTTATTTAATCTAAAAGGGTTGTAGGACTCAGCCTGGTTCGCCGAATGTAGCGATGCTGTCAACCTTGCAAACGAATAGCACTCGTCGCTCATTGATTGACGGGTCACGCAATCCGTACTCTTCGCCTTGGCCGACGTACTTCGTCCAAATTCGATTCAACTGTGAAGTCACCCACGCGCCTTCTTTGGCATCGTCTTCTAAAACTTCACGCTCAACAGTTACCTTCATGCTCATCCAGTGGTACATGTTGGCTGGGTTGACAATGACTATTGTGATGGTCGGCGTTTTGCGAATCCATTTTGTCTTCGTGCGTTGTGAAGCGACATTTACTAAAACTTTGTCGCCTTCGTAGTCAAACCACATTGGCGTTAGATTTGGCCGACCGTCAGAGCCCATTACTGCCATAACGCAGGCGAATGGTTTATCCATCAACATTTTGTATTTTGGGTCGATGTCGGCGATTGAGTTGACAGTGGTTCGGTCTCCGACTGCAAACTGACCGGCTTGTAAGCCGTTTGCTACGTCGCGAAACTTAGCGAGTTTTATTGCCATATTTGTTCCCCTTTGAGTTGTTGTCAGATTTTTTAAAACATTAGTTCATAAATTTTAAGTTTGCAAAAAATCGGCTATTTTGCGATGAGTAGACTCACCAACGTGCAGGTTTAAGTTAAGTATTAACTTAGGTTTCTATCGATTAGAGGTTCGAATTAGCCCAATGAAAGTTTCAGTCGTCGGTGGATCGATCGGTGGATTAACGGCCGCCTGCTTGTTGCGTGATGCGGGACATCAAGTATCGGTATACGAGCGTTCTACGGTTCGTCTAGAGCAACGCGGGGCTGGAATTGGCTTTTTACCTGCGAGTTATCGCTACCTACAAACGCGTGCCGCAATAGATATAGATAAAATTTCGGTCAAGACCGAACATATTCGGTATCTGGATAAAGAAAGCAAATTGGTTTACGATGCCAAACATCAATACCGCTTCAGTTCTTGGAATACCGTGTATGCGTCAACGCTTGATCATTTCGGGACAACCGAATATCACTTGGATTCTGAGGTAGTTGATTTTTCTCAGTCTTCTGAAAATGTATCAATTTCGTTAAAGAATGGTCGGTCAATAACCGCTGATCTTCTGGTCGGCGCCGATGGTATCGGTTCATTGTTGCGTGACAGGTTGGTGCCAACAAGCAAGTCTGCGTATGCGGGTTATGTTGCCTGGCGAGGGATGGTTCCGGAGTCAAAATTGTCTAGTGAGTTAATTGAACGCTTAGGCGACGCAATAACTTATTTTGTATATCCAGGTTCTCACATTTTGGTTTATCCGATTCCTGATCATGAAGGCCGTGTTACGCCTGGCGATCGACTTATCAATTTTGTTTGGTATTGCAACTATCAAAGTGGTAAGGAATTTGATTCTCTGATGACCGATAAAAATGGGTTGCTACGAGAAGTTTCAATTCCGCCAGGATTGGTAAGTGAGTACAATGTTGAGCAAGTCAAGTCAATGGCACTTAGATGTCTACCTAAGTTACTCAGCGATCTTGTGGTTGACACGATCGAACCTTTTGTCCAGGTTATTTATGATGTTGACATCAATCAAATGGCTTTTGGACGAATATGTTTGATTGGCGATGCAGGCATTGTCGCGCGCCCTCATGCCGCTGCTGGTACAGCCAAGGCGGCAGCCGACGGCTGGGCTCTTGCCGAGGCTTTAGAAAAACACGAGGCGCTGGATGATGCACTTGATGCTTGGCAATTTTCACAACTTGCTGTTGCGAAAAATCTTCTAGAACGAACGCGGCGGGTGGGTTCAAAGTCGCAGTTTTTAAACACGTGGGACTCACGGGACCCAGAAGTTATTTTTGGGTTACATCAACCGGGCAACTAAAGGATTAACAATGTCACGAAGCATGGTTAGCGCAGCCCAGGAACTATTCAATAGTTTTAACGACGCACAGCGAACTCGGGGATTATTCGACTTCGCCGATTTGAACGAACGCCAAAAATGGTTTTACACACCGACTAATCATGGTGGGTTGCCACTTGCTGAGATGGCATCAAGTCAGCATCGACTGGTTCACAAGTTATTAGCCACGGCGTTGTCAGAAGGTGGGTATGTAACTGTCTCAACGATCATGGGCCTAGAAAATGTACTTGACCGCCTCGAAGGGTTCATCGCCGAATTCGAACGAGAGCGAGGAAGAGATCCGCTGTTGTATTGGATTTCGTTTTTCGGAAAGCCAATTGACGATGGCGTTTGGTCGTGGCGATTTGGCGGACATCATGTTTCGCTGCACTTCACACTGAGTGCCGGCGAAATAATTTCGACAACTCCCTGCTTTCTTGGCGCGGACCCAGCGAACTCTCTACTCCTTGGACCACATTTGTTGAGGCCGTTGGCAGCAGCGGAAGACTTGGCACGAGAATTTATACATTCGTTAACACCCGAACAGCGTGCTATCGCAGTGGTAAACAAGGTTCCACCTACTGACATTGTTGGTGCGAATCGGAGTGCATTGACTGAAGGAGACACTGCGCTTCCAATGTCGGATATCTGGCGAAAACAATTTGATGGGGCATTGGGCAGTGCGGTGCAGACAATTCAAATGCGTGCAGATGCTGAACTATCAATTACGTCTGAAGACCTTCGTAATCTTTCGTTTTCTCGGGTGCCGAAAGGTTTGTCGGCCAGCCATTTGAGTATTTCGCAGCGTGGCGATCTTAAAGAATTATTGAAGGTTTATATCAATCGAATTTCAGATGATCTTGCCGACCGTGAATGGACAAAACTTAGTGATGACAAAATTCAAGAACTTTCGTTTCTCTGGGCCGGTGGAATAGAAAAAAGACAACCTCACTACTACCGAGTACAAGGCACAAGATTGTTTGTCGAATACGACAATACTCAACGAGGAACAAATCACATCCATACGGTGTGGCGTGATTTAGAAAACGATTTTGGTGGAGACGTGCTCGCAAACCATTACACACATGAACATTGATGTCAGAATCCTTCGTACTGCTGGCTCGCTGAACATGGTTGAATGGGTGTGTGGTTAAACCGTTCACTCATGTTGTAGTTGATGGTTCGAATCTGGCGACCGAAGGTCGAACAGAACCAAGCCTTAAACAATTAAACGAGGCAGTGCTCTCGTTTATGAATGAGTTTCCAGGTACGAAAATAACAGTCGTAGTTGATGCAACATTCGGTCATCGTGTTGATCGAAGAGAACGAGCAGAATTTGATGCTGCAATTAATAACAATGAACTCGTCGCGCCACCGGCTGGTGCTGTCGGTCGTGGTGATGGCTTTGTATTGACAATCGCTGAGAAAGTTAAAGCAAGTGTTTTATCAAACGACAGTTATCAAGAGTTTCACGATGAATATAAGTGGCTATTTGATGAAGGTCGACTTATCGGTGGCAAACCCGTACCAAACGTTGGTTGGGTATTTATCCAACGACTTCCCGTGCGCAAACAGTCTGGTCGAGAAAGTGCCGCCACTCTGCGACGAGCAAAGGCTGTTCGTGCGCCGTCGCGTCCAATGCCGGTGCCGAAAAATCCACCTCCAGCAGTAAGAGTTGCAACAAATTCACACAAGCCAGTCGCGCAAAGCAGTAAGCCGATTTCTAATTCAAAGCCGACTCCAAAGTTAAATGAGATCACAGCATTTTTGAACTTTGTTGAGAAAAATCCGGTGGGTACAAAACTTAAAGGCATTGTTGAGAGTTATGCGTCTCATGGTGTTTATGTGAAAGTTGGCGAAGTTCTGGGTTATTTGCCAATGCGACTGATGGCTAACCCAGTTCCGCGAAGTGCGCGAGAGCATGTTGAACTTGGGGCTTCGCTGAATCTTGTGATTGTTGGTTACACGCCTTCAAGACGAAGTGTTGAACTTGCCGTGTCTGGCGTAGAGCCGGTATCAGCCCAGCGAGCTGCCCCCCGAGTGGCGACACCGCGAAATGTTGGACCAATTCGAACGGCGACAACTCGAATTGTGCAAATCAAAAAAACCAAGCGTACGCGCCAGAAGTCAAAAGCAGTCCAAAAGAAAACTCAGCCAAAGAAACGTTGATAGTAAAAAACTTAGAGTAAGCGACACAGGCGCGATTTTTAGTACGGTAATGGCGTGCTGATCGCCACATGGAACGTCAATTCGTTAAAGGCCCGTCTTGAGCGCGTGACCCAATGGGTAAGTGAAAATAAGCCCGATGTGTTGTGCATGCAAGAAACAAAAATGAAGAACGAGGTTTTTCCGACTTCAGTATTTTCTGAACTTGGATATGAGTCTGCTCATTTTGGTCAAGGTCAGTGGAATGGCGTAGCGATCATTTCGCGTGTTGGTTTAGAAAATGTAATTCCAAATTTTGCACCCGCTATTGAGCCTGACGGTGAAGCGCGAATTATTTCTGCAACTTGTGGTGGAGTCAAAGTTGTCAGCGTCTATGTGCCAAACGGCAGAGCCTTAGATAATGATCACTACACCTACAAACTTGAGTGGATGAAGAAGTTGAAGCAACATGCCGAAAAAATTGCCAAGCCGACTGAAGATTTAGTAATTGGAGGCGACTTCAATATCGCGCCGACAGATGATGACGTTTGGGATATCACCAAATTTGAAGGCGCAACGCATGTCAGTGCACCAGAGCGAAAAGCGTTTGCTTCACTTTGCGAATGGGGATTGACCGATGTATTTCGAGACATGCACCCGGAACCCAAAGTTTTCTCTTGGTGGGATTATCGCAACGGGAGTTTTCATAAAGGCGAAGGGATGAGGATTGACTTTTTGTTGGCGACGAAATCATTAGCCAAACGTGTTAAGTCCTCGGAGATTGATCGCAACGCTCGTAAAGGTGAGAAACCAAGTGATCATGTGCCGGTGATGATCACGGTTGAAAAGAAATAGCAAAAAATCTATTTAGATCGCTTAAATATTATGTCGACGCCTGATCCTGCAAATCTGATAAATCCATTTAAGGGCTTTCATATACGCACAGAAGAACGCTCGCCAACCGATGAAATACGATTACAGATTGCCGAAGAATTAAGAGTTGTGTTTGATGAATTGTTGGCAACTTCAGCGCCAGTTGAAGAACTTGAGCAAACGCGAGTGATAGTCAATCAAGCTGTTTCACTTTTAAAATCTCGACCACATAGTCACGACTATGAAGGTCCATCTGAAGGTTCGTTGGCGCCGATGAATAGTTTTCTAGACCGCAGTCCGATCATTGGTGCAATTAATCCGCTTTCGGTGCCGATGCGTATGGATGTTGAAGGAGACGGAGGTATTGAGTCAACTGTGGTTGGCCATGCAGTATTTCCGGCTGCGTATGAAGGTCCGCCAGGCTGTGTTCACGGTGGCTTCATCGCTGCATATTTTGACGAAGTGCTGGGCATGGCTCAATCACTTAGTGGCAACCCGGGGATGACAGTGAATTTGACGGTTGACTATCGTGCGCCGACGCCCCTTAAACAGCCTGTTATCTTCAGAGGTCGAGTCGTGTCGATAGACGGTCGCAAGATCAGCGTTGCTGGAACTTTGCATCACGGAGAAACTTTGTGTGCGGAAGCCAAAGGTTTGTTTGTGTCAATGCGCCCAGAAGTTTTTTCGCGACTGGTAGAAATTCGCCAAGCCCAACAAGCGAAATAGCTAACTTACTTTGGCGCCAGCCTTAGCAATAATTGAAAGTAGATCAGGTCCGATTTGCTTCGCAGTTATCTGACCAATAATTTTGCCGAGATCTTCGATACTCGTGGGCTTTTGCAGTGCAATCAAATTTAGTTCATGATCTGGGAGTACAGCATTTGGTAGTTGTCTGATCACGCGCGCACGGTCACTGCGCCATTTTTTAAGTTGATCTTCGAGCGATACCACGCGCTCTCTTGAACTTACTCGAGCAGTTCGCTTTGAAATCACATTGTGATCAATTGCTGCAGATGAGTCAGAAATCTCAGCGACAAGTGAGCTTCGACCAGTCGTTCGACCTTTTCGACTTTCACACCAAGTTATAAATAATTGGTGTGATGCTCGCGTCAATGCGACATAAGCCAAGCGCACTTCTTCTTGTTGTTGTTCTTTACTAATCGCTGAAATGTGAGGCAGTAGTCCGACTTCGGCCCCAGCCACAACAACGCAATCCCATTCGCGACCTTTAGCCGAATGAAAAGTCAAAACTTCTACGCCATCGGGGCCTTGATGTTCAGCAGGGTTGGTTCGCATCCATGATGCAAATGTTCGACCATCTACCGAACCTGGGTGATCAAGTTTGAGAAAGAGTTGTAATTGTTCAGCAACCCATCGTTGAATTTCGGATGTTGACTCGGTGAACACATCAGTCGCCCAAGTCGTCAGGCTATTTCTGTTGGTGCATTGAGATGCGTCACTGATTGCTGAAGTGAGTTCTGGCGCGGGTCGCGATGTGCGAACGGGGATTCCACTTGCAACCAAAGCATCAGCGATTGGCTCTATTTGGTTATTCGTGCGAACTAATACGGCAGACATCTTCCACGGGTTGGCGCCGCCGCGCGAGGCGTAACTCCATAACATTGTGGCGATTCCGGTGGCCTCTGATTCGTTATCTGAGAAACCCCTCGCAATTACCGGCTCTGAGTCTGGACGCATTGATTTGGCATTGAGTTTGTGATCTGCATGAGCAGCCACAGCCTTTGCTGCGGCCAATATTTGTGGCGAGCAGCGATAGTTATTTGGCAGATGTAAAACTGTTGTGCCGCGCAATTTGTCAGGTAATTCATCAAATAGTTTTTTGTCCGATCCGTTCCATCCATAAATTGCTTGCATCGGGTCGCCAACCACAAAAACGTCGGAGCGTTGTCCGCGAATCGCATCAAACAATTCGTATTGCAGAGGGTTCATATCTTGGGCTTCGTCGACAAACAGATGCCGATATCGCCAGCGCACGGCTTGGGCGTAAGCGTTATCGCTTCGCATTGCTTCAATCACGCGAGTAATCAAATCATCTAAATCTAAAACGTTTCGTTGCAATTTTAGTTGTTCGTACTTTTTGTAGATCGTGGCGATCTCGTTGTATGGAGCAGGTGCGTAACGCCCCAAACGTTTCGCAGTTTGGGCAAATGTTGCGGGCTGAATCAATCGCGCATGAGCCCAATCGATTTCGATAAGTATCTCACGAGCACGCGACGCAAGTGGATGATCTCCAATCGCAGTTGCTAAAAGTTGTTGACGGTTATTAATTATTGCTGGCATCGGCTTGTGAAGATCAGAGAGTCGTTGTCGTAGAAGCGCGAGAGCGATCGCATGGAATGTACCAACTGTGACTGTTTGCAAATTACGCGCCACGCCAAGATGTATTAGTCGTCGACGCATTTCACTGGCTGCTTCGCGAGTGAAAGTGATCGCCAAAACTCTCTCGGCAGCGGCTGAACCTGTGGCAATTCGATAGGCGATGCGGTGGGTGAGAACTCGAGTTTTGCCTGACCCGGCACCAGCGTGGATAACTGTGGCTGTCTCGGGGCAAGTCACCGCAGCGCGCTGATCGGCGTCCATTGCTCGCAGTAGTTCTTCGGCAGCCACATCTCAACGCTAGGCGTTGAGTGGAGAACTTATAAACTCTGCTGATGGCATACTCACGCAAACTTTTAAATCCTGATGAGCAAGTGCATCTCGATCTGCACCCTCACTGGGTGGTGTTTATCAAGCCTGCTGTGCTCGCGATTTTAATTGCGGTAGCCATTCTTAGGGCTCAAGAAATTGCTAACGATTCATTGAAGATTGGTGTGAATCGTGTTTTACTAGTTGCGCTAGTTGCTTCGCTTGGCTCGGTATGTTTCGTTGGATTGAAGTGGTATTTCACATTTTTCGTCGTGACCTCGCAGCGTGTGATTTACCGTGAAGGAGTCTTGGCGCGACGTGGAGTCGAGATCCCGCTTGATCGAGTCAATAATGTAAATTTTGCCCAATCAATTATCGAACGGATGCTTGGCGCAGGAGATTTATTGATTGAGTCAGCCAGCGACGACGGTCAACAATTATTTAGTGACATTCGAAAACCAGAACAAGTGCAGAATATTATTCAGGAAGCAATTCACGTCAGTGGTAGTGGTTCGTTTGGCGATGACTCAGTCGTTGAACAGCTTGAGCGTCTTGAGGCGCTACTTAACCGTGGCTCGATAACAAATGACGAATTCGAAACGCAAAAACGCCGGTTGTTGCAAGAGTAGGAAGAGCAGAAAATGACCCTCGCGAAAATTTCTCCAACTATTGAAATTGAGTACGAAACATTCGGTGATCCGAAAAACCCAGCTCTGATTTTGATGGAGGGTCATGGGGCCCAAATGGTTAAATGGGACGCTGAATATTGCAAGATGTTTGCGGCCAAGAATTTATTTGTAATTCGTTTTGACAATCGTGATTGTGGGTTGTCAACAAAGTTTGATGGTATTGACGTCGATCTCGGCGCTGTCTTGAAAGCGGCATTGCTCGAAGAAACTATTCCGCCTGTGCCATACACACTTTCTGACATGGCTAGCGATGTTGTCGGGTTGCTTGACTTCTTAAAGATTGACCGCGCGCATATTTTTGGCGTGTCTCTTGGCGGAATGATCGCTCAAGTTTTAACAATTGAACATCCAACACGAGTTCGATCGCTAATTTCTGTGATGTCAATGTCTGGCGAACCAGAATTTGGTCAGTCACAACCCGATGCAATTAATGCTTTGTTGTCCGAAACACCGTCGGACCGTGCTGGATACATTGAACACTCGGTTGTTTATCAGGTTTATCACTCAAAAAAATATCGCAGTGATGAGTTTTCAAAAACGTCGGCAGCGCGTGATTTCGATCGGATGTATTACCCACAAGGTTCTACGCGACAACTGGCTGCTGTTTACGCTTCAGGTCGACGTACCGAACAACTTCGAGCGGTCAAAACGCCGACGCTGGTGATTCATGGTAAAGATGACACTTTGATATCGCCATCGGGTGGTGAGCGAACTGCCGAACTAATCCCTAATGCAAAATTAGTTTTAGTTGACGACATGGGGCACGACATGCCAAAACCGCTTTGGGGATATTTGGTTGAATTGATTTCTGATTTCGCGTTAAAAAATTGAGCACTGTGAATAATTCTTCGGGCGGCCCATTAAGTGGCTACAAAATAATTGAGATTGCTGGCATTGGGCCAGGACCATTTGCGGCAATGATGCTCAGTGATATGGGCGCCGAGGTCGTTCGCGTTGATCGTGTGCAGGCGGTACGCGATGCGCCGAACGGCAGTGCGCACTGGGATGTGATGTTGCGCGGTCGCAAAAATATCGCAATTGATTTGAAACACCCGGACGGCGTTGAAACGCTTTTGGAATTAGTTGAAAGTGCCGACGCTCTTATTGAAGGCTTTCGCCCAGGTGTGATGGAGCGTCTTGGCATTGGACCTGAAGTTTGTTTGGCACGAAATAAAAAACTCGTATTTGGGCGCATGACTGGTTGGGGTCAAGATGGACCGTATGCAAATTCGGCTGGCCATGATCTAAATTACATTTCGCTTGCTGGAGCGTTGGCGCATTTTGGTCGGGCAGGGCAGCCACCTGTACCACCACTAAATATGGTCGGCGATTTCGGTGGCGGTGGAATGCTTCTGGCTTATGGCGTTGTTTGCGCTTTGCTTGAGACACAGCGCAGCGGTATGGGGCAAGTAGTCGACGCAGCGATGGTCGACGGCTCAGCTATTTTGATGTCGATGTTTTGGGGTTTGAAGAATATCGGTATGCATGATGAAAACTCTCGAGGCACGAACTTACTTGACACCGGAGCCCACTTTTATGATGTCTATAAATGTAAAGATCAGAAATATATTTCAATCGGTTCTATCGAGCCTCAGTTTTACGCAGAGTTACTGCGTCTTACTGGCTTGACTGGAGATTCAGATTTTTCGGCACAACTAGACAAAACTATGTGGCCAGCACTCAGGGCACGGCTAGCCGAAATATTTTTGACTAAATCTCGCGATGAATGGTGCAAAGATATGGAAGGCACAGATGTGTGTTTCGCGCCAGTGTTAACCATGAGCGAGGCAGCAGAGCATCCGCATAATGTGGCGCGAAATACTTTTATTGAAATTGCGGGTGCAGTTCAGCCAGCACCAGCACCACGATTTTCTCGCACGACTGTGCAGATGCCAGATGCTCCGGCGCATGCAGGTTCGCACTCTCGCGAAGTTTTGGCAAAATGGGGAATCAAAAATATTGATGATTTACTAGCACGGGGCGTTGTCAAAGAATTATCCAGTTAGGTTTAGTTTTAATGTCAACACTTGTTTGCTTTCATGCACACCCAGACGACGAATGTTTGGCAACAGGTGGCACAATCGCCCGTGCAAGCGCAGAAGGTCACCGCGTTGTACTAGTTGTCGCAACTGACGGTGCGTACGGTGAGGTGCCGAGCGATTTGCAACCTGGCGAAACTCTCGTTGATCGCAGGTTCAAAGAAGTCACAGCGTCGGCTGAAGTTTTAGGTATTTCGCGAGTTAAGATGCTCGGGTATAAAGATTCTGGAATGACTGGTTGGCCGCAAAATGCAGACCCACTGGCGTTCATAAATGCCGACATTGAAGTTGCCGCAAATCGGCTTGCAAAAATCTTGCGTGAAGAAAACACTGATGCATTAACCATTTATGACTGGCACGGCAACTACGGGCATCCGGATCATATTGCTGTTCATAAAATCGGTAATCGTGCTGCGAAGATAGCTGGTGTAACAAATGTATTCGAGATGACAACTAACAGAGATGCGTTTCGGCGGATGCGTGAAATGGCTTTAAGTAATCCAGAGATTCTTAGCGAGACAGAAGGTATCGGTGATTTTGATCCAGATGCTCCAGCAGATGATGGTAATCCAATGGGTGAACCAGAGAGCGCGATATCGCATCGTGTCGATGTGCAGAAATATTGTGACCAAAAAAAGTTGGCGATTGCCTGCCACAAAAGTCAGATCACAGATTCATCATTTTTCTTAAATATGACTGACGATATTTTTAGACTCGCGTTCGGAACAGAGTGGTTTATTAAGCAAGGCGAGACTGGGCCACCAAGTGATCGATGGATATTTGAATAGGTGAGTGATGGCTTGAAAAGTATTCGTATCGGGCTGGTGCGGCACGGGCGTGCATCTGCTGGATGGGATACTGCTTTAGACCCAGAATTAGATGAACTTGGTCGAACTCAGGCTGACGAAGTTGCGCGAAAACTCGTATCTATTTTTAGCGAATCTGAAACAGAAATTATTTCGAGTCCGCTAATGCGTTGTCAACAGACTGCAAAACCATTTGCGAACATAATTGGTGCAGATGTGAGAATTTGCTCTGAAGTAGCCGAGATACCTTCACCCGTAGGTATTGAGATGAGCGACCGTGTTGATTGGTTGCGCAAAGTAATGCAATGCAATTGGGCCGATCTAGGCGCATGTTATCTCGAATTTCGCGACGCCCTGACCAAGTTTGTTCGGGCGATAGACCAAAACACAGTGATTTTTTCACATTTCATTGCTATCAACGCGATCGTTGGTTCAATCATTAGAGACGATCGGCTCGTAATTCACAAACTAGACAACTGCAGCATCACAATTCTTGAGATAGGCAGTGATGGCTCGTTACGAATTGTGCAGAGCGGTCAAGAAGCAGACACGCTCATCCGTTAGATTTATAGCTTATGACTGACAATAAAAGTGACTTGAAAAAAGATGCGTTGCGCCAACAAATACTTTCTTTGGTCGGCGAATATTACTCTGAAGCCTTTCCAAAAAAACCGTTTTTAGGTGGCATCTCGCAGATACCAGTATCGGGCAAAGTTTTCGACGAATCAGAACTTACGAATCTCGTTGACTCGTCACTTGATTTTTGGTTAACGTCCGGCAGATTTGCGCACGAGTTTGAAGAAGAATTTGCAAAAGTGATGGGTGTTAAGCATGCAATGCTCTGCAACTCAGGTTCATCGGCAAACTTATTAGCAGTTTCAGCGCTTAAGTCTGATCGCTTAGGCGAGCGCGCGTTAGTTGACGGTGACGAAGTGATCACATTGGCTGCAGGGTTCCCGACAACGGTAAACCCGATAGTTCAAAATAGATTGATTCCAGTTTTTATTGACTGCGAACTCGGAACGTATGATGCAACAGCCGAAATGATGCAGGCAGCGATTTCGCCAAAGACACGGGCAATAGTCATGGCACACACACTCGGCAATCCTTTTAATTTGGATGCCGTGATGAGCATCGCTAAAGAGAATAATCTTTTTGTTATTGAGGATTCATGCGATGCCGTTGGGGCAACGTATGACGGCAAACCAGTTGGTTCGTTTGGCGATTTATCAACTGCAAGTTTTTATCCAGCGCACCATGTGACAATGGGTGAAGGCGGGTGTGTTCAAGCAAAAACTGCGGGTATGCGTAAAATTGTTGAGTCACTACGCGATTGGGGTCGAGACTGCTGGTGTCCAACTGGTCATGACGATACATGTGGCCGAAGATTTGATTGGCAACTCGGTGGGCTTCCATTCGGTTATGACCATAAGCATATTTATTCTCAAATCGGTTACAACCTGAAACTTACCGATATGCAGGCGGCTGTCGGCGTTGCACAACTTAAAAAGCTTCCAGAGTTCATCGCTGCACGTCGCAAAAACTTCAATCGCTTATATCAAGGTCTCAAAAAATATGAAGAGTTTTTTATTCTTCCGCAGACCACCCCAAAGTCAGAACCAAGTTGGTTTGGTTTTCTGTTAACGGTTCGACCTGACGCGCCAGTTAAGCGGTATGACTTGGTCCAGCATATTGAGTCACGTCGAATTGGAACTCGTCAACTTTTCGCAGGGAATATTCTTAAACAGCCTGCGTATCAGAATATTCCACATCGAGTAGTTGGCGATCTGACCAACTCTGACATCATCACAACAAATACTTTTTGGATTGGGGTTTACCCAGGCCTAACTGATGAAATGATTGACTACATGATCTCAACAATTGATGAGTTCATGGCTGGTGTATGAGCGCAAGTAAAAAGTTAATTTCAATTGTCATTCCGGCTTATAACGAAGAAGATTGTGTTAATGAACTAGCACGGCAATTAACTAAGGTAATGGACAAACTTAAAAAGTATAAGTTTGAAGTGTTGATTGTAGAAAATGGGTCTAAAGACAAAACTTGGTCGTTGCTTCAAAAGATTGCAGCAACTGATAAACGATTCAAACCGATTCGTTTGTCCCGAAATTTCGGAATGGATGGGGGTATAACCGCGGGGCTTGAACTAGCGACGGGCGACGCGTGTGTGATTATGACTGCCGACTTGCAAGATCCTCCTGAATTGATTATCGACTTCGCAAAGAAATGGGAGGAAGGTTATGAAAACATTTACATGGTTGTTGAGAAACGAGAAACAAGTGGTTTTCTGAGGAGGATCAACTCTCGAATGTTTTACTTTGTTGCCGATCGTCTTACTGATGGGCTTATTCCAAAAGGAGTAAGTGACTATCGACTGGTTGATCGAAAAGTTTATGAATCTGTGCGATCAATGCGTGAGGGTAACCGTTTTGTGCGTGGGCTATTCGCATGGGTTGGCTTTAAATCTTTTGGTATCAGCCAGCCACGGCCAGCGCGATTTGGTGGAGAATCCAAGGCAAAGTTAACAGCCGTATTGCGACTCGCTAAACACGGCATCCTTTCTTTTTCAGATATTCCACTGCGATTTATCACATGGTTCGGAGTTTCATGTTCGGGAATAGCTCTAACCGCAATTTTTGTTTTCACTCTACTAAAACTCACAATTGGAACACCGTTTGCTGGTTTTGCGACAATCGTAACTATTATTCTGTTTTTCTTCGGATTACTTTCTTTTATGATCGGAATTCTTGCGGAGTACGTGGCGATGATTCACACTGAAGTGAAATGTAGACCCAACTTCATAATTGCTGAGATTTTAAATCAATAAATGCAACTTAAACTTCGGGAGCGGCTTTCATTTGAGGTTTCCTCTGCCGTGAGTTGACTCCAAACTTCATTGCAGAATTGAATTCTTCATCCGTCAAGTAAGGAAATTGATCTTCAATAGATCTTTCCATCTCAAGTTTTGGTTCAATCATGGTGTCGGGATGCAAGTAGATTTCAATCACTCCTGGTCCCTGTCTTGAAAATAGTTCTTCACTTAAGTCTTCTATCTTTTCAACCTTGTGATATTCGATTCCATAGGCTTTTACGACTTTTTCAAAATCTGGTTGACTGTAACCATCGCCAGTGGCGTGGTGGCGACCCGAAGAATATGAGTCTTGAAACTGTTTGATAATTCCATATCCAAAATTATTAAAAATTATTAACTTAATGTTTAGATTATGGAACTTCATTGTCTGTAGTTCCTGAAGGTTCACCTGCGTGCCTCCATCACCGTTAATTGATATTATCTGTCGATCAGGGTTATAAATTGCTGCACCGATCGACGCCGGAAGAGCATATCCCATTGGCGAATTTCCGCCGGCTGTAAAAATTATTTGTTTGGTTCTAAAGAAAGATAGAAAGACCCAGCATGCACATGCACCAGTGTCTACAGCAATGATTGAATCACTGTCGAGATAGTCGGTTATCGTACAAACGGCTTCAAGTGGCGAGATTGTCCCGTACTTGTCTGGGATACTGCTCGGAATTTTGCCAAAGTATTTAGTCTTGATTTCTCTCCAATAGCTACTCCAAGATTTATCTTGTGGCGGCGCATTAAATTCTAGAACAGCTGTTTTTAAAGCGACCAGGTCAAGATTGATTCCAGGCTCATAATTTGAGTTATTGCGATATTTGATCAACTCTTCGTTGTCTACGTCGACAACCAAAATTCTTGCTGACTTTGCAAAAGACGCTGCGTTTCCAGAACGTTGTCTGTTGTCAAGTCGGCTACCGAGCACTAAAAGACGGTCACAGTTCTGAATCAAAAAGTTAGCGCCTCGGTTTCCATACACTCCGATGATCCCGCAATAGTTTTCGCTTTCGTGATTGAAGTACGTCATACCATTCCATGATGTGACAAATGGAACTTTGCAATCTATAAGCCATTTTTCGGTTTCTCGTTCTGCGCCAGCGAGACCGACACCGGCACCGAATAAAACTAAAGGTCTCTTGCCTGAGTGAAAGAATTCGTTAACTGAATTTACGAAACTCTTAAGTTCAAGCGCAGATATTTTTTCAGTTGATTTAATTTCTGCCTCGGAGTAATCGCCAACCTCAGCCTGTTGAACATCCATTGGTATATCAAGTAGAACGGGACCCATGCGACCAGATGTGGCGATGCTGTATGCCTTGCACAGTTCCTCTTTGAGCATCAGATAGTCAGTAATTTTTACCGCGTACTTTGTTATAGGTTTTACCATTTCCACAATGTTTGTTTCTTGAAAGCCCGCCTGTCTGACTTTTGCACCTTTGTAGTTAAGTTCCTCGTTTTGATTTACTTGTCCAGTGATATGGATAGTCGGTATCGAATCAAAAAACGAGCATGCTATTCCGGTGATTAGGTTCGTTGCTCCAGGGCCGCTAGTAACAACGGTTGCTCCAACAATTTTGTTGGTGCGCCAAAGAGAATCTGCGGCCATTGCTGCCGATTGCTCATGCTGAAAGCACGTATATTTCATCCCAGGGTTTCTGCCAATGGCATCAACGATGAATGCGCACGCTCCACCGGTCATCAAAAAGATATTCGTAGATCCGCGTCTTCGGAGAAACTCTGCAATATATTCGGCTCCGGTCATGGCTTAGATGCTAGTTGAATGGCCGAATTATTGGGTGGCTAGATAATGATTGCGCATTAACAAAATTGAACTCTTCAGATCGATTGTGTTTTTGAGCCCGAGTTTTTCTTTAGCTTTCGTGATATTTGGAACGTAGTAGCTTGAAACTGGATCTCGAGTTTGGTCACCCAAAATTCTGAGTCCACATGTGTTTTGAAAAATTTCACGAATGAGTTGTGCAAGTGATTTTATGGAGATCTCTTCAGATGATCCAACGTTGTAAACATTTCCATTTTCGCCGTTCATCAGAATTGTAATTAACCAAGTGACCATGTCAGTAGCAGATTGATATGAGCGAACCGAAGAGCCGTCGCTATTGACAGTAATCTCTCTGCGCAACAGACAGTCCTTGAAAAAATTTCCAATAGCAAAATTTTTATCTAACGGCAAATGTAGGCCAACAAATGTAAACATTCGGGCGATAATCAGATGTGAGTCTGACTCTTGAAGAAATTTTTTGCAGATTAATTCAGCTTCTGCTTTGCTTGCACGATATGGATCAAGGTAAGCGATATCACGATCTGGAATTGCTTCCGGTTCGATGAAATGATTGTTTTTCAAGAGGCTTGGTCCATAAACGGCACCAGAGCTAGCAAAAATTATTTTTTGAGATCGAATTTTTTTGGATTTGATTGCATTGAGAAGATTTTTTGTACCTTCTACCGAAGTTTCGTAGATTATTTTTGCTTGCCGATCGTTTTGACTTGACCGATTTTCTCCGGCAAGGTGAAATACGAAGTCATAATCATCGTGGGGTTTTTCAAGAGGCAGTCGAATATCCCAATTGAGCACCTTTAATTTTTTTATCTCACTAGGCCATTGTTCGTAAATTGTCTTTGGGTTGCGCGTTGTACATGTAATTTTCAGAGAGTCGTGTATATAGGGTTCTGTTTTAGTTAAAGTATCTAAGAGATTTCGCCCGACAAATCCGGTTGCGCCGGTTATCAGAACTGATTTGTTTTCAAATTTGTTGTCAAACTGGGTGATCTTCACCACCTAAACATTAACTGGCAGTTTTGGATTGGGTAGAGCCGTTAGATTAGAGGCAACTAGATATGATCGAAACTACATTGCTTGAACTTCACAGCTCGTCGGCGTGGATAATGATTATTGGTAACGCAATGGCTGGTATCTGGGCGCTTGTGGCGCACAAGAATGTCTCATTGCGCAGTCGAGCACTGTGGTGGTTCATCGGGCTTGCGCAGTTCACTGTTTTTGTTCAAGTGGCACTTGGTGTTGCGGTTGTGAACCGCGATAAAATTGAATATCCGGCGTTTCACGCGTTCTACGGTTTTGTGGCGATCATCGCGATTGCAATTATTTATTCATACCGCGCTCAACTAAAGAGTCGCGTTTATCTGCTCTACGGTTTCGGTGGATTATTTATCATGGGACTTGGAATCCGAGCAGTGCTGGTCGGTCAAGCTAGTTAAATTTTGCTTTCGCTAGATAGCGAGTGATTTTTCGAGCGCGTTTAGCGAATCACTAAGTTTTGTCGGTAGACGATCACCAAAAGCATCATAATGTTCGCGAATCTGCGGCACGGCCTCACGCCAGCCAGCCTCGTCGATAGTCAGCAGCGTTTCAAGGTCTTCAGTTGAAACATCTAATCCACTTACATCTAGCGAACCAGCGTCCGGCAGATATCCGATCACTGTTTTGTTCGCGACAGCAATACCCGATAGTCGTTCGAAAACCCACTTAAGTACGCGGCTGTTCTCACCGTATCCAGGCCACAAGAATTTTCCATCGGCATCGCGTCTGAACCAGTTGACAAAAAATATTTGTGGCAGTTTTTCAGCAGAGGTTTTTGTGCCAATTTTCAACCAGTGAGCAAAATAATCTGCCATGTTGTAACCACAGAACGGCAACATTGCCATCGGGTCAAATCGCAATTTGCCAACTGCGCCACCAGCTGCTGCTGTTGTTTCTGAAGCCATGATTGAACCAAGGAATACTCCGTGATCCCAGTCAAAGGCTTGTGTCACTAATGGTACTGTTGTTCGACGACGACCACCGAACAAAATCGCTGAGATCGGCACGCCACTTGGGTCTTGCCATTCAGGAGCAATTGACGGACACTGACTCGCTGGCGCAGTGAATCTCGCGTTCGGGTGAGCGGCTGGAGTCTCTGTTTCTGGGGTCCACGTTTGGTTTTGCCAGTCGGTGGCGCGAGCAGGTTTCGAATCTGTCATGCCTTCCCACCAAACGTCTCCATCAGGCGTGTAAGCAGTATTCGTGAAAATGCAGTTACCTAGCAAAGTGTGCATCGCGTTTGCATTGGTGTCGTAGCCAGTACCCGGCGCGACGCCAAAGAAGCCAGCCTCGGGGTTGATCGCGTAGAGCTGACCGTCTTTACCGAATTTCATCCAACAAATATCGTCGCCAATTGTTTCGGCTTTCCAACCCTTGATTGTTGGCACAAGCATCGCCAGGTTTGTCTTGCCGCAAGCCGACGGAAACGCCGCAGCAATATATTTGTATTCACCAAGAGGATTAGTAAGTTTCAAAATCAACATGTGCTCAGCGAGCCAGCCGTCATCGCGCGCCATAACTGATGCGATTCGTAGTGCAAAACATTTCTTGCCGAGTAGCGCGTTGCCGCCGTAGCCCGAGCCGTAACTCATTATTTCGCGAGTCTCAGGAAAGTGCACGATGTATTTATTGTCGGGGTTGCAAGGCCATGGCGAATCTTTTGCGTCGTTAATTAGAGGTGCGCCAACAGAATGCAAACATTGCACCCAGTCTTTGTTGCCGAGCGCATCGAGTGCGCCTTGACCCATGCGAGTCATGATTCGCATGCTGACTGCAACGTATGCGCTGTCGGTTAGTTGAACGCCGATGTGTGCAATTGGCGAACCGAGAGGACCCATTGAAAAAGGCACGACGTACATTGTTCGACCGCGCATTGCGCCGGTGTACAACGCAGTGATCTCGCGACGCATCTCATCAGGTTCGCGCCAATTGTTGTTTGGTCCTGCATCGATTTTATTTGTTGAGCAAATAAATGTTCGATCTTCGACGCGCGCGACATCACCCGGGTCTGAGTGAGCCCAAAAAGAATTCGGTCGCTTTGCTTCGTCTAGTTTTGTAAAAGTACCCGACTCGACAAGTGCACCACACAACGAGTCGTATTCGCTTTGAGATCCATCACACCAATAGACGTCATCTGGCTGAAGAATTTTCGCCCACTGTGCAATCCAAGAGTTAAGTTTCTCGTTAGAAGATTGCGCAGCCATAAATTGAGAACGTTACGCGCCAGGAGTTTCCATGTCGCGCTCTGAACCGAGGCGTAATGTTGTTGCCCGACCCGCAGAGTCAAGCGAAAAAACAACGCGTTGTCCTTGGCGCAACATTCTAAATATTGAACCGTCAAGTGCGCCGACGGCGAGTTCGTATTCACTTAGGTCGGTGTCACGAATTACAACGCCGTCCCCAGTAGATGGGTCGTAAGCCTTGATGACACCTTGCATCACTCAAAAGATACTTGCTTTTCACGACTAGCCACCACTCGGCAACACCAATATGCTGGTCTGCGTTCGCTTGTGAATTTGGTTGGTTTTTCGGGCGATCACCCCTCTTGAATCTCTCAGACCAGCGGGTGTTAGTAGTGTTCAAGCGTGCCAGTTCTTGAAGAGTTTGGGGCCGATGCCCTAGGCGACAGCTTGAAGTGCGAATTGTAGGCAAGTATCTGCTCTATCGTTGTTAGTTATGAAAATGCTTAATACGGCCAACTTCAAGTATCTTTTGAGAAGATTCCCATCCGCACCTATAGGTCCACAGATTAAAAAAATTCGGGGATCTTTTATCTATACCGTTGCAAATGAGAAGTTGCTTGATTTCACGGCTGGTTATTCAGCCTGTGTGGCTGTGGGAGGTTCAAATCGCAAAGTTAAAGCTGCAATAAAATTGCAGATGCGTAAGTATCCGTTTATCAGCGCACTTGCATTCGCAAACACTAAGGCAGCCGAATTGGCTGAATTGTTGGTTAGAAATGCTCCTCCTGGGTTAGATCGAGTCATGTTTCCGGGTTGTAGCGGCTCGGAAGCAATAGAAGCTGCGATGAGAATGAGCTATCAGGTGCGGTTTGAAAAAGGAGAAACCGCTCGAAATATGTTTATTACTCGATCAAACGCTTATCACGGCATTACAGCGATGGCGCTTTCATTGACTTCGACTCCTGTCTACGATTTTTTGAAACCATTGCATCCCAAAAACGTAATCTCAATACCACAGCATAACTATTTTGAAAAAGCATGGCTCGGTGAGTCAGAGAGCGAGTATGCGGTACGCTCAGCTCGAGAGCTGGAAGATGCAATAATCTCGGCTGGCCCGGAAAAAATAACAGCGTTTGTTGCTGAGACTATGCTCGGCCAGCTTCAAGGAAATGTTCCACCATCGGGAAATTACTGGGCTCTTGCTCGGGAAATTTGTGATCGTTATGGAATTCATATAATTCTGGACGAAGTTTATTGTGGACTAGGTCGCTCCGGGAAAGTTTATTGTTGTGAATGGGACGGGATTACACCAGATTTTGTTGCGCAAGGTAAACAGTTGGCCGCAGGTTACGGTCCGATTTCTGCAGTTGTGACAAAATCCGAGTTTGAAGAACTCATAAAAGCGGGGCAAAACAGGATTTTTTTTGCTTCAACTTATGAAGCGCACCCCCTTGCTGTAGCCGCGGCAATTGAAGTTCAAAAGATTGTTCAAAGCAAAGAAATGCTTGACCATGTCAATTCTGTAGGCAAGACGATGCAAAGTTGTCTGACTGATGGGCTGGGGACACATGAGTTTTTTAGAAATGTTCGAGGGCGAGGGATGCTTGTCTCATTGGAATATGATTGTTATGAGAGAGATATGTTCAATAAAGATTTAGAAGAAGCAATGCGAACCAAGCATTCAGTTTTACTAAGCGCGAATTACCATCGAACTAACTTTACTCCTCCTTCAAGCACCTCAGTTCATCACGTCGAAAGAGTAATGACACAATATATTGAAACTTTCTTGAGGTGTTCGTCTAAGTATCAACCAAAAGATCTCAGACGACCGTGAGCAATAACTTAAGAAAAGTACTTGTGACAGGTGGTTGTGGTTTTATCGGGGCGCAACTTTGCGAAGATCTTGTGTCGCGCGGTGCTGAGGTTGTTGTGATAGATGACCTGTCTTGTGGGGATTACCAGAGGACAGCGTCGTTTGCGGCCTCAGGTAATTGCAAATTCTATGAGGTTGATATTTGTGATCATGGCGTGGTTGATGAAATCTTTAACATAGAAAAACCGACAGCCGTAGTGCACCTTGCCGCTAAAATTAGCATCAGCGAATCCAAGGCCAAACCTGAGCTTTACTTTCGAACGAATGTCTTTGGAACGTTCAATGTCGCGGACATCGCTTCAAATTACAACGTTGCGAAGTTTCTTTATGTTAATTCGGCGTCTTCTTATGGAAAAATCAGTCAAGTACCGACTCCCGAAACGGAAATTTGTTTTCCTACCAACCCGTACTCCATTTCGAAGTTCCTTGGGGAGCAAGTTGCGTTGAATTTTGGAACTGTCGGAAATATGGATGTAATATCAATTCGACTTTTTAATCTCTATGGAGTTCATGCAGGGGCGCTTTTTGGTTTGTTCGTAGACCAATTTCGTAATTCTCGTCCTCTTACTATCAGTGGAGATGGTATGCAAAGACGTGATTTCACTTATGTTGGGGACGTTAGTAATTCAATTTGTGAACTCCTTGACTCTGAAATCAAGAATGAGATTTTTAATGTGGCGACCGGGAAGACTCAAAGCATTCTTGATCTAGCAGCAGCGATGGGCGGTAGCTGGGAGTTCATAAAGCGAAACGCTGATGAGCCTGATTTGATGTGGGCAGATATTTCAAAGCTGCGTCGGATGCTTCCAAGTGCCGTTCCGAGTTCGCCATTTAATGAGACCGTCAAAGAAGTCATGAAGAAACTGCTTTAAGTTGGTTTAATCGCTCGGCAACACCAATACGTTGGCCTGCGTTCGCTTGTGAATTTGGTTAGCTTTTTGTGCGGTCACCTCGCTTGAATCTCGCAGACCAGCGGGTGTTAGTAGTGTTCAAGCGTGCTAGTTCTTGAAGAGTTTGGGGCCGATGCCCTGCGCAATACGGTGATCGCGTTTCGCGACACGATGAAGCGCCACGCGAGCGGGATAAACCGCCTCAATGTTTATCCAGTGCCAGACGGCGATACGGGCACAAACATGGCCCGCACTCTTGATGCTGTTGTCACCGAACTCGAAGGCGCGTCACCAGGGTTAGACACGACTTGTGAAGCAATCAGTCATGGATCGCTAATGGGTGCGCGGGGCAATAGCGGGGTAATTCTTAGTCAGATTTTGCGTGGATTGTCTGCAACTTTAAAAACCGCACAAACTTCTGGTGCACAGCGTGTCGCCGAAGCACTCAAGGCTGCATCGGCTGCTGCCTACGAAGCAGTTTTGAAACCAATCGAAGGAACGATTTTGACGGTTGTTCGCGAAACTGCCGAAGCGGCGACAAAAGCCGCTAACGAGGGCGCCTCCTTAGCAGTGATGTTGCGAGATGCGCGCAATGCTGGGCGCAAAGCTCTTGACAATACTCCTGAGTTATTGCCGGTACTCAAAGACGCTGGAGTTGTCGATGCAGGCGGTGCTGGCTTTTTATTATTTATGGATTCGGCCCTGCATGTCGTTGATGGTGAACCATTGCCCGAGCCAATTTATAGCGATGGCCCAAGTGCGGAACAGCTTGAAAAAGTTGCATTGCGAACCGCGACCGATGGCTCAGTTGATGTCAGTGAGTTGCGCTACGAAGTTATGTTTTTGTTAGATCTTGATGACGTTAATTTGAAGAAATTCAAAAATGCTTGGGGAGAGATTGGTGATTCAATTGTCGTAGTCGGTGGTGACGGTCTATATAACTGTCATATTCATACCAACGACATTGGTGCCGCCATCGAAGCGCCAATAATTGTGGGTGGTCGTCCTTCGCAAATTCGAGTAACTGATTTATTTGAAGAAATGGCAGAAGAGCATGCCAAGCGTGAAGAGAGTCTTGGCGCACCGATTGAAGTTTTGAGTGCTTCACGTACGGCTGGTCGGGCTGGTTCACGCCAAGCGGCGTTACCACCAGTTACTTGCGCGGTAGTCGCAGTAGCAAGTGGAGAAGGTCTTGCAGAATTGTTTGGACAAATGGGCGTGCACGGTGTTGTCACTGGCGGACAGACGATGAATCCATCGACTCAGGAATTGTTAGATGCTGTAGAACACATGAACGCGACACAAGTTGTGATTTTGCCAAATAATAAAAACATTATTCCCGTTGCTAATAACATAAATGAACTCACCAAGAAAGATGTTCGAGTAGTGCCAACGTGCTCGATGCCAGAAGCACTCGCAGCGCTCGTCGCCTATGACCCAGAGACATCAGCCGAACACAACGAATCTCAAATGTCTCGTGCTGCAAGTTCGGTTGCGACGGGCGAAGTTACTCAAGCCGTGCGTGATACAAACAGTGATGCCGGTCAAGTCAAAGCTGGTGATTTTATTGGTCTTGTGCGAGGTGATGGTGTTGTCGCTGTTGCCAAAAATTTAGAGATCGTTTGTCACGACTTGCTAGCAAAATTGATCACGCCAGGTCGCGAGTTATTGACAATTATCTCGGGTGACGGTGCAACTTCTCAAAGTACTGAATCACTTGTTGCTCATGTTGCGTCTGCTCATCCGCAAATTGCATGCGAAGTTCACTTTGGTGGCCAGCCTTTGTATCCATATCTATTTGGTGTCGAGTAAAAAGAGTCCCGCATGACGGGCAAAATCACTCTTAGTGACCTAGCCGACATAGATGTCGAAGTACTCAAGGGCGTCGGCGAGAAGCGAAAAGAATCGCTAGCCGAATACGGCATCACGAATGTTCTCGAGTTGCTAATGAATTATCCGCGCAAATGGGTTGATCGCACCAATGAAGCTCGTGTTAGTGATCTCGTTGTTGGACAAGAAGCATTAGTGATCGTTGAAGTTCGCAAAGTTTCAAAATTTGCTACGAAGAATAGACGCACCGTCGTGACGATTCAGGTTGGTGATGAATCAGGGCGGCTTACGGCAGTGTTCTTCAATCAACCTTGGCGAGAACGGCAACTCAAGGTCGGCACGCAAATTTCAATGTTCGGAAAGCCAGACCTGTTTCGTGGGGTGTTGCAGATGAATAATCCGCTAGTTGATCTAATTGGCGACCGCACCGGTCGAATCGTGCCGATATACCCACAGAGCGAGAAGGTTCAAGTCTCAACTTGGGAGCTCGCCACTTGGGTTGAGAGCGCTCTTGAGCGATGTCGCGAGCGCGGTATCTCAGACCCGGTGCCTGCTGATTTAATCAACAAACTTGAACTTGTAGATCGAACAGATGCACTGTGGGCAATTCATTTTCCTGAGACGATAGTCGCGAAACAAAATGCACGACGCAGACTTGCGTTTGACGAACTTCTGCGTGTTCAAGTTGTGTTGGTTGGTCGCAAGCGTGCATTCGAACTAGACAACACAGGTATTCGACATCTGGTTAACGGCAAACTGCAACAGCGATTCGTCGCGGCGATTCCGTTTGCTCTAACTAGCGCCCAGCAACGTGTGATTGCAGAAGTCGATAATGATCTTGCATCGCCACACCCGATGCATCGGTTACTACAAGGCGATGTTGGAAGCGGTAAAACTGTCGTGGCGGTCTCGGCAATGCTGGCAGCAGTTCAAGGTGGACATCAAGGAGCGCTGATGGCCCCGACAGAAGTTTTGGCGGAACAGCATTTCAATGGAGTGAGAAAACTTCTTGAAGGACTACTCGTCCCCGACGCTAATAATTTGTTTGGTGATCGACAATTACGCGTCGAGTTATTGACAAGTCGTGTGACCAGTGAGCGTCGCCAAGAGTTACTGCGCGATTTGGCAAACGGTGGAGTAGATATTTTGATTGGTACGCACGCACTAATTCAACAAGGTGTCGAATTCGCGTCTCTGGGTGTGGCAGTGATTGATGAGCAGCATCGTTTTGGTGTTGAACAGCGCGCAGCACTGCGCAGTAAAGGTGAGGCCGTGAACTCAGAACCGTCTCTTCGTAAGAAAACAACGACAACTCCTGATGTTTTGGTTATGACCGCTACGCCGATTCCACGCACTGCAGCAATGACCGTTTATGGCGATCTTGATGTCAGCATGCTTGATGAAATGCCGCCAGGTCGAACACCAATCAAAACTTTCTGGGTGGCTGGAAAAAAATCTGAAGGCAAAATGTGGGGTGAAGTGCGAGATGCACTTGCGCAGGGTCAGCAGGCATTTGTTGTTTGCCCGCTTATTGAAGAAAGTGAAAAATTAGAAGTGGCGTCGGCTCAAGATACTTTCAAATTACTCGGCAAGACTGAATTGAAAGGTTTGAAACTTGGGTTGTTGCACGGCCGACTCTCATCAAATGAAAAAGATGAGACAATGACACAGTTTCGTGAGCGCAAACTTGATGTGCTCGTTGCGACAACTGTTATTGAAGTCGGTGTTGATGTGCCAAATGCAACTTGTATGGTCGTGCTTGATGCTGATCGTTTCGGTATCGCGCAGTTGCACCAATTGCGTGGTCGTGTTGGTCGTGGCGTCATTGCGTCACGCTGTTGGCTTGTGACTAGTAACGAAGAAATTCGTTCGCCTCGAATTGATGCTTTGGTTGAGTCAACCGACGGCTTCTATCTTGCAGAAGTAGATCTCGAACTGCGCGGCGAAGGCACGATCATGAATACGGCACAAAAAGGTCGCAGTGACTTGAAGCTTGCCTCGTTGCGCAACGACCGCGACTTAATTGAACTTGCACGTGCGACTGCGTTTGAAATTATTGATTCTGACCCAACTTTAAAAAGTCACAATGAAATTCGTGACGAGATAGATCTGTTGCTGACACCAGATGAAGAAGAGTTTCTTTTCAAAAACTAGTTCTCAGCCGAAAGGTTTTATTCTCCTAGTGGTGCGAGCACCAAATCCCAACGGTCAAGACAGTCGCTGCATCGATACGCGACTACTTCGCCGACCTGCCACAACCCGTCTTCGGGTGGATGAGACAATAAATGCGCATTGCCTCCGCAATCAACACAAATAATTGATTCGGTTGGTGGCTCGGCAGGGCCAAAATCCATAAGGTAAGTAAACCACTATTCTTCGGTGCTTTTTGTCAATAGCGTGAAGAGATGCGAGTGGTGGCAGGAGAATTGCGCGGGCGAAAGATTTTCGCGCCAGAGGGCACCACTACGAGGCCAACAACTGATATGGCGCGTGAAGCAATTTTTAATGCATTGACGAGTTTAGATGTGATAGTTGATGCTCATGTATTAGACCTGTTTGCAGGCTCGGGTGCACTCGGTATTGAAGCGTTGTCTCGTGGGGCTAAACATTGCACATTTATTGAGCGAGATCGTGACGCACTTGTGAGCTTGCAAGACAACATCAAGAAACTTGGCTTGACTGACCGGTCAACAGTAATTCGTGCAGATGTGTTGCTTGCGGCGACCAAAGTTTCAGGCATTGATTTAGTCATGGCTGATCCGCCTTATGAGTTCAAAAACTGGCAAGGGCTTTTGTCGAACATCACAGCGCCCCTCGTAGTAGCCGAAAGTAACCGTGAAATCACGGGTCTAAACGGCTGGGAGTCATTGCGCTCTAAGCGATACGGGCGCACGCATGTCACCTATTTACGACGGATACCATAAATAGCGCTATGAAAGTCATGTTTCCTGGAAGTTTTGACCCTGTTCATCTCGGGCACCTCGACATCATTCACCAAGCCGCCGCACTTTTTGATGAGGTTGTTGTAGTCGTGATGCACAACCCGGATAAACCTGCTGGGATGTTTAGTATCAACGATCGAGTTGAGATGATTAAGTCTTTGACGAGTGAAATTAAAGGCGTGACCGTGCAACCCGCTGCTGGGTTAGCAATTGATGCTGCCAAGAAGTTCGGTGTTGACTGCATAGTTAAAAGCGTGCGCAATGTAATGGATTTAGACGTTGAAGTTCAGATGGCAAACACAAATTCGGCAGTCAGCGGAATTCAAACGGTGTTGTTGATTCCGCAGCCGAAAAATGCGTTTATCAGCAGTCGTTTTGTCCGCGAAATCGCGCATTACGGCGGAAACGTGTCGGCTCTCGTGCCAGCAGTAGTTGAAATAGCGATTGCAAAAGCAGAAAAGTAGAAAAGTAGACTTTCGGTAATGCCTAAAAACATATTTGACGACTTCAACGATGACGATAATCGTGGCAACTCATATGGCACAGAGGTCGTGCCTGTAGCGCTCGGCGATACAGAATCATTTCTGAACGAGGCGATAGGTGCAATCTCAAGTGCGCCAAACGCGCCGTTGTCAAGCGCTCCAAAAATTAATCGTGAGCAAATTCTTGGCATCTTGCAAGACGCACTTGACTGTTTGGCGCCCGAGATAACCGAAGCTCGTTGGATGCTGAAAGAACGTGCCGAATTTCTTGCTAAAACTCAAGTTGAGGCCGACGAGATTTTAGAAGCCGCACGAGTGCAGGCTGAGCGGCTTGTACAACGTACATCAATCGTTCGGGGCTCTGAAGCGCGTGCTCGCAAAGTGATTGAAGCAGCAAATCAAGACTCGCGTCGGCTAAAAAGCGAAACTGATGATTTCTTAGACCGCCGTTTGGGTAGTTTTGAGATTTTGCTTGACAAATTAGTCAAACAGGTGAGTGAGGGTCGCACGCGATTATCGCTTGTCGCTCAGCAACCTGCACACGAGATTTCGCTGGAGAGCGAATCGGTGATGCTGTTTGACCAGGACGACGAACTGTAAATTACTGAATTACTAAACATTAAATAGACCCGATAAAGTTTTTAGACAATGGCATCGCCGCTCTTGGTTAATGTAGCCGAGCTTCTGCGCCGCGCAGGAAGCGTTCGTGAAATTAACCGTCAGATTGAAGTTGATTTTTTTAAGTTTGACGATTCGCGGATAATTGCAGGCACTCAAGTTGATGTTGCGCTCACGCTTGAAGCGTTGACTGATGGCATTGTTGTGCATGGCACCCTTGGTGCTCAATGGAGTTTCGAATGTCGCCGTTGTCTGAAAGCTTTAACCGGTCGAGCCGAAGTCGAAGTGCAAGAGTTGTATCAGGCTGTGATCAGTGACCCAGATGCTTATCCAATAACTGGAGAGCAATTAGATTTGCTCGAAATGGCGCGCGAAAACGTGCTACTTGCTGTGCCATTAGCCCCATTATGTCGTGCCGACTGTCCAGGTCTTTGTTCGCAATGTGGCGCAGATTTGCAGGTCGACCGCTGCTCGTGCACGCAACCCGAACGCGACGATAGGTGGGCTGCATTAGATTCGCTTACTTTTAAATCGCGTGTCGACGAGGTTTGACGGCTCTCGCAACGGTGAGATAGAACGATCTTGAAACTCGTTAAATGCTTCAATCTGGCATATATAACTAGGCAAATCTTCCGCTAGCCTTGCAGTTCGTTGTAGATAGTTTACAAAAACAAGTTTTTAACCAAAATAACCGAAAGACGAGCTTGCGATGGCAGTTCCAAAGAAAAAGAAGTCTAAATCCAAAGGTCGTATGCGTCAGGCTGCGAACTGGAAGCTAAAGGCGCCAAGTGCAAGTTCGTGTCCACGTTGCGGTATCGCAAAACGCCCTCATGTCGTGTGTGGTGGTTGCGGATGGTACAAGGGTCGCATCGCTGTTGTAGTTGACGCGAGATAATTTCGAGCGTTCGCGTCGTTTGCTTTAACGATGCTGCCAGTTGCTGTTGACGCCTTAGGTGGCGATAAGGCTCCAACAGAAATAATTGCGGGTGCTCGCGAGGCTCTTGCTGCCGGAATACCTGTGGTACTTGTTGGGCCCAGCGATCTAGTCGGTTGTGAAGGTTTCGATTTAATTGTTGCCAGCGAATTTATTGACATGCACGAAGATGCTGCAAGTTCGGTTCGCAATAAAAAAGATTCAACACTCGTGCGTGCAGCCGAAGCCGTGCGCGACGGTAAAGCCAGTGCAATGATTTCTGCCGGCAACACTGGCGCGACAATGGCTTCTGCTTTATTGCGGATGGGACGCATTGCGGGTGTCAAGCGTCCGGCAATCGCTACGCCAATACCGGCTCCAGGCACAACTCCAACTGTGTTGCTCGATGCTGGCGCAAATGCCGAGGTCGAGCCCGCGTGGTTAGTGCAGTTTGGTTTGATGGGAAGTGTTTATGCAAATGCTCGATTTGCGATAGAAAACCCGCGCGTTGGATTGTTGTCAATTGGCGAAGAGCCAGGCAAGGGTGACACGCTTCGAAAACAGGCTTACGAATTATTTTCGAACGCAAAAAATATTAACTTCATCGGCAATGTTGAAGGTCGTGACATTATGACCGACAAAGTTGATGTGGTTGTGACTGATGGTTTCACTGGCAACGTTGCGCTAAAAACGTTAGAAGGAACAATGCGTGGAGTCGTCAAGGCATTGTTTGTAGCGATCGGTGAGCCCGAATACAAAATTCATGCTGATGCATTAATGCCGGCACTGCTCGGCTTGTACGCGCAGTTTGACCCTGACACTTATGGCGGCGCAATTCTGCTTGGGGTTGATGGTGTGTGCATCATCTCGCACGGCTCGTCTGGTTCTAGAGCAATGCTTAACGGCATCAAAGTTGCCAAAGAGATGGTTGAAGTCGACATGGTTGGCAAAATACGCCAAGCCTTGCAACAGCAATGACAGATTCGCTTGAAACGCTTTCAAATAAAATTGGCTACAAGTTTGTCAACGAATCGCTTTTGGCTACTGCAATGCGGCACAGTTCTTGGACAGCCGAGAACGAAGGCTTTGAATCTAATGAACGGCTTGAATTCTTAGGTGACTCAGTAATTGGTTTTGTCATCGCCGACATCATGTTTCGGCGTTACCCAGAATTTGATGAAGGCAAGTTAACTGACTTGCGCAAAATTGTTGTCAACATGACGGCTCTTTCTCGGGTAGCGACGCAACTCGGTCTTGGAGAGTTCGTATTGTTGGGCCGCGGTGAAGCAGCCGGTGGTGGTCACGCAAAAAGTTCGATTCTTGCTAATGCTCTTGAAGCCGTTTTCGGTGCCGTTTATCTTGATTCAAATGCATCCCGAGTTTATGAAATAGTTCAAGTGTTGTTAGTTGATTTAATTGACGAGGCTCTTGGCGCATTAAAACAACTAGATGCTAAATCTCAATTGCAAGAACTTGCGGCACGATCGTCTCTCTCGGCTCCCGAGTATCGCGTAACCGACGAAGGGCCGGATCATGCCAAAATGTTTTTCGCGGCTGTTTATATTGGCAATGACTGGATGGGTGCTGGTAGTGGACGGTCAAAAAAAGTTGCAGAAGAAGAGGCTGCACAACAGGCAATTACAACATTGCGAGATGTTTAGATAATCAAATTGCTGAGCGAGACAAAACGTGCCTGAACTTCCAGAAGTTGAAACTGTTCGGCGTGGTTTGCAAGAGAATGTTGTCGGAAGATTGGTTGTCAAAGTTGAAGTTGGTCGTGAACGAACCGTTCGCCGTACTAGTCGTGAGGCATTGATTGACGGCCTTACTGGTGTTCAGATTTTGTCGGCGACGCGTCGAGGCAAATATTTAATTTGTGATTTAGATTCTGGACAAAAACTCATGATGCACCTGCGCATGAGTGGCAGGTTGATTATTGCCAAGCCCAACTCTGTTAGACCCGCGCATACGCACGTGGTGATGCACTTAGCAAAAAGTAATGTTGTTGTGAGCGAATTGTGGTTCGTTGACCCTCGAACTTTTGGCGAAGTCGTCGTATTTGATCCTGATTTAATTGAAATCCAAATGCCCGACTTGGCAAACCTCGGGGTTGACCCCCTTATTGATGAGTTCACCCCAGAAATTTTGCGCGAATTATTTAAAAACCGTCGTGGAAATCTGAAAGCACTTTTGCTAAACCAACATTTTGTTGCTGGCATTGGCAATATTTATGCAGACGAGATTCTGCATTTGGCGAAACTTCGGCCAGACCGTTTGCCTGGTCGATTGACGCATGTCACGCTGTCGCGTTTGCATGAGGCAATTGTCGAAGTCTTAAACAAGGCGGTAAACGCAGGTGGAAGCACGCTAAAAGACACGCAATATGTAGATTTAGACGGGCAAACTGGCAACTTTCAAGATCAACACCGCGTTTATGGTCGGGCTGGATTGCCGTGTTTGACGTGTCGAAAAGGGCGAATTCTGATGACTGTAGTTGCAGGCCGAACAACCTGTTATTGCTCGGCTTGCCAGCACTAAATTTGGTGGAAAATCAATCAAATGAAGTAATCTCGGCGACTGAGTGTTTCTTAAATCGTTAACCCTAAAAGGCTTCAAATCCTTCGCTGACACAACAGTGATGCAACTCGAGCCCGGCGTGACCGTAGTGGTCGGCCCAAACGGCTCGGGCAAATCTAATGTTGTCGACGCCATTGCTTGGGTGCTTGGCGCGCAAGCACCGTCTTCGGTACGTAGTCAGAAAATGGATGATGTAATTTTCGCCGGAACGTCAAAGCGACCAGCACTCGGTCGCGCTGAAGTGATGTTGACGATCGATAACTCAGCCGGGCTATTGCCGATTGAATTCACCGAAGTCTCAGTAAGTCGCACATTGTTTCGCAGTGGCGAAAGCGAATATGCAATCAATGGTGTGCAGTGTCGATTGCTAGATGTGCAAGATCTTTTATCTGATGCTGGCGTTGGTAGACAACAACACGTAATTGTCAGCCAAGGACAAATTGATGCAGTTTTAAATGCACGACCCGAAGATCGTCGAGCAATCATCGAAGAAGCTTCAGGTGTGTTGAAACATCGCAAGCGTAAAGAGAAGGCTGAGCGGCGGCTAGAGGGTACTGAAGCAAATTTATTGCGTGCACAAGATTTATTGCGTGAAGTTCGCCGACAACTTCGACCTCTAGAGCGTCAGGCAGATTCGGCTCGCCGTCATGGTGCGATCGCATCTGAGTTGCGAACATTGCAGTTGTATATTGCGGGTCGCGAGATTTACGGATTACGAACTCGACTTGATAATTCGGCCACCGGAAAAGTTGAAGGTGAGGCCAACGTAAAAATTCTGCGGCAGAAACTCGCGAGTTTAGATACTGCGGTCATGGCAGACGAAGCTGAATTAACTGCTCGTGGAGAATCGGGCACCAGCGATGAACTTGTTCGTGTTGAGCAACTTCTTGGTCGCGCACGCGGACAAGTCGCAGTTCTTGCCGAGCGCCGGCGTTCAGTAGAACGAGATCGCGGTCAGTTGATGGATGCTGGAGTTGTTGCATCACTTGAAGCCGATGTATCAACTGCGCGCGAAGAACTTGCGCGAGTTGCTACTGCAATTGAAGAATCTAATTTGCAAGAACTTGAACTAGCCCGAGATGAATCTGCACTAGTTGCAGACAAGGCCCAGGACGCAGAGTCGGCATCGCAGGCGGTTCGCGCTGCAGAAGATGCGTTTGAAGCCGCGAACGCATCGTTTATGGCGGCCGTTGCCGCATCATCTGGTGATAATGCACGCGTCGAAACACTTCGCGCAGCAGTTGCCGCAAACTCATCGAGCCTTGGCGAACTTGCTAACACATCTGGTGCACTCGGTTCGCTCAAAGATTTAATCGAAATTGAAGGCGAGTGGGAGAGCGCAGTATTCGCAGGTTTGGCTGATGCATTAAACGCCATGGTTATGTCGAATACGCAAAGTGCACGCGAATCTTTGGCGCGAATGCGGTCATCTGATGCAATGGGAGCAGTTGTCGCGCTTGGCGACTGGACATCAAAAGTTGCTCCTGTTGCTGTGCAAGGTGCATCTTCGTTGCGATCGTTTGTTCGTGCTCGTGCTGGCGAACATGCAACTTCCGTTAATTCGTTGCTTGACGCATTGTTGGCACGAGTCGTGTTCGTAGATCTCTTCGATAGAGGTGTCGACATTGTGCTTGAACGACCGGATGTTGTGGTTGTCACCAGCAAAGGTGACCGATTGGCTACAACGTCGCTACGAGTGGGCCCGAATGCTGTTACGAGTGCTGCTCTTGAACGCGCTGAAGCACGAGCCGTGGCGAGTGCGAATGCGTTAGCTGTTGCCGAGTCGTCTGTAAATTTGCGTCGTGTTGAAGTTGCCAGCGTTCGCGAAAGACTTTCTGGTGTTCAATCATCGCAAGACGATATTGAAAATCGTTCGTCGTCTGTTGGTTTGCGTCGCCGAGAATTTGATGCCAAGGTCGTTGGGTTACGTGAGCGAAAAGGATTTTTAGATTCACGAATCTCAGAACTTGAGTCACGATTGCAAGCCGACGCGGGTGCGAGAAATGCGGCCGCTGAGCATCGCAGTCGAGTTGAATCTATTTTGGGGGCAGTAGTGCGTTTATCTGGTGTTGTAGAAGACCATGTGCGTTCTCTGCAAATACGTCAAACAGATTTGCAAGAAATGCGTCGTCGGCAAAGTTCTGAGGTTAGAGAAATATCGCAACGCCTTGACGATTCGCGCCGTCAGCGAACTGCTCACGAGAAACAACTCGAAGAATTGCGCGAACGCAACCGTCGAATTGAACTCGAAGAATCAGAAGTCAAAGTTCGTCTCGAAGGAGCGATCGACACATTGCGTCGTGACCTTGAAGTCGAGCCACAGCGGGCGATCGACACGCCGTTGCCTGAGCTTCCTGAGGGCACTAACCCTCTCGCACGCCAGCGAGAACTCGAGCGCGAACTTCGCTTAATGGGGCCGATTAATCCATTGGCATTAGAAGAGTTCACCGAACTACAGATTAGAAATACATTTCTCGAAGAACAACTTGAAGACGTCAAGAATTCTCGTCGTGAACTAATGAAAGTAATCAAGCAAGTTGATCAAGAAATTCAAAGTAATTTCGCTGCCGCTTATGCCGATGTGCGAGACAACTTTACAAAATTGTTTGCGATGCTATTTCCGGGTGGCACTGGTCGATTGACTCTGACTAACCCAGATGATTTGCTGAACAGCGGTATCGAAGTTGAAGCAAAGCCGAGCGGCAAAAACGTTAAGAAACTCTCGCTACTTTCGGGTGGTGAGCGTTCTCTGACTGCGCTGGCATATCTTTTTGCTGTTTTCCGTAGTCGACCTTCACCGTTTTACGTGATGGATGAAGTTGAAGCGGCTCTGGACGACGTCAACTTGCACCGTTTCTTGGCATTAATTCAAGAGTTTCGTCAAGAGGCGCAGTTGCTGATAGTCAGTCACCAAAAGCGCACGATGGAGGCCGGTGACTCTTTGCTTGGCGTGACGATGCAACCAGGTGGTTCGTCGCGCGTGATCGTCGAACGAGTGTCTGCTCAGTCAGCGTAAACTCATTTATGCTCGCGCTTGATATTTTTGCGCAACTTGTCGCAGTAGATACTGCTCCAAAAATAATGCTGGTGTTGGCGTTGCTTGTCTCAATTTTTGGAATCGGCGTCGTCGTGTCTAGCCGTCGCGACCGCGCGGCTACTAGTCAAGTGACTAGCCACGAAACTAGCCAGCAAGATTTGTCGGTTCGCGATCGAATATCTAAGACGCGGTCGTCATTTGCCGGCGCGATTTCGGTTGCTTTGACGAGATCGTCGATCACGCAGCAAACTTGGGACGAACTTGAAGAAGCATTGTTGCGTGCTGATGTTGGCGTAGCAACTACTGCACGTGTTCTGGCGCCACTGCATGAACTAGTTAAATCCAAGAAAATTACTCAACCGAAAGATTTGGCTATTGCTTTACAAAATGAGATGACTGCACAGTTGTCGCAAAACTCGCGTGAGTTGAATTTTGACGCCTCTTTGGGTGCGCCAAATATTTGGCTCGTAGTTGGCGTTAACGGTGCTGGTAAGACAACAACGATTGGCAAACTTTCTGCTCAACAACGCGCACTCGGACGCAGTGTTCTTTTGGCGGCTGGCGACACATTTCGCGCCGCGGCAGGTGAGCAACTAGAAACTTGGGCTTTGCGATCTGGTGCAGAAATTGTGCGTGGCGCTGAAGGCGGAGACCCCAGTTCGGTAATCTTTGACGGCGTTGCACGAGCCACCGCACAAAAAATTGATCTTGTGCTTGCTGACACTGCAGGGAGATTACAAAACAACACCAACTTGATGGAAGAACTCGCCAAGGTTCGAAGAGTTGCTGACAAAGGAAGTGGCAAAGTGACCGAAGTTCTGTTGGTGATTGATGCAACAACCGGCCAGAACGGTTTGACTCAAGCCAAACAGTTTTCACAGTCAACGCAAGTTACGGGTGTCGTGTTGACAAAACTTGACGGCTCAGCCAAAGGTGGCATCGTGTTTGCAATTGAAACTGAACTCGCGATACCAGTAAAACTTGTGGGTCTCGGCGAAACTATTAACGATCTTGTTGCGTTCAACGCTGCCGAATTTGTCTCGGAGTTATTCAACTAGTCAAATTGGTTCAAAGAAAAATTCGCAGGTAACCTAATTTCCGATGTTTGAAACACTTTCAGATCGGCTCGGTGGTGTTCTAAAGAACCTCCGCAATCGTGGTCGATTAACGCAACAAGATGTCACCGAAGTTTTAGCAGAGGTTCGAACTGCGTTACTTGAGGCTGACGTAAATGTCACAGTCGTTCGAGATGTTGTAGAGAGAATTCGGTCGCAAGCAGTTGGTGCAACGTCATCGACAGCGCTTAATCCTGGCCAGCAAATAATAAAAATAGTCAACGATGAACTTGTTTCAATGCTCGGTGGCGAGACATTAAAAATTATGTATGCCAGTCAACCACCGACAGTTGTGTTGATGGCCGGCCTACAAGGTTCTGGTAAAACTACGAGTGCGGCCAAACTCGCGAGTTGGTTTAAGTCGCAGGGCAGACAGCCAATGCTTGTTGGTGCCGACTTACAGCGCCCGGCCGCAGTTGAACAATTGCGCGTATTAGGTGCGCAATTAAATATTCCTGTTTTTTCTGCTCCTGGCGACCCTGTAAGCACTGCGCGACTTGGTTTGGCTGAAGCAAAAAGTCTTGGACGAGATGTTTTAATTGTCGACACGGCAGGCCGTTTGGCAATTGATGAAGAAATGATGCAACAAGTAAAAGACATTTCAAAAGCAGTCAAGCCGAATTACACGTTTTTAGTTGTCGATGCAATGACTGGTCAAGATGCTGTCACTGTGGCTCAGGCATTTGATTCGACCCTGTCGATTGATGGCGTCGTGTTAACAAAACTTGATGGCGATGCACGCGGAGGCGCCGCGCTTTCGGTAAAGCATGTTCTCGGCAAGCCAATTGCATTTGCAGCAACTGGCGAGAAACTTGACGCGTTCGAACAGTTTCATCCAGATCGCATGGCGAGTCGCATCTTAGGAATGGGTGACATGCTCACTCTGATTGAGCAGGCCGAGAAAGTTTTTGAAAAAGATAAAGCCGAAGAGGCCGCCGCAAAAATGCTTGAGGGCGAGTTCACACTTGCAGATTTTCTTGATCAGTTGCAGCAACTCAAAAAGATGGGGTCGCTTCAGGGGATTATTGGGATGATGCCAGGCGTGCCCAAGGAGATGAAGAACGCGCAAATTCCTGACGATCAGGTAAGGCGCACTGAGGCAATCATTTTTTCAATGACGGCACAAGAGCGTGCAAACCCAGAGCTAATTAACGGCTCGCGACGAACGCGAATCTCAAAAGGCTCGGGCACCACGGTTGCAGACGTCAATCGTTTAGTTAAGCAATTCACCGAGATGAAGAAAATGATGAAACAAATGGGCGGAAAATCGGCGCGTGGCGGCAAATCTGGTAAATCGGCCAAAGGCCCAAAAGGCTCGGCAATACCTGACGAATTGGCCGCGGCGTTGAGTTCGCGACTCGGGCCAAGGTAGCCTAAGAGGTCGGTTCAATTGAACCATTTCGCTCAAAGATCGGATATCCATGTCAGTTAAATTGCGTCTCTCTCGTGTTGGTAAAACCAAGAGACCTCACTATCGAATCGTTGCTGCCGACAGTCGTTCAGCCCGAGATACAAATTTTCTTGAAATTCTTGGCACCTATCAGCCGCAGCAAGAACCGTCGGCACTAAAAGTTGACAGCGCCCGAGTAATTTCGTGGCTTAAAAAAGGCGCATTGCCAACCGATCGCGTGCGTAAGTTGTTAGAAATCGCCGGAACATGGCAAGAGTTTCAAGCAACTAAAAAACCAGCGAAGTAGTTTCACTGAACGTTAGTTTTTATTTTTCGATTGATAACAAGAAAGCTCTAAAAAATGTCTGATTCAGTAAACGCCAACACAGTTTTGGCTCCAATAGCAACG
The DNA here is from genome assembly GCA_964203235.1 of Ilumatobacteraceae bacterium. Taxonomy (GTDB): domain Bacteria; phylum Actinomycetota; class Acidimicrobiia; order Acidimicrobiales; family Ilumatobacteraceae; genus BACL27. The sequence continues at coordinate 414,270 of CAXNLE010000001.1, forward strand.
TCAGTATTGACTCACATCGTGCGCTCAATTGTTGATACGCCAGATGCGGTAAAGGTTGAATCGTTGGAAGACGAAGGAAAGATAATCCTTGAAGTTCGCGTCGCGGACGGAGACCTCGGTCGAGTAATCGGTCGTCGTGGTCGCACAGCGCAAAGCATTCGCGCTGTTGTGCGTGCTGCCGCTTCGCGCGACAATGCCGAAGTCGATGTCGACTTTCTCGACGACTGACGCCCAGACTCCGAAGGGTTTGTTGCATGTTGGTCGCGTAACGCGCCCACACGGTATTCGTGGCGATGTCTACGTCTCTTTTTTTACCGATCGCCCAGAACGCACCAAAATTGGGGCACGTTTTTGGCTACAAAATAACTGGATCACCGTCACCAGTGCGCGGCTACAGCCGAGCAGTTGGCTAATGCACTTTGCTGGTATTGATGATCGAAATGCCGCAGAGCGAATTTCTAAATCAGATTTATACGGTGAGCCAATTGAAGATCAATCTGTTATGTGGGTACACGAATTGATCGGGGCAGAAGTCGTTGACGTCTCTGGTGCTCGTTATGGCAAATGCATTTCGGTTGTTGACAACCCAGCACATTCGTTGCTTGAACTTGAATCCGGGGCGCTTGTGCCAGTCGTGTTTATTACTGAACGTTCAAAAGAGCAGATCACGATTAATCCGCCTGAAGGATTATTTGAGCTAGCTGATGAAACAGCTGACGAGAGAGCCGATGAAATAGCAGATGAACACAAATAAACCGATGCCGTTTCGCATTGATGTGTTTACGATTTTTCCGAAACTTGTTGACGACTTTTGCAGTGAAAGTCTGCTCGGTCGGGCGCGCCAAGAATCATTAGTTGATTTACGTTGTCACGACTTGCGTGACTACGGCGACGATTCTCGGCGCGTCGATGATGCGCTTTACGGTGGCGGCGCCGGAATGTTGTTTCGCCCAGAACCGATTTTTGCCGCAGTCGAAGCCGTGCAACCACCTCGGCCTTTGTTATTGCTTTCGCCTGGCGGCAAAAAATTTGATCAAGATTACGCCGATCATCTGAGTAAAACCGCTGGTTTTAGTTTGCTGTGTGGTCGCTATGAGGGCGTCGACCATCGCGTTGTCGAACACTTAGTTGATGCCGAAATTTCAATTGGCGATGTCGTGCTCGCTGGCGGTGAAGTCGCAGCGTGTCTTGTCATTGAAGCGACAACACGACTTTTATCGGGTGTCATGGGCAACGAAGTTTCGCCTATTACCGAAAGTTTTGGGGCCGCACGAATGCTTGAAGAGCCTCATTTCACGAGGCCTGCAGAGTTTCGGGGTTGGGCAGTACCCGAGGTTTTGCGCAACGGCGATCACGCCAAAATAGAGCGCTGGAGACGCGCCCAGGCATTACATCGCACGGTTCGGGTTCGTCCAGATCTAATTGAACGCCGTGGTGGCTTAAGTAACGTCGAAAAGACACTGTTGGAAGAGTTCCCCTGCGTGCCGTATCCTGAAGGACTCTTATGAAAACAACAGACATCGTCGACAAGCAATCACTTCGAACAGACATTCCAAAAATTGGCCCAGGCGATGAAGTAAAAGTTCATGTTCGTGTTGTTGAAAGTGGCAAAGAGCGCGTTCAGATTTTTCAGGGCAACATCATTTCTATTTTCGGATCAGGTATTGCCGAGACATACACGGTCCGCAAACTTAGTTACGGCGTAGGCGTTGAGCGAACTTTTCCGATGCACAGCCCATCAGTTGCAAAACTTGAAGTCGTCAAGCGTGGCGACGTGCGTCGTGCGAAACTTAATTACTTGCGTGAGCGAACTGGTAAGGCTGCAAAAGTTCGTGAACTTCGCGAAGACCAATAAATAGTTTTTGCTAGTCAATTGCGTGCCGAACGATTGTTGTCGCGTACACATTGAATACTGACGACCTCGAGCAATTTGAAGCCGAACGCGAGCTTCAACTAGCTCAAGAGTACTCAGACGTCGTTAATTTGTTTAAGTTCGCGGTAGAAACAGATCGCCGGTTTTATCTGGCCAACAATGTTGATGTCAAGGTCATCGCCGAAGGCGTGCGACCGCTACTTGAGGTGACGCTGTCTGACGCATGGGTATGGGATCTTTACCGCAAGAGCCGGTTCGTACCCCGTGTACGAGTGATGAGTTTCAAAGATCTGAACATCGAAGAACTTCCCCCGCTCGACGTTTAACGCCCCAGCAGCGCGCTGCAGCGCGAATGGCAAGAGCGCGGTGGGCAGAAGATTTAGTCGCAAGATTCTATGAACGCAGCGGTTACGAGATAGTCGCACGCAATTGGCATTGCCGAGAAGGTGAACTAGATATTGTCGCAATCTTGGCAAGCCCCGTTTGCGTGATAATCGCTGTCGTCGAAGTCAAGGCGCGAGCAACAAATAATTATGGCTCACCTTTTGAAGCGGTAACGCAAGCGAAACAAAAAAAGTTACGCATTGCGGCAACGAAATTTCTTGCTAGCCACCGTGACCTGCATGGCGAAATTCGATTTGACGTTGTTGCCGTATTAGGTACGCAACTCGAAGTGTTGCACAACGCATTTTAAAAAGTTACGATCGGCGATCCCAGCAGGCGTAGTGCCAATGGCGTCGCAAGTCGGGCGCGTCGGCTGGCACGCAAACATAGTGTCCCATGCCTTCATAAATATCTTGATTGCAGCCTGGGCAGATATACATCTTTAGTGCTTCGTACGGTTGCACACGACGAACTTCAACATCGCCATATAACCCATCCCAAATTGATTTTGACATTTAGCTAGTCGTTCAATTAACTATTAAATTAACCGGCAAATGCCCAGATGATGAGTGCAGCGATTGCGAGCATTGCACTAGCCACGATCAAATAGTCAATTGGGCGAGTGGCTCGTTTGCGGGTCGGATTGAATCCCATATTGCAAGTATCGTCTATCAAATGGAAACTCTTGGTGTTACTCGCAAAGATTCTGTAGTAACTGTGACAATAAACCAGCCAAAAAAGAAGAACGCCATAGATCGCTCAATGTGGGATGGTCTCGCCGATATTTTTCGAGAGATCGCCGGTAATTCTGCAGACCGAGTCGTGGTGATCACGGGTGCTGGTGGAGATTTTTGTTCGGGTGCTGATTTGAGTGGGCGTGGTGACACATCAGAGCGCAACGATTCTGCTGCGCGAAATGATGTGCATCAACTGGCGGCGATGCGTCGAGTTAACGAAGCCTGTATCGCGCTGCATAAGTTGCCTCAGCCAACGATTGCAAAAGTGCGTGGCGTCGCGGTGGGTGCTGGATGCAATTTGGCTTTGGGATGTGACTTGGTTGTGGCTGCAGACAACTCGCGGTTCTCTGAGATTTTTGTGCGCCGTGGGCTATCGCTTGACTTTGGCGGTTCATGGGTGCTGCCGCGTCGCGTCGGTTTGCATCGTGCCAAAGAATTAGCATTTTTTGGAGAAATTATTGGGGCGACTGACGCGTACGAGATGGGTTTCGTCAATCGTGTTCTGGCTGACGGTGAGATAGATGCATTCGTTGACGAGTGGGCGCGCAAACTTGCGGCTGGTCCGCCGATTGCTTTGGCGCAAACAAAACAACTGCTGAATAATTCTTTAAATCTGACACTTGAACAAGCGTTAGATGGCGAAGCGGCCGCGCAAACAATTAATTTTTCAACCAGCGACACGGCCGAAGCAATGCGCGCGTTTACTGAAAAGCGAGATCCGAAATTTACCGGAAAATAGTTTCTGCGGTTGCGTTAGTCGCGACGCTTTTAATTTGTAGCTCGCAAATTGTGCTCGCTTCGGCGCCACCAGTAGATGACACGATCCCTGATGAGCAAGGCATCGGTGACAGCTCGATCGACGAAGGCATCCCGTTAGTTGATCCAACAACACAGACGACGCTTCCGGCTGGATGTGTGGCCCCGCGTGCCGCAATCGCGACATTTCTTGGCGAACTTGTCTCTGCCGATGACGGGGCAGCAATTTTTAGCGTTGTGCAAGTGCGTGGTGGTTCGCTTGGTGCGTATGTCAATGCAGGGGCGATTTCAATTCGGTACGCCGAACGAGAGACAAGATTTCTGCAAGTTGGCACTACCTATTTAGTTGGTGCGGGTGGCAGTGAATTATTCTCAACCCTTGAATCGAAAGTTCGCGCCAAGAAACAACTTTTCGCCGGAGATGCCGTCGTGGGTGTTGACGAATCAGACAAGCCGTGCCCGGTTATTGAAGATCCGGTTTTGACTCTGTTGCCTAATGGTCAGCCGATTAACGCTGGGGTGTTCTCATTGTTGCGCAACGGTCGCAGTGGTTTGGTGCAAGCCGTAGTTTTGCCGTTGCTTTTTGCTTTAGTTTTTCTAGTTGGATTAGTAATAACCAAGCGATTATTTGTTGGCGCCGAAACTATTTCAAAAAAACCTGTGTCACGACGAAGAGTTTCGTCCGGCAAATCAGCTTCGCCGCGTAAACCAAGCACACGTGGCAAATAATTTCACCGCGAGTTAAACGCCTCAGGAATTGCGACTATCATAAGTGGATGAAATTTCTTAAGAGAATTTTACGGCTCGTAGCAACCAGAAATTTGTTTCCTATTTTGAGAAATAAAATTCGAACTTCCAATGGGAAAAAGCATTTTCTTTTACCAAGGCCGCTTGACACTAAATACGGGGTAGCCGGAATTATCAACTCAGTTTTGGATGTACTACCTAAAAGAGAAAATTATTTAGAAGTAGGAATTTTTAAGGGCGCGACTTTCCAAAGTGTAATTGCTGGTACTAAATGGGGGGTTGATATTGATCCCGCATTTGACATTACTAAGTTGCCAAAAAATGCCACCGTGTTCGTTAGTCCTTCCGACAACTTTTTTGCCGAACTGACCTCAGACCAAATGTTTGACATGATCTATATAGATGCAGAACATACTTTTGCTCAGGCGTACCGAGAGTTGGTTCACTCGGTAAATCACCTAAACAACTGGGGTGTGGTTTTGCTTGATGACACAGTTCCATTCGATAAGGTTGCCGCTATTTCGGATGAGTCAGAATCTAAGAGAGTAGCGATTCGAGTACACGGATCAAATAAGTGGTCGCATCAAGGTGATGTTTGGAAACTAATCATGCAAGTAAGTGAATTTCACAAGGACTTAGTTGTGAGAACGGTGCTCGGTCCGAGTAGGCCTCGAACCATTATGTGGAGGAGTCACTTGTTTGGCGCAAAGATGCAGCTTGCCCCGACAGATAAATTAGCGTCGCTGACATACGAATCTGCTTTTGCTTCGGGAATACCAAGTGAATTTAGAGTAAAAGAATTAAGTGAAATTATTATTGAAATAAAAGATAGAAAATTAGAGGGTTAATTTTCTGGCAAATTTTTAGCGAGAGTTAAACGCGTTCGTTGCAGTTTCGCGAATTTGTTGTACGGCATGAGTCAAGCCTTTTGGGTCTTTGAAAAGCGCGCTACCTGCAACTAAAACATTCGCGCCAGATTTTGCCGCGCCGACAACAGTGTCAACGCTGATTCCGCCGTCAACTTCGAGGTTGACTTTGTCATCAAGTTTGGCTTCTGAAATCATTTTTCGAACTTGGGCGATCTTTGGCTCCATCGTCTGAATGTATTTCTGACCACCAAAACCTGGGCGAACTGTCATCACTAAAATTAAATCAACAAGGTCAAGCACATCTGCAACGGCGCTGGTATCAGTTTCTGGGTTAAGGGCAACGGCCGAAGTTACACCCAACGCATTAATAGCTTCAAGTGTTTGGCGTAAGTTCGTGCACGCCTCGGCATGCACAATCAAACGACTGCAACCGGCTTCGACATAACGACTTGCCATTGCCTCAGGTGTGAGAACCATCAGATGAGCTTCAAATGGAAGTTTCGTTAACGCGCGAGTCGATGCGATGATGTCAGGGCCGAATGTAAGGTTTGGCACAAACTGGCCGTCCATTACATCCCATTGGATTAGGTCTACGCCGGCTTGGTCTAACTCGCAGATTGCTTCGCCAAGTCGTGAAAAATCAACTGGCAACACCGATGGAACAATTTGAATCGGTTTCATCTTGTTCTACAGCCTAGGGTGCAGTGGAATCGGACAAGAGTAAAGAACTAATCATTCAATTCATCGGAAATCGGCGGAACTAGTGGCGTCAGTTCAAAAATGAATTGGTAGGCAAATAGTGTCGGTCTTATTTTGCAGAAAATTCGATCAATATTTGACAATGTAGAAATAAGAAATGACCAACTAAAATTTCGTTTGGGTGCTTCTCGTAGCATGACTTCAAATGGTGTGCCAGTTACTGAGAGCCGTTTAACTTTGTATCCAGCTTTGGTGGCCATTTTAGAGAAACTTCGGCGTGTGAAAAATCTCAAGTGTGTCTGGTCTAAGATTCCGCGAGCGTCATAATCAAATCTGCCGAGAAGTGTTCGTATTCTTGGGTACCAGTGGCCGAAGTTTGGAATGCTCACCAAGATCATTCCGTTGTTAGATAATCTCGGCAGGAGTTTGAATAACAGAATGTCGGGCTTGCGAAGGTGCTCGAGTATGTCTGCGCAGAGGACCACGTCAAACTTTCCACTCAGATCAATTGGAAGGTCATTCTCGAGGTCATGTTGAAAAAATTTAATTTGTGTTGAACTTTTTGGCCCGCTTTCAATATCAACGGCTGTAACTTCGTGTCCAAGTGATGCGGCAACTTCAGACAGTTGTCCGTCAGCACATCCAAGGTCAAGGACTCTACTTTGAGGCACATTTTGAAGAACTTCTTTCAACTTACTGTGCGATGAATATTCATTGAACTTAAACCTGTAAGCAGCAGGCATCACATTAGATGGCGCAAAACCCATTATCTTGAGGCGGTGTCTTATAACTGTTATTAAAGATTTAAATATCGCGATAAAGCCGAGACCGTTAGGTGTATCTGAATCTTTGTTGGAATTGATTGCGACTTTTGCAATTCGAAAACCAGCCGAATTCAACTGAAGTAGAACATCGGTATCGAAACTTAATCCATCTGGGCTCTCAACAAAATTAATTGAATTCAAACTAGAAATTGAGTAAGCCCTGTACCCAGAGTGCCAATTTTCGAATTGAGCGCCACTAAGAAAGTTATTGACAAAGTTTGAAAATTGATTTGCGTTACGCTTGTTTCCGCACGGAGTACCTAAAACGACATCAGCCTCCCCGCGAATAATCGGCTGAGACATCTCCGCGATCGTCTCAAGCGAAAATGGGTGTTCACCGTTGATAACGACGAGAACACCTGAGTCATTCGTGGCAATGGATTGAAAGACAACCTTTTGATATCCTCCGTGGCCAAGATTTAATGAATTGTGTGTAACTTCAATTTCTGAGGAGTCACTTTTGATTTTCAATTTCGTAGTTTTTGGCTTGGTGCCCTGAGAAGTTTTCGAATAACAAATAATGAATTGATCTACTAAAATTTCGTCACTTTTTTGAGACTCAGGAATTAATTCTTCTAAATTCTTTTCGTCACTGCAATCAAGCAACAAAACAATAATTTTATTCATGGGAAATTCGATGAGTATGTTGAAATTTTGCTCATGATACTTTGACGCGCCTTGTTCTATCGGTTGCTAACACACTTCTCGTAAATCTTATATGGCAATTCTATTTGAATCTGTGTTCGCATACGATGGATGGAATTGGCCTAGGGTGCGAGTGGATGAGTAACGAAGATGTAACTATCGAACGCATTGTTGCGGGCGGAGACGGCATGGCTCGGCTCGCCGATGGGCGAGTTATTTTTATCGGCGGAACGATCACGGGCGAACGAGTTCGAGTTGAGATCACGACTAATAAAAAAGATTTTGCACGCGGTAAAGCACTTGAGATTTTAGATGCGTCGTCGCATCGCGTTGCTGCGCCGTGCGAGTTCGTCGCTGCCGGCTGTGGTGGATGCAGTTGGCAACATATTGCTGTGTCTGAGCACATGTCAACCAAAGTTGCGATAGTTCACGAGGCTTTACGTCGTACGGCGAAAATTAGCGAAGCTGATGCTTTATCTCTCGTTAAGACTGGTGGTTCAGTGAGTTCGCATGCATCGCGTACAACTTTACGCATGGCTGTATTACCGAATGGCAAACTCGGGTTTCGTCGCGGTTTGAGCAACGACTTAATCGAAACAAGTCCGTGTCTTGTTGCTCATGACTTACTTAATGAGATGATCGCATCTGCAAAAGTAAAGAACGCAACTGAGGTGACGTTGCGTTGCGGTGCGTCAACGAACGAGCGCGGTGTATGGCTACATGACGAGCACGGTCGTGGGCAGGTCACTGGCTTGCCTAGCGATGTTGGTGTCGGTATTGAATCATTGGTGCATGAAGTCATTAACGGTGTGAAGTTGCGTGTGATGATGACTTCATTTTTTCAGTCATCACTTGAGGCGGCTGAATTATTGGTTGATGCTGTGCGATTGGGGGCGGGTGAGCGAGCACTTTCTGGCGTAGATGGACGAGTGATTGATGCCTATGGAGGTGTGGGTTTGTTTGCAGCAACATTGCTCAGCCCAGATGTGCCGGTAACTCTCGTTGAGGCGAATGAATCTTCATGTCGTGACGCAGCCGTGAATCTTGCGCAACATATTTCACAAACGCGTGAAACTGGTTCACAAAGTGAAATTAGCCGCAATAATGTCGAGCAATGGAATCCGGTAACCGCGGGGCTGGTAATCGCAGACCCAGCACGCACAGGTCTTGGCTCGTTAGCGGTATCACGACTTGTCGCGACAAATACGCCACGAATAGTTTTAGTAAGTTGCGATGCTGTCGCAGGCGCACGTGACCTTCGTTTACTGATTGAAGCCGGCTATGAACTTAGCCAAGTCACAGTGCTTGACTTATTTCCACACACTCCGCACATTGAAACCATCAGCGTTTTGCAACGTTCTAATCGCTGACGAACAGTCTTTATAGAGGGTTTTTCGAATCTTTCAAAGAAGGTATTGGTATCGTCGCAGAAAATCCGCTCCGATCCGCACGCCTTCTTGAACTTGCCACTTCGGTACAACTTCTCGTAATTTTTTAAATCTATTTTGTAGTTCGGTATCTTCTTCGGTTTCAATCCAAGTGTCGTCTAAACGCTTGTTCATCTCAAGCACAACTTCATTGATCTCCTCAGATGTGTTTTTTACTATTTCAATATCGTGCTCGATCAAAGATCGTTTATGTCCCCAACCTTCGCCCTGTTCAATCATCCAAGAAAACGGCATCAGTTTTTTCTCACTCCGAGACCATGCAAGTTGTGGAGTTTTTAGATCAAGTTGTCCATAACTTGTATTAAATAATCCATATGAATCTGTCAGTAGTGAAGGTTTGTTTAGCGCCGATGCGGGCCAGTAAATACCTGTACCCGCTCCTGCAATTACGAATTTGCAGTTTCCTAATAACCAGACGTCACCAAATTCTGATCTCGACTTATTCGCGTAATCAATTATCTTGCAGGAACGTTGATTAATCTCGGAATCAACCATTTGTCCCATTCTGAGTACGTCAAAGCCAGCATCATTCAAAGATTTAATACATTTGAAGTAACTTTCCCAAGCCGGGAATGCAGAGAACAAGTCGGTGGATTCAGACACTGGATGTTCTCTATCCATTTTTGTTTCATAATATGTTTTTTCGGGCAGAGCGATACAGACGAATGGCTTAGCAGTGTGGGATAAGAGGTTCATCTCTATTTCGGCGCCTTGTTGTTTCTCGGTATTTGTGAAAGCCAAAGCAGGGGGTGATTCTGACCAAACAATCATCTGACTTTCGGACTGTCGCCGTGCAAGATAGCGGCGCTTTATCCCAAGAAGTGGAAGCGCATAGCGGATGATGCCGCGGAAGAAAGGGCGGTCGTCGTCTAGAAACGGCAAAACCCGTCCGTACATAGCTGTGAATGCCCGATTAGGCGAATCGCAGTCAAGAACAGCAAAAAGTAATGCTGGTTTAGCCCCTGAGATTTTCGTGTTGTGCGCTTCAATGCGTAAGGCGACTTCAAGATCTTCGACGATAAATGAAATCTTTGAGCGGTCGCAACGCAACATGAATATCTTTACAGGTCGAAATATTGAATAAATGCCGAGCACCAATGTGGCACCCAGCGACAACGGCAAAAAAACTATAAAGCGACCAACTAAATATGCAAGCCGCAAATATCCGTCATCAGTTATTGAATTACCGAAGAAAAAATACTTAATTAAGTTGGTCTTAATTCGCGCGATCATTATTCAAAGTTTACTTAGTTGCAAGTGAGTCAATAAGTCCACTCAAGTAGCCGATGAGTTTGCCAAGGTCCATTGCTGCGCCAGTAAGTAACAGCATCGCCAATCGGTCGGGTCGAAAAAAATAAACTGCGTTAGATTTTGACTTCTTGATTGCTAGACCGAGACGGGCGAAAAAATAAGCAACCACACCGGCAATGGCCAGCGACGGCGCAAATATCGCGAGGGCTACTCCCGCAACTGCGGCCGAAATATATACAGATGGCGTTTTCGTGTTTCCACTACGCGATGTCGGTCTTGCGTACAAAATTGACTTCTTGAAAACCCTCCAAAGGTTTGGAGCAAAACTTGTCCCAAAATACGAGACGACCACAGACTCGTTAACTAGTCGCTTTTGACCAAAACTATTTGCATCACGAATCCACTGTGCGTCATAACCGGCTCGCAAGTCTTTGAACCGTCCGACAGTTTCAAAAATATTGCGCCTAAGCAAACTTGACGGCATGCATGGCCGAAATCGGCGATACCCATAAGTATGTGCAATCGCACACTTGTCGATTATCCCCTCGCCAGAAGTGATCAGCCCACCTGACACCCAACTGGCATCAGAATCGCTGATCAACATCGCAAATTGCAATGCAAGCCAATCTGTTGAAAAATTCAAGCCACAGTCCATGAAGGCGACGAATTCAGTAGTCGCAATGTCGACCCCCGCGGCTTTAGAACCGCCAGGGGTATTAGTGCGCGAGTTGAGATTTTGAAATGGGCAGGCAAGCACACTTTGATTTTGACTGATCCATTGATCAACTACTAGCGACGAACTGTCAGTTGATGATGAGTTCACCATAATCACTTTTGAAGGTGCCAGAGTTTGTGCTCGCAACTGCTCAAGTGTTTTAACAATTACTTCTGCCTCATTAAAGTAAGGCACGATCACGGTTATCTCATTCAACAGATCAATTCACTTTCGGCTTCTTCGAGTTCAGCCCGCGAATTAATTGTGATGTGAATGCCACGGTGTTTAAAGGCGTACAACTGTCGACGCGAAGTCAGGCTTGCGAGAAATTCTTCAAATGTGTTGAATTGCCCGAGCGCCGAGATTGCCGATTTGGAGAGCACGAAGTAGCCGATATTTATCCACTTATCAAGTTCTGGTTTTTCTTCGTAGTTAGTGACAAGTGAAGTCTCATCAAGATCAAAAACACCGAAACTACTTTTGAGCGGCCACACAGTAACAGTGGCCTCACATTGTGCTTTGTGATGAGCGGATAAAAGATCAACGAGATTCACATCCGAAAGAGTGTCGCCATAAAGCACAAGTGTTTCGTTTGCATCACCGTCAAGAAGTAATTTCAGGCGCTCAATGATGTCGCAGTCACCAGTGTCGACAACTTTGATTTGATTGTCGTCAACAAAGTGTTGCTCTAGTTTTTCAACTAAGTAGCCGCCAGCAACAGTGATATCTGAAACATTTTGGTTCCGCAGAAACTCAATAATGAAATCAATGATTGGCCGACCGCGCACCGGAACAAGAGGTTTCGGTATATCCGCAGTCAACGGTCGAAGGCGAATTCCTTGACCGCCGCACAAAATGATCGCATTCATCTCGTACATGACAATAGTGCCCCCCCTGGGATTTGAACCCAGGACCTGCGGATTAAGAGTCCGTTGCTCTACCAACTGAGCTAGAGGAGCGATAACGCATCGTTACTCTAATAGGTCAAACGCCAACACCGAAAAGCAATAAATTTTGTTGGGGTGGACGAGGGGTCTCGAACCCCCGGCCTCCAGGACCACAACCTGGCGCTCTAACCAACTGAGCTACGCCCACCACGAACATTTCAGTGTGCCACACTTCGCGCCTCGCTCCACCGTTCATTTTTTTATTTAGAAAAATTAAAAATCTTGAAATCTTATGAAAATCCCTAGTGCCCGTTGATGTATCGAACTCGCTACAAACACTGCCATCGGGTAGGCTCATCACAACCAAATACTGGAGTTGATAACCATGACAGCGATGAATTCCACGCTGTTTTCACCGCTTGCGCAACGCGCAAGGGAGATAACGACCCGAGAGCTGGCGTTGTACGCCGACCGAACAAAAGGTTCGCATCGCGCTACTGAGCGAGCCCGCAAAGTAATGCCCTTGGGCGTACCGTCCAATTTTCAGGCTTATGACCCATATCCGATTGTGATCGCCTCGGCTGGTAGTTCATGGATGAAAGACGTTGACGGCAACCGCTACACCGACTTTGATATGGGCTTTGGCGCGCTTTTTGCAGGCCACGTGAACCCTGCAGTACGCCGTGCGATTGATGCACAGCTCGATCTCGGCACACTGTTCGTTTCGCCCTGCGAAGACAACTCTGAGGTCGCCGAAATGCTGGCCGAGCGTTACGGATTGCCGCTTTGGCGTTTCACTAACTCGGGCACTGAAGCCACGATGGATGCAATCCGCGTCGCTCGCGCTGCTACTGGCCGCGACAAAATCGTCAAAGTTGAAGGTGGCTATCACGGGCATCACGACGAAGTGATGATTTCGATGAAGCCGCCGATCTCAGTAGCCGGCCCTGCGCGCAAGCCATTTTCGGTGCCCTCTAGCGCGGGCATCACCGCCGACACTATTAAGACGACAATCGTTGTGCCATATAACGACCCTGAGGCGCTCGAAGATGTTCTGCGCGCGGGCGACGTTGCGTGTTTCATCGTTGAACCCGTAATGCAAAATATTGGGATATGTAAACCGTTGCCTGGTTACTTGCAGGCGGTGCGCGAAATCACTCAGCGCTACGGCACACTTTTAATTTTTGATGAGGTAAAAACTGGTATCACTTCTGGTTGGGGCGGCGCGACTGGTGTACTTGGTGTAACGCCAGATCTTGTTGCGCTCGCGAAATCAATCGGCGGCGGTTTGCCGCTCGGCGCGTTCGGTGGCAAGCGCGAATACATGGACACGATCACTGATGGCAGAGTCGTTCACCTCGGCACATATAACGGCAACCCGTTATGTATGGCCGCAGCCAAAGCAGTTCTGCGCGAAGTGTGCACGCGCGAGGCAACACAATCCGCGATTGATTTGAATACCAAAATCGTAGATGCGTGTTCAGGTGTAATTGATCGTGCCGGAGTCGACGCAAATGTTGTGCAATTTGGCGCCAAGGGTTGCGTCACTTGGTCGCGCGAACCGATTCAAAATTATCGTGACTACAAAGCAACTGATTTTGATCTTGCATATGCTCAATGGATACACGGAATAAATCGTGGTGTGATGTTGCCACCTGGCCTAGATGAGCAGTGGTTGATTTCAATAATGCATGGCGAAGCCGAAACACTCAACTATGCAAATGTGTTTCAAGAATTTGTTGACGAACTTCTCGTCTGAAAAATAATTCGGTGCGACACCGGTCTCCTTCGTGGTGGCGAATGTTGTGTCGTGGATTAATTCGTCGTTGCGCACACTGCGGTCAACCTGGCGCTTTTTTTATTTCATGGTTTAAAACCCAAGATCAATGTCATGGTTGCAAACTTTTCTGGCAGCGCAACACGCAAGGTTTTGTGCTTGGCGCACTCGCAATTAATTTTGTCGTGACTGGTGGTGCGCTGATCGCGACGCTTGTGATCGGCGTCGTGACTAGCTATCCAGACTTGGCAATTTTTGAAATGTTGGTTTCGACTGTTGGCGTCACTTTATTTATCGGCATTTTTGGATATCCAATTTCGTATACGACATGGCTAGCGGTAGACCTGATTATGCGTCCACTTGAGCCAAGCGAACTTGCGAACACTCGAGTTAACTAACTTGCGCGGGTGAAGTAATCCCCTAAAAGCCATATATAGCAAGCCTTTAAGAATGCTTGACCGAACATCTGTTCGTGTGTAAGGTTGCGTACAACACCCCATACCTAAGGTGCTCAATTCTAAACCAAATAACAGTTTCCCCGATAATTACAAACAACAACCGAAAGGCAAGACAATATGAGTAACGAAAAAGATAAAGCCCTCGAAGTAGCCCTTGGGGCAATCGATAAGCAGTTCGGCAAAGGGTCGATCATGCGCATGGGCGACAAGCAAGGTCTCGAGATTGAGTTCATCCCAACTGGTGCATTGCCGCTTGATATCGCACTTGGCATCGGTGGCGTTCCACGTGGACGCATCGTCGAAATCTTCGGTCCTGAGTCGTCAGGTAAATCAACCTTGGCAATGCATATCGTGGCCGAAGCCCAACGCAATGGCGGTATCTGCGCCTACGTCGACGCAGAACACGCAATGGATCCTATTTATGCAAAGGCCATTGGTGTTGACACCGATAATTTGTTGATCTCGCAACCAGACACTGGTGAGCAAGCGCTTGAAATCGTTGACATGTTGGTGCGCTCTGGTGCACTCGATGTGATCGTCATCGACTCGGTTGCTGCGCTCACTCCACGAGCCGAAATTGAAGGCGAGATGGGTGACAGTCACATGGGTCTGCAAGCTCGCCTCATGAGCCAAGCAATGCGCAAACTTACTGCCAACTTGCACAAGTCAAATACAGTTGCTGTATTCATCAACCAGTTGCGTGAGAAAATTGGTGTGATGTTTGGTTCACCAGAAACAACTCCTGGTGGCCGCGCGCTTAAGTTTTATTCGTCAGTTCGTCTTGACATTCGTCGTATTGAAACAATCAAAGACGGCGTTGAAGTCGTCGGTTCACGCACTCGCGTCAAAGTAGTGAAGAATAAAGTTTCGCCACCATTCCGTCAGGCAGAGTTTGACATCATGTACGGCAAGGGCATTAGTCGCGAAGGTGCAGTGCTTGACATGGCAGTCGAAATGGGAATCGCCAAAAAATCTGGTGCATGGTTCACATATGACGGTGAGCAACTCGGTCAGGGTCGCGAGAACGCCAAGCAGTTCCTTTCTGCGAATACAGACGTAATGGTGCAGATGGCAGATCGAGTTCGCCGACAATCAATGCCAGTAGTTGAGCCTGAGATTGCAAAAGTCAACTCGGTCGACAAATCGATCGACAATACCGACAAGGTCGACACAGTCCCAAAGATCGAAAAGACTGAAGTGCTCGCCACTGCCAAACCAGCCGCAGCAAAGCCAGCTGCAGAGAAAGCAAACAAGAAGGCTTTCACGGCTAAAGACGACCAACCAATTCAGTTATAGCTAGTCATTAATCGCTAAAGCCATTGCGGCTGACGGGTCTTTCGGGGTCCGTCGGTCGCAATTGGTCGTTATGCCAGCGAGTGTGTCGAAATTACACCTGTAAAATAGAAAAGTCGTGACCCGCAACTATTTCGTTCGTACCTTCGGGTGCCAAATGAACGAACACGACTCAGAGCGCATCGCCGGGCTTCTTGAATCTGACGGAATGATAAGTGTCGACAGCGTTTCGACGGCAGATGTCGTGGTGATTAATACATGCTGTATTCGTGAAAACGCCGATGACAAGTTTTATGGAACTTTGAGCCAGTTGAAAAACTGGAAGACAGAACAAGACGGCAGACAAATTCTTGTCGCTGGTTGTTTGGCGCAAAAAGACCGTGATGCAATTCGAAAGCGCGCGCCGTATGTCGATGTTGTGATTGGTACACACAATGTGCACCGTGCCGCCGAGTTGCTTGAACAAACCCGAGACGGGCGACCAGTCACCGAGATTCTAGAAGAGGCGATTCTTGATGATCACACGATGTTTCCGAGTGCCTTGCCGATGCGCCGAGAGATCTCTTATAACGCTTGGGTGACCATTCAGATCGGCTGTGACAATACGTGTGCTTATTGCATCGTGCCTGCGGTGCGAGGCAAAGAAATCTCTCGTCCGAGTTCAGAAATTCTCGCCGAAGTCGAATCTTTGGCGCGTAGTGGCGTTACTCAGATCTCTTTGATCGGTCAAAATGTCAACAGTTACGGGCGTGACCTTTCGATGTCGGCACGTGCAGCCGGCGATACAAGTGTCAAGCCTCGACCGCAATTTGCCGAACTGTTGCGCAAGGTTGGTCAAGTTGCTGGCGTCCGTCGAGTGAGGTTTGTTAGTCCGCATCCAAAAGATATGCGCGAGGATACTTTTTTGGCAATGGCCGAGACACCCAACGTTGTTGAACATCTGCACTATCCAATGCAGTCGGGCTCTGACAATGTTCTTGCATTAATGCATCGCGGCTACACCGCCGAGCGGTACATGAAGCAGTTAGTGCAAGCCAGAGCGATGATCAACGACCTTGCGGTTACAACTGATGTAATTGTCGGGTTTCCTGGTGAGACAGAACAAGATTTTATGCAGACGGTTGAAGTGTGTGCCGAAGCTTGTTTTGATTCGGCGTTTTCGTTTATCTTTTCACCACGGCCAGGCACTCAAGCTGCGCAGATGGTCGACAAATTTATTGACCCGCAGTTGGCTGTCGAGCGTTATGAGAGGCTCAAAATAGTTCTTGATCATTCTGCAGTGATTAAACATCGCGAGCGAATCGGTCGAATTGAAGATGTCGTAGTAGAAGGAATGAGTAAAAAGAATCCGCACTTGACAACTGGGCGCACTCGTCAAAACAAAATTTTGCATTTCAGCTCGCCAGAAAATCTTCGTGTCGGTACTTATGCCAAAGTCGAAGTGACCGACGCAGCACGGTTTCATTTGTCGGGTCATCTAGTTGAAGTAGGTGACGTGCCCACACATAAAGTGCGAATCGCCGTTTCAAGTGACAATTAGATTTCGCCGAGCATTAGAGGTTTTTAAATGAGCGCCAAACCTGTAGTCATTGTCGGCCCAACAGCCAGCGGAAAATCTTCAGTGGCGATGGCAGTTGCACAGGCCGAAACATCGGCGAGCTCACCGATACACATTGTGGCAGTAGACGCGATGCAGGTTTATCGAGACATGAATATTGGCACTGCGAAGCCGACTGTCGCCGATCAGGCACTTGTGCCGCATCATTGCGTTGATTTGGTTGACAGCCATGAGAGATTTACGGTTGCCGAATTCAAAAAGAGTGCGACGATAGCTCTCGAATCAATCGCCAAAGAAAATGGCCGAGCGTTATTTGTTGCCGGCACTGGTTTATATCTGACAGCAGTGATTGATGATTTAGTTTTACCTGGGGAGTTTCCAGAAACTCGAGTTGCGATTGAACAAGAATTAAACACTGCAACATTGTTTGCACGACTCAATGATCTAGATCCAGACGCTGCACAGAAGATTGAACGATCAAATCGTCGGCGAATTGTTCGCGCGCTTGAAGTTTGCATCGGCAGTGGAAAACCTTTTAGTAGTTTTGGCCCAGGCACGAGTGCATACCCAGACAATGGTGTAATTCAAATCGGCTTGCGTTGGAGTCGCGACAAACTTGCCCAACGCGTGGCCGACCGCGTGTATGCGATGATGAACGAAGGTCTGCTCGCCGAAGTCACTGCACTGCGAAACTCTAAACAAGGGCTATCCCGAACCGCGGCTCAAGCCCTTGGGTATAAAGAGTTACTGGTGCATCTTGATGGCAAGATGAGTCTTGACGAAGCAGTCAATGAAACGATCATCCATACACGTCAATTTGCTGTACGCCAAGAACGCTGGTTCCGTCGGGACCCGCGAATCAAGTGGGTTTCGATTAGCGAAGATCCAGTTGCTGAAATTGTGCCCGTAGTTGCCAAACATTTACGCTAGACATCAATCATCATGCAGGTAGTCGTAACAAAGCACCACGGACTCGGAAACGACTTTCTCGTTCTTGAAACGTCACAAATTGAAGCAGTGCCCGAAGTTGAAATCGCAAAAATAGATTGGCCAAGTATTGCCAAACAATGGTGTGATCGCGAAACAGGCATCGGGGCCGACGGTTTGTTGTTGCTATCGCGTCAAGGTGAGTTCAAATTGGCAATGCAATTATTTAACCAAGACGGGTCACGCGCCGAGATGAGCGGTAATGGCATCAGATGTTTAGTACAGGCTGCATTTGACCTAGATGGTTGTGATGAGCCAGTCACCTACACGGTTGAGACAGATGCAGGTGATCGTGTTGTAGATGTACAACCAGTTTCACACGAAGAGGTGACAGCAAGTGTTGACATGGGTCATATCGAGAATTTAGATGAGCCTCAAAACTGGTCGACAATTGGTTGCGATCCGAATCGGCCTGTAATTCACTTGTCCGTTGGCAACCCTCACTCTGTGGTTGGTGTTGAGGACGTCGAACTCGTCAACTTAGTAGAAATCGGGTTGAAGGTTCCGCAAGTTAATTTAGAGATAGTCGAGGCAGGACCAGAGAGCAACGCGATCACGATGCGAGTGCACGAACGTGGAGCGGGAATCACTCAAGCCTGCGGAACCGGCGCATGCGCAAGTGCATGGGCGGCAAACAAGTGGGGTCTTGTGCCATCTTCAGTCACTGAGATACTCGTGCACCAACCTGGCGGCGATGCGACCGTTCGAATAAATCATCCGCAACCAGGTCACGTAACGCTCATTGGTCCAGCGCACTTTTCTTCGCGCCACAATTTAGAGATTATTTCGTGAATACTCCGTACCAAGAGGCGCTCGGTTCAACACTTATCTCTCGCGGTATTCGCGAAAAAATTGTTTTAGTTGCAGTCACGATGTCTGATCGCACCGACGATGAGACTCAAGATTCGCTAGACGAACTTGCCCAGTTAATTGATACGGCTGGTGCAGACGAGGTTGCGCGAATTACTCAGCGCCGTGATGCACCTGACAGCGCGTATTACATCGGTAAAGGAAAAGTTGAAGAACTCAAAGAACTTTGTCTTGCACTCGACTCTGACACTGTCGTCTTCGATAATGAACTTTCGCCTGGTCAGCAATATAACTTAGAAAAACTTCTCGGTCGCACTGCGCTTGATCGCACAGCGGTGATTCTTGATATTTTCGCGCAGAACGCACACACCCTTGAAGGTAAAGCCCAAGTTGAATTGGCGTTGCTGAGATATCGCCTACCGAGAATTCGGCGTGGTGCGAAAGCTGGGTTGTCTCAGCAGGCGGGTGGCATTGGCTCGCGTGGTCCTGGTGAAACCAAACTTGAAGTTGATCGTCGTCGTATCAGTGAGCGAATCAGCCGCCTAGATCGTGAACTTGACGGTTTGCAAAAAACTCGGCAAGAACAACGTAAGGGCCGTGGTCGAAGTGGTCTCGGCGCTGTGGCGATAGTCGGTTACACGAATGCTGGCAAATCATCTGTGCTCAACCGGTTGACGAGTGCTGGGGTTCTAGTTGAAAATCGGTTATTCGCAACACTTGACCCAACGACACGTCGACTTGCTTTGCCTGGTGGTGAACCGGTGCTGTTATCAGACACCGTGGGTTTCGTTCGACGCTTGCCACACGGATTGATTGAAGCATTTAAGAGCACACTTGAAGTTGCTACTGCGAGTGATCTGCTAATCCACGTAGTTGATTCATCGGCAGTAGACCCGAACGGTCAGATAATTGCGGTTCGCGAAATACTCTCTGAAATCGGCGCAGATAAAGTGCCCGAGTTATTGCTCATAAATAAAATCGACCTTGACCCAGATTCTGCAAAGCGCCTTGTTCAAGAACATCATGGGGCCGTCGCGTTTTCTGCTGCAACTGGTGATGGCTTAAATGGTTTACTTTTAGCGATCGGTGACCGAATGCGGGCATTGACAACGGTGATTGAATTATTAATACCGTATGATCGTGGCGACATAGTGGCCACAGTGCATCGAGAGGGTGAAGTTGTGTCAACATCAAACGAAGAAGTTGGTATGCGAATTCGAGCACGGCTCGCCGATGCCAGCGCTGGGCGCCTAAGCCAATTTGTAGTCGCCCAATGACCCAAGGTTTTGTTCCGCCGCCATATCCGTATGACCGGCTTGATAGGTTCAAGCCACTCGCGAATAAATTTGAGGGCGGTCTTGTAGATCTCTCGATTGGCACCCCATGCGACGCGCCAACTTCAGGAATAATCGCTGCGCTCTCTTCATCTAATAGCGAACGCGGATATCCGCCGAGTATCGGTTCAGATGCTTTGCGAAAAGCCGCCCAAGACTGGATGCAACGCAAGTTTCAAATTTCTGTATCGACTTCGCAGATCGCAGCATGTATCGGCAGCAAAGAGTTCGTCGCTACTACGCCGCAATATATGAAACTGCGTTCGCCAAATCGTGACACAGTTTTGTTTCCGGCTGTTTCGTACCCAACTTATGAGATGGGAGCAATCTTGGCCGGTTGTCGACCTGTGGCGGTGCCGATGACACCAAGTGGCGGTCTTGATCTTTCAAAAATTTCTGATGCCGATGTTAAACGTGCACTGATGATTTGGAGCAACTCTCCAAATAATCCAACTGGAGCACTGGATGACCTTGCAGCACTCGCTGCGTGGGGTCAAAAAAACGCGGTTCCGGTTTTTAGCGACGAGTGTTATGTTGAATTCACTTGGGCCCGTCAGCCTGAATCTATTTTGCAACACAGCCTTGAAGGCGTTGTGGCATTGCATTCACTTTCGAAGCGTTCAAATTTGGCAGGGTTACGTGTGGGCTTTTATGCGGGTGACGCAGAGATAGTCAACTACTTAAAAGAAGTTCGTAAACATGTCGGAATGCTTGTGCCGGGGCCTGCTCAAAGCGCGGCGGTTGTCGCGCTCAACGATGATGCACATGTGGAAGTGCAACGTGATGTTTATAAACATCGTCTTGAAAAGATGGCCAGTGTGTTGACCAAATGGTCAGGATTCGATATTCAACCCCCTAGCGGTGGTTTTTATTTGTGGTTCGATGCAAACGACGGCTGGGCGTTTGCCGAGCGTTTGGCGAGAGAAGGCGGCGCGCTTATCAGCCCTGGAGACTTTTATGGTTCAGGGGGAGCAAATAATGTAAGAGTGGCTGTTGTCCAACCCGATGACAAGATCGAACTAGTCGCCAACCGATTAGGTTGAAGTATGTGAACTCGGCCTTTCGTTCTGTCGGAAGGTTTGGACTTGGAGCATTTTTTTCGCGTCGATTTTTTTGGTAGTTGATACATTGCTGGTACCGCGAATATTTGATGCAGCGCGACTAGCCGCTTACGCTCAAAGCGATTATTGGAGCGAAGATTTCGTCAAAGAGTCAACGACGGTTACCGACGGAGAAATTATTCGTCAGACATCGGTCGGAGAAGTATCAATTATGACTGACTTTGACGGACGCTATATCAATGTTGTGAATGGTTTGCGAGTTACAGAGCCTTTGCCAGCCAATCCGACTCGACGCATCGTCGCGTTTGGAGGCTCGACAACGTTCTGTGCGGAGGTGCCCGATGCCTTGACGTGGCCATCACAGCTTGCACAACGTGTATTCGATCGTGAAACACAAGTCATAAATGCCGGCCTCTCGGGAGCAGAGTTCGCTAACCGAGTAGAAGCACTCGAAGGATTAAATTCAACACGTTCAGGCGATGTCGCAATTTTCTTTGTTGGCGTCAATGATGCGGTTATCGGTTATCAAGCAAATCATGTCGTAGGGCCCCTCGCGCGTTGGCCTCGACTGCGTCGTTTAATCGAAGTGACAATGAGTTGGAGCAGATCGGGTCGCATTGCGTTAGACCGATCACAACAGCTTTCGTTTGAAATCACAGCGAGTTCGGAGGCGGCAATTGACCTATTTAGAAATTCGTTGGCTCGTGCGGAGGGGGTTGCGCTAGCGAACAATGTTCGACTCCTTGTGGTACTTCAGCCCAGTCGCTTGATTGAGACCCGACAAACTTGGGGAACGTCGAACGAGAGTATTGAAGAGTCTTACATCGCATCGTTCAGAGATTTTTATCGTCTATTAATCGGTAGCCCTGAGTTTCAGGACAGAATTGTTGACGGCACACGAATTTTTGATTTGCTTGCTGAATCCCCTTATTTGGATTTCGTGCACGTTCAGGAGGATGGAAATAAGGCGATTGCGAGTTTTATGTACGCCGAACTTGAGAGCCGTGGCTGGCTTGATTAGCGAAAAAGTAGGATTGAGGGTGATGGTTAAGAAAATTTATTTTATGGTTGCTATCTCATCTGTTGTATTGCTCGCAGGTTGCGGTTTTAGCGTTGGCGAAAACAACACTTGGGATGTCACCCAGCCAATCGAGACAGGCGTGACGGTTGAAGCCACAGGATCAGTAAAAGTTACGCCAGATGGTGTGCAATTCAATTTTTCAGTTTATGCAGTTGAGTCCACATCAAGAAGTGCATCGCAGCGAGCAAATGTCCTAGCTGCTCAAGCCCGCGAGTCGCTTGATAACTCTGGTGTCGACAGCAAAGATATTTCTACCCAAAATGTCAGTGTCTACCCAGAGTATTCATATTCTCAAGAGGGCGCGCAAAAATTGACTGGTTTTCGTGCAACCCAATCTTTTGCTATAACAATGCGTGACACTAAAAAAGCTGGCGAAGTAGTTGATGAAGTTGTAAGAGCAGTTGGCACCGACCTTACGATTGACACGCTTGCTCCAATTTTGCTGGATACCAAAGATGCTGCAGATCAAGCCCGCGAAAACGCCATCAAAATCGCCAAGAAAAAAGCTGAAGATTACGCCAAATTATTGAACGTCAAACTAGGTCCTGTTATTTCGGTTCGAGAGTTCGCAACATCGAATGTGGTTCCGCAACCTTGGTTGCGCGCTGATGCATCTGCAGGCGTGTCCACAAAGACAGTTGTTGATCTTGGCACGCAGGAAGTTTCGATAACTGTTGAAGCGCGTTGGGCGCTAAGTACCCGCAACTAGCAGATTTATACCAGATTGATTTCTAGTTAAATCAGTTCGAGTTGCATCACTGTGTGGTGCAAGCCCAAAAAAACTATGTCACGAATTTTCACCCAGCCCTTTGATGAGTACCAGTTTTCTTGGTGTTCTGTGTACAGAAATATTTTTGGGTAGCCCAGTTCGCGAGTTCGACCAACCACACGTTCAACTAGGGCAGAACCAACGCCAAATTTTCGAGCATCAGGCGTTACAAAAACAGCTGCAAGCCACGGCCCAGGCTCTGGCGCATTTGGCAATTCGTCGTCATCAACGAGAGTTGCGACGCCAAGAAGATTGTCTTGACTGTCAATCGCTGCAAAGACCTCGATCAAATTTTCAGGCTCGCTGGCTGCAAGAGCATATTGATCTAAATATGTCTGCACAGTGTCGCTCGGAAAATCGTGCTTCCATGCTTCGAACGACCACTCGGCGGCGGTTTGCCAATGATTTGGGTGCTCGGCAAGCGATACAACTTTGAAAGAATTCACTGATTTATTCTAAGGTTCAAGCCATGAGTGCTGTGTCAAGTCATATAGGGATAAGCGCCGACTATTTAACAAAAGCACTCGCGAAGTTTTCGGGTGGTGTAAATCTAAATATTGATTCAGTGAAATCAATTGGCACAGGTCAGATGGCAGAAAGTTATAGGGTCATATTCAATGAACCACGTGGTAGCGGTGCTGCGAGCGTTGTCGTAAAGGTGCCTTCGCAAAATGAAAATAGTCGCGGTGCATCACGCGCGACCCGTTGTTATGAACTCGAAACCAATTTTTATGCGAGCCTGCGCGAGTACGTCAAAGTCAGCGCACCTGAATGTTTGCATGTTTGGTATGACGCAGAATCCGATGACTTTGTGTTGGTGCTTGAAGATATTGTCGGGGCGACCCAAGGCGATCAGATTTCTGGGGCATCGATTCAACAAGCCGAAGCAGCAATTGATGAATTAGTGAAATTGCATGCTCCACTTTGGGGGTCAGAGAAACTAAACGATTTCACATGGTTACCCAAGCACTCGGTGAAGAGTTCGGCAGGAACAAGGCAGTTATTAGAGACAGTGTTTCCGGGGTTTGCTGAGCGATTCGTAAACACGGTAAGTGCCGAGATTATTTCACTTGGCGCCCGACTGGTTGAGAATTACGACGGCTATATCGCAGCCTTCCCCGAAGTTCTTACAGTTGCCCATCGCGATTTTCGGTTGGATAATTTATTGTTCACTGAAAACGCAACACATTTTGATGTCAAAGTTGTCGACTGGCAAACTGTTGGCGCGATGCCGGGGGTGTGCGACTTGGGCTATTTCATCGGTGCAAGTTTTGATGTTGATGATCGTCGTGACAATGAACAGACTCTTGTGCGGCGATATTGCGCGGGGCTTCAAGCAGAAAACATCGGTGTCGATTACCAAGACATATGGGCGCAATACTGTCTGCTTGGTACTTCGGGTTACATCATGGCTATTGTCGCATCAATGCTTGTTAAACAAACCGAACGAGGTGATGCAATGTTCGCAGTGATGGCCAATCGTCACGGCCAGCAAATGATTGACCTTGAAACCGAAAAACTTTTCGCTTAGAAGGATGAGTAAATAGAGATGGCGAAATTCACGGCACTTGACGAGCGTTTTGCACATCAGATACCTGAACCGTTTCCAAATGTGGTGCATTTTCACCCAGATTGGCGAGAGAGTTTGTTTTTCATCATGCACGAGCGTGAGAAGCCTGGCGATGTGTTGATTTTGACTCTGGCACATTTTGCTGCTCGTCAAGAAATGGATTCTTTGCAACTTGGTCGCGTTGGAGACTCGCCGATTATGGCTCGCCACGTGCGAAAAGTTGACGGTGATCAAGATGATTTTCGTGTCGGACCGATCACGATTGATGTTGTTGAACCGCTGAAGAAGATCCACCTGGTGGCTGCAGCCAGCGAAGCAACACCAGTAAGTTTCGATGTCACGTTTACGGCTCGCACGGCGCCGTATCAACTTCGTCGTGGCACGATGAAGGCCAAGCACGAAATCATCTGGGATCAGTCGCATATGTTTCAGAGTGGTATCTACAACGGGGCGTACACGTATAAAGGCAAGACAACTCAAATAGATAATTGGTGGGGGCAACGCGATCATTCGTGGGGAGTGCGTGCTCATGCTCGTTGCCCGTTATGGATGTGGATGCCGATTCAACTTGAAGAAGGCATGCTCAGCGTCTGGCATTGGGAGTATCCGAATGGTGCGCGGGTCTATACCGACGGTTGTTTTGCGCCCGCCGATGGCAGCGAGCCAACACCGGTCATAGATTTTCAACACGATCTGCACTGGTTAGATGCTGCTGGTCGACCAGTTTCGTACGAGAAATTTGGTGACGATGTCGTTGGTTTAGCGGGCACTGTTGTTTTCGTATTGCAAGGCGGCCGAAAAATTAGTGTTGAAGCGAATGGTCGCTGGGCTCAGCGTTACAGCCAAATTGCTAATCGTGCCGACAATGTTCTTGGTGGTGGATTAAGCGAGATGCAGGTTAAAACCTCTGACGGCGTATCTGGTACAGCGATTTTCGAAATTACTGGGCAATATCACCATAAGTATTTTCCGATTGCTCGTGGTGCTAACTTTCCACCAGATGGTCTATAACTAAATGAGCTCCGAAGAATTTAAACCTAAAGTAGCTTCGGCGATAACGCGAGGCAAAAATTCACCTCCAATAGATCGGCAATTTGATCCGCAAGATTTAGAGCGCGTGCGACGCGGTTTCATCGCCGCCCGAACCGAGCCAGAAATAGTTGACGATCGAGGCAGAACTGTTGTCGACACGGTTGCTTACGATTTTTTGCGTGACAACAGAGAGCAACCCGACACGGTGAACCCGCATTTGTGGCGACACGCGACACTGAACGCGCACCACGGCCTGTTCAAAGTTGCAAAAGATATTTGGCAAGTTCGCGGTTACGACATCTCGAATATCACTTTCATCAAGGGCACGACGGGTTGGGTTGTGATAGATCCACTCACGGCTGACAGCACAGCCAAGACATCGCTTGACTTGTTGACTGAGCATGTTGAAAATCGTCCGGTGACGGCTGTGATTTATACGCACTCCCATGCCGATCACTTTGGTGGCGTGCTCGGTATTACGACGAAAGCTGAAGTCGAATCGGGTAAATGCCAAATAATTGCACCAATAGGTTTCTTGCACGAAGCAATCGCCGAAAATATTATTGCCGGCCCAGCAATGAGCAGGCGAGCGACCTATCAGTTCGGTCGATTATTGCCGCCAAGTCCCCAAGGTCATGTTGATTGTGGGCTTGGCAATTCTGTGCCAACTGCGGCGCCGTCACTGTTGGCGCCGACACGCGATATCACGCATACGGGTGAAGAATTAGTGATTGACGGCGTGCGAATTGTGTTTCAGCTCACGCCAGAGACAGAAGCCCCTGCAGAGATGAACTTTTTCTTTCCAGATCATGGGTGGCTATGCATGGCCGAGAATTGTTCACACACGATGCATAATCTTGTGCCGATCCGGGGTGCTCTTGTTCGCAATGCGTTGAACTGGTCAAAGTACATTAACGAAAGTATTGAACTTTTTGCCGACAAGACAGATGTTTTGTTCACATCACACAATTGGCCGCGCTGGGGTAGACAGGATGTGCGAGAGTTCCTAACTTTGCAGCGCGATCTCTATCGTTGGATTCACGATCAAACAATGCGTTTTGCAAATCATGGTATGACAGCATTAGAAATCGCAGACTTACTCGTGCTGCCTGATGAATTTTTAGCGCAAGAGCACACTCGGGGGTTTTACGGCGATCTTGTGCATAACGTCAAGGCCGTTTATCAGAGATATTTAAGTTGGTATGACGCCAACCCAGCAAACTTAAACAAGCTTCCACCAACACAGGCTGGTGCGAAATATGTTGCACTTGCTGGTGGCATCGACGCGCTCTTAGATGAGGCTCAACGGGCGTTTGATAGTGGCGATTATCGCTGGGTGGCTGAACTGGTGAATCATGCAGTATTTGCCGATCCAAAAAATCTGCGTGCGCGAAACTTGCAAGCAGATGCTCTCGAGCAACTTGGATATCAAGCCGAGTCATCAACATTTCGCAACTCGTATTTGATGGGCGCCCAAGAACTTCGTAACGGCCCACCACCAAGTGGAGAGGCTCGTGTGCGAGCAAGAAGTTTGATCAAAGCCATGTCGCTTGATCAGGTTTTTGACACGGTTGGTACACGCACGATCTCAGAGAATCTCACCGGAGTTAACCTCTCGCTTAATTGGTTGTTTACCGATATGACCGGAACTCCCGATGAAATGTGGATTATTGGTATTTCGAATAGAACCCTTTTCGCCACGCAAGGGCGTCACGACACCAATGCTGCAGCGACTGTAAAAATTTCCCGAGATCTATTTTTAGAAGTGATTGCTCAGACAACGACATTTGTTGATGAGTTGCAAAAAGGCACAGTCATAATTGACGGCGACGCTGGTGCGCTGCTGACTATTTTTGGCAATCTTGACAAATTCTTGACGGGCTTCGCGATCGTCGAGCCGTAATTCTCGGTCTCAGATTTCGAAACTCGCTTACGGGCGAATTTCGTAAAACGCATTGACTGCATGGTCAACATCAAGTTTGCGAAATCTTGAGAAGCCAGCTGATTTCGCCATTTGTTCGGCAGTGTTGGCTGATAGCCCGAGAGTCCCAAGGCCCGCGCCACCTGGTTGCGACATTGAAGATGACATACAAGACATCACGCTTACCCCGTAGAGCAAGGCGGCCATCGGGTTTTTAGTCGCATTCATTGTAAAAGTATCGTGAGCCTTGATGTCAACAAGTAACCAGGTGCCGTCGTCGGTAATTGCTTGACGGATTGACTGCATCATTTGAAGCGGGTGCGTCATGTCATGAATGCAATCAAATGTGGTTATGAAATTGATGCTGTTATTTGTAGTCATTGGTTGATCACGTGGATCGGCGAACGTTGCATTCGTAAGTTTTGATGCCTTAAGTTTTTCAGCAGCACGAGCAAGGGCGTACTTGCTGATGTCGTAGCCAATGAACTCACTCTTTGGATACTCTTTGCCCATCAGCAACACCGCGCCTCCGGCACCGCAACCGACATCGGCAACTTTTGCGCCGGCGCTTAGTGCTTGAGTTATTCCATCTAGTTTTGGCAGAACTGCCGAGATCAAATTTGCGTTTGACCACGGTTCAAAGTTGCGCTCAATTGAAACCGCACCTTGTGAGCCTTTGCTGTCATAGTTGTGACCGATTCCTGTGCGAAAACTTTCCGGCAGTTGATTTAGCGATTCCATTGTTTGTGGAAGACCGTAAAACATTCCCATTCCGAATGCCGGGTGATTATCTAATGCCAGCACAGCAGTTTGCTCTGGGGATAGAAAGAATGTGTCGTCATCAATCGCCGGCGATTCAGATGGGTTATTGATCGTTGAGATAATTTTTGCCGCGGCTTGATTGTAAGCCCATTCGCGAATCCAACGCTCGTTTAATTGTGTTGCATGCGCAAGTTGTGCTGTTGTCATTGGAGCATCAGCGCTAGCCATCGTACGGTAGATGCTGAGGTGATCACCCAGATGCACCATCGCTGAAGTAATAGCGCCTTCGAGTTTGGTAAATAATAAAAACGAAAACAGTTTTAGTTTGTCAGGGTCAATCTCTTGCACTTGCGCAGATTAACCCAAAATTGGTTTTGCTACAAGCGTCGTAAGACAGTTACTAGCTTTCCATAGATAGTTACTTCGCCGTTTTCAAAGATCATCGGTTGCATTGACGAATTAGATGGTGTCAAGGTAACTCGATTACCAATGCGAGTAAATGTTTTAATTGTGGCTTCGTCTCCTGGAATACCAGCGATCACGATGTCGCCGTTATTGGCTGTTGCCTGCGAGTTGCAAACAACAAAATCGCCGTTCAAGATTCCGGCTTCGATCATCGAGTCTCCGCGAACTCGCAACATAAACAACTCGCCATCACCGGTGAAATCCATTGGCAGTGGCACTAGCTCTTCAACATTTTCTTGGGCCAGAACATTCACGCCAGCAGCAACATCGCCTACGAGGGGCACATGTTTTGTAGGGCGGTGCTCCATTGCAACGCCACTTGAGGCTTCGTATCGAACTTCGATTGCCCGAGGTTTTGTCGGGTCGCGACGCAAGTAGCCAAGTTTTTGAAGTGCAGCCAAGTGGTTATGCACAGTGGCAGACGAACTTAGGCCGACCGCTTCGCCAATTTCACGAACGGATGGTGGATAGCCGCGTTCGCGCATATTGGTGACTATGAAGTCGAGAATGCCACGCTGGCGCTCAGTCAGGGTGCTGGTTTTGGCTTGCGATAAGGCCGATGTAATAGGTCTTGGCTCAGTATTTGAAGTCATCCCTAGAGCGTACGCCCGTTCGCCCCTATAGTCAAACACCTGTTCGTAGAACATCTGTTCGTATGTATCACTAAACTACGAACACCCGTTCGCTATGGTTGATAACAAGCGTTTTAACAAGAAGTTCCGAGAAGTAACCCCTGATTACACATCCAAGAAGTCATTACAACGAAAGAGGCAAAGTGTCTATAGCAATCAACAATCAGTTCGCAATTAGTCGAAGTCATCACTCAGCAAAGCGCGTGACTTCCCGCACCTATCTTCGCCGTCGAGTAGTTGTTGTGTTGGCTTTTTTGACGTTCGCTCTGGCTTTAAGTTTCATTTTGCCCGACACATCGGCGGCCGCAGAGCAAGGCGAGGTAGCCAGTCTGGTTTCTCAAAAACATATTGTTGCCCTAACTGGTGACACATTTTGGACAATTGCTCAACGGGTTGACCCCTATGGCAACATCACATTGCTTGTTGATCAACTTGTGATCATTAACGGCGGCACAGTTACTCCAGGTCAAAAAATTCTTCTACCGTAAGTTTGGTTTTGCGCAGGTGAGTAATGTTGGGCAGGTGAAATGCGTCAGTTGCAGTTGCGAAGACACCAAGGTTATTGATTCGCGTGTATCAGAAGAAGGCAGTTCAATTCGCCGCCGTCGCTCGTGCTTGAAGTGTGGCTATCGTTTCACAACTTACGAACGCCTTGAAGAGGTGCCACTTTATGTAGTCAAACGCACTGGCGAAAAACAACTTTTTGACCGAGCGAAAATTATCAGTGGTTTGCAGTCGGCGGCAAAGGGTCGTCCCGTAGAAGATTCAGTGCTGATTGAAATTGCTGAGCGAGTTGAAGACGACATGCGATTGACGGGCAACGATGTGACGAGCAATCAAGTTGGGCACGCTGTACTAAATCAATTGCGCAGTATTGACGAAGTTACCTACATGAGATTTGCCAGTGTGTATAAAAACTTTGACGCCGCCGCTGACTTTAAGCGCGAACTTGCATTGCTTGAAAAAGATGCAAGAAACTAGCCCGCCATTTAGTTAGCTAGTTAGCTAGTTTTTCGCACTAGTTTTACGTGAGTAGCGAATAAATAGAAACCCATCATGTTCAAGAACGTGAGCAACTTCGTAGTCTCGATGTAATGCCGGTGCACCATTAGATAGTCGAGGGCTATCAGCACCCGTGACCATTGGGCTTATCGTCAAATTAATTTCGTCAACGAGGTTGGCATCAAACATCGAGGCGTTAAGCATCGGTCCACCTTCAAGTTGAATGAAGTTTCCAGGCAACTGCGACATCGCATTTTGTAGATCTACATCGCCTTGACCCGCGCGGATGACTTCAATTTCGAAATCACAGTCTGGTTTTTTTGCGTCTTGGGGCATGATCAGAAACCCCGAGCCACTTCTGAATAACGGCGATTCAAAGTCAAGATTTGCGGTTCGCGTGACGACCCCAACACGGAGGCCTGGTTTTCCCGGTGGGGCATACATCTGTTCGCGAATTGTGCCGGCACCAACCACAATCGTGTCGGCGGCTGCGCGTAGGGCGATGATCACATCTCTGTCAGTTGGGTTTGAAAGCAATGTTGATCGTCCTTCAACGACTGTTGAGCCGTCGATGCTCATCACCATGCACAGGCCAATAGTTGGTCGCCCAGATTCATGACGTTGGCGATCTACTCCATAGGCTTTGCGAAGATCAACTGCACCATTGAAACTAGGTAGTAACTGACGCACGGCAATTAGCCTAAGCCACCAGAAATTCAAATTATGACTACCTGGTCGGCTGTCGGCCGTCGACCGTCAACTTTTGGTTGTGGCATGCTTTAAAGTATGAACATCTCCGAAAAAGAAACAGTTTCATTGAATAAAACTTCTGACGAGCAAATTGTGTTTCGAACCTGCCCACTTTGCGAAGCGGGCTGTGGCTTGGCCGTGACGGTAGTTGACAACGAGGTCACGCACATTCGTGGTGATATGCAAGATGTGTTCTCGAAGGGTTTTATATGTCCAAAAGGCAGCACGCTTAAGCAATTGCATTACGACACCGACCGTCTGCGTCGCCCAATGATTAAGCGCAATGGGGTGCATATTGAAGCAACATGGGATGAAGCATGGGCCGCAGTTGATGCTGGTTTAAATGGCGTGATCACAAGTCATGGCCGCGAATCGGTAGGCACATATTTAGGAAATCCAGGCGCACACAGCTTGTCTTTATTGACGTTTAACGGTGTCTTGCTGAAATCAATTGGATCGCGTCAAATTTTTAGCGCGTCAACAGTTGACCAGGTTCCAAAACAGGTTTCATCAGGTTATTTATTTGGCTCACCAAGTACGGTGGCGGTGCCTGATTTAGACCGCACACAGTATTTGTTGATACTCGGTGCAAACCCTTACGACTCAAACGGAAGTTTGTGCACTGCACCTGACTTTCCAGGTCGACTTGAAGCATTGCAAGCAAGAGGGGGGAAAATAGTCGTCGTTGATCCGCGCAAAAGTAAAACAGCGCAACACGCAGACGAGTGGGTTGCAATTCGCCCAGGCACTGACGCTTTGTTTTTGGCGGCAATCGCCAACACGCTGGCGGCCGACGGTCTTGAAATTATGTATCAACGACTCGGGTCTTTTCTTATCGGTGTTGAAGAAGTTGTGCAAGCTTTGCAACCGTTTACTCCAGAATATGTCGCTGCGACGACTGGTATTGATGCGCAAACTATCCGTCGAATTGCTCGTGAGTTGCGCGATGCAAGTTCGTCGGCTGTTTACGGTCGAATCGGTACAACGACAACCGCGTTCGGCACAACAGCCTCATGGCTTGTTGATGTTGTGAATATTTTTACGGGCAACCTTGATCGCGTCGGTGGAGCAATGTTTCCATTGCCGGTTGCAGGTAGCGCAAACACCCGTGGTGCAGGGGGCTCGGGCAAGGGTTTTCGTACGGGACGCGGCCATTCACGTGTCGGTAAACATCCAGAAGTACTCGGCGAATATCCGGCATCGGCAATGGCAGAAGAAATCTCAACCCCAGGAGATGGTCAAATACGAGCGATGGTGATTGTTGGTGGCAACCCAATTTTGTCTACACCTAACGGCGAACGGCTTGCCAAATCTTTTGCCGAACTTGAGTTCATGGTCAGTATCGATGTTTATCTGAACGAAACTTCAAGATTTGCAGATGTGATTTTGCCGGCGCCGTCGGCTTTGCAACGTAGTCACTACGACCTTGCGCTTTTGACATTTGCAGTGCGCAATGTTGCTAACTACAGCAAACCTGTTTTGGCGAGATCGGCAGACGAACCAGATGAATGGGAGGTTCTGGCAAAGATGTCGGCGATAGTTTCCGGCTTTGGAGTTGAAACATTGCCGTCAACGATTGATGATCGCACTATTTTGAAATTAGTCGAAGGATCAACGAAAGATTCGTCATCAAATATTTTTGGTCGCGATTGCCAAGAACTAATCAGAGAACTTTCGATTGCTGGTCGTCGTGGGCCAGATCGAATACTTGACTTCTTATTGCGTACCGGTCCATTCGGTGACGGATTTGGCGCAGTTTCAGATGGGCTGACGCTCGACAAGTTGATCGCTGCGCCACATGGCATTGACTTCGGTGCACTTGAACCGCGCTTGCCGAATATATTGCGCACACAATCCGGAAAAATCGAACTAGCACCACCGCAATTAATAGACGATTTGAAACGTCTTGGAGTTTTTTCTCAAGAGAAGATTGATGAAACACAATTGACACTTGTTGGTCGCCGAGATTTGCGATCACATAATTCGTGGTTACATAACGTTGAAGTGCTCGTCAAAGGCAAAGATCGCTGCACGTTGCAAATTCATCCGAATGATGCAACACGACTCGCGATAACGCAAGGCTCCGCTGTTCGCATTGCTAGTCGTGTCGGAAGTGTTGATGCTCCAGTTGAAATCACTGAGCTAATTCGCGAGGGAGTCGTGAGTTTGCCGCATGGTTGGGGTCACTCAATGCCCGGCACGAAAACAAAAATTGCTTCAAGTCGCGCTGGTGTGAATTCAAATATTTTGACAGACGAGCAACAACTGGACCCCTTGTCAGGAACAAGCGTGCTTAACGGAATCCCGGTTTCTGTGTCTGTTTTATAGGAATTTAGGCTGAAAGTTACATAAATTTCATAAGCAGTAGGTTACGCACAGGTAATCCCCAGAAGATGTCGCTAATTAACACGTCTATCCACTTTCAATCCACAGGACTGTCTCCCTATGATTCGGAATCAATCGTTATTGCGCGTGAAAAAGGTTTGAATTTAAGGCTCGTAAATGATTGACAAAGCCAAATAACAGTGCTGTAATCTTATCTACAAGTTGTGGGTGAGTCTGCAATGGTGGATTATTTGGCACTACATCTAGTGGTCTCTCTAAGAGTCGCTAGTTCTGTAGGGCTAGCCCCATCGAGATTTGCAAGTGATTTGAAGACTGTTTTATTAATTGTAAAAGTCAGCCACCGAATTTAATCGAATTTCATCTTGAAAGGTTTAGTACAAAATGTCACTTGCTCCAGAACGTTTGTCAATCGGTATCCGCCGTCACTTCACAACTCCAGGCACACATCCTTACGATCAAGTTTCTTGGGAGCGTAGAGATGCTCAAATCAAAAACTGGAAGGACGGCACAGTTGCATTTGAGCAGCTTGGCGTCGAGTTTCCAACTTCATGGTCGTTGAATTCGACCAACATTGTTTCGCAAAAATACTTCAGAGGCACACCTGGTACCGCAGAACGTGAAAACTCGATGCGCCAAGTTATTGATCGTGTTGCTGACACCATCACAAAATGGGGCACCGAGTGTGGTTATTTTGCCGATCAACTTGAGTCAGATTCTTTCCGCGATGAACTGAAATTTATTTTGGTAACGCAACGTGCGGCGTTTAATTCGCCGGTGTGGTTCAATATTGGTGTTGAAGGTGTTCCACAACAAGCGAGTGCGTGTTTTATTTTGGCTGTTGACGACACGATGGACGCAATCTTGAATTGGTACAAAGAAGAAGGAACGATTTTTAAGGGTGGTTCAGGTTCGGGCATCAATTTGTCGAACATTCGCAGTAGTGCAGAACATCTAAAAGGTGGAGGTACAGCATCAGGGCCAGTCAGTTTTATGCGTGGTGCCGACTCTTCAGCCGGAACCATCAAGTCGGGCGGCAAAACTCGTCGCGCAGCAAAGATGGTGATTCTTAATGTTGATCATCCAGACATCGAAGAATTTATTTGGTGCAAGTCACATGAAGAAAAGAAGGCTCGCGCACTTCGTGATGCTGGCTTTGATATGGATCTCGATGGAAAAGATTCTTTTTCGGTTCAATATCAAAACGCCAACAACTCGGTTCGTGTAACTGATGAGTTCATGCAGGCAGTCAGAGATGATGCCGACTGGAACTTGCTCGCGGTTAAAGATAGGCGTGTTGTGCGCTCGATTCGTGCACGCGACTTGTGGCGACAAATGGCGACTGCATCATGGGAGTGCGCAGATCCTGGTTTGCAATTTGACACGACAATTAATAAATGGCACACAGCACATGCTGCTGGTCGCATAAATGGTTCAAATCCTTGCAGCGAATATATGCACATCGACAACTCGGCGTGCAATTTGGCATCAATCAACTTGCTGAAATATCTTGACGACAACGACCATTTCGATGTTGAGGCTTACAGTCACACGATTGAAGTTATGTTCACCGCACAAGAAATTCTTGTCGGCAATGCAGATTATCCAACTGAGAAAATTGCAGAAAACAGTCGCTTATTCCGTCAACTTGGTTTGGGTTATGCAAACCTCGGTGCGTTATTGATGGCGCTCGGAATGCCATACGATTCAACAGGCGGTCGCGCATGGGCTGCAGCTCTAACTTCATTGATGACCGGACACGCATATGCAACTAGTGCTCGCACCGCAAGCCGCATGGGCCCTTTCGCTGGATACTCAGCCAACGAGCGCTACATGAACAATGTTTTGCGAATGCATCGTGACGCTAATAAAGAAATCGACAACATTGACGTAGTGCAACAAGACCTTGTAGATGCGGCAACCGCATCGTGGGATGCTGCGGTTCGCGATGGTGAAGAATTTGGTGTGCGCAACAGTCAAGCCAGTGTTTTGGCGCCAACCGGCACAATCGGTTTAATGATGGACTGTGACACAACAGGCATAGAGCCAGATCTCGGATTAGTTAAATTCAAAAAACTAGTTGGTGGTGGCAACATGACGATCGTTAACCAGACGGTGCCACGTGCGCTAAAGCAGCTTGGTTACGAAGGCCCAGTAGTCGAGAGAATTGTCGCCTACATCGATGAACAAAAAACAATTGTTGGATCCCCAGACTTGAAAGCAGAGCACTTGCCAGTGTTTGCATGTTCGATGGGTGACAACACAATTCACTATGAAGGTCATGTGCGAATGATGGGTGCGACTCAGCCGTTTTTGTCAGGTGCAATTTCAAAGACAGTGAATATGCCGGAAGATGCTTCAATTGAAGACATTGAATCACTTCATATGTTGTCGTGGGAGTTAGGTATCAAGGCTGTCGCCGTTTATCGTGACAATTGCAAGGTTGGTCAACCGCTATCAACTGCAAAAAAAGATAGTGAAAAGGGTTCAACAGATGGCGGCGCTGCAGTGAACTCGGCAACGCAAATCGTTGAACGAATAGTTGAGCGTGTTGTGCATCATCCTGTTCGTCAGAAATTGCCACGATCTCGTCGCGGCCGAACATTTGAGTTTCGCGTTGCTGACTGCAAAGGTTTCGCCACAATTGGCGAATACGCAGATGGGCGACCAGGTGAAGTGTTCTTGACGGTTTCTAAGCAAGGTTCGACTTTGGCTGGTCTGATGGATGCTTTTGCGAAGAGCATTTCATATGGTTTGCAATATGGTGTGCCAATGCGAGCGCTCATTGAAGCGTTTGTGAATACTCGATTCGAACCGGCAGGCATGACAGACGATCCAGATATTCGTATGGCTTCGTCAATAGTTGATTATCTCTTCCGTCGACTCGCAGTTGAATATCTAACTGCGGATGAGCGCGCCGAATTAGGAGTTTTCACTCGCGAAGAGCGTATGCAACCAACATTGCCAGGAGTCGAAGAATCGATCACTGTCAGTACTCAGGGCACCGATGTTTTTTCTGATCCAAAAACAATTCCATCCGCCAATGACTTAGTTGCGCAGATTGATTCAGGTGCATTTTCTGCACCACCGTCGCATGTTGCAAAAAAACCGGCAGCGACCGGGATGATCTGCTCGACGTGTGGTTCGGCAAACATGCAACGTGCAGGGGCATGTTATGTGTGCGGTGACTGCGGTTCTTCAAGCGGTTGCTCATAAACATATTTTCTGACTGGGTGAGTTAATTTTCTCCTGACAAGATTTAGCGCGTGAGCAATAACCGCCCACTTGTTGAGGTTGCATGGTTTGCGGCCTTATGTGATGACGATTATGAGTTTCTGGGCGTACCTGATGATGACCTGCAATCTTCTTGGTCGCACTGTAGCGAGATCGTTCGTCGTGCAGAAATTAACGGCTTCGACAATGTACTTTTACCCTCGGGCTACAGCCTTGGTATTGATGCCACAACCTTTGCTGCGGGTATCGCCACGCAAACAAAACAGATTCGATTACTACTTGCGTTAAGACTCGGCGAACTTGTTGTACCGCAACTTGCTCGCCAAGTGGCAACACTTCAGCAGATTTCAAATTCACGACTGGTGATAAATGCAATTTCATCTGAGATGCCGGGTGAGCATTTAACTAGTGAGGCCAGATATCGCCGCACTACCGAGTATTTGTATGCACTTGGCGAATTATTAGAGGGTCGTGCGATAAGTCTTGATGGTGAGTTTTTACAACTAAATATTGAGCCACCACGCATCGTCAAACACAACTTGGGTTGCCCGCCAATCTATTTTGGTGGACTCTCAGAGGCGGCCCGCGATTGTGCAGCGGCCAGCGCCGATGTCTATCTGATGTGGCCAGATACAACCGCCAAAGTTTCGAGCGTTGTCGTCGATCTCAAATTGCGAGCACAGCAGTTCGGTCGATCATTGAAATTTGGCTGGCGTAGCCATGTGATTGTTCGCGAGACTGAGCGTGAGGCTCGCCAGGCTGCTAGGCGTTTGTTGTCGCGTCTTGACCCAGTAGTGGGCGATGCGATACGAGCACGCTCTCTCGACGCAACTTCTACCGGTGTAAATCGCCAAACCGAATTACGGTCAGGATCTGATGACGAGGGCTACATCGAGCAGAATCTTTGGACCGGTGTCGGACGCGCGCGAAGTGGTGCCGGAATCGCAATTGTCGGCGACCCAGATCAGGTCACAGCGAAACTGAATGAACTCGCAGATGGCGGAGTGTCAAGTTTTATTTTGTCGGGCTATCCGCATCTCAAAGAGTGCGATCTGTTTGCAAAGTATGTATTGCCACAAATAAATCACGGCCCGTTATCACTTTCTCATGCTCAGGTTGCTTTGCACGAGCAGAACTAGCTAGTTAACTAGCTAATGTTCTAGTTAACTAGCTCTGCAGTTGACGCGTTTGATGCCGTTGATGAAATTGCTCTGTAAGTAGGCAGGCTCTCCGGTTATCTGCAAGTTCGGTGCGCGTCGACGTATTTCGTCGAACATCACGGCGATTTCGCGGCGCGCCAAATTTGCACCTAAACAGAAATGTGGTCCACCGGCGCCAAAACCAATTTGAGTTGGTTGCGCTTGGCGAGTTACATCAAATTTAAATGGATCAGAAAAGATTCGCTCGTCGCGATTGCCTGAGTTATAGAACAGAACAACCTTTTGATTTTGCTTAATTTCGAACCCATTAATTTCAGTGTCCTGAGTTGCGGTTCGGCGAAAGTGAATAACCGGTGTTGCCCATCGAACTATTTCTTCGACGGCTGTTTTTGTGTGCGTCTCGAAGTCGCCAAACCATTTTGCTCGTTGATCAGGGTTTTCGGTTAGTGCGACCATCCCGTGGGTGATTGCATTTCTAGTTGTTTCGTTTCCGGCAACTACCAACAGGATGAAGAAACTCCCAAACTCTTGAGATGAAAGCCGCTCACCATCAACCACTGCATGCATCATCACACTTGTCAGATCATCGGTTGGGTTGGCAAGTCGAGCTTCGCCAAGTGCTTGGGCGTAGTTGAACATGCCGATACCTGCTTCTATCAATCCTTCGAGAGTGCCTGTGAAGTCTGGGTCGCCAGCACCAAGAATCGTGTTTGTCCAATTGAATATCTGTCGCTCGTCAGATTCTGGAATGCCCATCATTTCACAAATTATTTGCAGCGGAAATTTAGCGGCGATTGCATCAACGAAATCAAACTCTTTACCTTCAAATTCGTCAAGCACACGATCAATAATTGTTCGTGCCTTAACTTTTACGTACTCTTCAATGCGAGCAATCTCGCGTGGAGTAAAACCTTTAGAGACAATCGATCGCAGGCGAAAATGCTTCGGGTCATCCATGCCGATCATTGACCCGAAAAACTCGTTTAACTCTGGCGAAAGGTCAGCGATATTCGAACCTTTACCGCTGCAAAATAATTGAGGATTTCGACTGACGTGCCAGATGTCGTCGTGGCGGGTGAGCGCGAAATAGCCGGGGCCTTTTGGTACAAAACTGAACTCCATCTCTTCAAAAAACCGAATTGGTTCTTCGTTGCGCAGTTTTGCAAACGCTGATTCACGGTAATCACGCGGGGCGCTCCAGAACTCCCTGGATGAAAGGTCTATCTGGTCTAGCTTTACATCAAATAATTGCATTCCAAGACTCTAGAACTACATCACTTGTTTAGCTTTACGCAGGCGTTGAAGCATATATTTCGTATCTTATTTATTTGGGATTTTTGAGAGAACTGTGAGGGCGTATTTGGCGGCGTCAATTGTTCCCTGTTCGAATGTGTCGTAAGGGTCTTCGTTCTCAATGCTAAGAACGTCGTCATAACCGATGTCATCAAGCGCATTGAAAAATAGAGTCCAAAACTCATCACCGTGCCCTTTGCCAACGGTTCGAAAGTTCCATGAGCGTTCTGCTGGATTCGCAAATGTTCGGCTATCCAATGTGCCCGCGATGCCAAGTTGCTGCTGGTTGAATTCGAGATCCTTTAGGTGAACGTGATGAACTGCATCACCAAGCGCGCGAACCATCGCAACTGGGTCCATGTGTTGCCAAAAAAGATGGCTTGGGTCAACATTCGCGCCGATTATCGGACCAATATGCTGTCTGATTTTAAGCAAGGTTGGGGTGTTGTAAACCAAGTGCATTGGATGCAGTTCAAAGGCGATTTTTTTGATGCCATGGTCGCTACCGAAAGCAGCTAGGTCTGTCCATAGATCAAGTGTTTGCGTCCACTGACGGTTGAGTAATTCAACGCCGTCAGATGGCCACGGGAAAAATACCCAATTAATCGTTGACGAGTTCGGGCCGTCTCCAGGGCACCCAGACATCGTGACTATTTTTTTTACGTCTAATAGTTGAGCAAGTTTCATCGCCCCCTTAATAATCTCAACGTGTTCAACGTCCTTAATTGGATGCATCGGCCACGCCGAGCAATTCAGTGCGCCAATGCGAAGTCCGCGATCGTTTAGTTCGCCGATAAGAGTGTCGCGAGCTTTTTTGTTGCTCAACAGTTCTGAAAGATTCATATGCGGTGCGCTTGACTGACCGCCGACAGCGAGTTCGACGGCGGTGGCGCCTGCTTTGGCTATTACATCCAGAGCATCTGTACGTGTGAGGTTCTGAACCGAGTCTGTATATACGCAAAGTTCCATGAGGTATCTTTCTCTTTCTGTTTAGCTTTAATTTAAACCGAAAAGATTATGTTTTCTAACTGGCAGATTATTTACCTGATTTGTGAAGTCCAAATCTTTTATTCCACTGACGCCTTTAATATGAAGCGGACTTGAAACTTCAAGAGGTACGGATATTGATCGACCAGTAGCGGCTGATGCATAACTAGCCAAAGTCATTTCAAGCACTTCTAATCCAATTTCGCCGCTAGCTACTGAAAGTTTGTCGTGTTCAATAGCATCGGCAATATCAACTAACGCGGCGGCGATTGACCAGCGGATTTTGTCGTGAATAGATTCGCTGTTTGGTTCAAAACTGACAGGCTCAATTCTTGTGTCAGAGCCAACTGTGACGACCATGTTTTCGAAAGCAGACCACGGACAAGTTCCAAAGTTTTCGTAGTTGATGCGAAGTCGACCTTTGCTTCCGACGATGTCGATACCGCCGTGTCCATATCCCCAGCCGATATTGACGAGTGCGGCGCTGTCGCCAGATTCAAGTCGACAAAGTGCAAGGCTTTCAACACTGTCTCCTTGCATATGGCTTGTTACGTGCGCTGAGACACGTTGGGTCGGTGATCCAAGAAAATGATTCGCAAGATAGACGCCATGGATCATGTCCATCAACACACCACCACCAGAAGATGCGTAGTCATGACGCCACTTCGGTTTGAAACCAATAGCGCCCATCGAATCTACAACACCTAAAAAATTAACTGTCACGACGCGCAAATCACCGAGTTCGCCTGAATCAAGAATTCGCTTCGCCGCAACTACCTCAGGAAAAAACAAATAATTGTGAATTACGGCCAACTTCACACCTGCTTTTTTAGCCGCATGAATTGCTGCATGCGCATCAGCGGGTACTGCAGCGAGTGGTTTTTCGCAAACAATGTTGTGTCCTGCATTGGCTGCAGCCTCGATAAGTTCTCGGTGCAAGTGTTGGGGGGTACAGATATCAATTAGGTCAATATCTGGTCGTTTGATTAGCTCAAGTGGGTCGGCGTATCCGTCGCCGTTGTTGAGTTTCGCCTTTGCTAAACCCAGTTCAAGTTGTGTTTCATATGGGTCGGCAACTGCCACTATTTCAAAACGTTCTGGTGTTTCTAAATAAGCAGGAATATGCCCGTTCAATGCGATGTTTCCGCAACCAATCAATCCGACGCGAAGTTTATGCATAAATGTCACCCATTTCTAACGGTAGTTTCATTTGATTTTTTGACCAATCGTCTTCGATCCAAGTATGTGCAATATCAAAGCATGGTTTGACGGCTCGATCATCATTTGTTGGGTGTCCTGCCAAATAATTAAGTAGCCACATGTTGTGACCTGGTGAAGCAGTTGCCAGGTGGTACCCCCAAGGAATCACCACTAGATCACCGTCTTGCACCATGAAGTGCTCGTCGGATTTTTCGCCTTCATGTGCATCTAACTTATAGTTTCGGTGAAAACCAAAACCATCACTTCTGTCGAAGCGGAAATAGTAAGTTTCCTCCAAATATGGAGATCCGTTAGTGCCGTCGTGACAATGGGGCGGCCAACCTGACCATGCACCTCGTGGCACGTATGCCTCGTAGAGGATTAAGCGCTCTGCAGGCATTGGGTGGGCGAGTAAATGGTTTACTTGCCGTCGGGCAGCGCCGCCCCCTCTTACTTCAACTTTCATTTCGTTTGGCTCAAACACGCGAATTGGGTATCGACCTTCTGCCGGTGCTCCACCAATTGTAAATTCAAAACTACTTTCAGCAGTAACAGAAATTAATTGACCAGGTGGAATATAAACAACCTGCGGCGATTGTTTGAAAACATCGAATCGTTGTAGATAAATCTTTTTTTCGGCGACCTCAACAAAGCCGGACCCAGAAAGTGGGACTATTGCAACTTCGCGATCCCGCGTATTGTGCTCATAACTTTTGGATTTTTCAAGTTTCACGACATTGAAGTCAAGATATGTCCATCCAATTGATTTGGGTGTTACATCAAATTGCGTAAAGTCAAAGTTTCTTCTAGGTCTGTGTAGATTGCTCACGACTGAAATGGTGCGCCAGGCACCATTAAATACCGTTGCGCTGATTTTTCTTTTTCATAGACTTCGCGAGCGTCATTAACATCTTGGTTTTCTGATGTATGCGCAGTTGCCATATCCCACCAACAACTTGCATAACCAGGAACTCTTTCATCCCAATCTGTGTTTACGACGATGCAAGTTGTCTTTGTTGACGCGCGTGCCGTATCGAGAGCCTTTTTGAAATCGGCAAGATTTTCGGCCTTAATAGATGCCGCACCTAATCCTTCACAGATTTTGACGTAGTCAACTGGTAATACATCGCCGTCGTAAGCGCCAGATTTGCTTCGATATCGATAATGGCAACCGAAACCTAAACTGCCGACGTTTTCGGATACGCGTCCGACACTTGAGAATCCATCATTGTTGACGACAACAATAATTAATTTAATGTTCTCTTGGATCGCTGTAGTTATCTCGGTGTTCATCATCATGAACGAACCATCTCCGACCATCACATAGACCTCACGATCCGGAGCCGCCATTTTTGCACCGAGACCACCTGCAATTTCGTAGCCCATAACGCTGTACCCATATTCGACTTGGTAACTTAACGAATCTTTACAGCGCCACAACTTCAATAAGTCTCCAGGCAAACTTCCAGCTGATGTCACAACAACGTCTTTTGGATCTGCCGATGCCTGAACTGCGCCGATGACTTCACCCTGGCTTATTGGTGTCATCGCTGCGCTGTA
Organism: Ilumatobacteraceae bacterium; assembly: GCA_964203235.1. Lineage (GTDB taxonomy): Bacteria > Actinomycetota > Acidimicrobiia > Acidimicrobiales > Ilumatobacteraceae > BACL27. Next base: position 457,144 of record CAXNLE010000001.1, read on the forward strand.
GACGCGCTCAACCTCGTCGTTCCATTTTTTATTAAGTTGTTGACAACGTTGGCGATATGAATTGTCGACTTGATAGTCACCAACGGCAACCGCAAGTTCTTCAAGAGTCACTTTGGCATCACCCACAAGTGGAATTGCTGCGTGTTTATATGCATCCATTTCAAAAACGTTGATATTTATAAATCGGACATTCGGGTGCCTGAACGCAGTTTTTGATGATGTAGGAAAATCTGTAAATCGTGTGCCGATGCCGATTATTAGATCAGCTTCGGGTGCGATGATGTTTGCCGCTTCGGTGCCTGAAACACCTGCAGCACCAAGACTCAAGGGGTGATCAAAAAGTAAAGAACCTTTGCCTGCGTGAGTTTCTGCCACTGGAATTCCTGTTTTTTCTACGAATGACATCAGTGCGTCTTCTGCTGCGCTATAACGAACACCACCACCGGCGATAATTAGTGGAGTCTTAGCGGCACGGATCCATGCGACGGCACGCTCTATTGACGTTGTATCAGCACGGTTTCGCGGAATCGACCAGATTCGCTTGCGAAACATTTCTTCTGGGTAATCAAATGCGTAAGTCTGAATATCTTGAGGTAATGCTAAAACTGCGGCACCGGTTTCAGCAGGTGATGTGAGAATTCGCATCACTTCAGGTAAAGATGTGATTGCTTGTTCTGGGCGTTGAATTCGATCCCAATATTTCGAGACAGGCTTAAAAGTATCGTTTGATGACTGATCTTGAGTGAATGGAAACTCGAGCTGTTGCAAAACTGGACTCTGAACTCGTTCAGCAAAATAATCTCCAGCCAAGCAAAGAACTGGCACACGATTTACGGTTGCTGTAGCTGCACCGGTAACCATGTTCGTTGCACCCGGTCCGATTGATGAAAGACAGGCTTGCGCTTTCATTCGACGATTCATCTTGGCGTAAGCCACAGCACTATGGACCATTGCCTGTTCGTTACGCGATAGGTAATAGGGCATGTCAGTGTTGTACTGCTGTAATGCTTGTGCTACGCCGCCAATGTTTCCATGGCCAAAGATTCCCCAAGTTCCACCGAAGAATTCGTTTTGGTTTCCGTCGCGCTCGACGTGCTGATTAATTAGGTATTTGATTATTGCTTGAGCAAGTGTCAGTCGTTGTGTTGCCATGATTAGCTACCCCCATTGTTTCGCCTAGATGACAATAGCGATTTGATGCGGATTTTCGAAATTTCGGCTTCGTTTACAACCAAGAAAACCGCTAGGGTTTTGCAACGATAAATGTGGCAAAAAAGCCGCGCTCAACGAATAGTCACACTCAACAGGGAGAAGCCATGACCGAAGCAGTAATTGTCGCAACAGCACGAAGCCCAATCGGACGTGCCAACAAAGGCACATTGACCGAACTTCGACCTGACGATATGTCGGCACAGATTATTCGCGCATTAATGGCAAAAGTCCCTCAACTTAAAGCTGACGATGTTGAAGACTTGATGATGGGTTGCGGCCAACCAGCAGGCGAGGCAGGTTTTAATATTGCGCGCGTAGTTGCTGTGCTGGCCGGCCTTGACAATGTTCCTGGGGTAACCGTAAATCGTTATTGCTCTTCGAGTTTGCAGACAATTCGCATGGCAGCCCATGCAATCAAGGCTGGCGAAGGCGATTGTTTTATTGCTGCTGGCGTCGAAACTGTGAGCCGATATGCATCGGGCGCGAGCGACATTGCACCTAATGCAATTTTCAAGCCATCAGGTGAGCGCACCAAGTCGCGTGCTGCAGGCGGCCAAGGCGTATGGTCGGCAGCAACAGGTCTTGCCGACATGTATATCGCAATGGGCCAAACAGCAGAAAATGTTCGCGAACTCGAAGGTGTAACCCGTCTTGAGATGGATGCATTCGGCGCACGAAGTCAGCAACGCGCTGTTGCTAACCAAGAAAACGGTTTCTTTGATCGCGAAATTTCGCCACTGACATTGCCGAACGGCACTGTTATCTCAAAGGATGATGGCCCTCGTGCTGGAACAACCGCAGAAGGTCTCGCCGGCTTGAAGCCAGTGTTTCGCCCGGACGGAGAAATCACCGCTGGAAATGCTTGCCCATTAAATGATGGTGCAGCAGCAGTTGTTGTTATGAGTGATACCAAAGCCAAGCAGTTAGGCATCAAACCGCTAGCGCGAATCGTTTCGTCAGGCGTTTCAGGTTTGAATCCTGAAATCATGGGACTCGGACCAATCGAAGCCTGTCGACAAGCACTTAAGCGTGCCGGCATGACGATTGACCAAATCGATCTCGTTGAAATCAATGAGGCATTTGCGGCACAAGTAATCCCATCGGCAAAACATTTGGGAATCCCAATGGAGAAACTAAACATTCATGGTGGGGCAATTGCGCTCGGTCACCCATTTGGAATGACTGGTGCTCGAATTATGACAACCTTGATTAACGGCTTGCAACACACAGACAAACGATTCGGTCTTGAATCAATGTGTGTTGGTGGCGGTCAAGGTATGGCGATGATTATTGAGCGTTTGTAAGCAGTAATTATTAACGCAAATAATTAGCGAGCAGTATCTCTTAAGTTTTTTGCATGCAACAATGCGGCGATCGCCGCAACAGCGCCGATGCCAATACCCACTGAGACAAAAGTAGTTCGCGCACCGAAATTGCCGTAGATACTTGGCGCAATAAAGGCCGCCAACATTTGTCCAAATACATTTACCGACCCAGAAAGTCCTTGGGCGGCTGATGATCTACCGAGTGGTGCGGCCTTGGCGATTGCCGCCATTCCTGCTGGTGTAATTGCCGATTGGACGATTCCTTCAACTAATCCAAGACTCAGAATTGACCAGGGTGAAGTGAAGAAGCCATAACTCATCGTCATCAAACTCACTGGGATAACAAGCCACAACGCGACTGCAACTGGCGAGTGTTTATCGATTAGCTTTCCGGCGCGTGAAGATAACAAGATAAACGGCAAACCATAAACGGCAAAAGTCAAACCGGTCATTGCATTATTGCCACCGAGGTCATCTAAGAATCGATCCCATAGCGCATCAAACATTCCAGTCGGAAACGTCACAGCCAATGTCAGTAATAACGCGACTCTAATTTCTGGTAGGCGAAGTAAATCAAGACTTGATTTTTCTGATTCAGAAGTCATTACCAATTCAGGAAACCTGCGCGGCATTATCACGACTAACGCGAACACTGCCATCGCGCCAAAAACGAGAAACGTCGTATCAAGTCCAAATGGGTCAATTAACAATGATCCGACAAGCGGTCCCGTTACAAAGCCAGCAATTTCAGTACCAGCAACCGCGCCAAGTCGTTCGGCACTTCGTGTGCGGTCGAGGTTGGCGGCGAGTGCGCGCACTGCGGGAAACGTGCAACCTAGTGATGCGCCGACAATTGCGCGACCAACGATAAACCAACCAAGTGAGTCACCAAACACAAATACGACAGATCCGATGCCGGCAAGTGCAAGACCGACTTGAATTAATTTTCGTCCGTGACCACGATCGGCGAACGGTGCAACGAATAGTTGCACGACTAAACCGAGAGCGAAACCAGTACCGGCGATTAAACCGAGTGCCGAATCGGCGTAGCCATATTTTTCTTGTAACTCAGACATTGATGCGAATACCACGCTGTTGGCTGCCGCAGTCGAAAAGGTACAAAACAACAGCAGAAATAGATCGGCATTGATTTGTTTTTTATTCATGTCGTTAGTTCATCTAATAAGGCGTCAAAAAATTGTGGCCAGTAATGCAACGCCCAAGCATCAAATTCAACTCTGCAAAGTGCAATGCACGAAATATTTGCCATAGGGTCGTGCCAGATGAAACTTCCGGTGCCGCCAAAGTGTCCAAAAGTTGAAGCACTATTTCGTGTGCCCATCCAATGAGGATGTTTCGCCCCGTGAATCTCTGGCCCATACCCCCAGTTGCACGGGCTAAATCGACCTACGCCTGGCACGACTCCTTCTAGATCGGCGAACTGAGTTGTTGTTGCTATTCGCGCAGTCTCTGCACTTATTAGTTGCGGCTTTCGCAACTCGAGCGCAAACTCAACTAGATCGTCGACACACGAAACTACATCTTTTGCGCTCGACCCGTTTAGCGAACTTGAAGCCATGCCAAGTGGCGAGAACACGGCATCATCGAGGTATTCGTTGAAAGCAATTTCGGTGACTGATTCAAGATGCTCGGCGATCAAGTCGTATCCAGAGTTCGAGTAAATACGTTTTCGCGCGGGGCTAACAATCGGTGTGTCGCCGTCGAAACTGTATCCACCTGCGTGTGCCAACAAGTGGGCGAGTGTGCAACCGTCTTGGCCGACTGGCGTGCCAAGTGTTGTCGAACCTTCTTCGATTGCTACATGCACCGCCCATGCTGATAACAATTTTGATATCGAAGCAATACGCGATGTTCGCGATGTATCACCAAAAGTATGTAACTGCCCGTGACGATCAATGACAGCAATTGATGTGTTGGGCGCAGGCCATTCTCGTGCGAGTTCAAATGCCCGCATTGGGGCTATTTTGCTGTACGAATTAGTTCAGCAACACGAAATGCGAGATCAAGCGATTGTCGCGCATTGAGTCGTGGATCACAAACCGATTCGTAGCGAGTATCAAGATCTTCTTGGCTGACAGCCTCGGCACCACCAAGACACTCGGTGACGTTGTCTCCGGTGAGTTCAACGTGAATGCCGCCTGGCCAACTATTTTCAGCACGATGGGCTAATACGAAACCAGTAATTTCGCGAATGATGTCATCAAAGTGTCGGGTCTTGCGACCATTGGTGGCGGTGAAAGTATTTGCATGCATTGGATCACACGCCCAAACAACTGGATGCCCAGCATCACGTACTGCTCGAATCAACGGTCGTAATACTGTTTCAATTTTGTCGGCGCCCATCCGCGTGATCAGCGTCAAGCGACCTGCAACTCGCGCAGGGTTGAGAACCTCGCACAACGATAAAACAAAATCTGTTGTCGCTTCTGGGCCAATCTTGCAACCAACTGGGTTGCCCACGCCGCGCAAAAACTCAATGTGCGCGCCATCAAGTTGTCGCGTCCGTTCACCAATCCACAACATATGCGCTGAGCAGTCGTACCATGTGCCGGTCAACGAGTCTTGGCGAGTGAGTGCCTCTTCGTATCCAAGGATTAATGCTTCGTGACTTGTATAAAAGTCAACTTCATGAAGCGGGCTATGGCTCTCTGTGTCGATGCCGCACGCACGCATAAATGCCAATGCTCGCTCAATTTCGCCTGCAACTTGTTCGTAGCGCTGACCTGCTGCACTGGTTGTAACGAATTCTTGGTTCCAGGCATGGACACGATTCAGATCGGCGAAGCCACCCTTTGTGAACGCACGCAATAAGTTGAGTGTGCTTGCTGATTGGTGATACGCCTGCACCATACGTTGTGGGTCTGGCACGCGTGACTCAATGTGCGGTGCAGGGTCATTAACCATGTGCCCGCGAAATGATGAGAACTCTTTGCCCCCGATAATTTCGGTATCACTTGAACGTGGCTTGGCAAATTGTCCGGCGATTCTGCCAACTTTCACAACCGGTACGCCCATCGAATAGGTGAGCATCACTGCCATCTGCAAAATTACGCGAAGCTTCTCGCGAATATTTACTGCAGTGAACTCTTCGAAACTTTCTGCGCAGTCACCAGCCTGCAATAAAAATGCGTTTCCACTCGCAACTTGGCCAAGTGCAGCGAGAAGCGATCGTGCCTCACCCGCAAAAACCAGTGGCGGGTACGATGCAATTTGCTTTAGCGAATTATCAAGTTCAGTTTGATCAGGCCACTTCGGTTGTTGTGCGGCGACATTATTCTGCCACGAGGACGGTGTCCAGCGATTAGTTGAACTCATCTAGATAACACTATTGCCGAAAGGCGCCTCAGACGGTGAGGATTTCTCCGGCATCGTCGCGCAATGTATCAACAGCACGACTTACAAGGCGACGGGCAGCTTCGGCGGTTACGCCAAGCTCTTCGCCAACTTGACGAAAGCTTTTTCGCTCTCCATCATAAAGACCAAAACGAGCCTCAACTGCATAACGTGCGCGCTCGTCAAGAGTGCCGAGAAGACGATCGAGTAAGTCTGTGTCGACCATTCCCATTACTGCATCTTCTGGGCTGATGTCTTCGTTTGGTACGAGGTCGCCCAAAGTTGCATCGCCGTCTTCACCGATTGTTTTGTCGAGTGAAACTGGTGTTGTGAGGCGATGAAGTTCGGCGTTCATAGCGCTTAAACCTTCAGCATCGCCCGAGCCCTGTCGAAGTGCCGCACGAAGTGTTGCCGACCGGTCGCCAGGAATTCGAATAAGACTTGCTTTTTGATCTAGCGCTCGACCAATTGCTTGACGAATCCAAAACGTTGCATATGTTGAAAATTTAAAACCACGACGCCAGTCGAATTTGTCTACTGCGTGTTCGAGGCCGAGGTTTCCTTCTTGGATTAAATCGAGCAAGTCCATTCCTTGAGGCAATGGATACCGTCGAGCGATTGATACAACTAAACGAAGGTTCGAGCGGATAAAACGATCTTTAGCCCGAGCAGCATTGCGCATATCGGCGCGAAGTGCAGCACCGCGTTCACCCTTTTCGATGGCTATTTTGGCATCACGACCGGCTTCGATCGCTTTTGATAGATCACGTTCATCTTCTGCGTTAAGCAAGGCAACCTTGCCGATTTCGTTGAGGTAGATACCGATTGAGTCAGACATGGGGGTGTTTGGTCTTTCTTGGGGGATTAGGGGGTATTCGGGGGGTTTCGGGGACTAGAGATATTAGGGCATCGAATTGATTTGGTCAAGTAGTAAGTGAACTATTTCATAAGTATTTTAATGCTGTGCCGATTATGCCACTGAGGGCTCTAAGCCTGAAGTCGTGGTTTCCGGCTAAAACGGCGACTCTTCATTGCATTTTTAACTATTTACTCTCAACAAGCCATTTCTTACGTTCTCGTTCAGGTAATTTTTCGATCGAATATCTCAGCATTGTGCGGGGCATTTGATGCGAATGATCTGCAAGAAATTTTCTGAGCAACATGACATCTTTTTTGCCTAGTTCACGAAGCATCCAACCCACAGCCTTGTGAATTAGATCCTGGTCATCTTTAAGCAATGCCTTTGAAATAATGATTGTTGGCTCCAAATCTCCATCACGAATTAGAGAAAACGTGAGAATAATCGAAACGCGTCTTTGCCACATAGATTTCGACTTAGAGAGCTTGATCAACAATGGCATTGGATCTTCAACTTCAGTCAGATAAACACCCATCCACGGAGCTGATACATCAACAATGTCCCAGTTATTCACTCGTTCAGCCCGAACTTGCTTGAGATAGAAATCAAAGATCCTTTTGCGGTCGTGTGCTTTCTTGGCCGACTTGAACTGCAAATTTAAAATGATGGCTGCACACAGGCGCGCTTCGTGAAATGGCGAGTTAAAAAGTTTCTCAACTTCTCGCAGTTCGAGGTTCTGGTGTTTCTTTGCAACAGATCTAGTTTGAGGAACCGATCCTCCGAGGAATAGATCACCTTCTCCGTATTCGCCTGGAGCCGTCTTATAGAAACGAGCAAGGTCGCTCACTCTGCTTTTCTTGGAAAAACTTTTTAGGTCTTCAAGTGCAAGTTTGGCGTCCATGCGAGAAATACACCTTTCATCAATATCTGGCTCATAGTGCGACTCCTCACTATTTTTTGATCGCACTTAGACATAAGATTTTCGTATGGCAAACTACATCATTTATTTCAACCAGCAATGGGTTGGGGATCATTCTGTCGAATGGTATGTATCACGTGGTCAACTTTCTCGGGCAGTTGTCTTGGAAATGAAAGAGGCAGGCGTGCTCGTCTTTGCTGGTGGATTAGAAGAGGAAATCGAATTCGCCTTCGGTTCTGATGACAACGGCTCGATCGGTGGACCCATCACAAAAACTGGAGAATTCCTCGGTGGCATGACGATTATTGATGTTGCTAACGATGATGAGGCAAAGATGTGGGGTGCCAAAGTTGGTAAAAGCTGTGGTTGGCCCCAAGAAATTCGTAAGTTCAAAGGGTAGGTAAGTTGATGTCGGCTTTTCGGGCGCCGCATCTTTGGGTTTAGGATTAGACGGGATTCCCCGTGCGCAGATGGTCGCTTTTCTTTTAGAAATCGCGATCTATCTAACAAGAATTCATAGAACCATTCGTTAAGAGAAGAGAGACGAAACAAAATCCCGCAATATTTCGTTAATTTTTTTGGAATCATTTCTAGTTGAACTAATTTTAAATTAGCTCAATAAAATCGGCAAAAATTAGGTTGAGCTTAATTCGACAACTGTTTATGCCCGTAGTCACAGGATTCGAATACCAATAACTTATGATTTCTTAAATTCGCCCTGTTAAGGTCTGCGGATGAAAATTAAATTACTCGCAGCCCCAGCAACAGTATTTGTTCTTTTGGGAGGAGTACTAGCGGTTCAACAATACATTTCATCGCAGATCACTTCGAGAGTCGAGCGAGAGATGCCCAAAGCTTCAGGTATTAGTGCATCTGTTCCACTGGCTGACATGCCGAGCAATCTCACTTCTGACTCAATTAAATCAGCAAACATAAACATCAAGAGTTTTGCTCTCAAAGAGAACGGCACAAAGACTTCGCTAAACATTTCTGTTTCAAATATCAGTAAAGCAAAACCAACCATGGTTGGCTCTTTGGAAATAACGGCAACTATTCCTGCGTCAACAATTAAAGAGTCATCCGAATTTAATGATGCACAAATTGTGGGAAACACTTTGCAAGTTTCTGTCGGACCAGGCGGATTGGGTACAGCGCTCTTGATTCCTAAGTACTCAAATAGTCAGATCTATTTTGAACTTCAGAGTGTTTCTATCTTTGGAAATCAAATCCCTGCTTCATCATTACCGGCCGATCTTCAAGATCAAGTCAAAAGCAAGAGCCAAAGAAGTCTGACACCACCCAAGGGGCTTAAAGTTAAATCAGTTTCATTAAGCAGCAATGGGCTTTCTGTCAAAATGCTCGGTAGTAATATTCAACTTGGCAATCTCGGATCAGGTTTATAGTTGAAACTATGAAGTTAGATTTCAAGAAACTGCTTCCCAAAGATATTTCAATATTTCAAGGATTTCGTCCGATTCGTTTAATTGCTGTTCTGTATATGTTGGTGATGGTCGCGCGCAGTTGTGTTCACCTCTTTGCAGCAGATGGCGGTGCTCAGAGCATTGCTGGCATTGATACATCAGTTGAAGGCGGAGATAACATCATCGCGATATTTCATCAGTGGGGCGCAGTACAACTTATTCTTGCTGTGCTCCTGCTCGTATTATTTTTCAGATATCCAGGATTAACTCCAATGATTTTACTCACCCTTGCCATTGAACCAGTCATGCGTTTGGTTGCTGGACAGATGATGAGTTTGACCACCACAGGAACACCACCCGGTAAAACATTAAACGGCGCAGCTTTTACTCTGCTTTTGATTTTGTTCATTGCCTCGTTAGTCAATAAGACTGTTAGAAAAGACGGTTCTGGTTCGTAGGGCGCTTTTCTTTTAGAAATCGCCGAACTATCTAACAAGAATTCATAGAACCATTTCGGCAAAAGGTGGGCATCTGGGTCAGAGCACGACAAGGCAATGTGGTGGATCTGCATTTAACGAATTTCACTGAATCCGAACAAGTATTTCAAGCGTTAATTGATCGTCTACTGCTTATTCGACTAATACACTTTGATAGTGCCAATGCGGGTCGGATTGTTCGGGGGGACATTTGATCCACCACACATTGGGCATCTAGTAACCGCTGTCAATGTGCGCCACGTGCTGAATCTTGACATTGTGGTGTTGATGGTGGCCAATGATCCATGGCAAAAACACGGGACTCGCGAAGTCGCTAGTGCCGTTGACAGATTGGCGATGGTTGAGGCAGCGATCGAAGGCGTAGAAGGGCTTGTCGCGGGCGATGACGAGATTTCACGAGGCGGACCAAGTTTTACAGCAGATACTTTAATTGCGTTGAGTAACCGTTATGTAGACGCTGAACTTTTCACGATCGTTGGCGACGATGCCGCTGCAAAGTTTGCGTCGTGGCAGCGTGCAAGTGAAATCGCCAAACTCTCAACTTTGGTAGTTGTCGACCGACCCGGTGCGCCATTGGTGCCACCAAGTGAATTCAAATGGAACCGTGTTGAGGCCCCGAGGCTCGAAGTGAGTTCTACTGACTTGCGTCAGCGCTTTGTAGACGGTCGACCGCTTGATTATTTGGTTGCAAGTGAAGTGCTGAGTGTCATCTCGGAACGTGGTTTATACGGAGCGATGCAGTCAAGCGTTGAAAAATCATGACGGCGATTCCGCAACGACAAAAGCAGCGCCTGCTCATCGCATTGTGTTGCGGCATTGCGTCTGCGTTGATGCTGCCCGCTGGCCTCGTGATCGGCTACAACTCGGTACTCAATTCGAATGGTGGTACCAATGTCAATAACGTCAAAGTTTTAAAAATACTTGACACGCCGGTTGCTCTTTTGGCAACTGTAAACGATTCAAAAGAGATCACCACGGTAAGTGTGATTGCTTTGGCGGGCGGGAGTTTCGGCGGAACAATTATTTCGATCCCAGCAAAAACACAAGCTGAAGTTGCGCAAGGAGAAGCACCAAGAAGAATTTTTGATTCTTATGTTGATGGCGATTCATCTGCGTTTGTCGCCGATGTCGAGGGGTTACTTAATGTCACGATCTCTGCAGTTGGTATTTTGAACCGTGATGACTTATTACGGCTGCTTGGTCCGGTTGGGCCAGTTGAAATACTTCTTGATTCAGATGTGCGCAACACTGGCGCAGACGGTGCAACGTCTCTCGTCGCGAAGGTAGGCAAAGCAACGATTGACACATTTTCGCTTGCCGGTATTCTGTTGGCTCGCGAAATTGATCAAAGTGAAGCGGCAAGATTTAATCACCACAAATCTGCGTGGACAGCAATCGCTAACTCGGTTGGCCTCGGGCTCAGACTTCAAAGTTTGCAGACAGACCCACTTGAAGCACCTGTAGATTTTGCGAGTTTTATGGAGCGGTTATTTAACGGCCCAATTCAAATCTGGCAGTTTGTTGCAACGGCTGTTCCGGCTGGTGTTGATAATCCAAATTCATTAGATATGTTCAGCCTTGATCAATCAGAAGTGACGATGATCATGGCGAGTGTCGCACCAACTTCGGTCACGGGCTCAGGTGTGGCTGGTGCACTTGCTGTTCAGGTTGACAGTCCGTTCAATGATCCAGCAGTGAGTCGTGAGATTGTTCGTCGACTTGTGGCAATCGGTTTTGACGTGGCACTTGTTCGCGAAGTGCCTGGGCCGCCCCAAGAACTGACAGAAATTAGATTTGTTGACTCGAATGTTTTGGCCGATATTGGTTTGCAGGATTTTATTGGCGACTTTGAGACTGCTCAAACCCGCGAACGCGCCCAAGGCATTGAACTGCAGATTGTTTTAGGCAATTCATTTGTTGCGTTTGCAAAAGACAATCCCGATCTTCCTGCCACTACTGTTGTGGCTTCAGAAGAATGAGTACTTACACACCACAATCAGACGCGTTGCGTATTGCCAAAGTTGCCGCGCAGGCCGCCGACGAAAAACAAGCAACCGATGTGACGGTTTTAGATGTCGGTGAGATTTTGGCAATTACTGACTTGTTTGTGGTTGCGAGTGCTGGCAATAAACGGCAGGTGCGCACGATTTGTGACGCAATCACCGACGCTGTTCGTCGTGAAACAGGTCGCTCGCCATTATCTAGTGAGGGCGTAACCGAGCAGCAGTGGATTTTGATTGATTACGGCAGTGTTGTCGTTCATGTGTTTGATGACGAGACACGCAGATTTTATGAAATAGAACGTCTCTATCGCGATGTGCCAGCAGTCAGTTGGCGCCTCGTCAGTTAATTGTTTGTTCGTGTAGCGTAAGAAGTCTTATTGGGGCTGTAGCTCAGTTGGTAGAGCGCTTCCATGGCATGGAAGAGGCCAGGGGTTCGATTCCCCTCAGCTCCACAATTGGGGTGCGAGACTTAAGTGGTATTAACCGAAGGTAATTGCTTAATGCAAAATTTTGCTTTGGGATTAGCAAAGAGAGTTCGGTTGGTGTGTTTGCTCTAGGGTTTAAGGGTGCGAATTGTAAAAGTTTCGATTTTTTTGATCCCAATCTTTTTGATATTTGGCTATTGGGCATCAAGTACACCAGTGTTGATCACCACCGTAAGTGGGTATGAGATTAAGCCATTGGCTTTTTTGCCTAAGGCAAATCTTGCAGGGGCCATTTTAAAAGGTGCCGACCTTCATGGCGCAGTGCTCAGCGAAGCGAATCTCAAAAATTCGATGTTGGCGGACTCGGATCTGTCTTTTGCGAACTTGACTGGTGCTGACCTTTCTGGTGCTGATTTATCGGGCGCCGATTTTTCTGACGCTGATCTTCTCAATGCCAATCTTGAAGGAGCAAATCTAAAAGGTGCAAATATGCGAGGCGCATATTTGAGGGGTGCAAACTTGCGCGGAGCACTGATGTCTGACAGCGACATGACCAATGCAAATATGATTGGTGTTGATATTTACGGTGCAATCTTGACTAATGCAATAATGCCTGACGGAAAGATTCACCGCTAGCGAGATCGAGCCCGAGTTCTAGACCAAGTTCTAGCGCGAGTTTTAGCAGAAATTTTCGCCAACTATGTTTTGACATCTGTTCATTAAGTTGTCACTAGTTGTTTGCCAGTCTGTTTCTCTTAGTTAAAACAATTTGTCTATTGTCAAAGCTTCATAAGACAAACTAAATCAACAAGGAGCAAAATGAGTAACGAAATGCACGAAGAAGTCAGCAATAAGTCGAATAATCGTGAATTCGAAGATGTTTTAAATACTTACATGTCGAGGCGCTCACTTTTGGTGGGCTCGCTTGCTGGTGTTGCACTCACATTTGTTGGCGCCCGTGCAGCATCGGCGTCTGCATCAAATGGTTTGACCGCTAAATCAGCGTCTCAAATGATCGCGGCAAAGTCACCAAAAATTGGTTTCACATCAATCCCATTGCAGGGCAGTCCGATGCCAACGATTGCGCCTGAATACTCGTACAGCGTGTTGATCCCATGGCGCGAAAAACTTGACGGAAGCGGCACATCATTTGACTATGCAGGTTTCACCGCCGCTCAGCAAGAGCAGAGCATCGGCATCGGTCACGACGGTATGTGGTATTTCGGTGACAACAAAAAAGGTTTGATGTGCATTAACCACGAATATGGCACGACAAAGCACGTGATGGGCAAGAATGTGCCAACAAGCGCTGCAGATGTCGCACTGTCTCAAACAGCTCACGGCATCTCCGTTGTAGCGATCGAAAACGTCGACGGTAAATGGAAGGTAGTCAAAAGTAAAAAGAACCGTCGAGTGCATGTCAATACGCTTGCGACAATAAGCGGGCCGGTTGCTAAGAGTGCATTAATTCAAAATGCAGCAGGTAATCCAATCCAAGGAACAATGAATAACTGTGCAAATGGCAAGACGCCTTGGGGTACATATTTGACATGTGAAGAAAACTTCAACGGTTACTTCGGTGCAAAATCTTCAACGTGGAAACCGAATGCTGAGCAAACTCGTTACGGTATTGTGGCCGCAGGGTTTGGTTATGATTGGCACAAGTTTGACGCACGATTTGATTTGTCTGATGCCAACTACGCAAACGAAGCAAATCGTTTCGGCTACGTAGTCGAGATTGATCCAAACAAGCCAGGATCGCAACCAATCAAGCGCTCTGCGCTCGGTCGAGTTAAGCATGAAGGTGCTGAAGTCGTCGAAGGCAAAGATGGTCGCATTGTTGTTTATATGGGTGATGATGAGCGATTTGATTATGTATACAAGTTCGTTTCAAAGTCGAACTGGAAGTCAATGATTAAAGCTGGTATTAGTCCTCTTGACGAGGGCACGCTCTATGTCGCCAAATTCAATGACGATGGCACAGGTGCATGGCTTGAACTGAGTCCAAGCAATCCGGCGTTGTCAACATGGACACTCGACAAAATTTTGGTCTACACCCGCATGGCAGCTGATGTTGTCGGCGCCACGAAAATGGATCGACCAGAATGGATTGCTGGATCAAAGACTGGCGAAATGTATGTGACGTTGACGAACAACACGCAACGAGGCACAGTTGGCAAAGCTGCGGTTGACAAAGCGAACCCGACAAAAGTAAATACATACGGCCACATCGTGCGCTGGAAAGATGCGAATGAATACCTCGGTATGACATTCAATTGGGATATTTTCCTCTTGGCAAACGATACATTCGACGAAGGAGGTCAGATGTTTGGTTCACCCGATGGCATCTGGGTTGACTCTGATGATCGTGTTTTCGTTCAAACCGATGGTGAGCAGCCGGGCAAGTTCAATGACCAAATGCTCGTCGCCAATGCGAAAACTAAAGAAATTCGACGACTTTTCACCGGTGTCAAAGGAAGCGAAGTTACAGGTGTGACAGTTACTCCAGATCGCAAGACGATGTTTGTCAACTTGCAACACCCTGGTGACGGTGACCCAGCGATCAGTAATTTCCCGGCGCCGTATACAGGCGCAACTGGCCCTGTGCCACGTGACTGCACGATTGTAATCACTCGCAAAAACGGTGGAATAATCGGAAGCTAGAAAGCGGTAATTGCTGCAAGAACGTAGTCTCTCGTGTGGTTGCCAAACTTTTGGTGAGGCGCACGAGAGACTAATGTTTTAGCAGATGGTTGGCTCGGTAAATACCCAAGATTTTTCGTTAACTGGTCTGCGGGCGCTTGTTACTGGCGGAGGGTCTGGAATCGGCAAGGCGATTGCCGACGCGATGAAGCTTGCTGGCGCGCGAGTTGTCGTGTGCGATGTCAATGACAGCACAAAGCCCGATTATGTTTGCGATGTCTCAAAGACGAGCGACGTCAATGCGATGTTTGACGCAATTCAGCGTGATCTAGGTGGTCTAGACATTTTGGTGAACAATGTCGGCGTACCGGGGCCGACTGCGCGAGTAGATGAGATGGATGCTGACGCTTACGACGAATGCGTGCGAATAAATCTTGGTGGAACGTTTCGATGCACAAGTGCCGCAGTGCCAATGTTGTTGCAGACTCGAGGTTCAATTATTAATATCTCGACGAGTGCCGGAATCTTTGGGTACCCGTTGCGCTCACCATATGTTGCTGCCAAATGGGGAATCATCGGCTTAACTAAATCTTGGGCAATGGAACTTGGTGCGCAAGGTGTGCGTGTTAATGCGATTTGTCCTGGTTCGGTTAGTGGCCCACGGATGGATGGCGTGATCAAGCGTGAAGCCGCCGCAACTGGAGTGACCGCACAAAGTATTCGCACCGGATACGAGAATCAGGTTTCAATGAAGACATTTATTGACGCCAGCGACATTGCAGCATCAGCAGTATTTCTGAGTTCGCCTGCTGCGCGGTTCATCACCGGTCAAGTTTTGCCTGTTGATGGCAATATCGAAACAATGCGCGCTTAATATTTCGGGGATAATTTATGCCAGCAATTGAACTCGACGGTGCGGTAACGCTAAAGAATTTATTCAAGTCATACGGCGACCGAGTTGTAGTCAATGATGTCTCTCTCGAAATTCGTGCTGGCGAATTTTTTTCGATGCTCGGCCCGTCTGGTTGTGGCAAGACAACGACATTGCGAATGATCGGTGGTTTTGAGCAACCTGATAGTGGCAATATCTTTATTGACAATCGTGATGTCACAAGCGACGAACCCGAAGCCCGACCACTAAACACTGTTTTCCAGAACTATTCATTGTTTCCGCATTTGAACGTTAAAGAAAATGTGAAGTTTGGTTTACGATTCGAAAATGCGTTTATAAAAAGTTCTAAGTCTGACGAGCAACGAGTCGGCGAGGCGCTTGCGCTCGTGCGACTTGGCGGTTTTGGTGAGCGTCGCGTGCACCAACTTTCTGGTGGCGAGCAACAACGGGTCGCACTTGCTCGTGCTCTGATTCTCGAGCCGAGCGTGCTTCTGCTTGACGAACCACTTGGGGCGCTAGACGCACAGTTGCGGGCGCAACTTCAAGTTGAGTTGGCGACATTGCAGCGCCAAATCGGAATCACTTTCGTTTACGTCACGCACGATCAACATGAAGCGTTCACGATGAGCGATCGCATTGGCGTGATGCGAGAGGGCAGATTAATGCAGGTGGGTGGCCCACGTGAACTTTATGAGCAGCCCAACTCTGTAGAAGTGGCGCGATTCGTTGGTGCTGCAAACTTGATTCAGTGTCGTGTTATCTCGCGCGGCGTCATTGAACTTGCCGGAGAGAAATTTGCCGCTCCAGAGTCTGCGCCAATCGGTGATGGCATGATGATGATTCGTCCAGAACGAATTCGCATTGGGTCAGGCAACCACAAAGCAATTATTGAGCGGGTGACTTTTGCTGGTTCAGTTCTGCGGATCTCACTCAAACTTGGGCAAGTGACGATCAATGCTGAAGTGCCAAACGACGAAACAACTGTTGGTTTGCGTGATGGCCAAGAAGTAAATATTGATGTACTGCCCGACGCTGTTCGCGTTTTGCCGCTAACTAACTAATTAACTAGCTAGTTTGCTCAGCCTTCAATTTGCGTAACGTCGGCGAGTGCAGCACGAAGGCCGCCATGTTCGCCATGTCGCTTGCGCCAAGTTGACAATCCAAATAAACCAATAATTAGAACAGTAAACGAAGCCAAGACGAGCAGAGTTGCCAGTGCGTTGAGTGCCGGTGTAGCGCCACCTTTGACTGACGAATAAATTCGTAGAGGCACAGTTTCTGAGTTGATACCAGATGAAAGAAAGCTAGTTATGACGAAGTCGTCGATAACTGTTGCAAACACAACAACGAGACTTGCCATTACTGATGGCCAGAGCATTGGCAATAAAACATGGCGAAGTGCTTGCCAGCGAGTCGCTCCTAAATCTCGAGCCGCCTCTTCAAATGATGGACCAATTGATACGAGTCGCGCCCGCACAATGACCACGACGCTCGCCAAAGAGAACGTGACGTTGCCAAGTAATTGTGCAGCAAAGCCAAGTGGCACGGCTGTAAACAATCGCGTGAAAGTTATTAGTAATGCCGCACCGACAACAATCTCGGGTGTGATCAACGGTGCCGAGGTTAATCCTTGAACGACATTGCTGCCGCGCCCACGAATGCGTTGCGAGCCAATTGCCAGTGTGATGCCGAGTGGTGTAACTACGAGAAGTGTGACGAAGGCCAAAATAAGCGAGTTGATAATTGCATTGCGCGTCTCAGGGTTATGAAAAACCGAAGCATACGGATCGGTGAACCACCATCGCAGTGAGAAGCCCTGCCAAACAGTTCGGCTGCGACCATCGTTGAACGAATAAATTACAGCGATGATCACTGGCACGAGACTCCAGATGATGTAACCCCAGACGATATAAACGAGCGCCGAACCTTTTTTGCGCTTCATAATGATCTCCATGAAATGATGCTCATGAATATTTATCTTGCAGTTTGACGCGACTGTTGTCGTGTGCTGCGCAAGTAGAACGACATGAGCAATAGCAAGAAGATTGATAAAGCAATTACGAGCACCGCACCAGTTTGCGGTTGTGTGCTGGCATTTAAAAAGAAGTCAATTTGATTACCGATCATCTCGGTGCTAGGTGAGCGCGATAGCAAATCATTCGTGTAGTAGTCACCAAACATTGGTAGCGCGATCAAAATGCCGGCGGCAACTAGTCCTGCTTTTGACATAGGGACAGTCACAAGCCTGAATGCTTGTCGCGAGTTCGCCCCGAGGTCGCGCGCAGCGTCAATCAACCGCCAATCTAAACGCTCGAGAGTAGCGTAGAGCGGGAGAATTAGAAACGGTATGTATCCGTACACCAAGCCAAGAATCACAGTTATTGGTGAGCCATCTAACCAGTTGTAGTTGATGCCAAAAATTTTCATGAACCTAGTAAACAAGCCGTCGTTGCTGAGCAAGTTGACCCAAGCGAGCATGCGCATTAAGTAGTTCACCCAAAATGGCACGATAATTAAAACCAGTAGCAATAGTTTTCGTTTGCCGGCGTGTCGCACCAAAAAATAAGCAATCGGAAATCCAATTATGAAACACAGCATCATCGCGCAGACGACATAAATGATGGTGCGAACTGCGACTCCTTGCAAGGGCCCAGTTGCCAAACTTGTGAACACTTGTTGGGCTTGAGCGAAATCCCAAGCGAGGGGGTTCCATTGCGGCACTGCGTCTCGAAATATCGGGTCAATCGTTCCGAATGCGACACAGGCAACTGCATAGAAAGGTACGGCAAACAGCACGAGCAACCAGGTTGTGCCGGGAATCGCGAATCCTGCCCACAGGCGAGGTGAACTTCTCAAGAGTTAACCAGCAGTGAAGGCAGTCCATTGCTCGAGCCAGAGCGCGTCAACTGCTGGTTCTAGTAAAACTTGGGCTAAACCCGATTCATATTTTTCTGGCGTTACTAGCGCATCAATCAGCGACTCAGGGATCGTGCCTGATGAGATCAGAAGATCAACTGTGATTGATTCAAGGGCTGGCTGGTATCCAACATATTCGCGGTTCAACATTGCATTGTCGGTATCGCTCAAGAAATTAATCAACTGGTGAGCTAGAACTGGTGACTTTGCATTCTTGGTTATGCACATGAAGTCGTTTTTGGCGACTGTTGTTTCTGGATACCAAAAGCCAAGAACATCTGGCGAAACACCTTCGGGAAGATATTGCAGGGCAGTGAACAAGTCGCCCGACCAAGTGAAGTTGATATCGCGGTTGCCTGCTGGCATTTCGGTATAAGCCAAAATATCTACCTTTGGATTAGTCGCTTCGCGTAGAGAAATTAGATCTTCACCTGCTTTAGTGATGATGGCTGCATCGCTGGTGTTTGCATCTTTGACGCCCGCGCGAAACATTGCCATTGCCAAAGTATCGCGATAAGAGTCGAGTACGCCAAGTTTGCCCTTGTACTGCGCATCCCACAACATGTCGTAACCATTTTTAGCGAATGCATTTTTATCAATGCGGTCCGTCCGATAGCCGATGCCGTTGCCGTAAATAAAATATGGCACGGTGTACTGCGAGCCGAGGTCGTAATACGGATTTTGCAATCCCTTAATTACGTTGCCAAAGTTTGGTATGTACGACTTATTAAGTGGCTGTAGCAAATCAGCGGCAACGAGTTTTGCCAACCCAGTATCCGTCATACCGAGAACAAGGTCGGGCTTAAATGTGCCGTTTCGCAATTTTGCAATCGCCGCTTCTTCTGTGTCATAAA
This sequence comes from Ilumatobacteraceae bacterium, assembly GCA_964203235.1. GTDB lineage: Bacteria > Actinomycetota > Acidimicrobiia > Acidimicrobiales > Ilumatobacteraceae > BACL27. The sequence goes on from CAXNLE010000001.1 coordinate 476,464, forward strand.
TAGTGGTAGACACTTTGCAACCGAATTGTTTTTCAAATATTGCGATTGACTCAGGATTTGCATAGTCGGCCCAGTTGAGTATTTCGAGTGTTCCTGATTCGCTGGCCAAGCCATCTGCAATTGCGTCAGTTGTGACCGGAAGTTTGATCGGGTTCTCTGGTGTGCCGATCGCTAGACCATCAACTGTGGTGTTCGATGATGTGCCACCACAGGCCGCAAGTAAAGAACCACCAACTGTTATGCCCCCAGTTGTGATGACCAAATTTCGCAAAAAGTCTCTTCGTCGCATTGTCATTGCCCCCGCCTTTGTATATTGATTTCCTCTGTCGCTAAACTTAGCCACTGTGAGTTCGCTCGATGAAATTATTGAGGACGAAGAGCGAATATTTTTGAGCAAAGTACCCAAATCGGTGGAAATGCATCTCAAGGCTTCAAAATCAATCCCTGGCGGGGTTCCATCAAGTTGGGCCAGTTCGCGGCCGACTCCAGTTTGGGTCAGCCATGGCAATGGTGCGTATGTCTGGGATGTAGACGACAATCGGTACATCGACTTTCATGCCGGTTACGGCGCCAATGTTGTTGGTCACGCCAATCCGAGTGTGGTTGCTGCAGTGCAGAAACGCGTCACTCAGGGCACGCACTTTGCCCAGCCAACTTCTGACTCAATAGTTGTCGCCGAAGAATTGTCGCGACGATTTGGTTTGCCTCAGTGGCGATTTTGCAATTCGGGCACCGAGGCAACGATGGATGCCGTGCACCTAATGCGAGTAATCACCGGGCGCGACTTGATTATAAAAGTTGAGGGATCATATAACGGACATCATGATTCGGTAGCAGTTTCTATTTTTAGATCAGCCGAAGAACTTGGTCCGGCTGATAAGCCGTGGCGCACTCCTGGTGCTGGAATACCGCAAGCAATTGCTGATTGCGTTCGCATCGTTCCGTTTAACGACATCAATGCGTTAAGTCGACTACTCGATGAGCATGAGGGGCAAATTGCTGGAATGATTTTCGAACCGATCTTGATGGGGGCCGGGATTATCGTGCCGCAGCCTGGATATCTCGAGGCGGTAAAAAAGTTGGTTCATCAACACGGTGCTCTTTTGGCATTTGATGAAGTGAAAACAGGTTTGGTAATACATCAAGGCGGCGCAACAGCAATGTATGGGGTAGTGCCAGACATAATTTGTCTTGCAAAAGCACTGGGTGGCGGTTTGCCGTGTGGCGCAATTGGTGGCACAAACGAGGTGATGGGGGCAATCACCGATGGTCGTTACAACCAAGTAGGCACCTTCAACGGCAATCCTTTGACAATGGCTGCCACTCGTGCGGTGCTGACTGAAGTTTTAACCGACGATGCGTATGCGAGAGCCAACGATGTCGGTGCGTACATTTTGAAGAACGCGATATCAACTTTGCAGAAACACGGACAAGGCGTGCATGGCTATCAGTTTGGTTTTAAAGTTTCGATCGTATTCAGCGACGAGCCAGCAACGAATTATCGAGACTTTCTAGAAGTAAGTACGGGTGCAATGCATTTGAATTATCTGATGCAGTTTAATGGTGGCGTCTTTTTGGCTCCGTGGGGTAAGAGCGAGTCGCTGACACTTTCAGTTGCTCACACGCGTGAACATGGCGATGTGTTCTTGCAGAATCTTTCGCAACTCGGAAAAGTTATCGAACAGATGAGCGATCGCACATCAGAAGTTTTCGCAGCGGGAAGTTTTAATTAATTTCGCTGCGATAGCGGAGGATTAGTTGGTGACAGTAGCGCTCCATTTTAGTGTGGTACGCGCGAATGAATGATCGTGATGCAACGCCGCGCTGAACACGTTCGCAAACTGCAATGTCTTGCCGATTGACCATGTCGCTGAACGAGATCGTTGGCTCGAGGTCGAGAGACTTGTCATCTACGACACTTTTTGGAAATAAATAATCTGTAAAAATAGTTGTATGAGTCGGTGATCGAGGAACATACCTTGTTAGTACAGCGACCGTTGGTGAAATGTCAATCAACATATTTGGATATACATAAGCACCAAATACTGAGTACTCATCTAGATCTTCCATCGCAGGTAACAACGCCAAACTCTCGTTTTGGTTGTACGACAACGAAGTTTTGCCATCTGCCAGGCTTGCGCCCCAGTCTTGGCGGTCGTCTTGAATAGTTTTGCCAGTCTTATAGATCGGCACGAGGTCAACTAGTTCTGGGTGAACTACCGCGCAGTGCAAACACTCGCTGTAGTTTTCGGCGAGCACCTTCCAATTGGCTGAAACTTCATCAATTGTTGTGCGTGCATTTACAAGTGAACTCATTTCAAATTTTTCTAGTTCACGAGGGCGAGAATAATGTGCATCAAGCCACTCAAGCAATGGCATTGCATTTGGGTCAAGCGAAATAAAAATACAACCCTGCCATTGGTCTACTTGTACTGATTTTAAGTGAAGTGTTTCTCTGTCGATCGAATCTTTATCGTGCAGAGGTGTTGCGACAAGCGCACCTTCAAGCGAGTAACTCCACGAGTGGTACGGGCAAGTTATCGCCGCACCGAAACCCGAACCGCTTGCATCGCATAAGTTGGACCCACGATGTTGACAGACGTTGTAAAACGCGCGCAATTCACCGTCACGGTTTCTTAGAATCAAAATACTCTCGCTACCAATATCGACAACTAGTCGGTCGCCGATTTTGTTTAAGCTTTCGCAAAGACCTGCAAAACACCAATTGGTGCCGTAAATCTTTTGCATCTCATCGTTAAAAATTTCTTGAGAATTATATTCTTCGCGTGAGAAACTCTCGCTTAGGCCTTCAATTTGACTTTCAGTCATTGTGCCCACCCCAATCCCGTTGGAATATCTTCGTAATCAACCGTCCAAAGTCTGCCACCATTCAACTCAGAGGCGTCATAACAGCGATAGCCGAGAAGTTGCTGTTGCTGTTTCGTGAAAGTTTTTGCGCGTTCTTCGGTAACGCCGAGGCAACCTGCTTCTTCTGGTGTCAACCAGCCGTAAATATATGACATGTGCATGCCAAATCGCGGTTGATTTTTTGTTTTATTGGCGCCCGCGCTATGCAGAGTTTTACCGGTGTAGATCATGCCGCTTCCTGCGGGCATCACTGCCTGAGTTATCTCGCTGTCAATCGCTGCTCGCGAGAAGTCACTCCACTTGTGGCTTCCGGGTGCGACTCGTGTTGCACCGTTTTCGGCTGTGAAATCAGAAAGCGCGAACATACAACTAATTTGACAAACTGGTTTAGTCGGCCCGCACATTGCTGGCCAATCATCTGAATCGCGGTGCATATATTGCGGTGCGCCACTGGGCATGACAATCATCATCTGGCCGGTATTCATCCAATAACTTGCACAATGTGGTTTTAGTAATGCGTCAGCGATACCGATAAGTAGTGGATGAATTAAAACTTGATCAGTAAATGTTTGCGACCGTTGCGCCAATCGTGTAAATCGCTTGGTCTGTTCTCCCCAAAAGTAATTGACGTTTGCGCTATCAACTTTTGGACCGACTGAAGTTGAGTCGCTAGTCGGGTCAAGCTCTTCGCGCAGACTGGCAACGGTTTGTGGTGAGAGCATGTCGTGCACGACCAAGCCGCCGTCTCGATCAAGAATATTTAGAATTTCTGCAAGTGATGAAGTTTTGGCGCTTACGACGGTGAGGCTGACGTTTGCGTCAAGATTTGCAGCGCTCACGGCTTGATACTATCCAATGATCTAATAATCTAATTACGTATTTACGTTGAACATAAACAACTTCTACGAATTAGCCTTCACGCAATGCGTTTTGATCTGCAAATTAATCCTGGTAATTCGCTATGGCCTATTGCGCGCGAGGCTGCAATTTCTGCCGAAGCTGCTGGTTTTAAAGGATTTTGGACAGCAGATCATCTTGCGGGTGATGTGATGAAAGCACCTGACATGCCCGAATGTTTTACATTGCTTGGCGCGTTAGCCAGTGCGACGAAAACTATTGAACTCGGACCGCTAGTTGTGAATGTTGGTAATCGACATCCGGCGATGCTTGCGAACAGTGTGGCAACGATGCAACAAATTTCTGGTGGTCGTTTTGTTTTGGGGCTTGGTGCTGGTGCTTCACCGAATAGCCCGTTTGCCGCAGAGCAGCGAGCGATTGGAGTGATTCCTCCTGCGAAAATGAGCGAGCGTCATGATGTGTTAATCAATGCACTTGATGTGATGAATGAAATGTGGGCCCCGAATCGCCGAGTTGAACTCGAAATGTTTCCACTTCCTAAACCGATACCTCAGATAATTGTTGGAGTAAACAGTGTTGCGCTGGCACGCATCGCAGGCGCCAGGACAAACGGTGTAAATATTCGTGCAAGCCATGAGTGTGCTGGCGAAATACTTGCCGCTGCTCAAGATGCGCACAAGAATTCAGGAGTCAATAAACCATTTACGGTTTCGGTTTGGGAGCATTACGACGAAGCATTGGTAAGTGGCGACGACGCTCGTCTTGATGTCTGGCGTAGTTGGGGCGTTGACCGCGCAATTTTACTTATGTTCAAATCGGTTGACTTTGCGGCAATCGACCGCGCCGCAAAGTACCTAAATTAATCTCAATTTACAACATTTGTTTTTACGTTTTGAGTCGCTGTTTTCAAAAATAAATATGAAAACAAGCTAATCTGTAACCCAATTGTCTGGCGCGCATGTTCGCCAGCTTGAATTTTTACTCCGTATGCCATAAACAAGGTTAAAAAAATAACAACAAACATTGAGATGCACACGTTGCGTATTGCCAAAAGGTATCTCTGCGGTATTTCTATAGAATCAAAAAATCTTTGCGCGACAAGCCCCATGATTAATCCCATCGCAGTTGCCTGAACTATAACTAATAAAATTTGAAACATAATCGAAGGATTAGAAGTTAAATTCTCGATCGGATGTTGGATAGCCCAGAAAATTGCCGTTATGTGCGAGAACAGTGATTCTCTATCGGTTTGGTCAGCGGAAAAGAACTTTGGATACAAGGACTCCATAACCTTGTGGAAAATCGCTATAAAAGACAACCATGCAAACGAACCGAGTAACACGCTCAACATAACCCCAAAGTTTTTTTCGGCGGCTGTACTTGTCTTTCGCTTTCGTATATTAAGAATCATAAAAGATAATGCAAGAACAAATCCTAAATATTCAAAGAACGATGTAACCAAGATTCCCAAAAGGAACAGTTGGACGTTGGAAACTTTTCTTTCAGAAATTTGAATTACCAGAATTGTGATTACTGCAAGAACGGCGAATAATCCGTAGTCGTACCATTTGAAGTTTTCGAAGGGAAAATCTTGAAATGCAAGTACTGAACGGGCTTGAAAATCATCTGTACCGATTTTTGATACTTCTATGACTTTCCCAACTATTCTTAGCAACCAGCCTGAAAGTGCAAAGAAAAGCGCGTTCATAAAAAATAAAACAAATGAAATATTTCTCGAAAAACGATAGATGCATAGTCCGAGGATTGTGAAGCAAATGATGCGCCAGCCAAGACCGATTATTTGAATAATAAAAATTCTTGATTGGTCGTCTACATTCCAATAATAAAACTTTGATATATAGTCGGTCAAAAAAATCAATGGTTGAAAAATTAAAGCGCCACCAATTCGTTGACACTGTCCAATCCCGTAACAAGATAACGTTCTTTCAAATTCTGAAGCTGGATATGTTCGGAAATCCGTTGCACTTGCGTCCATCCATGCTTGCCCCGGATTATGGATTCTGTCATGGTCTCTGGAAACTAAGAATGCCAGAAAATTGGCAAATGTAAACGCCCAAGCGCAAAAATAATACATTAGCTTTTTTATTTCCAATACTTGTGCAGTCATACGCTTAGCCTAGTGTCGGTTTTAAATCACGAAGTTAATTAGCCGTTTTGGAACGATGATAATTTTGGCAGGTGTGGCACCGTCGAGAGCCTGAATTATTTTTGGGTCGGCGAGCGCGAGCTCGCGTAAATCATCGTCTGAAATATTTGCATTGGCTGAAAGTCGAGTGCGAAGTTTTCCGTTTACTTGAGCCGGTATCTCGATCATCTCGTTGATCAAAAGCGCTGGGTCAGCAACTGGGAACGGTGTGTAAGTAATTGCAGTAGAGACATTAAGCCGTTGCCAAAGTTCTTCTGCAATGTGTGGGCAAAGAGGCGACAACATCTGCGTAAGCGGCACTGCAATTTCTCGCGGGGTTGAACCGCTCGCATTCACGTGCACGGTCAAAGCATTATTCAGCTCAATCAATTTTGAAATCGCGGTATTGAAACGCAAATTCTCCATGTCTTGATGCACGCCTTGAATGCATCGATGTAATGCACGACGCAGTGCAAGTGGCGCAGGTTCATCTGAAACATGCAATTGATTAGTCTCTTCATTAACCAAGTTGCGCCAGGTGCGTTGCAAGAAGCGCTGCATGCCAACAACATCACGAGTATTCCACGGACGACTCGCATCCAGTGGGCCAGTGCTCATTTCGTAGAGTCGAAATGTGTCGGCCCCAAATTCGTCGTACATCTCATCTGGCGTGACAATATTTTTAAGACTCTTGCCCATCTTGCCGTATTCTCTTGCGACAGTTTCGCCCTCGTAGTTGAATACGCCGTTCGTTTCAACGACTTCACCCGCTGGCACTGTTTGTCCGCGCGAGTCGCGATACGCGTAAGCCTGAATGTATCCCTGATTGAAAAGCTTGTGAAACGGTTCCTCGCTTGAAACGTGACCCAAGTCGTACAAAACTTTGTGCCAGAAACGTGAATAAAGCAAATGCAAAACGGCGTGCTCAACGCCGCCAACATACAAATCGACACCACCGGTGTGGCCTGCAGATTTTGGCCCCATCCAGTAACGCTCAACATCTGCGTCAACGAATCGTTCAGTATTCGTTGGGTCGAGGTAGCGCAACTCATACCAACAAGAACCGGCCCACTGTGGCATCACATTGACTTCACGTCGATAAGTTTTTGGCCCGTCGCCAAGATCGAGAGTTACATTCAGCCAGTCAGTTACGCGAGCCAGCGGTGGAAGTGGATCAGTAAGTTCGTCGTTCGGGTCAAGTGTCTGTGGTTTGAAATCCATCAACTCTGGCAATTTGACTGGCAATAAATTATCTGGCACAGAGCAAGGCATGTCGTTTTCGTCGTAAACAATTGGAAACGGCTCACCCCAATATCGCTGTCGCGAAAACAACCAGTTGCGGAGTTTGTATGTGATCGCCACTTCACCAAAATTATTTTTCTCGAGCCAAGCGTTAATTGTTGCGATTGTTTCGCTCATCGACCGGTTGCCATCAAGTGAAATGTTTTTGTTTGATGAATTCGTATATTTACCTTCACCAACAAACGCTTCAGGCCAAGAAGCACAATCAATCGTTGGCGCAATTTTGTGACCTGCGAACCATGTATCAGGTGGCATTTGTATCGCAACGATTGGCAGGTTGTAGGCACGCGCAAATTCGAAGTCACGCTGATCGCCAGATGGCACCGCCATAATTGCGCCTGTTCCATAACCCATCAAAACATAATCAGCAATCCAAACTGGTATTTTTTCGCCCGTGACCGGATTAGTTGCCGTTGTGCCAGTGTCGACGCCAGTCTTCTTGCGATCGTCGTTTTGTCTTTCGTTGTCGTTTAGTTTGCGTGCCGACTCGCGATATTTTTGCACTGCATCGCGCTGCGTCGCTGTTGTGAGCAAGTCGACTAATGGGTGCTCTGGCGACAACACCATGAACGTTGCGCCAAACAAAGTGTCGGGTCGAGTTGTAAAAACTTCTATTTCACCGGCACTTGAAGTAAATCGCACGCGAGCACCAGTGCTTCGACCTATCCAATTACGTTGCATCAGTTTTATTGACTCTGGCCAATCAAGGCGATCAAGGTCGTCAAGTAATCGATCGGCGTAAGCCGTGATACGCATTGTCCACTGACGCATATTGCGTTTGAACACTGGATAGTTGCCGATGTCGCTGCGACCTTCAGCGGTGACTTCTTCATTCGCCAAAATCGTGCCAAGCCCTGGACACCAGTTGACTGGTGCATTGGCTAAGTACACGAGTCGGTATTCGTCAATAATTTTTCGCTGCTCAAGTTTTGAGAGCGAATTCCAGTCTTGGGTCGACTGGTTGTCAGCGTGCGTGCCACTCAGTTTGCGCTTACCTGAAGCAAATTCTTGTTCGAGTTCGTTGATGTTGCGTGCTTTTTTGAGTTTGTCGTCGTACCAAGAATTGAAAATCTGCAAGAAGATCCACTGTGTCCAGCGATAGTAACTTTCATCTGTGGTGCTGATGCTGCGACGCTGATCATGTGCCAAACCAAGTCGGCGAAGTTGTCTGCGCATATTTGCAATATTCGACTCAGTATTAATCCGCGGATGAATGCCAGTGACAATTGCGTGTTGTTCTGCGGGCAAGCCAAACGAGTCGTAACCGATTGAATGCAAAACATTTTTTCCGGTCATTCGCTTAAAGCGACCGAAAACATCAGTCGCGATATACCCAAGCGGATGGCCAACATGGAGACCGGCGCCCGATGGATATGGAAACATGTCGAGGATAAATAATTTCTCGCGATCAGCAACGGCTGCTTTATCTGCGAGTGGGCCAGCCGTATTCGGCGCCTCAAAAGTTTTGTTTGCGTCCCAGCGATCTTGCCACTTCGCCTCAATTGCAGCAGCCAGCGAAGCGTTGTACCGATAGGCGGGAATTGAGCCCCCGCGACCTGTTTGTGGAAAGTCTGTTGTTGAGCCCATCTTTAAGTATTCTACTTAAGCTCTTGAAATAGAGCGTCTATTTTTTTGGTGAGATTCATCATGATGAGAGTTGTTGAATCGCTAACTTGATTTCTGGTGCGAGTTGCAGTGATCCAGATTTTGAAAGGTGTCCTGCATCTCTAAACCATCCGCGCTGCTCTTTTGTTTCTGGTCTGCAGGAAATATTTTTACAGATTGTGCCACTTGGGAAAATAATTCTTAAGTATTTCGAATTAGATGATATTGTTTTCATTCGGCTTTCAAAAATTTCTTGTTCAACCATTGTTAATCGATGGCTTTGTTCAGATGAAACTCCAGTTAGTTTGTCTAGTAACGAGAGTCCATGCGAGTCGTATCCTAAATACGGTGTCTGCATGATAAAGATTGTTTTTTGTTCAATACCCTCTAAGTAATTTTGCAGTGATATAAATGCTTTAAACCAATCATCAATTCGATCTGTTCGATTATTTGCGCATTCAAGATTTTCTCGCAATGGGCAGTTGTCGTATTCAAGATAGGGAACAAGCGCATTGGACACGACAAGATAATTCGGTCGACTTTTATTGATAAATTCCTTAGTTTTTCTATTGCTAGGACATGCGACATCTCGAAACCTATTTTTGAGGTCCATCACTGGACACGAAGCGAATGTAAATAGCGTTGCGTTTAGTTGTAGTTGTCGAGATGCTTCTGCAACCCCATCGCTAAATGACTCAGCTTGCGAATCTCCAATTAGTAGAACTGATCCTTTTGATTGAGGCGCCAAAATAGTACACCGATCAATCAGCCGCGCAGTCAACCAAATATCTGCGCAACGAAGTTTTTGCGAAGCCAACTCTTTTCGGTTATTGGTGTAGTTGTAAGTGTCATAAATTGATTTTTGGTACGGAATCGAAGCTTGTTGCATCGCTGACACAGTAAGCGGTAAGAGTATTGCAAGTGCTAATACTGATCGTGTGCTTTTCGCAATTGATGAAGTTCCTAGGCGAAATGGAGTTTCAATATATCGAAATGACCAGAACGCGAATAATACTGACAAGGTACATGCCGCACCGAAAGCAATTAACCCTGCATCTGGAAACAGTATGACTAAGAAAACAAACAATGGCCAGTGCCAAAGATAAAGGCTGTAAGAAATTTCACCGAGCCATCTGATTGGCGCTAATGTCAGAAATTTTGTAGCCAAACCGCTGCCACCAATAATAATTGATGTGGCACCGATGCACGGAATTAAATTGTTGAAGCTGTAGTAGGAGTCATTGTCTGTAAAGAATACGGAGGATAAAAAAATTATGGCAAGACCAAATATTCCCAGAAATTTGGAATACTTATTTTTTAGTCTTGGTACACAAAACTTTTCTGCAACAAAATAGGCCGCAACTACGCCTAAAAGGAACTGCCAAATTCGATGGGTTGGTAAATAAAACTCAAACTCCCATATCGGTAGATTTCGTCGAAATGGACGCGAAAGCAATGTTTCCTGGCGTGCCCTCTTGAAATATCTGACCGAAATTGCGGTCAATACGATTAATCCCCAAGTGATAGTCAAAAAATATTTGTTGCGGTTTTTGGACAGTTTATTAATTAGTAACAAAAAAAATGGGAAGATCAAATAAAATTGTTCTTCAATACTCAAAGACCACATTTGGCGAAATGGATTTGTAGTCAATTCTGTATATGTGTCAAGCAAAAGAAAGTGAAAATTTGCAAAAAACAGAGTTGTTGCTCTTGCAGCACTAATCGCTTTTTGCTGTTCGCTAAATGGTGAAAGGATGATTAGAGAGAGAAACAGGGTGAAGCAAGTAACAACGCAAAGGGCTGGAAGGATCCGTTTAATTCTTCGGCTAAAGAACGCTTTTAGATTGATTTTGTTGCTGCTTTCGAGTTCGCGTAGAAGCATTTGCGTAATCACGAAGCCAGAAATTACAAAAAAGATATCAACACCGAGATAACCGCCGGGTAAGGCCAATTTCGTGTGGTAGATCACTACTAGGAGGACTGCGACTCCTCGTAGGCCTTGAATATCTGGGCGAAAATGTGTGTCTGTTGTTGAGCCCATGACCTCCGTATCCTAAACGGCGTATGGCTAATCAACGACGTCGCCCAAAACCAACACGAACGGATACGCGCCGGCGCTTTGCTAGAACCGCACGGCTAAGTGAAACTCTTCGCGAAGTGATTGCAGACGAGCTCAACAAGATAGACGATGATCGTCTTGGTTTTGTAACGATTACATCTGTTGATGTTGACTCTGAAATGAATCGCGGCATCGTCTACTACGACTCGATTCAAGGCGTGGATGGCGATGAACAAATTCTCGAGGCTTTGAATGAGTATCGCAAGCGTCTGCAAAGTGTGATCGCCGATCAAGTGCGCGCGCGACGAACACCGATTTTGCAGTTTCGCCCAGATGATGCGATTCGTGCCGCGCAACGGATTGACGAAGTTTTGCGCCAAGACGAAATTCGACGCAAAGAACTTTTTGGTGACAAGAAATCCGAGGAATAGCGTTCGTGGCTCGGCGTAGGCCACCAACTCGACACGGGTTAGTGATAGTTGACAAGCCTTCTGGAATGACAAGTCACGATGTGATCAATGTTTTACGAAAGCAACTCGGTGAACGCCGAATTGGTCATGCAGGCACACTCGACCCAGATGCAACTGGAGTGCTTCTAGTCGGCGTTGGTTACGTCACGCGGTTGCTAATTTTTTTATCTGGACTTGACAAAACATATACGGGCCAAATTGTCTTAGGCACTGCAACTTCGACGCTTGATTCATCTGGCACTGTTACTGCCACGCACGAAATGTCTGGTGTCACGATTGACGAAATCAAACATGTAGTCGCAGAAAAATTTGTTGGAGAAATTAAACAAACACCACCAATGGTTTCAGCGCTCAAAGTTGATGGCGTTCGTCTGCACGAATTAGCCCGTCAAGGAATCGAAGTTGAGCGCGACGAGCGCAATCTAACGATCTATGATTTTAAAGTTCTTGCAATGTCAGAACCTGGTGTCGTTGATGTAGAAATCCGTTGTTCGTCTGGCACTTATATAAGGTCTCTTGCCGACGACATTGGTCGCGCACTTGGAGGCTCTGCACATCTACGCAATTTGCGCAGAACGGCAGTTGGTACATTTATGCAAAGCGAGGCTTCGTCATTAGATGCAGTCGTCGTGCACGAACCGATCACGGCGGTGCGATCGATGAGTCGGGTCGTTGCTACTGACGAGATGAAGGCGATGATCAAAAACGGGCGAGAGTTAGACAAGTTTGACTCTCCGGCCCCTTGGGTTTTGGTAGACGAGACGAATGCGGTTTTGGCGATTTACGTGCAAAGCGCAACGGGGCGAGCAAAGCCAAGTGTCGTAATGGCTACGGCAGTATCGTAAATTTTGATGATCATTGTTAACGACACGAGTTTTGAATTTGATCAAGGCGCAAATTCGTGTCGCAGTGTCGTAACAATCGGCGCCTATGACGGTGTGCATCGCGGACATCAAGCCGTAATCGAACAAGTTCGTTCGCAAGCGCAAACAATTGATGCACGGAGCATCGTCGTAACTTTTGATCGTCATCCTGCCAGTGTTGTGCGACCTGAATCGGCGCCACTTCTGTTGACAGATTTAGATCAAAAACTTGAGCGGCTTGCAGCGACTGGCATTGATGCAACTTGCATTGTCAAATTTGATGAGACATCAAGTCGTGAAGCGCCAAGCGATTTCGTGAAGCGAGTTTTGGTTGACGGATTATTAGCCAAGCGAATAATCATCGGCGAAGATTTTCACTTTGGTCATAAGCGGGGTGGCAATGTCGCGATGTTGCGTGAACTCGGACCAAAGTTTGATTTCGATGTCACACCAATTGAGTTGATTAGCCGTGGCGACGGCGTCGATGAGCCTGTAAGTAGTACGGCAATTCGCCGCGCACTCGCCGGTGGACAAGTTGAACTTGCGACACAGTTATTGGGCCATCATTTTGAAGTTCGCGGTGTTGTTGTGCACGGCGACCAACGCGGAAGAACGATTGGTTTTCCGACTGCGAATATTGAAGTTCCCAAAGCAATCTGCATACCGGCCGATGGGGTTTATGCGGGCGTTTTGACTCGTAACGACGGCACTAAAAACATTTGTGCGATCAATCTCGGCCGTCGACCTACTTTTTTTGAGCACGCCGATCACTCGATGCTTGAAGCGCACCTACTTGATTTCTCTGGCGACTTATATGGCGAAAAAGTCAAACTTACGTTCACACATTTTTTGCGTGGTGAGCGAAAGTTCGAAAATATTGATGCGCTGAAAATGCAACTAAAACTTGATGTCGAACAAACCCGTGCGGTATCAAGCCACTAAATAAACAGTTAGTGCGAGGCGAACTCTGCATTCTGATCGTAAAGAGTTGAGCGTTGGCGCAAAGCGCGACCAAGTGGTTCGACTATTTCTCTGAACGATTGCTCGGTCATCTCTTGGCCGTGGCTTGCACCAGCGGCACGAGAAATATTTTCGTTCATCAATGTGCCACCCATATCGTTGCACCCTGCCTGTAACAATTGTCTCGCACCAGCGTGACCGATCTTTGTCCATGACACTTGGATATTGTCGATCAATCCGTGATAAGCGATGCGAGCAATTGCGTGCATCAAGACCGTTTCTCTAAAAGTAGGACCACGTCGAGACTTATGTTGTAAATAAATCGGTGAAGCCATATGCACAAATGGCAGACCAACAAATTCGGTAAATCCACCAGTTTCTTTTTGTAAGTCTCGTGTGCGCACGATGTGCTTGGCCCAGCTAAGTGGGTGTTCAACCGAGCCGAACATAATTGTGATGTTTGAGCGCAATCCTGCTTTATGTGCGACTCGATGACACTCGAGCCACTCTTCGGTGTTGATCTTGTCTGAACAGATGATCGCGCGAATATCATCATCCAATATTTCGGCTGCGGTGCCTGGCAGCGAAGCCAAGCCGGCATCTTTGAGTCGCAAAATATATTCTCGCAATGGTTCGCCGAGCCGACGTGCGCCCTCGGTGACTTCGAGCGCAGTAAAGCCATGAATATGCATTTGCGGCACAGCATCTTTAACTGCCCGCGCGACATCAATGTAATAGTCACCATCAAAATCAGGATGAATGCCACCCTGCAGAGTTACTTCAGTGGCGCCCTTATCCCATGCTTCGCTCGCTCGCAACGCAATGTCATCAAGCGTCAATAAATATGGCGTGCCACGCAAGTTTAAACTCAGCGGACCTTTTGAGAATCCACAAAATTTGCATTTGAATGTACAGACATTTGTGTAGTTGATATTTCTGTTGTGCACCCAGGTCACAACATCACCGACAACTTGTTGGCGCAACTGGTCGGCGAGCCTAGCAACGGCATTTACTTCTAGTCCGCGCGCACTAAACAGAGTAATAATTTCATCTTGATCAACCTGCTGTCCGAGTTCAACACCACGCAACACTTCGGCAATTGGGCCGGCTTGAATTTTGTTGCCATCGTTAAGCGCACTAATTAAAACTGGCGGGGGATTATTCGCACCCGAATACCACTGCGTTGAGCGGTGGCCAATCAAAATCACTTCGGCGCCATCTTGCACTACATCAGCAGCCGTAACTCTTTCTGGCCAGACTTGGCCCGGGTCATCGCGACCCAATCCTTCGGCGTCGCTGCGATCGAGAACTTTGAAGTACAGCGATTCATCGAGCCACTTCGTCGGTGCAGTTGCAAACTCAGGATAGATAGTTAGTCGCGGCGCAAGAACTTTGTCGCATTTTTCTGTTGCTTCGCGCAATTTGTCAAGCGCAGGCCAAGGGCGCTCTGGGTTGACATGGTCTGCAGTAACTGGTGAAACACCACCCCAGTCGTCGATACCAGCGTCGAGCAACACACCGAAGTCGTCGCTCAAATTTGGCGGCGCTTGCAAGTGAATTTCTGGGGGCAAGATGACTCTGGCTGCAGCGATTGTCCATAAGTATTCATCTTGCGGGCACGGCTTTTCACGCTGCATAATCGTTAATGGCTTCGGCAAAAAGTTTTGCACTATCACTTCTTGAACATGGCCGTATTTTGCATGCGATGCAGCAATGGCTTCGAGTGCGATGATTCGGTCATTGCGAGTTTCACCGATGCCGACCAAGATGCCGGTCGTAAACGCAATATTTAGTTCACCGGCGAAATTTAATGTGTCGAGACGACGTTGTGGCTCTTTGTCGGGCGCGCCGCGATGGCAGTCGAGATCGTCGCGCAAAGTTTCAATCATCATGCCTTGCGACGGTGAGACGCGGCGCAACATTTCTAACTCGTCGCGATACAACGCGCCAGCATTTGCATGTGGCAACAATCCAGTCTCTTTAAGTACAAGCGCTGCCATCTCGTGTAGATAGTGCACGGTGCTGTCGTAGTTATTTTGCTTCAACCAGTCGCGAGCAACTTCGTATCTCAATTCGGGTCGCTCGCCGAGTGTAAATAACGCTTCGTGGCATCCAGCCTTTGCGCCTTGCTTAGCAATTGCTAGAACCTGTTCGGCCAGAAGATAAGGATTTTCTAATTTCGCTGGTGGCTGAGCGAAAGTGCAGTATCCACATTTATCTCGGCACAACATCGTGAGAGGTATAAACACTTTCGGTGAGTAAGTAACTCGACTACCAAAAGTTTTGTCGCGAATCAAACGCGCTTGACGCATTAACTCAGATGCTGAAATTTCAGATATTGGTTTATCAAGTACGCGACGGCTCTCTGACAACATGACCCTCCGATGGAGATTGATGAAACTATGTTGAGAGCGCTCGACCAAGGTTCTTCACCGTGTTAGAGAGGTGACGAATCTTTTAACTGCCGTGCCCTTTAATCGTAGCGCCGATCTTCGGCTTGTTACAAACGCAATTTGCGTCAGTTTTAGTTATATGGCGAGGGCGCGAAAAAGGGCGCGAACGTTTTGACCAGAAATTGGCACTCGATGACCTGTGCGCGAGATGAAACCTAGTTGCACACCCGTTGATGGGTCGAGCACAGTGAACACTTGCTCGTGGCCGTCGGCATCGACAATCACGTCCGTCAGTAGAGGCACTTTTGCCTCGGCCAGCGCTTGTTGCACAAAACCCGCATTGAGAACTTCGATCGCAATGTGTTGAACACCCGAACCGTGTGCTGCTAAGTGGGCGTCAACTGCTGGGTCGCCTGGTCCAACCAAAACCACTGTCACGCCACCCGCATCTGCGGTAACGATCGCCGAATCTTGAGTGCGAGTGATTTTGAAACCCAGTGATGTAAGAAAAACCATTGCCGAATCTAAGTTTGCTACCGCAACAACAACATGATCAATGCGACAAGCAACTGTGTCAAGCGCAGATTGCGTGGCTGACCCTGAAGCATCTGCCGTTTTGCTCGGAGCAATCTCGTTGCGTTCTTCGGCAATTTCAATTCGATGAGTTTCAGAAAGTAGAATCCGAAAAAGTTGCTCTGTGAAATCTGGATCTACTTGATTATCAATTGCCCACTGACGACGCACAGTAAGAACTTCTCGCACTCGTTGCGGCTGAATAACTGCCGTGCCTGAACCGGCTTTGACTTCAGCAACTTGGCGACAAATATCCATGCGTTCGGCAAGCAACTTGACGACTGCTAAATCTATTTCATCGATTTTCTGACGCAGTTGAGTTAGATCGCTCATCGTCGCCACCATCTTTTTCGAGCCGCACCGTTAGCACTGATTGCAGATGAACTAACTCGTGCAATGTGCTTGGCGACCATATCCATTTCAATATTGACTTTGTCGCCAACTTTGCGCACACCCAATGTCGTCACCTCTGTCGTGTGGGGTATCACTGCTACTGTAAATGTGTCGACTGTTAAGTCATAGGCAGTGAGGCTGATTCCGTCAACTGTAACTGAACCCTTTTCTACGATCAGGTGCATCAAGTCGCGCGGTATTCGCACCACCAAGTTCGGTACCTCTGAAACAATTTCACCGACGGCATCAACATGGCCCAAAACAAGATGACCGCCGAGTCGATCACCAAGCGCCATCGGTCGCTCAAGGTTGACGACGTCACCGACTTTTAGTGAGCCAAGATTTGTGCGCGAGAATGTTTCATCGCTGACGTCAGTCATCCATGAATTCTGATCAAGATCAACAACAGTCAGGCAACAGCCGTTAACGGCGATCGACGAGCCAATCTTTGAGCCATCCAGAACAATTTGGGATGAAAAACGCAGCCGCGAACCGCATCGTTCGCCGACTTTGCCAAGCTCTTCAACGATTCCAGTGAACACGCCCTAAGACACTACTTATATGCGATGGCGCTTGCGAGGTGGTTTCGTTGAGAATGTGCCGTAGATTGAAGGGGTCGATTAGGGCTCAACCTCTGATCTGATGCCACTGACCAAAAGGTCGGGGCGACCAGTTATCTCGCTGGCTAGCAAATCTGCTGGTGAGACTTCGAAAGGCAAAATCAAAGTGGCGATCACTCCAACTAAGGATGTCATCAGCAAACATGGACAGCACGCGACAGACTCGGGCTCACCAGAAGTACAAATTGCACTTCTCACTGAACGAATCAACAGTCTCACCGAGCATCTCAAGAGCCATGTTAAAGACCACCACTCACGTCGTGGATTGTTGATGATGGTTGGTCGTCGTCGAAGAATGCTTGATTACATCCGAGATCGAAACATTGAGAAGTATCGAAAACTTCTTGAAGATCTTGGCTTGCGTCGTTAAACGTTCGTCAACGATAAAAATATCGACAACAATTAATAGGTAGAAACAACATAAACCAAACGAGCAATCTGTAGTTGGTTGTCAGTTGAGGATTTCGCGAACTGCTCTAAAAAGTTCTGCGCATAGTCCACGAAGTTCTCAACTGGGAACCGACAATTTGCTCGCTTCATAAGTCTGTAACTCCGTAAAGAACGGCACAGACGCGAAAGGAATCATCATGGCTGAGGCCATTTCAGTAAGCGGTCCAATTTCAGGGACCGATAGAACACTCACCTTTGAGACAGGCAAACTCGCTTTGCAGTCGCAAGGAGCAGTAGTAGCAAAAATCGGTAAGACAACAGTTCTTGCAACAGCAAACGCCGCAAAGGGCGTGCGTGACGGCATTGACTTCTTTCCGTTGACAGTTGACGTTGAAGAGCGCGCATACGCAGCCGGAAAAATTCCTGGCTCGTTCTTTCGCCGCGAAGGTCGTCCAAGTCAGCAAGCAATTCTCACATGTCGACTTACAGACCGTCCGTTGCGACCAGCCTTCCCAGATGGTTACCGCAACGAAACTCAAGTCGTAATCACCGTTATCGGTGCGGATCAAACTAACCCTCATGATGTGTTGGCAATTAACGCAGCCTCGGCATCGTTCATGATCTCGGGCATTCCATTTGATGGCCCAATTGGTGCTGTGCGTTTGGCTTACAGCCAAGAAGGCAACTGGATTGCGCATCCAACATTCGAAGAAGGCGAAGAGTCGACATTCGAGTTGGTCGTTGCTGGTCGTGAACTTGATAACGGCGATGTTGCCGTGATGATGGTTGAAGCAGGTGGAACCGAGAAGAGTTTCTCGTATTACGAAGCCGGCGCACCAAAAGTTAACGAAGAAGTTATTGCAAGCGGATTAGAAGCATGCAAGCCGTTCATCAAAGAGTCGATCAAACTTCAGCGTCAACTCGTTGCAAGCGTGATTGCAACTCGTGGCGCAATTGAGCCACTTAAGTACACACCAGTGCTTGATTACACAGACGAATTGTTTGCATCTGTTGAATCAGCAGCAACGACAAAGTTGCAACCAGCAATTCGAATTGCGCTCAAGAGTGATCGCAACGAAGCAATTGATGCAGCAACAACTGCAACACTTACAGAACTTGCAGAGAAGTTTCCTGCTCAAGAGAAGCAAATTAAAGAAGCAGTTCGCTCACTGACTAAAAAATTGGTACGCAAGCGCGTCGTTGACGAAGGTATTCGTATCGACGGTCGTGGACCTGCTGATCTTCGACCGGTTTCGGCTGAAGTTGGTTTGATTTCGACTGCTCACGGCACAGGGTTGTTTCAGCGCGGTGAGACACAAGTGCTCAACGTTCTGACAATGGCAATGCCAAAGATGAACCAGATGATCGACTCGATCACACCTGAGACGTCGAAGCGATACATGCACGACTACAACATGGCGCCATGGGCAAACGGAGAAACCGGCCGTGTCGGTACACCAAAGCGTCGCGAAATCGGCCACGGTGCACTCGCTGAGCGCGCGTTGTTTCCAGTTGTGCCGAGTCAAGAAAAGTTTGCGTACACACTTCGTTTAGTTAGCGAAGTTTTGTCGTCAAATGGTTCGACATCAATGGCGTCAGTTTGTGCATCAAGTCTTTCTTTGATGGATGCAGGCGTGCCGATTGTCGCGCCAGTCGCAGGTATTGCGATGGGTCTGATTTTTGATCAAGGCAAATACACAGCGTTGACAGACATCCTCGGTGCAGAAGATGCATTCGGAGACATGGACTTCAAAGTTGCCGGCACCGCAGATGCAGTGACTGCATTGCAACTTGACACAAAAATCGAAGGCATCCCAAGTGATGTTTTGGCAAAAGCATTGCAACAGGCCAAAGAAGCACGCTTGAAGATTCTCGATGTGATGAACGCAGCAATTAATGCGCCACGCGCAACGGTTAATGAGAGCGCGCCAAAGATTGTCACATTTACGATTCCGCTTGACAAAGTCGGTGAAGTAATTGGGCCAAAGGGCAAAGTAATTAACACGATTCAACAAGAGACTGGTGCGGAAATCAATGTAAGTGATGACGGTGCAACCGGCATCATCACAATTGGTTCGCCAGACAACTCAAAAGTTGAAGATGCAAAGGCGCGTATTTTGGCGATCGTTGATCCACCGACTGCAGAACTCGGTGCTGTTTATACAGGTCGCGTTGTTAACACAGCGGCGTTCGGCGCATTCGTAAATATTTTGCCTGGTCGAGATGGCCTTGTGCACATTTCGAAACTTGGCAACGGTCAGCGAGTGGCTCGAGTCGAAGATGTGCTTAACATCGGCGATGAAGTGCAGGTGCGAGTTGATGACATCGACGATCGTGGCAAAGTCAGTCTCAGTCTGATTGGCCCAGATGGTGAAGTCATCAAGGGCTCGGCTGGTGGATCGTCAGATGGCGGCGAGCGTGGTCCGCGTCCAGAAAGAAGTGACCGTCCGCGTTCGAATGATCGCCCGCGTTCAAATGATCGTCCGCGCAACGACCGTAACGATAGAAACGACCGTCCGCGTTCGAATGACCGCCCGCGTTCGAATGATCGTCCGCGCAACGACCGCAACGATCGACCGCGTTCAAATGATCGCAGCACGCCATCAGACGCAGTCAGCGTAAGTTTCGAAGAAGAGTTCGATCGCGATTTGCGAAACGATCAATAGGCATCGACTGACATGACAATTCGTGTCGGTGTTATTGGTGCCGCGGGGCGGATGGGACGAACAGTCTGCGCTGCAATTTCGGCAGACCAAAATCTAGAACTGGTTGCGGCAGTTGACTCTGCTGCTTCTGGATCGACGGTTGAAGGCTTAACAATTGCCAAAGATTTGCGTGCACTGGCTGATGCAAAAGTTGAAGTTGCAGTTGACTTTACGGTGGCTGCTGCTTCTCGAATTAACTTGCCTTGGTTAGCAATGCACAATATTCATGCCGTAGTGGGCACGACAGGTTTTACTGATGCAGATATTGCAGAGTTTAAGAAGATGTATACATCAAGCAATTGCATCGTTGCGCCGAATTTTGCAATCGGTGCAGTACTAATGATGCGTTTCGCTGAAATTGCCGCACCATTTTTTGATACCGCTGAAATAATTGAAATTCATCACGACGGCAAAGCAGATTCGCCGTCAGGTACAGCGATAGCAACAGCGAATCGCATGGCTGCGGCCAGCAGTAATTGGGCGAAAGACCCAACAACACACGAAGCGATTGCTGGTGCGCGCGGAGCCAAATCTGCAGCCGGCATACCGATTCATGCAGTTCGCATGCGGGGCGTAGTTGCGAATCAAGAAGTCGTGTTAGGCACACAGGGCCAAACACTCACAATTCGTCACGACACAATCGATCGCGCGAGTTTTATGCCAGGCGTAGTGTTGGCATGCAAAAAAATTGCCGAGCACAAGGGCTTCACCCTTGGACTCGACAAGTTTTTGAGTATCTAAGCAACTGCCAAGATAGAGCGGTCTATCAACTAAGCGAATCAATCGCTGCGTCGTAATTTGGTTCGTTGGCTATTTCGCTTACTAGTTCGGTGTGCAGAATCTTGCCTTTTTCATCGGCAACGACAACTGCACGAGCCAAAACACCTTTAAGAACACTGCTCGTTAAAACGATGCCGAAAGTCTCGCCAAAATTTGACCGAAACGATGAAGCTGTCTTGACATTGGCTAAACCCTCAGCAGCGCAGAAGCGTCCTTGAGCGAAAGGCAAGTCTGCTGACACGCAGTAGATCTCAGTGTTATTAAGCGAAGACGCGATCTCATTGAACTTTCGGGTACTAGCCGCACAAGTTGGAGTGTCGATACTTGGAAAAATATTGAAAATTACTCGCTTGCCTGCAATGTCTTTGTTAGTGATGTCTTGAAGTGCATTTGTAGTCAAAGCAAACTTTGGAAGCGACTTGCCAGTGGCTGGCAATTTGCCGCTAACGGAAACCGGGTTACCACCCAAAGTCACAGATGACCCAGATTTCTTAACCGTTTTCTTAGCAGCCTTCTTAGTAGTTTTCTTCACAGATTTTTTCTTTGAGTTTTTCGCTGTGCTCTTTTTAGTAGTTTTTTTTGCTATCTTTTTCTTTGTAGCCATGATTTTCTCCTTGATTTTTGTAATTAGTTAGATTTTGGTCGACTTTTACGCGCCGACTGAAGTGAGGATACTACGAACAAAAGTCCGACAACCCACCATTGATACTTTTCTATGTAATTCAGAAAATCTTTAATTTGTTGTTCAAATAATTTTCCGCCACGCCACAACACGGCGAGCTTTATCGCGATACCCAACATTAAAAGCGGTACAAATTTTTGAGTTTTCATCTTTCGATGCCCAACTAAAAGGCAAACCACATTGCTTCCTGGCATCAGCACGACCATCAACGCACCCGCTTTGTCAACTGCGCTTTCAGTCCATCGGTATATCGCGGGCATTTCGCCGACGTTTCCTAAAACCCAACTGGTTGCCTTATCTCCATACCAGCGGCCAACCAAAAATAAGGCGACGCCTGCGACTAGCACTCGAAAGAAACCAATAACTGAGTAACTAAATAAATCGATATACGGAACAGAAGCAAACAAATTTCGATTTCGCGAACTTAGTAGTAGCACAAGTTTTGGTCGTTCGTCGACGAGCGCTGGACCGATATTTGTGCCGATTGTGCCGATCACAAACAACATCGTTGTCAATGTCAGTACGGCTTTTCGCATTCGTAACACGCTAGCCGACTTGCTAACTTTATTGATAGTAACTGACCAATTTTTGGGGGGCACATGAAGGGTTTAATGCAAGACACACCACTAACCATGGTGCACATATTTGAGCGTGCCGAAAAGTACCACTCGGATAAAACAATCACGACGGCAACCGCAGTTGGTAAAGAATGCATCACTTATGGAGAGTGGGCAGCGCGCACGCGTCAACTTGGCGGAGCACTTGACAAACTAAAAATTTCTCCTGATGGGCGCGTCGCAACTTTCGCATGGAACACCGCAAGACATCTTGAACTTTATTTCGCAGCACCATGCACGGGGCGAGTTGTACACACATTAAATATCCGTTTGTTTCCCGAGCAACTCACATACATCGCAAATCACGCCGAAGACGAAGTTGTCTTCGTTGACCGTTCGCTGTTCGGTTTGATCGCGCCACTTTTGCCAACATTCAAAACTGTGAAGCATCTTGTCGTGATGAACGATGGCAAAGGTGATTTGCCGGATTCTGTAGATGGAATGCAGATGTATGACTACGAAGAATTAATTAGAGGCGTATCAGGCGTTGAATTCAAAATTACCGACGAAAATCGTGCAGCAAGTATGTGTTACACAAGCGGCACAACCGGCAACCCTAAAGGTGTTGTCTATAGTCATCGGTCAACATATATGCACACGATGGGCGCAATGATGGTCGACTCGCTCGGCGCGCGTGAGAGCGACATCATTTTGCCAGTTGTCCCGATGTTTCACGCCAACGCTTGGGGACTTGCGCACGCTGCAGTTGCATGTGGCGCAAATCTCGTGCTGCCTGGGCCAGACCTATCAGGCAAAGCAATTGCCAACTTGATCGTCGAAGAAAAAGTCACTGTGGCGGCGGGCGTGCCGACCATTTGGATGAGTGTGTTGCCTGAACTTAAGGGTCGCGATACTTCTTCGTTGCGGGTAATCCCTGTTGGTGGAAGCGCAGTACCAAAGGCGCTCAGCGAGGCCTACCGTGAAACTGTCGGCTTACCAATCTTGCAAGCCTGGGGTATGACAGAGACGAGCCCAATCGCGGCGACTTGCAACTTGTCGCTTGCTGATCAGCAAAAGTCAATCGCAGAGCAGGCTGAACTTCGCACAACTGTCGGCACAATAAATTTCGGCGTTGATTGTCGAGTCGTGTTACCGAGTACGACGACGCCAGTGCCGTGGGATGGCGAGACGAGCGGCGAGTTGCAGTGTGCAGGTTCGTGGATTGCATCAACTTATTACAACGATGCTCGCGCCGGCGAAAGTTTCACCGATGACGGTTGGCTACGCACTGGTGATGTTGCGACAATGGATTCTTCAGGTCGCATCCGTCTTGTTGATCGCACAAAAGATTTAATTAAAACTGGTGGAGAATGGATCTCGTCTGTAGAGATCGAGAACGAACTGATGTCGCATCCAAAAATTAAAGAAGCTGCAGTCGTTGGTGTGCCGCATCCGAAGTGGTCAGAACGACCACTTGCGTGCGTTGTGCTCAACCCCGGCGAATCGCTAACTAAGGATGAAGTGCTCGATTACATTCGGCCAAGGCTTGCCAAGTGGCAAGTGCCAGACGATGTCGTGTTTATTGACGAAGTACCAAAAACAAGCGTCGGTAAATTCTCTAAAAAAACTCTTCGCGAAAAATACGCAGATTACGTTTTGCCAACTGCCTGAACTCGTCGTAAGAATTGCTTAGTTCGATCATCATTTGGATTAGTAAAAATCTGCTCGGGTGAGCCTTGTTCGGCGATTCTTCCTGCATCCAAAAAACACACACGATCGCTAATTTCGCGAGCAAAGTTCATTTCGTGGGTCGCAATCAGCATTGTGATTCCACTGCCTTTGAGTTCGCGAACGACATCTAGTACTTCACCGACAAGTTCGGGGTCGAGCGCAGAGGTTATTTCGTCGAGCAACAGCACTTCGGGGTTCATCGCCAACGCGCGAACTATGGCGACTCGTTGTTGTTGACCCCCCGATAGTTGGTCGGGATATGCGTCGATCTTTTCGTCTAAGTTGAATCGCTTAAGTAACGAATGAGTCGTTGCATTCGCCTCCTGCGCTGACTTGTCAAGTACTTCGGTTAGTGCGAGCGTAATGTTGCGGCGCACGCTCATGTGTGGAAACAGATTGAAACTCTGGAACACGATGCCGATTCTGCGGCGAATTGGGTTTGGATCACGACCGATAGTTGAGATCTCATCACCTTCAAGAAAAATCGCACCATCGTCAATTGGCTCAAGCAAATTCACACATCGCAATAATGTTGTTTTGCCCGAGCCACTAGAGCCGATGAACGAAACGACTTCACCAGCGTTTACTTCAAGGTCTATGCCCGCAAGCACCACTCGTTCTTCGAAACTCTTTCGCACGTTGCGAAGTTCAAGCTTCATCGAACCCTCGTCGCAGATGTGCGTTTGCGTTCTCGGGCTAATAGATAATCAGTTGTTCGGGTTAGCGGAATTGTGATCATCAAAAAAATAATTGCCGCACCTATATACGGAGTGAAGTTAGCGAATTTGGCTTTATCAATATTCGCCTGGCGCAAAATCTCAATCGGCCCGATCAAACTGACAAGTGCAACATCTTTTTGTAAACTCACGAGGTCATTCATTAGTGGCGGTACTACGCGGCGAATTGCTTGTGGCAAAATTACAAAGCGCATTGTCTGCGAGTTTGATAAACCTAGTGACCTTGACGCTGCACGCTGCGACTCGTGCACACTGTCAATGCCAGCGCGAAAAACTTCGGCGATATATGCACCGTAAGTCAGAACTAGTGCAACTGAACCCCAGAGAAGTGGCGAATTGAAAGGTCGTTCTAGGCCGACACCTGGTACGCCGAAACCAATTAGATATATCCACAAAATAACTGGCACACCACGCATGATGTCGATATATCCGATAACGAAAATGCGAACCGGAAACAGTGCTGGGTTGCGCGAACTGCGAGCGATTGCCAAAACTAATGCCAAAGCAATAATTGCCGGCGTTGACCATACAAAAATCTTGATGTCTAAAACAAATGCGTCCAACAATCTTGGAAGCGAATCAATCAATCGTTCGCCATTAAAAAATGACTCTTTAACGCGATCCCAACGCGGCAACCTCGGAATCGCGAAAACAAGAAGCGAAACAACAACGACAGTGCTCAGCGCAGCGATAATGCTGCTGCGCTGGCGCTGCCGTTGTTCGAACTTCTGGCGTTGAGTTTTTGTTTGCGTGGTAACTATCTCTGATTAGTCGAGGCTGATTACTGGTGCGTTTGTTTTATCGGCAAGCCAAGTCTTTTCGATTTCTGCCAATTTGCCTGACTCTTTCAAGGTTGCAAGTGCAGTGTTTACACAATCAACGAGTTTGTTGTCTTTATCAAACAACAAACCAAAGTTGTCAGCAGCGACCGCATCGCTAAGTGGAAACTGGCCAATTACTTTTGATCCTTCAATTTCGACAGCACTGATGTAGAACGCTGTTGGCAAGTCAACAACGATTGCATCAATTTGCTTGGCTTCAAGTGCAGCTTTGGCACCAGCGTTATCGTCGTAGATAAATGGCTCGTTAGTCGGCTTGATCACATTAAGAATAAAGTCGAGACTTGTCGTGCCAGATTGCGCGCCAAACTTCAGTTCTTTGAGTTCTGAGAGTTTTGTTGCACTTGCGACAGGCGAGTCAGCGAAACCTACAACTGCTTGATTAGTCGAATAGTACGGTTCACTGAAACTCACTGTTGCTTTGCGTTCTTCAGTGATCGAATACTGCTGCAAGTTGAAGTCGAAATTTTTTGCACCTGGTTGAACTGCTTCGTCGAAACCGGTGCGTACCCAAACTATATTTTCGTTGGTGTAGCCAAGTTCGTCAGCAACGGCATAAGCAATTGCTGCTTCAAAACCCTCACCAGACTCTGGAGCATCATTAACAACCCATGGCTCAAATGCTGGTGTTCCTGTTGCGATCGTCAACTTGCCTTCGCTAATTGTTGGGCAGGCTGAACTTGATTCATTTTCACCACAGCTGGCAAGGCCCAAAGAAGCAATGCTGCCGAGGATAATTGCCAAGCGTGTGAGGCGTGATTTGGTGGTCATATTGAGGTTCCTTTCCAAAGAACGTGTATTTACAAAAAGCAAAACTAGCACTACTTGACACTGAGACGGTTAGAGTCTTATTGTCTCACTATGGCTATCGCAGTTGATGCAAACCAGTCGGCCTTCACCGCGTTAGAAACTCGCGTGCTCGATGCCACCAAATTGGCGATCGAAAAGTGGGGAGTGTCAAGGTTCACCGTCGCCGATGTTTGTGAATTGGCCAATGTCTCTCGAGCGACTCTCTACAGAATGTTTCCAGGCGGAAAAGAAATTTTGCTTGAAGTACTGCATGTTCGTTCGCTAGATGAGTTTTTTACGACGCTTTTGGCGCGCGCAGACGGCGCAAAGTCACTTGAAGATCTTCTTGTGCGTTGCATAGTGTCAGCGACGACCGAGTTGCGCAACGATCAGCACTTGGCGATGATGTTGGCTACTGAGCCGGGCACAACTTTGATGCAGTTTACGATCGACGGCTTGTCGCGCATCGTGCGTGTTGCGGCTTCGTATTTGGCGCCTCACGTCTCAAATTTTTTGCCGAAGCGTGAGGCTGATGCATTAGTTGAAGTTTTAGCCCGTCTTGTAATTTCGTACTTTTTGACGCCGTCAGACCATTTTGATTTCACAGATACAGCAAGCGCAGCAAAATTTTTGAACACGTATATCAATATCCACGAATTATCAAAAAAATAAAAATAGGAGAGCTATGTCAATATCAGAAAAGCAAAATCAAGACATTATCGGTCGAGATCAAATCAACAACATTGAGGCGATTCTCAGTATTCCAGTTACACCAACAAACGAAATTGAGCACGCAGTAAAAAATAACGCTGACACAATTTTTACTTGGGATTATTCGTTGACCCGTCCGCCATTGCGCAAACTTTATGAGAAGGCCAAGACAAGCCAATGGAATGGCACAACTGATTTGCCGTGGGACACAGCAGTTGATATTGAAAAGACTGTTGCCGCCGATCAAGCAGCAATTGGTAACGGCGTAGACCCAAGTTGGTATGCCGATACAAAACTTGCAACATGGGGCGACAAAGAATGGCTTGAGTTTGGTATCCAAAGCCGCAAGTGGATGCTTTCACAATTTCTTCATGGTGAGCAGGGTGCATTGATTTGCACTGCCAAAATTGTCGAGACTGTGCCGTGGTACGACGCAAAGTTGTATGCCAGCACCCAAGTCGTAGACGAAGCACGACATGTTGAAGTATTCGCGCGATACCTAGACGAAAAACTCGAAGGTGGATACCCAATCAATGCTCACCTTGGTTTGCTACTTGACGACATCGTTAAAGATTCGCGCTGGGACTTGACATATCTCGGAATGCAGATAATGGTTGAGGGCCTCGCACTCGCAGCGTTTGGTTATCTGCATCAATTAACTGGTGAGCCACTTCTTAAGAAACTTCTTCGTTATGTAATGAGTGACGAAGCGCGACACGTTGCGTTCGGTGTGTTGAGCCTTAAAGAGGTTTACGACGGAATGAGTGATGCAGAAATTATGGAGCGACAAGAGTTCGCCTATGAAGCAAGCATCCGTATGCGTGACCGATTCTTGCAACAAGAAGTTTGGCAATACATGGGTGTAGATCCGAAATCAGTTATCCCATTGTTGATTAACGACCCAACTCGCAAAATATTTCAGCAGATGTTGTTCGCCAAAATTGTGCCTAACTGCAAGAAGCTCGGTTTACTTGACCGCAACGATTTCTGGTTGCGTCATCGCTTTGAAGAAATGGGTGTTATCCAGTTCGAAGATTGGGAGAACACCGGTGATGAATATCTCAAGTTCGAAATAGGCAAAGAGGTCGAAGCAGCGCACTGATTCAGCGCGTAAACCTATACAGCCGTGAGTTCTTGACTGACTAGCATCTAACCATGCCAAGATTCGGTCAAGTACTCACAGCAATGGTCACCCCGTTTGATGGAGCTCTCAATAAATGATTGAATACCCAAATCACAATTGCGATAGTAATAGGGTCGAAGAAATTTTGCTCGCAAATTACGATTTAAGTGGCTCAATAAAAAAGTATGACGCTCGCGAGAACGCGTCTCTTTCAATATTCGGTAATACTACGATTCAAGCGTTTCAGCCAGGACTCTTTCAGAGTATTGGATACCCATTTCGAATTACAAACCCATCAGAATTATGGCGCTATCACGACATGATGAAAGACAATCAATTTGAAAATCTTCTGAAGGCCGTTGGTTCCATATCGCCTGGCGAATTCAATCTGCTTGTCAAGACGAGCCAACAAATAAGGGCTTACGGAACCAAATCATTAGGGATTAATGGCACAGGGAAGAAAGCGCTTTTGGCCTCGCTCAACTACTTGAGAATTATTGAGAACCGAGTGGGAGTTGAAAATTTATCAGGTTTGAAAATTTTGGAGATTGGTCCTGGTTGTGGATATTTGGGGCTTCTTGCGTGGTCAAAAAAGTATCAATATTCGGCAGTTGAGAATGCCCAAGCGATGTTCTTGTACCAAAAGAGTTTGTGGTCGTCCATTATTGGCGATGGATATCAAGATCTAAGCGAAAGTGAAGAGTCGACTACCGCGGCCGTGAGTCATATCCCATGGTGGATAGTTGCTGATACTAATATCATCCTTCCAGCTTTTAATGTAGTTATTTGCAACCATGCATTTGCTGAAATGTCAAAGTCAGCCCTCAAGTTTTATCTTTGGAGGATAAGAGAAGAATGGTCGAGAGGTAATGTCTACACGGGAGTGGTAATCGCTCAGTCGCTAGGTAAGAAAAATACTAGTTACGCAGAAGTCCTTGAGATATTTTCAACTTGTGGATATGAACTGATCGAAAAATCTTCAGGTGTGAATAAGTTTGACGATGTTTACTGTTGGAAATTACAAAACTCAGGAGGGTTGGAGACCTTCTTGAAAGTTAAAGACAAGACAAAGAATCAGATTTTGATGAATTTTTTGTCTGCATGTCGAAGAGGTAAGTTGAAATTGTTGTTGACTGCGGCAAAACAAATATTGATACCAAGTATCCGGCAGTCAGCGGACGTGAAGCTTGAATTCCCTCAGTCCGTGAAAAACAATTGGGAATCCAATCGGAGTGTTGATAATGAAAAACTTCGTGTTTACTTTGACTCTATTATTCCTAGCGAGCTAACGGCCGAAGACTTATTTGGTGAGTATTTAAAGAATGGCCACAATACGAATTTTACGAATTCAAATTCCTAACCATGCCAAGATTCGGTCAAGTACTCACAGCAATGGTCACCCCGTTTGATAAAAATGGCGAACTTGATCTTGACGGCGTGCGTCGTCTTGCAAAGTGGTTGCAAGAGAACGGTAACGACGGACTCGTAGTAGGTGGCACAACCGGTGAAGCATCAACTCTTACAGATGAGGAAAAACTCTCGTTGTTTAGTGCAACTGTTGAAGCAGTGACGATCCCTGTCATTGCTGGAACAGTCACAAATGACACACGTCATTCGATTCATCTAACGAAACAAGCATCAAAACTCGGCATCGCCGGCGTGCTCGCGGTTGGCCCGTACTACAACCGTCCATCTCAAGCCGGAATTTTCGCTCATATGACAGAAGTTTGTGCAGCGACAACTCTTCCGGTAGTTGTTTACGACATCCCAGTGCGTACAGGTCGAAAGATTTCAACTTCGACACTCGCGAAACTCGCGAACGAAGTAAAGAATGTTGCTGCGTTGAAAGATGCGAGCGGCAACCCGGCCGAGACCGCGATGTTAATGACCCAAGTGCCAAAAAGTTTTGAACTTCTCAGCGGCGATGACGGTTTAACTTTGCCGCTAATGGCGATTGGTGCAGTCGGCGTGATCGGAGTCGCAACCCATTGGACAGGTGTCGATCACCAAGAAATGTTTAAAAAGTGGAATGCCGGCGACATCGTGGGTGCCCGAGCAGTGAATGCAAGAATGTTAGAAAGTTTTGCGTTTGAAACAGGCGACGAAAATCCAAATCCATTGCCAAGCAAAGCAATGATGAACCATCTCGGATTGTCAGTTGGCGATGCGCGATTACCAATGGGGCCACCACCAACTGGTCTTGCCGAACGGGCAGCAAAAGTATTTGGTAATTTGCAAGCAGCGCGTGCTGCCGCAAGTCGCTAACAGCTTATTTAATGTCAAAACCAGTTCGCATCTCGTTTCTTGGCGGGCTCGGCGAAATCGGCCGTAACTGTATGGCGATTGAGCAAGATAAAAAGATCTTGCTCATTGATTGCGGCTTAATGTTTCCAAAAGCCGAGCATGGCGACGATGTTGATGTGATAATCCCTGACTTCACTTGGTTGCTTCAAAACAAAGAACGAATAGTTGGATGCGTAGCCACACACGGTCATGAAGATCACGTCGGTGCATTGCAATATTTGTTGCGAGATGCTTCGTTTCCGTTATATGGTTCGGCACTGACATTGGGTTTGGCGCGAAATCGAATCGCTGAGGCCCGACTGACTGAGAAAACTAAGTTCATCGAAGTTGATGACAACGATCGAGTCAAAATTGGTCCATTTGAAGTCGAGTTCATACCAGTAACACATTCTGTTCCGCATGCTCACGCAATAGCTTTACATACAGCGCAAGGCGTGATTGTTCATTCTGGCGATTTCAAACTTGATCTGACACCAGTTGATGATCGACGCACCGATCTTGCACGGCTTGGTTCGCTTTCATCAAATGAGGGTATTCGGTTGTTGATGCTTGACTCAACAAATGCGGGCGAACGCGGGCATGCTCCGAGTGAATCGGATGTTGGCGTTGTGTTGCGACAACTATTTAATGACCATCGAAGCAAACGAATCATCACAGCAAGTTTTGCGAGTCATATTCACCGTGTTCAACAAATTGCTAACGCGGCCATTGAATCGGGTCGTGTTGTCGTGCCATTAGGGCGATCAATGATCAATAACATTCGTCTTGCACGAGATCTAAAAGTTTTGACAATCCCCGAAAAGAGTTTGGTCAGTTCTGACTCGCTTGGCAAATATGACGATGAAGAAATTTGTATCATCTCGACTGGATCACAGGGAGAAGCGATGTCGGCGCTGACGTTGTTGGCCAAGGGTGACAGCCGATATGTCAAAGTCGGCGACAACGACACAGTTGTATTCTCGAGCCACGCGATCCCGGGCAATGAACACAATGTCAACAAAGTGATTGATGCATTGCTGCGTCGCGGTGCCACTGTTGTGCATTCTGGCATCGCCGATGTGCACGCGACGGGTCATGCACAGGCTGAAGATCTAAAAATGTATTTGAATATCACAGAACCTGAATGGTTTATCCCGATTCACGGTGAGTATCGCCACATGGTTGCCAATACCGAGTTAGCAAAAATCATGGGGGTCGCGCCAAGCAAAGTTTTGTTGTGCGAAGACGGAGATGTTGTTGAAATCACCGACAAGAATCTCGACTTTGATGGTCGCATACCAGCAGAGTTTGTCGTGCCAGCAAAACTACAACGGGGCAACAAGAACAAAAAGGCCAAGCACAAGTAAATAGCCTGGTTAGTCCCTGACCGAGAGATGCTCGATTGGTAATGTTGATTCGTGGCAAAAGCGGCGAAATCTAAATCTTCGCGCTCTAAATCTTCGCGGTCTAAGTCTGGGTCGTCTGGTGCTAAGCGAAAAGCACCGCGCTCAACTGCACATTTGAGTACGTATCGAGAACATGAAACAGATGACGAGCCGATTAAGTACTACTACAAGTCGGAGCATCCGCCAATGTTTGGTGGTGTGTTTGCGGGTCGTTCAAACGAATTTGGTGGACTTGGGTTAATTGCCTTTGGGATTTTGCTTATTTTGTCTGTTTATATCGAGTCGGCTGGTCCGGTTGGTCAAGCATTAGATGCTGCACTGTTATTTTTAATCGGTGGTGGACGGTATTTTCTGCCAGTAATAAGTTTTGGACTTGGAATCGTTCTTGCAATTCAAAAAGATTGGCAGTATCGATCTCGTAGCGCGATCGGTTGGGGGTTGCTCTCTGGCGTGCTACTCGGTCTTGTACATATCTACTCGAGCGATTCTGCAAAAAATCCTGGTGGATGGATCGGATGGCTGTTTAGTGAGCCAATAACCAGTTCATTTTCTGACGCTGGAGCAACTGCACTTTTATCGATCTTGCTCGTTGGTTCGGCGATGATGATCACGGGCAAATCTGTGATTGAGTTAAGTGTTTTGATTTGGAGATCTATCGTCGGAGC
Organism: Ilumatobacteraceae bacterium; assembly: GCA_964203235.1. Lineage (GTDB taxonomy): Bacteria > Actinomycetota > Acidimicrobiia > Acidimicrobiales > Ilumatobacteraceae > BACL27. Next base: position 508,972 of record CAXNLE010000001.1, read on the forward strand.
AAACTCTTATGTTGCGCAAAAAAGCAAAATTCAAAATGATTCACTCGGCGCCAACTATTCGGATATGGGTATTGATGATTCTGATGATTTTGATGATGAAGCGGCACAACTATTTGATTTTGCGCTAGATCCAGAATTAGAAAACTTAGATGACGAAGAAGTGGATGAGTCAGAATTGGTTGACGAACAACCAAAACCAAAACGCGGTCGCAAGCGACGCGAAAAGGCAAAAGCAAAACTCGCACCAGTTAAGGGAGAGTTGCAAGAAATACCGCTCGGACCATCTGGGCAACCAAGTGCTTGGACGCTTCCAGAAATGGAATTTCTTTCATTAACAACAAATAAAAAAGCGAACGAGCAAACAATTCGAGATCGTGGCGACCAACTTGTTGCCGCATTGGCTTCGCATGGTGTCGAGACTGTGCTCGTCGGTTATACCCGCGGGCCGACTGTTACGCGCTACGAACTCTCACTAGGCGATGGTGTAAAAGTTGCCAAAGTTACTTCGTTGTCTCGCGACATCGCTTACACAATGGCTGCGACTGATGTGCGAATTCTCGCACCAATACCTGGTCGTTCGGCGATCGGCATTGAGGTGCCTAACGAACTTCGAGAACTTGTCTCAATTGGAGACCTCCTAGTTTCTCAAGAAGCCCGCACGGCAAATCATCCGCTTGATGTTGCTGTGGGCAAAGATATTTCGGGTCGCTCGGTTTTCTTAAATATTTCGACGACACCGCACTTGTTAATTGCAGGTGCAACAGGTGCGGGTAAATCAAGCGCGATTAACTGCATCATCACATCGGTATTGATGCGTGCAACGCCTGATCAGGTCAAGATGATTCTGATCGACCCTAAACAAGTTGAGATGGGGCAGTATGCACGCTTGCCACATTTGTTGACCGCTCCAGTTACAAACCCGAAAAAAGCCGCAAACGCTCTTGGCTGGGCAGTTAAAGAAATGGAGCGACGATACGACGTTCTAGTTGAAGCTGGTTTCCGCGATATCGCTGGTTACAACGCTGCATACGATCGTGGCGAAATGACAGTTGAGTCAGGTCAACCTGCAGATAAAAAGTTCGAGCGGATTCCATACGTTTTGATTGTTGTTGATGAGTTAAACGATTTGATGATGGTTGCTGCACGAGATGTTGAAGATTGCATCACGCGAATCGCGCAAAAAGCACGCGCAGTCGGAATCCACTTAATAGTTGCAACACAGCGACCGAGTGTGAACGTAATAACTGGAGTGATCAAAGCCAACATTCCTGCGCGTATGGCATTCGCCGTTTCGAGTCTCACTGATAGCCGAGTAATTTTAGATCAGCCCGGTGCCGAAAAATTGATTGGTATGGGCGACATGTTGATGTTGCCTGGTAACACATCGGTATCGCAACGATTGCAATCAGCATGGGTTAGCGAAAATGAAGTGAAGAAAGTTGTCGGACATTGGCGTCGACAAGCCCCAGAAGTTGCCTATGTTTCTGGTGTTGAAGGCGAAGCCAATGCCTCGGGTAGTGCCTCGGTTTTCGGTGGAAGCAGTGGCGACGAAGGTGACGATGAGTTAATGCGTCAAGCGATGGATCTAGTTGTTCGTGCTCAACAAGGCAGCACTTCAATGTTGCAGCGCAAACTTAAAGTTGGTTTTGCACGCGCAGGTCGTCTCATGGACATGCTTGAACAACGAGGCGTAGTTGCGGCAAGTGAGGGCTCAAGGCCCCGCGAAGTTTTGATGAGCGTTGAAGAACTAGAACTGATTCAAAAAGCGAGTTAATACGGTTTCTTTATTTAGATAGCATTACAACCCGTGACACAGCGTTTTTATCTTGAGTCGCTTGGTTGCCCAAAGAATGATGTTGACTCTGACAAAATAATTGGCACGTTGATGCTTGACGGCCTTGAGCGAACTGATGATGCGAGTCTGGCTGATCTTGTTGTCGTGAACACTTGTGCGTTTATCGAAGACGCACGAAGAGAATCTATTGACACTGTGTTGGCGCTTTCGAAACTGCGCAAAGATGGCGCACGCGTTGTTGTAACGGGTTGCATGGCTGAGCGATACGGCTCTGAACTTGCTGAATCGTTACCTGAGGCCGACCACATAGCTGGTTTTGGAGTGCCGATAACACTTACTAAAAAATCGCTGGTGGTTTCTGGCGAGCAGATACCAGCGTTTGATTTGCTGAACTTGCCACGACCAAAGTCGAGTTCGCCGTGGGCCTACATAAAAATCGCCGAAGGTTGCGATCGAAACTGTGGCTTTTGTGCGATACCAAGTTTTCGTGGTCCGCAACGCAGTCGTGATGTTGAATCAATTCTTGCCGAAGTTGAACAACTAGATGCCAAAGAAATTGTTTTGGTTGCGCAAGACCTTGCCAGTTATGGCAAAGATCGACCCGAAGAACTTGGTGCAGGCTCAATTGTTGAGTTAGTTAATCGTGTTGCTAGCAAAGTGCAACGAACGAGACTGCTCTACTTGTACCCAAGCGATTTAAGTGATGATTTGATTGATGCGATTTGTGCAACCGGCGTGCCATATTTTGATCTTTCGCTACAACATGTTTCGAAACAACATTTACGTCGAATGCGCCGATGGGGTGACGGTACGCGCTTTTTGAATCGCATTGAAGATATTCGCAAGCGTGAGCCCGAGGCAGCGATGCGAAGTAATTTCATAGTTGGTTATCCAGGCGAAACCGAAGAAGATCATGACGAGTTGCTGGCGTTTATCGAAGATGCACAACTTGATTGGTGTGGATTCTTTGGGTTTAGTCCAGAAGAGGGCACTTATGCCCTTAACTTGCCCGATCACGTAGACAAATCACTAATGAACGAGCGTCTGAGCGAGTTACGCGAAATGCAAGATGCGATTACGGCGCGCCGTCGGGATGACTTAATTGGCGAAACACTAGAAGTGCTCGTAGATTCAACAGGCGTCGGTAGAAGCCATCGAGAAGCCCCAGAAATTGACGGAGTAATACATGTCAGCGAGACTCTAAGTGTGGGAAGTTTTGTGCAAGTTGAAATTGAAGATGCTCTCGGGCCAGATCTTTTGGCAGTTGGCGCCGCGCCAGATGCAGCGAGTCGGTAGATCGTGCCAGTAGATCCAAATGCCTTAGCAACTTGGGCGAACGCAGTTACTGTTTCGCGAATCTTAGTTTCACCACTTCTGTTTACCGTCGTGTCACTTGACAACACAGGTTCTTGGCTTGCTGCTTGGTTATGGTTTGCGTTGTGCGTCAGTGACGTTCTAGACGGATATCTAGCGCGCCGACATGGTGCGACGAAGAGTGGTGCATTTCTTGACCCGCTCGCCGACAAGGTGCTCGTGCTTGGTGCGATGTTCACCCTCGTCAATCGTGGAATGTTTTCGATTTGGCCTGTTGTGATTATTGCAATTCGCGAAGTAATCGTCAGCGTCTATCGCGTCGTAGTCGGGGCAAAGGGCGTCTCAGTGCCAGCGAGTCGAATCGCTAAAGTTAAAACTCTCAGCCAGCAAGTATCGGTTGGGTTTGCTCTCTCACCGTTTAGTGCTCGTGATATGACTTACACATGGAAGATAACTCTGTGGTTGGCTGTGGTTTTGACCATCGTCAGTGGAGCACAGTATGCGGTTCGCGCGTTTAAGCCACGAACGATATTGCGGCGGGCTGAGAAATAATGCGTTGCAGTGTTGTTGCTATTGGCACCGAACTTCTATTAGGTCAGATTGTAGATACGAACTCTTCGTGGTTGGGTGAGCAGTTAGCCGCTGCCGGAATTGATTCACTGTTTCAAGTCAAAGTTGGTGACAATCTTGCTCGCATAGTCGCTACTTTGAAATCGACTCTTGAGCAAACAGATGCAGTAATTATTTGTGGCGGGCTTGGGCCAACTCACGACGATATTACTCGCGAAGCGATCGCTGAAATTATGGGCGTTGAGTTAGAAATGAATGACGAAGTTGCCCTAGTGATTGAGCAGATGTTCACTGCACGCAATCGTCGAATGCCCGAAAATAATTTGCGTCAAGCAATGGTGCCACGCGGGGCAAAGATTATTGAGCAGCGCCGCGGTACTGCGCCAGGTTTGATTTGCCCAGTCGGCGACAAAGTTATGTATGCCGTGCCCGGTGTGCCGTTCGAACTTTACGAAATGTTTGAACGAGCGATATTGCCTGATTTGCTAGCACGAAGTGGCGAAGCATCAGTAATTAAAAGTCGCGTGTTGAGAACTTGGGGCGATAGCGAGAGTGGGCTCAATGAACGACTCGTCGGAGTGATCAGCGAACTTGAGAAAGTCGGTAATCCGACGTTGGCGTTTTTGGCAAGCGGCTGGGAAGGAATCAAAGTTCGGCTAACTGCAAAAGCGAATACGCAAAAAGAAGCCATTGAGTTGATAGATGTGTGGGATGCAAAAGTTCGTAATGAAGTTGGCGACATCGTGTTCGGCGTTGACGGCGAAACAATGGAGGCTGTCGTTCTAGATATCTTGCGCAAAAAAAATCTCACTCTCGCGGTTGCCGAATCGGTTACTGGCGGATTAGTTTCTGGACGTCTTACTGCCGTGCCTGGCGCAAGTGATGTGTTTCGTGGGGCTGTCGTCAGCTATGCAAGTGAAGTTAAATATGACGTTCTCGGAATCACCAATGAAATTGTTGTCAGTGAGTCTGCCGCTAAAGAAATGGCAGCGGGTGTTAAGAAGGCTTTGGGTAGCGATATCGGGCTCTCTCTAACTGGGGTTGCTGGCCCAGATGAGCAACAAGGCGTAAAAGTTGGAACCCTCTGCGTTGGTGTGGCGATGCCTGACGGTTCAACAAAGTCAATGACGATGCATCTACCGATCGGCCGTGAGCAGATGCGGCAGTTGTCTGTAATTAGCGCACTGAATTTTCTCAGAAACGAACTGGGCTAATTAGCCTTCTTGAAAATCTGTAGCCACCAAACACTCTATTTGTATAGCCAAACTGGCCCGACGTGTGAAAGTGTTACTCTATTTTCAGCCAATTGGCGAAATCTAAACAAGGGGAGAACACATGAAAAGAAGTAAATTTTCAGCTCTCGCTTTCTCACTAGCAGCGGTACTTGGTGTCGCAGCATGTGGCGGTAGCGACAGCGCAACAACAGAAACTGAGGCACCTGCAGAAACTGCAGCGCCAGAAGCAGCGGCTGATTACAGCAACTTGAAAGTAGCCGTTGTCTACATCGGTGTTCCTGGTGACGCTGGTTACACATACCAACACGATCAGGGAATCGCAGCACTTGAGGCCGAACTCGGAATTTCAGTGACCCGCCTTGAAAATATTGCTGAAGGTGCGGATTCGACAGCAACTTTCGACAAACTCGCACGAGACGGCTACAACTTAATTTTCGGAACATCATTTGGATACATGGACCCAATGGTTGAGACCGCAGGAAAGTATCCAGATGTTTGCTTCGAGCACGCAACTGGATATAAGACTGCACCAAACTTGGGAACTTACTTCGGTGCTGCCGAAGAAGCCCGTTACCTTTCTGGTATCGCAGCAGGCGCAGCATCAAAGAGTGGAAAATTGGGATACGTCGCGGCGTTCCCGATTCCAGAAGTTGTTCGAGGAATCAACGCGTTCACACTTGGTGCACGTTCAGTGAATCCAAAAGCAACAGTTCAAGTTTCGTGGACTTCAACTTGGTTTGATCCAGCGAAAGAAAAAGAAGCTGCACAGTCATTGTTGCAAGCAGGTGCCGACGTTCTTGGTATGCACCAAGACTCGACAGCAACTGGCGAAGCAGCAAAAGAAGCTGGCGCGAAGTGGGTCGGATATAACTCAGATACAAAAGCTGGCGACTTCCCAGATACTTGGTTGACAGCTCCAACTTGGGACTGGGGTCCATATTACATCGCAGCCGCTAAGTCACTTGCTGATGGAAACTGTCTTGCAGGCGACGCTGGTCAGTACTACGGCAACATGAAAGACGGCACTGTCAAGCTTGGTGTATTTGGTTCTTCAGTGAGCGCAGAGACTCAAGCAACTATTGCAACTAAAGCAGCAGCAATAATTGATGGATCATTTGCTCCTTTCACAGGACCAATCAATGACAATGAAGGAAAAGAACAAATCGCCGCAGGTGTAGTTGCACCGCTTGGTGATTTGCTCGGTCAGATGTACTTCGTTGAAGGTGTAATCGGCTCGACCAAGGGCTGATGAATACTTCTGATAAATACTTCTGATAAGTCGGACTGGTAAATAATTATGAATGCCTCTTCGGAGGCGACGCAGGGGTCGCATCGTGAAAACGGTGTGACCCCTTCAGCGTTGTCAGCGCAGAATGTAACTAAGAGGTTTCCTGGCGTCATCGCAAATCAGCACGTCAACTTTGACGTTGCGCGAGGCGAAGTGCATACGTTGTTAGGTGAGAATGGCGCCGGCAAAAGCACACTTGCTTCAATTTTGAGTGGTTTGTATCGTCCTGATGAAGGATCTGTGCTTAGAAACGGGAAAGAAGTTCGACTTTCAAGTCCGCGCAGTGGATTAAGTCATGGAATCGCAATGGTGCATCAGCACTTTCGTTTGGTAGATCGTTTTACCGTTTCTGAGAATGTCGTGCTCGGCAGCAAAGGGCTTTCATTTGTATTGCAACCAAAAGACATTGAAGCCAAAGTTTCAGAAGTCAGTGAAAAGTTTGGTTTACCGCTCGACCCGCGAGCAGTTGTCGGTGAATTATCCGCAGGGCAGAGGCAACGAGTCGAAATTGTTAAGGCGCTCTATCACGGTGCTGAAGTGTTGTTGCTTGACGAGCCGACCGCACTATTAGCGCCGCCGGAAGTAGTAAAGCTATTTGAAACTGTTCGAGCGATGACCAGTGTTGGAAAATCTGTTGTTTTTGTAAGTCACAAACTTGGTGAAGTCGTAGATATCTCGGACCGCATCACAGTTATGCGAGATGGCAAAGTTACCGGCTCAGTCAAACGCGGTGAAGCAGATGCGAGTCGGCTTGCAGAATTAATGGTTGGTCGCGAAATTACTCTTGCCCCACGTCGTGGAACTTCAGATTCAGGCAATGTGTTGCTCTCGGTATCGCAAGTTCACTTATCGCACGATCAATCGCAAAATCGGCCGAATCAGCCGAGTGTTCTTTCGGATATAAATCTCAGAGTTCGATCTGGCGAAATTTTGGGCATTGCCGGAGTCTCAGGAAACGGTCAACGTGATCTCGCCGAAGTGATTTCGGGATTGCGACAACCGAGTCAAGGCGCAGTCACGGTTTGTGGCATACCGACGGTCGGTCTTGGTGCGCGAGCAACTCGTCAGGCTGGTCTGGCTTATGTGCCCGAAGATCGACTCGGCACAGGCCTAGCGCCGTCGCTTTCAATGGTTGACAATCTTTTATTGACTCGCGATCGCGGATTTCTCGTTGATCGCAAAAGTGCGTTTATTGAAGCCGAAGGCTTCATTGAGAAGTTAGAGATCAAGACGCCTGGGCCATTGACCCCAACACGAAAACTTTCGGGTGGTAATGCGCAAAAAGTTTTACTTGCGCGTGAATTGTTTTCGACTGATGCATCGCGTGTATTAGTCGTCTGTTCGCCAACTCGAGGTCTAGACGTTGGTGCGGTTGAAGCAGTACATGCGCTTCTTGATGATGCGCGAAAGAATGGTAAAGCGATTCTTTTGATCAGTGAAGATCTCGATGAAGTTATGACCTTGGCCGATCGGGTACTTGTTTTGTACCGAGGTTCGATAGTGCTCGAAGCTAAAGGCGTGGCAGATGATTTTGAAAAAGTTGGTCGAGCAATGGCCGGGCTGGCGCCGTGATTATTGGTGGCATTCGCGTTCAGCTTGAAGCTCGATTAACTTCATCGCGTTGGCTTGTTGTCATCGTGCCGGTGTTTTCGGTTTTGTTCGCACTTGTCGTCGGTGGAGTGTTCTTGTTAATTACCGGCCATCCACCAATTCGCACGTATCTCGATTTGCTTGATAACGGCTACACAAGTTTCTATGGAATCACAGACACACTTGGTCTGGCGACGCCACTTATCTGTACTGGTTTGGCTGCAGCGTTTGCATTTCGCATGAACCTGTACAACATCGGTCAAGAAGGTCAGCTGTATCTCGGCATGGTTGGCGGCGCATGGGCAGGTATCGCTCTCGCCCCACATTTAAATCAATTCATTGCGGTGCCAGTGGTGCTTATTACTGGTGCGCTGTTTGGTGCAGTATGGGTTCTTGTGCCAGCACTTTTGCGGGCGCGGATGGGCACAAGCGAAATTGTCAGTACTTTATTGCTGAACTATGTGGCACTCAATTTGATTAATTATTTCATATATGGCTCACGCGGTTTTTTTAGAGACCCGTCTACGCCGTTTCCGCAAGGTCGGCTAATTGGTGAGAGTGCGAGATTTGATTCGTTTGGCACAACAAATACATATCCAACTTTAATTATTTCAATCACGCTCGCAGCATTTTTATTTTGGTTCGTGCGTCGCTCAAATTATGGATATGAAACTTCTGTATTCGCTGACTCTCCGCAAACGGCGCGATATGCCGGTATGAACAGCGCTTGGTTAACGACTTCTGTTCTGCTTGTTTCAGGGGCTCTAGCGGGACTAGGTGGAGCAATGTATGTCGTCGGCCCCGCTGGCAAGGTTGATCCGGGTCTATTGCAAACTGGTCTTGGTTATGCCGGCATCGTGGTGGCTGCTCTTGCGCGGTACAACTTCGTCGCGGTAATCATTACTGCAGTTTTATTTGCTGGACTTCGTGTTGGTGGTTCTGCGTTACAGGCGTCGTCTGACCCTGTGCCAATTGCAATTGCAGTCGTGCTGCAAGGAGCAGTGTTGCTGTTCGCACTTGGTGGCGAAATTTTTAGACGTAACAAATTCGTAGTAACTCGTGTTGTGCAAACTGCGAAGGTGTCAGCATGAATTCAAATGTTTGGCTTTTGACATTCGCCGATGCCATAAGCATTGCAACGACTCTTATTCTGGCTTCACTTGGGGCAATGATCACTGAGCGATCTGGTGTGATCAATCTGGGTGTTGAAGGTTATTTATTGATGGGTGCCGTCACTGCTTTTGTTGTTGGCGACTCAACTGGGCATTTATGGCTAGCGCTTGGGTCGGCACTAATTGTTGGTGCCGCAATGGCACTAATTCATGCAACATTGACCGTCACATTGCGCGCAAATCAAATCGTTTCTGGGCTCGCAATGGTAATTTTCGGTACCGGGCTATCACAGTTTATTGGCAAACCAATTGAAGGTAAATCACGTCCGGTGATCATTGAAAAGATTGATTTCGGCGTGTTGTCTGATCTTCCGATTATCGGTCCAGTAATTTTTGGTCACGATCCAATTACGTATGCGACTTGGTTGTTTGCATTGGTCGTCTCGTTGTACCTTCATCGCACTCGGCCTGGTTTGATTCTGCGAGCGACAGGCGATGCACCCGCGACTGTTGACGCTCAAGGTGTGTCAGTTAAACGAATTCGGTATGTGCATACCGTTATTGGTGGTGCACTAATAGGACTAGGCGGTGGCTGGTATATGTTTGCGCGCGCTGCAGCATGGAACCAATCGGCGACAACAAACGGAATCGGGTGGATAGCGCTTGCACTTGTTGTGTTTGCATCTTGGCGACCTTTGCGGGCAATTGCTGGTGCAGTTTTGTTTGGTTTTTGTCTTCAAGTTCCGTTTACATTGCAGGGTCAACAAATTAATATTTTGCCATCAGAGATTGTTTCGATGTTTCCATATTTGATGACGCTTGTCGTTTTGGTTGCATTATCAACACCGAGGGCACGACGGCTATTGGGTGCACCGAAAATGTTGGGTCAACCGTTTGTCAGAGATGAGCGATAGCCTTAGGTAGTTAGTTACACCCGAGTAACGACGAGAAAAGTAATCAGGCTTATTGTGGCAAACATTCTTGTGATTGGTGCCGGTGGAGTTGGTGGCGGTATGGCCTCAATCGCCGAAACTCGTAGTTTTTTTGATTCGTTTATATTGGCCGATATCAACTCAGGCCGCGGTGACGAGATCATCGCCAAACTTGAAGATCCTGGTCGATTTTCATCAGCCAAAGTTGACGCTCGTAGTAAAACAGACATAGTTGCTTTGGCACAAAGAGTGAAGGCCGACGTAATCGTCAACGCCTGTGACCCGCGTTTAAATGAGCCGATTTTTGAAGCCGCATTTGAAGCGGGCTGTACCTACCTCGATATGGCGATGAATTTAAGTAAGCCACACCCGACTAATCCGTATGAAGAAGTGGGCGAGCCACTTGGCAAAGATCAAATTTCTTCAGATGAACGTTGGAAAGAAAAAGGATTACTTGCCCTCGTCGGAATGGGCGTCGAGCCAGGCCTGAGCAATGTGTTTGCGCGATATGCATCGGATCATCTGTTTGACACAATCGATGAGATCGGCGTTCGTGACGGTTCGAACTTATCTATCGACGGTTTAGATTTCGCACCGACATTTTCAATTTGGACAACAATTGAAGAAACTTTGAACCCACCTGTCGTCTGGGAGCGTAAGCGAGGTCTGTTTACAACTGATTGTTTTAGTGAGCCAGAGATCTTTCACTTTCCGGCTGGTATCGGTGCCTATGAATGCGTCAATGTTGAACACGAAGAAGTGATCATGATTCCGCGTGAAATAGATTGCAATCGAGTCACATTTAAATACAGTCTTGGTGCAGAATTCATTGACTGGCTTAAAACATTCGCATACTTGGGTCTTGACAGCAACGAAAAGATTCGTGTTGGTGATGTTTCGGTTTCGCCGCGAGATGTGTTGGCCGCGGTACTACCTAATCCTGCAAAACTTGGTCACTTGATGCATGGTCGAACATGCGCAGGCACATGGGTCAAAGGAACTTACGACGGCAAGCCACGCGAAGTTTACTTGTATCACGTTGCTGACAATGAAACGACAATGCGTGATTGGGGTTCGCAAGCGGTGTTGTGGCAAACCGCGATGTGTCCGGTCGTTGCTCTTGAATTACTTGCCAACGGAAGTTGGAAAGGAGTAGGTGTGCGTGGGCCCGAAGCGTTCGATGCGGTACCGTTTTTGAATTTACTGGGCGAATATAACACGCACCACGGAATCATGGAGATGGGTCCGGGTCTTTGGCCGAGTCCAAAGCCGACTGGTCAACCTGGTTGGGATCGCCCCGTTAAGCGCGCGATCGTGCCCGGCTACTAGTCAGGCGCTTAGAGCCTTTATTTTCCGGCGAGAATTTTTATTACTGGCGCAAAACTGTTGACGTCTTCGCCACCAACAATGATGTAAGACAATCCCCAACGTTCGCGGCGCGCAAGCAAATCTTCGGCGATTTTTGCAGGTGGCCCCATTAAAGCAAACGGTGAGTTGGCGATCATTTCAGGTGCGACTTTGAACATATTGGCTGTGCCGTTGATCGCTTCGTCGGCGCTTTCGCAAATATTTACCAAGAAAGCGCGTATGTTGAGTTCAATATTTTGCATTCGCGTACCAGCAGTATTCTCTACGATTTTGATTTTTTCGGCAACTGCGTCAGCGGTCATATGGGTTATTGTCTCGGCATTGACTACGCCATCTTTCATTGATGGATTGATCCCGATAATGTCGGCAAGTTGTGCGGCAAGTTTGAGAACTCTCGGTCCGCCGCCACCAATCAATATTGGTGGACAAGGTCTTTGTACTGGCAACGGCGCAGAAATATAGTCAGTTATTTTGTAGTGTGCGCCCGTAAATGAAAACTTTTCGCCGGTCATTGCGTGCTTGATGATTTCGAGTCCTTCGAGAAAGCGATCAATGCGTACGCCAGGCTTGTCGTAAACCATGCCAGATTGTTCGTAGTCAGTAGCCATCCAGCCTGCGCCAATCCCAATTTCAAGACGGCCATCCGACAGAAGATCCATCGTCGCTAATTCTTTTGCGAGTACAACTGGATGTTTATAGTCGTTATCCCAAACGAGTGCACCGATGCGAAGTTTAGAAGTTGCATCGGCGGCACTCATCAGAGCTGGCACTGGCGCGAGTTGGTCGGTGAAATGATCTGGCATTGTCAACGAACTAAAGCCATGATCTTCTGTCGCTTTTGCAAGTTCAACCCACTCTTTTCGTGAACCGGCTTTACTCGCTTGAATGCCAAATCTAAATGGACGAATTATTGGTTTCGTAGAAGTCATCAGAAAATATTACTCTCCGTGCACAGTTATATTTGTCATGGAGACTTGCGAACTTCGATTGCAAGTAGATTAGATGTGTGGTGAAGAAGATTCTTCGCGCGATAAGCACTTCTAGAGGTCTGTTTATTACGCGCCTAGCGGCCGTGATGATCGCAGGTGCAATGTTTATTGCGGCAACTATTACGGCTATGGCCCCACGAGTCTGGGGGATTTTGAACTCTCACACGCAGGTGCCGCCAGTCTTGACCGGATTCTCTGGTCTCGCCGAGCGAAGTTATGTGTTTGATGAAACCGGTAAGCAAATTGGCGTTTATCAATTGGAGAATAGCCAGATTCTAAATATTGACAAGATTCCAGTTGATGTCGTGGCCGCAATTCTGGCGCTTGAAGATAATGAATTTAATCGTCACAAAGGTGTCAATCTCCGTTCGTTCACACGGGCGATCTTGTCAAATACACAATCTGGTGCCAAGCAAGGCGCGAGCACGATCACAATGCAAGTTGTCAAGAACGAGTTTCTCGCTGGCTTTGATCGCAATGGTCGCTACAAAGTTTTGCAAGCCCGCTATGCCACGATGCTTGAGAAGCAAATTCCGAAGCGAACGATACTTGAGCGATATCTCAACACGATTTATCTCGGCAACAATACTTATGGTCTGCAAGCTGCATCCGAAAGATATTTTGGCAAAAGTGTTAGCGAGTTGACTTTGCTCAACGGCGCATTTCTCGCAGGGCTAATTCAAGCACCTTCAACCTATGATCCGATCTTGCATCCTGATAGTTCTCGCGCACGGTATCTAGAAGTTCTTGATCGACTCGTCGCAACTGGGCTGCTCAGTCAAGATGAGCGAATCAAAATCGGTGACAAACCTGAGATTCCTGAGGTGTTAGCCAAAGTAGAAAATTCAAATCTTGAGCGAACTTACTTCACAGAATTTACAAAAGATTTTTTGTTGAACCGAAGCGACTTGTTAGGTACGACATATCAGCAACGCTATAACGCATTGTTCAGAGGTGGTCTCAAAATTTACACGACGCTTAACTTGGAAGCCCAAGCTGCCGCCGAGCAAGCTGTTAAAAATCAGTTGCCAGAAAATAAAGCTGGGATACAAGCGTCGTTGATTTCGTTGGATTCAAAAACCGGTGCGATTCGCGCGATGGTTGGTGGCCCAGGTTTCAAGGCCGGACAGAACGAAGTCAACTTGGCATTGCGCCGACGACAAACTGGTTCAAGCATCAAGTTTTTTATTCTCGCCGCAGCCTTGCAAGCAGGCGTGCAACCAGAAGACTTGATTGACGGCACTCTGCCGTGCACATTACCTAATCCAGAAAATTTGGAAGAGCCGTTTGAAATCACCAAGGGTGTAAGTCAGGCAACTGCTCCGCTGAGAACAATGACTTGGCTTTCAATTAACTGCGCTTATGCCAAGTTGTCGCAAATTGTCGGCCTAGATCGAGTGGTGGCCACGATGTATCGCATGGCCTCGTCAGAATGGCTGAGCAAGGAGACTTATACGATTCAGCCTTACGCAAGTTTGGCGACTGGCGCCAATGAACTTAGTGCAATGGATATGGCTTCGGGTATTCAAACGTTGGCTAATTCTGGGGTACACCGTGAGCCGTACATGATTCAAAGAATCGAAGATGCAAAGGGCACGATTCTGTTTGAGAACGAGGCGGCTGTTGCAGAGCAAACTTTGCCTAGTGATGTTGCCAACAACGCGGCCGACATTATGCGAGGCGTAATTGAGTTTGGTACAGCACGGCGAACTCCACTTGAAGGTGGTCGTCAGGCCGCTGGCAAGACCGGAACACAAGACAACAACACCAACGCTTGGTTTGTGGGTTTCACACCGCAATTTTCAACCGCAGTTTGGGTTGGTGATCCGAAAGGATATACAAAAATGACTTCACGTAATGTGCCAGAGTTTGCTTCGGTTATTGCTGGTCGCGGAGGAGTGCAGGGCTCGATGTTTCCGGCGATGATTTGGAAGTCGTATATGGACGACGTGCACAAAGGTCTTGAAACACTAAGTTTTCCAAAGCCACCCGCACCAACGCGACAACCACTTCGGCTTTATCTGCCAGGTGTTGAATGCCCGGCGCAAGTTGTCTCTGGCACGATTCCCGTCAGTACCGTTGCCCTAACTAAAAAAGAAGCAAAATTAACTACTACATCGGTCGCGCCAGAAGGCGTTGAGCCGACAGTTGCCAATACTGTGGTGATCAGCGTGCTTACTCCAGATACAACAATCGCGCCGACCGACTCAAATCCATATTCGCCTGTGCCATCTACTAATCTCGGCTTGTATTTCTTTGATTGCGGAAAGCCACTTCAAAATAATGTGCAAACTGCAACTGGTGCCCCGTAGTGGCTTCACTAAAACCGTTATTAGAACTTCAACGATGTGACACTGCGTTGCTTCAACTTAAGCATCATCTAGCAACACTTACAGAGCGGACAAACCTGACTGCGGCAACCACTGTGCTAAATGGTTTCAACAAAGAGTTGGTTGCTGTGAGGGCACAACTCAAAGTTACGCAACACGACATTGAATTGATTGAACTTGATAATAAGAAATGTGAGTCGTCAATTACTAAATACGGCCAGCAACTCAAAACAATTATTGCCCCGCGTGAAGCCGAAGCATTACAACATGAAATCACAATGGCTACGGCTGTGCGAAGTGCTAATGACGACAGAGAATTGGCATTGCTAGAAGTTGCCGAGCAATTTGATCGCCAACAGATTGAGTTGAATAATCAGATAGTCAAACAAAACGAAGTTATTGAGCAAGCAACACGGGCTCTAGCTTTGGCGATAGAGCAGTGTGAGCAATCGAAACTTGAACTCGAGGCGAAGCGCATTACCGTGTCTGCGATGATCACCCCAGAACTAATAAAACTTTATGATCTTAAGAAAAATAAGCGAACCACGCCAGCAGTTGCCGATTTACACAGAGCAACTTGCCAGTCGTGCCATCTTGATCTATCAACCGTTGAATTGTCTGCACTCAAAAAATGCCCCGATGGCGAAATTCCAGAGTGTCCGAATTGTGATTGCTATCTAGTTATTTGATTGATGTGAACTGACTGCTCAAATTTCTGATGTTTTTTTGGTTTATTGCAACTTCGATTTGGTCAGTTTGGTTTGTATTTCGCGATCCAAAATTTGATTATCGAGTTCTGGCGATTGCCGCGTTGATGCCTGACTTGGTTGATGGTCTGTTTCTGGCTTTTGGTACCTCACAAAATGTGGTGCAAAATTTGATGCACAGTGTCGTGACGAGCATCGCCGTGTTGTTTGCGATCATGATGGCAACTGCTGGTCGACGCCCAATTCGTCAAAGGCTCTTGGCGATACCGATTGGTTTGTTTATGCACCTAATTTACGATGGCGCATTTACCGCAACAAAAACTTTTTGGTGGCCGTTGACCGTCACTACTAATGACGAAAGATCTTTGCCATCAATTGAACGCGGGCTGGTCAATCTGCCACTCGAACTATTCGGCATCGTTGCTTGCATCGTTGCCTGGAACTACTTCGCGCTTTCAGACACTCACCGTCGCCACACCTTTCTAAAAACAGGATCACTGCAGCGGGCTGATTAAAACTAATTTTGGGGTAACAGTGAGTCGGTCGATAAGCGGGATTTTGTAGTTTCAACAGTTTCCTGTCGATCCTGACGACCATCCATCTATGCGGCCTACCCGAGGGTTGCTCGAAAGCAAACGGACAGTTCATGCCCTCTGCATGGCCTTGCTTCAAGTGACGTACCAAGCCGCAACTGTTGCCACCTGCGCTGGTGCGCTCTTACCGCACCGTTTCATCCTTACCTGTGACAAAAATCTTGCGATATTTATCCATCGGCGGTTTATTTTCTGTTGCACGTAATATCAGGTCACCCCGACCTGGCTTTCACCAGCACTTTGTCCTGCGAAGTCCCGACTTTCCTCAATGTCGCAATGCAAGCACCACAACACTGCGGTCGTCTGACCGACTCACCGTTGGTTTAAGTGTATGGCGCGAGATTTAGGCTTCGCAGGCGACGAAGTCGTAGACCAACGAGTTAAGACTTGGCGTTTCAAGAAGCAACGTAGTTCTTGTGCCGTCAGGCTTTGGTTTGCCGATTACTAGTTGAATGTTGGCGAGCGAACCAAATTCTGTTGGAACGGCGGCAATATTTGGTTTGCCAGTCTTTGCGTCTGAGGTTGGTCCAATATTTTTTCGACCAGGATTCAAAATCTGTGCGAGTATCGCAGCATGCCGGGCCTCTTGTTGACCGATTCGAATTGCATCTGCGCGCAACATCGGATCGGTGAGCATTGCTACAACGCCTTGGTACGTTTGCGCTGCGAGATTTTCAACAGCGTGTGCAAGTGCCACAATGTCTATTGCTTGGTTTGGATTATCGTCAGCAGTAATTAATTTCAGCGCTGGCAAAATGTACGACTCTGAAATTCGAGTATTGCTACATCGAAATTCTTTGGCCCCGAATTTCACTGCAAGCGAGTTAACTGCGTCGGCATGCTCGCTGTGATCAGCAGAAAAACGCTTTGCAATCTCAGAGACTTTGCGTAGATCGCCAGTGAAAACTCCTAGATCTAGTGCTGTTGCATATGTTTCAATCGCGTTGTATTCGAGCGATGCCGCAGTACGAAGCAAGACTGCATCAGTTACTTCGGCTTCAGCCAACGGTGTTGTCACCGACGATTGTCCAAGAACTGTGATCGCGTTGTCATCAACAAGCCCAACTTGTTTGCCGCATGCAGCAAGTACTAGCCCTGATGCGAGTGAGACTCCGCTCAATCTAAGAAGTTCGCGCCGAGTGAAATTGCTCATAATGCAACCAATGCCGAGGTGTTGTTATCTAGCGCCGTTGAAATATTAGTTGTCGTCTGGCTTGCAAGTATCGCTGCATGTCGGGCCTCGACAGTGATTATTGATGCAATAAGCGCTGCAACTTTCGCCGACTCAATGGTTTCGATAGCTTTTGTGTGGCTTGAAATCATTGTGTTTTCGATTTCTAAAAGTGCTATCCAAATGTTTTGTGCTTCAGAAAGTTTTGCGTCAAAACTTGCGTAAATTGCATCATCACGTTTGTTTGCTGCGTTCTTTGATAGCAAACCATTTAATGCTTGTTCGTATGCCACATGGTGGGCGTGAAATTGTTCTAACAATTCATTCTCTTCATCGCTAAGCGATTTGCGGCTCACTACTGCTGCGTAAATGTCACGGGTGGTGATTTCTAAAGTCTGCGCGAACGCTAAAAGTTTGGTATCAGAAGGTGAAAGCATCGTACAAATCTAGACGAATTTAGAAGTCAAGACTCGATAATGAAGGAATCCACCCACGCGAACGAGTGATTGCCTCGTGCCATTGTGCACGATCAAGTTTTCGTGTTGGATTTACTACGTTTGCAGGTTTGGTGCTACTCGTGGCTTGGCTAATCGTTGGCCAAGTGCCCACGGCAACGCCCGCGAGAAAAGCTGCGCCAAGCGTGGTGGCTTCAGCAACGGGCGAGATTTCGATATTCAAGCCGGTCGTATTGGCTAAAGATTGCATAAATGTTGAATTCTGACTCATGCCGCCGTCAACTCGCAACGAAGTCACAGAAAGTTTGGTGTCGGCAATTACTGCCTCGAGCATGTCGGCTCCACGATGTGCGATGCCTTCTAGAACTGCTCGAACAATGTGGGCTCGAGTCGTGCCGCGAGTTAAACCGAGCAAAGTTCCGCGTGCGCCGTAATCCCAATGTGGTGTGCCAAGTCCGAAAAGTGCAGGCACGAAAACTACGCCGCCCGAATCATCAACTTGCATCGCAATCTCATGGCTTTCTTGACTTGTTGAAATAATTTGCAAATCATCACGAAGCCATTCGATGTTCGTACCTGCAGAAAGCATTATCGCCTCAGCAGCCCAAAAGGTTGTTTGCTCGTCGCTGTAAGCCACGAGTGGATAGCTACCGTTTTCTGAGCGCTGCATTTTTGTTGGGCTAGTTGTACCGGTGAATACATCGAGCATCCCGCCGGTACCGAAAGTTATTTTTGTCGCTCCGCTATTAATGCATCCTTGACCGATTAATGATGATTGTTGATCACCAATAAGTGATGCGATTGGTGGTGAGCCAGGCAAAGCAGTTGCATTGCCAATCACGCCGGTTGACTTGACAATTTTTGGAAGCATCGAGACATCAACTTTTAGTAAATCGCATATTCGCTCAGACCATTGCGAAGCATCAAGTGTGCACAAACCCGTAGCCCCTGCGTTGGTTGAGTCAGTCACGTGTAGTTCGTTGTTAGAAAGTACCGATGCGATCCACGAATCAACAGTGCCGATTCGTACATCGCTGAAATCAAGATTGTTTGCCACGACATAGTTCTGAATCATCCATGCCGCTTTTGTAGCCGTCTGATTTGGCGCAAGTTTGATCGAGTGTTCAGAGGCGGCAGTGATGCAATCAAAAACTGTTCGCAAGTCTTGCCAGCCAAGTGCGGGGCCTAGTGGTTTGCCGGTTGATTTACTCCACATCACTGTCGATGCACGCTGGTTGGTTATACCAACTGCCTCAATCTTGTCCGTATTTTTGGATTGTTCAATCGTCGCATTGCATACCCGCAAAACAGCATCGGCCATTTTTCGCGGATCAAATTCAACAAGTCCAGAGCTGGGGGTATCTGGTCGACAAGATTCGTAATTCAAAAAATGTACTGAGCCATCTTGGCGTACGACTGCGGCACGTAAACCACTAGTGCCAACATCGACAACCAGAATGCTCACGGTATTATTTCTTTGTTTTTATTTCGCCGCGACTAGAAGCGAAACCTAATTTGCCAGGATTCAAAATATCTTTTGGGTCGAGTGCGTGTTTAATCGCCGCTAGTACATCGTGCGCTGGCCCAAGAGCGCGCTTCATAAACTTGGCACGGTTGATGCCGACACCGTGATGATGTGAAAGATTTGCACCAGCATCAAGAGCCGAGTTCTGTGCCGAGTTCCAAATAGCCTCGTAAGCTATTTCGATTGATTCAAGAGTGTTAGATGCAGGCTCGGCGACAAAAGTAAAATAAATACACGCGCCATCGATGTAACTGTGTGAAATATGACAGCTAGCACTTCTGGCACCAGTTACGGTCATGATTGATTTCTTTACAGTTTCAGCGACTTGATTTACTTTTGACCAGCAAACTGCAACTTCCATCGTGTCAATTACGAATCCTTTTTTAGATAATGCTTGCAATCCGCTTGTGTCGTTGCGATGGTTCATCCAATGTTCGACTAACGCCACATCTGCCGACTGCGCGTTATTCGCGATACAAGCGTTATCAACAACTTTCATCATCGCGTCAATTAAAACAGTTTCTCCTTCGTCAAGCACCAATAGCGCGCACTGAGTTCCGTCGCCACCGTGAGCGCGCTTGCTCTCGCGTTCGTCATACAGTCGCAATACGGCTGGAGTCGCTCCCGAGCGAATTGCTAATCGCATCGCCTCAACTGCATCAGCAAATGAGCCAAACATGTAGGCAGCACGTCGTTCGGTTGGGGCGATCGGATGCGCGCGCAACCAAACTTTACTGATAATCCCAAATGAACCTTCGCTGCCGATAAATAATGAAGTAAGACTTGGGCCCGCCGCACCTGCTGGTTCGGTGCCTGTGAGAATCACCGAGCCGTCGGCGAGTACGACCTCGAGGCCTGCAACCATGTCGTCGATTTTTCCGTATCGCGTTGAAAACTGTCCGGCGCCGCGAGATCCAATCCATCCACCAACAGTTGAGATATCAAATGATTGCGGAAAATGCCCAACAGATAGACCGTGTTTTTGTCGCAGAGTATTTTCGAGATCTGGACCGAAGGTGCCAGGTAGCACTTCAACAAGACCTGAAATCTCGTCGACGCTGATAACGCCAGCGAGTGATGTCGTGTCAATAACAACGCCACCAAATAATGGAATAGCGGCGCCGCATACTCCCGAGCGTCCGCCTGAAACTGTTATCGGTACTGAATTAGTCGAACACAATGCGACTATGTCGCTGATGTGTTTCGTTGTTGTTGGTCGACAGATTACGTCTGCTCGACGAGCGGTCTGCGCGTTAAGCGACCAGTGCATTGCCAGCGGCCACCAGTCACGCGAGTGCTGAACACGATCAGCAAGGTCGCTTGAACTCGGACAAACTTTATTTAAATCGACGACAAACGATTCAGATAGCGGCTTGACGGTTGTCTGAAAACGGTCGGTGATTTGACTGATGTCTACTGAGAATTCAATCGGTGGAGTTGGGCGCGTTGTCGTCATGAGTTTTTAAATAGTTACTGAGGCTTCATCTTCAAGTGAGCAAGAGTTGGCGAATGCCAGTACTTGGTTAGCTATCTCTTGCTCAGACCAACCGAGCAACGGTGCAACTAATTCTGCTACATCACGTGCATTGGCGACAGTTGCGCGACGATTAATTATTCGGCTTCTAGTTCGACGCGAAAGAATGTCGTCGAGGGTGTTAGCCATCTCGTGTGTTACGGCAAAAATAGCTTCAGCACGCAAGTAGGGCAGACCCGGAATCAATTGCTCGCCAAGGCTCGCGTTTTGTTTGATCAAATCTGTAACTATTTTCGATTCGCTACCAAAGCGTGAGAAGAGATGCTGTTCGCGGGCATCTTTATTTTTAACGCTTTTCGAACTGGCTCCCACGAACGACAAGCTTTTTGTTTTGCAACGTGCTTTTTTGTCGAGCGATGAGAGAGCTTGATCTACGGCATCTTCAGCCATTTTGCGATATGTTGTGAGTTTTCCGCCGGTCACTGTGATCATTCCAGATTTTGTTGTGGCAACTTTATGTCGTCGCGAAAGATCTGCTGTGCGAGAACTCATCTTTTCACCACTCACACTCTTGACGAGTGGTCTAAGCCCCGACCACACAGCAGTAATGTCGTCGCGAGTGATATCAGTTGTTACAGCAGCGTTCAGCGCCTTAAGTACATAGTCGATGTCCGTGCTGGTGCACTGAGGGTCGTCGATTGATCCTTGATAATCAGTATCGGTGGTACCTATATATGTGTACTGGTAGGTGCCGTCAAAATTAGAGATCCACGGCACGAGAAACAAACTGCGCTTGTCACCTGGAACCGGGATGACAACAGCTATGTCGTTGCGAACTTTTTTCCACGGCACAGTTAGATGAACGCCCTTTGCTGGCCGAATGCTGTCTGGGTCAAAGCCAAGATCGGTAGTCAAAACTTCATCTGACCAGACACCCGCAGCGTTGATAACTAAACGCGCTTGAACTTCAAAAGTTTCTGCATCTGATGTTGTGACTTGAACGCCGCGCGTGACGCCTCTGTCATCGTGCAAAATTTTGTCAACAGCCGTGTAGTTCGAAATAACTGCGCCATGGCTGATTGCGGTGCGCGCAAGTGAGACACAAATACGCGCGTCGTCGGCCATCGCGTCGTAATACACATATGCCGACCCGAGTCGCTCTCGTTGCATCGTCGGTAAATGTAAAAATGCTCTATCGGCTTTGAGTCGACGATGAAACTTTCCAATTCGCCAACCACCAGTAAGGTCATACATCCACATTGCCGAGCCAAGTGCGCGCGCAATCTTCTTTGAAACAACACCATCTCGTTTAAGAATTGGAATCATGAACGGCAAAGTTTGCACTAGGTGTGGGGCATTGCGCTTTAGTCGCTGGCGTTCGTGTAGTGCTTCGTAAACAAGTCGAACTTCGCCTTGTTGCAGATAGCGAAGTCCACCGTGGATTAATTTGCTGCTCTTCGAAGAGGTGCCAGAAGCGAGGTCTTCGCGCTCAACCAAAGCCACAGTCAACCCGCGAGATGCTGCGTCTAAAGCAACACCAAGACCAGTTACGCCACCGCCAACAACAACAATGTCAAAAGTCTGAGCTTTTAATTTTGCAATTGTTTCAATGCGATTTTGAGGTCCGCTTATCGGCAGAGGCATTGCCACAGCCTAAGGCAAGAGGAGTATTCGCTCTAAGCCCAAAAAGAATTAGCGAACTTAATTTGCCATAAGTCACATCAATTGTTAATTAGCATGACTTGCTAATTAGGGTCGGGCTAGTTAATCTCTTTGACATGCGTTCGCCAACTGAACTTGCTCAAGTGTTTCGCGAGAAGCAATTGAAGCTGACTCCGCAGCGCCAACTTTTGTTTGGCTTGTTGCATGACAACGACAGTCATCCAACTGCCGAATCACTGTTTGAGATTGCGAGCAAGCAAATGCCTGGTATCTCGCTTCGAACTATTTATCAAACTCTCGGAGAACTCGCCGATATGGGAGAACTGCAACTTGTCGATCTAGGCAACGGTGCGATGAGATTTGACCCGAACATGGGTGAGCATCAACATTTTGTTTGTGGTTCGTGTGGTGCGATTCATGATGTTGATATAACTTCTGCACCAAAGTTGCGTGCTGGAAGTGCCGAGGGTTTCGCAGTTGAAGAAGTTGGCGTCGTATTTCATGGTCGTTGTGATCGATGCAATCGTCCAAGTCACGGTGAGCAAATATCACGAAACACTAAAAGATCTCCTGGTCTCCAGGCGAAAAAAATAAAGCAAGTTAAACAAGCAATCAGTAATTAATCATCAATTATCAACTATCAAATATAAATAAAGGAGAATCATCATGGCCAAGCTAAATGGCACCAAGACACATGAGAATCTCAAGGAAGCGTTTGCTGGCGAGAGCCAAGCGAATCGACGCTACTTGTGGTTCGCACAGAAGGCAGACATCGAGGGTTATCCAGATGCAGCGTCATTGTTCCGTTCAGTCGCCGAAGGCGAAACCGGACATGCACACGGCCACTTGGATTACCTTGCAGAAGTTGGCGACCCAGCATCTGGTGAGCCAATCGGTGACACAGCAGACAACTTCAAAGCATCAGTAGCAGGTGAAACTTATGAGTACACACAGATGTACCCAGGTTTTTCGAAGACTGCTCGCGAAGAAGGATTCACAGAAATCGCTGACTGGTTTGAAACTCTTGCTCGCGCAGAGAAGAGCCATGCAGGTCGATTCGGTGAAGGTCTTAAAGCCCTCGGCTAAATCGCTAGTTTAATTATTAATTGTTGATGGTGTCGTTCGTTTTTACGGGCGGCACCATCAACGAAATTTTTAATCCCCTTATTGAAATTTGTGAGACAGATAAAAATGACAATTATTTACGACCCGCAGCACGCAAAATATCTTGACGAGGCGGACACCCGCGAAGAATTGACACGAGTTTACGACTTGTGTCATGGATGTCGACTTTGTTTTAAGTTCTGTCCATCGTTTCCGACGCTGTTCAGTTACATCGACGCTCATGACGATCAAGATGCGGGCAAGATGACCCCGGCGCAACAAGATCATGTCGCCGACGAATGTTTTCAGTGCAAATTGTGTTACGTCAATTGCCCTTACACACCGGGAATCCACGAGTGGGCATTAGATTTCCCTCGGTTGATGCTGCGAGTTGACGCGATGCGTCGAGCCAACGGTCAAGTTTCAATGCGTAGCAAAGTGACGACTGCAATGCTTGGTCGCACCGACGCACTTGGTATGGCCGCAACTTCGTCTGGCCCGATTGCGAACAAAGTTATGGGTGCGAAACCTGGTTCATTGATTCGCAAAGTTGTTGAAGCAACTGCTGGAGTTTCGAGCGTTCGTATGTTGCCGGCATTTGCCCGTCAAAGGTTCTCAACTTGGTTTAACCGTCGGACAAAAGTTCAAATCGAAAAACTACAGGGCAGAGTTACGGTCTATCCGACTTGTTTGGTTGAGTATCAAGAACCAGCGATTGGTCATGCTCTTGTAAATGTTTACGAACGCAATGGTATTGAATGTTCGCTTAGTGATGCCGGCTGCTGTGGAGCGCCGTTTTTGCATAGTGGTGATATGGATCAGTTCACAAAAGTTGCGGCTAAGAACGTGGCAACGCTCGCCGCTGAAGTTAGAAAAGGTACAGACATTGTTGTGCCTCAGCCAACATGTGGTTATGTTTTGAAAAAAGATTATCTCGACTATGTAGGTGGCCCAGATGCACAACTCGTGGCAGATAATACTTACGATGCTGCAGAGTATTTAATGAAGGTGCACAAAACCGAAGGCTCTTCATTAGACACGAACTTCGTTGGCGAGGTACCTGAGTCGATTACATATCACACGCCGTGTCACTTAAGGGCACAAAATATCGGTCTCAAGAGTCGTGACTTAATGAAGTTGACTGGCTCGAAAATCAAACTAGTGCAGCAGTGCTCAGGCATTGACGGAATGTGGGGGCTGCGTGCAGAAAATGCCGAACTATCGATTCCGATTGCACAAAAACTAGGTCAGATGATTCGCGACGCCGATTCTGAAGTCGTTGCGGGTGACTGCCACTTGGCGAACACTGCAATCACAGAGCAAACAGGTGAGACGCCACTTCATCCAATAGAAGTAATTGCTAAGGCTTACGGAATCAAACCAGAACAAACCAGACCAAATCAAAAACCATCAGGAGACAGTTCAAAATGAAAACAGAGACAGCATCCCCAAGTCGAAAATTGACGATGAGCGACATCATGGACCATCGGCAATACGAGCGTATTCGCGAAGTTCGTCAGAAAGAAGTTTTTGAAATTAAGCGTCGTCGTCGGATTGCACTCGGAACAATGATCACCGTAATGTTTGAGAATCGACAAACAATGCAGGCACAAATTCAAGAAATGTTGCGGGTAGAAAAAGTTTTAACAGACGAAGGTGTGCTTGAAGAACTCAAGGCGTACAACCCACTGATCCCTGAGAAGGGTCAACTTTCGGCAACTTTATTTATTGAACTCACAACGGACGCACAGGTTCGTGAATGGTTGCCAAAACTTGTCGGCATCGAGCGATCGATTGCGATTAAGTTGTCGAACGGTGAACTAGTCAAAGCGATTGTCGAAGAAGGTCATGCCGAGCAGTTGACTCGCGAAAATGTAACTGCGGCGGTCCACTACATCCGCTTTGAATTTTCTCCTGAGCAGATTGATGAATTCGCCAAGGGCGAGGTTCAAGTGATTTCGGTCTTGTCAAATTACATAGAATCAACAGAACTCGCTCAATACACGGTTTCTGAACTGTTAATTGATCTTCGGGATTAAAACTAAATAACCTCGAATTGTCAAATACGTTGCCGTTATTGGCAGTATTTCGGCTTTCGCTAGTTTTTTGGATTGGCGAAGTGGGGCATTGAAGCCTTAGTCTCTCGTTTGCTACGAGAACAAGGGGGTTCAAGTGCACGAGTTCGATTTATCGTGGCGCGTAAATAGTGCGTGTCAAGGCCTTGACCCGGATATTTTTTATCCGGAAAGTGAAGATAATTGCGATCAAGCAATTGCGATCTGTAAAAGCTGTCATGTGCGCATAGCGTGTCTGAACTATGCACTCGAAACTCGTGAAAAGCAGGGCGTTTGGGGAGGTGCCTCGGCACGCGAGCGTCGTAGGTTGCTTAGGATTGGTAGGCGTAGCGCCTAGCGAGAATTCGCATGAGTGAAGTCGAACTCGCCGGCGGATGGCCGCAAATAATTTCGCAACTGTTGGCGCGAAAAGATTTGTCTGCAAGTCACGCGGGGGCGGCAATGCGTTCGGTACTTTCTGGAGAGGCAACACCTTCGCAAATAACCGCATTCATTATTTCGCTTCGGGCGAAAGGTGAAACAGAAATTGAACTTGAAGGAATGCTTGCCGAAGTGCGTCGAGCGGCCGAGCGTGTTGTATTGAGCGATGATATTGCGCAACGTGCACTAGACATTGTTGGCACAGGTGGAGATCACAGTTATTCGGTCAATGTTTCAACAATGTCTGCAATTGTTGCTGCTGGTGCAGGCATACCAGTTTGCAAACACGGCAGTCGTGCGTCTTCGTCGAAGAGTGGTGCTGCCGATGTGCTTGAGGCACTTGGTGTGGCGATTGAGTTAGATGGCCCCGGCGTAACCCGCTGTGTTGAAGAGGCTGGTTTTGGTTTCTGTTTTGCGCAACGATTTCATCCCGCTTTTCGTTTTACGGGTCCATCACGGCGCGAGATCGGCGTGCCAACAGTATTCAACTTGCTCGGACCAATGGCCAACCCTGCACCGGTCTCATTTATGGTGGTTGGTGTCGGCGATCCAAAGGCGGCAACCGTGATGGCACATGCCCTAGTCACGCGAGGTGTCAATCGTGCTTGGGTTGTGCATGGAAATGGTGGGATGGATGAACTTTCGTTGAGTGGCAAGTGCCCAATTGTAGAAATGTATAACGGCAAGTTACGCGAATTTGAAATTGACCCTAGATCTCTTGGGCTTGGCTTTGCTGATGTTGTTGCTGTTCGTGGTGGCGAGCCTAGAGATAATGCAAAAGTGTTTCGTGAGATGCTGGACGGCGCCAAAGGGCCGATCAGAGATATCGTTCTGCTCAACGCCGCCGCAGGAATCGTCGTGACTGGTAAAGCCGATGACATGCAGCAAGGAGTTGAGATCGCCACAGCATCAATTGACTCTGGCTCAGCGCGAGATGTTTTAGATCAAGTTATTCGCGTCAGTGTTGATGCTGCCAAGCACATGGCACACTAAAATAATTACGTAGACAATTTTTATGAACCTTTATGAACACATCTAATAACTCAGTCGCCGTGCGCGTGCCTGCAAGTTCGGCAAATATCGGCCCTGGCTTTGATGTTTTGGGTATGGCTTTGTCGCTTCATCTCGAAGCGGGCTTTGGTACTTCGCCTGCTGACTCGATCGAAGCGATAGAGAATCATCCGACACTTGTGGCGTTTAAGCACTGTGGTGGCACTGGGCCATTGTGGGTACGTTCGCAAATGCCAATGGGTAAAGGATTGGGTTTTAGTGGTGCTGCTCGAGTTGCCGGCGTTTCGCTAGCGCATGCGCAAAAAAATGGAACAGATGAGACTGCTTTTGTAAACGCACAACACGAAATTTTGGCAATTGCCGCTGAGCTTGAAGGACATCCAGACAATGTTGCTGCGTCGCTACTTGGTGGCGTGGTGGCAAGTGTTGCTGGATCTACAGTTCGAATTCCAACGCAGCTTGATCCATCAATAATTGTTTGGGTTCCACAACAGCAGACTTCAACCAAAGAATCACGGACGAAACTTCCAGCGACAGTCTCATTTGATGATGCGGTTTTCAACGTCGGACGCACAGCGCTTTTAGTTGCGGCATTTGCGGCGAATGATATTTCGGCGCTGCAAACTGCTACGCAAGATCGTCTGCATCAAGATGTTCGATTCAAAAAAGTTCCTGCGTCGCAAGAAGCATTAAATATTTTTGTAAAAGCTGGCGCTTGGTGCGCGTGGCTATCTGGTTCTGGGCCAACCGTTGCGGCGATGTGTGACGACACAAATGCTCAGCGGATTGCAGACTGTCTGCCCGATCATGGATCGACGATGGTTTTGCGAATCGCCACACACGGGGCACAATTGCTCGCTATTTAATTAGTTAACTAGCTAATTAGATAAATACTCTGTAACACCCCTTGGGCAGTATTGAGTTAAACATTCAATAAAGGAGCCCATACGTGAGAGATTTCCCCCGAATCCCTGTTACGAGCCAAGATCCACCAATTGAGGGGTCACTCGAAATTAGCTGCGAGACTTGCATCATGCGGGCGAGTGCCGCCTGTGATGATTGCGTAGTCGCATTCTTTTGTAATGAATCGAGTGAATCGGCGGTGGTTTTGAATTTAGAAGAACAAAGAACACTGCGATTGCTGGCAAATGCCGGAATGGTGCCTACGCTTCGGCATCGTGCAGTTAGCTAAAAAACCCGAGAAAGACACGAGCGATTCAGCGCTCGTACCAGCGCTCAAACCAGTTCTGATATCACAGCTCAAATCGCAGTCGAAAAGACATCCATTCGTTTCGTCAAGTCGTTACGCAGAACAACTAATTGCTCTCGGTGTCGCCTCTGGCCTGCATCGAGTCGGCGTGACTAGTGCCGACATTTTGAATCGTGCCCGAGAGGTGCTTACCGAAAGAAAATCTCTCGGGCTTCACAACGAGATGCAATTCACTTACCGCAATCCAAATAGAAGCACAGATCCAATGAGCACAATGCCAAACGCGCGATCAATAATTGTTGGCGCGAGATCATATGCAACGCAGATGCCGCTAAAACAAGTTGAGCAGTCCGCACGAGTTGCCCGATACGTATGGGCTGATTATTACGAACAGCTTCGTCAAGGTCTTGCACAAATTGCAGCGCAACTAAAGAAAGATGGTTGGCGGGCGATTATTTTGGCTGATGATAATTCAATTGTTGATCGTGAAGTCGCGTACGAGGCAGGTCTTGGTTGGTATGGCAAGAATGCAAATCTTCTAATTGAAGGTGCCGGAAGTTATTTTGTACTCGGCAGTGTGCTAACCAATGCACCGCTAACGCCATCAACAACAACTGTCAAAGACGGTTGCGGATCATGTCAAAGATGCATTGATAAATGTCCAACTCAGGCGATAATCGCACCAGGCGTCGTAGACGCACGAAAATGTTTGGCATGGCTGTTGCAAAAACCCGGAACGTTTGATCCTGCGTTTCGAATTGCACTTGGAGATCGAATTTATGGATGTGATGACTGCCAGGAGGTTTGTCCGCCAACAGTTCGCCATGCAATCTTTGAAAAGCCGCAGGGTAAAACTCAAGCATGGGTAAGTGTGATGTCTATTTTGAACTCGGACGATGAAACTTTGCTCGAGAATTTCAAAGCATGGTACATCGCCGATCGTGATCCAAAGTGGCTTCGGCGTAATGCGCTGATAATACTTGGCAATATCGGCGATGCTTCAGATGAAACCACTCAAATAGTTCTAAAGCGCTACCTAATAGATCGCGAACCAATTTTGCGAGCACATGCAGTTTGGGCGACAGCCCGTTTAGGTTTGAACAATCTTTTGCCAAGCAAAGATATAGACCCAATAGTTCAAAATGAACTCAACTCATTGCCGAGCGTAAGGTAGTAGTAAGTGAAGCATTTATTAGTGACAAACGACTTTCCACCAAAAGTTGGCGGAATCCAGAACGTTCTTTATGAGTGGTGGCGCCGTTTGCCACCTGAGAACTTTGCGGTGCTCACGAGCCCATATCGCGGTGCCCAAGAGTTTGATGCAGCGCAAAATTTTTTGATTAGGCGAATCGCCGAACCAGTTCTCTTGCCACATCCGCTGATGGTGCGACGTATAAACCAAATGGCACAAGAGGTTGGAGCAGAACTGATCGTGCTTGACCCCGCTGTGCCGCTCGGCATTGTTGGCCCTTGGCTCGACCTCCCTTACGTAGTTGTTGTGCATGGAGCCGAAGTGACTGTGCCTGGCCGACTGCCAGTGACTTCAAATCTGCTTGGCAATGTTTTGCGTAAGGCGTCAGGCGTTATTGCATCGGGCACTTATCCGGCACAAGAATCGATCCGATACGCAGGTCGCGATATTGATGTAACTGTCGTTACACCAGGTGTTGATGTATCACGGTTTCGAGAATTGTCACAACAACAAATTTCGAGTGCTCGAAAACAATTTGGCATCGCCGATGACGCAGAACTTATTGTCGGTGTTAGTCGGCTTGTTCCGCGAAAAGGTTTCGATATTTTGATTCGTGCGGCGGCGCACTTGGCTAATGACTATCCAAAGTTGCGAGTCGTGATTGCTGGTGGTGGTCGCGATCGAAATCGACTTGACAGAATAATTCGTGAGTTGCGCGCTCCTGTGACGATGCTTGGTCGGGTGAGTGACGCAGATTTACCAAACCTTTATGGGTGCGCTGATATTTGCGCGATGCTTTGTCGATCTCGATGGGGTGGTCTAGAGCAAGAAGGGTTCGGTATTGTTTTTGCCGAGGCCGCAGCCTGTGGAGTTCCACAAATTGCTGGTCGTAGTGGTGGATCAGCCGACGCGGTTGAAGATGGCGTGACAGGATTAATCATCGACCACCCAAATCGGGTCAGCGAAGTCGTTGCTGGGATAAGACGATTACTAGACGATAAGAGCGAGCGTCAAAAGATGGGTCATGCGTCACGGCTGAGAGCCGAAAGTCTGTTTGACTACGACAAACTAGCGTTAACGCTGGGTCAAGCGTTGAAAGCGCTTTAGTTTGTGTTTGAATAGTGGGGTGCCAGATTCAGCAGTCGAGTCAGAAGTCATTGCCGCGACTCCCGAGCATTGCTTCGCGGTGGCGACTGACGTTGAGCTCTATCCAGAGTGGGCGCACGACGTAAAAGAAGTAATCATTCGCGAGCGTGACGCAGAATCACGACCGGTGTTGGTTGACTATCGAGTTGCCGCACTTGGACGAAGCTCCAGTTACTCGCTTAAGTACGACTATTCACAAGCGCCAAAAAGTATTTCGTGGCATCTTGCTGAAGGCGATATTGAGCGCGCGATTGATGGCGAATATCGATTTGAATCATCAGGCGACAAAACCAAAGTCACATATTTGTTATCAATTGAGTTGATAGTTCCAATTCCGGGTTTCATAAAACGTCGTGCCGAAGGCCGAATATTGCATACCTTAAAGGAACTAAAGGTTCGCTGCGAATCGTGACAGCCGTTGCTGGTATAGATGTCGGCGGAACAAAGTGTCTCGGAGTTCTTTTCGAAGGCGGAGAAATTGTTAATTCCGTTCGCCGTCCGACGCCTCATGCTGATCAATTAGTTTCTACTCTTGCCGAAATCGCGCGAGAACTTGGCAGTTACAAAACTCTTGGTATTGGCGTACCGGGTTTAATAACTCCAACTGGTGTAGTTCGAGAATCACCAAACTTGACCGGTGCGAATGAACTCGACCTACGCACACTTTTACAAAAAGAACTTGGCCATGTAATCGATGTTGAAAATGATGCAACTTGTGCGGCACATGCAGAGTGGCAATACGGTGCTGGTCGCGGCGCTACCGATATGTGGATGGTTACTTTAGGTACCGGAATCGGTGGAGGATTTGTATCTGGTTCAAAGTTGCAGCGGGGCAGTCATGGTTTTGCCGGCGAGATCGGACACATGATTGTTGAGTCGCATGGCATTTTGTGTCCGTGTGGACAACGCGGATGCTGGGAGCGATATGCATCAGGTTCGGGGTTGGCAACAATTGCCGGTGGTGAACGTGGTGAAGAAGTAATTGCACGCGCAGTCGCTGGCGACGAGCAGGCTTTGGGTTACCTAGACACCTTTGGTAAGTGGGTTGCAATTGGTTTGGTGAATTTAACAAACATCACTGATCCGAACGTGATTGTGATTGGCGGCGGTTTGGCTGAAGCAGCAGATTCTGTGATGCCACATATAAAGAACTGGTTCAAAAAACTTCTCTACGCACCCGAAAACCGTGATCACCCAGAATTACGCGTTGCGCAACTTGGTGAGAGCGCTGGCGCAATCGGCGCTGCATTGTTGTCGGCGCTTTAAAAAATTAACGCGCTATTTCACCCAGTTCATTGATCGCTTGACAGCTGTCTGCCAAGTTTCATATCCAGTTGGTTGTGTAGTGGGTGAAAATGTTTTTTCAAGTTGCCATGCATCTGCGATATCTTGCGTAGATTGCCAAACGCCCTTAGCTAAGCCTGCAAGATAAGCCGCACCCATTGCAGTTGTCTCTAATTCATTTGGTCGCAATACGTCGACTCCTAAATGATCGGCTTGCAATTGCATCATCAAATCAACTACCGAAGCGCCACCGTCAACTTTTAATTCAGTAATTGCTACTCCAGATGCTTTAGACATTGCTTCGGCGACGTCGCGAGTTTGAAATACGATCGATTCGATTGTGGCTCGTGCGATATGTGCACGCGAGGTTCCACGGGTGATGCCGAAAATTGCGCCACGAGCGTATGCATCCCACCACGGGCTACCAAGACCTGTGAACGCGGGGACAACTACGACGCCGCCTGAATCGCTGACACTCTGTGCGAGTACGTTGATTTCGCTGGCATTGTCGATGATGTTTAAACCGTCGCGTAGCCATTGAATTGCGGCTCCAGTTACAAATATCGCGCCTTCAAGTGCATAGACGGGTTTATCGCTACCAAGTTGCCATGCAATCGTTGTCAGCATTCCGTCTTTTGGCTCAGGGCACGTCGTGCCGACATTCATTAATACGAAACTGCCTGTGCCGTAGGTATTCTTAGCGCTGCCTGCACTAAAGCAAGCTTGGCCAAATAATGCCGCGTGCTGATCGCCGGCAACACCGCTGATCGAGATGCCCGCCGGCACAGAGCCATGTTGAATGGTCACACCAAATTCACCACTTGATGCGCGAACCTCTGGTAAAAACTTCGGTTGCACGCCAAATAATTTCGTTAGTTGATCGCTCCAACATAGTTCAGTGATATCAAACAACATTGTTCGGCTTGCATTAGTGCAGTCAGTAACAAAAGATTTTGAACCAGTCAGATTCCAAATTAGCCAAGAGTCAATAGTGCCGATGCAGAGATCATCATCTTGGCGAATTTCGCGATTGCTTAATAGCCATTCAATTTTTGTCGCCGAGAAATACGGGTCAAGAACCAAACCAGTTTGTTGACGCACCAGCGACAAATTCTCGGCGAGTTCAATACATCGATCAGCGGTGCGTCGGTCTTGCCAAACTATTGCATTGCCGTATGGCTTACCTGTTTGCTTGTTCCAGGCAACGATTGTTTCGCGTTGATTCGTGATTCCGATTGCGGTGATTGTCTGGTTGATTTGCTCGGTTACGTCTTGCAGTGTCGCGAGTACCGCTTGCCAAATTTCTTGTGCATCGTGTTCTACCCACCCAGGTTGTGGAAAGTGTTGGGTAAATTCGCGATACGACGAAATCGATTTAGAACCATCGGTAAAAACTGCACGAGACCGCACGCCAGTTGTTCCTGCATCAATGGCGATTACGACGCTCATGGTTTTATAAGTTACAAATAATTTGCTGCTGGCTCAACAACACCTAATTGCCTTCGCACACCAAATCACTTAACGCTTCAAAAATTTTCGGAGATGCAATCATGATTTCGGCTGGGCTTGAAATGCCGCCATGAAAATCTCCACTGCGCGCGCCTGCCTCGATCGCAATTAGTTCTGCCGCTGCAATATCCCAAGAATGCAAATTCTCCTCAAAATACGCGTCGACTCTGCCACACGCAACGAAACAAATATCAACGCTGGCTGCCCCAAGTCGACGAATATCGCGCACTTTGTGAATAAAAGTTGAGACCCGCTTTGATTGAACCGTCCGATGTTCTGGCGAATAACTGAACCCTGTGCAGACCAATGCTTTCGAGATATCTGTTATTTCGTTGCATCGAATTTGTTCGCCATTCAAAAATGCCCCACCACCACGAGTCGCTGAGAATATTTCGTCAAGCGCAGGTATATATACGACACCAACAAGTGGTCCTATTTCGTCGCTGATGCCAATTGACACGCTCCAACTCGGTAAGGCATAGAGAAAATTCGTCGTGCCATCGATTGGGTCAATACACCATGTGTAATTGTTGCTACCAGAGTGTGAGCCGCCCTCTTCACCAATAATTGAGTCGTCAGGTCGGCGTGAACGAATTTCATTGACGATGTACGTTTCTGTGGCCTTATCAAATTCGGTAACCATGTCGGTACTAGTTGTTTTAGTTTGAACGTCTTTCAAACCGGCGCGACGACCTGCATGCGCGCGCTTGCCGCCGGTCACTGCTAGTTCGGTGCAGATTTCAAGAAGAAGTGCTGTGTTAGAGCTAATCATTTGTGACCATCAAGTTCTCGCCATTCGCCGACTGCGCGTAAAACAAGAACTACAACAACACTCATTCCTGCTGCGCTGATCAAAGCACCAGATACGAGGCCAATCGAGTTCGGCACATCACATGAGCCTTGACACTGCAAATCAATCAGTGAAAAGCCAATTAGTGAGCCGGCGAAACCCGCAATCAGAATCCCGATAAAGGCGACAACTCGCGCGCCAACCGAGGGCAGTGCCGAAAGTGCGCGAGCATTACTGTGCTGTTTGGCAATCATCCTTAGAAGCGTAGGTTCACGAACTCAGGTTGCGATGCATGGCTAGCGTTTGATTTGTGGGTGCTCGCCAAAGTTCTGATTTCAGAACGATTTTGCATGTTGATATGGACATGTTTTATGTCGCAGTTGAATTACGCCGCAATCCACATCTTGTTGGTAAGCCGGTAGTTGTCGGCAGCGATGGTTCACGCGGCGTTGTCGCTGCAGCATCGTATGAAGCCCGAAGATTCGGTGTTTTTTCGGCGATGTCAGCGTCGCAGGCAAAACGGCTTTGCCCACAAGCAATCTTTTTGCCCGGCGACCACGGTCATTATTCGGATGTCAGCGCTGAAGTATTTCAAGTCTTCAACGAGTTCACTCCGCTAGTTGAAGGATTATCACTCGATGAAGCCTTTCTCGATGTTTCGGGTTCGTTGCGACTTTTTGGTTCTGGGTCGACAATTGCTCATGAAGTCAGGCGCCGCGTTGTCGAAGTTACTCAACTAACTTGCAGCGTTGGCATTGCGCCAAATAAATTTTTAGCAAAACTTGCATCGGTTGTTGCAAAGCCAAAAGCCTCGCGACACGGAGTAGTCGCAGGGCACGGGGTCTATGAAGTCGTGCCGACTCGCGAACTTGACTTTTTGTACCCGCTTGATGTCGACGCGCTCTGGGGTGTCGGGCCAGTGACGCTTAAAAAACTTCAAGGCCTCGGGATCAAAACAGTTGGAGATCTCGCAATATTCGACTTAAAAGTATTGATTGCAGTTCTCGGTGATTCACAAGGGCGTCATCTGGCGATGCTCGCACAAGGTATTGATGATCGTGATGTTGAGCCTGATCGCGATGCCAAATCAATTGGACACGAAGAGACTTTTTCGAGTGACATTACGCAATACGAGAATGCACATGATCATCTTGTGAGACTTGCAGATTCTGTGGCAACCAGATGTCGTAATTCTGGTGTTGGTGCGCGAACGATTTCGCTGAAAATTAAATACGCAGACTTTCAGTTGGTGACAAGATCGATCAGCGTTGATATGCCGATCTCGACGGCACCCGCAATGGTTCGATTGCTTGAGCCGTTATTGCGAAGTATTGACTTGAAAGCCGGTATTCGATTGCTTGGTGTTAGCGCGAGAAATCTGGTTGTTCCTGAACAGCAAATGAGTTTGTTCGACATGTCTTCGGGCGATGAATCTGCCAATAATATAGATGCAGCCTGGAGCACCACCACATCGGCAATTGACGAGATTCGCGATCGGTTCGGTGATTCAGCGATAAAACCTGCCAGCACACTTGGTCAGGAACGTGACCCAAGTTCTTCAAAGTGGGGCCCCAGCGACCCTAAATCGCAATAAACCTCACCTACAATCGGGGTAGAGATTTAAGATATAAACGAATCGCGACGCGACAGTGGAGGTCATGTGCCGTTATCCGACAACGAACGACAAATTCTTGCGCAAATTGAGCACGATCTTAAAGAAGACGAGAAATTCGCTCAAGCCGTTTCTTCGAAAGGTCTGTATAGACATTCGGCGCGCACCGCATGGTGGGCAGGTCTGGGCATTGTCGTCTCAATGGTTTTGACAATTCTTGGTTTGCAAGTTCATTTTGCGCTGGCATTTGTCGGCTTTCTAGCGATGCTTGCGTGTGCATTAATCGTTGAGCGTCAATTGCGTGCAATGTCAAAAGTTGGTCTGGCTGATGTCACTGAATCCTTGCGAGCATCTCGCGTAAATGCCCAACGTATGCGCGAAAAGTTTACGCGCGAGCGCTAAAGATATTTTCGGGTGACTTCGCGCGGTTATTTCGCAGTTGACATCGGTGGTACGAAACTTTCAGTCGGAGTTGTTTCTCTAACGGGTGAGGTTCTATCGCACGGGCGCGCCGTCACGCCACAGACAAATGTTTGGCAAGCATTAAGTGAATTAATACAATCGCAACTCGCATTGACTGATGTTGAACTCGTTGGTTGTGGAGTCGGATGTGGCGGACCGATGGGCCCAGATGGTGAACTAGTTTCGACGTTGCATATTTCTGAGTGGCGCGATTTTCCGCTGCGTTCAAAATTGCAAGAACTCACACAGATGCCCGTGTACATAGACAACGATGCGAAAGCACTAGTACAAGGTGAAGTTTGGTGCGGTGCCGTAGCCGGTCAAACTGACGTCATTGGCATGGTTGTGTCAACCGGTGTTGGTGGCGGAATAATTTCGGGCGGAAAGGTTCTTAACGGTCGAATTGGTAATGCCGGCCACATCGGTCATGTGATTGTTGAACCAGAAGGTCGATTATGCGCATGTGGATCGTACGGCTGTCTTGAGGCGCATGCATCTGGGCGATCTATTGAAGCGATCACTGGCAAACCCGCAGCCGAGGCGAGTCTTGACGTAATTCAAAATACGGGTCGACTTGTGGCGCGCGCGCTCACAAGTGTCGGCGCGATTATTGATTTGCGTAGCGCGGTAATTGCTGGATCAGTTGCTCTTGGTTTTGGCGACCCATTTTTCGAGGCCATCCAAAACGAGTTAAATCGCACAGCCAAGATCGAATTTATTCGTGGCTTCACTGTTTACAGGGCTGGACTCGGTCAGTTGTCGCCGCTCGTTGGGGCAGCAGCAGTAGCTCGCAATCTAGGATGTGATTCATGAAACCCGTCTACGAGCCTCACGCCGAAGAATACCGCGAAAAAGTTCAAGCATTTTTAGCGGAGAAACTTCCCGCAACTTGGAAGGGCATCGGTTCGCTTGAAGGCAAAGCGGCAGAAGAATTTATGAAGCAGTGGCGACAAGTTTTGGCATCGAGCCCTTACCTTGCACCAGGTTGGCCCGTTGAATATGGCGGTGGTGGGCTCTCAGCGCTAGAGCAAGTAATCGTTGCGGAAGAATTTGCTCGTGCTGGTGTGCCAACAGGTTCGTTCAATGATGTATTTGGTATTCAAATGCTTGGCAACACTTTGTTGATCTGGGGCACCGAAGAACAAAAAAGACACTACTTACCTCGAATTATTTCTGGTCAAGATCTTTGGTGTCAGGGATACAGCGAACCAAATGCAGGATCAGATCTCGGCAACGTCGCGCTCAAGGCAACACTCGATGGCGATCAATTTCTTTTAAATGGCCAAAAAATTTGGACTTCATCTGGCCAACATGCGACACATATTTTTACGCTCGCTCGCACAAATCCTGATGCACCAAAACATAAAGGCATCTCGTTTTTATTAGTCGATATGCGTCAGCCAGGAGTCGAAGTTCGCCCGATCAAGATGATCTCAGGTGAGAGTGAGTTCAACGAAGTTTTCTACACCGATGCCGTTTGTCCAAAGGAAAATGTAATCGGCGGGTTGAATAACGGTTGGGCAGTAGCGATGTCACTACTTGGCTATGAGCGCGGTGAGGCGGCAGCAACATTGTCAATTCGTTTTCAAGATGAATTTGATCGCCTGCTTGCACTTGCTCAAGAGCGAGGAGTTGCAAGTGACCCGAGAATTCGTCAGCGATTGAGCGAGTGCTACGGCCGAGTTCAAATTATGAAATATTTGGGTTTGCGCACGCTCACAAAGTTTGTTGCAGGTCATCATCCAGGGCCAGACGGCGCAATTTCAAAGTTGTATTGGAGCGAGTATCACAAGATAGTTACTGAACTAGCGATGGATATTCTTGGCGCAGACGGTCTTGTGCCAGTCGGACGCAAACCGATCTCATCGTTTCAGACTGACGATGGTGGCGCAGCGAATAGTTCGATGAGTTGGGCGATGACATTTTTGAATGCGCGTGCAGGCACGATTTATGCGGGCTCCTCACAGGTTCAGCGCAACATCATCGGCGAGATGGTACTTGGACTACCTAAAGAGCCCAAACCCAACTAACTCATGAAAGTCATGTCGGGCATGCGGTCAGGTGCGTCGATTTTTATTGCAGTGCTTTGTCGGCCAAGTTTGTGGATTACAGCGCTAACACAGTTATTTCGTTTAACCCCACGACGATGGTGGGCTCGTTCGCCGTTTTTGCCGGTGCCGACACGTGAATATATCCGTTTTCGAGTTTTGACCCAATACGGCGAGCGCGGTCACGAGTTAGAAGTAGCAGATGTATTGAGTTATTTGCGTTGGCTGAAAGAATTGCGATGAGAAGTGCGCTGGTGCTTAACGCGACTTTCGAGCCGCTCTCAATTGTTCCTGCGCGGCGCGCGATTTGTCTAGTGCTCTCAGACAAAGCCGAAATAGTTGAAGACGACGGAACACAAGTTCATGCTGAAACTTTTGTGATGCCAGGACCACTAGTTATTAGGTTGCGATATGTCGTCAAAGTTCCATATCATCGTCGCACTGCAATGTCTAGGCGGGCGATATTTGCGCGAGATAATCATTGCTGTCAATATTGTGGCGCATTCGCTGACAGTATCGATCATGTTATGCCACGGTCTCGAGGCGGTAAGCACGTCTGGGATAATGTCACCGCAGCGTGTCGCGGTTGCAATCTAAAAAAACGAGACCGAACTCCAGACGAAGCAGGAATGATGCTGACAAATAAACCGCACACACCGCGGGAACTTGCATGGATCACCGTGTCAGTGGACAGAATCCCTGAAGCATGGAAACAGTACCTCGCATACGCGTCATAAAGTTTTCATAGAAACTCTTTAGAAATTAACTGATGAAGTCTTGGCAGATACATCACATTCGCGACTCGGCTGAGTCGGTGCACTCTCGAGAATTACCTGCAGAGCGATCAATCTGGCGCGCTTCAATCGGCGAGTCTGCAATTGTGTTGGGCTCAAAACAATCCTTTGACATTGTTAATCAGCAAGCATGCGATGATGATCGGGTTAGCGTCGTTCGTCGACGTAGTGGCGGTGGTGTCGTTTTTCTTGGTGTCAATGACCACTTATGGATAGATCTTGTGATTCAGCGCGACGATGATTTATGGAGTGATGATATTGGAAGAGCAATGTGGTGGGTTGGCGATTTGTGGGCTGATGCGCTTGCTGAAAATGATGTGGCTGCGCGTGATCAATTAATCGTTCATCGTGGTGGTCTTGAGCGAAATGAGATCTCGGATCTAGTTTGTTTCGCTGGGCTTGGCCCAGGCGAAGTAACACTGCACGGCAAAAAATTGATAGGTATTTCTCAGCGACGAACTAGGGAGATGGCGAGGTTTCAATGCGTGTTGCACAGCCATTGGTCAAACGAGGCATACGAAAAATATTTAGATTTTGAAAAACTTTCCGGCACCAAAAAAATCATTGGATCAGATTTCAATTCAATTCAAGCAGGTGTATCGAGTGGTCTTAATGAGATCGCCAATTCGTTGATCACGTTGGCTGAACTGCTCTAGTTAGCTAGCTCTAGTTAACTAGCTGAATATCTATCTTTTCTGAATTTATATCCTGTCGCCCAAAATTTGGTGGGGGAAAGTGGGGTTAAATCCACTCAGGTGGGGGAAAGTGGGTTATACTCTTCAAAGGTCGCGGAGGGAGCTCCAAAGCCTTTTAGATAATGGGTTTTGGGACAAAGCGGAGGATCAGTGTTTGTAGGTGCACACGAGCGTCAATTGGATCCAAAGGGTCGCATCGCTCTGCCAGCCGCTTTTCGTCCACGACTTGAGCCAAAGTGCTATCTCGCCCTCGGCCGCGACAAATGTGTTGACGTACTCACCACTGAAGCGTTCTTATCTGTAGCCAACGATGCGATGGACAAAGTTCGTCGCGGCGAGATGGATCGCAAACAGCAGCGAGCTTTGGCTTCAAACATGATTGAAGTAACTGTCGACACTCAAGGTCGTATCAATATCGATGAGAAATTGCGCACTTATGCAGGGCTTCAACTTAATTCGCGAGTAGTTGTCAGTGGTTCTTTTGACAGAGTCGAAATTTGGGATCCAGAGCGTCATCAGCGCATCAGTGATTCCGGTGCCCAAGAACTTGCTGGCGCAGAGTAGCGAACGAAGGGAGGTCACGCAACAAACTTTTTTGCAACAGTCACAAGTTGCATGAGTTTCGATTATCAGCAGTCTTCCGACTAACAAGATGGATAGCACCCAACTCCGCTCGCTACTGTCTCGTTATCCGGGGAGAAATCCCGGAGGCACCGTTGGTCGGGGGGCTGCTGATAAGCGAAGCGATCGTGGTGACTAGTTGCAAGTTGCAAGACTGCCATGACGAATGAAAAAAGTTCAGAACTAAATTCAGAGCACGAATCGCAGCACGATTCACATTTCGGATCGCATGAGCCCGTGATGTTAAATGAAATTGCTCAATGTTTTACAACGGTGCCCCCCGGCGTTGTAGTTGACGCAACTTTCGGCCTTGGCGGACATGCCAAGGCAATTTTGAAAGCTAACCCATCTATCCAAATTTTGGGATTAGATCAAGATGCGGATGCAATCGCAAATGCCGAGCGAATGATTGCCGATGACGAATCGCTGCATGGTCGGCTAACAGTTCGTCGAGTTCGATTTGATTCATTGAATGCAGTTCTTGAAGAACTCTCAATCAAAGAAATATCTGGTGCCCTATTTGATCTCGGGGTTTCTTCGCCACAACTCGATATTGCACAGCGAGGTTTTTCTTATCGAAATGATGGTCCGTTAGATATGAGGATGGATCAGCGCGGTGAGTTGAGTGCCGCCGATGTCGTTAATAGTTATCAAGAATCAGAACTTGCTGGCATAATCACGCAGAACGCAGATGAGCGATTTGCGCGACGAATAGCACGCGCGATTGTTGCTGCACGACCGATCAGTACAACTACACATCTTGCCGAGGTTATTGTTGCTG
This sequence comes from Ilumatobacteraceae bacterium, assembly GCA_964203235.1. Taxonomy (GTDB): domain Bacteria; phylum Actinomycetota; class Acidimicrobiia; order Acidimicrobiales; family Ilumatobacteraceae; genus BACL27. The sequence goes on from CAXNLE010000001.1 coordinate 549,836, forward strand.
CTATTCCTGCGCCGGCTCGTCGCACGGGTGGGCATCCTGCGAAGCGAACATTTCAAGCAATTCGCATTGAAGTTAACAAAGAACTTGAGATTCTTGCGAGAACGTTGCAAATTGCAATTGATGCCACAAAAGTTGGTGGGCGAGTAGCGGTTTTGACTTACCACTCAGGTGAAAATCGAATTGTTAAACAAGTTTTTAGATCTTCCGAAAAAGATGCTGATGAATTAAAAGTTGGATCACCATTTATTCACGAGTCGCAACTTGGCACACGCCATGTGAGCCGAGTACGAATTGCTCAATACCCAAGCGAGCAAGAACAAGCCCAAAATCGTCGCGCTAAGTCGGCTCGATTGCGAGTTATTGAAAAAGAACTAGCAGAGGCTAGAGGCTGAGATGTCTGCGGCTTATTCTCGTCGCCAAGAAACGATTCGTCAATATCGTGAAGAACCTGTAACACGAGCAGTTACGAGACAAGTCTCGCGACCAGTAACTCGGCAGGTAACGCGACCAGTTACGCGGCCAGTATCGCGACCAGTTACGCGGCCAGTAGACCGGCGAAACAGTTCAAGAAATCGTCAACGAAATACTGCACAACCACAACTGCGAGTTGTTCAACCAGTTACGCGATCGAAATTTTCAAAAGTAACTTTAGTAATAGTTACGCTCGCTTCGCTTTTTGGATTTATTGTTATTTTTCAAACGGTTATCGCTGAACAACAGTTAAAACTTGACAGAGTAAGCACTGACGTGCGGCTTGCGCGTCAGCATTACAACGAGTTACGTCAGCAACGAGCTGAATTGCGCGCTCCAGATTATTTGCGAGCTCAAGCAATCATGTTGGGTATGTGGCCCGGCTCGGGATCAAAGTTTGAAGAGATTCCTGCTGAGGTTGTAACAATGGTCTTGGCTTCAACCGGAGAAATGGATGATTCAATTGCATTACCGCGCAACTCCAATGAGCTTGTTCTTGAGAGCACAGGTTCAGCGCCGTGAGCCAGTCAATTCGCGAACGTCGGGCTGAAAGCCTCGGCAGATCAATCCGAATAAAACAATCTAAAGGTAAGGCACTTTCAAAACGCAAACTTCGAGCAAACGAAAAGCATCGAAGGCAAGTTGCTCAGATTTCTCATCGAAATGGTGCTGTCGTCGATAAAGGTTTCGATGTGTTTGCAAAAGATCTCAAAATTGGAACCGTACGAAAACGTACGACTTTTATGTTCTCAATTGTTGCGCTATTACTAGTTGGTCTTGGTGTTCGAGTTGCAATGCTGCAAACGGTTTGGGCTGGTGAATATCGTGATGCAAGCATCTCGCAACGAACAAGAGTTCAAACACTTCGTGCTGAACGCGGATCAATTTTGGATCGCAACGGACAAGAATTGGCGTTGCCAATACCGACTCGAACAGTTTTCGCAGATCCGCGCTCGGTAACTGATCCAATCGGCGTCGCCAATGCTGTTGGCGGTATTTTGCAAATGACAGATGAAGCGAAACTTGAGCTGTCAATCAAACTTCGAGACCAAAGTTCAAATTTTGTATATGTCGCTCGTCAAGCAGATCAACGAATTGCCGATGTGATTGTTGCTCTCGGACTTAAAGGTGTTTCGTCATATCGCGAATCTGGTCGGGCTTTGACTAGCAGTGGCTTACGTGGACTAATTGGTCGCACAGATATTGATGGTCTCGGTATCTCAGGTCTTGAGTTGCAATATCAAGAACTTCTTGCAGGTCAAGATGGCCGCATCGCGCGTGAGGTTAACGCCAGTGGAAAGTCAATGGCTGCTGGTTCAAGTGATGTCATTGAAGCGATACCTGGTGGCAGATTAGTTACGACAATCAACCGAACAATTCAATTTCAAGTTGACTCAATTCTCACGCAGCAAGTTCAGTTTGTTGAAGCGCGCGGTGGCTCAGCAATTGTGATGGATACAAAAACTGGCGAAATTTATGCGATGTCAAATATCCGTCGCAATACTGACGGAAGTTACACAAGTGATTCAGGTAACTTCGCAGCAGTTGAAGCCTACGAACCTGGTTCGGTCGCGAAAGTGTTTAGTATCGCTGCTGCAATCAACGAAGGCAAAGTGTTGCCGTCAACGTCATTCACGGTGCCTTATGAAGAAATCTACGACAAAGGCACCGAGTGGGAGTACAAAGTTTCAGATGGGTATGTTCACCCAATCGAAGACATGACAGTACGAAAAATAATTGTCGATTCGTCCAACAACGGAACGGTTCTGATTTCGCGTTTGCTTGATAGCAAAAATAATCACAATTACCTTCAGTCATTTGGTTTTGGAGCAAAAACTCCAGTCAATTACCCTTCCGAGTCGCGCGGTATTTTAAAGCCAGCAGAAAAATGGCAAGGTACCGAAAAAATTACTTTCGCTTATGGCTACGGGTATACCGCGACTGGGCTACAACTGGTATCGGCAGTTAATGCAATCGCCAACAGAGGTGTTTATATTGCACCAAAATTAGTAAAAGCAACGGTAGACGCAAAAGGAGTCATAACTGACACTCCGCAGTCTCAGACCCATCAAGTAGTTAGCGAAGGCACCGCCAAAGTAATGACAGAAATGTTGACCGATGTGGTTTGCTATGGAACAGGCGGACTCGCGCAACTTTCAGGAATGAGTGTTGCCGGCAAAACTGGTACCGCGTACAAACTGCAGAAGAACGGTAAATATACGGCAGCCGATGGGACCTTTTCGTATTTCGCATCTTTCGTTGGCTTTCTGCCAGCAGGTAATCCTCAGATGACGGTATTGGTTTCAATTGACGAACCAGATCCAACAGCAAAAGATCGATTCGGCGGAAGAGCCGCCGCACCAGTTTTCGCACGTATCGGGCAAGCCCTAATCAATGAACTTGACATCCGTCCTACTCAAGGTGATGCGGGCTGTGTTGGGTCACGTCCTGCAGAACTCGGCGCTTCTAACTGACATGAATGCTGTAACACGTCAACTGAAAGATCTGGTTGCAGGAGTAATTGAGGTCGTCGCTCGAGAAGTTCATGGTGACCAAAATGTTTCTATAAATGAAATTACGCACAACTCAAAAAACATTTCAACTGGTTGCTTGTTTTGTTGCGTTGTTGGCGAAAATGTTGATGGTCATGAATTTGCAGCAGACGCTGTAAAAAACGGGGCATCAGCAGTTCTTGTTGAACGAAAATTGAATATTGAAGTTCCCCAAATAGTTGTTGATGATGTTCGAACTGCGATGGGATATTTTGCCGCTGAATTCTTTGGTCGTCCCAGTTCAAAATTAAAGGTGATCGGCATCACCGGAACCAATGGAAAGACTACGACCGCACATTTGCTGGCATCTATATTGCGTCAGCACGGTCTAGCCACTGCAGTTTTTGGAACTTTGTCAGGTGCACGAACAACTCCTGAAGCCACAGACTTGCAACGATCATTAGCCAATGAGTTCGAGCGAGGGTGTAATGCCGTCGTGATGGAGGTGTCGTCGCATGCATTGTCGTTGCATCGCGTCGCAGGCACAAGATTTGCTGCAACGATATTTACGAATCTTGGTCAAGATCATTTGGATTTCCACTGCTCAATCGACGAATATTTCTTTGCGAAAGCAAAATTATTCACGACTGGTTATACAGACACTTGCATCATAAACCGAGACGATCTTTACGGTGCAAAACTAATTGCGACATTGAATCAAGAAAATAATATTGACTTAGAAACATTTGGAATCAATGATGCGTCACAAATTACTGCAGGCGTAGATCAACTGTCTTTCATCTGGCGAGGCGAAAAGATTCAACTTGCTACAGGTGGATACTTCAATGTAATGAACGCGCTAGCTGCCGCGAACGCAGCAGCCAAACTCGGTGTCGCCAAATTCGACATTGCCAAAGGTTTGGCTGCTGCGAACGCAATCGCAGGGCGATTTGAATCTGTATCAGCGGGTCAGAATTTTGGCGTCGTAGTTGATTATGCACACACGCCTGAGGCACTACATAATGTTTTAGATGCGACAAGAAAATTGATTAGCGGCCAAGGTCGCGTGATCGTTGTGTTCGGATGCGGCGGTGATCGTGATCATCAGAAGCGACCAAGAATGGGAAAGGTCGCAAGTGAGTTAGCAGATGTGGTGTTTATCACATCAGACAATCCGCGTCTAGAAGATGCTTCTGTTATTGCTAAACAAATTGAAGTTGGTTGCAACCCCGCTTTTAAAAAGCCCATTTATGTTATTCTTGATCGACGTGATGCGATAGCACAGGCATTTTCAGTGGCATGCAGCGGAGACATTGTTGTAATCGCTGGTAAGGGTCATGAGTCAACGCAGACAATAGGCGCAAACGAAATCGAATTTAACGATGTCGCTGTGTCACGAGATCTATTAAAGGTGGCTTTGTGATTGCAATTTTGATGGCGGCCGGAGTTGCGATGTTCGCTTCACTGGCGACTACGCGTTTGTTGATGGCGATATTCAAGCGAATTGGTAAAGGCCAACCAATACTTGGGGCCGAAGATCGTGGTCCGGTTCAGCACATGAGCAAGCAAGGAACACCGACAATGGGTGGCATTGCGATCCTATTTTCCGCCGCGTTTGGATGGTTGGTTGCCCACTTAAGAGATGGGCTTCCATTTTCTGATCAATCGATGATCATTTGGGTTTCTGTTTTCGTATTGGCGACGATCGGCTTTCTAGATGACTTTCTTAAAGTGCAACGCCAGCACAATCGTGGAATATTCTGGAAAAAGAAGGGCTACATAACATTTGGTATTTGTATTGTTTTAACTTGGTGGTTGCAGAACGCCACGGGTGTCAGCGAAACACTCTCGTTTACGAGATCTGATCTTCCCGGAATTACATTCACTTGGCCGCTATTTGTGATTTGGACGGCGTTAATGGTGTGGGGAACATCAAATGCAGTCAATATCACCGACGGCCTAGATGGTCTCGCTGCTGGTTCAGCGACTTTTGGGTTCGTTGCTTTTACCGTAATCGGCTACTGGGCGTTTAGAAATCCGAATTTGTACGGCGATGTAATTAACCCGCTTGACCTCGCAGTTCTTTCAGCGGCTTTAGGTGGAGCGTGCGGCGGATTCTTATGGTGGAACGCTGCACCAGCACGAATTTTTATGGGAGATGTCGGTGCGCTCGGAATCGGTACAGCACTCGGTCTACTCGCTGTCACAACTAATACTCATTTATTGCTACCAATTATTTGTGGCATCAATGTATTTGAAGCCGGCTCAGTTGCAGTACAGATGGGAGTGTTTAAAGCATCGGGACGCAAGAAACGATTACTACTCAACTCACCGATACATCACCACTTTGAGCAACTCGGTTGGCCTGAAACCACGGTGATTATTCGCTTTTGGATAATTTCTGCAATCTGCGTCGCGACTGCGATCGCAATTTTTATTGCCGACTTCACAGACATGCAGAATCTTGCCAGGTTGCGTCGCTGAGATGACAACAACGCTTGTCTACGGCTTAGCAATCGCGGGTCGGGCAGTGGCAAAAGAACTTGTTGCACGCGGTCAATCTGTTGTTCTTGCAGACGATTCGCCCGACGACGCGGCTATTTCGGCGCATAATCAATTAGCGATCGAACTTGGTGCTCGATTCGTATCAAAGCCAGATGCACAACAACTGCAAGAAATTATTAGTCATGTAGATCAAGTTTCGCCAGCACCGGGTGTGCCAGAAGAGCATCAAGTCATAAAGTTTTCGAAAACTCAAAATAAGTTCATTGCCTCTGAAATTGAACTCGCATATCAGTTAGAGCAACTCTCGCCGAATCCGAGACCAATGGTTGCCATCACGGGGACAGATGGCAAGACAACAACAACGCTGATGGCGGCGGCGATTATGAGTGCAGCCGGATTGCGCGCAACGGCTGTTGGCAATACTGAACTTCCACTAATTGCATCTTTAAAAAGCGATGCGCAAGCATTTGCGGTTGAATGCTCAAGTTTCAGATTGACATATACGAATAAGTTTCGCACGAGTGCATCGGTCTGGCTTAATCTCGCGCCTGATCATTTAGATTGGCACTCATCATTTGATTCGTACAAATCTGCCAAGGCACAAATGTGGGCGCATCTTCATAGTGATGATGCAGCGGTAGTACCGCAACATGACGAAACTATTCGGACGATCGCCAAACAGAGTGGCGCTCGGGTAGTTAGTTTCGGGTCAGAGTCTGGCGACTATCACGTGAGCAACGGATTCTTAATTGCGCCAACTGGGCAAATAATGAATGTTTCGGAAATGCGTCGAAGTTTGCCGCACGACATCACTAATGCCCTTGCTGCAGCGGCAATAACAATCGAAGCTGGCCTTGCAACTAAAAGCGATGTGGCGAATGCGCTCGCTGAATTTGTGCATGCCCCGCATCGAATCGAATTGGTTGCGACTTCACGGGGTGTCGCTTGGTACAACGATTCAAAAGCAACGAGTCCGCACGCATCAAATGTTGCATTGCGATCATTTGATTCAATTGTGCTGATCGCTGGTGGCAAGAACAAAGGTCTTGATTTAGATGAGATGGCTTGTCAGCCCAACAGAATGCGGGCCGTAGTTGCAATTGGTGCTGCACAAAAAGAAATTCAAAGTGCTTTTTCTAAAGTCTGTGAGGTTCGAACGGCAGACTCGATGAATGAAGCGGTTGCGGCAGCAAATGCTTTGGCAAAAACTGGTGATGTAGTTCTGCTTTCACCAGGTTGCACGAGTTACGACTGGTATGAAAACTATGGGAAGCGCGGCGAAGACTTTACGCGAGAGGTTAAAGCACTAGTAGAAAGTCTCAATGTGGCCGAGGCGGCTCGATGAGCACAGCTATTTCAAGTTCAAGTTCAAGTTCAAGTTCAAGTTCAAGTCAAACACAGACTTTGCGTGAACGTCGGCGCGACGTGCTTGAAGACCGCGGCATTACTGTTTCAGGTCGCAGTCAATTGGGTGCGCCGAACGCCACAGTATTTTGGATTCTAATCACAGTTCTAAGCCTGATCGCTTTTGGATTAGTGATGGTTCTGTCATCATCTTCAATAGTTGCTCTTAATCGCGGAATGTCTCCTTGGAGAATGTTTTTCAAACAATTGATGTGGTCAAGTGTCGGTGTTGTGGGTATGGTGCTTTTTTATTTTTTTCCGCACACGCTTTTACGAAAATTCGTTCTACCTGGTCTGATATTCGCATTCGGCTTGATGACTCTGCCATTTGCACCAGGTATCGGTGTGAGTACCAATGGCGCTCGTGCATGGGTTGCGATTGGTCCAGTTGGGTTTCAACCATCCGAGTTTTTAAAATTTGCACTTTTAGTTTATTGTGCCCATTTACTTAGTAAACGTCACAAAAAAGCGTCTGATATGTCCGTAGCAATAAAGCCAATCTTGCGCGTGTGGATTATTTCTGTTGGATTGTGTCTTGTCCAAAAAGACTTAGGTGCTGCAATTATTCTCACATGCATTGTCTTGACTTTGTTGTTTATGGCTGGCACACCATTGCGAATTGTTTTTCCGATGTCGCTGATGTCGGTTTTGATTGGTGGACTGTTTACCATGTCAAGTTCGTCAAGACGTAATCGTTGGACAGCATTCATGAACTTAGACGAGACAAAGAGTGGATACGGCTATCAGGTTTGGCAATCAATCCTAGCGATTTCAAATGGTGGCATAACTGGTACTGGTGCGGGCGCAGGTACCGGCAAGTGGGGTTATGTGCCGCTTGCACATAGCGACTTTATATTCTCAACAATTGCTGAAGAATTCGGATTGATTGGGGTGAGCATCGTCATTGGAGGATTTTTGATACTTACCCTTTTCGGTTTGCAAGCTAGTAAACGAGCTCCAGACAAATTTACAGCGCTGGTCGCTGGGGGCGTGACGATGTGGTTCGGGTTGCAAGCGTGCATCAACATCGGTGGAGTAACTGGCTCGATGCCTGTCACGGGTTTGACGCTTCCACTCATTTCATATGGAGGAAGTTCACTTCTTGTGTGTATGTCTGCAGCAGGCTTGTTACTGAACATCGCTCGAAATATGGACTGATTGCTAATCGCAGGTAAAAATCTTGGATAAATCAAACCATTTAATTTATGCAGTGATCACCGGTGGTGGCACGAGTGGGCATGTGATGCCGGCAATGGCTATCGCTGAACTTCTTGTTGATTCTGGTTATTCGCAAAATCAGATTCATTTTGTTGGCACATTAAATGGTGTTGAAACAAGACTTGTTCCTCCAACGAAAATCCCGCTAACACTTTTAGATGTGCGCGGTTTTAGACGAAATCTTTCATTTACGTCGTTCAAAACGAATCTGTATGCTGCGCTGCTGTTGCGTCGAGCGATCAATAATGCCGTCACTCTTTTGCACATCCTGAAGCCAGGAGTCGTAATTTCTGTTGGCGGTTATGGAAGTGTTCCTGCAACTCGTGCTGCAGGCCGACTGAAGATACCAGTTGTCACAGTTTCTTACGATCGATTACCGGGTCGCGCAACTCGGTTGCAGGCTCGTCGGGCTGCGGCAACTGCTGTGGCCTATTTGCCAACTAAATTACCGAATGCAACTTTGACCGGCGCGCCAGTGCGTCGCTCGATACGAAACCTAGATATCACATCAACGCGCGATGCTGCTCGCTTGCGATTCGGTTTGCCAAAAACTGGCAAAGTTATTGCAGTAACTGGGGGCTCGCTGGGCTCAGCATTTCTAAACAAACTCACGCGAGAGTTAGTCGAACTACATCACGATCGTGAAGATCTTTCAATAATACATTTGACGGGCGAAAGATATTTGAATGCTGATCTGCCGAAACATAAAAATGCAGACGGCATTTTTTATCTCAGGTTGCCAACTACTGATTTTATGCACGATATTTATTCAGCAAGTGATTTAGTTATATCTCGCGCTGGGGCAAGCACGGTTGCCGAACTGGCAACAGTCGGTCGTGCAAGTGTTCTTATCCCGTGGAAGCAGTCTGCAGACAATCACCAACAATTTAATGCTCAGTGGTTAGTCGATTCAGGTGGAGCAATGGTTGTCGACGAAGATGAAGTTTCTCAACAGCAAATTTGTAATGCCGTAATTGCGTTGATTGATAATCAAGAGAAATTACTAGCGATGAGCCAGTGCGCGCGCGTGGCTGGCAAGTTGCATCGAGATTCTGGGCTTGTGAAACTAATTTCACTGGTCGCTAGCGATAAATCGTCAGACTTAGATTTGACAGTTTTCAGGCTTGATAAAAGGCGCAAAATTCACATTGTTGGCGTGGGCGGGCCAGGAATGTCGGCGATAGCAACTGTGCTTGCGGAGATGGGTCATGGTGTTTCTGGTAGCGATATCTACGACACTGAAGTAATTGAACGGCTAAGAAAAGTTGGTGTGAAAATTAATATTGGGCATAACCCTGATGTAGTTACAAACTGTGACCTCGTTACTGGTTCTCCAGCGATACCAAAAAGCAATATTGAATATCAAAAAGCAGCAAGTTCAAACATTAAAGTTTTGTCTCGAGCCGAGATTCTTTCTGCGATTTGTAGTCTGGCACAAAGTGTTGGCGTGGCAGGGACGCACGGTAAAACTACGACGTCATCAATGCTGACGGCGATTCTGATTGAAGCAAAACTCAACCCAAGTTATTTAATTGGCGGTGATGTCAATGACTTTGGTCGAGGCGCATCATGGACAGGGAGTGATTTGTTCGTCGTTGAGGCAGATGAAAGCGACTCAACACATCTGCAGTTGCCACTCATGGGTGCAATTTTGACAAATGTTGATATTGATCACTTGGATAATTTTCAAACGTTTGATGCAATCCGTGAAAGTTTTAAAGAATTCATTCGCAAAGTCAATGGTCCACGAGTTTTGTGTGTCGACGACCCATACTGCGCCGAAATCGCCCAACAACTCGGCTCAATTACTTACAGTGCCTCGGTTAGCAATGCGAAAACTGAATCACTTGTGAATGCAGATTTTGTGGCCAGTGAAATTACGTTTAATAATGGCGCAGCACAATTTACAGTGTCACAAAATATTGCTACCAAAAAAGTATTACTAGGTGAAGTCAACATTCAGCTTCGCGGTATTCATAATGTTCGCAATGCACTCGGTGCGCTAGTCATGGCAATTAATCTTGGCGCAAGTTTCTCAGAAGCTGCAACGGCTCTTGCAAAGTTCGGTGGTGTTGCGCGTCGGTTTGATAATCACGGCACCCACCGTGGCATTACATACGTAGACGACTATGCCCATTTACCCAACGAGATTTCAGCGGTGCTAGCCGGTGCGCGAGATAAATCTGATTCATGGTCGCGAGTAGTGGCAGTATTTCAACCAAATCGTTTCAATCGAATGTCGGTGATTTCGCATCTCTACGCCAATGCCTTCAGTGATGCTGATCTGGTTGTTGTCACAGATATTTATGCTTCGGGCACAGCCGCAATTGCTGGTGTCACCGGCGAATTGGTTGTCAACGCAATCCGAACTGCACATCCAAAACTGAAAGTGATTTACCAACCAAAACGCAGTGATCTAATAGAATTTTTAGATGGTGAGCTCAAGTCTGGAGACCTTTGCATTTCAATGGGTTGTGGTGATATTGCCATGCTCCCTTCAGAACTAATTTCACGAAAGTCGAACTAGCCAGTGATCACCGAAATCACGCATGTTAGCGATAAAGATTTATCACGAATCGCATCGCTATTAGGGGATCGTGTAACCGAAAACGAATCACTCGCGCAGTACACGACCTACAGAGTTGGTGGTTCAGCGGCGTTATTCATGCGTGTGGTAACAGTTGAAGATCTTCATTCGCTGTCTCGAGCGTTATCTAAAGTCAAGGTTCCTGTCGTCGTGATAGGTCGTGGTAGCAACATGTTGGTCAGTGATCGTGGCTTTCGTGGCATCGCGGTCACACTTGGACCATTCGCTGAGATAATAAATTTTCCGACCGCCGGTGGTACTCCAATTGTGATTGCTGGGGCGATGGCACCTCTTCCTATCTTGGCGCGTCAAAGTGTCCATCATGGTTTAACCGGGCTCGAGTGGGCAGTCGGAGTACCAGGTGCAATAGGTGGGGCGGTGCGAATGAATGCGGGCGGTCACGGCGCCGACATGATTGCTTCATTGCTTAGCGTGCGATTGTTTCACCTCGAGCGCGGGATCGAAGCAAATGTTTCTGCTGCTGATTTGGGTTTGCGATTTCGTGGATCAGATTTAACCGATGATCATGTCGTATTATCTGCAACTTTGCGTTTGAGTTGGGGCGACACAATTGCGGGGCAAGCGAGATTGTCGGAGATTGTGAAGTGGCGCCGCGAAAATCAACCGGGTGGGCAAAATGCAGGTTCGGTTTTTGTTAATCCAGTAGCGGGAGTTACGTCTGCAGGCGAATTAATTGACCAACTCGGATTGCGTGGATACCGAGTTCGTTCGGCGTGCGTCTCAGACAAGCACGCAAACTTCATTCAATCCGACGAAGGCGGGAGCGCCGACGATGTCGTCGAGCTGATGACTTTCGTTCGTCAGCGTGTCAGCGAAGCACACGGCATTGATCTTCGAAGCGAGATTCGGTTAGTTGGTTTTCCAACAGCAATCAGTTCTGAAGCAGGTGCACAAAATCTTAAGCCGTCAAACTCGAACTCTCAACTAGATGCAGCATTCGGTGTTTCTACTAATCCTGACTCGTCGCTAACTGTTCCGGTTATTTCTGAAAAACTTTCAGACGATGTGCTTGCGGAGTTGCGAGATGCATTTGAAGGCAATGCAACTCCGATCAGCATTTTTAGAGGCCCAAAACAAGATGTGCATGTTGTCGAATACGAACTTGACGACAAACTTGAGCCGATAGTCAAAGATTCAACAAGTTTTCTCGATGCAGATGTCCCGACGGTTATCGAAAAACCGAAAATCGAAGCGGTCGCACCGGTATCTGATGGCCCTAAGCGAGCTGTGATTATTGACGAAGATCTACGGTTGCCAACTGATAGTACGTTTCCAATTGATGCTCAAACCGAGACAGTAAACATTGCTCCGACTTCTACGACTTTTGTAATCAATGATGACGCGTCGGAAGGTGTTGAGCGCGAAGTGAGAATTAAGAAGTCAATGCGAAGGCGAACCAGGTTGTTGATTGCTGGGTCTGCCATTTTCTTCGTAATTTCGTTAGTGCTTGTGGTCTTAGCGTCACCAATAATTGCTGTGCGTGATGTTGAAATTGAAGGTTCTAATTATATGAACAAAGATCTATTGACCTCCGTTGAGCAGTCACTTATAGGTAAACCTTTACTAACAGTTGATACTCGTGAGGCATCGCGTCGGCTAGAAGAAGACCCTTGGGTTGAGACTGTGCGTATAAGACAATTTTTCCCGGCGACTTTACTAATTGAGATCGCAGAGCGTGTTCCAGTTGCTTGGTTTATCGGTGTTGACAATCGCGCTCGAATTGTTGACGCACAAGGCCGAGTTTTAGCCGTTGAAGATGGACAGCCAACTGAATATCTACAGATCACGGGTGTTGGTCCAAACCTCTCGCCGGGCAATAGCGCCGGTGCTCTGTATAAGGCCGCAGCACAGTTGGCAACAGGATTACCCGACGAGTTGTCGGTGCTTGTGTTGAACGTAGGTACTGGCGGCCCTAATCAGCTGGTTATGACGCTTAGATCTGGCACTCTCGTTAATTTTGGTGAGCCTGTAGATGTGCTGAATAAGCTGATAAGTCTGGTGGTGCTGCTTCGGCGGCAAGACTCAAAGCAGATCGTCTTTATTGACTTAAGTAATCCAGACATCCCAACGGTCCAGTCAAAGTAGGGCATTGGCGAGATGCCTGCGGAGGGTTAAGAAACATGGCAGACTAGGGGCGATGATTTTGTTTGCAGGTTTATTTTAAATGGCGGGTCAGCCTCAGAATTATCTCGCAATCATCAAAGTTATTGGTGTTGGCGGTGGTGGAGTTAATGCGATCAATCGAATGATCGAATCCGGAATGCGCGGAGTTCAATTCATTGCGATAAACACAGACGCTCAGCAGTTACTTATGAGTGACGCGGACACGAAAATAGATATTGGTCGCGAGTTAACTAGGGGCCTTGGCGCTGGCGCTGATCCAGAAGTGGGTCGTCAGGCAGCAGAACAACATCGTGCCGAAATTCAAGAAATTATTGCGGGTGCAGACATGGTATTTATCACCGCTGGCGAAGGTGGTGGAACAGGAACTGGTGCAGCACCGATTGTTGCTGAGATTGCCAAATCTGAGGGTGCTCTGACCGTGGCAATTGTTACTCGCCCGTTTGCTTTTGAAGGTCGTCGTCGAGCAGTACAAGCAGATGCAGGTATTGCCGCTCTTAAAGAAAAAGTCGACACTCTTGTGGTTATTCCTAATGAAAGATTGTTGGCGATCTCTACAGAGAAGACAACTTTACTTGAGGCATTCAAGCGAGCCGACGATGTGTTGTATCAGGGCGTTTCTGGTATTACTGGTTTAATTACGACACCAGGTTTAATAAATACTGACTTCGCCGATGTTAAGGCTGTTTTGGCAAATGCAGGCACTGCATTGATGGGTACCGGTTCTGCAACTGGAGAAAATCGCGCGACAGTAGCTGCAAATGCGGCGATCAATTCACCAATGCTTGAGGCATCGCTTGAAGGTGCTCGTGGCGTGATTGTAAATATCACTGGCCCATCAAATGTCGGGTTGTTTGAAGTAACGAATGCAATGGAGATTCTGCGAAGTGTCGCACATCAAGACGCAAACATTATTCACGGTTTAGTTATTGATGACGATATCAATGACGAAGTTCGAGTCACGGTTGTGGCTGCTGGTTTTGATCGATGGGATGGTTCGTCACAGCGTGCAACCTCTCGTAGTGATGGTCGCAATACGGCGACTTCGGGTACGACTCGTCCAGACGTCAAGTCTGTGCGACCAAAAGATTTATTTGGTGGTTCTGATCCGTTGATCAACGATGACGACGACGACCTTCCATCTTTTCTGAAGTAATCGTTGAGTGTCGGTGACGACATATAGTTCGCCAAACTTAGAGGCAATTAACGAGCGTGTTTCGGAAATTCGCACGCGCATTTCAAATGCAGGTGGCAAAAGCGTTAAGTTAATTGCAGTCACCAAAACTTTTGATGCAACTGCCATGACTAGCGCTTTTTCATCTGGATGTGACGCAGTCGGCGAGAACTATGCGCAAGAGTTAATCGCAAAGTCTGAGCAAGTGCCAAAAGATCAACGATTGCCCGTGCACTTTATTGGGCGATTGCAAAGTAATAAAATCAGATCGCTTGTCAATTTTGTTGATGTTTGGCAGAGCGTTGACCGGCTCAGTTTGATAGATGAAATCGCCAAGCGCTGCCTGACGGTAAATCCCGTAAAACTAATCAAGCCAGTGCAGATTATGTTGCAAGTCAACTCAACAAATGAGCCTGATAAGGGTGGCTGTGAGCCGAGCGATGTTGAGGCTTTATACATAAAGGCTCAAAGCCTTGGTCTAGATGTCATTGGGTTAATGACCGTTGGGCCAACGCAAAGCAATACGACAGCGACTCGAAATGCCTTTCGTCTTGTCGGCAAAATAGCCCATGAATTAGGTCTCAAAGAGTTAAGTATGGGGATGACCGCAGACCTCGAAATAGCAGTAGAAGAAGGTTCAACCGCTGTACGCATAGGGTCAGGATTGTTCGGCGCGAGGATCTAAAAGCGCAGACTAAGTCACGTTTTAAAAGCATTCAGGCAAGTAAACTATAGGGATGTCAATGTTTCGACGCGCGATGGATTATCTGGGTCTAGGCGATGATGGTTCTTATGACGGCTTCCAAGACGAGCCGCAAATCGACCAAGGTTTTGGCAGGGACATTCGTGATGACCGCCGCGGTTTTCAAGGAGATGGGCTAGAACACGGTCAAGGCGACGGGCTAGAACACGGTCAACGTCAAGGTAGTCGATCGCGTTTTGATGACCCTGATGGCCTCGGCGATATGCGGGCAGAGGCATCAATTCGCAGGCAACAAGAACAGCACGACTCTGGTGTAACGCTTAGGCCTCCAGCTGGTCGACGTGCTGAAGCAAGTGTTCGATCGGTAGCACCTTCATCTAAGCCGATTACAGTTTGCCCGCAAAGTTACGAAGAGGTCAAAGGAATTGTGGATCATTTCAGAAAAGGCACTCCCGTGATAATCGACCTGCAAGACACCGATACGAAGGTGATGCGTCGAATTCTTGATTTTGCGAGTGGTGTTTGTTATGCCCAAGGTGGAGGAATGGAAAAAGTCAGCACGGGCGTGTTTATGATGAAACCTTCTGGGGCTCGAGTTACTCGAGGCTAGAACTAGTCGAAAGTTTAAAATATGCGATCACTTTTATGTAATGCAGTGTCACTTTTTACGATGATGATCATCGTACGAGTGGTACTTTCTTGGTTTCCTTCGACAAGTGGTGGGTTCATCGCCCAAGTTTCTTATTTTGTCGGTCGCATTACTGAGCCAGTCTTAAGCGCAGTGCGTCAAAAATTGCCCCGCACTGGTGCAATTGATTTTTCTTCCTTGATTGTGTTGTTATTCCTGCAGATTGTTGTGCAGGGCATGATCCTGAGATGTTAAGTCGCGCGTGTCTTACCCACAAGTAGAGCCGCAACCGAATTTTCCGTTACAAGAGTCAAGAACTTTAGAGTTTTGGAAGCAAGACAGAACGTTCGAAGCATCTGTTGAATTGAACCAAGCCGGAGTAAACGGCGAAAACGAATATGTTTTTTATGACGGTCCACCGTTCGCAAATGGATTGCCGCACTACGGACATTTACTAACAGGTTTTGTTAAAGACGCGGTACCCAGGTATCGCACGATGCGAGGTCAGCGTGTCGATCGTCGTTTTGGTTGGGATTGCCATGGACTTCCGGCCGAAGCCGAAGCCGAGCGCCAACTTAAAATCTCTGGGCGCCAGGCGATTACAGATTTCGGCATTGACAAGTTCAATGAATATTGTCGAAGTTCGGTTTTGCAGTACACCAGCGATTGGGAGCGATACGTAACTCGCCAAGCACGCTGGGTTGATTTCGAAGACGACTATAAGACACTTGATGCGCCATATATGGAGAGCGTGATTTGGGCTTTCAAAACATTATGGGATAAGGGTTTGATTTATGAAGGCTTTCGGGTTCTGCCTTATTCATGGGCGCTCGAGACGCCTCTTTCAAACACCGAGACTCGAATGGATGACGCATATCGGCAAGTGCAAGACCCTGCGCTAACAGTTGCTTTCGAATTAGAAACCGGTGAGTTTATTCTCGCTTGGACAACAACTCCGTGGACACTGCCGTCAAACTTGGCGCTGGCCGTTGCAGTTGATGTTGACTACGCGGTCATTGATCACGACGGCAAAAAACTAATTTTGGCGGTCGAACGCCTCGCATCTTATGAACGAGAGTTCCCAGAGCCAAAGATTATTTCGACACTCAAAGGTTCCGAATTGGTTGGCCGAAAATATACGCCACTATTTGATTATTTTGCTGAGCAACCGAACTCATTTCGAGTTATCGCTGGTGATTTTGTAACCACAGATAACGGCACTGGTGTAGTGCATTTGGCGCCAGGTTTCGGCGAAGACGACCAACGTGTTTGTCAAGATGAAAACATAGAACTTGTGGTTCCAGTTGACTCACGCGGATGTTTCACGAGCGAAGTAAAGGATTTCGAAGGCCAATTGGTTTTTGATGCCAACCCAGCAATTATTCGAGTTCTAAAAGATCGTGGCGTGGTGATTCGTCATGAGACTTATGATCACGCCTATCCCCATTGTTGGCGTACAGGCAAACCATTGATTTATAAAGCAGTTGGTTCGTGGTTTGTAAAAGTAACTGCAATTAAAGAACGAATGGTTGAGTTGAATCAACAAGTTACTTGGGTACCAGATCATCTGAAGAACGGCAGTTTTGGAAAATGGCTAGAAAACGCCCGTGACTGGACGATTAGTCGAAACCGTTTTTGGGGTTCCCCGATTCCGGTTTGGCGAAGTGATAACCCTGAGTATCCACGTATCGATGTTTACGGAAGCCTCGAAGAACTTCGAGGCGATTTCGGTGTTGATATTCAAGAACTGCATCGACCAACAATCGATGAACTTGTGCGCCCCAACCCAGACGACCCAACTGGCAAATCAATGATGCGGCGAGTACCCGAAGTTTTAGATTGTTGGTTCGAGAGCGGATCAATGCCGTTTGCTCAAGTTCATTATCCGTTTGAAAATCAAGAGTGGTTCGAGAATCATTATCCAGGCGACTTTATTGTTGAGTACATCGGCCAAACTCGTGGATGGTTTTATACCTTGCATGTTTTGGCAACAGCGCTATTTGATCGACCAGCATTTCTCAACTGCGTGAGTCACGGCATTGTGCTTGGCGAAGATGGCGCCAAGATGTCAAAGAGTCTGCGCAATTATCCAGACCCGATGAAAGTATTTGATAGCCACGGGGCTGACGCGATGCGTTGGTATTTGTTATCTTCTTCAATTTTACGTGGCTCTGATTTTGCGGTCACCGAAGACGGAATGCGCGACACAGTACGTCAAGTGATGTTGCCACTTTGGAATAGCTGGTATTTTCTTACGCTTTACTCAAATGCCGAGTCATTGACCGGAAAATTCGACACTTCAAGCGAGAATGTTTTAGATCGCTATATTTTCGCCAAATTGCGAGATTTGGTTTCTGATACGACGAAAAGTTTTGACAGTTACGATTTGTTTGCTGCGTGCGCCGAAATCAGAACATTTTTGGATGTATTGACTAATTGGTACATCCGACGAAGCAGAGATCGATTCTGGTCTGGCGACATCACGGCGATCAATACTTTGCATTCGGTTTTGCACGTATTAACTCGGGTTGCAGCGCCAGTGTTGCCGCTGATCACTGAAGAAATCTTTCGTGGTCTAACGGGCGAGCGAAGCGTTCATCTACAACCATGGCCGACAACTGAGTCGTTGACTCAAGACGACGCACTTGTGGCGTCAATGGATCGTGTTCGAGATGTTTGCTCGACCACTTTGTCGTTGAGAAAAGTGCACGGTCGTCGGGCCAGACTGCCACTCGCGAGTTTGACGGTTGCTACCGCCAATTCGGCTGCGCTTAAAGACTTTGTTGATGTCATCGCCGATGAGGTCAATGTTCGCAAAGTTGATTTCACAGACGATGTATCTTCTGTTGCCGCATTTGAATTGCAAGTTGTGCCGAGTGTTGTTGGCCCAAGACTTGGCGCCGATACACAAAAAGTAATTGTTGCTGTTAAAAAAGGTGATTGGAAACGCAACGGAAATATTGTTACTGCCGGATCAATAGATCTGTTTGAGGGTGAATACAGTTTGAAACTTGTGCCTAAAAGTTCTGGTGCAAGTGCAAAACTCAGTAATTCTGAAGGTGTAATTGTTCTGGATATCGACTTAACTCCAGATCTAGAGGCTGAAGGGTTATCGCGCGATTTGATCAGGCTGATTCAGCAACAGCGACGCGAGTCAGGTTTAGATGTTTCAGATCGAATTAAGTTGCAACTCGGACTGCCAGAAGCAATCAGGTCTCAAATTTCCAATCACATTGAGACAATCAAGACCGAAACTCTTGCCACTGAAGTTGCATTTGTAGAATCGCAACCACCAAATTTTGACTTGGATGGTGTGCCGATATTCGTTGAGTTGGTGCACTAGTATTTACCGCGTAAGTTCTTATTAAAAAACAGTCCGAGCGTGAGGTAGTCAAAAATGGCTTCGAAAAAAAAGAAAAAGACGAAAAATTCAAAAAAAATAAAAAAATTAGCCAAGCAAAAATCGGCTTCGAAAAAAAAGAAATCCTCGGGTAAAAAAAGCAGCGCGAAGAAAGCCTCAAAAAAAGCCAGCAAAAAAGCCTCAAAAAAAGCCGTCAAAAAGTCATCTAAAAAAAGTGCCGCCAAGAAAGCTACAAAGAAAGCTAAAAAGAAGGCAGCAAAGAAAGTATTAAAAAAGAAGACCTCAGCACCTAAGAAAAAAAATGTTGCGCCTGAGTCGACTTGGACTTCGCAAGAAGCTGTACAACAAGTGTCCAGTAATCAAGATGACATGTTTGACGCGGTTTGAGAAGAAATTGACTCGTTTACGCCTTCAAATCCGCTACCGTAACATAGTCAAATAGGCGTCAAATAAGCGAAATCCTCAACTGGATTTGCTTGAGAGGTGAATATCGTGGGTTCCAAACGTAAGACATCAGGCTCAAAAAAGAAGAGCACAAAGAATCCGCAAAAAAAGAAGCCTGTGAAGAAGCAGTCTGGTACCAAGGCGAAGACGGCTTTAAAAAAGAAGCTTGATCTCAAAAAAAAGCTTGAACTGAAAAAGAAACTTGAACTCAAAAAAAAGCTTGAACTGAAAAAGAAACTTGAACTCAAGAAAAAGCTTGAACTCAAGAAGAAGCTTGAACTGAAGAAAAAGCTTGATCTCAAGAAAAAACTTGAACTGAAGAAGCAGCTCGAACTCAAAAAGAAGCTTGATCTCAAAAAGAATCTTGAAAAGAAGGCACGCGAGGCTGCTATCAAAGCACTTAAGCGTCAACGCGAATTAGAAAAACGTGCGGCGATTGCGGCAAAGACTCTTGCTTTAAAAGAAAAGAAGAAAGAAGCTATTCGTGTCGCTAAGGAGCGAGCAAAACTAAAAGCCGATCAGATCGCTGAGCGCCTGGCATTGCGTGCTGCCAAAGAGAAAGAGAAGCAGGCAATTAAGGCTGCTCGCGAAGCCGAAAAGGCTGCGAAGTTGGCCGCCCGTGAGGCTGAGCGTCTTGCCGAAATTGAAGCTCATCGAAAACCAGTCGCTCCGCCAAAGCCGCCAATTATTAAAGGCTCCATGCAGGATGGAATAACGCCGACGAAAGAGTTTAATTTTGAATTTCTCTCGTCGCAGCGCGAAATGCTTCATTCAGAGCGAAGAAATCTTCTTGGTCAAGCCGATCGTCTAGAGAGCGAAGCCAACGCGATTGTTGAAAACTCAGAAATGGGTGATGTGCAATTTGATGACGAAGGTGGAGAGGGTGACACAATGGTGGTTGAGCGCGAGCGTGATTTGACACTCTCGGCGTCGGCCCGTCAAACAGTCGAAGAGATTGATGATGCCCTAAAACGAATTGAGACAGGCGACTATGGATATTCCGGTCGCTCAGGTTTGCCGATTCCGCGTGAGCGTTTAAAAGCCTTGCCTTGGACAACTGAACTTGTTCAAGAGCGTGCGGGTGGCATTGGTTCTTATTAGAACTAATTCAGTTAAAGAAAATAACTTATGATCGACGCGCCAGTACGGAGTAGCGCATCAAAATCGGTTGCGTTTGTTTTGATCGCAGTAGTGATTGTTCTTGATCAAATAACCAAGCACTGGTCATTGAATGCGCTTAACGCAGGCAAGACGATAAAAATTTTCTGGACTCTGCAATTGAATCTGGTTTTTAACTCCGGCATGGCTTTTTCTCAAGGACAAGGTGTGGGAAGAATTATCGGTGTGTTAGCAATCGGAGTTGTAATCGGTTTATTGATGTCGTTGCGTAAGCCGATGTCGATGACGACAATCATCGGTACGGGTCTTTTGATCGGCGGGGCATGTGGAAATATTTTGGATCGAATGTTTCGTGGTGACGGGTGGATGAGCGGCGCTGTGGTTGATTTCATCGACCTGCAGTGGTTCCCGGTATTTAATGTTGCTGATTCTGCTGTAACAATTGGAGCAGGGTTTTTGATATTGGGAGCATTTTTTGCAAGGTCAAGTTCATGATCGACGAAACTAAAAAGAGAATAATTGACGAGACAATTGTTTCGTCTTTGGTCGGTCAACGCATAGATCGAGTGATTTCGCTTGTTGCAGATATTCCACGAGCGGCAGCGGCGCAGATCATCGATGCAGGCGCAGTGCTGTTAGACGATGTGATCGTCAAGGCAGGAAAGATTAAAGTCACCGAAGGTCAGCATCTAGTTATTGATCTGACTTTGCTTCCTGAAAAGCAGTTGCCCGCCGCCGAACCAAACATAAAAGTCGACGTGGTTTATGCAGACGACGACTTGATCGTAATTAATAAGCAGGCAGGCATCGTTGTTCATCCTGGTGCTGGTAATCCGACTGGAACACTAGTTAACGCAGTGCTCGCGTTGTATCCAGAAATTGCGACAGTCGGTGATGTCTATCGACCTGGTGTTGTGCATCGCCTTGACGCTGGTACGACAGGACTAATGGTTATGGCTCGTACTGCTCGCGCATACGATTCGCTAGTAGACGCGCTTTCGCGCCGAGTCGTTGTGCGCAGATACTTGGCGCTTGTTTGGGGCGAGATGAGTGCGCCGAGTGGAGTTATTGATGCACCGCTGGGTCGCGATCAGCGAGACCCGACTCGGATGGCAGTTCTTGCCGGCGGAAAGTCAGCACGCACAAATTATGAAGTACGTCAGGCGTTTAACTTGCCAGTAAGTTGCTCGCTTCTTGAGTGCGGATTAGAAACGGGGCGTACCCACCAAATTCGCGTGCACTTGGCGACTCTTGGTCACAGCGTTGTCGGAGATGTCGTTTATGGCGGCGCACGCAGTGTGCTTTCATCGCCTCGACCGATGTTGCATGCGATGACTTTAAAGTTTGATCATCCCGTGTCTGGTAACGAAATGAAGTTTGACGCTGAAATCCCTGCTGACTTTGCAGCGATTTTAAAGAAGTGCTCTTAACTCTTATTTTTTAGCGACTGGCCAAGAAGCTTCACCGTTTGAGATTGCAGCGATATCTTCGAGCGTGTATTTCTTAAGGTGCTCACGCATGTATTCACTGGCAAGGTTCCACACAGCCAAAAGTACGCATTGCCCATCATGGTCACAAGCACCATCAGTGTGAGGTTCGCCAAAATCTCCCACTGAGATTTGGCCATCCACGGCTGAAATGATTTCAGAGATATAGATATCGCTGGCAGGTCGGGCAAGAATATAGCCACCGCCAACACCGCGCTTTGATTTGACTAGTCCAGCACCTTTAAGGGCGAGCAAAATCTGTTCTAGGTATGGTTGGGGCAGTGCAGTGCGAGTTGCGATGTCGCGAACGGATGTTGGACCATCGTCGGTTTGGTGCAGGCGTAACGAAAGTAGCGCTCGACATGCATAATCCCCACGAGTCGAAATTCTCACGGCTTTATGCTATGCCATTTTTCTATGTGAAGATTCGCTGTGTTTACTGATCCATTGAAGTATTGTCATTGAACACAATCATGACTGATAAATTAACGCCTCAAATATCACCGGGATTATTAACTAGACCACGTCTGCCGGCATATAAAGCAGGCTGCATCACCGGCATTATTCCGGCTTTACTCGGGCCGTCTGGTACCAAAGAGATTCCAAGTTGGATGCCCAATTGTGTTCAGGGTGCGCGACAAGTTGTGCTGCTCGTGATTGACGGACTGGGTTGGCATCAGTTGCAAAAAAATCTTGAGCATTGCCCAACGCTTGCAACAATGCAGGGCTCGTCAATTACAACAGTTGCGCCAACGACAACCGTTAGCGCACTGACTTCGATTACAACTGGTTTGGCACCCGCCGAACATGGACTTGTCGGTTATCGCATTGACATGGGCGGGCGAGTTATGCAGATGCTCAAGTGGGGCGACGAAAAAGGTGATTTACGAAATATGTATTCACCTGATTTAGTTCAACCGTGCCCGCCATTTATGGGCGCGAGCATTCCTGTGTTGAGCAAAGCCGAATTGGAAGGCTCCGCATTTACGCAAGCTCATTTGCGCGGTGTACGACCAAAGGGTTGGCGAGCGGCATCAAGCATTTCTGTAGAGATCGGAGAGTTGTTGCGAGCAGGTGAAAAATTTATTTATGCGTATTACGACGGTGTCGACAAGATTGCTCACGAGCGTGGTTTCGGACCATTTTATGAAGCTGAGTTGCGCAGCGCTGATTCACTGGTTGCAAATATCAAAGAAGTTCTCGTATCTGGCTCGGTGCTGTTGGTCACTGCCGACCACGGGCAAGTAATGGTCGGAACAAACACTTTGCCACCGCACGCCAATGTTCTAGCGATGACCGCCTATCAATCTGGAGAAGGTCGATTTCGGTGGTTGCATGCGCGAAACGGCACCGAAGTTGAGTTGCTTGCGCGCGCTACGCAACATCACAGTGATTGTGCATGGGTTGTGAGTAAAGAACAGGTTATTGATGAACAATGGCTTGGCCCAAGACTTGGCCCTGCAACTCGAAAGCGACTTGGGGATGTTGCGCTTGTGCCTCGAGACGCAATCAGTTTTGACGATCCAGCAGATTCTGGTCCGTATATGTTGCAATGTCGTCATGGTGCGTTAACGGATGATGAACTTGATGTACCGTTACTTGCCGTTACCGGAAACTGATAAATCTGATAAGTTACGAGGCCCACTATGAACGAAACACAACGCGGTGAAATAGTCCAAGAAAATAAACTCGAAGAAAATAAACTCGAAGAAGAAACCGTTACAGCGCCAGCCAAAGTAATGCGAATTGGTTCGATGATAAAGCAGCTACTCGACGAAGTGCGTTCGATGACACTTGACAGCCCATCTCGTGAGCGACTCGCAGAAATATATGAGCGATCGATTGTTGAGTTGACTACGGCACTGTCACCAGATCTACAAGAAGAACTTAGAACGCTTGCACTGCCGTTCAAGGATGGAGATATTCCATCTGACGCCGAATTGCGAATTGCCAAGGCTCAACTTGTTGGCTGGCTTGAGGGTTTGTTTCACGGTATTCAAGCAACGATGTTTGCGCAACAACTTTCAATGCGTCAACAGTCGGAGCAAAAGCAAATTCAATCAGGCGAAGCATCAAGTGCGCAGCCAGGAGATCGCCCCGGAACATATTTGTAATGGGTGATTCGTTCACTCATCTCCATGTTCATACAGAATTCTCAATGCTTGACGGAGCGTCGCGTCTTGACGAACTTGTTGATTGTGCGGTCAATGATTCGCAAAAAGCGTTAGGAATCACAGATCACGGCAACATGTATGGTGTTATCGATTTTTATAAAGAGTGCACCAAACGTGGAATCAAACCGATAATCGGCACAGAGGCCTACATGGCTTTTGAAACACGAACTGAGCGCCCAACTCGTCGCGGAAAACTAGACGACAGCGGAGGTGACACCGAAGCTGGGAAAAAACTTTACTATCACTTAACTTTGCTCGCCGAGAATAACACTGGATATCAAAATCTAATTCAGCTGGCTAGTTTGGCTTTTCTTGAGGGCTACTACTACCAACCAAGAATGGATTGGGAGTTGTTAACCAAATATCACGAAGGTTTGATCGCAACTTCTGGCTGTTTGGGTGGTCATGTTTTGCAAGCACTTAAAAATGGCAAAGAAGATGAGGCCTTAAAAACTGCTGCTCGACTTCAAGATATTTTTGGAAAAGATAATTTTTTTATCGAGTTACAAGATCACGGGATTCCATTACAGATTGAAACAAATCCGAAATTGATTGAGATTAGTAAAAAACTTGGTGCTCCGTTACTGGCAACAAACGACTGTCATTACACTCATCGCGAAGACAGTCATTCTCACGACGCATTGTTGTGTGTGCAAACCGGTTGCACAATTGCTGATCCGAATCGTTTGAAATTTGAAGGCCAAGAGCACTATTTGAAATCTGCAAAAGAAATGCGCTGGCTGTTTCGTGAACAAATAACTGCGTGCGACAACACGTTGTGGATCGCCGAGCGGGCAAAAGTTCAGATCGATTTTGGAGTACCAGTGCTGCCTGATTTTCCAATCCCTGAAGGGTTTGCAGATGACCACGCATATCTAGAGCATCTGACATGGCTTGGCGCCAAACAGCGATGGGGTGAAAAACTTCCGGCTGATGTTGTTGAGCGCCTCGCCTATGAACTTTTAACAATTAAAACGATGGGTTTCAGTTCGTATTTCTTGATTGTTTGGGATCTTGTTCGCTATGCCCGAGAGCAATCAATTCGCGTCGGACCAGGTCGTGGTTCGGCGGCGGGTTGCGCTGTTGCATATTCGTTACGGATCACTGATCTTGACCCAATTCGCTATGACTTGCTTTTTGAACGGTTCTTGAATCCTGGGCGTCGCAGCATGCCTGATATCGACATGGACTTTGACTCGCGATATCGCGATGAGATGATTCGTTACGCCTCAACAAAATACGGTCGTGATCATGTTGCGCAGATTATTACCTTTGGCACGATTAAGGCCCGCAACTCGGTGCGCGATGCAGCGAGAGTCCTCGGATTCCCTTATGGATTAGGCGACAAGATTGCCAAGTTGATGCCACCCGTTGTGATGGGTCGCGATACGCCTCTTAAATATTGTTTTGAAGAAGATGAGAAGCATTTGTCGGGGTACAAAGCAGCGAGTGAGCTGCGAGCGCTGTATGACCTGGATCCTGATGTAAAACGAGTCATAGATGTCGCCCGCGGTCTTGAAGGGTTAAAAAGAAATGTTGGTATTCATGCTGCGGCAGTAGTAATCACCAAAGAAAAACTCACTCAGTATTTGCCGATTCAACGAAAAGCCGAGTCGGGTCAAGACGCCGAACTTGCACCAATCGTTACGCAATACGAAATGCATGCCGTCGAAGAACTTGGTCTTTTGAAAATGGATATTCTCGGCTTAAGAAACTTAGACGTAATTACAGATACGAATAAAATGATTCAAGAATTGCGTGATCCTGATTTTGATATTGACAAAGTTTTGTTTGATGATAAGAAGACTTTCGAGTTATTGCGTCGCGGTGACACAATCGGTGTATTCCAACTTGAGTCAACAAATATTCGCGCATTGGTTCGCAGTATGGTGCCGAGCACCTTGGATGACTTGGCGGCAATTGTTGCGCTGTATCGACCAGGGCCAATGGCAGCGAATATGCATAATGACTATGCGGATTTTAAGAATGGTCGAAAACAGCCAGAGTTATTTCACCCCGACGCACAAGAATTACTAGGTGATACATATGGTTTGATGATTTACCAAGAAAGCATGATGCGTGTTGCTCAAAAATTCGCGGGTTACAGTCTTGAAAAAGCAGACGACTTGCGCAAGGCGTGCGGCAAAAAGAATCGCGACGATATGGCCAAACAGCGTGTGAGTTTTGAGAGTGGTTGCGTTGACATGGGTTACGGACCCGTTTTAGGCGAAAAACTATTTGATTCAATTGAGCATTTTGCTGACTACGCATTTGGTAAGAGTCATGCTTACGGTTACGGCTTTCTCGCGTATCAAACTGCGTATCTCAAGGCACATTATCCGGTCGAGTACATCGCATGTCTACTGACAAGTGTTAAAGCAAACTATGACCGTGCAGCAGTGTTTCTTGCCGACGCTCGAGCCAGTGACATTGTTGTGCGAACTCCAGATATCAACACATCAGGAGTTGACTTTGTGCCGGTCATTGATGGAGATCAGAAAGTAATCAGTTTCGGGTTGTCGGCGATTCGCAATGTTGGCGAAGCTTTAATTTCTCATTTAGTTGAATATCGACTTAATAATCAGCCGTTCACCTCTTTCTACGATTTTGCTGACCGTGCACCAATTTCGACGCTTAATAAGCGAACTGTTGAATCTCTAATCAAGGCTGGTGCATTTGACTCGCTGGGCCACCCGCGTAAGGGATTGCTTGCAGTATTTGAACCGATAATTGAAAACACTTTGCTACGTCGCCGTGAGCGCGATCAAGGGGTGATGAGTCTGTTCGGCGACAACGATGATTCTGGGTCTGGTTATTCTGAGCGAATAGAGATTCCTCAAATTAATTATGAGAAGTCAGAACAACTAAAAATTGAACGTGAGATGCTCGGGCTGTATGTCTCTGATCACCCATTGCGTGGAGTTGAAGGTCAATTACGACGAAAAGTTGAGTGTTCGTTGATTGATCTAGAAGAAAAACCAGATGGTGCATTCTTGAAACTAGGCGGAGTAATCACTTCTGTTGACCGTAAGTTCACGCGCAAAGGTGCACAAATGGCAATTCTAAAAATTGAAGATTTGCAAGGTTCGATTGAAGTTACCGTATTTCCAAAAACTTATGAAAAATTCGGTCATTTAATTGAAGAAGACAAGATCGTCTTAGTGCGTGGTCGACTTGATCGACGTGATGAATCTTTGATTGCGTTCAATGCTCAAGAGATTCAAATTGTCGAACCGATGCGGGCGAGTGATTTGAGTGTGCATATTGACATGCCAGGTGTTTCGCCATCGCCAGAAGATCTCAACGAGTTGCGAGATTTATTGCGTGAGCACACTGGGCATACACCAGTTCAATTGCATATCGGTGCGACCGCGTTGCGCCTGCCCGATGAGTTTAACGTTGACATTGATCGCGTAATGGGAAGACTGCGTGCGTCTTACGGTGACAGCGTTTATATCGGTTAAATAATTCAATTGCAGTTAATTAAGCCGTCTCATCGGAATTTAGCCTTTTTGCTGGCAGAATAGAGGTGTTATGTCGCTCGTTGTCAAGACCAAAGATGCCTCGCAATTAACCGATACTGATCTTGACGAACTCGCATCAATGGGCGGTTCATTCGGAATCGGCGCAATTTCAAAAGCAAAAGAAGATTGGGTTTTGTTCGCCAGTGCGCGACTTGAAAACAAGTTGCATGGTTTTATGTTTTCAACGCTTGAGCGAATTGGTGGAACGCCGTGTGTGTTGTTGGGCATGCTGAGTGTCAAACCGACAACGAAACGAGATCAGATTCTAAAAGGCCTAATGGGTGAGGCATATCATCGTGCGCTGATGGCGTTTCCAGACGAAGACGTTGTCGTTGGGTCGCGATTCATTGACTCTGATGCGCTCGAGGCGTTCAAGTCACTTACAGAAATGATTCCTCGACCTGATCACAAGGCAGTCGGCGAAGAGCGTGCTTGGG
The DNA here is from genome assembly GCA_964203235.1 of Ilumatobacteraceae bacterium. Lineage (GTDB taxonomy): Bacteria > Actinomycetota > Acidimicrobiia > Acidimicrobiales > Ilumatobacteraceae > BACL27. The sequence goes on from CAXNLE010000001.1 coordinate 577,706, forward strand.
GTCGCCGTTTGGCCCGTCGTTTTGGTTGCGAATCGACTTATGACGAACAATCATTTGTGATCAAGAGCAATGGTCAAAGCGGATTTATGGATTTCAAATCGCTTAAACCAGGTAAGGCTCCTGCGGATATTAATGCAATGTTTAAGACCGTTTCGGCAAAGAAGGCTGGCGTGCTCGTGGTGCACGGCTGGACAATGACCGAAAATCTTTTGAAGCTCGGCAAACACTAAGAGTTCTGCCGTGCAGTTTGCGGACTGTGTTCGCTCGCGCAAGATGGTGCGATCTTTTCGCAACGATCCAGTCGCACCAGAATTAATTGAGCGGATAGTTGATCTCGCATCGCGGGCACCTTCAGCGGGCAAGACACAAGGTTGGCATTTTTTGGTATTGCAAGACAGTGAAACCTCTAAGTTTTGGGATACAACATTGCCCGCTAAAAAGCGTTCTACATTTAAATGGAGACATTTACTTGATGCGCCAATCATTGGCTTAGTTTTTGCTGACTCGTCGGCTTATGTCGCGCGATATAGCGAGCCGGATAAATCTTCAACAGGTTTAGGTGCTGGTGAATCAAGTTGGCCAACTCCATATTGGACAGTGGATGCATCGTTCGCAACGATGACACTATTGTTAGCGGCCCATGATCTAGGGCTTGGCGCACTGTTTTTTGCGGTGTTCTCTGGCGAGGCCGAATTGCGAAATCTATTAAGCGTGCCGCAAGATTTACAATTGATCGGCGCAGTGGCGATGGGTTGGCCACGAACTAGCGACATAAGTGGCGCCAGCTCGAGTGTTGCCAGTTCGAGTATTGATAGCTCGAGTGCAAAAGGTTTGAGCGCAAGGCGCATGAGACGTACCCCAGAACAAATCACACATTTTGGAAAGTGGTAAAACTAGTTTAAAACTGTGCGTAAAGCCGTTTTAAGTTCGTCAATAGTTGATGCTGGAGCAGCACAGGTATAGTTCTGGCAAACAAATGCAAAGCCCTCGGGCCGGTCATTCCATATCGGTGAATCATATTTTTCACCCCAGGCGACTACCGCTGTCGGTAGCCAATTTTTTTGTAATTCTTTTAACAAATCTGCGCGAGATCCTGTCACTGCAATTTCGGTAACCCCAACATCCTGTAGATGTATTGCGTTAATCAAGTTAGAAAATGCGCTTGGTGCACTTGCTGCAATTCTTGAAAACAACCGCAAAATATTCAACGCGGCATCATGATATTTCTTGTCGCCAGTTAATGCGCTAAGACGCAGCATTGCTAGTGCAGCAGTTGAATTGGCAGAGGGCGTTGCATTGTCAAGTAAATCTTTTTGTCGAACAATTAATTGTTCGGCATCGTTGGCAATCGTAAAAAGGCCAAAATTTGTTGAGTCCCAGTAATTACTGAGAAGTTGGTCGGCAACATCGCAAGCGTGAGTTATCCAAGTTGATTTGCCCGTCGCTTCACCAAGTCGTGTGAAGGCATCAACCAGATTCGCCAAGTCACTGGCTAGTGCGCGATGTCGGGCCTGTGGCACCCCAGATTCTTGCCAACTTCGAAGCCACCGACCGTTTTCGTCACGCAATTCGCGAAGCATGAACTCACCATTTTGTTGCGCAGCATCAAGCCAATCTTGGCGGTCAAATAACACTGCCGCCTCGACAAGCGAAGATGTCATCATCGCGTTCCATTCGGTTAAGACCTTGTCGTCAAGTAATGGCCAAATACGTAGCGAGCGAGCCTTGAGCAACAGACTTCGAATTTCGTCAACCTCACTGGTGCGTTTAAATTCTCCACGGTGGTTTAAGCGTGCGGGAATATTTGATCCTTCAAAGTTGCCAGCGGCAGTAATTTCGTACCATTGAAGTGCGGTATCAACTAATTCTGCAGGAAGAATTTCTCGTATCTGTGCAGGTGTAAAGACATAAAAGTGTCCCTCATGAGAGTGACCATGTTCATCAAGTGAGTCAGCATCTTGGGCGCTAAAAAATCCGCCGTTGTCGTGTCGTAAATCGCGTAAAAGATATTCAATTGTTTCTTCAACGACTTGGCGCCACCTCGGTTGATTGAACACAACTGCAGCATGTGTATAGACACGAACCAGCAGGGCCTGGTCGTAGAGCATCTTTTCGAAATGGGGCACCAGCCATTTTTCGTCGACGCTGTAGCGCGAAAATCCACCACCCAGATGATCATACATTCCGCCTGAAGCCATCGCATCCAGAGTCGTTGTCAACATATTTCGAGTCGCTGGGCTGCCATCGTTCAGAAAACTCCGTAGCAGCAAATCAAGGCTCATTGTGCTGGGAAACTTTGGTGCGCCACCGAAACCGCCCCAATTGGCATCAAAAGTTTGATTCAGCCCAGCAACTGCTTGATGAAACAGATCGATGGTTGGCAAAGTTTCGTCTGGCTTGATTTGTGCGGTTCTATCTAGAGATTCAACGAGCGCCGAAATATTGTTGTCGATATCGTCGCGTCGATTGTGCCAGGCATCATTAATTGCATTCATTAATTGAATGAACGACGGTTTCGGAAAGTACGTTCCACCAAAAAAAGGCCGACCATCTGGTGTCATAAAAACAGTCATTGGCCATCCGCCACGACCAGACATCGCCTGCACTGCGTCCATATACAAGGCGTCAATATCAGGTCGTTCTTCGCGGTCTACTTTGATATTTACGAACAGTTCGTTCATTAAATTTGCGGTTTCATTATCTTCAAAGCATTCGTGAGCCATGACATGGCACCAATGGCAAGCCGAATATCCCACTGATAGCAAAACTGGAACATTGCGTTGACGTGCTAGTTCAAATGCTTCGTGCCCCCAACTAAACCAATCAACTGGGTTATCTTTGTGCTGGCGTAAGTACGGGCTCGTTTCATTTGCGAGACGGTTTGTCATTCACTCACACTTCAATCTTTTCGATGATGTTGATCGACACTTTGCTGCTCAACTTCGGCAATTGATCTTTGGCTGAAGAAGTAACGCGCAACAGACACGTGCCAATTTTATTGAAGACAACTGACGATTTGTTTTGAATCGCACATGGGCCAGAAATGATTTTCAAATTTAATTTACCATTTGAAGCACTTTCAAAGAGATTACTTATTGTGATATTTGATCCAACTTCAATTGCTGTTGACGAGGCCCACACGCCAGTAACCCTTTTTGTCGTCGCCGAGAATCTAATCTGCGGGGTTCCACCGAGAGTGATCAGGCTTCCAAGTCGCAAAAACAAACCAAGGTCATCAGCAGTCGGCGTGTACGAAAGTTCTTGTGCGCGTGCAATCGATATGCAATCAACTGGTATCACGACCGTGGCGCTACCAGGTGAACTACAACGGAACCATTGCAATCGTTCTGATGGTGGCAACTGCATCGTGTTGGCGAGAATCTCGACGCCCATTTGAGCAACAGGCGAGAATGTTGGGTATGCAATTTCATCGGCAAAATAACCTAGGGCTTTAAATATCGCGTACACATTTACGAGTCCTGCGCCAAATGTGTCATCTCGGCCTGGTTCGCCAATATCTGTCGCTGTTGCGACAATCACTTCGCGAACTTGAACTGCAGTCATTGTTGGGTTGGCTGAGATGACTAGCGCAGCAATACCGCTAACAAATGCTGTAGCCATTGATGTGCCGTTCATCGTGACATAAGGTTCGCCCGCGGCAGCACAACTGCGTGTGGCGTCAACGCGAGAACCGAAACGAATCGTCGAACAAATTCCGATTCCTGGTGCCGTTACGTCGATATAACTGCCACGTTGTGCGAATGATGGAGAAGTCATAGTTTGATCGGTCGCAGTTACCGCCAAAGTTAAATCGTTGCCTGCAGGATATGTAACACCTGCGTTCGGCCCAGCATTACCTGCGGCAGCGACGACAAGAACATTATTGTCTGCGGCATATTGAATCGCACTTCGAAGTTGTTCGGTTTGTCCGATTCCGCCTAGCGAAAGATTAATAACTCGCGCGCCAACTTCTACGGCGTATCGAATTGCAAGGGCGACGTCAGCCTCTGAGCCGTCACCATTTGAGTCAAGAACTCTGATCGGAAGAATTTTTGCGTCTGGTGCGACGCCCGCGACACCGATGTCATTGTTGGCTTGTGCCGCAATGATGCCAGCGACATGGGTTCCATGACCATTTGGGTCGACATCGTTTGCGCCGTCAGTTGAGCGACCACGGATTATTGAGCGACCCGGCGAAAGATTTGCCGTGATATCTGCGTTGGGCCCAGAGCCCGAGTCAATTACGGCGACTAAAACATTTTTGCCTGTAGAGACACTCCAAACTTGGTTCGCATGAACGATTTGTAATCCCCATTGCGATTCATAGCCGACATCAACGCCGAGTGCCTCAACCTGAGTTGAAGCAAATGCACCGCTCGGAAAACTTACGATAATCAAAACTGCTGAGATTGTTTGAACGAGTTGCTTTCGTAACTGTATTACATTTTTCAATTAGGCACCCATCGCGTGGAAACCGCCATCCACATGAACTATCTCTCCGGTAGTTGCAGGAAACCAGTCACTGAGCATTGCTACACAACTACGCGCGACACTGTTTGAATTGTTTACATCCCACCCGAGGGGTGCGCGTTCGGCCCAGATGTCTTCAAACGATCCAAATGTCGGTATCGATTTTGCCGCCATTGTACGAATCGGGCCAGCAGCAATTAAATTGCATCGAATTTGTTTGGCGCCAAGAGCCTTTGCTAAATATCTGTTGGTGCTTTCAAGTGCAGATTTGGCGACCCCCATCCAGTTGTAGGCGGGCCATGCGACAGTGTTGTCGAAGTCGAGTCCAACAATTGAGCCACCAGCAGTCATCAACGGAGCAAATGACTCCGCGAGTGTCTTCAATGAATATGCCGAAATTTGCATTGCTACGGCAACATCTGCCCAAGTCGCAGCCATGAAATCATCACCAAGACACGCAGCAGGTGCAAAGCCAATTGAATGCAAGACTCCGTCAACGCGAGCAGACGAGCCAAAATGCTGTTTCACGGTGTTGCGCGCGCTCTCAACATGCGAATCAACAGTCACGTCAAATTCGACTACAGGCGCTGGCTTTTCTAACTTGCGAGCCGTGCGCTCGGTGATTGACAAACCACGTCCCGCTCCAGTTAAAACAATATTTGCGCCTTCACTCTGAGCCAGTTGAGCGACGCCAAATGCTAATGAAGCATCGGTTAGCACCCCGGATATGACAATGTTTTTCCCATCAAGAATTCCCATGCCTTAAACGGTAGTTGGTTGAAACCTGTTTATTTACATTGCATCGATGTTGTGTCTCTATTTATCCAGGGTTAATCGACACGTGTGGTAGGTACATCTAGTAAATACATATCTCAAGTAAGTAGTCTTGCCAGTCATGCAGATCGGAATTCTTGGCGGAACAGGGCCAGCGGGAAGCGCGCTTGGATTGCGCCTGGCTTCTATCGGCTGTGATGTACTTCTCGGTTCTCGTGATTCTCAACGAGCCGTGGGCATCTGTGCCGAACTCACGCGCAAGTGGCCCGACTTCAAGTTAAATCTAAAAGGTGGCGACAACGACGCCGCAGCAGACTGTGAAATAGTTGTAGTTGCTACACCGTGGGATTCTGCTGCAACAATTGTCAACGAGCACACTCAACAGTTGGTTGGCAAAATTGTAGTGACAATGGCTAATGCATTAGTTCGGGTGGGTAAAGAGTTTCAACCACTAGTGCCGCCGCGTGGCAGTATCGCCGCGCACATTCAGGCTGAGATTCCGTTGTCGCGAGTTGTTGCTGCGTTTCAACATTTGCCTGCAACAGAATTGGGCAACCTAACTCATGAAGTAGATAGCGATGTACTGATCTGTTCTGATGACCCGACTGCGACGGCGACTATTTCTGAAATTGTTTTGCGCATACCTGGTTGTCGACCATTGAATGCTGGCAGTTTGTCGAATGCATTAGCAATTGAAGCCTTTACCGCAGTGTTGCTGCAATTAAATGTTCGTTATAAAACTCGCGTTGCGCCACGGCTCACTGGCATCCCAGATCGTGGTGTGTCTAAGTGACAATGAAGTTGTACGACACTGTAAAAAGAGGTGTCGTTGATTTTGCTCCAAGCAAAGAAGTTTTAATGTACACATGCGGCATCACGCCTTACGATGCAACACACATTGGACATGCTTTCACTTTTGTAAGTTATGACATTTTGCAACGTCGACTAATTGATAAGGGGCATTCTGTCAAGTGCGTTCGCAACGTAACTGATGTTGACGACCCGCTGTTTGCAAAGGCTAGAGAACTTGGCGTGCATTATTTAGATCTTGCTGCTGGTGAAGAAGCAAGGTTTGATGCAGATATGAAAGCGCTAAATGTGCTGGATGTTTTCAGTAAGCCTCGCGCATCTTCGGCGATCCCGGATATTCGAAAATTTATTGCATTAGTTTTAGACAGGGGTTTTGCGTATCAATGTGGAAGCAGTGTCTACTTTGATGTCACAAAGTTTGAGTCATTCGGCAGTGTCTCAAATTACGACAACGAAACAATGTTGCGTTACGCGGCAGAACGAGGCGGCGACCTAAATAATCCAGATAAAAGGCACCCGCTTGATTTTGTATTGTGGCAACCTTCCGCGCCCGACGAGCCAAGTTGGGACACGATCTGGGGCCCAGGTCGACCTGGTTGGCATATTGAATGCTCGGCATTGGCATTGCGAGATCTGGGTACGACGATTGATCTGCACGGTGGTGGAAGCGATTTAATCTTTCCGCATCACGAGTGTGAGCGCGCTCAATCTGAGGCCGCAACTGGTCAGCAATTTGTTAAGCATTGGATGCATGTTGCAATGGTTTTTATGGACGGAACGAAAATGTCAAAGAGTTTGGGCAATCTTGAATTCGTTGATCGTTTACGAAAGGTCCATGATCCACGAGCGATACGGCTTGCGCTTATCTCAAATCACTATCGCCAAGAATGGGAATGGACTTCATCGTCGATGACTAATTCGTTGGCGAGGCTCAACTCATGGGCTTTGGCAAAAAATGGCGACGGCACCGCTGGGCTTGCTGAAGTTCGAGATGCGCTAGATGAAGACTTAAATGTGCCGGCGGCGATTAATGTGCTCGACCAAGCCGTCGCTGCCGGTCACAGTATTGAAGCCTCGGCAAAACTTCTCGGTATTAATCTAGAGATTTAGATATTTAGATGTTGGTGAGGAGCGATCGGTAAACATGAGCAAAACAAATTTTGATCCGCTCAAATTTGTTGGTGCAACAAAATTTCAGACTCGCTTCAGGCCATTTGTGCGCTTTTTCGTCAATCGATTTTGGAAGTTTTCATTAATTGGCTTTGATCAGATCCCCGTCAACGGGCCGGCTATTTTGTGCGCGAATCACATTAGTTTTTTAGATTCAGTATTTTTGCTTACACACTCACCACGCAACATGTCTGTAGTCGGCAAAAGTGAATATATGGATTCTTGGAAGACTCGATGGCTGTTTACAAAAATCGGCATGATCCCACTCGATCGAAGTGGAGGAGAGGGTGCCACTTCGGCGATGCTCGCAGTCGAAGCCGTGTTGGCTCGTGGCGAACTGTTCGGAATATTTCCAGAGGGCACGCGTAGTCGCGACGGCAAACTCTATAAAGGTCGCACTGGTGCAGCGAGGCTGGCGCTGAAATTTGGTTGTCCGATTTATCCGGTCGGGATAACCGGCACGAGTGCGATCATGGCGCCAGACACGGTGATGCCGAAATTTGGCAAGAAATGCAAAATTGAAATCGGCCCGCCAATTGACACGCAGAAGTACATGTCACGCACCGATGATCCTGAGGTATTGCGCGAATTGACTGACGAAGTGATGTTGAAGATTCAGGCGCTAACGAATCAGCAGTATTTATACGAATATGCACCAAAGCGATCGAACGTTAATCGAACTCATATCTAAAACTTTCACAATCTAGACTGAACGAGTCATGACTGCGAATATCTCTACGATTACGATTCGGCTACCAGACGATTCGACTCGCGAGTTGCCAAGTGGCTCGACAGGTTTTGATCTTGCAATGTCAATCGGCAAGCGTCTGGGTCAGGCGGCTGTAGCAACCGTTGTCAACGGAATTGAGACCGATTTAGGAGTATCTCTTGTCGATGGTGCAAAAGTTTCAATAATTACTTCAGATTCAGATGCGGGTCGTCATGTTCTGCGTCACTCAACTGCCCATGTTTTGGCCCAAGCGGTTGTGCAACTTTTTAAAGGCGCAAAATTTTCAATTGGGCCAGCAATCGAGGATGGTTTTTATTACGACTTTGAGTTGCCGAACTCAACAACATTTAGTGACGATGACCTCGCCAAGATCCAACAACGAATGCAAGAGATCGTCAATGCTGATCAACCTTTTGTACGTTCAGAAATGTCGGCACGCGATGCGCTGAAACTTTTTTCTGATCAGCCGTACAAATGTGAAATTATTGAGCGCGTCACACAAGGCGACGCAGACTCAAGCGACGCCGGTGAAGCAGGCAGTGCAGATGCAGTGAGCGTCTATCGAAACACAGATGACTTTGTTGATCTTTGTCGTGGGCCTCATGTGGCATCAACGAGTCGTCTTGGTCATTTTGCATTAATGAAGGTTGCAGGCGCGTATTGGCGCGGCAATGAAAAAGGTCCAATGTTGCAGCGCATCTACGGCACCGCGTGGGAGTCAAAGGCCGCGTTGGCTGAACATTTGCATCGACTCGAAGAAGCCGAAAAGCGCGATCATCGTCGGTTGGCAGTTGAAATGGATCTGCTTTCGTTTCCACAAGAACTGGGCGGCGGTCTTGCGGTTTGGCATCCGAAAGGTGGCATCGTTCGCAAACTGATGGAGGACTACAGTCGCGAGCGTCATCAAAACGGTGGATACAAATTTGTTTTTACACCGCATTTGGCAAATGCACACTTGTTCGAAACATCAGGTCACTTGCAGTTCTACAAAGACGGCATGTATCCACCGATGGAGATGGATAACGGTACTTACTATCCAAAGCCGATGAATTGTCCGATGCATTGTTTGATTTATCGCGACCGCCAACGCAGCTATCGCGAATTACCGTTGCGATTGTTTGAACTTGGCACCGTTTATCGCTACGAACGCGCTGGGACTTTGCACGGTTTACTTCGCATTCGAGGTTTCACCCAAGACGACAGCCATATTTTTTGCACTGAAGAACAAATGGCAGATGAAATCGCTTCACTTCTAGATTTCGTTTTGAGTGTCTTGCGTAGATTTGGCTTCAATGATTTCGATTTCAAACTCAGCACTCGTAATCTTGAAAAGTCAGTCGGCTCTGATGAAATTTGGGGCAAAGCCACTGAGGCATTAACTGAAGCATTAAATCGTCACGGCTTGAAGTACACGGTTTCTCCTGGCGACGCTGCGTTCTATGGACCCAAAATTGACATCGATGTTCGCGATGCAATCGGTCGCAAATGGCAATTGAGCACAATTCAATGCGACTTTAATTTGCCAGAACGATTCGGTCTTGAATACATTGCGACAGATAATGCAAGAAAGCGCCCGATCATGTTGCATCGTGCATTGTTTGGTTCGATCGAGCGCTTCTTCGGTGTGTTGCTCGAGCATTATGGCGGTGCGTTTCCGACTTGGTTGGCACCGATTCAAGTTCGGGTGTTAGCCGTGGCATCGGCGCACGAGCAGTACGCGCTTGAAGTCACAGAAACTCTCAGCAAACTCGGATATCGGGTAGATCAACTAGTTGCCGATGAGCAACTTGGCAAACGAATACGTGCGTCAAAGTTAGAGCGCATACCTTATGTTTTAGTTGTTGGTGATGACGATATTGCAGGGGCAACAGTCGGCGTGAATCCGCGTGGTGGTGATGTAATTCGGGGCGTTTCGTTGAATGATTTCGTTCAGCAACTCGCTGCTGATGTCGGCCAAGAGAATAAGGCGTAATAAAATGTTAGACCGAATCTGGAACGGTTGGCGCGCCGATTATGTGATGCACGGGCAAGACACGCGGAGCACCAGTGATGCTTCAATCTTTACTCAGATTCTAAAAACCGAACTTAGTGACGAAGAGAGTTTTATCGTTCATCGCGGCAAAACCGTTTTTGTGATCATGAATGCTTTTCCATACACATCTGGCCACTTATTGGTAATTCCATATCGCGAAGTTGCAGATCTCGAAATGTTGAGTGTCGACGAGACAAGTGAACTTTGGGCGACAGTCACATTTGCGACAAAAGTTATTAAGTCTGTCTATAAGCCTGAGGCGTTAAATGTCGGGCTCAACCTTGGTGCTGCGGCCGGTGGAAGTATCTCGCAGCATCTTCACGTGCACATAGTTGCTCGTTGGAGTGGAGACACAAATTTCATGGTCGTGACTGCGAACACAAAGATTTTGCCAGAAGCATTAGATGTGAGTGCCTCTAGAATCCGAGAAGCATGGAAGACGACAATTTGATGACGGCAGATTCTGCAAACGAGATTCGTGATTCACTACCCGATGATTTAAATGTCACTGGGCTTGTTGGACCATATATGTTTCCAGATAACAGTCGACGCAGAATACCGGCATTGCTTTATCTCGGCATTGCCGCAATGTGTCTAGTTCTTTGGGCGATGCAACACACCAATGAAAATGGTCTTGTCAGCGATGGTTTTTTGTGGTCGGCGATTTTACTAGGTGTCTTTAGTTTGTATTCGTTGTCATCATCATGGCGAATGACAGTTGATGAAAAACTCGCACTTGTTTACGCAACGCGCGCCGTTGGTTTCGCCGTGGGTCATGCTTCGGCACAACAAGTTTGGCGAGGGTTTCGCAGTCGTCCAACGTGGCGCGTTTTTTGTTATAGCGAACAAGAGCCACCACTGCAAAGAGGTCTCGTATTAATTGATGCAATTGATGCGCAAATTGTTCAGTGTCTAGTTGAGGCAAACCCAGATAGTTAGCGAGACTGCATAACAGAAATTGCACTAGACTGTTGCGATGTTTGACGGCAGGTTTAAGAAAGAAGTCGAACGTATTGTTCGCCCAGTGGGCGAGTTGTTGCGTCGAACCAAGCTTTCGCCGGACCACTTAACTTTAATTGGATTAGTAATCGCTTGTGTCGCCGCAGTAACTATTGCGATTGGTGAATTGCAAGTTGGATTACTGCTTGTAATCTGCGCGGCGTTACCCGATTTGTTCGATGGTGCATTGGCCAAAGCATCAAACCAAAGTAGTCAGCGTGGCGCTTTTTTTGATTCAACCATTGATCGTGTAACAGACGCAGTCTTGCTGGGTGGCGTTGCTTGGTTTTTAGGTTCTCAACGTGGCGCACATGCTTCAGTGCTGCCGTTCGCAGTCATGGCGGTTTCTTCATTGATTTCATATCAGCGAGCCAAGGCTGAGGCACTCGGGTTGCAGGCCAAGGGTGGGCTGATGGAGCGTGCTGAACGAATCATCTTGCTATGCGTCGGTTTACTTTTTGACGGGCTGTTGTTTTGGGTGATGTGGTTGATGTTGATTCTTTGCACGATCACAGCAGTTCAGCGCTTTTTTAAAGTTTGGAATCAAGCAGCGGTTGCACCGGCAACCGCAGAACGGGTTGCATTGCGGCAATCTCGTCGTGCCTCTCGTAACGCTCAGCGTGCCGATCGACGATTGCGTTTATCGCGTCGTCGTAACATAAAGTGACATCAGCCCCTCAAAAAAATCGTTCTGATTCGCTAGTCGTTTTTGGTTATCGCTGTATTGCCTTATTGGCGAGAATTACTCCAACATTTGTCATAGCCATGTTGACTGCAGTACTAGTTCCGATAGCGACATTTCCGATGCGTAAAAAGCGTGCAATTGTTTCAAGACATATGCAGCGCGTTCAACCCGATTTCAGCGACCGCCAAATTCGTCGCGCAGTTCAAAAATCTTATGAAAGTTACGCCCGCTACTATGTCGAAACATTTCGTCTGCCGTATTTAAATTCAAAGCAAATTCAATCTGGAGTCTCAATAGAAGGCTTTGAACATATTGAATCTGCGCTCAAAGTGGGCAAGGGGGTGATTCTTGCTTTGCCCCACTTAGGTGGCTGGGAGTGGTCGGGTAGGTGGTTAATCCAAAGCGGACACAAACTCAATGCAGTAGTTGAGAAACTTGAGTCGCAGCAATTGTTTGAAATGTTTTTGCAACTTCGCAGAAACTACGGCGTCGAGGTGATTCCACTAGATGACAGTGCTGGTGTTGCCGTACAACAAGCGCTTGCAAGAAATGAGATCGTTGCACTTTTGAGTGACCGTGATATTCAAGGCACAGGTATCGAGGTTGAGTTCTTTGGTGAGAAAACTACGATCCCGAGCGGACCTGCTTTTTTTGCATTGCGAACAGGTGCCGCTCTCGTACCGCTTGCTACATATTTTTCAAAGCACCTTGACGGTCATAAAACAATTGTGCGACCTCAAATCGAAGTTAAGCGACTTGCGACGTTACGAGAAGATATGCAGAGAATTTCACAACATTTGGCAATTGAACTTGAACTTCTAATTCGTCGTGACCCCGCGCAGTGGCATCTGTTTCAACCAAATTGGCCGAGTGATTTAATTTCGTAATAAGTTTAAGAAATTAATTCGAATACGCCGCAAACAATTCGCTAACAGCCTTTGCTTGACCGCCAGAAGTCGAAGACATCACAGCAATCGGAAGAACGCCGGCTTGTGACCAATTCCAGAGTGCTTCACGAACTGTGTCGCTGTCGCCAGAAATTGTGCAATCGTTCAACCATTCAGTATCCATTGCAGCGACAATTTCTGCAGAACGAGTTTCTTTGTTAGGCGACTCAAGTATTTTTTCGAATGCATCAATCTGCTCGTTGTAACCGCACGATCGCCAATAGTTTCGATAGTTCGGTAATGAGACATACCCGACGAGTGTTTTGCGATGTATTGCTTGTGCCTCTGCAAGATTGTCGCTAATTACAGTCGGCACCATGTTTGCCAAAAATATTTCTGACCTGCGTGAAGCTTCAATGTGTTTGAGTTGATGAGAGATATTACTTAGTACCGCATTGGCCCAAATTGCTCCTTGAGAAATTTCGGTTGCAAGGTCCAACATTTTGTTTCGAAGTGCTGCCAAATAAATCGGTGGTAGTTCACCCGAAAACCGTTCATGAGAACGCATGGTTGCGACGTAATTTTTTATATCTGCAAGTGGTGTTGCGGTTGTCGCTCCAAGTCGGTTGATGACTGGTCCATGACTAACCCCAAGGCCAAGGCTAAATCGCTTGTTAGAAATTTCGTGAATGTGTGCAGCGGTGTTCGCCATTTCAATTGCATGACTGTAATAAATCGGTTGAATTGAAGTCCAAAACTTTATTGTTTTGGTTGCGTGTGCCAATGAAACACAAAATGCCATTGCGGCACCGAGGCTTGGGCATGCAATGCCAGAAAATCCGAGTGTCTCTGCTTGTCGGGCGAGGTCTAGCACTGCCGTTCGCTTGTTGGCTGTTGCAACTAGCGAGATCGCTGGTCTGAAACTCTCTTGATTAGTCATAATGCAAAGTTAGTTGCTGAGTAAGGTCGATCAATTAGCGATGTTTTAATTTCGACCATCGGTCGTACGGTGTAGTTAATGAGTTCGGCAAGTATTCCGGTTAATTCGAATAATCGATTTGAGCGCAAGAAGATGCTTCGCATCGGGTTGGTGTGTCCCTATAGTTTGACGATTCCTGGTGGCGTTCAATCTCAAGTTCTAGGTTTGGCTCGCGAGTTGCGTCGGATGGGTCATGAGGCTCGAGTGCTAGGCCCTTGCGATGGACCACCGCCTGAGCCATTTGTGACACCGCTTGGAAATAGTTTGCCAACTGCTGCAAATGGTTCGACCGCGCCGCTTGCGCCAGATCCTTCGGCGGCATTGCGCACAATTCGAGCAATCAACGACGAGGCGTTTGATATTTTGCACTTACACGAGCCGATCGCACCAGGGCCGACGATGACCGCGTTACTGTTGCGCCTCGCGCCAATGATCGGCACATTTCACGCCGCTGGAGATATCGCTTGGTATGGGCGCATCAACAAGGGGGTCAATTGGCTCGCTAGTCATCTTGATGTGCGAGTTGCGGTCTCACCACAAGCGCAAGAACTTGCAAATCGTTATCTAGGTGGCGAATACGAAATTTTATTTAACGGTATCGAAAATGAGTTGTATGCGCGACCAGATATTTCACGGAGTTCTGAAAAGATCGTTTTCTTCTGTGGTAGGTACGAGCCAAGAAAAGGACTCGCCGAGTTACTTGAGGCGTTTGCCAAACTTTCGGACGACGTTAAATTGTGGATCGCGTCAGATGGTGACGGCATTTCGTTGTTAAAACAGAAATATGCACACGACAGTCGAATTTCGTGGCTCGGAAGAATCACTGACGAAGACAAAATCGATCGGCTTGCGCAGTGTTCAGTTTTTTGCGCACCCTCACTTCATAGTGAGTCTTTCGGAATAGTCGTACTTGAGTCAATGGCAAGTGGCACGCCAGTCGTAGCGAGTTCGCTTGAGGGCTATCGCAATGTTGGTACACATGATGTAAATGCGTGGTTAGTCGAGCCTGGTGATATCACCGAACTTGCCGAAGGTTTAACCCGAGTATTAACAGATAAGAAACTTGCACAGAAACTAAGTGACGGCGGTCTCGTTAGGGCAAGTGAACTCTCAATGAACCGACTCGCAAATATCTATGTTGAGATGTATTACGTGGTTCTTGAGCGCGAGCGTTTAACACCTGACCATCACCCAAAAAGCCGAATAGTTCGCCTGTACTCAGATCGAGTGTTGCGTAAAAATCCCCAAGTTTGATTCGCGCACTAGAATAAAAGAAAGATAACAACTCGAGATTAATGGAGCACTTCATGGGCATTTGGATTGGTTTGGTTTTGAGTTTTGCCGTGATCATCATTTTTGTGATGATTTACAACTCATTGGTTCAGCGGCGTAATCAAGTCACTAATGCCTGGGCACAAATTGATGTTCAACTAAAGCGACGTATAGAACTGATTCCAAACCTTGTTGAAACTGTCAAGGGCTATGCAAACTTTGAACAAAAAACTCTGCAAGATGTAATCTCGGCTCGTAACACCGCAATGTCAGCCCCAGGCACGGCAACGGGTCAGGCAAATGCAGACAGTGCATTATCTGGGGCATTGCGTCAGTTCTTCGCACTATCTGAGGCTTACCCAGATCTCAAAGCCAACGCGAGTTTCTTGAACTTGCAAGAAGAACTCAGTAACACAGAAAGCCGTATTGCTTATGCCCGCCAGTTTTACAACGACGCTGTGCTTGCCTACAACAACTCAGTACACAGTTTTCCGAGCGTGTTAATTGCTTCAATATTTAAATTCTCTGAAAGTGATTCATTTGAGGCGACAGAAGCCGAAAAGACTGCCCCGAAGGTGCAGTTTTAGTTTTAGTTCTAGAATCTGGCTCTGATTATGTACGACTTAATTGCTTCAAACAAACGGCGTTCTGTATTTTTGCTTTTAGGTTTTTCGTCGTTTCTTGTCGTCGTTGGTATGGCGGCAGGTTTAGTTCTCGGTAATCCAATTGTCGGCACAACTTTTGCGCTTGTTGTGTCAGGCGCGATGGCGGTTATCTCATATTGGAAGTCAGACACAATTGCTCTTAAAGTAAGCCGCGCGATACCAGCCGACGAAGTTGAATACAAGCGCCTGCATAACTTGGTTGAAGGTTTGTGTATCGCTGGTGGTTTGCCAAAACCACGTATTTATGTAATTAATGATCAAGCACCAAATGCATTCGCAACAGGCCGTAATCCAAAACATGCAGCGGTCGCAGTTACATCCGGATTATTAGAAAAACTAGATCGCGTCGAACTTGAAGGGGTTTTGGCTCACGAACTATCGCACATCAAGAATTACGACATTTTAGTTTCGACTCTCGCCGTCACTCTTGTCGGCACTGTTGCATTGCTCACCGATATTTCGATTCGCATGATGTGGTGGAACGGTGGGCGAGTCAGTCGTAGCGATGATCGTCAAAATTCGTCTAATCCGCTCGCGTTTATTGGTTTTGCTTTATTGATAATTGCACCACTCGTGGCACGAATGATGCAGGCTTCTATTAGTCGACGTCGTGAAACTTTGGCCGATGTTTCAGCATGTCAGCTAACTAGATATCCACCAGGTTTAATTTCGGCTTTAGAAAAGCTTCAGGCCGATAGCACCGTGACTCACTCAGCCAGCATGGCCACGGCGCATATGTGGATTGAACAACCCCTGTCTGGGGTTAATGACTCAGGTAAACTTGCAGGGTTTCATAAACTATTTAATACCCACCCACCACTGTCAGAACGAATAGCACTATTAAGGGAGATGTAAAATGAAAACTAAATCACTTCGAAAACTTAACTTAAGTATTGTTTTTCTAGTCCTCGGCGGATTGATCGTCGCAAGTTGCGGTGGCGAATCTGATACTGCTTCAACACTTCCAGTTGAAGAGATAGTTGAAACAACAATCCCCGAGACGACGACCACCACAACAACAATTCCAGTTGTTGTCAACCCGTTGACTGGTGCCCCGGCTGCAGATGAATCAATTCTCAATCGACCTGCGTTGGTTGTCAAGATTGACAACCACCCTAAAGCAAGCCCGCAATGGGGTTTAAACCAAGCTGATTTGGTGTTCGAAGAAAATGTTGAGCAACTAACTCGTTTTGCCGCAGTGTTTCATTCGCAAGGAAGCGACCCAGTTGGTCCAATCCGTAGTGGTCGTCAACAAGACATCGATTTGTTAGGGTCACTGAATCGTCCACTCTTCGCATGGAGTGGTGGCAACCAAAAAGTTACCTCTGCAATTCGTAAGTCATGGCTTGTTGATTTGAGCCATTCGGCTGCCAATGAAAAAGGTGGCTACCGTCGTGAGTCAAGTCGTAGTGCGCCGCATAACTTAGTTGCTGAGACAACAAAACTTTGGACGCTTGCACCTGCTGACGCCAAACCGCCTTTGCCACAATTTGAATACCGCAAAAGTGATGAGCCTGTGACCACAGCCTCGAAGCCGGCTGCAGCAGTCAAAATTTCGATGGATGGTGTTGATGTGATGTGGGAGTGGAACCCAGATCTGTTAACTTTCGTTCGGTCGCAGAATAATAAGCCGCATGTTGACATGCAAGATGTACGCGTCAATGCACAAAACGTTGTCGTTATTTCGGTTGTCTACACGAAGAGCGGCTCAAGCCCAGTTGCAAAGTCTGTAGGCAGTGGAGAAGTATGGGTCTACACCGCAGGCGTTTTAGTGCAAGGCTCATGGGAGCGTCTAGATCCTGAACTGCCATTTATTTACAAAGATATCAATGGCGAAATTATCAAATTAACGCCAGGTCGCACATGGATAGAAGTCATTCGTCCGAAGTCTGCGGCAAACATCGCACCTGGTGAGGATGTTACAAAAGTCAAGTACCCCTGATCAGAATGGTCATTCATTCGTTGTGTACGCTTTGAATAACTCAACGTTGGAGATTCAAAAATGGCAAAAAGTGAAGTGAACAAAACTGGCTCGATGACCGTTAAGCGCGGTTTGGCAGAGATGCTAAAGGGCGGCGTAATCATGGATGTAGTCAATGCCGATCAAGCAAAGATTGCCGAAGATTCTGGCGCGTGTGCAGTAATGGCTCTTGAGCGTGTGCCAGCAGATATTCGTCGCGACGGTGGCGTTGCTCGAATGAGTGACCCAGAAATGATTGAAAAAATTCAAGCAGTCGTTTCGATACCGGTTATGGCTAAAGCGCGAATCGGACACTTCGTAGAAGCGCAAGTGCTTGAGTCGCTTGGTGTTGACTTCATTGACGAGAGCGAAGTTTTGACACCCGCCGACGAGTCGCATCACATTGATAAATTTGCATTTCAACCGCCATTCGTGTGTGGTGCAACAAACCTTGGTGAGGCATTGCGTCGCATTAGTGAAGGTGCTGCGTTGATTCGTTCAAAAGGCGAAGCAGGCACTGGCAACATCGTTGAGGCAGTGCGACATCTGCGATCAATCATTGGTGACATTCGAAAAATTACTCAGGCTGACTCGGCTGAGTTATTTGAGTGGGCGAAACGACTGCAAGCACCATTGCCATTAGTCCAAGAAATTGCCGAAACTGGCTGGTTGCAAGTGCCGTTGTTCTGTGCCGGCGGAATCGCCACACCAAGTGATGCAGCCTTAGCAATGCAACTCGGAGCCGAAGCAGTTTTCGTTGGTTCAGGAATATTCAAGAGCGATGATCCTGCTCCGAGAGCCAGGTCAATTGTCGAAGCAACAACTCATTTTAGAGATGCCGCAATAATCGCAAAAGTCAGTCGCAACTTGGGCGCCCCAATGACCGGAATCGGCATGGACAATATTCAAGAGCGTTTCGCGGAGCGTGGTTGGTGAGCGACTCGAGGCCTCCTGGTGGTTGGCGTCTCGCGTGGGAAGTCTGCAACGAAAATTGGTGTACTAGCTCTGCAAGGTGCGTACGAGAGACATCAAAAGGTTTTTCAGCAATTAGCTGTTGACGCAGTTCAGGTTCGTACACCCGCAGATCTTGCAAAAGTTGATGCTCTTGTAATGCCAGGTGGTGAGTCGACGACGATGTCGCAGTTACTCGAGTCATCTGAATTGTTCGAGCCGATCAGCCTTCGCATTAAACAGGGTCTACCCGTGTTTGGAACTTGTGCGGGAATGATTTTGCTATCTAAAAAAATTCTTGATGGCCGCGATGATCAGTTGTCTTTTAATGCGATTGACATAGATGTTCAGCGCAATGCGTACGGACGCCAAATTGATAGTTTCGAGGCTGAGATTGAAATTGACCCGTTAGATAGTTCGTTTCATGCAGTGTTTATCCGTGCTCCACGAATAGTTTCGCTTGGGTCAGGTGTTGCGCCTTTGGCATATTGTGGGGATGATGTAGTGCTGGCGCAACAAGACAACATTTTGGTCGCCTCATTTCATCCTGAATTAGCTAATGATGTGCGGTTACATGAATTATTTTTGAAAGGACTTCAGTAATGTCTGGTCACTCTAAATGGGCAACGATCAAACACAAGAAAGCGGCAATCGACAAAGTTCGTGGCAAAACATTCGCTAAATTATCGCGACTACTCGAAGTTGCTTCGCGCGAAGGTGGCGGAGATGTTTCTGTTAATGCGGCATTGCGAACTGTTGTATCGAAGGCAAAAGCCGCACAGATGACCAATGATGCGATTGAGCGCGCGATCAAGCGTGGCATGGGCGAAACCGACGGAAAGGTTTACGAGTCAGTGACCTACGAGGCTTACGCTCCAGGCGGAGTAGCGATGTTGATCGACATTCTTACGGATAATCGCAATCGAACGGCTGCCGATGTTCGAATTATTTTTTCGAAGCAAGGTGGATCGATGGCAGCACCCGGGGCAGTTGGCTGGCAATTTTCTCGCAAAGGTGTGATCCTTGTTGCCAAGACTGTCAGCGAGGATGATTTGATGTTGGTTGGTCTTGATCACGGATTAGAAGACATCACCTCTGACGAAGAAATGTGGCATGTAACTTGCGATCCAAGTCAAGTTTGGGATTTGAAGAACTCGCTCGAAGCAGCGAAGATGACCGTGAACTCTGCAACTACAACAATGCTCTCGGCGAATACCGTTGAGGTAACAAACCCGGATGAAGCAAAAGCAATTCTAAAGATTATGCACGAACTTGATGACAACGATGATGTGCAAGATGTTTACGCTAATTTTGATATTTCAGAAAAACTAATGGAGGAAGTTGGATGATGTCTAGCGAAACATCTATTAAAGTTGGTAGTAAGGCTCCAGATTTTTCATTGCCTGGCACAGGCGACAAGAATTATTCGCTTACACAATTTCGTGGAGTCACTGTTGTGCTTGTGTTTTATCCGGGTGATTCAACTTTGGTATGTACAAAACAATTGTGTTCTTACAACAATGAACTCGCGCAGTTCGAGAAAGTCGGTGCACAAGTTTTGGCAATTTCTCACCAAAACATGTCTAGTCACGACAAATTCGCGGATAAACATAAATTTGGTTTTCCGTTACTATCTGATCCAGATAAAAAAGTTCTAAACGATTACGGGGTGGTCGGGTTTGCAGGTCTGCCAAGGCGCAGCGTTTTCGTTATTGACCCAAATGGTGTAGTCAAGTATGTGCATCGCGCGCTTGCGGGGGTTACATATAGGCCTGTCAAAGAACTTATTGAAGCAATCGCCAATGCCCAGGCGGGTGTCTAGTAACATAGAACATATGTTCGCCCAGTCAGCTGACAGCGTAAATCTGACAGGTGAGTCCAAGACTTCAGTCGTTCTCGGAATAGACCCCGGTTTAACTCGCTGCGGTTATGCAGTTTTAGAGGTTCAAGGAGCCACTCAAATAATGATGCGTGCGCTTGGTGTTTTGCGAACTAGTCCAGATCAGGCGCTGCCACAAAGGCTCGCAGAAATCAGTTTAGAAATCGAAGAACTATTAGATGAATATCATCCGTCTGTCGTAGCCGTAGAACATATTTTTTTTCAATCCAACGTCCGAACTGCAATGAGCGTCGGTCAAGTTAGTGGTCTAGCGCTAAGTGCTGCTGCTCGCCGCGGTTTGCAAGTTGAGCAGTACACACCAAATCAAGTCAAACTTGCAATCACTGGTTGGGGAGGCGCTGATAAAGCACAAGTGCAAAAAATGGTTAAGCAGCGACTTGGTTTGAATACGATTCCGAAGCCTGCTGACGCTGCTGACGCAGCAGCGATTGCACTGTGTCACATTGCTTCAAGTAGTTTGGCGCAAAAAATACATGAGGCTAAAGTGCGGTCGGCATGATTGGTTCGTTGCGTGGAACAATTCTTGAACGCACCACTGACTCAACAGTGTTGATCGAGACCAACGGCGTTGGTTATTTAGTGCACGTAACACCACGAACATTGGGTGAGCTTGAACCAACTTCTGATGCATTTGTTTATGTGCATCACTATGTTCGCGAAGATGCTCAAACTCTTTATGGTTTTCTTGATCGCGACGAGCGACGGTGTTTCGAAATTTTGCTTGCTACGCATGGTGTCGGCCCAAATATGGCAATGACAATTTTGGCAACACACTCACCAAGAGCACTCGTTGACATCGTCGCCAGTTCAGATATTCCTGCGTTGACACTCGTTTCTGGCGTGGGCAAAAAAACAGCAGAGCGACTGTTGATTGAATTGAAGAGTCGTCTGCACCTCAACATTTTAGAATCCAGCAACACACTGAACGGCTCGTCAAGTGTTGGTGATGTTCGAGATGCGCTCTCAGGTCTTGGTTACTCAAGCGAAGAGATTCGCGATGTGCTTCGAGAGATGTCTGCAACCAACGATTCTGAAGCAATGTTGCGTGAAGCACTAAATATGTTGGGGGCTCGCCGTGCGTGAAGAATTCACAGATCCGGCTTTGACGACAGATCCTGCAGATCATGACGATATTGGCCTTCGTCCTAAATCTTTAAGCGATTTTGTTGGGCAACGAGAACTTAAAGAACATCTCGGCATTGTTCTTGAAGCCGCGCGAAAACGAGAACAATCTGCCGATCATATTTTGTTGGCTGGCCCACCGGGCTTAGGTAAAACAACTATGGCAGGCATTGTCGCAAGTGAAATGTCAGCGAAGATTCACATCACGTCGGGCCCAGCACTTGAGCGCGCAGGCGACCTCGCGGCAATACTTACGAAACTAGATGTAAATGATGTTCTATTCATTGATGAAATTCATCGACTGTCGCGCCAGGTTGAGGAGATTCTTTATCCAGCGATGGAAGATTTTCAAATTGACATCGTTGTAGGCAAAGGTGCCTCGGCATCATCAATTCGACTTACCTTGCCGAGGTTCACACTTATTGGCGCAACAACGCGCACGGGCATGATCACTGGCCCACTTCGCGACCGATTTGGTCTCGTCGCGCGACTTGACTTTTATGAAGTAGACGAACTCGAACTTATTGTGCAACGCACGGCAAAGATTTTAAGAGTACCGATTAATGCAGATGGTGCGCACGAAATTGCTAGGCGATCTCGCGGTACTCCGCGTATTGCTAATCGTTTGTTGAGGCGCGTTCGCGATCACGCTGAAGTTCGTGGTGATGGCAAGGTGACCGAAGTCAGCGCACGACAAGCGCTTGAAGTTTTCGGTGTTGATGACTTGGGATTAGACAAGGTTGATCGAGCCATCTTGTCGGCGTTGTGTCGACAATTTGGTGGTGGGCCAGTTGGGTTATCAACTTTGGCGATTTCAGTTAGCGAGCAAACTGAAACTATCGAAGACGTTTACGAGCCGTTCTTAATTCAGCAAGGGTTGCTCGCAAGAACTCCACGTGGACGAGTGGCAATGCCTTTGGCATGGCGCCATATTGGCGAAACTCCGCCAGCATCCGCGCCAGAGTTATTCTAAAATTTAAATCTTGTGCGATTAGAAGATTTTGACTATCAACTACCCGCTGAACTGATCGCTCAGACACCCATAGAGCCGCGCGATTCGGCGCGACTATTAGTAGATCAAGGTGAGCGCGACCCAAGCCACAAACATGTAAGTGACTTTCTTGAGTTTTGTGCTCAAGGTGATGTTCTTGTTGTAAATGATACGAAGGTGATTCCGGCAAGACTTCGACTGTTGCGTCAATCGGGTGGTGCTGCTGAAGTGTTATTGCTTGAGCGCCGTGATGCGAACCAACAAATTTGGGAGGCCTTAATTCGACCGGCCAAGCGACTGAAACTTGGCGAAATTTTGTATGCAGGTGATGGCACCGCGATTGTGCGCATCGGTGAACGTACCGCAAGTGGTGACACTTTTTCGGTGACTCTGTTGCTAGGTGGTGATTCAGCCGAAGATTTGCTTAGTGAATATGGCGAGATGCCTTTGCCGCCATATATAACGACGAAACTGTCGCACGCTGAGCGTTATCAAACTATTTATGCAAATCGACCGGCATCAGCAGCGGCGCCCACAGCAGGATTGCATTTCACTGAAACTTTGTTAGACGCTCTGCGTAATAAAGGCGTCAAAATATTGACAGTTGATTTAACTGTTGGCTTAGACACTTTTGCGCCAGTGTCACATAGTGATCCACGAGATCATCCAATGCACACCGAGAGTTATAGCGTTGGCGCTGAAATTCTTGAGCAATGTCGATTGGCTAAACGTGTTATTGCAGTTGGCACAACTGCGACACGAGCACTTGAGTCGGCAGCAACTACAGGTGTTCTAACTGGCAGAACAAATATGTTTATTTCGCAGGGCTACGAATTCAAAATTGTTGATTTATTACTGACTAATTTTCACATGCCGCGTACGACTTTGTTGATGCTTGTCGACGCGTTTATTGGTCCGCGTTGGAAGTCGCTATACGAAGTTGCCATCCAAGAGAAATATCGAATGCTGTCTTTTGGTGATGCGATGTTGCTAGACCGTTCGTTATAGCTCGCTCAAGCTGGCTCAAACCAGTTAGCAAATTAGATACCGTGATGCGCAATGTTCGCTGTTGAATTCAAAGAAACTGCCCGACAGGGTCATGCTCGCACAGGTGTTGCTTCAACTCATCGCGGCGATTACGAGACTCCATGTTTCATGCCTGTTGGTACGCGCGGCGCAATTCGACATTTAAGTGCCCAAGATTATGAAGAACTCGGTGCACGAATAGTTTTAGGCAATACATATCACTTGATGTTGCGACCAGGTGCACAAGTTGTTGCCGACCTAGGTGGGCTTGGTCAGTTCGCAGGATGGAAAGGTTTAACCCTCACAGACTCAGGTGGGTTTCAAGTATTTTCGCTCAACCCAGATGTCGACGATGAGGGAGTCTCTTTTCGTTCAACCTACGACGGCTCGATGCATCGGTTCACTCCGCAATCGGCAGTAAAAACTCAAGAGTTGCTCGGCGCCGACATACAGATGGTTCTGGATGTTTGCGCGCCACTCCCGTCATCAGATGAAGTGATTCGTCTCGCGCTTAAGCGAACATCGCAGTGGGCGAAGCAAGCACGCGACAGTCACACGCGAGCAGATCAAAGTTTGTTTGGCATTGTGCAAGGCGGTGTTGACCCAGTGTTGCGTCGCGAGAGCGCGAAAATAACTGCTGATTTAGATTTTGATGGTTATGGGATTGGCGGATTGTCGGTGGGTGAGACTCGCGAAGAATTGTTGATCGCACTAGCAGCAGCAATTGAGCATCTGCCAAAAAATCGACCGAGATATTTGATGGGAGTAGGCGATCCTGCATCATTGGTCGAGGCGGTCAATCTCGGCGTAGATCAGTTTGACTGTGTGATGCAAACAAGAATTGGCCGACATGGCACTGCGCTAACTTCAACTGGCAAGTTAAATATCACTCGTTCAGAGTTCACAACTAATCAAGACCCGATTGATTCAGCGTGTTCATGTTCGGTTTGCGCTAGACACAGTCGTGGCTATATTCGTCATTTATTTCAAGTGAATGAGCCGACCGCTGCACGACTTGTTTCTCTGCACAATGTTGCTTTCACACTTAACTTGATGTCACAAATGCGAACAGCCATATCCCAAGGCAATTTTGCCGAGTTTCGTAAGACGCTTTTGGCCACATGGGTTGGCCCTGTTAACGACAAGCCATAAGCCACTAGACTCGTCCGTTATGTCTATAACACTTGCCCCAGCAGTCGTTTCTAATCTCTCGGTGCTCGTTGCGGCCACCGATACAGCCACAAAAAGCAATCCGATACTCAGCATGTTGCCATTGGTTTTGATTTTCGCAGCCATGTACTTCTTGCTACTTCGCCCACAGCGTAAGCGTCAAAAAGAAACTGCCTCTTTGCAGTCAAGCATTGTCGAAGGTGATGAAGTGATATTGAACTCAGGTATTTACGGTTTCGTGTCGGCGGTTGAAGATGATCTTTTGTGGATTGAAATCGCTGAAAAAGTTGAAGTTCGGGTTACTAAAGGCTCCGTCGCTCGCAAGGTTTCTGTATCTACTGAAGAAAACATAGTTGATAAAAAAGCCGACAAGAAGACTGACAAGAAAATCGACAAGAAGTCAGAACAGTAAATTCGATCAGTTTTTGCAAATTGAAAAGATAAACCACACAAATGAATAAACGTCGCCACATAATTTCGCTGGTTCTGCTAGTTGTTGTAGTCCTCGGTTCGTTTACTGCGAATCTGATTGCTGGCAATAAGCCGGCGCTTGGTCTTGACCTGCAGGGTGGAGCATCGGTTACTTTGCAACCAGAAGGCGAATTTGATAAAGCGAATCTTGACGTAGCAGTAGAAATCATTCGTGCACGAGTTGACTCAATCGGTGTGGCCGAGCCGGAGATTATTTTGCAGGGTGGCACAGTGATTGTCAACTTGCCAGGTGTTAAAGATCAGCAACAAGCCCTTGACATCATTGGTCGAACCGGCGAACTTTTGTTGCGTCCGGTTTTACAAACTGGAATGTTGAACGAAAACTCTTCAACGACAATCGCCACTGACACGACACAAGACACGACTCTAGACACGACTCTAGACACGACACAGCCGGCGGTTACCGACACCGTTCCAGTTGCTGGAGGCCCAGGTAGTTCGCGACGTATAAATTCTTCAGCCGTAACTAGTACAACTGTGCCGGTTTTAGATTCAGCAACAGTGGCGCCAACAGATGCTGCGGCTGCGCCAAAAGTTGAACTCGGTACTGATCCAAATGATCCGACTCAAACAGTGCTGTTGCTCGATAAGCAGGGCATCGGTTATGTTGTCGGGCCTGCAGGCGCCTCCGGAAAAGTATTCAAAAACGATGCGCGCGCAGATGTGCAGACAGGCGAGTGGACAGTTGTTGTGAGTTTGCGAGATGGCGCCGAAGGCGATGTTCAATGGAACAAAATGGCTGCCGCTTGCTTCAATAGAACCGAAGTCTGTCCGACTGGGCAGTTGGCAATGGTTCTAGATGGAACGGTTATTTCGGCACCATCAGTTAACGAACCAGAGTTCACGGGCGGCAGCGTGCAAATCAGCGGATCATTTACCGCTGAAGAAGCACAAGATTTGGCGAAAATACTTGAGTTCGGCGCAGTACCAGTGCGCTTTGTTGTCTCACAGGCTCAGACGGTTTCAGCAACACTCGGCACAGACTCACTTCGAGCGGCAATGATTTCGGGGATCGTCGGAATTCTGCTCGTGCTGATTTTGTTGATTGCGTATTACCGACTAATGGCACTTTTCATATTTGCGGGTATGACTATTTCTATTGCACTTTTATGGAGTTTGATTTCCGTTCTGTCTCGTACAAACGGTCTGGCGTTATCGCTGTCAGGAATTGCCGGAATCATCGTTTCAATCGGTATTGCCGTTGACTCTTACATCGTTTTCTTTGAACGAATTAAAGACGAGATTCGAGTCGGCAAGACACTTAAAAACTCAGTGATTCGAAGTTTTGAGTCAGCTTGGCGAACAATTGTGGCTGCCGATACTGTTTCGTTTCTTTGTGCCGCCGTTTTGTGGTTTCTAACAGTCGGGTCAGTTCGTGGTTTCGCGTTCTTTCTTGGTATTTCGGCGCTGACAGATCTTGTTATTACTTTTTTCTTCACTCGAAGTGCGGTGTTGTTATTCGCACGCTCTAAGCGAGTTCAAGGCAGAAAAATTCTTGGCATTCAAACTGTAAAGCCAGAGGTGTAGATATGAAAAATAGATTCGCAGGTTTCGGTCGTCTTTATCGTGGAGAGACAACGTTTGATTTTATTGGGCGCAGAGTGATTGGGTTTGCAATTTCTTTGATAATTATTGTTGCCGGTGCAGGGTCATTGTTGATTCAAGGGCTCGATCTTGGTATCGACTTTCGTGGCGGTGTTGCATGGGAGGTGCCGTCAAATAGCGCGACGGGCGAACTCACCGATGAAGATGCGCGCGCTGTGTTAGATGCCAACAATATTGAATCAACGAGCGCGAAAATTCAGTTTTTAACTGGTACCGAACTTCAAATCATGCGAGTGCAAGTCGGCGATCAAACAGAGCAAGTGCGTCTTGCAGTTCAAAAATCTTATGCTGATTTAGCCAATGTGCCAGTTGAAGAAGTGAGCGTTGCATCAGTTAGCTCTTCTTGGGGTCGAAGCATTACCGAAAAAGCGCTCCGTGCATTGATTGTATTTTTTATAGTCGTGTCGTTGTACATCTCATGGCGTCTTGAATGGAAGATGGCGCTGACAGCGATTATTGCTATGGCACACGACGTAGTGATCAGCGTTGGTGTCTATTCGTTATTAGGTTTTGAAGTCACACCGGCCACAGTGATCGCATTTTTGACGATTCTTGGCTTCTCGTTGTACGACACAGTGGTTGTATTCGATCGAGTACTTGAGAACTCTAAAAAATTCGCGGCCTCTCGTCAATCGTTTGCCAACATCGCAAATATCTCAACCAACGAGGTTTTGGCGCGATCGCTGAATACAACATTGGCTTCAGCCATTCCGGTTGTTTCTCTTTTAGTCGTGGGCTCGTTCATTTTGGGAGCAAAAAGCCTCGAAGACTTTGCGGTCGCGTTGTTAGTTGGCATGCTCGCCGGAACCTATTCGTCAATTTTTGTGGCTGTTCCGTTATTAGATATTTTTAAGCAAAACGAGCCAAAGTACAAGCCGTTGAAAGGCCAGATCGCTGTTGGTGCGGCGATGTCAGAATTAATGGGTCATGGTGACATTGCACGCTTGGCGGTCACTAAGTCTTCAAGATCATCCAGTTCTACAGCAACTGAAACATCATCAGTCAGTAATGCAGAGTTGATCGCACAAGCCGAGCAACGTGCAACGAGTGTTCTAACTCATCCGCCTCGACCTCGCAAGAAACGACGTTAAGTTCAGCATCTGGCATTTGCGTCGCTACTACGCTTAAGTAATGGGTACAGCATCAAGAGTGCTGCCGTGGCGGCGCCAAAATACAACGATTGCCGAAGAACTCTCGCCTCTGTTGACGGCGTATAAAGCGCGCCACCCAAAAGGTTCTGTTTCACAAATTAATTCTGCCTATGAGATGGCTCGGTCGGCACATGCTTCGCAGAATAGATCGAGTGGAGAGTTATATATCAATCACCCGATTGCTGTTGCTCGTATCGTTGCCGATCTTGGCCTAGACGACACTTCAATAGTTGCGGCCCTGTTGCATGATGCTGTTGAAGATACCGAGATCACACTTGCCGATGTTGAATCAAATTTTGGTATCGAAGTCGCAACAATCGTTGACGGAGTAACAAAACTCGAGCGTCTGCATTTTGATTCAAAAGAAGCGCAGCAGGCAGCAACGATGCGCAAGATGCTGGTGGCGATGGCTCGTGATCTGCGAGTGTTGATGATCAAACTTGCTGATCGACTTCACAACATGCGCACGATCGCAGCCGTGCCACACGAGAAGCAACAACGAATCGCGCAAGAGACTCTCGACATTTACGCACCGCTCGCACATCGACTAGGTATGCAAGAGATTAAACAGCAACTCGAAGATCTCGCATTTGCTGCGTTGTATCCGAAGCGCTATGCCGAACTCGACCAGCTGGTTGCCACTCGAGCACCTGAACGCAACGGGTATCTTGCCAAAACAATTGGGCAGGTACAGCAATGGCTCGCTGAAGTGAAAATTGATGCAGATCTAACTGCGCGCGGCAAACATCTGTGGAGTATCTACGAAAAGATGGTGCAAAAGGGTAGAGAATTTGATGAGATTCATGACTTGATGGCGATTCGAGTTGTTGTCGACTCAGAAAAAGATTGTTACGCGGTGCTAGGTGCGATTCACGGCCACTGGAAGCCAATCGTTGGCCGTTTCAAAGATTACATTGCAATGCCGAAATTTAATCTTTATCAGTCATTGCACACAACGGTCGTTGGGCCGGGAGGAAAGCCAATCGAAGTGCAAATAAGAACGCGCGAGATGCATCGACAAGCCGAATGGGGAGTTGCCTCACATTGGGCTTACAAAGACTCGAATACGCAAGGCGATATCGATTGGTTGAACCGAATCATTGACTGGCAAGGCGAAGTTTCAGATCCGAGTCAGTTTTTAGAAAACCTAAAGACCGATCTTGAACAAGATGAGCTTTTTGTGTTCACACCAAAGGGCCGAGTAATAACGCTCCCGGTATTTTCGACTCCGGTTGATTTTGCGTACGCAGTACACACTGAAGTCGGCCACAGTTGTATGGGCGCAAGAGTTAACGGTCGTCTTGTGCCACTTGAATACAAACTCACTTCGGGCGACACATGTGAAGTTCTGGTTTCTCAGGGCGAAATTAATGAGCCGTCTCAAGATTGGCTCGAGTTTGTTGTTTCTCCAAAAGCCCGGAGCAAAATTAAGCAATGGCTTTCGCGTGAACGACTCGAAGATTTGGTTGAAAATGGTAGAGATGAGTTGATCGAGCGACTTAGGCAAAAGGGTCTTCCTGCGAAGAAAGTGCTTGAGTCACAAGTTCTCAGTGATGAAGTAGCGCTTCTAAATTTTGAAGAAGATGATGCTTTTTTTGCTGCAATTGGAGATCAAAGAATCGATGCAGTGGCGATTGTTGAGCGGATGTCAAAGAGAATGCGTGATGGAGTTCAACCAGATCAATTGTCAATGTCGGCAGTGGGCTCAAATATTGCGGCTTCACCTCAGCGAAATGGGGTTCACATCGAAGGCATGCCTGATGTGATGGTTAGATTGTCGCGGTGTTGCACGCCGGTACCGGGCGATGAGATTATGGGTTTTGTCACCAAGGGTCGTGGTGTCACAGTGCATCGTGCAGATTGTGCCAATGCGGCTTCGCTATTTACGCAAGACTCTGCACGTCTAGTTGAAGTCGAGTGGTCGTCTGAAAGTTCTGAGGCAGTGTTCATCGCTGCTGTTGAGATTGTTGCGCTAGATCGATCACGGTTGTTGCGTGATGTTGCAAACGCGCTTTCTGATGAGCACGTGAATATTGTCGCTTGCACCACGCACACGGGCGCTGATCGAGTCGCCAAAATGCGCTTCGAATTTGAGTTTGCCGACCCAAGTCATTTGCAGTCAGTTTTACGAATGATAAAGCGGATTGACGGTGTCTTCGATGCCAATCGAGTGATGCCAGGTAATCCACATGACCAAGAGTTGGCCGACGAGACTGTCAACTAGAGAATTAGTCATAACCAAGTCGTAACCGAGTCGTATTGAGAGTTGAAAAACATTGATGTGCGTCGTGCATGAAGCACTTTTAATCGCCAAGCGTCTAGCCTTCTCGCGTGCCTGATTTTAAGACTTCACCAGGAACTCGCGATATTTTGTCGCCTGATTCTGCTCGTTGGCGCGCATTTCAAGAGGTCTTCGAAACAACGGTTGAAGCGGCAGGCTATCTCTACATTATTCCGCCGATGTTTGAAGATTTGGATGTTTTTTTGCGTCTCGGTGAGGCAACCGAAGTTGTCACCAAAGAAATGTACGACTTTCATGACAAAGGTGGAAGGCACATTGCGTTGCGTCCAGAGCAGACCGCAAGCGTTTGTCGAGCGTTTGTAGAACATCGGCCAATTACGCCGTGGAAGGTTTGGTATAGCGGACCAAACTTTCGTTATGAGAAACCACAACAAGGTCGGTATCGACAGTTTGACCAAGTAGGTATTGAGGCGCTCGGCGTAAATGACGCTTTTCTTGACGCTGAAGTCATAGCCCTCGCTGCAAAGTTTTATTCTGCACTTGGGCTTGAGAAAGTTGAACTTTCAATTAATTCACTTGGCGATTCTGGGGATCGAGATAAATATGCGACGAAACTTGCGGAGTATTTCGCAAAACATGAGTCGAAATTAACTGCAGAGAGTAGAGCAACGTTGCTGCGAAACCCATTGCGAGTTTTGGATTCAAAACGCGAACCCGATCAAGAAATTATTGTTGGCGCGCCAGCGATTCGCGAAACTATAAGTAATGAATCACGCGAACATTTCGAAGCTGTTTTGAGCGCTCTAGATGCATTACATATTGCATACAAAATTAATGATCGACTAGTGCGTGGTTTAGATTATTATCGGCGAACAACATTTGAGTTTGTTTCGACTGCGCTTGAAGCTGCGCATACTGCAATTGGTGGTGGTGGCAGGTACGACGGGTTGGTAGAAGCCTTAGGTGGGCCGCCGACTAGTGGTATTGGTTTTGCTCTCGGTTTAGATCGAACTCTTTTGGCGTGTGATGCCGAAAGTGTTTTCGCTGCGCCGAGCAAAGCGGTTGATGTTTTCGTCGTTGACACTGTTGATGGCACTCATGCTCATGAACTTTGTCATCAAATTCGTGCCAACGGATTAAGCGCTGATCGGGCGTATGATTTGCGCAGTATTAAAGCCCAAATGAAATCTGCTGACCGCAGCGGCGCGCGTATTGCCTTGATAATCGGTTCTAACGAAGTTGAAAATCAGACAGTCATGTTGCGACCGATGGGGTCTGGCGAACAATATGTTGTGTCGCGTCAAGATATTTTAAATGAAATAGTAAAGTACATCAAAAATACGAGTGATCAGTAACCAGTAGTAAATAATATTTTCAAAACGAAAGTCGAAAATCAAAAATGAACATTAAGAACAGCACAGCATTACGATCCCACCTTTGCGGAGACATGCGTGCTGAAAATATTGGTCAGGTTGTGACTTTATGCGGTTGGGTGGGTCGGCGTCGTGAGCACGGCGAGCACCTTGCGTTTCTAGATTTGCGAGACTTCAGTGGAATAGTGCAATGTGTCGTCGATAACACGGTTGATGTGCGATCAGAATGGGTAATTCGAGTCACCGGCAAAGTTCAAGCGCGCCCAGGTGGCACGGTGAACGCAAATATTCCGACGGGTGAAGTTGAGTTGGCTGAGTGCAAAATTGAAGTACTCAATAGTGCCGAACCACCGCCGTTTCCAATTGATCAACGTGGAGACGACGTAGATGAAAATGTGCGTCTTAAATTCAGATATCTAGATATTCGGCGCGAGCGAATGCAGAAAAATTTACGCCTTCGTGCTGCAATTAACTCCGCAATTCGAAAGTCAATGGAGTCACAAGGTTTTACAGAAATTGAAACGCCGCTATTGATGCCAAGCACGCCAGAAGGGGCGCGCGAGTTTTTGGTTCCATCGCGAAATGAACCAGGTTCGTTTTATGCGTTGCCACAATCGCCCCAACTCTGGAAGCAATTATTAATGGTTGCGGGTATGGATCGGTACTACCAAATCGCAAAATGTTTGCGCGACGAAGACTTACGAGCCGACAGGCAATACGAATTCATGCAACTTGACGCTGAAATGAGTTTTGTTGACAAAGACGACGTCATTGCCATGATCTCGACTGCTGTTATCGCGGCAGCAAAAGCAGCCACAGGCTCAGAACCACCGCCAATTGAACGCATGACATGGCATCAAGCAATGAACATTTATGGCATCGATAAACCAGACTTGCGTTTTGCAATGACTTTGGTTGAACTTACGAGTGTGTTCGCCGCGACCGAATTCAAAGCGTTTGCTTCCGCAGAATCAATTAAGGCGATCTGCGTTTCGCATGCTGATTATCCGCAACAAGCTGCCAGCGGTCGTAACAAATTAGACGCTCTAACCGAGCGAGCCAAAAAACTTGGCGCAAAAGGTCTGGTGTGGTTGAAAGTCGGTGAGGCTGGTGCTCTTGAATCACCGGTTGCTAAGTTTCTTTCGCCAGCTGAGCAATCTGCATTGGTTGAACAAACTGGTGCTGTGGCTGGCGATCTCGTTTTGATTGTTGCCGATACGTGGGCAACAACTTGTTCGGTGCTTGGGCAGTTGCGCAACGATCTCGGTCGTCCGCCTGTGCATCAAGGGCCATATCGCTATGTTTGGGTTGTCGACTTTCCGATGTTTGTTGGCATTAATCCGACAACGAAACTTCCACAGCCGGGGCATCATCCGTTCTGTCATCCGCACCCAGAAGACATTGACCGCCTTGAGACCGACCCTTTGTCGGTGCGAGCTTTGGCTTACGACCTCGTGCTAAATGGATGGGAGCTCGGTTCGGGCTCGATTCGAATTCATGAACCAGAGTTGCAGCGTCGAGTATTTCGCTATTTAGGTATCTCCGATGAAGATGCTGATCATCGCTTCGGTTTTTTCTTGCAACCATTTAAATATGGTGCGCCACCACACGGTGGTTTCGCGTTTGGTATCGATCGACTCACAGCAATTCTGGCTGGCGAAGACAATATTCGCGAAGTGATTGCGTTTCCAAAAACTCAGTCGGGGTCAGACCCGATGACTAATGCCCCGACAGTTGTTGAATCGGCACAGCTTAAAGATTTGGGAATCAGATTGTTGCCACCAGCAGCAAAATGAAAGAAGATCTGTTCAGTGCCGCAGCAACTGAACGCCTAAAAGCTCAAGCTCCGCTAGCGGCGCGAATGCGTCCGCGAACACTTGACGAGATAGTTGGTCAACGACACCTGGTGGCAAAAGGTTCGCCGCTTCGCGTTTTAATTGAAGCAGATCGGCTTTCATCGGTGATTTTCTGGGGACCGCCAGGCACCGGTAAAACAACTCTCGCTGAAGTAGTCGCACTCACTACACAAAGACATTTCGAAAGACTTTCTGCAGTGAGCTCAGGTGTAAAAGATGTTCGCGAATCAATAGAGCGTGCCGCCGAACGTCTCGGACAATTCGGTAAAGGCACGATCGTGTTCATTGATGAAATTCACCGTTTCTCAACTTCGCAACAAGATGCGCTTTTGCCGTCTGTTGAGAGTGGTGTAATCACGTTGATTGGCGCAACGACTGAGAATCCATATTTTGAAATTAATTCTCCGCTTCGAAGTCGTAGCACTTTATTTCGACTCGAGCCACTGCTGGTTGAAGATGTGAGAATATTGTTAGATCGCGGTGCACTCGCAGAAGGTGTGAACGTAGAGAGTGATGCACTTGACGCACTGGCGACTCGTTCTGGTGGAGATGCTCGTCAAGCACTGACAGCACTTGAGGTTGCGTGTGCGCTGGCCTCTGAAAAAAATGAGACGCTTACTACAAGTCATGTTGACGCTGCATTGGGTGTCAGTGCATTGCGTTACGGTCGCGATGATCACTACGACGTTGTTTCGGCGTTCATCAAAAGTATTCGTGGTTCTGATCCGCAAGCAGGATTGTTTTGGCTGGCACGAATGCTTGAGTCTGGTGATGACGCAAAATTCATTGCACGCCGTTTGGTTATTTTGGCAAGCGAAGATGTTGGTATGGCCGACCCGAACGCGTTGGTCGTTGCGGTCGCTGCGGCAACTGCACTCGAACATGTTGGCTTGCCAGAGGCTCAATTGAATTTGGCACAGGCTGTTGTGTATCTCGCGACTGCGCCTAAAAGCAATCGTGTCGCGCTGGCAATTTGGGCTGCGCGTGAAGATGTTCGCAAGGGCGTGTCAAGTGAGGTACCTGCACATCTTCGCGATGGTCACTATCAAGCAGCCAAAGAATTTGGGCATGGAGTTGGATACATCTACCCGCACGACGACTCAAGGGGTTGGGTTTCGCAACAATATTTGCCAGATCAAGCAAAAGGTTCAATTTCTCGGCAGACTAGTTACTACACGCCGAGCGCTCATGGATTAGAAACCGAGATTGCTGAGCGAATTGAACAACAATTAGATACAACGAGCGAAAAGGATAAAAATGACTAAGCGACTTTTTTGGTTTTGTCTCGGAGCTGCTGCTGCCGTATTCGGCATCAATTACATGAAGAAAAAAGTTGAAGATGACTCAGAAGCGTTTTCGTCTGAGAACATTGCAGACACTATGACTGACATGGTTGCTGCGTTGAAAAAATATATCGTCGCCTTGTGGCAAGGTGCCACATCGGGCGAGAGTCTTGATGATGAAGAACTCGCAAAGATTTTTGACAATTCACGAAACTAATCTTGACGGTTAGTGAGTAGACGCGAAGAGTAGACTTATCGCGTATGAC
The DNA here is from genome assembly GCA_964203235.1 of Ilumatobacteraceae bacterium. Lineage (GTDB taxonomy): Bacteria > Actinomycetota > Acidimicrobiia > Acidimicrobiales > Ilumatobacteraceae > BACL27. The sequence continues at coordinate 612,567 of CAXNLE010000001.1, forward strand.
GTCTGAAATTCGAAGTGCCAACGATCTTCGCAATGCATTTACTGGTTTTTTTGCTGATCGGGGTCATACCAAGGTTGATTCTGCAAGCCTGATTCCGCATGATCCAACCGTATTATTCACGGTTGCAGGCATGGTGCCTTTCAAGCCATTTTTTGTTGGTGATGAAGTACCGCCGTATAAACGAGCGGTGAGTGTTCAAAAATGCGCGCGGGCAGGCGGCAAACATAACGATCTTGACGATGTTGGTCGTACTAAACGTCATTGTGTGTTTTTCGAAATGCTCGGCAACTTTAGCTTTGGTGATTATTTTAAATCTGATGCGATCCCTTGGAGTTGGGAGTTAGTAACCGAGATATTTGGTTTCGACGGTGACCAACTTTGGATAACAGTGCACGAAAGCGACGACGAGGCTGAGCAGATTTGGCACGATCAAGTTGGAGTGCCGATGAATCGTATTCAACGGCTCGGTGATAAGGATAATTTCTGGCAGATGGGTGACACTGGCCCGTGTGGTCCTTGTTCTGAGATTCACATCGATCGTGGTCCGGCGTTTGGTCCTGATGGTGGGCCACTTAACGATCCAAAGGGTGATCGATTTCTAGAATTCTGGAACCTTGTATTTATGCAGTTCAATCAGGCCGCTGATGGATCGCGTACGCCATTGCCGAAACCATCAATTGATACTGGCGCAGGACTCGAAAGAATCCTCGCTCTCAAACAAGGCAAGGATTCAATCTGGGAGACAGACGTGCTGTTTCCGTTGATTGAGCAAGCGCAATCTGTCACGTCTCAAAAATATATGGTCGGCGATTACCAAGATCGCGCGAGTTTTTCTTTGCGTGTGCTGGCCGAACATGCACGATCGTCGACGATGTTGGTCAATGACGGAGTGTTTCCTTCTAATGAGGGTCGCGGATATGTACTTCGGCGAATATTTCGGCGTGCTGTGCGTCATGCCTATTTGCTCGGTACCGAAAAATTAGTGATGCCGAAACTCGTTGAGACGGCTATTGAGGTAATGGGTGAGGCTCACCCAACATTAATTACGAATAAAGATTTCATCTTGGGTGTGTTAACCAAGGAAGAAGAAAGTTTCAGGCAAACGCTTAAAAACGGGCTAACAATTCTTGAGACCGAGTTTGAGTCAATTGACAATGTAGCAAAGAAATCTAAAAAGTCTGCGCCATTGAGTGGCTCAAGTGCGTTCTTGTTGCACGACACTTATGGGTTTCCGCTTGAGTTAACCCAAGAGATTGCGTCAGAGCGCAATGTTGAAGTTGACGTTGCTGGCTTTGATGTTGAGATGAATGCACAAAGAACCCGTGCCAAGTCGGCGCGCAAAGGCACGCAAAATGTTGACGATCAGTTGTTGGCGTATCGCGAAATCCTGGATAAAAATAGTCAGACAAATTTTGTTGGCTACTTACAAGATTCATGCGAAGCAAAAGTTTTGGCGATAGTTGAATCTAACGATTCAGTCCTTGAAATTTTTCTGGACGTCACTCCGTTTTATGCCGAGAGCGGTGGACAGGTCGGAGATTGTGGAACACTGCGCACATCAACTGGCGAAATAAAAATTACAGATACGGTTTTTGCACTGCCGGGGTTGCGAAAACATGTCGGCAAATTGATTAACGGCGAAATTCAAGTCGGGCAAGAGGTTACTGCCACTATTAATGCGGATGCACGTAATGCAACGCGCAAGAACCACACGGCGACACACTTGTTGCATCATGCACTGCGCTCTGTGTTGGGCGAGCATGTCAAGCAAGCAGGCTCGTTGGTTTCGCCACAACGATTGAGATTTGACTTCAGCCACTATGCGCAATTATCAGCGCAAGAAATCGAGCAAATTGAACAGATCGCCAATGCTCAAGTGTTGGCGAATGCCAAGGTTGATGCTTACGAAACTTCAAAAGATGAAGCCACGGCAGCAGGAGCCATTGCATTTTTTGGTGATAAATACGGCGAAATCGTTCGAGTCTTAAAGGCAGGCGCCTCGGTTGAACTATGTGGCGGCACACACGTTTCAGCAACCGGAGATATCGGCCTGATAAAGATTGTTCAAGAGAGTTCGATTGGTTCGAATTTGCGCCGAATTGAAGCCGTGACTGGTCTGAATTCAGTTGAGTATGTTTCTACGTTGCTCAACCAAGTCAATGTTGCCAGTGAGATGTTGAGTACAAATTCTGATGCGCTGATTGAAACACTCGCTCGCAAAATTGCCGAGGTTAAAGAACTTGGTGACGAGATCAAGTCGCTGCGTTCGGCATCAGCAAGAGCGCGCGCTGGCGAAATGATTGTAAAAAACATAAATGGTGTCGTGGTTGAACGCGTCGATGGACTCGCGCCCGCTGATCTTAGAGAGCTTGCAATTGCGGTGCGTTTGAACCCCGCGATTAAGGCAGTCGTGTTGGGTGGCATTACCCCGAGTGGTGGCGTGGCATTGGTCGCAGCGACTGGGGCCGGAATCAAAACTGCAGCAGGTGAGTTGATCGCCCAAGCGGCGAAAAAGGTTGGTGGCGGTGGTGGTGGCAAAGGTGAGATTGCAACTGCAGGCGGAAAGATTGTTGAAGCGCTGGACGAAGCGTTGCAACTTTCGATGCTTGCAGCGGCTGAGATTGTCTAAACCTCGATGCGCAGTGTCGGCGTTGACCTAGGGAGCAAACGTATTGGTATTGCCGTAAGTGATTCGAGCGGAACTATTGCTTCACCGTTGGTAGTGATTGCTCGTGGTTCAAATCATTCGCAAGATCATAAGAAGATTCAAGAGATCATTAACGAATACGAAGCCGAGTGTGTTGTTGTTGGTTTACCACTCACATTGGCTGGGGCAGTAGGTCCGGCTGCACGATTGGCTCTAGATGAAATCAAAGAAATGACAAAATCTCTTACGGTGCCAGTGCATTCACATGATGAACGGTTGACAACCAAAACCGCTAATGAATCAATGATTGAAGCAAATATGAACGCACAGGCTCGGCGAAAAGTTGTCGACAAAATTGCAGCGGCTGTGATGTTGCAAGGATGGCTTGACCATGTGGATCGCCTTAAATCATGAATCGTAAACACGATGATCGCAATAACCGCGATAACGGAAAGAACGAAAAGTGGACTGAAGACCCATGGGATGGCCCTGTTGCATGGCGCAACAGTGAATTCGAAACACAGCCACGAGATCTGCGGCCTGATTCACGCACGGTACTGATTGCGCTTGCGGTCGTAATGACGGTCTTGTTGTCAGTCGGCGGAACTGGCATGTGGTATTTGCGACAGGTGAATCCACCGGATTCAGTAACCAGTGGAAAACCTGTAGCGACAAACTTCACCGTAAATCTCGGGGATACATTAATTTCTGTTAGCAAGCGTCTTGAGCAAGAGGGTTTCATCGCTAACGCCGGTGTGTTTCGATGGTATGCAGATCGCAAAGGTGGAATAGATCTTCAACCAGGTTATTTTGCGCTTATCAAGAATGAGCACATTGGCAACATTATGAAGAAGTTGAATAAGAGTCCTTCAATTACTTTCACAAAAGTTACTTTTCCTGAAGGTTTCACGATTAAGCAAATCGCTCAAAGAATTGAAGATAAAACAACTCGAATTTCGGCGCAAAGTTTTTCCGAGGCAATGACGAATCCGTTACTCACATCAGAATATTTTCCGAACGATTTGGCTTCACTCGACCTTGTGCCGTATCGATTTGAAGGACTTTTGTTTCCAGATACATATCAAATTTCTGGTGATGAATCCGCGGCAAGTGTGGTCGACCGAATGCTGAGATTGATGGAGCGAGTCGGTAATCAAGAGGGCATCGCAGACTCACAAACCAAAGTTGGTAAGTCGCCATATCAAGTTCTGATCATCGCTTCGATCATTGAACGAGAAGCGAAACTAGAAATTGATCGCGGCAAAATTTCGCGCGTTATTTATAATCGCCTAGAACGCGGAATGCCGTTGCAAATTGACGCGACTTTGTATTACAACTCAGCCGAGAATGCGTCGTTCACCGAACTGAAAGCGATTGATTCGCCATATAACTCGTATCTGTATAAGGGGCTACCTCCGACGCCAATTGCCAGCCCGGGTCGAGCCGCAATAAGGGCGGCGTTAAATCCTGCTCCGAATCCAGAGTTGAGTGACAAAATGTGTGTCGGAATGATGAAGTCTCAAAACTGTGCCTATCTGTTTTACGTCTTAAGTGATGCCAACGGTGGACACACCTTTGCGGCTACAGAACAAGATCATGCAATCAATGTAGAAAATTCGAGAGCCGGTGGGTTTTTGCCGTGAAAGAAAAATTTTGCCATGAAGCAAAAGTCGCGTGAGTCAATTTTGAATAAAACTAGACAGATAACCAGTGCAACACGACTTGCGGCCGTGATCGGATCGCCAGTTGCTCAAAGTCTGTCTCCGGTGATACACAATGTCGTGTTTGAATCACTCAATGTCGATTGGCTTTATGTTGCTTTCAATGTTCAGCCTGCACGAGTTGAAGATGCTCTTGTGTCTATGACTGCACTTGGCATCGGTGGTCTCTCGGTGACGATGCCACACAAAAACGCGGTCGCCGAAATTGTCACACAGTGCGGCGAAGTTGATGAAATAGTTCGTGTCACGAATTCTGCGAACACAGTTGTGCTCAGACCTGACAATTCACTGTGGGCAACAAATACTGATGGCGAGGGTTGTTGCAATGCTCTTGAGCAGGCGATGAAATCTTCGATCAAAGGTGAGCGTGTTGTCGTGCTTGGTGCTGGTGGTACAGCCAGTGCAGTTGCATATGCAATGGTGCAACGTGGTGCGAGCGACGTGGCGGTAATTAATCGCACATCGCAACGCGCGCAAGATTTAGTGAACCGAGTCGCTGGTTCGGCGAGAGTTGTTTCTTCTGACGAGACTGCAGACGCGATTTCGAATGCTCGAATAATTATCAACACAACCCCCGTTGGATTTGGATCTGACCAAGGTTCGCAAGTTTCGCCGATTGATATTTCGCTGATCAAATCATCCCATGTGGTGCTTGATGCTGTGTACAAACCGTTAATCACCGGTCTGTTACTTGCATCACAAAAAGCCGGAGCAACAGTCGTAGATGGATTATCAATGCTGGTGCATCAGGCAGCACTTCAACAGCAACATTGGATCGGCCAGATGGGAGACACGGCATTGATGCGACAGTGCGCATTGGCACACTTGGCACGCGCTTGAAATTTCGTATTTTTTAATATCTGGTTCTCGTGAGGTGCTAGCGGTAGCCTGTTATTTATGCTTCGTTATTTAACTGCTGGCGAAAGCCATGGTCAGGCTCTTGTAGTCATCGTTGAAGGCTTGCCGGCTGGCATGGTTGTAACTGCAAAAGACATTAGCGATGAGTTGGCTCGCAGACGTCTTGGATACGGTCGGGGACCGCGTCAAAGATTCGAAGAAGACGAAATAGTTTTGCTTAGCGGTATCCGTCACGGGCGCACACTTGGATCGCCAGTCGCGATTGAAATTAAGAATAGTGAGTGGTTTCGCAGTGATATTTGGCATGAAGAAATGTCACCAGCACCAGGAAAAACAAAAAAGCCCCTGACTCAGCCCCGACCTGGTCACGCTGATCTAACTGGCATGCAAAAATACGGCTTTGATGATGCTCGCGATGTGCTTGAGCGAGCAAGTGCGCGAGAAACGGCAGCCAGAGTCGCAGCAGGTGCGCTGGCGAAAGTTTTTCTTGCACAAGTCGGTGTTTCTGTTATGTCGCATGTCTTGCAGCTCGGTAGCGCTCGCAATGAAAACGCGTCGCGGCCGCAGCCACACGATTTACCGAAAATCGATGAGTCATCAGTGCGTTGCTTTGATTCGGCTGCAGAAGCAAAAATGATTGCCGAAATTGAAGCAGCAGCAAAAGATGGTGACAGTCTTGGCGGCATAGTTGAGGTTTTGGCCTATGGCTTGCCAGTTGGTCTAGGTAGTTATGTGCACTGGGATCGAAAGATTGACGGACTAATCGCGCAGGCGATCATGAGTATTCAGGCTGTCAAAGGCGTTGAGATTGGCGATGCTTTTGAAACAGCATCGCAACGTGGAAGTCTCGCGCATGATGCGATCACATGGGATGCAAAAGATAATTCATATAAACGCGAAACTTCACTCGCAGGTGGAACAGAAGGTGGCATGACGACAGGCGAGATGCTCGTCGTTCGCGCGGCAATGAAGCCACTCTCGACTTTGAATCGTCCGACTTTGAAGACGGTAGACATGGTGACCAAACAAGAAACGGTAAGTTTCAAAGAACGGACTGATGTTACGGCTGTGCCGGCAATGGGTGTTGTTGCCGAAACGATGGTTGCACTTGTACTTGCCCAAGAAGCCCAAAGAAAATTTGGCGGCGACAGCGTTGCTGAGTTTAAACAGAATGTGCAAAACTTCGCGCAGAGCCTTCGTTGATCTCGGCTGAAGCCATGACTTCTAATAGCGCGTCAAAGATGATCGTGTTGATCGGATTGATGGGTTCGGGCAAAACTACAGTCGGTCGTGCTTTGGCCGAGCGTTTGAATTTAAGTTTTAAAGATAGCGATGAGGCAGTTGAGAAAACAGCCAAGACGTCAGTACGCGAGATTTTCGAAATTCAAGGTGAGGATGTCTTTCGTAAACTTGAGTCGCAAGCACTGGTTGATTTGTGTGCTGAAAATTCGGCAATCGTCTTAGCAGTTGCTGGTGGCGCAATTATTTCTCAATCAAATCGTGATCTATTGCAGAAAAGCGCTCGGTGCATCGTCTGGCTGGATGCTCCCACGCCAACTTTGATTTCGCGCACTGGTCGCGGCAAGCATCGACCACTTCTAGATGGCGATCCTGTCGGGTCGCTAAATAAAATGCGTCTTGATCGCGAGCCGTTGTATCAGCAACTAGCAACGCATCATCTCGTGACGCAATCACTGTCAATTGTTGAAGTGGTCGACCAAATCATAAGTCTGTGCACGTTAGAAAACAGTTCTTCTCGATGACAAATCATAAAATCAACGTTGCTCTCTCTGATCGGTCTTACTCGGTCGTAGTTGGCAGTGGAGTTTCAACAGAGCTTGAAAACTTTCTTCCAAAATCCGCAAAACGCGCTGTGATCGTTACTCAAGAGAATATTCCTTTTTCAATAAAACTTTCGTTGCCTCATACGACGGTGCTAGTTGGTAACGGCGAGCAATTCAAATCGTTGCAGACGATTGAGACAATTTCAGAACAGTTTGCCAAGTTTGGTTTAACACGCTCAGATGTCGTTATCGGTTTAGGTGGAGGAATGGTCACCGACGTTGCTGGCTTTGCCGCTGCAAGTTGGCATCGAGGCACTGCAGTGATTCAAATGCCGACAACTTTGGTTGGCATGGTTGATGCGGCGATTGGTGGAAAAACCGGTGTGAACATCGCGCAGGGGAAAAACCTAGTCGGAGCATTTTGGCAACCCAGCGCAGTGCTTTGCGATATTGATGCTCTGAAGACTTTGCCAGATCGTGAAACACGATGTGGGCTCGGCGAGGTAGCAAAATATCATTTCTTAACTGGTGACGATCTGCTTGCGCTTGAGCTATCGGCTCGAATCGCGCGATGTGTTGAAATCAAAGCCGACATCGTGGCCGCCGATGAGCGAGAGCAAGGTGGGCGAGCGGTTCTCAATTATGGTCATACTCTTGCGCATGCATTAGAGCGGTCAAGCGATTTTGAACTAGCGCACGGCGAGGCGGTGGCAATTGGAATGATTTTTGCAGCACATCTCGCACATAGTTTGGGGCGTATCGATGATGCGCGACTGGCTCACCACTACAAAGTGATTCGAGATTCTTATGGTCTTGGGGTCGCGATACCCGGCACAGTTGACCGGGCAGTATTGATTGATTTAATGCGTCACGACAAGAAGGCAATCAATGGCTTGACTTTCGTGCTTGACGGCACAAATAGTGTTGAAATCGTTAGTGATATAGAAGAAAAATATCTGCACCAAGCCTTTGATGCGATGCAACTACCCTAATCATCATGGCTAAATCATCTCTGCCGATTGTTTTAATTCTTAGTGGTCCAAATTTAAATTTGCTCGGACAACGTCAGCCAGAAATTTATGGCACCGCAACTCTTGACGATCATATGAATCGTGCTAAGCAGACTGCCGCAGAACTTGGTTTTGATGTTGAGACATTGGTTGCTCAGAGTGCTGGAGAGTTGGTAACTGCAATTCACAATGCAAGGTCACGTTGTGCGGCGATCATTATTAACCCCGGGGCTCTAACGCACTTCGCGTGGAGCCTCAGCGACGCGCTCGCAACATTCGCCGGTCCAGTTATTGAAGTACATCTTTCAAATCCCGCAACCCGCGAATCGTGGCGTCACGAAAGCGTGATCGCACCTGTTGCGTCTGGGTCAATCGCTGGGTTTGGTGCGCACGGTTACACACTGGCGATCAATGCAGTTGCGACTTTGCTTGCGGATAAAAAGTTAGCCAAGTAATGACTAGCAAAATGTTGCCACTGAGCGTTGCGGGTCGTGATGTTCTTGTTCGCCAACGACTTGAGCAGACGACAAATAATAACGTCACGTCGCTCTTAGTCACAGACCTAAATAACATTCGGTGGCTTACTGGCTTCACAGGTTCAGCCGGCACATTGTTCGTACGCGCCGATGATATGGTGCTGATTGTTGACGGTCGTTACGGTGTTCAATCGCGAGAGCAAATCAAGAATTCGGGTGCTCAATGTTCTGTTATTGAGGGTCGAAGCGCATCAGAATTGCGCGAAGGTGTATTACGCACAACAAAAGATTTGAAAACAGTTGGTTTTGATCCAGCGGAGATGACGGTGACGGCTCACGAGACCATGTCTGCCCAAATTGATTCAGAGTTAATCAAAGTTTCTGCTGTGGTGCCACATTTGCGCAGGCGTAAATCTGAGCCTGAGATTCAAAGAATGGAGATGGCTGCGAGTGCTACTGATGCAGCACTTAGCGAAGTCGAACCAATGCTCGTGTTGGGCCTAACAGAGCGAGATATTCGCGATGAACTTGATTATCGAATGCGAAAACATGGGGCCGAATTTACGAGTTATGACACGATTGTCGCCAGTGGCCCGAATGCAGCGCGACCACATCATCGTCCAGTCGGTCGAAAAATTATTGAAGGCGACAGTGTCGTCATTGATGTCGGTGGGTTAGTCGATGGTTATCACTCGGATATGACACGAACATATTTGATCGGCGAAGTCGACCCTGTACTCAGTGAGATGCACGAAGTCGTAAGCGCCTCACAGCTACTTGGTCTAAGTCATGTGCGCGCTGGCGTATTGGCGCAAGATGTTGATCGCCAGTGTCGAGATTTCATAGCGCAAGCCGGATTTGGTTCAGAATTTAGTCACAGCACTGGGCACGGTGTCGGGCTGCAGATTCATGAAATGCCCTGGGTGCGTAATGGCTTTGCCGAACCCCTTGAAGTGGGTGAGGTGGTAACTGTTGAGCCTGGCGTCTATCGTGAAGGGCTCGGTGGTGTGCGAATTGAAGACCTTGTGGTCGTCACGCAAAGCGGCTGTCGAATACTCACCCACACTAAAAAGGATCGCAAGTGCCTGCAATTTCAACTAACGACTTAAAGAACGGCATCACTCTTCAGATTGACAACAATCTTTTTACAGTGATCGATTTTCAACACGTGAAACCAGGCAAGGGTGGCGCTTTCGTGCGTACCAAACTTCGCAACTTGCGATCTGGAAACGTTTTAGAAAAAACATTCAACGCCGGTATCCGAGTTGAGCAAGCGATACTCGACAAAAATGACATGCAGTTTTTGTACAAAGACGGTGACGACTTCGTATTTATGGATACCGCGACTTTTGACCAGATGAATGTCAGCCCAACTGCTTTAGGTGATGTCGCTGACTATTTGATTGAAAACGGCATCGCGATTATTGCGACACATGATGGCGAGATCGTCAGCGTTGAAATCGCAGTAACCGTTGAGCTCGAAATTGCCAATACCGAACCCGGCCTACAAGGCGACAGAGTTTCTGGCGGTCGCAAGTCGGCTACTTTGCAGACTGGCAAAGTAATTCAGGTGCCATTATTTGTAAATATTGGAGACCGAGTCAAAGTCGACACACGATCAGGCGAATATATAACGAGAGTTTGATGGCGTCTACCCGAAATTCAAAACCGGGCGAGGATGTTCGCAGTTCGGCGCGTGAACGAGCCGTACATTTTTTATACGAGGCAGAGTCACGAAGCCTGCCCGTATCCGTAATTGTTGCAGCGCAAGTACTTGCCGTTGATGATTTGGTTTCTTCCCTCACATCTGGTGTGGCATCCCGCCAAAGTCAACTAGATGAGATGATCACTGAGTATTCGCACACTTGGACAATTCATCGCATGCCAGCGATTGATCGCAATGTTCTGCGACTGGCGATCTACGAACTGCTTGATCGACCTGAGGTTCCTGTGGCAGTAATTATCAATGAGGCTGTAGAACTTGCGAAACGCTTTTCAACTGAAGAATCTGGCAGATATGTAAACGGTGTATTATCGGCAATTGCAAAGCAGGTTCGTTCAAAGGGCTGTTAATACGAAAATGTTTCTAAAAAACTTAGGTGATCGGATTAAATCAGCCTCCGTCTGGGAGGCCATTACGGCATTAATGATCGCTGTAGTTGGTTTCTATTTTGCGGCCTTAAGTGTTGAAATGCATCGAAGCCTGGCCACTTCTGCGTATGACTTCGGCCTTTATGACCAAGGGATCTGGTTGTTATCTCGGTTTCAAAACCCATTTGTGACGCTGATGGGTCGTAATTTATTTGGTGACCATACGAGTTTCATCCTGTTATTTTTGGTGCCGGTTTATTGGATCATCGGTAGCACTTCAACTTTGTTTGTAATTCAAGCGCTGGCAATTGTCGCTGGCGCGGTGCCCATATATTTGTTCACTCGCAATCGTTTAGATAGTGAAGCCATGGCCACCGTGTTTGTCGCCGCTTATCTAATTCACCCTGCCACTGTGTGGGTTGCCCTAGAAAATTTTCATCCAGATTCATTTTTGGGCGTGTTTATAGCGACTGCGCTTTATGCAGCATTTGAATCTAAATGGCGAATGTACATCATTGCTGTGTTGTTAGCGATGAGTGTTAAAGAAGATGTCTCTCTGATTCTGATTCCACTAGGTCTTTGGGTTGCTTGGCGAAAGAACTCAAAGATGGGATTGTTTACAGCGATAACTTCATTTTGGTATTCGGTGGTAGCGGTTTTTGGTATTCAACGTGGGATCAACGGCGTGCCATTTAGAAACGGATGGCGAATTCCGTTTGGTGGTCTTTCGGGCTCAATTAAGACTTTGCTCACTGATCCGATGGCGATGCTGAGGTACCTTGTCAGCGATTCTCGACCGTATTATGTTTTGCAACTTGTCGCTCCTGTCGCGCTCGGGTTCATCGTGTTTCCTGAGGTTGCGGCGATCGCCGTGTTAGTTATCTTCACAAATATTTTCAGTAACTTCTGGTATCAGTATCACATTGAGTATCACTACTCGTTCGTGGTGGTTCCTGTTCTTGTAATCGGCACCGCGTTCGCACTCGGTCGGCTTAGAAAAAATCTGCGCCGCGTAGTTGTGGTTATTTGCGCGATCAGCACTCTGAGTTGTGCCTATCTTTGGGCGCCTTTGCCTGGAGCGCGAACTCAAGTTGCGTACAACGGGTCAAGCAATCCTGCTGTTATTGCGGCACGTGTGGCGATGAGCAAAGTTCCAGACGACGCCGTGGTCAGTGCGTATCATCCTTTGACCGCGCATTTAGCGCGACGCAAGCGAATCTATGTTTTCCCGGTTCCGTTCAAGCGAGCCTTATATGGGATGGATGCATTTGCAACCGGTGACGTTCTGCCGTTTACCAACGACATTGAGTTCGTGGTACTACCCGTATCTATGGACGAGGGTATGCAAAAAACATGGCGAGAGGTTTCGGCGCAGTTCGCAATTTCGTATGCCAATGAATGGTGGATTGTGTATCAACGCAAAATATCGGGTTAGCGCACGTGCTATATTTGTGTCGTTCTGAATTATTTATTAGCCGTAAATTGAGTCCTGTGAGGCTCGAACGGAAGGATATTTGTGAGTATCAACGCGAGGCTAAACACGCCGCATGAGGTGATGAGTGCGACAGATGTACGTCGTGCAATTGTTCGCATCGCTCACGAAATCATCGAGCGCAACCACGGCATTGACGGCCTGGCGATTGTTGGCTTGCAACGCGGCGGCACATGGATCGCCGAAGCAATAACTAAACAGATAAACGAAATTGAAAGTTCAGTGACCGTACCAGTGGGGGCGCTCGATGTCAGCCTGCATCGAGACGACATAGGTATACGGCCCGTCTCGCTTGGCGCGATTACCGATATTCCATTTGATTTAACCGGTGCGACAGTCGTGCTCGTAGACGATGTGTTATTTACCGGTCGAACAGTTCGCGCAGCAATGGAAGGACTTAATAATTACGGTCGACCACGTGCGGTGCAACTTGCAGTTCTAATTGATCGAGGTCATCGTGAACTCCCGATCCGCCCAGATTTTGTAGGCAAGAACCTGCCGACACAAAAAGATGATGATGTATCGGCAACTAGTGACGGCGTGCGAATAACAGCAATGAATTCGAGCAACAAGTGAAACATCTGAGAAGCATCGACGAACTTGGCGCCAAGGGGTTGTTAGAACTACTGCAGTTGACAGTTCATATGGCAGAAATTAACCAGAGGCCAGTTCCGAAGGTTCCGGCATTGCGTGGTCGAACCGTTGCAAGTTTATTTTTTGAAGATTCAACTCGAACTCGTCTGAGTTTTGAGACTGCCGCGAAGAGACTTTCGGCTGACACTTTAACTTTTAATGTTTCGACTTCAAGTGTCAACAAAGGCGAATCGCTGCGCGACACAGTTGCCACGATTACCGATATGGGTGCTGATGCATTCGTTGTGCGTCACAAATCGGTGGGTATTCCATGGCAAATTGAACAGTGGACGAAAGCGTCGATCATTAATGCGGGTGATGGGGCACACCAACATCCAACTCAAGCGTTAGTTGACTGCTACACAATTCGTGAAGCAACTCACACCGCAAGATTTGATGGAATGCAAATAACGATCGTCGGTGACATTAAACATTCGCGCGTTGCACGAAGCAATATTCAGGCTTTCACAATGTTGGGTGCAAAAGTCACTCTCGTCGCACCGCCAACTTTGCTGCCACCAGATGTTTCGCACTGGCCAGTTGAAGTAAATCATCATCTTGATGACGTCATACCAACTAGTGATGTGTTGTATATGTTGCGCTTGCAAAGCGAAAGAATGTCGCAAGGGCATGTACCAACCCTGCGTGAGTATTCTGAGCAATATAGTCTCACTCAAAAGCGTGTTGCAAGGCTTAGAGATTCGGCGATAGTGATGCATCCAGGGCCAATGAACCGCGGCGTTGAAATGCAGATTGATCCTTCAGATATAAAAAACTCACTTATTCATCGCCAAGTAGCCAACGGAGTTTCTGTTCGAATGGCTGTGCTTTTTGATTTGTTGGGCAGTGGCGCGAATCTTGGTGGTCAAGCATGAGCAAGTCGGTCGTAATCAAGGGCGGCACAATTCTTAATCAGAATGGTGAACTGCGTGCCGATGTAAGAATCGAAAATGAAATAGTTGTTGAAGTTGGCGCAAACCTTAAAGGCGATATTGAACTCGATGCCAGTGGGTGCATCGTCACGAGCGGTTTTGTAGATTTGCATGCGCATCTGCGAGAGCCGGGCAAAGAAGAAGCAGAGACAATTGAAACGGGCAGCCGCGCCGGAGCACTCGGCGGTTACACCGCACTGGTTGCAATGCCGAACACTGATCCTCCACAAGATTCGGTCGCAGTAATTGATTTTGTGCGCGAACAAGGAAAGCGCGCCGGTCTCGTTGATGTAATCCCAAGTGGATGTATCACGCTCGGGCGACAAGGCGAAACGCTGGCTCCGATGGCAGAACTTGCACAGGCGGGTGTGAACTTTTTTACTGATGATGGTTTCGGGGTGCAAGATGCATCGCTGATGCGTCGTGCTCTCGAATATGCCAGAGGTCTTGGCGTAACGCTCGCACAACATTGTGAAGTTGCAGAACTTACTAAAGGTGCTGTGATGAGTGAATGTCAGTGTTGCACTGATCTTGGTCTGCCGGGCTGGCCAGCAATCGCTGAAGAATTGATGGTGTTTAGAGATATTGAACTTGTAAGAATCACCGGGGCGACGATGCATTTTTTGCACTTGTCTACGGCTCGTAGTGTTGAACTTGTTCGCGCTGCAAAGCGTGATGGTTTACCGATTACTGCCGAAGTAACCCCGCATCATTTGTCTCTAACTCAAGAACTTTTGGCGTCGTTTGATTCTGTGTATAAAGTCAATCCACCACTTCGCTCAAGCGAAGATATTCGTGCGCTGAAAATCGGTTTATTAGACGGCACGATTGATGCCATTGCTACTGACCACGCGCCTCATCCGCGTCGCGACAAAGAAATGTCGCTTGACATGGCGCCACCCGGAATGCTCGGTCTTGAAACCGCGCTTGGTGTTGTATTGGCGTTTGGAGATCTAGAGATAAAAGACGCAGTGGCGTTATTGAGTTGGAACCCAGCACGAATCGCCAAAGTTGATAATGCGCACGGACGACCGATAGCGGCATCTGAGCCCGCAAATATCTGTGTTTTTGACCCAGAATTATCATGGAGTGTTGATTTGCAAAGACTGGCGAGCAAAAGTATAAATTCGCCCTATGTTGGTCGGACACTTCGTGGCAAAGTTCGCCACACTATTTTTAAGGGCGCACCAACAGTGATTGACGGACAAGCACAGAAATGACGCAAATTTCAAAGACGAAGATTAAGCCCGCACTTCTCGTTTTGAATGACGGCTCGGTCTTTGAAGGTGAAGCAATCGGTGCGGGGTCTTCTGAAATCTCTGAGCCCGTTATCTCGAAGGGTGAAGTTGTGTTTCACACTGGGTTATCGGGTTATCAAGAGATAATTACTGACCCGTCATATGCGGGGCAGATCATAACTTTTACGACGCCGCATATCGGTAACTACGGCACAACGAATCTTGATAACGAAGCATCAAAAGTTTTCGCGCGCGGCGTGATAGTTCGCGAACTTGCACGGCGACGCAGCAACTGGCGAAGTGATGACTCGTTAGATTCATTTCTTAAACAGAACAATTTGGCTGGCATTGCCGGTATTGATACACGACGCTTGACACGATTATTGCGAGACTCTGGTTCAATGCCAGGCGCGTTTGGTACTGCCAGTCAAGAAGAATTGGCAAAGGTGGCGAAAAGCGAAAAGGGAACTGCCGGAAAAGACTTAGTCGCTCAAGTCACGACGACTAAAAGTTACATTTACGGAAGTGGCAAATTTACGGTCGTAGCTTATGACTTCGGTATTAAGACAACGATGTTGAAATGTCTGGCTGAATTCGCAACTGTGCATGTTGTTCCAGCAAGCACGACTGCTGAACAGGTGACGGCGTTGTCGCCAAACGGAATCTTTTTATCTAATGGTCCTGGTGATCCTGAGATGGTATATGACGCCCCAGCGACGATTCGAGAATTACTTGGCACTGGTGTTCCGCTGTTTGGTATCTGTCTGGGTCATCAACTATTAGCACTCGCACTAGGCGGCAAAACATACAAGTTGCCGTTCGGTCATCACGGGGCAAATCATCCGGTGAGAAATATCGCTACTAAATCAGTTGAGATCACGAGTCAGAATCATAATTTTTGTGTCGATGCTGATTCATTGGCGACAAAGGCTGACGTTACTCATATCAATTTGAATGACAACACCAACGAGGGTTTGCGTGTTCGCGGTGCCAATGCATTCAGTGTGCAGTATCACCCCGAGGCCGGCCCTGGTCCGCACGATAGTCGGTATCTATTTTCGCAATTCGTCGAGATGATGGATCGTAAATAATGCCACGTCGCGAAGACATCAAGTCGATTCTTGTTCTTGGTTCGGGGCCAATCGTGATTGGTCAAGCATGTGAGTTTGATTATTCAGGCACGCAAGCGTGTCGTGTGTTGCGACAAGAGGGTTACCGAGTGATTCTCGCAAACTCGAACCCAGCAACAATCATGACTGATCCCGATTTTGCTGATCGCACTTACATCGAGCCTCTTACGCCAGAATTTATTGAAAAAATAATTGAGCGAGAAAAACCTGATGCCGTGTTGCCAACTCTTGGGGGGCAGACTGCGCTGAATCTTGCGATGACTTTGTTTGAACGTGGCAAAGTAGGTGTGCCTGGTACGCCCGAGTTGATCGGTGCGAATGCCCTGGCAATTAATACTGCAGAAGATCGAGGCAAATTCAAAGAGGCAATGATCGAGATTGGTCTGAGTGTGCCCCGCAGCGGAATCGCGCACACAGCCGAGCAAGCAGATGAGATTCTCAAAGAAATCAAATTGCCGGTGATCATACGCCCTGCGTACATTTTGGGTGGAAAAGGAACCGGTATCGCCAACACCTTAGAAGAATTTAATACTGTTGTCGCAAATGGTTTAGCGGCTAGTCCGATTTCTGAAATATTGATCGAGACATCAATCGTCGGCTGGAAGGAATACGAACTTGAAGTAATGCGCGACAAAAACGATAATTGTGTCGTGATTTGCTCAATCGAAAATATTGATGCGATGGGTGTACACACGGGTGACTCGATGACAGTCGCACCAGCGATGACGTTGTCAGATATCGAATATCAAAAAATGCGTAACGCTGCTTTTGCTTGTATCCGTCGTGTTGGTGTTGAAACTGGTGGCTCAAATGTGCAATTCGCAGTGAACCCAATTAATGGCGATCAAGTTGTAATCGAAATGAACCCGAGAGTTTCAAGAAGTTCAGCACTCGCGTCAAAGGCCACTGGCTTTCCAATTGCAAAAATCGCCGCAAAACTTGCGGTCGGCTACACGCTTGATGAAATATCAAACGACATCACCAAAATGACGCCTGCAAGTTTTGAGCCAACCATCGACTATGTGGTGACCAAGATTCCTCGGTGGGCGTTTGAGAAGTTTCCGGGCACGTCTGGAGTACTCGGTACTCAGATGCAGAGTGTTGGCGAAGCAATGGCAATTGGCAGGACGTTTACCGAGAGCTTGCAAAAGGCTTTGCGGTCGCTAGAGATTGGCCGACTTGGCCTTAATTGCGACCCTGGCGAAGAGATCTTTAATGACTCAAGTGATGCCCAGTTGCTTGACAAGATCGCAATACCGACACCCGACAGGATCTTTGAAATCGGTGAGTGTTTGCGCCGAAAAATCTCAATTGAAGAGATCGCAAAATTTTGCAAATTTGATACTTGGTTTTTGGATCAAATGTTGTCAATTATTGAAGAGCGCGAATATCTCGAGTCACAAAGTCTTGAAGAATTGTCAGTTTCAGATTGGAAGCGGGTTAAGCGGCTCGGTTTTTCAGATACGCAGCTCGGCTATTTGTTTAAACGAACTGAACACGATGTACGAGCGACCCGACTAAAGCGTGGTGTCAGGCCAACCTATAAAGCAGTTGACACATGCAGTGCCGAGTTCGCTGCACAGACCCCGTATCACTATTCGACATACGAAGATGAATCAGAACTGCATTCGAGTACAAAGCAGTCGGTAATTATTTTAGGAAGTGGTCCGAACAGAATCGGCCAAGGTATTGAGTTTGACTATTGCTGTGTGCATGCGAGTTTTGCATTGCGCGACGCCGGTTTTCAGACGATCATGCTTAACTGTAATCCCGAGACAGTCTCAACTGATTACGACACATCAGACAAACTTTATTTTGAGCCTCTCACCTATGAAGATGTGATGAATGTGATTGAAGCTGAACAACTGATATCTGGTTCTAATCCGCGAATCATTGTTGGACTAGGTGGCCAAACTCCACTCAAACTCGCAACTCAATTGCCAAAAGAATTGATTGCAGGCACAACAAGCGAGTCAATTGATATTGCAGAAGATCGTGAAAAATGGAGCGCGCTTTGCGTGTCACTAAATATTTTGCAACCACCAGGCGGTACGGCTCGTGACGTTGAACAGGCTGTAGAAATCGCCAACAAAATCGGTTACCCGGTTCTCGTTCGTCCAAGTTATGTATTAGGTGGACGAGCAATGCAGATTGTTCATGACGAGACGCACCTGCGCAAAGCAATGCAAGAAATGAGCACGGCAGGTTCGTTGGGTCGAGAAGGTGGCCTATCAGCACAGAGACCAGTGCTTATCGACAGATTTTTAGAAGATGCAACCGAAGTTGATGTTGATGCGATTCGCGATTCAACAGGTGAAGTTTTAATCGGTGGTGTGATGGAGCATGTTGAGCAGGCGGGTGTGCACTCGGGGGACTCGGCTTGCACGATTCCGCCGGTGAGTTTGTCAAATGCGATGGTTTTAGAAATCGAAGACACGGTCAAAAAAATATCTGAAGCGTTAAAGGTTGTAGGCCTAATCAATGTTCAGTTTGCGATTGCCGATAAAACTGTTTATGTAATTGAAGCTAATCCGCGTGCAAGTCGTACTGTGCCTTTTGTAGCGAAAGCAACTGGCGTGCCCTTAGCCAAAGTTGCGAGTCGCGTCATGCTTGGCTCAACACTTGAGCAACTTCGCAGTGAAGGTTTGTTGAAAAAGCCCGTGTCTGGCTCACATGTTTCAGTCAAAGAAGCAGTTTTGCCGTTCAATCGTTTTGCAGATGTTGATACCGCACTGGGGCCAGAGATGCGTTCAACCGGTGAAGTAATGGGAATTGACGATTCATTTGCGCGCGCTTTCGCCAAGTCACAATTCGCTGCTGGCACAACATTGCCCGAGTCAGGGCTTGTGTTCGTGTCGCTAAACGACCGCGACAAACTTGGCGGTGTTGACGTCGTCAAAGGGTTGACGTCACTGGGTCTCAAGATAGTTGCCACCGTCGGCACGGCTGATTTTTTAAAGAGTCATGGCTGCGAAGTTTCACGCGTTGTTGGTAAATTTTCAGAGAGAAAATCTGGCAGCAACACCGGCGACGATGCAGTAAAACTAATTGAATCTGGCGATATCGCATTAGTAATTAACACGCCGCGTGGATACGGAACCCGCAATGACGGCGAGGCAATTCGTAAGGCTGCCAACACCTGTCGAGTTTCTGTTGTCACGACATTGAGCGCTGCCACTGCTGCAGTTCAAGGAATGATTGAGCAACGTAATCGACCGTTCACGGTGATGTCGCTACAAGAGTTTCACGCTAGATGAATGTTGAGTCATTAAATAATTGTTCAATTCAAGTTGGTGATGTCAAACTTGCTCATCCAATTCTTACAGCATCAGGAACCGCAGGTTATGGTGCAGAATTAGATGCGTATTTTTCGCTCAGTGAAATTGGTGGTGTTGTTGCAAAATCAATTGCGCCGTTTGTTTGGGCAGGTAATCGCGCGCCCAGATTGGCGCTAACAAAAAATGGAATGCTCAACGCAGTCGGTCTACAAGGAGACGGCATCGAGCACTTTATTGTTAAAGATCTCGTCGCTCTAGAAAAATCTGGAGCGACCGTAATCGTCAGCATTTGGGGACACAGCGTTGATGATTATCTAATGGCTGCAAAGATGCTTGGAGAAGTCAAAAATAGAATTACAGCAATCGAGGTGAATCTTTCGTGTCCAAACTTGGGCGGAGATCATGTTGTTTTTGCTCACGACGCTCAACTCAGTGCACAAATCATTGAGGGTTGTGTTAGTTCGGGTCTGCCTATTTGGGCAAAGTTGAGTCCAAATACGCATGAGCTAGTAAATATCGCCAGCGCAGTTCATCAGGCAGGCGCTCAAGCAGTAACGCTCGTGAATACAGCGATGGGGATGGCAATCAATACAGATACGGGGCTGCCAAGTCTTGGCAATATTCGCGGAGGTTTATCCGGGTCGGCGCTACACCCAATTGCCGTGCGTTGCGTTTTTGATGTGCGACAAGCGTTGCCAGAAATCGGCATCATCGGGGTTGGTGGTGTCGTATCTGGTCGCGACGCAGCCGAGTTGATGTTGGCTGGCGCCAATGCAGTTCAAGTTGGCACCGCCAGTTTCGCCAACCCCCGAGCGGCACTAATAATTCAAGATCAACTTATCGATTGGGCGGTCTCGCATCAGATCACTGATTGGTCGCAGGTCACCTCAGCGGCTCACCGAAATGGACTAGCAAAGTAATTGAACTTTGAAATCGTGCAAGTAGAATAGTTTAATGGCTACCTCATATTTGTCTGAGAGCGTTGAAGTAGATCGCAAGTCGGTGATCGCTAACGCATATTCGTTACGTTGTGAAATGTCTCAAGTTCTTCTCGATATCGCCAGTGGCGGCCGTAATTTGAGTGATTTGTTGAAAGAAGATTCAGTCGACACAGCCGAAATTATAAGTGCAGCGACAAAACGGCTCTATCTAGTTAAAGCACTCGAAGCATTTCAGCACATTGGCAAGGTTAAAGCGCGACGGTTGATGGCTGAACTAGCAATCACCGAAAAGCGCAGAATCGAAAGCCTCTCAACCAATGAGCGACAGGCACTGCTAAAAAAATTTGAGTCGTTTATCTGATGGCATTCAACTCACAAAGACTTGTAATTGTTGTGTCTGGTCCTGGTGGCGTTGGCAAGAGCACAATCGTCGATGCGCTTGTCAAACGTGATGCCAATTTATGGTTGAGTCGTTCATGGACAACGCGCGAACAACGAGTTGGCGAGGCGCCTGATGCATATAAATTCGTGACTCGTGAACAGTTCGAGCAACACATTGCTGACGGTGGATTTCTAGAGTGGACAGATTTCTTAGGAAACTTCTATGGCACGCCAACGCCAAACGCGCCCGAGGGCAAAGATACCGTACTTGAGATTGAGGTCGACGGCGCTCAGCAAGTCAAGCAGCTAAACAATAAAGCGTTATTGCTGTTTATCTTGCCACCGTCTCGTCAAGAACAGAAATCTCGTCTGCATGGTCGTGGCGATTCTGACCAAAAAGTCGAAAAGCGATTGCGTAAAGCCGAAGATGAAGAACCAATTGGTAAGGCGATTGCCGACTATGTGCTGATCAACGATGACTTGGCCACAACAGTTAATGAGATGAGTCGGATAATTGATTTTGAGCGAAAACAGCTCCAAACATAACGTAATTTATGGCTATACTTATGAGCCGCTAGGCGCACCAGATGCCTGATCCAGGAGGAAATAAGTGACAACAGATGACACGATGATGAACCCACCAATTGAGTCGTTGATGGGGCACACGGGCTCAAAGTTCTCACTCGTGACACTTGCGGCGCGTCGCGCTCGCGAAATAAATTCGTATTTCAATCAACTTGGTGACGGGCTTGGCAACATGGTTCCGCCACAAGTGAGTTCAACTGCGCGAAAGCCTTTGTCAATTAGTTTTGAAGAGATTTCAGCAGGCAAAATTCAACTGGTTCAACGAACGATTGAAGATATCGTCGCTGAAAACGAAGCCGCCGTCGCAGCACAAGAAGCAGAATTGGCCGCTGAACTTGAAGCCGCAACTGAGCCTGACGCTAAATAAACCTAATAGTCATTGTCATGGCGCGAGATTTAGTAGCGTCTTGTTGAAAATAGAGATGGAGATCAAATGAAAAAGTATTCGTTTACATCTGAGAGCGTGACCGAGGGTCACCCGGACAAGATGGCAGACCAAATTTCAGATGCGGTACTTGACGCAATTCTCGCAGCAGACCCCGCTGGTCGTGTCGCTTGCGAAACTTTGTTGACAACCGGCTTGTGTGTAATCGCTGGTGAAATCACAACGAGTGCGTATGTTGACATCCCGAAACTTGCCCGCCAAGTTATCAATGGCATTGGCTATGACAATGCTCTTTATGGTTTCGACGGCAACACATGTGGCGTCATTGTCAGCATTGACGAACAGAGTCCAAACATTTCGCAAGGTGTAAACATCAGCGAAGAGATTCGTGGTGGCAAGAGCGGCGAAGATGTTTTAAATAGTCAAGGTGCAGGTGACCAAGGAATGATGTTTGGTTATGCATGCACAGAAACAGATGACTTAATGCCATTGCCGATCTGGCTGGCACATCGAATGGCAGAGAAGTTGACAGATGTTCGCAAGTCTGGTGCGATTCCGTATTTGCGTCCAGATGGCAAGACACAAGTTACTTTTGATTACGAAGACGGCAAGCCAGTTCGCCTGCGAACAGTGTTGATCTCAACTCAACATGCCGATGGCATCAACCGCGACACTGTTATTCGCCCAGATTTGATTGAGCAAGTAATTCGTCCAGTTATCCCAGCGCAATTTGCAAAAGACGACTATGCCGTTTATGTCAACCCAACTGGCGAGTTCGTCAAAGGTGGACCACACGCAGATACAGGTTTGACTGGTCGCAAAATTATCGTCGACACTTACGGCGGCATGGGTCGTCACGGCGGCGGTGCGTTCAGCGGAAAAGATCCATCAAAGGTCGACCGATCCGCGGCATATGCAGCGCGTTGGGTTGCTAAACATGTTGTTGCATCTGGTGCAGCGCAGCGTTGCGAACTTCAAGTCGCATACGCAATCGGTATGGCCCATCCAGTGAGCATCTTTGTTGAAACTTTCGGTACGAATAAAGTTGACGAAGCATTGATTGAGGCAGCGGTTCGCGAGGTTTTCGACCTTCGTCCTGCAGCGATTGTTCGTGATCTTGATTTGAAGCGTCCGATTTATCAAAAGACTGCGGCTTACGGTCACTTTGGTCGTAACCATCCAAATTTCACATGGGAGTCTTTGTCACGCCTTAAAGAATTCAAGGCAGCAGTCAAACTCTGATTCAAGACGCGACACCCGCAATACGGGTTGCGCGGGTCGTTCCCGATGTCACGGGAGTCGATAAAACATTTGATTACCTAATCCCAGAATCACTGGCCAAGAATCTTTTAGTTGGCATGCGCGTGCGAGTGCCTTTGCACGGAAGAAATGTTGCTGGATGGGTGATTGAAATCGGTGAGCCCAGCGCAGGTTTGGCTGTCAACAAAATTCGCTCAGTAATAAAAGTTTTAGGTCTTGGTACGACAACTGAGATAATTGAACTCGCACATTGGGCAACATTGCGGTGGAGTGGCAGGATACGAAGTTTTGTTTCGGCTTCTGCTCCGAGCACGTTGATCGCAAAGGTTCCATCACCAAGATATTTGTCGCGCGGTGTCACTTATTCGTCGCCAGTTGCCGATCAAATAGTAAATCAAAACGGCGGGTTGGTCTTAACATCGCCTTTGGCTAACCCGACTTCGATTGTTAGCGCGCTTGCGAGTAACGGTCCGGTCATTGTTGTAATCCCAACGCAGCACCGCGCAAAACTTTTGGCAGCATCACTTAAGGTCAATGGTTTTTCAGTTGCTTCATGGCCGCAAGACTGGTCGAGCGCGATGGGAGGCGTCGACATCGTGGTTGGTACTCGCAGTGTTGTGTGGGCGCCAGTCGCGAAGTTTTCGACGATCGTTGTGATTGATGAACATGATGATCTGTTGCAAGAAGAACGCAGCCCGACTTGGCATGCGCGCGATGTCGCAATTGAGAGATGTCATCGTGTTCAAGCCAATTGCTGTCTGATAACTCCGTTTCCGTCGCAGGCCGCCAGAAAGTGGACAGGTAGTCGTCTGTTTGAAATTCGGGTTACTGA
The DNA here is from genome assembly GCA_964203235.1 of Ilumatobacteraceae bacterium. Classification (GTDB taxonomy): domain Bacteria; phylum Actinomycetota; class Acidimicrobiia; order Acidimicrobiales; family Ilumatobacteraceae; genus BACL27. The sequence goes on from CAXNLE010000001.1 coordinate 636,241, forward strand.
TTCTCAAAAATCTTGGCCAAAGATTGAAATTTTGGATCGCAACAAAGACGAAGGCTGGAGTACCTCGCTGATTTCGTCCGAACTTATTAGCGAGCTTCGTGATTCAAGCCGTCGTGTTGTTTGTGTTCATAACACTAAGGGCCGAGCACGATTAATTGCGTGTGCAAAATGTCGAACAATCCTTCGATGCGAAAAATGTGATGCCGCTGTTAATCAACGCGATGATGAAACCCTTGAGTGCCCGCGGTGCAACACAACACGACCCGTTGTGTGTCAAGCCTGCGGATCAAGCAGTTGCGCGTTGCTAAAACCCGGCGTGAGCCGGTTGCGCGAAGAGTTGCAGGCGGCAGCAAATCGCACAGTTGCTGAGGTGACTTCAGCAACCACAGAAGTTAATCAACGGGTGAATGTTTTTGTTGGAACTGAGGCGGTCTTGCATCGTGTGCAGACAGCAGACACAGTTGTTTTTCTTGACATAGATGCCGAACTACTCGCGCCGCGCTATCGCACCAGTGAACTTGTTGGCACGCTCGTTGTGCATGCGGCACGACTTGTTGGTGCTTCAAAAAAGACTCCGCGAATATTGTTGCAAACACACACTCCCGAAAATCCATTATTGGTGGGGCTAGCGACAGGCAATTTAGACGCCTACAACGCAAGCGAAAAAGCACGACGAGAACTATTGAAGTTTCCGCCGTTTGGTTCTCTGGCAGAGGTGAGCGGGGTCGGAACCAAGACATTCATAGAGTCACTGAGTGATTCGGCGCTCGTGCAGACAATGATTAAAGATTCAACGCACGGTTTGATTCGCGCTGAAAATTGGCAAATGTTGAGTGATGCATTGTCGAACGCGAAGCGAACCGCAAAATCTCGAATATCAATTCACGTTGACCCTCCGCGGATATAAATTCATTTAGAACTGAATTGAAAATTTCTGCTCATAAATCCAAATATGACGACTGTCGTCGTAGCCGAGATCCGTATTTGTTATGAGGCTCCAGTTCGAAAACTCAGGCATATCTTTTTCGCTCAGAAGAATAACTACCGCGTCGGCGATATTCCAACTCTGACAAAGGTTTTCAATTCTATTAAGGAATTCTGGAATCGCACTCCGTAAATCGAATAGCCAAAAAGTCGCTTTACTAGTGTGCAATATGTTTGCTCTTTCTTTTTCGTCAAATTCAAGAAAATCACCAAGTATGAGATTTTGAGTAATGTCGCTGTACGGCTTGGAGATAGTTGAGAAATTATCAGACAAAATTTCAAAAGTTTTTATATCTCTTTCGACCTGTACGAAATTTCTATAACCCATTTTCATTGCAACTAGTGATGGCTTACCTTTCCCAGCTGCGCAATCAACGAATGTTCCATTAATGTAATTATGGTCGAATGTACGAAGTAGCTCTATCGCTCGCCGAACCGCGCGAGTTGGCGAAGGGATGTAATCAGGATTAGCGATTTCTCGATTGGTAAAATTCAACGATCGAAGGAGATCTAGCGATATATAATCTGAGGCTTCGTCTAGAGACAGCCGCCAAGTTCGTCGGGTTCCAATTCGTATAAAATCTAAAAGATTCATTAGATGATTATACGAGTTCTGATATTGAAGGATACGTCTGCTTGTTTACATCTCATCCAAGGAACTAGATAGCCTGATCTCCGTGAATTATAAAATTAGAACTTTCGGTGACCCTGTATTGAAAACATGCGCGGCCGAGATCACAAATATTGACGGCAAACTTGTCAAACTCGCCGATGAAATGTTGACTGTGATGTACGAAGCGCCTGGTCTCGGTTTGGCGGCACCTCAGATAGGTGTGCAGAAGCAACTATTTGTTTATGATGTGGACGATAAACCAGAGGTCATTCTCAACCCAACAATCGTTGAGTCAAGTGGTGAGTGGGTTTATGACGAAGGTTGCTTGTCGATTCCCGGTTTGTCAGTCGAAATGTTACGCCCGAAACTTGTACTCGTTAGAGGCTTGAATCTCGACGGCAACACAGTTGAAATTGAAGCCGATGAGTTGCTTGCGCGATTATTTCAACATGAGATCGACCATCTTCAAGGTGTTTTGATGTTCGAGCGAATGACATCTGACCAACGAAAGTTGGCGATGGCCGAGTATCGCCGGCGCGAAGAGAACCCTGGCCAAACTGAAACGACCCACCTAAAACTTTCGTGACATCACTCGCTGAACTGCCGACCAACGGCGCGTCACGAGTTATCTATTTCGGCACACCAGATATTGCAGTTGATCCACTTCGGGCGCTTGTAGATGCAGGTTGCAATGTTGAACTGGTAGTCACTCGACCCGACGTGCGCCGAGGTCGCGGAAACCACACGAGTGCTTGCCCTGTCAAGGTTGCCGCTCAAGAGATGGGGCTTAAAGTTTCTCACTCATTGAGTGACGTAGTCGCGTTAGTTAGCACATCAAATGATTTACTTGGCGTGGTCGTGGCCTATGGAGAGTTGATTTCGATGGATGTGCTGAGTGTTGTGCCAATGATCAATGTGCATTTTTCGTTGTTGCCTCGGTGGCGCGGCGCCGCGCCAGTCGAGCGTGCAATTCTCGCTGGTGATGAAACAACTGGCGTGTGCATTATGCGAGTCGTAGAGTCACTCGACCAAGGCGAAGTTTTTAGTCGAGTTGAGATGCCGATTTTGGCTACCGACACGCTCGTTTCGTTGCGCCAGAAGTTACTAGTCGCGTCGTTGCCGTTATTGGTTAGTGCGGTAAAAAATGGTTTTGGTCAAGGTGTCGCCCAGAGTGGCGAGGCACTCTACGCCAAGAAAATTCTTACCAGTGAGTTGCAAATAAATTGGAGCAATACTGCGACTCAGATAGATCGTCTGATTCGCGTCGGTGGCGCGTACACACATATTGGTGGCAAGAGACTCAAAATTGTTAAGGCGAAGATAGTTGCAGATTCAATGACGAACGTAAGTTACGGTGTGATCAAAGTAGTTTCGCGGCATGAGTGCGAAGTACAGACTGGCTCTGGCTGTATTTCGCTAATTGAAGTGCAACCTGAGGGCAAGGCAGTTATGAAAGTTGACGGCTGGCTCAATGGGGCAAGGATCGAAACCGGCGCCGTCTTCAGCTAGCTAGTTCTGCTAGTTAATTTCGCTAGTCAATTTAACCCAGACAATCCGAATATTCGCCAGCGCATCTTTGAAAGTCGCATGGTCGTCGCCAAGTCGATCGCCGAGGGTGTCGACAATCGCAGCCAGGGCGTCAATGGCCAATCGTGCATCATCAAGTCGTGGCGGGTTGGCGCCTAAGTGAATCGCCGCCAGTTCGTAAAGTCCGACTACATGGTTCGCTACAACTACATTGGCTGGTGACTCGGCTAGGCGAGCGCGAGCGTCGGCTAAAGCCTGCTCTTGTTCTGGGGTGGGGTTCTGATCCATATGCGCTACCATTATGGCAGCGATAACGGCAGTGCAAATTGCCTTTGTCAAACAGCAAAAGTGGAAACTAGTTTCCCACCTAGCCACCAAGATTTGCGATGTTCGAAATTTGAACTCGCCGATGAGTGCGTCTGGGTCGAGCTGATGCGAGTGGCATTGCCACCGCGTATCTCGACTCTCGTGCGTCGGCAAACTCAAGTTTGAACTTCGAGTTTTATCCAATACGAAGAGGAGGCACAGCCGCTTGTCAAGCAGTGAACAGTCATAGCACCGCCAACAAATGAGCCACGCTACAACGACCGAATTCGAGCCAAACAGGTTCGTCTGGTCGATGCAGATGGATCACAAGTCGGAGTCGTCAGTATCGAAGATGCACTTGAGCGATCTCGCAAGGTTGATTTAGACCTTGTTGAAGTTGCTCCGTTAGCCGAACCACCTGTATGTCGAATCATGGACTACGGAAAGTTCCGCTATGAAGAAGCGCAAAGACTGAAAGAGTCCCGCAAAAAAACGGTGCAGATAACGATGAAGGAAGTCAAGTTCAAGCCGAAGATTGCCAAAGGAGACTTTGACACCAAGGTGCGCCATATGCTCGAGTTTCTCGACGAAGGCCACAAGGTGAAAGTCACTCTGCAATTCAGAGGTCGCGAAATGGCTCACCCCGAGTTAGGTACGAAGATTTTGGATGCAGTGATCGAGCAACTCGGTCAAATCGCCAAAGTTGACACATCGGCTCGCCTTGAAGGTCGAAACATGACAATGGTTCTTTCGCCAGACAAAAAAGCAGTAAAGCGTCCAGTTTCTGTGAAACCAGCAGAAGTAAAGCCGCAAAGTTCAAAACCACCAACTATTTCAAATACAAATCTCAATACGACAACCGAAACTACGACAACCGAAATTACGACTACCGAAACGGAGAATCAAAATGCCGAAGATGAAAACATCCAAGACAGCAAAGAAGCGATTTAAGAAAACTGGTACGGGCAAACTTCGTCGTCAACAGTCAATGCGTCAGCACTTGTTTGAGCACAAATCAAGTGAGCGAACACGCCGTCTCGATGGCACCGTTGACGTTCACACCGGTGACGTTAAGCGCATCAAGCGACTTCTTGCAGAGCGATAAATCGCACGAGTTAATTTAATAGTTCATTGACCAGCTAACCGAATTTTGATTGAAAGGATTTCAAAATGGCACGAGTAAAACGCGCAGTTCACGCCCGCAAAAAGCACAAGGCGATTCTCGAAAAAGCAAAAGGATATTACGGCGACCGCAGTCGTACATTTCGCTCTGCGAACGAACAAGTACTTCACTCAGGACAGTATGCATTTCGTGACCGTCGTGCGAAGAAGGGCGAGTTTCGTAGTTTGTGGATTCAGCGAATCAATGCAGGATGTCGTCTTCACGATATGAGTTACAGTCGTTTCATTGCTGGTTTGTCAAAGGCAGGAATTGTTGTCGATCGAAAGATCCTCGCAGACCTTGCAGTGCACGACGAAAAAGCATTCGCGCAACTCGTTGAAACTGCTAAGGGCGCACTCGTCTGAGTCTCACGCAATTAGCGTTCACGAGCAATCGTGTTCAGCGTCTACGAAGATTATGTAACGACAAGTCTGAACGAGCGCAAGAGAATGCGTTTGTTATTGAAGGCGCGACATTAATCGACGAAGCGATCAGCGCCGGTTGGCAGATCGAGTCTCAGTTTGTTGCACCTGGTGCGAGCCCATGTTCGGGTGCGGGAAGCGCGGTTAACGACTTGGCACCTGGCGTTATCGAACGCGTCGCATCGACAAACTCTCCGCAACCAGTTATGGCAATCGCTTTGAAGCGCGAAGTTGATATTGCCGATCTTGGTTCTGCGAAGAAGGCAGATTGGATTGTCGTTGTCGACAAAATTTCAGATCCAGGAAACCTCGGCACTATTTTGCGTTCGGCAGAGGCCGCAGGGGCGTCGGCCGTTGTTCTGACTAGTGGCACGGTTGATGCTTTTAGTCCGAAAGTGGTTCGTGCGTCGGCTGGCGCATTATTTAATGTGCCGATTTACGAAGGTGCAACGATTGAGCAAGTAGCAGATCTTGGTTTTGCATTGTGGGGATCATCGAGTCATGAAATGCCAAATTCGAGCAGTTTCACGGCCACTGATCTTTCGGGCAAAGTAGCTATTGTGCTTGGCAATGAAGCCCACGGATTATCGGCAAGTACGAAAGTTGATGGTTGGTTGACGATTCCACATGCTGGTCGTGGTGAGAGTCTGAACGTCGCAATGGCGGCAACTCTTTTGTGTTTTGAAGTTAAACGTCAACACGAGATCTAGCAGAATAATTAAACGCGACCAGTTGTATCACCGAGACTAAAGTTAAAAAGCGATGTCTGATCAATCAGTTGTTACTGCGATGACACAAGCTGTCGAGTCGGCGCAAAATAGTGCTTTGGCCGCGATTGCGTTGGCGAAAGACTTGTCTGCCGTTAAAACTTTGACCGCAGATTTGAATAGAAAAGATAGCCCGCTAAATACGTTAAAGAGTGACCTCGGCAAACTGACATCTGTTGACGACAAACGCACGATGGGGCAGCTGTTGAATACTGCGTCGCAGTCAGTTAACGCTGCGCTGTTGGCGAGATCAACCGAACTTGAATCATTGGAGATCTCTGCACGTGTTGCACGCGAAGCGATGGATCTCAGTGAGTTTGCCACTCGTCGCAAACGTGGCCATACACACATAGTTACGCAAGCCACACAGCGTCTCGAAGATGTTTTCATTGGTCTTGGTTTTCAAATCGCTGAAGGTCCTGAAGTTGAAACTGATTTTTATAACTTTGAGGCCTTGAACATGCCGAAGTCGCACCCGGCTCGCTCAGAGTTCGACACGATGTTTCTCGAATACGGCGAGCCAAATTCGGTGTTGCTGCGCACGCACACGTCGCCTGTGCAAATTCGAGTCATGCAGACATGGCAGCCGCCGATCTATGCGATCATGCCAGGCCGAGTGTTTCGCCGTGACACACCCGACGCAACCCACATGCCGGTGTTTCATCAGATTGAAGGTCTCGTCATAGACCGCGGAATCACCTTCGCGCATTTAGCCGGCACGATCGAAGCATTCACGAAAGCGTTTTTCGGTAACGAATTCACGAGTCGATTACGTCCGTCGTTTTTTCCGTTTACTGAACCAAGTGCTGAGTTTGATATTCGTCGAGATGATGGTGAGTGGATTGAACTTGGTGGTTGCGGAATGGTCCATCCAAATGTTTTGATTAGTGGCGGCATCGACCCGGAAGAGTTCAGTGGTTTTGCTTTCGGATTCGGAATTGATCGCATGGCCAAAGAGCGTCACAATGTCGAAGACATTCGCGAAATGTATACCAATGATCTGCGTTTCTTGAGGCAGTTCTAATGAAGATTTTGAATTCGTGGCTAAATGAGTTTGGCGATTTCGGAGCAGACGTCGAAAAACTTTCCGCAGCGATGACAAGTTTAGGTTTGGCTGTTGAGTCAGTAATAAGTGTGGGTGCGCCAGTTAAGGGTGTTGTCGTGGCGCGAGTGTTGCGCACAGAGCGACACCCCGATGCAGCGAAAGTGCACCGTGTTTACGTTGATGCTGGTGACGGCATCGAACTGCACGTTTGGTGTGGCGCGTTCAATATGAAACTTGGCGATTTGATTCCGTTGGCGACACTCGGCACAACGATGCCAGACGGACGTGTAATTACCCCTCGCGGAATCCTCGGTATTGAGAGCCACGGCATGCTTTGCTCGGGCATTGAAATCGGTTTGAGTTCTGATGCTGACGGTATTTTAATTTTGCCAAGCACATTGAAACTTGGTGAAGATGTGTTCTCTGCGCTGGGTGTAACGGCCGACACGGTTTTTGATTTAGATGTAACTAGAAATCGTCCAGACTGCAACGGCTATCTCGGCGTTGCGCGAGATCTCGGCGCGAAATTAGGAGTCAAAGTTTCAGCACCGGCTGTAGATAAAGCCAAAAAGGGTTCTGCTCGCTCATTGAGAGTTGTAATCAGTGACAAAGAAAAATGCTCGCGTTACAACGCAACTGTGATGTCAGGAGTCGTAGTAACTAATTCGCCTGCATGGATTGCTCGCAGGCTAACGAATAGCGGAATGCGACCAATTAATAATGTCGTTGACGCTTCAAACTTGGTGATGTTAGAACTCAATCAGCCAACCCATGCTTTTGACGCCGACAAAATCGCCAATGCGTTCAAAATTCGCTGTGCGCGCGACAAAGAAACCCTCGTCACGCTTGACGGTCAGACTCGTGAACTTGCGGTTACTGATTTGTTGATTTGTGACGGCAAAGACATGCCAATTGGATTAGCCGGGGTTATGGGCGGCGCAAGTACCGAGATCAGTGCGACAACTCGTGTGGTTGCACTTGAAACTGCATTCTTTGAACCGTCTGGTGTCGCGAGCACGGCTACACGTCTCGGTCTGCGATCAGAGGCTTCGTTGCGTTTCGAGCGGGGCGTTGATCCATATGGGATCGAAGCGGCAGTAGGCAGATTTGCGGCTCTGTTGCGCGAGTCGTGTCCAAAACTAGTTGTGCATGCCAAAGGCACTGATGTTAAAGAAAAGTCGCTTCCACCGAGGCAAAAAGTTGTTGCGTTGCGTGTTTCGCAAGTCAATAGCATTCTTGGTACGAAACTTTCTGCGAAAGCGATTAACTCGTTGCTCGCGAAGATTGGTTTCGTTACCAAGGCGACGAGTACCGGCAAAGTCATTGCACTTAAGATTGCGGTTCCGTCTTGGCGACCAGACTGCGAATCTGAAATTGATTTAGTCGAAGAAGTCGCACGACATTATGGCTACGATACCCTCGGCAAAATTGTGCCGCAGTCAACAATGCACGGAAGATTGTCGCCGACGCAACAACGTCGCCGCGAAATGCGCGAAGTTGTGGTTGGTCTGGGTGTTAGCGAAGCAATGCCCAACCCTTTCTTAGCGCCGGGCGATTTGTCAAAAACTGGATTAAGTGAAGATCTTGCAATTCGCCTTGCAAACCCACTTGTGTTCGAAGAAAGTGTTCTGCGAACGTCATTGCGACCAGGGTTGCTCAAAGCAATTAGTTACAACCTCTCACATCGCAATTTAGATATCGCGCTATTTGAAATCGGTCATGTATATCCAGCGCGTCCAGTAGTGGTTGCTGGTGAGTTGCCAGACGAATTTGAGTCACTTTGCATTGTTGCTGCAGGCGTAACCAGCGAAGTTGCAATGAATTGGTGGAGTCAATTGTCGGTGACGATGGGCTTTGGCGCCCAACTAGACCAAAAGAGCGTCGAGTCTGGTTATCACCCGACACGAAGCGCATCACTTCGTCGTGGCAAACAACTTCTTGGCAGCGTTGGTGAGATTGATCCAATTGTGCTTGCGAAACATGGCATCAATGTTTCTGTTGCGTGCTTAGAACTCAACTTGAGTGTTTTATTAACTGAGATACCAAAAGTTTCGACTGCGAAATCTGTTAGTCGCTTTCCGCGTAGCGATTTCGACCTTGCATTTTCTTTAAAAGATAGCGAACCCGCGAGTTCGTTGCTTAAGGTGTTGCGCCAAGCAGCAGGACCAGAATTGGTTGATCTCGCATTATTTGATGTCTACCGAGCACCTGAATCGGCACAAGAATCGTCGCCTTTTTCTGCGCGAAGTCTGACTTTCAGATTTCAGTTACAGGCGCGCGATCGGACGCTTACTGATGCTGAAGTGTCTACCGCTCGTCAACGGTGTATTGACGCAGCGACAAAGCTCGGTGCGCAATTTCGCACGGTTTGAAACCGTTCGAACGTCTTTTTAGATAGTGAAACATCAGCGCGCACTTAATAAAGGCGGTGATTCAAAACTTCGTTGTTTTTGGTGCGGTGATGACGAGCAGTATGTTGCATATCACGATTTGCAGTGGGCGAGACCAGTATTGGATGACAATGCGTTATACGAAAAGATTTGCCTTGAAGGTTTTCAAGCAGGTTTAAGTTGGCTAACAATTCTTCGAAAGCGCGAATCATTTCGTAAAGCGTTTCGAGGGTTTGATCCAAAGATTGTTGTGAAATTTAGTCAACGTGATGTGAATCGGTTAATCAAAGACGAGTCAATAGTTCGTCATCGGGGCAAAATCGAAGCAGCGATTAATAATGCTCAAGCAACGCTCGAAGTTCAAAAAGAATTCGGCTCTCTTGCAACATTTATTTGGGCATTTCGTCCGAAATCAACGACCAGGTCGAATAGCAAAGCACCTAAACGAATCTCAGATATAAAAGCCTCGACTGTTGAATCTGAGGCACTGTCAAAAGCACTCCGCCAACGCGGTTTCAAGTTTGTAGGCCCAACGACGATGTATGCAGCAATGCAGTCGCTTGGCCTTGTAAATGACCACTTTGTGGGTTGTTTTGTGCGTGAGGCGTGTGCTCAACAGCAGTTGATCGCAGCGAAAAAGATGGCTGAAAACGCCGCCGCTAATCATGCATAGTAATACATTCTTGTGTATAATAATACAACTATGATTAAAGTCGGCATTTTGGGCGGTTCGGGTTTTGTTGGCGCTGAGCTGCTGCGAATCTGTGCATCACACCCAGAGTTCAACGTCGTATATGCGACGGGTGATTCTCAGGCAGGTTCGCTGGCTTCGTCTCTTTACCCAAACTTGACTGGTGCCTACCCGAATTTGATTTTTGATGAGTATTCACTAGATGCAGCCCTTAAATGCGATGTTGTATTTTTGGCATTGCCTCACGAAGCAAGCTTAGAAATTGTTCCCGAATTGCTCGGCAAAGTTCGCTTGGTAGTTGATTGCAGCGCGGCTTTTCGTCTAAAAGATGCTTCGCTATATCCGCAGTGGTATGGGTTTGACCACAACCAAGCATCTGCGCTTGAGGCTGCCGTTTACGGTTTGCCAGAGTTGTATCGCTCAGAACTCAAACAAGCGAAATTGATTGCAACGCCAGGTTGTTATGTGACGGCGGCAAGTTTGGCGCTTGCGCCGCTCGTCAAGGCGGGTGTGATTTCAACAACAGGTGTCATCGTCGACGCAGCATCTGGTGTCTCTGGCGCCGGTCGTGCGGCGAAAAACAGCAATCTGTTTTGCACCGTCGATGAAGACTTTACGGCTTACGGTTTGCTTGATCATCGACATACACCAGAGATAGAACAAGTAACTGGTGCACAAGTTTTATTTACACCGCACTTGGCGCCGATGAATCGTGGAATCTTGGCAACTTGTTATGCCAGGCCAGTTGACACCAAAACGACGAGTACTGCATCGTTGTTGGCTGTGCTAAGTCGTGCGTATGCAAAAGAACCATTCGTTGTTGTTAGACCTGCGCCGCCGTCGACAAAAGCCACGCTTGGTTCTAACAGTGCACACTTGTCTGCGCGTTATGACGAACGAACTGGGTATGTGATCGTGCTTTGTGCGATCGACAACTTGACGAAAGGTGCTGCTGGCGGGGCAGTGCAGGCAGCGAATGTTGCACTCGGCCTTGATGAAACTTTCGGCTTGAGCAAAGTTGGAATGTTTCCATGACCAATAATCCTGCGATTATTGACCCGCTGAATACAGCGAAATTATTGATCGAGGCGTTGCCGTATATCCAACAGTTCGCAGGCAAAACCATCGTCGTCAAATACGGCGGCAACGCACTCGCTGGCGCAACTGATGACGATGCACTCGGCACGTTTGCTCGCGATATTGCACTATTGCATGCTGTTGGTATCAAACCAGTTGTCGTGCATGGCGGTGGGCCACAAATTTCAGCGTTGATGGAGCGTCTTGGTAAGACTCCAACTTTTCATAACGGGCTGAGAGTAACTGACGCCGAAACAATTGAGATTGTCAGCATGGTCTTGCTCGGTACTGTTAACCCGCAAATAGTTTCTGCAGTTAATTTGCACGGCGCGCCTGCAGTCGGCGTATCTGGTCATGACGCAAAGATGTTTGTAGTTGCACCGCGTGATGAAGCGCTCGGCTTCGTCGGCGACATCACACGCGTTGACGCGACGATTGTCAAAGAACTTCTTGCCGATTCGCGAGTGCCAATAGTTGCAACGCTCGGCAGCCACTCATCGGGTCAGGCTTACAACATAAATGCAGACACAGCGGCTGGTGCGTTGGCCGAAGCACTGGGTGCTGAGAAATTAATTTATCTAACTGACATTGAAGGTTTAAGAACCAATAAAGATGATGCAAAATCGATTGTTCGTCAGTCGACCACATCGCAACTTAGGGCAATGCTTAGTTCGGGGTCGATAGACGGTGGCATGATTCCGAAGATTGAAAGTTGTATTGATGCAATTGACCGTGGTGTTCATCGCGGCCACATTTTGGATGGTCGAATCGCTCACGTTTTGTTGCTTGAGTTATTTACAGATTCTGGTATCGGCACTATGGTCTCGAAGGGTTAGGCAAAATAAATGAAAGATACGCAATCACACGCGTTCGCGACAAGTCAGACGGCAACTGCAATTCTCGGCGGTCGACCAGCGTGCCCGTTTATGCCAGTGTTTGGCGCACCGCAGGTGATGTTTGAGCGTGGGCAGGGCACTCAGTTATGGGATGTAAACGGCAAGCGTTATTTAGATTTCTTGTGTGGCATCGCCGTTACTTCACTCGGTCATAGTCACCCAGTGGTTGCGGCCGCGATTGCCCATCAAGCCAACACACTGTTGCATGTCAGCAACTTTTTTTCAAACCCTGTTGCAACGCAGACTGCAATCATGGTCGACGAACTAATTAGTCGCTCGTCAGGTCTCGCCTCAGGTGCCGGTCAGGTTTTCTTTTGCAATTCTGGTGCCGAAGCAAACGAAGCCGGTATCAAACTTGCGAGAAAGTTCGGCGGACGCGGCAAGCATGTGGTCGTTAGCGCGCTCGGAAGCTTTCATGGTCGAACCTTGGCAGCACTCGCAGCCACAGGCCAACCAGAAAAACACGAACCATTTGCGCCGATGCCCGATGGCTTTCGCCATGTTGTGTTCAATGACATCAAATCATTAGAAGCGTCACTTGATAATTCAGTAGCCGCAGTTTTGCTCGAGACGGTTCAGGGCGAAGGTGGGGTTATCTCGGCTTCTAATGAATATTTGCAAGCAGTGCGAGAACTTTGCACGCAACGCGGCATATTGATGATGATCGACGAGGTGCAAACTGGTTTTGCTCGAACTGGTGAGTGGTTTGGTTTTCAGCACGCAGGTATTAAGCCAGATGTAGTGATGCTGGCAAAAGCAATGGGTAATGGCATGCCGATCGGTGCGTTATGGGCACGCAAAGAAATAGCCGCTGTCTTTAAACCCGGCGATCACGGCAGCACGTTTAGTGGCACCGCGATTGCGACCGCAGCCGCGCGAGCAACAATCCAATTGATGATTGATATGGATGCACCGACAGTTGCAACACAGCGCGGCAAAGAACTTTCAGAGAAACTTCTTGCAGTAAACGGCGTGGTTGAAGTGCGTGGCAAAGGTTTGTTATTGGCTGCCGAGTTGAAACCAGAACTTGATGCAAAAAAAATAGCTTCGCAATTGTTGGATCATGGTTTAATTGTTAACGGCGTTACGAGTCATGCTTTGCGATTAGCCCCACCGTTAACAGTTAGCAGTGCAGAGATTGACGAAGCAATCTCGATAATCAAACAAGTTTTGCAATGAAGTCAGACTTATGAACAGTAGGCATTTTCTAGACATTACAAATCTCTCGGCGCGAGATCTCGGCAGCGTAATGAATTTGGCGCAAGCTGATATCTCGTCTTTAGGTCGACCACTTTCTGACAAAGGTGTTGCATTAATTTTCGAAAAACCCTCTAACCGTACGCGACAGAGTATGGAGATGGCAGTTGTTCAGCTCGGCGGACATCCAATATTTACTAGAGGCGAAGAAGTCGGGTTCGATCAACGAGAGACGGTCGAAGATGTCACGAGAATTATGGCGGGGTATCACCACGTTATTGCTGCGCGTGTATTTGAACATTCAATTCTTCAACGAATGGCTGGCGTGTCGAGTGTGCCGATTATAAATATGTTGAGCGATCATTCTCATCCGTTGCAGGCGCTTGCAGATTTGTTGACGATGCGTCAAGAACTTGGTGACCTTAGAAATAAGACCGTCGCATGGATAGGTGACTACAACAATGTTGCTAGATCGCTCGTTGAGGCTTGTGCACTTGACGGCATGCACATTCGACTTGGTTGCCCAGACGGTTACGGAGCAAACGAAATTGAGTTGTCTCGCATCGCAAATCTCGGTGCCGCGTCGGTCAATCAATTTTCGTCAGCGCTAACTGCGTCAACTGGCGCTCATGCCGTGCATACAGACGTCTTCGTTTCAATGGGACAAGAAGCAGAAACCGCCAAGCGGATGATCGACTTTAAAGATTTTTGTGTTGACTCTAAAGTCATGGCGAACGCTGCGAAAGATGCGATCTTTATGCATTGTTTGCCAGCTCACCGCGGCGTAGAAGTAATGAGCGAAGTTATAGATGGCGCGCAGAGTCGCGTCGTAACGCAAGCACACAACCGAATGCATGCAGCCAGAGGGTTGCTTGCACATCTAATGGGGGTAACAAGATGAGTTCAAAAGTTCAGCGTCAGCAACTGATAGCCAAGCTCGTAAGTTCTCAAACTGTTACGAGTCAACCCCAACTGCGAGAGTTGTTGCAGAAAAAAGGCATTGCCGCGACGCAAGCGACTGTCTCGCGCGACTTAGAAGATTTGGGTGCAGTAAAAGTTCGTACGGCTGCGGGTGAGACAACATATGCGATACCCGAATTCGAACCAGACAGAGTCGCCCCTCATGATCAGCTCAAGCGTGTGTTGGCAGAGTGGGTGGCCGATGTGCAATTCAACGAGCCAATAGTTGTTGTGCGTACGCCGCCAGGTTGTGCACACGTTGTGGCATCGGCACTTGATCGCTCGCGTCTAAAAGGATTACTTGGCACCGTCGCTGGCGATGACACAATGATGTGCGTGGCAAGTTCTGAACACACAGCAAAAAGGCTCGCAAAAGATATTCGAAAACTCGCAGGTCTTGACAATGGCTGATCAACCACTGTGGCACGGCCGTTTCGAGTCAAGCCCTGCCGAAGCACTGATGATGTTCACAGAGAGTCTTTCGTTTGATCAAAGACTTTGGCGTGATGACATCACTGGCTCGATCGCTCATGTCAAAGGTCTTGCTCACGCTCAAATAATTAGCAAAGCCGAATCTGACAAAGTACTTTCTGCGCTCAACACTGTTGTGCAAGAGTTTAACGATGGCACATTTGTTTTTGTCGCGAGCGACGAAGATATACATACAGCAATCGAGAGGCGAGTGACTCAACTCGCTGGTGACGCTGGCGCAAAATTACATACCGGTAGAAGTCGAAATGACCAGGTTGCAACCGCACTGCGTCTTTGGTGCAAACGAGAACTAACGAATATTGCGCAACTGACACTCGCATTGTGCGATGTTTTTAACAAACGAGCGCAAGAGTTCGGGTGGGGTAGCGATGGGGTTTATCTTCCGGGCTACACGCATATGCAACGTGCACAACCAGTTTTACTCGCGCATCATTTTGCGGCTCACGCATGGGCTTTGCTGCGAGATGTAGATCGACTGACGCAAACAATTGAGAGACTCGATGTCTCGCCGCTGGGTGCTGGTGCGCTTGCAGGTTCATCCTTGCCGCTTGATGCAGACTTCGTCGCCACAGAACTCGGGTTTGCGAGACGATTTAATAATTCTTTAGACGCTGTTTCTGATCGTGACTTTGTTGCAGAAGCGCTATTTGATTTGGCTTTGATTGGTGTACATCTTTCGCGCCTTGGTGAAGAGTGGGTACTTTGGACTACTCAAGAATTTGGTTTCGCCGTATTAGATGACGCGTACTCAACCGGCTCATCAATGTTGCCGCAGAAAAAAAATGCTGACATCGCCGAACTGGCTCGAGGTAAATCTGGAAGATTGATTGGCAACTTGACTGGTTTATTGGCAACTCTCAAAGGAATGCCACTGGCGTACAACCGCGACCTGCAAGAAGATAAAGAACCACTGTTTGACTCGGTCAATCAAGTTTCGCTTGCGTTACGAGCACTTGCAGGAATGATCACGACAGCAAAATTCAATGTTTCAACGATGCAAACTGCCGCAGATTCAGAGTTGCTCGGCGCAACTGATCTCGCCGAATGGTTAGTCGCACGAGGCATGCCGTTTCGTGAAGCGCATGCGCATGTTGGTGCTCTTGTGAGTAAATCAATTCGCGAATCTGTGCAACTCGCTCAACTAGTAGAGGCTGACGAAAAGTTAGGGGCACAGGCTGCGCAATTGCTCAAGCCAGGTGTTGGTGTTGCGCGTCGAATAACCAAAGGTGGCAGTGGCCCAGTGCCTGGTGCAACACAAGCCATCGAACTGAGTGCTGCGCTGACCGTTATGCATGCTCGCGTTGCAACTTTCAATGCGCCACAAACCAACTCGTAACAACGCCTAATATTTAATAATGACTTCGCCGCAAGACTTCGTGCAAGAGTTTGCGGCCAGAGGTTTAATTCATGACAGTACCGATCGTGCGGCGCTCACTGCGCGAGCAACGCAATCATCGCTTGGTATTTATGTTGGTTTTGACCCAACGGCTGACTCATTACATATTGGTCACTTGCTTGGACAAATCACGCTTCGACGTTTACAACTTCTTGGACACCGGCCAATTACGTTGGCTGGCGGTGCGACCGGCATGGTCGGCGACCCATCAGGTCGAAGTGAAGAACGAAATCTTCTAGACGCTGAAACGTTGCAGAATAATGTTCAAAATATTAAGAAACAATTAGAACGAATTCTTGATTTCGAAGAAGGCCCAACTCAGGCAACTCTGGTAGACAATGCAGATTGGACTAGCAAGATTTCGATGCTTGATTTTTTGCGAGATGTCGGCAAACATATAACCGTCAATCAGATGCTGGCAAAAGATTCTGTGAAGAGTCGCATTGCTGATGCGAATGGTCTTTCGTTCACTGAATTTAGTTATATGTTGTTGCAAGCCAACGATTTTCGTCATCTTGCCGAACACAACAATTGTGAAATGCAAATGGGTGGCTCAGACCAGTGGGGCAACATCACTGCTGGTATTGACTTAATTCGCAAGCGACTTTCGAAGTCAGCATTTGGTTTGACTTGGCCGCTAGTCACGCGTGCCGACGGCACGAAGTTTGGTAAAACTGCGGATGGTGCAATCTGGTTAGACCCGAGTCGCACATCGCCATATCAATTCAGACAATATTTCATTCAAATCGCAGATGCCGATATTGAAAAAATGTTGATGCAATTTTCGATGCGGCCATTAGAGGTAGTCAGAGAAATCGTTGCAGAGCAGGTGCTTCGACCTGAATCGAGAATTGCTCAACGTAGTTTGGCGCGTGAGTTGACTGCTCTTGTGCATGGCGATGCTGCGGCAGAAGCCGCCGAAGATGCCGCTGCAGTGTTATTTGGTGCGAATCCAAATTCTGCGTCTTTGGCCACATTGCAGTTGATTGCAAGCGAAGTGCCAGTAACTCAAATGGGTGTTGCGGCTCTTGGTGATGCAATTGGCGTTCTTGTTCAAACGAATCTCGCAGCATCAAATACTGAGGCTCGTCGGTTCATCTCTCAAAAAAGCATTCGGGCGAACGGCGAGCAAGTTGATGAGCAGACGAACCTCTCGAGAATTCCGCTGTTGCATGGGCGTTGGCTGTTATTGCGAAAAGGTAAAACCAGCTATCACCTCGTTGATATTGCGGGCTAACTAGCTAATTAATTAGTTTGCTAGCTAACTAATAAGTTCAGTTTTACTGCGCCGCGAATCGTCAAGCGGTCGCGCCACTCGGGTTCGCCTTCAATCTCTATATTTTTAAACTCACGTACCAAAGTGCCCACTGCTACTTCGGTTTCAAGTTTGGCAAGAGATGCGCCTAAGCAATAGTGAACTCCACCTGAGAAGGCGACGTGGCGATTTGAGTTTGTCCGCGAGAAATCAAGTGTGTGCGGGTCAGCAAATACGCTCGCATCGTGATTGGCTGCAGCCAAACTTGCCAGCACGAGTACGCCTTTTTCGAGTGTGAGTTCTTGGCTCCCAACATTCAGACGCACATCAACTAACGGCGTGCGAATCGTGTGCTGAACCGGGCCATTGAAGCGCAACAATTCGTCGACCATATTTGACGTGCAAGATTCTTTGCGCATCGTTTCAAGTTGTAGCGGGTGGGTGAGTAGCGCATGAACCGAGTTACCAATCAAGTTGACAGTCGTTTCGTGACCGGCAATATAGAGCAAAATGACAAAAGACATTAATTCATCGTTATTGAGTTTTTCGCCCTGCTCTTCTACTGCGATCAATGACGACAACATGTCATCACCTGGTTTGCGACGACGATCTTCAATGATCTCATTTAGATATGGTCGCATCTTGCCGATCGCAATTTCGGCGCGCTCAAGATCTTCAACGCCGGTCGTTGGCTCGAGTGTCGCGGTAATAATTTGCGACCATTCGCGCAATTCGTCGCCACGGTCAGTCGGCATTGCCAGCAAATCAGAAATAACTTGAAACGGCACAGGAAAGGCGAGTTCTTCGACTAATTCGATCTTCCCCGTTCGCTTGGCATTAGCCAGTGATGCGTCGACGAGTTCTTGAATTCTTGGTCGTAGTCTCTCGATTGCGCTCGGCGTAAACGATTTCGAAACAAGTCGCCTCAAGCGTGTGTGGTCAGGCGGGTCAAGATTCAAGATCGATTTACTTCTTGTATTTTCTCGTTTGTATTTTCGTGTCGGAGTCTCTGGCAAATTGGCGTTTAATTCAATGTCGCGACTGAAATCGTTATTGCGCAATGTATTGACGACATCGTCATATCGAGTTAAAACGACAAAACCAAGTGGCGTTTTATGGATGGGTTGCTCGGCTCGAAGACGATCGTAAAACGGGTGCGGATCTTTTCTGAAGTCTGGGTCAAAGGGATTAAACGAAATCTCGCTCACAACCAAACCTTAGTTAATCGCCTAACAACTGTCCGTGTTGGCGTGAGAGCCGTAATTTCTATAATCTACGGCAGTGGATATTGGCAATCATTTTGACGTGATCGTCGTGGGCGCTGGTATTTCTGGTATCGGGGCTGCGTATCACCTGCAAACCATGAGTCCGAAATCGACTTATCAGATTCTTGAGGGGCGTGCAGACTTCGGTGGTACATGGGATCTTTTTCGCTATCCAGGTATTCGCTCTGATAGCGATATGCACACACTCGGTTATCGCTTCAAACCGTGGACTGCCGATAAGTCAATTGCCGATGGCCCTCGAATTCTTGAATATTTAAAAGAAACGATTACTGAAAACTCGATCGATAAGAAGATCCGTTACAACCAGCAAGTATCAAAGGCGCAATGGTCGAGTGAAGATTCGCAATGGTCGCTCACGGTCACCGACACGGTTTCTGACGAAGTAAAAACTTTCACATGCGGCTATCTGTTTATGTGTTCAGGTTATTACAGCTACAAACAGGGCTTTACCCCAGAGTTCGCAGGCATTGATCAGTTCAAGGGCAAAGTTGTGCACCCGCAACAGTGGCCGAAAGATTTGGATTATAAGAATAAGCGCGTCGTTGTGATTGGCTCGGGGGCAACTGCCATGACGTTGGTACCGGCGATGGCAAATGATGTTGCGCAAATTACATTGCTACAGCGCTCGCCGACTTATGTGATTTCGCGACCGTCGGTTGATCCATTTGCGAAAAGAATGCGCCGAATTTGGCCAAAGAAAATCGCCTACGCGCTGACGCGAACAGAAAATACAACAAAACAACAAGAGCTTTACAAACTCTGTCGCGAAGCGCCAGAAGGCGTCAAGAGTGTTTTGATTGATGCAGTGCGAACCGAACTTGGTGCGGGCTTTGACGTTGATAAACATTTTACTCCGACTTACAAACCGTGGGATCAGAGAATGTGCTTGGTGCCAGACAGCGATCTGTTCGTCGCACTTCGATCTGACAAGGCAAAAATCGTTACCGACACGATTAAAACTTTCACTGAAACTGGCATTCAACTCGATTCAGGTGAGCACCTTGAAGCAGACATAGTGGTTACTGCGACTGGTCTTAATCTGTGCACGTTAGGCGAGATGGAGTTTGTCGTTGATTCGCAGCCGGTTGATTTCGCGAAGACTTGGACATACAAAGGGTTCGCATTTTCGGGCATACCAAATTTGGCATCGTCATGGGGTTACATAAACGCTTCATGGACGCTTCGCGCAGACCTCACGTGCGAGTACGTTTGTCGCTTACTTAATCACATGCGCAAGACGAAAACGAAAGCGTGTACGCCAACGCTTCGAGAAAAAGATCTAGCTATGCCCGCGCGCAATTGGCTTGAAGACTTTACGTCTGGTTATATGAAGCGAATGATGCACAAAATGCCTCGGCAAGGCGATCATGAACCGTGGATTAACCCTCAGAACTACGAACTAGATAAGAAGATGTTTCGCAAGTCTCCAGTTGATGATGGAGTGATGCTGTTCACTAACTAGTGTGTGAGGGTTTAACGTCTAGTTGAGTGATTTTGGCGATAGTGTCAATATGCCATGCCACGCGACGACTCTGAATCTTCATCAAGTCGTGAGCCTCGACGATCAAGCGGCGAGCGCACCGGTCGTCCGGCGCGCCCTTTCGTAAAAGGTAGTCGTCCCGCACGTCCAGCAGGTGCTGGTCGAAGTGATCGGCCAGATCGGTCAGATCGGCCAGATCGTCCGCGCCGAGACAGTACTGATCGTCCAGATCGTCCGCGTCGTAGTTCTAGTGACCGATCTGATCGTCCAGCCCGTTCGTTTGATCGTGATCGTCCGCCACGTCGTGATAGCCCTAGTCGTAGTGGTGATCGTCCTGATCGTCCGCGTCGGGATAGCTCTGACCGTCCAGCTCGTTCGTTTGATCGTGATCGTCCGCCACGTCGTGACTCGGGTGACCGTCCAGCTCGTTCGTTTGACCGTGATCGTCCGCCACGTCGTGACTCGGGTGACCGTCCAGACCGTCCGCGTCGTGACAGTACTGACCGTCCAGATCGTCCAGCTCGTTCGTTCGATCGTGATCGTCCACCGCGTCGTGATAGTTCTGACCGTCCTGATCGTCCGCGCCGTAGTTCTAGTGATCGATCTGATCGTCCAGCTCGTTCGTTTGATCGTGACCGTGCGCCGCGTCGTGACAGCTCAGATCGTCGTCCGCGCCGTGACAGCTCAGATCGTCCAGTTCGCGCCCGTCGCGAAGATGGCCCAGATACTCGTACTACCGCGCAACAAAAATCTGATGATGTAGCTCGTCGTACTGGCGGTCGTCGCTACGGTACAGATCCGTATCCACCGGCTAAGCACACTCGCGAGAGTTGGCAAGACGAAGGTTCGACACGAAGGTCATCTTCTGGTCCGCGAACAAGTTCAAAGCGTTCATCACGTTTCGAAGACGACGACGATCGCGCAATGACCATCAGCATCAAAAATGTTGAGGCTGGCGATGCAAATAAAATTAAAGAGCAACTTGGCACAACTGCCGATCGAGCGATTGAGCGACTAGCACGTTCATTACATGCATTCGAAGCGCATCGGTATTCTGAAGCGCGCAAATTGATCATGCCATTGCTTTCGCAAGTTATCGGCATCGCAGTTGTTCACGAAGTTGCAGGTCTTTCGATGTACCGCCTTGGTCGTTGGCAAGATGCTGCTGATCAACTCGAAATCGCGCGAGGCCTGAAGCCTGCTGAAGTTGTTAATCATCCAGTGTTGGCCGACTGTTATCGCGCATTGCGTCGCTACGAAAAAGTTACAGAACTTTGGGAGTCAATGAAACTGATGTCGCCACAGCCTGGGTTGCTTGCTGAAGGTCGAATTGTTGCGGCAGGTGCTTTGGCTGACCAAGGCGAGTTGCAGGCTGCTGTTCGAATGATGACCCACGGCACCAGCGATCCACATAAGGTACAAGAACACCACCTTCGTGAATGGTATGTTTTGGCGGATCTTTATGATCGCGCGGGAGATGTTGCGAGTGCACGTCGCTTGTTCGTTAAGATTCAAAGCAGCGAGCCAAAATTTGCTGATGTTGCTGACCGTTTAAATACGCTCGGCGAATAGCCACATCAACCGGGTTCGATTCCCGGCGTCGCCTCAATTGTTTGCTGACGAGAGCGTGACAGAATTGTCGTCATGAAACGCCGATTTGCTCAGATCGATGTCTTTGCCAGTAAGCCGTATCGAGGTAACCCGGTAGCTGTGGTTGTTGATTGCGATGGTCTAGATGATGGCGAGATGCAGCAGTTTGCAAGATGGACCAATCTTTCGGAAACTACATTTCTTTTGCCTCCAACAAAACCTGCTGCTGATTACCGAGTGAGGTTTTTTACACCTACAGAAGAGTTGCCCTTTGCAGGTCATCCAACTCTTGGCTCTGCGTATGCGTGGTTGATTTATGGTGGAGCTCCTCGAAGCGATAAAACAATTATTCAGGAATGTGAAGTGGGGCTAATCAATTTGCGTCGCGATGCGAAGTCGTTGTCATTCGCTGCGCCATCACTTTTGCGTGGTGGGCCAGTGGAAGAGTCCTTGGTAATAGAGGCAGCAGCGTCGCTAGGCATTGATAGGAATGCAATTGCTGATTCGGCTTGGATCGATAACGGTCCTGGTTGGCTCGGTGTTCAACTCAAATCTGCAGAGCAAGTGCTGGCGATTAAACCTCAAAAGACAAATCTCACATTGGGAGTTATCGGCGCGTATCCAACTGGGTCACGCTTCGCATATGAAGTTCGTGCGTTTTATTCATCGAGTGGAGTCACTGTTGAAGATCCGGTGACTGGAAGCCTTCATGCATCAATGGCTCAATGGTTGATCGGCGCAGGCCGTTTCGTTCCGCCATATTTGGCTTCTCAAGGCAAGGCAATGGGTCATGCAGGTGAAGTTCAAGTTTTAATGGATGAATCAAAACAGATTTGGATTGGCGGCGAAGTAACCGCATGTATTCAAGGAACGGTTGAGATCTAGTCAAGTGAGTTTGGTAAGGATTTGGTAACTTGCGCAGGTTTGGCTGTGTGGTTTGGGTGTGTCTGCATGCAGTTGATGTGGTTCAATATCCTGTTCGGCACGGGTTTGGTTGGTTAGCGAGGTCGCAGTTGCTGTTCCGTTTGTTTTCGATTCCCGGCGTCGCCTCAATCGTTTTTTGGTTCAGAGGGTCATTTGGTGGGAGTTTGGTATTCCTTCTCTAATTTAAGTTAAAACACAACGTGCGTGCCTTTGTTTGATCGCGTCTTAGTGCCATTTTGTGAGTCTGACTTGATGTAAATTTTTTTGGTGGGATTGGTGCATTCTCGGTATAAATTTTCGCGCCGTTTAGGCCGTTTACAGCGTTTTGCTCGTCGCGACAACGGGTTCACATTGACTGAGTTGGTTATTGCGATGGTCGTGCTGAGTATTTTGTCAAGTATTGCAGTGCCGAGTTTTTTGGGTTCGCGTAATAATGCTTACGACAAAGAAGCGCAGTCATCTATCGAAGTTGTTTTGCGGGCTGCGAAGTTTCATTATCAAAGTCAAGGTGATTTTTCTGATGGTTCGTCGGCGCAGTGTGGTGATTCGGCGGGGCTGGCGGCAGATCTACAAAAGCTCGAACCTAATGTTGATGTTGTTGCCAGTTCGGTTTCGTCAACTAATTCGCGGATAGTTAGCGTTCAGGCTGTTCAAACTTGGAGTTCAAATGCTGAGCTTTTAGGTTGTCAAGGTTTTTATGCTGTTGCGTTGTCGTCGAGTGGTAGTTGTTGGGCTGCAAGAATAATTCTTGAAGGTAAATATTTAGCGTCTGGCAGCGTGTCTCCAGTTGTTGTTAACGCTCAAACAAATACTTCTAATAGTACTGTCACTACTTGGTCTGCGCTTGCGGTCAACGGAAATGCCTTTGGGGTATTGAAACCTCAAACAAGCGCGGCCGATGGTGACAACACAAACAATCTCGTCGACATAAAAACTGCGTGCAAGGCTAGAACACAGTCCACAGGTGTAGCTGCCCTAGGTGGAAACTACATCGCACCATCACAGTTCTACTCTTCATGGCGCGAAACGACAACGGGCGGCACTGCAAGTACCTTGACTGCGTGCGCACCAACAAGTTCAACTTCTGGTGGATTTACGACATTAAGTTTCACTACCACGGGCACATGTACTTGGGTGGTCCCAACCGGCGTAACAGCGGTGCAAACACTTGTTGTCGGCGGTGGCGGTGGTAGCGGTGGCGGCGGATGCAACTGGAGTTTTTCGCGCGGCGGCGGTGGCGGCGGCGTGACTCAAACTTCTAGTACGGCGGTAACTGCTGCAACTAACGTCACAGTTGTTGTTGGTAGCGGCGGCACAGCTGCTGTCGACAGGACCGGCTGTCCTGGTACTCCGGGTGTTGCGACAGTTGGTACCCAAGGTGGGACAAGTAGTTTCGCGTCAATATCTAGTACGGGCGGTTTTAGCTCACCACAATATGATACCTTTGGTGGTGCAAGCGGAGTTGGTGACAATATCTCATACGCCGCATCTGGATTAGATACTGCTGATAACGAAGGTTGTGTTACTCTCGGGGGTGATTGTTCTGGAGGTGGCGGTGGCGGTGCTGGTGGTGCCGCAGGCCAGATTGGCGGAGTATCGCTTGTTCCAGAAGACTGGTCAACCGTTCGTGGTCGTGCAGGCACTGGTGGACCAGGTGTTTTGTCAAGTATTTCAGGAACGTCACTCGCCTACGGTGCCGGTGCCTTCGGGGTGACGCTTGGTACTTTCGGAACAAATTATGCCTGTGGTGGGTATGGCAGCTTTACTGCTGCTCAATACTTAGGTGGCGGTTGCTTTAACGGAACTGCCATTGTTAATCCATTAGCCAACAGGGGCGGCGGCGGGCTAGAGGTAAACGGCGGGTCTGGCGTTGTAATCGTAAAGTACTCAACTCCATAATGTGCCACAGGTTGGAGGTGCATAGTTTTGATGTCACAAGAGGAATACGAGTAAAAAAAGAAGCAGATAGTCGACTCAATTTAGATCGAGATATTTGGTACGCATTTGGTACGACCCTGTGAACGCTCAAACGGAAATCAGGGGATAAGCGGGACTGCGGGCGCTGAACTCGAGTGATGGATTGGCTGTTTGAAGCCAAACAGGATTTTGGGTGACGGTTTTCGTGGATTTCGATTCCCGGCGTCGCCTCTAAAATTCCTTTGAAGTGCTATGTCAATTTGCGGCTGACCAGCCAGAGATTGCAGCGATGCGAAAAACAAGAATTCTTTCAAAAGGTTCGTCGGCATATTGCGGATAACGCTGAGCAAGCAAAGACGAAAGTACTGCAGCACGCGAATTTTGTGATTCACCTTGCCATTCCAAGTGTGCGCGCACCCACCACAACTGACCCCAATCGACGTCATCCCATTTGTCAACAAGCAAAGTTGCGCGCGGATCAATCTCTAGGTTTGACTTGCGTTGCAACTTGGTCGAGGTCTTGGGTTTGACCCGGTCGATAGGAATACCTAGGTATCCATCTTCGTCAATGGCGTATACAGCG
The DNA here is from genome assembly GCA_964203235.1 of Ilumatobacteraceae bacterium. Classification (GTDB taxonomy): domain Bacteria; phylum Actinomycetota; class Acidimicrobiia; order Acidimicrobiales; family Ilumatobacteraceae; genus BACL27. Next base: position 661,201 of record CAXNLE010000001.1, read on the forward strand.
GGAACTGAATCAATCCCACGTTCAGAATGGAGTGTGGAACAGGTGCCGTGGGTGTGCATCTTTAACCGGCGTAATGCCTCGTTGACGTCAAGTTTCATTTGTCCATTCTCTCCACGTGTGGGGTCGAGTCGTATCTAGTTAGAAATTGTCGCCCAGTCCATAATGTATCATGCATGATATATCCAGCAAGGCCGAGTATTACTGTAACCATGATGAGTGAGGTCGTCGAATGAATCCAGCCAATTGGGTGGCACGTCATGGCCGCCGCATCCCTGATGCTCCCGCCATCGCCGATGGTGAAAACATTCATGCAACTTGGAGTCAATTCGCATCCCGAATTGCGAACATAGCCGGCGGTTTAACGAACGAATTTGACTTGCAGGTTGGAGATCGTGTCGCCATTGTGATGCGCAATCGTCCCGAATATCTTGAAATACAATTTGGCGTCTGGCATGCGGGACTTGTAGTTGTACCTGTCAACGCGCGTCTTCATCGAGAGGAGGTTTCGTACATTCTTGAACACAGTGGATGTTCCGTAGTTGTAACAGATGAAGATCATCGAATTGATGTTGAATCCCTGCTCGGAGTGGTGAAGACTCTAAAGTCAGTTGTGGTTGCCCCGAGCGAGCTTTGGAATCGCATTGGTTCTGCCGCGCCGACGCGATTGATAGATCGTCATCCATATGACCCTGCCTGGCTGTTCTACACGAGCGGTACGACGGGTCGACCTAAGGGGGCGACGCTGACGTTCCGCAACCTGTTGATGATGAGTCTCAGCTACTTTGCAGACATTGACGAACTCACGCAACATGACGCTGTTTTGCATGCGGCACCTTTGTCTCATGGGTCGGGACTTTACGGTTTGCCTCATGTGGCCCGTGGGGCCGTCAGCGTTCTCCCGCATTCTGGTGGAGTTGATGGTGAAGAAATTGCATCGCTGATACGTCGTTGGGCCGGTGTCTCGTTTTTTGCGGCCCCAACAATGGTGAAGCGTCTTGCAAATGAACCCGCAATCACAGGGTCAGACCTGTCGAATCTAAAGACCATTATTTACGGTGGTGCACCGATGTATTTAGCGGATCTCGAAGAAGCACTTCATGTCTTTGGTCCATGTCTTGCACAGATTTATGGACAAGGTGAGACGCCCATGACTATCACGGGTTTGTCAAAAGCGGAACATGATGGTCAAGGAGACACACGCTGGCAAGAACGCGTTCAAAGTGTTGGCCTACCACGCACCGATGTTGAAGTACGTGTTGTTGATGAGGATGATAACGAACTTCCGGTCGGCGAAATCGGAGAAGTTATTGTACGTGGCGATGTAGTGATGGCTGGTTATTGGAATCAACCAGAAGCAACAGCAGAAACGCTGCGTAATGGATGGTTGCATACGGGCGACATGGGTAGTTTTGACGAAGAAGGATTTCTCACTTTAAAGGACCGATCAAAGGACCTGATTATCAGTGGCGGCATGAACATATATCCACGTGAAGTTGAGGAAGTGTTACTACAACATCCGCATGTTCAAGCAGTTGCAGTCGTCGGGAAGCAAGATTCTGAGTGGGGAGAGGCAGTTATTGCATTTATTGTCACCGACAGCAATATCGTGCCAACGTTTGAGGAACTTGATCAAATGTGTCTCGACCGCATCGCGCGTTACAAGCGCCCAAAGGAATATCGATTCGTTTCGTCGCTTCCGACCAACAACTACGGAAAGGTAGTGAAGAGAGAATTAAGAGAAATCCTCGCGGCTGAAACGAATTAATTAGTGTTCGTTCAAGATTTGAACAAGTCTCTGCAACTCATCGCGAAGACGCGTAATCTCAGAAGTCTTCATAGCAGTTTTCTTGCGAACCACATCTCGAATAGAGCCTCCTGAGGACTTCAGGTTTTGCCCTGACTTAGTGAGTTCTACAATCACTGCGCGGGCATCTTCAGGGTCGTTAATGCGGCGCGCCAATCCAGCCTGCTCGAGACGGTCAATGATCGGCGACACAGCGTGACTTGCCAGATTAAGGGCATCAGCTATTTCGCCAAGTCGAATGGAGCCCTTCTCCCAAAGGACCAGAAGAGTCAAATACTGAGGATAGGTAATGCCTAATTCTTCAAGTAACGGTCGGTACAGACGGGTCATCGCTGTACTAGCGGCATATAGGGAAAAACAGAGTTGCTGATCAAGGTGGCCAAAGGCGTCGCTGGCTAGAAGTTTGGAACTTTTTGCCATTGACAAATTATATCAGGCATGATATATTTATTTTTATATCACGTCTGATATACCTGCTAACAAGCAGTTCAAAAAAACAATTAGGGGGAAATGATGAGTAGTGAAATGAAACTAGCCCTGTACTTGCCGAACTTCCGTGATGCTGTCACTGTGAAGGAACTCGAAGATCTCACCGAAGCGGCTGAAGATCATAATTTCGATTCCGTGTGGACATTAGACCGCATTGTGGTTCCTGAGGCGTCTGATCAGGGAAAGTTGACCTATCCATTCGGGATGATGGAGCAGTTTCCACTGCAGATGCCGGTATCGGCTCGCGGCCAGTGGTTGCATGGCATGCCACTCATTCCATGGCTAGCAGCAAAGACAAAGAAGGTCCGCATTGGTATGAGCATTATCGATACGCCATACCGTTCACCAGGGGTTCTAGCTGGAGAGATCGCAACGGTTGACCACTTGTCAAATGGTCGTGTGAATGTTGGCGTTGGCTCTGGCTGGATGCCAGAAGAATTCGCAGCAGCGAGTGTTTCACACATCTTCCCAAAACGTCATAAGCATGTGCGCGAGACAATTGAAATTATGCAGGGCATTTGGACGAACGATTTGTTCGAGTACCACGGCGAATTTGCTGATTTCGATTCATGTGGTTTTGGTGCAAAGCCATTGCAGAAACCAGGACCTCCTATCTATTTCAGTGGATTAAAGGATCCAAAACGATCCGCAAGTCGTATTGCAAAGTACGGCCTCTCGGGTTGGATCGGAATTCAGGATTCACCTGACGACATCGCCCTCTGGCGCAATGAAATTCAACGCGAGTTGGAAGAATTGGGAAGCGATCGCAATCTCAATGACGGTTTCGATATGTGCAGCATGATCTGGTTCACAATTACTGATGAACCAACCGACCAGACTCCTAATCGCAAGTTAAGTAATTACCTTGTGGGTACGGCTGAGCAGATTACAGAAAACCTTATTGCGTACAAGAAAGCTGGAATGACGATGCCTTTAATATGGCCTCCGTTTGCGGGTGTTCCTGTATCAAAGACATTGGAAGATCTCAATCAATTGGTTGAGGAAATCATGCCAAAGGTAAACGCAAGCTGAGATCGAATACTCAGTAAAAAGGGCCCTCGATGTGGAAGCTTTGCTTCGAGGGCCCTTTTGCATGTTCCAAAGAGCTGTAATGAATAGTCTTTCACCTATCAATTAGTACGAATTTGGTACGACCCCGTGAATGCTCATCCGAAAACTAGGGGACAAGCGGGACGCTGGGCGCTGAACTCGAGTGACGAAATGGCTGTATGAAGCCGAACAGGATTGTGGGTGACGGTTTTCGTGGATTTCGATTCCCGGCGTCGCCTTAATTATTTCGAGCATCGCTTTGCCGTAAAACCAAAGAACTTCACAGAAAATAGTGCAACTGATTTCTAGTCTTCGGTATTTATGTCTGGCAGAGATTGCTGGTTTTTGGCATAATTAATTTCACCAAATCAAGGGAGAACCAGTGGCTGAGAAAAAATTGAGTGGGCCAGCGTCATACTTTCCGTCTATTGAAAAGAAATACGGTAAGCCGATTGAGTTTTGGATGAAAGAATTGAAAAAAGTTAAAGACCAAGCGCATATGGCGCAAGTTGCGCACCTCAAAAATGAATTCAAAATGGGTCACGGACACGCAAACGCGGTTGTGGCAGTCTTTCGAACAAATAACGGACTCTGATGATGTCGCACAAATATATGATTTTTGTTATTGACGACGTATCGGGTTCTGGCACTCAAAACGAGATTGTTGCGATAGACGCCTTTAACGATGAATTGAAAGAAAATGGTCACTGGATATTCGCAGGCGGACTTTCATCGGCATCAAAAGGTGATGTAATTGATAATCGGAGAGACAGCAATATCTCGACTGGAAAATCTCTTTTTGACGCTGAAGAAAACTACAGCGGATTTTGGCTAATTGAAGCCGCCGATGCCGAGACGGCACGCAGACTTGCTTTCAAAGGCTCAAAAGCGTGCAATAGAAAAGTTGAGTTACGACCTCTACTTGGCTAACGCGAAGATTTATCGCAACCTTATTTTTTTGCGAAGTTGATCAGATGCGTATCGCGCAAACACATTGCTCAAGCCCCGCTTCAGAAAATATTAATGGTCTGTTTTGATTGGTTGCATTACTTGCTCGATGAACCTCATCACGGGCTCTGTTGATTTCGGGTGGCCGAAATCCAAAACGAAATGAGAAACGCCGAGATCAATAAGGTGTCGCAAATCATCAGCAAATTGCAGCGACTCAGAATCAGTCGTTGGAAGCGGACGCTCAATAGTCAAAGAGATTTCAATTGATTGTGGGTCACGACCGGCTTGCTGCGCACTAGCGCGCACGATGTCTCGCTTTTTTATCCATTGCTCTTCGTTGCCGTGAAGTGACGAGTTCCAAACATCGGCGAGGCGACCGACCAGTGGTAGACCAATTTGCTCGCCATATGCTCCAATACAAATCGGCGGCATTACTGAAGGTTTTGGCGGGGCAGCCGCACCGCTGACGCTGTAATGCTTGCCTTCGTAGATGGGATTATCACTTGTCCACATTGTGCGACAGATGTGAATTAGATCTTCAAGTTGGGCGAATCGCACAGCCGGTCGCGGAAACTCGTAACCGTATGACGCGTATTCGTCTTCACGCCAACCAGCACCGATGCCGAGCATGAATCGATTTCCTGAGAGCACTTGTAGCGTTGCCGCCATTTTTGCAGTAAGCGCCGGATTTCTGTAACCCTGTCCAAGCACGTGATGACACAACATCACATCTGGAAACTTTGCCGCGAGCCAAGTGAGTGTTGTCCACGCCTCCATAAACGGGTCGGTCGGTGAGTCGAAGCCGTAGAAATGATCGGCGATCCAAAGCGAATCAAAATGTTGTAGGGCAGTCGGCAGAATGTGCTTTTCTTGGTACATCACTATCGGTTCAAAGTCGCTCCACTTATTGCCGATAACAGGCGAGAGCCATCCGAATTTTGCTTGAACACTTTGGGGCATTTAAAGATGCTAACCCAAGTCGTAGATTGCAAAATCTAGGTCTGCTGTTTCGGTCGGCATCCCATAATATTAGGCCTAATATGCACTAAATTGTTTCGAATGCTTCGGCCTATCTTTTTGCGTCGGTTTCGTCGAGATCTTGGTTTTACGTTGACTGAGTTGGTTATTGGGATGCTGGTTCTTGGGGTTTTGGCCAGTGTTGCGATACCTAGTTTTTTGGGTGCGCGTAACAACTCTTACGACAAAGAAGCCCAGGCATCTATCGAAGTTGTGTTGCGGGCGGCGAAGTTGCTTTATCAAAGTCAGGGTGATTTTTCTGATGGGTCGTCGGCGCAGTGTGGTGATTCTGCTTTGTTGGCTGCTGATTTGCAGAAACTTGAACCCGGTATAGATGTGGTTGCGAGTTCTGTTTCTTCGACCAGTTCACGAGTGGTTAGTGTTCATGCTGTTCAAACATGGAACTCGAATGCTGAACTTTTAGGTTGCCAAGGTTTTTATGCGGTGGCGTTGTCGTCTAGTGGTAGTTGTTGGGCAGTTCGGTTTGTTGTTGAAGGAAAATTTTTGCGATCTAGCAGCATTTCGCCGGTTGTTGTAAACGCTCAAACAAATACTTCTAACAAAGCTGTTACAACCTGGACCGCTCTAGCGGTTAATGGTCATGCATTTGGTGTTTTAAAACCTCAAACCAGTGCTGCTGATGGTGACAACACCAATGGTCTAGTCGCAATAAAAACTGCGTGTAAGGCAAAAACGCATTCAACAGGTTCGCCAACAGTTGATGCTTTGTATATTGCGCCATCACAATTTTATGCGTCATGGCGTGACGTCGGGCAGGGAGGAACCGCAAGCAATGCGGTGGCTCCAATTTGTGCAACAGGTGGAACTTGCGTAGTTGGTGACGCTGGCCCCGGTGGCGGAGTTGTGTTTTATGTTGCTGCGTCAAACTTCACATCAACAGGCTCAGATTGCAATACGGCGTGCAAATATCTTGAAGCCGCAAGTAGTGATCAATCGACAGGCATCGTGTGGGCTACCGCATTCGGATCACCAACAGTTAATACCTGCTACGCGGATGGTTCTGATTCTGGCGCTTCAGACTGTAACTCGAACAGCATCTACCCGAGCTCCGACGATCAAGCTGCGTCTCGCACTGCATCAACAGCGATTGGTATGGGTATGACGAATACGAACAAAATATATGAGCGCCTTACGACGGCCGGTTCTCGCGCGACGAGCGCTTATGCTGCTGGTATTTCTTGGGCATACAGCAACAACGGTAAAACAGACTGGTATTTGCCGTCCAAAGATGAGCTCAACCAATTGTGTAAATGGCAAAACGGCCAAAGCACAAGCGCTGCTGATCAAGCAGTTGTTTGCAGTCGCTCATTTAACGGTAACGTCGGATTAGGTGCGAGTGGTTTCGACGTAACAGATGGCTATTGGAGTTCGTCTGAGACCGCTCTCGACAGAGCGGGGTTTCTTTATATGGGTTTCGCAGGTGCGGTCACGGGCGATAGCAAGAGCAACGATCAATATTCGGTTCGTTCGATTAGGGCCGTTGGGTAAAAATCAAATTTAGTTTTCTCTTTTGATAGAAATTTAGCGTGGGTATCTAGATCGGCTGTTTCGATTGGCATTCACACATCTGCTCTTTTATTCGCACTAAATTAATTCAGATGCGCCCGCTCAATTTTTCGCGTCGGCCTCGTCGTGGGATGAATAGTCGGTTTCGCCGAGATCTTGGTTTTACGTTGACTGAGTTGGTTATTGCGATGTTGGTTCTTGGTGTGTTAGCCAGTGTTGCGATACCAAGTTTTCTTGGTGCGCGTAACAACTCTTATGACAAAGAAGCGCAAGCGTCGGTTGAGGTTGTGTTGCGGGCAGCGAAGTTGCTTTATCAAAGTCAGGGTGATTTTTCTGATGGTTCGTCGGCGCAGTGCGGTGATTCTGCTCTGTTGGCTGCTGATTTGCAGAAACTTGAACCAAATGTTGATGTTGTTGCGAGTTCTGTTTCTTCGACCAGTTCACGGGTGGTCAGTGTTCAGGCTGTTCAAACATGGAACTCGAATGCCGAACTTTTAGGTTGTCAGGGTTTCTACGCAGTGGCGTTGTCTTCTAGTGGTAGTTGTTGGGCAGTTCGGATTATTGTTGAGGGAAAGTTTTTGGCATCGGGCAGTGTGTCGCCGGTTGTTGTCGCGTAACAAACAAATACTTCTAACAGTGCGGTAACAACTTGGACTGCTTTAGCGGTTAATGGCACTGCATTTGGTGTTTTAAAACCTCAAACCAGTGCTGCTGATGGCGATAATACGAACGGTCTTATTGCGATAAAAACTGCGTGCAAAGCAAAAACACAATCGACTGGATACGCAACAGTAAGTAGTAACTACATCGCGCCGACACAGTTTTATGCAACATGGCGTGACACAGTCGCCGGCGGAACCGGAAGCTCATCAAGTTCTTCGGGTTCTTCAGGTTCTTCAGGTTCGACATATGCGGTTGGCGACACAGGCCCCGGTGGTGGAGTTGTGTTTTATGTTCGAACTGCGGGCTTTGCATGTGGCCCAACACTCGCAGCTACATGCAAATATCTTGAAGCGGCAAGAACAACTGGTACGTCAGCGTGGTCTGATCAATTTGAGGCCTGGTCTGGCAATACAAACACGAGTGTTACAACCGGCACTGCAGTTGGCACTGGCTACCAGAACACAATTGCAATAGTTACTCAAAGCGCGACAGCAGGCAAAGCTGCAACTCTTACTCGCGCTTTTCGTGGCCCGAACAACTTGGATGATTGGTTTTTGCCTTCAAAAGATGAATTGAACCAGATGTGTAAGTGGCAACGCAATCAGGCATGGGTGTCTGATGCAACGCCTTGTGATACCACTGGTGCTCTCAACACTGGCATTAACGCTGCGGGTTTTCAGATGGACGCTTATTGGTCGTCAACTGAGAACAACGCCACTACTGCGGTAAGTCAAGAAACTTCTATTAACGCCGGTTCGTACACTAATTTCAGCAAAGCTAGCCGGGCGTACTTACGCGCGGTGCGCGCGTTTGGGTAAAAATCAAATTTAGTTTTCTCTTTTGATAGAAATTTAGCGTGTGCAAATAAGTCTGCTGTTTCGATTGGCATTCACACATCTGATCATTAATTCGCACTAAATTATTTCGGATGCGCCCGCTCAATTTTTCGCGTCGGCAAACTGGTCGCATGAATAGTCGGTTTCGTTGCGAAATTGGGTTCACGTTGACTGAGTTGGTTATTGCGATGGTTGTGTTGGGTGTTATTGCAAGTGTTGCGATACCGAGTTTTCTTGGTTCGCGTAATAACTCTTATGACAAAGAAGCGCAGTCGGCCATCGAAAATGTGTTGCGGGCTGCAAAGTTTCATTATCAAAGTCAGGGTGATTTTTCTGATGCGTCGTCGGCGCAGTGTGGTGATTCGACTAAATTAGCTGCTGATTTGCAGAAGCTTGAACCAAATGTTGATGTTGTTGCAAGTTCGGTTTCTTCAACGAATTCGAGAATAGTTAGCGTTCAGGCTGTTCAGACTTGGGATTCAACTGGTGGCTTATTGGGCTGTCAGGGTTTTTATGCGGTGGCGTTGTCGTCGAGCGGTAGTTGTTGGGCGGCAAGAATAATCCTTGAAGGTAAATTTTTGGCGTCTGGCAGTGTCTCACCGGTTGTTGTTAATGCTCAAACCAACACATCTAATAGTGCTGTCACGACTTGGTCGGCGCTGGCGGTAAATGGTCATGCGTTTGCAGTGTTGAAACTGCAAACCAGTGCAGCTGATGGTGAAATCACAAATAATCTTGTTGATATAAAAACTGCGTGCAAAGCTAAAACACAATCAACCGGATCAGCAATAGTTGGCCGAAACTACATCGCGCCGTCAGAGTTCTACTCATCATGGCGCGACACGTCACCAGCTGGTACTTCATATGCAGTTGGTGACACCGGCCCAGGCGGCGGAATAGTTTTCTATGTTGCTACAGCAGACTTCACATCAACAGGCTCAGATTGTGGCACTGCATGCAAATATTTTGAAGCCGCTCCACCTGGTTGGGGTAATGGAATCACGGTGATAGCCGGTGAAACTACTGGTTCATCAACTGTCGACCCAAGATTAACGTGGTGTAGCAATACCACTTCGTTACGAAATGCGACCTCGAAAACAGCTATTGGTGTCGGCCGACCAAACACGACAACATCAACAAATGGCGTCGCTACATGCACGGCGGGTGCGATTTATCATGCTGACCTCTATGCGGGCGGCAGTAAAACTGATTGGCATCTGGCATCAAAAGACGAACTTCTCCAGATGTGTAAATGGCAACGTGGTGTGTCATGGGGGTCTGATGCAACGGGGTGCAACAGTACAGGCACAATTAATTCTGGTCTAAACGCATCCGGTTTTACGTCATCAGGCCGCTATTGGTCTTCTACAGAGGCTGGCTCGACCACCGCGTATGACATGGATTTCAACGCCGGCAATCAGATAATCGACTCCAAGGTGGATCCGAGCTATGTGCGTCCAATTCGAGCTTTTGGTTAATCACAAAATAGTGGTTTAGTGTCAAATCCGCGATCGGAGTGTCTATTTAGTAGATAATTGTGAGTGCTATTTACGACATCCTATTTGCGTCGGACCAGTCGTCGGCTAAAAAGTCGGGTTGTTCGAGATATTGGTTTTACGTTGACTGAGTTGGTTATCACGATGCTGGTTCTTGGTGTTTTGGCCAGTGTTGCGATACCGAGTTTTCTGGGTTCGCGTAACAACTCTTATGACAAAGAAGCACAAGCATCTATTGAAGTTGTGTTGCGTGCAGCGAGATTGCTTTACCAAAGCCAAGGCGATTTTTCGACTGGTTCGTCGGCGCAGTGCGGTGATTCTGCGGTGTTGGCTGCCGATCTACAAAAACTAGAACCAAATGTTGATGTTATTGCGAGTTCTGTTTCATCAACTAATTCGCGAGTGGTTAGTGTTCAGGCTGTTCAAACGTGGAACTCGAACGCTGAACTTTTAGGTTGCCAAGGTTTTTATGCTGTGGCATTGTCGTCTAGTGGTAGTTGTTGGGCTGCTCGAATAATTGTCGAAGGCAAATTTTTGAGGTCTAGCAGTGTGTCGCCGGTTGTTGTTGCGCAACAAACAAATACTTCTAATAAGGCAATTACGACTTGGACGGCGCTACCAGTGAACGGTACTGCGTTTGGTGTGTTGAAACCACAAACCAGTGCCGCTGATGGTAACAACATAAATAATCTTGCTTCTATAAAAACTTATTGCAAAGCTAAAGAACAATCAACAGGTGCACCAACGGTTGATGGTTTAATTATTGCACCGTCACAATTTTATGCGACATGGCGTGATGTCGCACCTGGCGGCACGACAAGCAATGTCAATGGTGAGGCGGCTGCTGAGGCACTCAGACCCGTTTTCACATTGTCGTCAAGTTCTGAGTCAGTGGTGCAAAACGTAGCTATGGCTGGTTATACGATCACGTCAACTGGTGTCGCGATTGCGAGTTATGCAATCAGTCCGTCCGCACCTACTGGCACATCATTTAGTACTTCAACAGGTTTGTTGTCGGGTACACCAACAACAGTGCAAAGCGCAACGGCATATACGATCACAGCGACGAGCGCAGCTGGTTATACAAGACCAGCAACATTTACCCTCACAGTCACGGCGTCAGCTACGGGCACCCCAAGCATTACAAGACGTGTTTATGGTGATACTCAAGTCACCGTGACTGTTGCCGCAGGTACTGGTGGAACACCTTCTTCGTATACCGTGAGCGCCTCACCACAAGTTTCGGGAGTAACCAGAACTTGCACAGTGACAGGTGCTTCTGGTAGTTGCATCGTGACTGGTCTAACCAATGGTGTCGCTTACACGTTTAGTGCTACAGCATCAAACGCACTTGGCACATCTTCAGCATCAAGTGCAACATCGGCAACCACACCTTATACACCCACACAATTTGCTGCTGCGTCACTTGCTGCAGCAGGAACTGGAACGCTATGGACTTTACGCAACGCATCACAATCAGATAGTTTTACTTCCGTTGCTTACGGCGGCGGCAGATGGGTGGCCGTTGCCAGTGATTCGGCAATGACTTCAACCGATGGAGAGACTTGGAGTCAAAGTGCGGGAGGTGGCAATTGGACTAATCCCAACAGAGCTTGGAGCGGTATTGCTTATGGCAACGGCAACTGGGTCGGCGTAAGTTACGACAATTCGAAGTTGACCAGATCAAGTGATGGCACTACTTGGACAGCATTCGGGGTGTCAAGAAACAATTTCTCAGGGGTCGCCTGGGGTGACCCAAATAACGACGGGGTGGGTATTTGGGTAGCTGTAACAGAGATGGGTAATGCAGGAGAGGCAAGTGGAAAGACCATTATGACTTCAACTGACACGGTTACGTGGACTCCGCAAACGACACCCAATACGAATCGATGGAAGAATGTTTCGTATGGCAACGGTTTGTTTGTAGCAGTCGCTGATGCGGGTACCGCTTCTATAGCAACTTCAACAAATGGCACTGATTGGACCGCACGAACTAACCCAAACTATTCTGGCGGTTGGAGCGACGTGTCGTATGGCAACGGTGTCTGGGTCGTTGTTGGAAGTAATTCGAGAGTTATGACATCGACTAATGGCACAACAGACTGGACACTCAGGACGATAACTCAAACGAATCAATGGCGCTCAGTTGTATACGGCAATGGTGTGTGGGTGGCTGTTGCCAATAACGGAACTGATCGAGTAATGACTTCATCCGACAATGGCACAACTTGGACTTCGCAAGGAACTTTCGATTACGTAAGTTGGAATGATGTCTCTTATGGCGGTGGCAAGTTGGTTGCTGTCGGCTCTTACAATTCAGTTACTGGGATACAGCTTGTGATGACCGGCTGATTTTTTAGCGTGAGCACGAACTCAAACTTTGGGGTGATTTTACGTCTCAAACGGCGGCGGCGGCAAGGCCGGCGCCGACTCGGTGCGGTCGATTCGAGCGTTTGGTTAATTATTTGCGATCAAGTTGGCGAATTACTAATCCGGTTTGAAGTTTGGGGGTGAAAAATGTTGACTTCGGTGGCATAAGTAAACCTTCATGAGCGGTGCGCTGAATTTCTGCAACGCTGACTGGGCGAATTAACACGGCAGCAGTGTATTTTTTGGTTGCGAGTTGCTGGCGAACTTCGTTCAATCCGTGCTGGTAACTGACTTCGTGTGCACAGTTTTTTAATGCATGTTCTAACAGTGCGCTGTCAAGTTGGCGAACGTCAGAAAACTCTTGTGGTTTTGGTGTAAGCATAAACCCAGACCCATCTGGGGCGACAAGCGTCAAATGACTATTTAGCGCCATCTCAGAAATGATCGTGTCACTTACCTTTGCGATTGGCGACATCTCAAATGATTTCGCAAGTGTGGATTTTAGATCGTCGTAGCTAGCACCCGAATAGAGGCGATGGATTGCCGCAACACTAAGTTGCTCGTCTACAAGTTCGTTGATGTAACACAGCACCAGATTTGCGTCGGCAAGATTTGTCTCTTCGGCACTGAAGGTGCGGCTGATTGCATAACGGTGATGACCGTCGGCGATTACCACAGAGCTTTGACTAATTAGTTTGCTAATAACTGCGCACCGCGCCTTATTGCTGATGCGCTCAACAATGTGTTGAACATTATTTTCATCAGTAAACGCGCCAACTGGATCGCCTGGCTCAACTAGCGCAGTCGTCAAGCCAGCAGTTAGCGATAACCCCCAGATTGGCGAGAGATTGGCTTTGGTTGCGCGAGTTAGTTCGAGTCGATCAGTTTTTGCTTTCGGGGTGGTTTGTTCGTGCGGCAGAACTTCGCGCGAATCTGGCGGCTCAATTTTCAACGCCCCGACTACGCCGACTGTTTGGCGAGTCTTGCCTTCGGAGTCGGTGAACTTCATTCGGTACAAAGTAAAACTTGGAGTGTCATCTAAAACCAGAACACCAGATTGTTGCCAATCTATAAAACGTTTTGCAGCCGCTAGATACGGCTCGTCACCGATTGGTAAATCAATATTGACGATGTTGTGCTCACTACGAGATGCGAAAGTTGCACGGTCAGCGTCACTCTGCACGTCGTATGGTGCAGAACATACATCAGCAAGTGAAATTTCGGGTGAATATCGAAGCGCTTGAAAGGGGAGAAATTGAGGCACACTAAAAGGGTGGCATGGACAATCATCTTTTGGCAACCTGCCGGAGTAAAGATTTGAAGCCAGCAATTCTTTGCGATCTAGACGGAGTCGTTTGGCTTTCGCACGACCCGCTACCTGGTTCTGTTGAAGCAATTGCTGCATTGCGAGCTGCTGGTCATCGTGTTTTGTTTGTGACAAATAATTCGTATTCACTAATCGCATCGCAAGAACAAACTCTGGCGAAAATTGGTGTGCCGAGTGTTGGCGATGTTCTAAGTTCTTCTGGTGCTGCGGCCACGCTGCTTCGCGCTGGTCAGCGTGTGCTTGTTGCTGGTGGCCCAGGCGTTGTTGAAGCGGTTGAAAAGGTTGGCGCAATCGTTGCTGGTCGCACCGATGATGATTTAGACGAAGTCAGTGCACAAATTAACGACGTGAATATTGACGCTGTAGTTGTTGGCTTTCATAAAACTTTTGACTTCGAATCAATGCGTCGCGCATCGGCGGCTGTTCGCGCGGGCGCAACTTTGATTGGCACAAACCAAGATGCAACGTTTCCGACATCGACTGGTGTGATACCAGGTGGCGGCTCAATTTTGGCGGCGATTGCGACGGCGAGTGGTGTTGATCCACAAATTGCTGGCAAACCGTTTACGCCGATGGGCGATCTTGTGCGCCAAACTCTTGGTGTCAAAGATCTCGCAGAATGTTGGATGGTCGGCGACCGGTTTTCGACCGACGGAATGTTCGCAAAAAACATTGGCGCGAAGTTTTGTTTAGTAACTTCTGGGGTGAAAACACAAGAACAGGCAATCGCGTTGCAGCAGCAACATAAATTTGCTCTCGTCGCGAATGACTTAAGGCATTTTGCTCAACACTTAGGTGTCACAGTTTGAAGCGTGAGCGACTTGAATTAGTTCTTGTTTCGCGTGGAGTTGTTGTCGACATAGATGCTGCCAAACAGGCGATTGATGATCGACTCGTGCATGTCAATGGATCAATTGCGATTTCTTATTCGCATTTAGTTGCGCCGAATGATCAAGTTCTTCTCGCTGTCACACCGCGGTTCGTGAGTCGAGGTGGTTTTAAACTCGAAGCCGCTTTGGATCACTTCAAGATTGATCTTGTTGGTTTGCGGGTGTTAGATGTTGGCGCGTCGACCGGGGGATTCACTGATTGCGCATTGCAGCATGGCGCACGACAAGTTGTTGCTTTGGATGTTGGCAAAAACCTGTTGCATGAGAAACTTCGCGGTGATGAGCGCGTCGTTGAAGTCAGCGAGACGAATGCGCGAGATATCAGCGATCTCGCAAGCACTGGCACGAGCACTAGCACTGCTTTATTTGCCGAGAAATTTGATGTCGTAGTCGCAGACTTATCTTTCATTTCGGTACACGAAGTTTTGCCGTCAATGCTTGCCGTTCTCAAGGCCGATGGTCTGTTGATCTTGCTTGTTAAACCACAGTTTGAGGCGACTCGACTCGAGGCCGACAAAGCATCTGGGGTGATTGAAGACCCTGAGATTCATCAGCGCGTGTGTCGCGAAATTAGCGAAGCGTCATCCCAAAAGGGCTGCACTGTGCTTGGCGTAATTGAATCACCTATTCGGGGGCAACAGGGCAATATCGAGTTTCTGCTCGGCGCTAAATACACCCACCCAGACGCCAGAACTTAATAGATTGTTAGATATGGGCGCGACTAGTTCTGGCAGCAAGACCGCTGTGAACATTATTTTGGTTGCCCACCACACTCGGCCTGAGGCTGCTGATTTGATTCGCAGTGCACACACTTGGTTGCAAAAACATGGTCACAATTTATGGATGCCACCCGAAGATGCCAAGGTGCATGGCTTGACCGATATCTCATCAGATCGTTCAGCGCAAGATGCTGACCTATTAATTAGTCTCGGTGGCGACGGCACCATTTTGAGATCAGTAGAAATGTTGAATGGTGCGCCTGTACCAATTTTGGGAGTCAACATGGGGACTCTTGGCTATCTCACCGAAATCGAGCCACAAGATTTTATGCCGCGACTTCAACAATGGATCGAGCATTCAGCCGTGCGAAGCGATTCGGCGTCGATAATTATTGACGAGCGAATGATGTTGTCAATCAAATTGACGCGGGCAGTTGATGGCAAAGTTTCGATCTGGCGTGCACTAAACGAATCAGTAATTGAGCGTCAGCAGTCGGGCCACACTGTGTGGTTAGATGTGACGATTAATCACGAGTTGTTCGCGCGATATTCGGCCGACGGCGTAATCGTTGCAACACCCACAGGGTCAACTGCATATTCAATGTCTGCACGCGGCCCTGTTGTCTCACCTCGCCATCGCGCGATGTTGCTTACCCCCGTTTCGCCGCACATGTTGTTTGACCGCAGTCTTGTGCTCGGGGCAACCGAAATGTTGAGTATGCAAGTTGTCGGTTCGCGTCCAGCTGAATTAGTAATAGATGGTCGGCATGTTGCAACACTCGACCATGACGATTGTGTGTCGTACGAGGGTGATAGTTGCACGGCGCAATTCGTGAGATTTAAACAGCCACAATTTCACCAAATAGTGCGCGCCAAGTTTGGATTAGGAGACGAATAGTGCTGAGTGAGTTGCATATCGAAAATCTCGGAGTCATCGAGAAGCTTGAAGTTGTACTAACTAATGGGCTGACTGCTTTGACGGGCGAGACAGGTGCAGGTAAGACGATGCTCGTTGAGGCGATCAGTTTGCTTGTAGGCGGCCGAGCCGATGCGACGATTGTGCGACCAGGCACCCAAGAAGCGCGAATTGAGGGTCGGTTTATTGAAGGTGACACTGAGATTGTTTTAACACGGGTTATTCCGCTTGACGGTCGTTCTCGTGCATATGTCAACGGTCGATTGGCGACTGTGGGTAACTTGGCTGAGCAAGGTGCGGCGCTCGTTGATTTGCATGGTCAGCACGCGCACCAAAGTTTGCTCGGCATGGCGGCACAAAGGTCTGCGTTAGATCAGTTTGCGAATGTAGATCTCAGTGATTTGCGAAATGCGCGTGCAACGCTGACAGAAATTGATGCGAATTTGGCGGCGATGGGTGGCGATGAGCGTGCTCGCGCACGTGAGATTGATCTGTTGGCGTTTCAAGTTGAAGAAATTTCTAACGCAGGTTTGAACGATCCGAACGAAGATCAAATTCTTGAACGAGATGAAGATTTGCTAGGCGATGCAGTCGCTCACCGTGAAGCACTTTGGCAGGCGGTTGCCTCACTGACTGAAGATGATGGCGCGCAAGACGGCATCGGGCATGCAGTGGCGAGTCTTGGTCATCGAGATGCACTAGTTGAACTCGCGAACCGATTGCGCACGCTGCAACAAGAACTTGATGATGTTGTCGCAGATCTGCGTGTAAAAGCCGAATCAACCGAAGAGAACCCGCAACGTCTTGAAGAGATTCGCAAGCGAAGACAGCTGCTAGTTGATTTGCGACGCAAATACGGTGAGTCGCTGGCCGATGTTATTGCTTATGGCTCAGAAGTTTCTGAGCGCCTCGCCGAATTGCAAGGTTTTGAAGCCAGAGCCGCGCAGTTAGATCTTCAGCGCAAGCAAGCACTTGAAGATTTGGCTAAAGCCGAAAAAATAGTTGGTAAGAAGCGTCGTGATGCTGCGCCAAAACTAGCGGCTGCCGTTGAATCGCATCTCAAATCTTTGGCGATGGTCAATGCAACGTTGGCAATCAATGTTGGTGAAGATCCGGGTGACGAAGTTTTAGTTCTGCTTTCGGCAAACCCTGGTTCGCCATTGTTGCCGCTTACAAAAGTGGCGTCTGGCGGCGAACTTGCCCGAACGATGCTCGCGCTGCGACTTGTTTTAACCCAAGCACCAGGAACCCTTGTGTTTGATGAAGTTGATGCTGGCATTGGTGGCACGGCAGCCGTTGCAGTTGCTGCAGCACTCGCAGATTTGGGGCATCGACATCAGGTTTTGGTTGTTACCCATTTGGCTCAGGTGGCAGCGGCTGCAACTACTCAAGTCAATGTCACAAAAACTGTGCGAGATAAGCAAACCTTCGCCGAAGCATCAATTTTGAGTGGAGAAAACCGAGTCGCCGAGATCGCGAGAATGTTGTCAGGTGGCGTCGCCGAAGGTTCAGCCAACGAACATGCGCGTGACTTGCTGAGCGCCAACTATGGGAAGAACCCTCGGGGTTGAGGCTTCCGATATACTTTAATTCCGTCGTACCAAGTGTGAGTTTTTCACACTAAATTAACTCAGACGGGAGCCCGAAGTGCCAAAGCATGTTTTCGTAACGGGCGGTGTTGCAAGTGGACTCGGTAAAGGTCTCTCTGCTTCTTCTTTAGGTCGACTCTTGAAAATGCGCGGATTGCGCGTGACGATGCAAAAACTTGATCCGTATATCAACGTTGACCCAGGAACGATGAATCCATTTGAACATGGTGAAGTTTTTGTTACCGATGACGGTGGAGAAACCGATTTAGATCTCGGACACTACGAGCGCTTCATTGACGAACCACTGACTCGCGCATCAAACGCGACAACTGGTTCTATTTATCAATCTGTTCTTGCCGCCGAGCGACGAGGCGATTATCTCGGGCGAACCGTGCAGGTGATTCCGCATGTGACTGACGAAATCAAACGACGCATTCGAAGATTAGTTACTGATGAAGTTGATGTTGTGATCACTGAAGTCGGTGGCACGGTTGGCGACATTGAGATTCTTCCGTTTCTTGAAGCGATTCGACAGTTCAGAAATGAAGTTGGTCGTGACAATGTTTGTTATGTGCACGTAACTTTGGTGCCGTTTATCGGGCCGAGCGGCGAGCAAAAGACGAAACCAACGCAACACAGCGTTACCGAACTTCGCAGTCGCGGAATTCAACCAGATGTGATTGTGTGTCGAAGTGATGAGCCACTAAGTGATTCGTTGAAGCGCAAAATTTCGAGTCAGTGCGATGTTGACAATCGTGCCGTGATTAACGCCGTTGATGTCAAGAACATTTACGAGTTGCCGTTAATTTTTCACGACGAAGGTTTAGACACCGTGATTTGTGATGTATTGCGAATTGATTCACCGATTGATTTGACGCCATGGCGCGATCTTGTGAATCGCATCGAAGCCTCGGTATCACCTGTTCGAATCGGTTTGATCGGCAAATATGTTGACTTGCATGATGCCTACCTTTCAGTAATTGAAAGTCTCAAGCACGCGGGTTTTCATCATGGTGCACAGATTGAAGTCGTTTGGATTCAGGCCGAAGATGTTGAAGGATTATTGGCCGATGAGCGAATGAGTTCGCTTGACGGCATCGTGATTCCGGGTGGGTTTGGCCCTCGTGGAATTGAAGGCAAGATTCGCGCTGCTGAGTTCGCGCGCGAAAACAATGTGCCGTGTTTAGGTTTGTGTCTCGGTATGCAAGTGATGACAGTTGAGTTCGCACGTAATGTGCTTGGTTTAGCAGATGCCAATTCGACTGAGTTCAATGCGGCAACTCCACACCCGGTCATTGACTTGATGATTGACCAGCGAGAAGTAACAAACAAGGGTGGCACGATGCGACTTGGTGCTTACTATGCAGTTTTATCGCCTGGCAGCAAAGTCGCAAATGCTTATGGCGAGCCAGTTGTGAGCGAGCGTCATCGTCACCGTTATGAGTTCAATTCGAATTATCGCGCACGAATCGAAGCAGCGGGCCTGTTATGCAGTGGTACTTCACCAGATAAAACACTTGTTGAGTTTGTAGAACTTGAGAATCACCCGTTTTGGGTTGGCACGCAGGCGCACCCAGAATTTAAAAGTCGCCCCGATCGTCCGCACCCGTTGTTTCGAGAGTTAATTGGCGCGGCGCTTAAATATCGAACGCAGCAACTCGCAAATCTTGTTCAGCCGGCAGTTGGCGCAGCAGTTGTACAAGATTCTCAAAAATCTGTAGCTCGCTGAATCACTGCTCGCATTCTTAAATGAAAAAAGAATTTAGTTGCGCTAGCGAAAAGTTGGTTCACGAATGGGCTGTATGGTCGCTTGTGCAAGGCAAGTTCGTTGATCCGAACGGCGAAGAGTTTGTAAGAACTTTTGTTCGTTCGCCCGGCGCAGTTGGAGTAGTTGCTCTTGTTGGTGAAAAAGGCTCACGCAAAGTTGTACTTGTTCGCCAGTACCGACCACCACTAGGCATAAGCACTCTCGAGATACCAGCCGGTATGCGTGACCTAGAGGGCGAAGCACCAGAGCTGACCGCTCGTCGCGAATTAGAAGAAGAAGCAGGGTTAATCGCCGGCTCAATGATTAATCTCGGTCGACACATTGCGGCACCAGGCATCAGTAATTCTTCAGTTGATCTATTTCTTGCCACAGATTTGAAAGAAACGAAAACAGATCGACATGGCCCCGAAGAAGAATTTATGACCATCGAACTAATTGAATTTGAAAGATGTATGGCGATGATTAAAAGTGGCGAGATCGTAGATGGCAAGACTGTGATCGGTCTATTGCAAGTCGCAGTTCTCGCTGACACTTATATTTGAAGCATGGCGTCTGATCCGCTCGACACGTTTATGACGTGGATGCGAGTTGAACAGGGAAGATCTCGCAATACTTTGAGTGCATATAAATTAGATCTAACTAGCTACGTGGCTTGGCTTACGACACAGAACACGACAATTTTTACAGTGACTGTTCAACATCTTGAGCGATTTGTTGGCTATCTTCGCACGACTGGTCGGGCACCTAAATCAATTGCTCGGCAATTTGCGGCGGTTCGAATGTTTCATCGTTATTTGACACAAGAAGAAATCAGAGTTGATAATCCGGCGGCAATGGTTGACGGGGTAAAGGTTCCAAGTAGTTTGCCCAAGGCGCTTGCCGAAGAAGATGTTGCAAGACTCTTGAGTAGCGTGACTGGCGTTGACTCATTTGCAAGGCGTGATCGCGCGTTGCTTGAATTTTTTTATGCGACTGGTGCGCGAGTCGCCGAAGTTTGCGGTTTATCAATGAGCGACATCGACATGCAAGATTCGCTCGTGCGATTATTTGGCAAGGGTTCAAAAGAAAGAATCGTGCCATTTGGTCGACTTTGCCATGAGGCTCTATCTGATTATTTCGACTTGGGTGGGCGACCAACACTTGCACCCGAACAGTGGGCGACACGCAAAGATCAAGAAGCAGTTTTTCTCGGTGTGCATGGAACAAGACTCTCGCGCCAGGCGGCATACAACATCGTTCGCAAATACGGCGAAATAGCCAAGATCAAAGATTTATCACCACACGCGTTACGACATTCATGTGCGACACATATGTTGGTTCACGGTGCAGATTTGCGGGTGGTGCAAGAACTTCTTGGTCACGCATCTGTGAGTACAACTCAGATTTATACAAAAGTTGAGAACGAAATTCTTTATCAGATGTATCGAGAGGCGCACCCGCGTGCGCGAATAAGCCGTTGAAATATTTCAGGCATTTAGTTTCACGATTTTTTGGCGCTATCTCTGGTGCGCAGCCGTCGCCTGAAGATTTAACAGAAGTTGAGTCGCTACTACTTGACGGTGAATTTCAACTTTGGCAAAGGTTGCCCATGATGGATCAACGTCACAGCATTGCGGTAATGCGTCGTTTTCTTAGTTTGCGTCCGAGCGCAACTCGGCCAGAAATACGCGCAGCGTTGTTGCACGACATCGGAAAGATTCAGTCAAATCTTGGTGTTGTCGGTCGTGTAGTTGCAACTTTGGTTGGGCGAAGAGGCGAGCGATTTGCCGCTTATCACGATCATGAGAAAATTGGTAGTGAAATGTTGCGAAATATTGATAGTGATTCAGTCACAATTCAATTAGTTGCCGGTTCTGATCAATCAGATATTGCAGGCGCGTTGTCAGAGTTGCGCGAGGCTGACAATACTTAAAAAGTTTTTATAGGTTGCGTTTCTTATTCGGCTGAGAGAAACCCAATTGCTTTTTGGGCACGGCTCAGAGTTTTGCTGGCAACTTCTTTAGCACGAGCATTGCCCTTGTGAAGCAGACTCATTAATTCGCTTTGATCGTTTAGCAATTCGTAATAGCGGGCCTGTATTGGTTCAAGCATCGCAATCACTGCTTGTGCGCTGGCTACTTTTAGGTCCCCGTATCTCGTATATGTCTCTGCTGCTTTTTGAGGTGTCGTGCCAGTTGCCGCTGCCAAAATTTCAAGAAGGTTTGACACACCAGGTTTTCGCTCGCGGTCAAAAACTACTTCGGTTTCGCTATCGGTTACTGCACGCTTGAATTTCTTTTCAATTTTTGCTGGATCGTCTAGTAAATAGATCACGCCTGTATCTTCTTCGCCCGACTTAGACATCTTTGATGTCGGGTTAAGTAAATCCATAACTCGTGCGCCACTTGGTGGTGTAATAGATTTTGGAATCACAAAAGTTTCACCAAAGCGATGGTTGAACCTCGTTGCGATATCGCGAGTGATTTCAATGTGCTGACGTTGATCATCCCCGACAGGCACTTCGTTTGCGTCGTATAGCAAAATGTCTGCGGCTTGTAGCGCTGGGTATGTGAATAATCCCGCTGAAACGAATTCGGCCTCGCGCTTGGCTGACTTGTCTTTGAACTGCGTCATTCTGCTCAGCTCGCCGAATGAGACAGTGCACTCCATGATCCATCCGAGCTGGCTATGTTCTGGCACATGACTTTGAACGAACACAGTGGCAACATCTGGGTCGAGTCCGACTGCGAATAAAACCGCTGCGAGTTGCAGAGTATTTCTGCCAATTACGCCAGGTTCTTCGGTGACCGTGAGGGCGTGCAAATCGACTATCCCATGAAACACATCGGCCTTATGTTGGCCTGAAACCCAGTTTCTAAGAGCGCCCAAATAGTTGCCAAGATGCACCTCGCCAGTGGGCTGGATACATGAAAGCACTCTCGTCACACAAGAATTCTAGTAGTCGCCAATGAATGGGCAGGGGAGGTATTCTCGCAGTGATGAAATACGCAGTTTCGACCCCGACCTTTGATGGGCCCTTTGACTTATTGCTGCACCTGATTCTGCGCGAAGAAGTGGATATTCACGAGATTTCGCTTTCAAATATCGTCACCGCTTATCTTGAAGAAGTTTCGAAGATGCCAACTGTCGATTTGGATCTGGCGACTGAGTTTTTATTGATTGCCGCAACGTTGATTGAGTTGAAGACGCGCCGTTTGTTGCCTGGCAAAGACGACGGCGATTTAGATGAAGAGCTTGCGTTATGGGAAGAACGAGATCTGTTGTTGGCACGTTTATTAGATTGCAAAACTTTTAAAGATGTCGCTTCGGTGTTTAGTGATTTAGTAAGTCGAGCCGATTTAAGTTTTCCGCGGATGGCTGGCCCTGAAGAACGCTTTGCATCATTAATGCCGGATCTTTTAGAAGGTGTTAGCCCCTTACGATTGCAACGCGCTTATTTGCGTGCGGCTGCGCAAAAACCACCAAAGGTAATTGGTTTAGAGCATGTGGCACCAATTCGGGCGAGTGTCGCTGAAGCATTGGTCACGGTGTCAGATCAACTACGAGTTGATGGCCGTTCGACATTTCGAAAACTTGTTGCAGGTATCGCGGACCGAATAGAAATAGTCGTGCGGTTTCTTGCGATTCTTGAGTTGTTCAAACAAGGACGTGTCGATCTTGGACAAGTAGAGCGTTTCGGTGAGATTGAAGTGATTTGGCTTGGCATCGAACAAGACGGTGTTGTAACAGACAACTATGAAGGATGATTTCGAATAATGACTGACAGTGAAAGCACTTTGGACCCAGAAATTGTTCGTGCCCTTGAGGCGATACTTCTCGTGGCAATGGAGCCTGTCGCCCCAGCGCTACTTGCGCAGTTACTTGAGATTTCACAAACTTTGGTTGAAGAACTTTGCGAGCGACTTGCTACAACTTACGAAGCCGCAGGTCACGGTTTTCAACTCGTCAAAGTTGCTGGCGGTTTTCGTTTTCAATCGCACCCAGATTTAGCACCCTATGTTGAGCGGTTCGTACTTGATGGTCAACAATCTCGTGTCTCGTCGGCAGCGCTTGAGACACTGGCGATCATTGCTTACAAACAACCATTATCGCGTTCACAGATTGCTGCGATTCGTGGCGTAGACCCAGAAGCAGTAATGCGCACGTTGCAAGCGCGGGGTTACATCACCGAAGTTGAGCGCGACGATGGTCCAGGCCAAGCAGTGATGTTTGGTACGACACCTTTATTTTTAGAGCGACTCGGTATCGCATCTATTGACCATTTGCCATCAATCGCTGATTTTATTCCTGATGCAAGTGTTGTTGAAGCACTTGAACAAGGTTTGCGCATCACACCCGATGAAGTGACTGCGCCAGAAGCCTAGAGACGTGGCACGCGACGAATCTAGTGAATTCGAAAATAACGATGGCGAGCGACTGCAAAAAGTTTTGGCGAAGACCGGTTGGGGTTCGCGAAGAGAATGCGAAATCTTGATTGACGAAGGGCGAGTGCGTGTCAATGGTGAGGTCGCAATTCTCGGTCGGCGCGTTGATGTCGAAAACGATTCGGTCGAAGTTGATGGCATCACAATCGGCGTCTCTCCTGGTCTCGTTTATTATTTGTTGAATAAGCCGGTCGATGTAATCACAACCGCTAAAGATACGCACGGTCGAGCCACGGTGATTGAACTGGTGCCGCTTGAACCTCGGGTGTTTCCAGTTGGTCGACTTGATGCTGAAACTGAAGGCTTAATTTTGATGACCAACGATGGAGATCTCGGGCATCGATTGACGCATCCTAGTTTCGGAATAGAAAAAGAATATTTGGCTCATGTGCGATCATCACAAAACGGTGTGAGCGAATCCGCGCTGAAAAAACTTCGCGACGGGGTAGAACTTGATGACGGGTTTACTGAGCCTGCACAAGTTGGGCAACTTCAACCCGGTGTTTTGCGAATCATCATTCATGAAGGACGCAATCGACAAATTCGGCGGATGTGTGAGGTTGTAGGTCACCCTGTAGAGCGACTCGTGCGTGTGCGTATCGGCCCGTTGATTGATCGCACGTTGGCGCCCGGTTCGTGGCGTGCATTATCTACAGCAGAAGTTGTTTCATTAAATCAAGCAACAGCAAACTGACACACGGGTAGAATTTTGAAGTGGTTATGCGTCGCGCCAATGTGATGGGTCTCGGATTAATCGGTGGATCGTTAGCTTTAGCTCTAAAGAAGAACGGCTTTCAGGTTTCAGGTAGTGACGAAAATATTGAGACTTCAAAATCGGCGCTGGAGCGCGAAATTATTAGTGCCATCGGTGTTGATCCGCTTGCAGAAATTAGTTTTGTCGCTACACCAGTGTCGTCGATACCAATGCAGGCTGCTATCGCTTTGGCGCAGACTAAGGGCATAGTCAGCGATGTTGGTGGGGTAAAAGCCTCAGTTGTTGATGCGGTTCGTGACCCAAGATTTGTCGGCGGGCACCCGATGGCCGGTAGCGAACTCGCAGGGCTTGACGGAGCAGATGAAACTTTATTCGAAGGCGCTGTTTGGGTGTTGACACCTTCAGTTGAGTCTTCAGATGAAACTTTTGAAAAATTGGCGAAAGTGATTACTTCACTTGGCGCCGAAATTGTCGTGCTTGAAGCGCAACGGCACGATCGACTGGTCGCCGTGGTCAGTCATTTGCCGCATTTGACTGCGGCAACTTTAATGGGTCTTGCTCATGTAACTGCCGAAGAACATGTCGCAGTGTTGCGACTCGCTGCAGGAGGCTTTCGTGACATGACTCGCGTTACATCTGGTCAACCACAAATTTGGATTGATATTTGTCGCGAAAACCGCGATGCAATCTTGGATGCTTTGGACGGAATGATTTCTGGTTTGACTGAGATGCGAAGAATTGTTGACAAGCAAGATAACGAGCAGTTATTAGTGCGCCTGCAGACTGCTCGTTCAGCGCGAGCGAATTTGCCGGGTCGTGTCCATGAACTTTTAGATGTGTGCGAAGTGCGTGTGCCTATCCCTGACCGGGCTGGTTCTGCTGCCGAGATATTTACTCTCGCTGCTGATCTTGGCGTGAACATCGCCAACTTCGAAGTGTCGCACTCAGTCGAGGGTGATCGTGGAATTCTTGTTTTGATTATCGATCAGGCGAGTGCCGAAATGTTTCGTGGCGGTTTGATGGCTCGAAAGTTTCGCCCAACAGTTCAAGCGGTTTCATGACCGAAACTGGTCGCGAGCGATTAGTAAAAGTCCCTGGATCAAAGTCAATTGCTAACCGCGCATTAATTTGTGCAGCGTTAGCAAATTCGAGTTCTACGATTACGAACTGTGCGCCTGGTGACGACACTCAGGCGATGCTTGAGGCGCTTGAAACTCTGGGTGTCGAAACTCGCCAAGATGGTACGACTGTCAGAGTAAATAGCCAAATAAATCTTGAAGATACGCAGCCGCTAGAATTGCAAACTCGACTCGCCGGTACGACCTCTCGTTTTTTGACTGCGCTGTGTGCGTTACGTGCCGGTCAAACAACTATTGACGGCTACGCACCATTAAGAAAGCGCCCAATGACTGGTTTACATGATGCACTTTCGTCACTTGGTGCATCGGTGAAAAGTTTAGATATCGCCGGTCATCTGCCAGTCGCTGTGCAGCGCGGCGGTGCGTGGCAGGCTCGCATCGCAATTGACTCAACAACATCGAGTCAGTTCACGAGTGCGTTGATGATGATCGCGCCGTACTTGCCAAACGGTCTAGAAATTGAACTGCGTGGCGAGGTGATTTCGCGTGGTTATTTAGATATGACCGTTGCTGTTATGCGAGCGTTTGGGGCTCAAACCGAGATAGCCGGAAACGTAATTTGGGTTAGCCCAGGTGTGTATCAGGGTGGTGATTTCGCTGTCGAGCCTGACGCTTCATCGGCGTCTTATCCGAGCGCAGTTGCCGCAATAACTGGTTGCCGAGTGACGATCGCTGGGTTGAGTCGAAACAGTTTGCAACGCGATGTTGAATTCTTTGATGTGCTTTCACAAATGGGCTGTGACGTTCGCCAACATCCAGATGGCATTTCGATCACTCGTGACCAGGCTCAGCTATTGCGAGGCGTAAACGTAGATATGTCGCAGATCAGCGATTGTGTGCCGACACTTGCGGTGGTTGCGCTCTTCGCTGATTCACCGACCACGATTTCTGGTGTCGGTTTTATTCGCGCTAAAGAAAGCGATCGAATTGGCGACTTGGCTTTAGAACTACGAAAACTTGGTGCACAAATTAATGAACATGCTGACGGCTTTACTGTGACGCCTGTTGCACTGCATGGTGCGAGTTTGGCGACGCACGAAGATCATCGTTTGGCAATGGCTTTCGCGATTGCAAAGTTAAGAGTTGATGGCATCGAGGTTACGAACCCTGAGGTCGTCTCAAAGAGTTGGCCAGATTATTTCAACGATTTTGACAATTTTTAAATAAATTAAAACAAAGAATCGTAGTGCGGTACAAAAATGTTCTATAATTTGGGTTCGTCGTCCAAAGGAGTGCTGGTTTGACATCTGAGCGTGAAATTATGACGTGGGAGTCGTTCGGTGTTGCAAGTCGTGAACTCGCAATCAAGGTTGCTAGTGATGGATACGAGCCAGATATTATTTTGGCGATTGCTCGAGGTGGATTAATGGCTGCAGGGGCGCTTGGCTATGCGTTGTCAGTAAAAAACACGTACACGCTGAATGTTGAGTTCTATACAGGTGTCGACGAGCGCTTGCCGATTCCGATTGTGTTGCCGCCGGTTCCAAATCTGGTTGACCTCAAAGACTCGCGAATTTTGATTGTTGATGATGTCGCCGATACGGGTCACACGCTTAAGTTGGTCAACGATTTCTGTCATGGGCAAGTTTTAGAATCCCGCATTGCTGTTCTTTACGAAAAGCCAGCGTCAATCGTTAAATGTGAATATGTTTGGAAGATGACAGATCAGTGGATCAACTTTCCGTGGAGCGACCAGGAGCCTGTAGCGAAGCGCAAATTTAACGTCCGCGACGCTTGATTCGTGATGTTAAAAGCGCAGTATTAACCGTTCAAAATAGTTTGAGCGGCGTTTTTGCCGCTCGCTCCCCAAACGCCCGCACCCGGAAACGTCGCAGCCCCAGTTAAATACAATCCCTTAATCGGTGTCGTATAGCGAGTTAGTTCAGGTTGAGAATTTAATAATGCTGCGAGTGGGCCACCAGAGAAACTTGTTGCATGTCCCTTTGGTAAAAAGAATTCGGTTTCGTAACTCGCAGGTGTCATACATCGCCAGTTGGCAATTGACTCGATGAAACCGGGTTCAACAAGTTCGGCGTATTTGTTTAGCCAACGTTCGGGCTCGGTATTTGTTTGCCAACCACCGTTAAAAGAAAACGGAGTAAATAATGCTTCAAGACTAAATACTTCGTCGCGCCCATTGCTCATGCTCGGGTCGAGCACCGAGGGTAAGTTGACGAGCATCGCAGGACGCTCAAGTATTTCGCCACGACTGATCATCTCAAATCCACGATGCAAATCTTGTGTAGTTGGGCTGACAACCATTGTTGCGCTGAGCGGGTCGACACCAAGATTGCTCATCAATTGTTGGTCGATATTGCGATAAGTCGGACGCGAAGTTATACGAGCATCAATTTTAGATTCGTAACCTTCATAGTGAGGCGTAGCGCGCCATTTCTCGACGAGAGTTTTGGCGCTCGCTGGCGGGTTTTTTAACCACTTCAAAAAAGTATCGTGGGGGTTACACGCCGAAACTACGATCGGCGCGCAGATTTCTGTGCCGTCAGTTAGTTGTACTCCGCGGACTTTTGATTGTTCACAAAGAATCCCAGACACACGTGTGTTGGTCATGACAACACCAGAGTTTGATTCAATGCTGCGTCGCAATGAAATTGGCACCATGCCACTTCCGCCAACAGGTCTGCCAACTTTCGCCACATGGCGCATCGCATATGTCAGAGCGCCGAGTCCGGTGCCAGGTGTGTGCGGTGATACGCCCCACACTGTCGGACCGATCGCCAGTGCGGGCCCAATCAATAGTTCTGATTTGAAGTAACGCCGCAACACTTGTGATGCGGACAATTTGCTCCAACGCAACATTGTTGTCACGCCTATGCCACGACGCGCGAGAACTTTTCTGATCAGCGAACTTCGAGATGGAATTTGACTGGCTGCTTCAAGAATCAACTCGACGACTGGCATCGAGTCTTTGGCATATGCCCGATATCCATCAACTTCTTCAGGAAAGAATTGTTTAATTACTTCAATAGTTCGATTCAAATCATTGAAGTGTGGCCAGATACGACGGTCATCCCACGAAGTAGACAACTGAGTTGGGTCAGCATCGAGATATATTAATCCGTGATTCGCCAAATCTAAATCTTGCATCACGCCAGTCGTGCGAAAAGTCAAATGATCGCAATTACAAATATTTACAGTGACGCCGTCGTACTGTTCGCTCGAGGCTGTGCCACCAACTTCTGATCTGGCTTCAATCACGACTACACGCTGACCAGCTTTGGCGAGGTACGCGGCACAGACTAAGCCGTTGTGACCTCCGCCGATAATGATCGCGTCGAATTCTTGAGAAGTCTGTTCAATAATTGCCACATCCTATAATGGCACTTCGGTAGGGTTGATGCATGTTTAAATCTGTTCGCAGACTTGGTGACCTTCGTGGGCCAGATGTTGCCAGCAAAATAACGGCTCGGTCAATTTTCGTTCAACCGCTTGGTGCAATTGAGCAGCACGGGCCGCACTTGCCGTTTAATACTGATGACATTATTGCGACAGCGGTGGCAGAAGCGGCTGTCGGCGAAGTGGGCGAGCAACTTGACGTTTGGTTGTTGCCAACTCTTTCGTATACAAAGTCAAATGAACACGCTTGGGCCGCTGGCACGATCTGGTTGTCAGCAACGACGATGCTCAGTGTGTTGGACGATATCGGTCGATGTATTTCAAAGACGAACGCTCGCAAGCTTGTGTTTCTAAATGGGCACGGTGGAAACTCAGCGTTGTTAAATGTCGTCAATCGTGAGTTGCGTTTAAGTTATGGATTACAGACCTTTACCGCGCATCCATCAATGCCACCCGACCAAGGCGGGGAGTCAGCGGCAAGCGAACTCGGTATGGGAATTCACGGTGGAACAGATGAGACATCGGTGATGTTGCACTTGCGACCAGATCTTGTTGATATGTCTAAGGCCGTTCGTCGCGTGCCAGAGAATATGGCTTTGAACAAGCATGTACGTTTTGGAGGTTCGGTTAGTTTCGGGTGGTTGTCGAATGACTTCTTCGCAGAGGGGCACATTGGTGACCCGACTCACGCAACTGCCGAACTTGGTGCTCAAATTTTCGCTTCTGCAGTTAAGAACTTCAGTGAAGCGCTCGGCGAAATCTCAACTTTCAACTTCGGCAAATAAAGTTAGCTACTTGGTTCAAGCACCGGCGCTTGTGCCAATTCAAGAATTGCAACCTTCTCGTTTATAAACCGCGTAGTCGCCCACGGCTCCCAATCTCGCAGTGTCGTATTCGTCAAATCAACTACAAACCACTTCACATTTTCCTTACGCATATTTGCCAACAATTCACGCGAAGGATAATTCGGAAAATCCATCGAAGTCTCCATTCGTTCCCTCAGCATCTCGACAAAGTCATTACTCTCTATTACTTGACTTGAGACGGCTGGATATTTCTCTTTATATACGAGAGGCAGAATGTTGTAATACTTGTAGCGTCCAGATACAAAATATCTGCGATCAATAAAAATTTGAGACCGAATTCCGTCGGTGAAACCAACTGTGCGGCTCAAACCAAAATTACTTGCAATCACATCATTTTCTAAGCTGAGGGAGTTAACTCGTTTTAGACCATTCAAGAGGGCATCGTCGTTCCATCTATCTAGTAATGGGTCTCGATCACCTCCCCAGAATTTTTCGTCATACCTAACGAATTCTGTAATAGGTCGAACAAGTTCGCCTAGTTTGACTCCAATATTGCCTAGAAGCACTGCAACGGCAATAAGTGGTACGAATGCACTTTTGAATATTGTTCCTGTCTTTGGCGTAAATAAAATCGCCAAGATAGCACAACTGATCAAGAGGACTAAATTGATTAAATGTTCGTTAGATAAAACATATTTCAATAGACTTTTCAATAGATTGTTATAATCAATTTCGTCACGTACTGTGTCGCGAAGGATCTTTAAAACTAATCCGATACATATTGCTGAAACTATAAACGAAGATTTAAACCTTACTTCCTGTCGCATCTTCGTCCAGATATCTTCAACAACAATCGAAAACACAGGTGTAAGTATCAGCATGTATGGGACTAAAGTTTCAAACGCAAAGACTCGAGGCGATAAGAACTGAGTTAACACAAAAAGTGTGCTGGCTGTCAAAACATACAGTCGCCATCTTTGGTATTTTCTGAGAAATGCGATGAGCAAAATGAATAATCCGACTCTTGGCATTGTTGTTCTGACAACTAAATTTAATGTCTCGAATTGACCAACTGGTCGGTCTGCGGCCGAAATTACCATTGAAGCGAATTGGGTTGAGTCAGTGCCTTGCGTAAATAAAAGAATTGTGATCAATGTTCCCACTAAAATCCAGCATCCGGTATATACATTCTTAAATACAAATGCTTTAATTGAAGGTTTGATTTGATGTCGGATTAGGAAGATCATTGCGATCATAAATGGGGCAAAGAAAATTCTCGTACCTGCCAGTATGAATGCAGTAAATGTCAACAAAATATTTTGATCGACTTTATTAACTTTGACTATCTTTATGGTGAGAATTCCGGAAACAATGAGGTAAAAACTACCGAGTAGCCAAATTGACCTTATATTGACAGCAAAACTATGGTTAAAATCAGATTGAACAAAATAGAGACATGCAGCCATACCTGCAGCTCTTTGGTTTTTGCTCATTTGCAGGGTGATTGCGAAGAGTGATAGGCCTATCAGCAGAATAACAATTACTGGCAATACTGTGATGCTCACATTCATTAGAGATTCGCCATCAAGATTCATAATCGGGGCGAGCCACAGATGCGAAATTTTGTAGTACGCCTCTGAAGTATTGATTAGTTCAATATTGGTGCTGATGCCCCATTTGGCAAATCCAATAGCTTGCACGACATCAAATCTGATGTCGTCGGCGTACGCGTCTATACCAATTTCAAAATTTGTCAGAGCAGCGACTGCGATACGGTGCATTAGTGATACGAATAATATGAGCAACGCAATTGTTGCGAATAGACGTATTGTCAGATTTGGTAATCTTTGTTTTCGGTAAGCAATATAAATAACGATCATCATTGGGGCGATAAACACTGGTAGCAGAAACATTGAGTATGTCATCAGGGCGAGTGGGGCGGGAAAGAGTAGCCAGAGCAGTGTGTTAGTGGTTGCGTGAGTTACTTTTACCGGCAGTTGTGGGTCGCGTTTTGTGAATAGCCAGATTGCAACACCGATTATTGGGACGAGTGGCGAAAGAAATAGTCGAATACCAAGTAGATCTCTGATGATTAGCTGCGAAATTGCGGCGCTGGCGCTGCCGATGGCAAAGCCCATTGCGAGAAGTTCAGGTAGCGGCAGAGTTTTGTCTGATTGTCGAAGTTGAGCCCAGATGTAAGCGCCTGCAAAGGTTTGGCTAATTACGACTAGTAAAAAATATCCGACTTCAAAGAATGGTCCGCCAAATGCAACTGAGAGACTATAAATTTCGACGAGTAAAACTGCACAAAAAAGTGAAACTTCGCGCAGAGAGTTTGTTTCAACTACATCCGATGAAGTTGGGCTCAAACCGACATTCATACAAAATTAGCGATTTTGTCAAGCTTGGTGCGCTCCAATTGTGTGAAATTTTTCAACACGACACGAGCCTGCATCGGTAAGAGTCTAATCAAATTAAAAATTGAGCCCGTAAATGACTCTCGGAGGGCGCGAACGCCCTCCGAGATATCAATTAGGATTTTTCAAAATTATGGCAACGTAATTGTTGGATCAATAAATTCGTTTGTCACGATGTCTGCAGCGGTGAGACCTTCCTTCATTTTCGCGCCGATCTTCGTGTACACCGGTACTGCCGAGGCGATGAACGCTGTTACGCGGTCCATATCAAAGCTTCCTAATGTGCCGTCAGGGCTGTTTGCAATCAATCCATTGGAGAGACCAAGTTCAACTGCTGCTGCAGCCTGACCCGCGTCATACAACCAACCGTTGTTGTATTGACCAACGAGATCCAAGATCAATGCGTTTGCACGGGCTGGGTCTGTTACGTAGTCAACTTGTGATTGCTGAATAATTGGAACAAGAAGTTTTAAGCAGTCTTTGTTCGCGGCCACTACATCTGGCTTGCCACCAAGTGACTGTGCGTATGCCGTCCAGCCTGCTTCGTGAATCGTCTGATAAGCAACTGGTTTTGCCCAGTCAGTGAGAACATTCTGATAGTAGTACGGCTCTGAAGTTGCAAAACCTTGTTGAGCAGCCTTGCCACCATCAGCTACGAAGTTGGCAGGTGTGCCGTCGTAGTTGCCGTCGACTTGCTTTGCATCAAGAATTCCATTTGCTGTGAAGTACTCCATGTATGCAGCACCGCCGAAGTAACGAACCTTCGCGCCTGTTGCCTTGAGGTCAGCAATTGTTTTCACATCTGGGTATGTTGCAGGGTCCCACATAATGATTTGTGGGTTGATATTGAAGGGAGCAACAACCGTCATTGTTGGAAACTCACCGGATTCTTGAACTGCACTGTCTGTGCTCACAAAAGCCAGAAAAATTTCTGGGTCTGAGTACATCAACGATGTTGGTGAAGTGAAACCTACGGCTGGTCCACCTGCGCGAACCTGCACTTTTACTCCGGTGTCTTGACCCTTTGACACGAGCGCGCCAGTGACCCGAAGGCCAGCAGCATCAACTTCGTAACCATCGCCAACCAAGTTGTAAAGGAAGCCGTGTTCTGATTCTGGATTCCAGTCGGTCTGGAAGGTGATTGTGTCTGGACAAATACCAGCAAGCGATACACCGGCTGCTGCCGTTGTATCTTCTGTGGCTGTCGTTTCTTCTGTGATCTCTTCAGTTACTGCATCGCTTCCACCGCATGCGGCAAGAGCGACTAAACACAGCGAACCTAAGAGCGCTGAAATTTTCCGTTTCATTGTTTTCTCCTTGTTGTCTAGTTGAATGTAATTAATTGCAACTTATTATCCTTCATATTAAATTACTACATATTGCTTATTAATTTACTTTTCGTCAAAATATATCTACCGACCTCTTGTGGTCGTATGCCATTTGCCGATTGCTACTTTCGAGAGTAGACCGAACAGAATAAATACAACTAGTCCAAATATGCTTGCCAAAATAATCGCCGCAATAAGTTCGGCACCCCAAAGGCGACCACGATAAATGTCAATTTGTGCGCCGATACCGACAACGCCGCCCTGCCGGAAGTAAAAATCGCCGACGACCGCACCAATGACAGATAGCCCAGCGGAAATTCGAAGACCGACGAAAATATTTGGCATTGCCGCTGGAAATTGTAATTTGCGAAGTCGAGTGAACTTACTTGCGCCGTGAAGCGTAAATAATTCATGTTGGCTGGCATCGACAGATAGCAAACCAAAAAGAGTGTTATTGACAATCGGAAAGAAAGCAATCAATACAACTACAAGAATGCGCTGCAACTGAATGCCGTCGATTAAGGCTCGAATCAGTGGCGTCATTGCCAAGATCGGAGCAGATTGCAATGCGACGAGATATGGCCAAGTGGCTCGCTCCATCCAACGGCGCGTTGCCATCAAAGTCGCTAGGGCAGTACCGATGATGATGGTGATGAACAGCCCTATCACTGCGATCTTGACTGAGTCCCATAGTGATATCAGAATTGGCTTTAGGCCGCGTTGTGTACCAGCCGACCATGTGAGAAAACCTTCATCAACTACACGATGTGGGGTTGGCAACAAAAAACGCTTTTGTGGCGGCAATAATTTTGTTGAGAGCAAATACCAAAAGCCGATGAACAAAATAAACACAATCACCGGCCCGGCGAAATCACTGAAAAGATTCCGCTCGTTGGTTTCCCGCGGTGCGTCATCAATGCGCAAACTCAGTGCCGACTGATCAATCGTGTTTATGACTTTTAAAGACGCTCCACTCATACGAGTGCCCCACGCAGGGCTAGTGAAACTTCGCCGCAAATCTCGGCAAACTTTGGCTCATAACGCAACGAGTGCGCGCGTGGATATTCGAATGGAACATCAAAACTGCCGACGATTTGCCCTGGTCGTGCCGACATCACGAGCACTTTCGTTGACATATAAACGGCTTCAGCAATGGAGTGAGTAATAAACAAACCCGCGAAACCTTCAAGTTGAAACAATCGCAGTAATTCGTCGTTCAGCCGTTCGCGAGTGATCTCGTCTAGTGCGCCGAACGGCTCGTCGAATAAAAACACTTCTGGTTTCATAACAAGTGAGCGGGCGAGTGAAGCTCTCATCTTCATTCCACCTGATAACTGTCTTGGATATTTTTCTTCAAATCCAGTAAGACCAACGAGATTGATTGCGTCCTGGGCGAGTTTGGTGCGCTCGCTAGAAGATATGCCATGCAGTTCGGCGATTAGTTCAATATTTTTTCGAACTGTTCGCCAAGGTAATAAAGTTGCGTCCTGAAATACATAGCCAATGCTGTCGCGATCGACTTCGCATTTGCCTTCGGTCTCGGTCTCTAAATTTGAAGCGATTCGCAACAAGGTGGATTTTCCGCAACCTGAAGGCCCGACAACAGTTACAAATTCACCGGGATTAATTTCAAAGGAGACTCCACCGAGGGCTCTAGTACCGTCAGGAAATGTCATGCCAACATTGTTGAATGCGAGCGCTCCTGCCACACGAAGAGAATAGTTGATGCGTTAGTTGTAAACAAACATGAAAAGCGTATTTTGTTAGTTATTTAGGTGACTTATTCGTCCGTATTGCATAACCATTAGTCGCGATGGTCTATTAGCGATTGCCTCGCGAATCGAATTTGCTGGGGTCAACATCAGGTTGGCTAGTGCGCCGATATTGATTTGTGTTTCTGGCAAGCCCATTACTGACTTCGCTGTGTTTGATATTGATGCGAACGCATCGTCGGGTAGTTGATGTGCAGCAAGCATCAACAATGCTGCTGTCTCGAGCGGGTCACCATTTCCAACAGGATTAAATGGATCTTGCAAATTATCAGCGCCTGCAGCAACTCGGACACCAGCATTCTGCAACGCTTTTACTGCTGTTAAACCGCGTGGAGGTGCGACTGTTGAATCTCGACCCTGCAAAAAAAGATTTGTATGTGGCAAAGTAATAACACCAATATTGGCTCCCGATACTTTCTCGCTAATTCGTGTCTGAACATCTTCGGGTTGCATTCCGAGACTTACGCAATGACTTGCTGTTACTGAATGTTGAAACTTTGTAGCGATAACGCGTTCTGCAAGATCTTCAAGCGAAACTCGATCGGCATTGGTGTGTTCATCAGTGTGCAGATCGAGCGGACAGCCAAGTTCTGTTGCTAGTCGCAAAAGTGCAATATTTGCGCCGACAGCGTCTACATCGAGATGCGGGCAGCCCCCAAGAATGTCTGCGCCTAGTTCTATCGCCTTTTTACCGAGGGCGAGATTCCCGTGACCGAGATCTTCTGAAAGTGGCCAGCCGAGTAACGCAACGATTTGCATCTCAACAATGTCTCGGGTGCGATTACGTACCTCGGTGAGGGCTTCAATTGCGTCGAGTGAATTCCATTCGGTGACATCAGCGTGGGTTCGAATAGCTGTTACGCCATTAGAAACCATCAATCGCACTGCACGCTCTGCGCGTGAGATCGTGTCATCAATAGTTATCAAATGTCGGTTTGCTTCCATTGCGTTGATCGCGCCCATTAGATCACCAGTCGGGTTCGTAACTCGTTCAGATAAAAAAGCCTTATCAAGATGTGCGTGGGGTTCAGCGAGCGACGTCGTCAACAGCGCACCCTTGCCGTGGATGACTTGTTGGTCTTGCGCATCGCTAATCGCATAATCTGAGGATGACGTGATGGCCGAAATCTTTTCGCCTGTAATAGTTACATCAAAAAAGTGACCAGGTTTGTCGACAAGCTGACAGTTACTGATCAGCACGAGTAAGAATTAAATTAATGGTTCAAGATTCGGCAGTTGTCGACGATCAATTTTTTCACCTAGACGAGGGAATATTTCATCCGCCATGAAATGCATTTGTTCGTTCATCTCGTCGCGGCTGACGCCTGGATAGTCGAAGAAAAAACAAATGTGTTTGAGATCAAGCAAGTCGCGCCAGAAGCCAATCGTGTCAACAGCATCATCAAAAGAACCAACTATTTGAATTTTCTGTTCAATTGATTCATGAACAGTGGGGCAGTGGTTGAACGCAACTTTGCTTCCATCAGGGTTTCGGTATGACGAGAATCTGCCGTATGGCGAAAGAAAATTAGCGAACTCGTCGTGCCCAGGCTTGCCTTTGATCATTGCTTTCTCGCGAGTTTTTGCAGTGTGCATATTGATCACTAACATTCGGTCTTCGCCAGGTGCTACTGGTGTACCAATTTCAGCACGAATCTCGGCGTAGCGATCCCATTTTTGTTTCTGACTGTCGGCATTTTGTAACCAGTAGACGGCTTTGTGGCCTGCTCTTGGCACATATTCAATTGTTTCTGGGGATGTAACAGGTTGATAAATATCAATCGTGCGCAACGGTTTTGGAATCAAAGTTAGATCGTCGACGTAACTTCCGCGATCAGGAATATCGTCTGGAGGAAATACAAAATGTTTGCCGCGATATGAGAACCGCTCGTTGTACCAGGCGAGTTTAATTATCTCAAGACTCTCTTCGAATACTTCTCGGTTGATGCGATCATGTTCTGCGCTCATTGCGTTGTCACCTGACGCAACAACAGTGCCGAGGCTCCATGCTTCACGCGGTACCGTGCCGCGCCCGACGCCGAACTCCATTCGACCACCGGACACAATGTCGGCTAATGCGAAATCTTCTGCGAGACGAAGTGGATGCCACTGCGGAACTACGTTGAACATTTGACCTAACCGAAGATTTTTTGTGACGCTGGTTAAGTGCTGACCGAACATTATTAAATTCGGCAAAACTTCATAGCCTTCAAATTGAAAATGGTGTTCGGTGAGCCACATTGTGTCCAGGCCAACTTCATCGGCAGTCTTCGCCCATGAAACCAAATTTTTGTAACACTCAATCACGCTGTCGTTGCCGTATCGCCGCTTGGTCGGTGCGACTTTGCCAGCGTCATCCATCGGAACGGTGCAAAAGAAGTTGGCGTCTACGCGCATTGTTTTAGATTACCTCAGGCACCGTGCCAGCAATTGCGCTCTTGCAAGATTTGTTTCAAAATTGCGGGACGGTCTGTCATGATGCCGTCAACCCCTAAATCAAGTAAACGCTTTATCTCAATGGGGTCATCAATTGTCCAGACATGAACCTGAAGATCAGCGCGGTGGGCTGCGTCGATAAATTTACGATCCACGATTGTTAACGGACCCTGACTTACTGGTACTTGTGCGGCGAAGACATTTTGATATTTACCGACATGTCTCACCCAACTGCCGAGTCTTAGTTTTGTCACCTCGCGAGGCCCCATTGAAGTGCAAAGTTTGTCACCGAAAGTTTCTCGTAAATGATTAAGTCGCCTATCGCTAAATGAGCCAATACACACACGTTCAAATAAATCGCCGCGGGCCAGTCTGGTTTCAAGCGATTGTAGTGCTTGGTCAGATTTACAGTCGATGTTGATATGTGCATTTGGCCAAGTTGCAATCAAGATCTTCAAGTAACGGAATCGGCTCAATGCCGTTGACCCGTGCCTGCGAAACCTCTGCGTAGTCGAGTTCACTGATCTTTCCGGGTCGACCACACGTTCGCGACAAGTCATCGTCGTGAAACGCCAGCAACACCCCGTCGCGCGTGACGTGCACATCCGTCTCCATATATATGTATCCCAAATCGATAGCTCGTTGAAATGCTGGCATCGTGTTTTCAGGGGCATCGCTGGCTCCACCGCGGTGGGCAAACGCGATTGGTGTTGGGTGTTTGAGAAACGGGTGAGTCGACATTGTTTTATAACTCGCAAGCGGGGCTAAATCGCCCGACCTGAATTCTTCCAGTATTCATCTTTAAGAATCCGTTTGTAAAGTTTGCCCGTCGGATGTCGGGGTAACTCTTCTCGAAAATCAATTGAACGTGGACATTTGAGATCGGCGAGCGACGCTCGGCAAAAAGTTTTTAATTCGCGTTCAAGTTCGGCGGCTTGCTCAGGCGTTGTCGGCATTTTCACCGGTTGCACGACGGCTTTAACTTCTTCTCCGAACTCATCGTTTGGCACACCAAAAACGGCAACATCCGCGACACTTGGGTGATTGATCAAAATGTTTTCAGCCTCTTGTGGATAGATGTTCACTCCACCTGAGATGATCATAAAAGCTTTTCGATCCGTCAAATATAAAAAACTGTCGGCGTCAAGATAGCCAACGTCACCCAAAGTTGTCCAACCACGACCAAGTGGATCACGCGAACTTTTTGTTTTTTCTGGATCGTTGTGATATTCAAAATTGACTTTGCTTTCAAAATAGATTGTGCCTGATTCAAGAATTGGCAATTCGTTTCCAGAATCGTCGCAAATATGAATCACCGCATTTATTGAAGTGCCGACAGTGCCAGGGTGTTTTAGCCACTGCTCCGAATTGCAATAAACGAACCCGTTACCTTCACTACCGGCGTAGTACTCGTGAATCACTGGCCCCCACCAATCAATCATTTTCTGTTTTATCTCAGTCGGGCATGGTGCGGCAGCGTGAATGGCGCAACGCAGGCTGCTGGTGTCATGGCCGGTTCGCTTTGAGTCTTCAAGTTTGAGCATTCGAACGAACATCGTTGGAACAAGTTGCGAATGGGTGACCTTATATTTAGAAATGAGTCTCAAATATTCTTCAGGATCAAAGTGCTCCATAATTATTGCCGTGCCACCAAGTCGCTGAGCAGTCATTGTGAAACGAAGTGGGGCGGCGTGATACAGCGGGGCAGGTGAAAGATAAGTGGTCGTATTGTCCATCTCGAAAAGCATCTGACACAAAGTCGAGAGACCAGTTGGCGTGCCGAGTTGAGTCATTGCCAAACCGAGTTTGATTCCTTTGGGTCGACCTGTCGTGCCACTTGAGTAGAGCATGTCGACACCGTCAATGCGATTTGGTAAATCTTCGGTTGATGCGTTTTCAACTGCTTGTTCAAAAGAGTCGAAATTAGAAATAGTGCCATCAAGCATGAGGCGCAGCGTCACGTTCGGTGTAGTTTTTGCAATTTCGAGCGCCTGATCAGATTTATACTTGCTCGTGATAAACGCTTTGGCGCCGCAATCATTGATTATGTAACTCAGTTCGTCGGTAGTTAGTCGTGAAGAACACGCGGTGTAAATCAACCCTGCATAGTGGCATCCCCATAAAATCTCAAAATATCTTGGATGATTTTCTAGGCAGAAAGCTATGTGGTCGCCCACGTTAAGCCCGGCGTCGCGCAAAACATGGCTCAGTGCATTGGCTCGCGCATTGAGTTCAGCAAATGTTGTGATCTCTCCAGTTGAAGCCATGATTACCGCAGGACGGTCGGGCGTTTGCATTGCTACTGATCCAGGAAACATAAAAGCAAACTACTCAATGCAGGTTAAAAAGCAACAATCAGAAAATATTGTGAACTACGCGGTTGACTTGTTGATGTGAATAACACAGAAGCTTTCAGGGCAATTGTTGAAAATACGACTGAGGATCTGCCGTTGGATCGTGCCGTGGCATTGATCGCGGGGATTGCAAACGAAAGTGTTTTGCCCGCAGAAATATTGAACAAATTTGATGAATTGGCGGCGGCGTGTGACACTAAGTCGGTTTTGGGCTTAATGAAGTTTCTTTTTGGTCCTGGCAAATTTGCAGGCAACACGATGAACTTTCAAGACCCCGCTAATTCGTTGTTTGACAGTGTGCTTATTCGCAGATTAGGTATACCGATCTCATTAAGTGCCTTGGCGATTGAGATCGCGAAACGCAAAGATTTTGATTTACTACCTATTGGCATGCCAGGAAACTTTCTCGTGCAAAGCAGCAACGACGATGATCAATATTTTGACCCATTTCGAGGAGCGGATCCGCTGAGTTCTCGAGAGTGTGCTGACTTATTTCTCAATCTCAATCCTCGGGCTCTATGGAGCGATAGTTATCTTCAACCGGTAACGAATCGAGCGGTAATCATCAGAATGTTGACGAATCTTAAAATGATCTATATACAAACGAACAATACTGTCGGGTTGCGTTGGGTGATGAGATTGCGTCTAATGTTTCAAGAGGTCGCAGTTTTAGAAAATGATCAGTGGGCACGGCTGATGAGATCTACAAACTAAAACTGATTTAAATTAACGACAAGAATAGTTAAGGGGTTTTATGACTACAACCGAAGTAGAGACGATTATTTCGGATATTGAAGTTCAGCGATGTGTAGACAAGTTGATCATCGACTATCCACCCAGTTCGACTTCAGCGACCAAATTTCTCGGTGCGCAATTTGATGCGGGGCTGGCGTGGGTACATTTCGCGGTAGGTAGTGGCGGTCTAAACGCGTCGCCAAAGCACCAAAAAATCGTTAACGAAGCAATCTCCGCAGCGGGTGGGCCATCAAGTTATATGCGCAACCCAATCGGGTACGGAATGTGTGCGCCAACTATTTCGCAATGGGGTACCCAAGAGCAAGTAAAAAAATATATGCGACCGTTATTTACGGGTGAAGAGATTTGGTGTCAGTTATTTTCTGAGCCAGGATCTGGGTCTGACTTTGCAGGATTATCCGCAAAGGGTGTGCGCGATGGCGAAGAATGGTTGATCAATGGACAAAAGGTATGGACGACTCTTGCTCATTTATCGAAATGGGGTTTGTTGGTTGTTAGAACCGATGCGCAGGCTGTGAAACATGCAGGGCTCACCGCGGTGATAGTTGATATGCAATCGCCCGGAGTCGAAGTGCGACCGCTGCGTCAGATAACTGGCGAGGCAGAATTTAATGAAGTTTATTTTACCGATGTTCGTGTTTCAGTAAACGAAACTCTGGGCAAAGCCGGAGACGGTTGGCGTGTCAGTTTGACGACTCTGATGAATGAGCGAGTAGCGATTGGTGGTGCGATACCGCGAAAGGCAACTGGCCCGATTCGTGAAGCAGTGAAGTTGTGGCAGGCCTTGCCTAAAGATCAAAAGTCAAGTGCGACGCAAGATCATTTGATGAAGTTGTGGATTAAAGCAGAGGTCTTGCGGCTCACAAATATTCGCGCAGGTCAGAACCGTCGGATGGGAACGCCAGGGCCGGAGGGCTCAATTGGCAAAGTTGCCAGTGCTGAACTCAATAAAGACACCTATGAGTTTTGCGTCGATCTATTGGGTGCAAATGGAATGCTCTACGGAAGTTACGCACTAGTTCGCCCAGAGACAGCGATGAGTTTCGACTCAGTGCCAAAGGCGTTTCTCAGAAGTCGCGCCAACAGCATCGAGGGTGGCACAACCGAAGTGATGAAAAACATTTTGGGTGAGCGAATTTTAGGTCTGCCAGGTGATGTACGTGTTGATCGCGATAAGCCCTGGCACGAAGTGCCCAGAAATTAGCGCACGAAATTAGCGCACGAAATTAGCGCACGAAATTAGCGCACGAAATTAGCGCACGAAATTAGCGCACGAAATTAGCGCACGAAATTAGCGCTCGAAACTAGCGAAAACTTTAATTCGCAAGCAGTGACAGAACTGTGCTTGCAGCGGTTTTTTTATCGTCAACAATTCGCCGTGACGCGAAAGATCCGCCGAGCATTGTCGTTGCAACGAGTTCAATACTTGATTGCAATTGACGAATATGTCTTGGCGGTGGAAAGTATTCGTCTTCTTGGGCGATTTTTATTTCGCGAACACCCTTGGTCGGTGCAAGTACACGAATTATTTCTGCGACAAGTTCTTCAGGTGCCGAGGCTCCGGCAGTCACACCTACCGTGCCTGAAAAACTTTTTGGAAGTTCACTTGCATCGTTGACACGGTAAACATTTTTGCAACCAACATCTTTAGCAAGTTTTTCAAGCGCACGTGTATTAGACGAATTGTCTGATCCGATGACGATTATCGCGTCGCACTCGCGAGCGATCTGCATTAACGCGCCTTGCCTATTCGTCGTGGCGAAGCAAAGATCACTCTTACCTGGCGACCAGACTTGTGGGTACTTAAGTCTCACAGCGTCGGCGACATCCTTCCAGTCGCGATGTGACAGAGTTGTTTGAGCGAGAATCGCGACAGGTTCGTTAAATTGTTCGAGCGCATCAACCTCGGCCAAGGTTTCAACACGAGAAATTGAATCAGGTGCGACTGCCATAGTGCCGACGGCTTCTTCGTGTCCATCGTGACCGATATAAACGATTCTGTAACCCTTATTCGCTCGAGTTTTAACTTCGTGGTGAACCTTGGTCACCAGCGGACAAACAGAATCAACGACATAGCTACCAAGTTCGCGAGCGGCTGCCACTACTTGCGGTGCAGACCCGTGTGCTGAAAGCATTATCGGTCGACCTTTTGGTATCTGAGCAAGGTCATCGACGAAAACAACACCCAGACTTTTGAAACGATCTACGACGATTTTGTTATGAACGATCTCGTGGTAACAGTAGACAGGTTCATCAAATGTGCGAACCATCCACGCCAATGCTTTGATCGCCATTTCGACTCCGGCACAAAAACCGCGAGGTGACGCAAGGATAACTTCGTCGACGTTATTCACAGCTACGAAGAATACCTTGTCATTGCAACGGTAAACTGCACGCGTGACAACATCCCTAGCAACAGTTGTCATTGTAGGGCGACCAAATGTTGGCAAAAGTACTTTGTTTAATCGCTTTATGGGCTCTCAAGTGGCGATTGTTCAAGACACGCCTGGGGTAACCCGCGACAGATTTGAGCGTCAAGTTGAGTGGCAAGGGCGTCATTTCAATGTTGTCGACACGGGTGGATGGATGCCTGGCGGTACTGAACTTGACGGCAAAGTTAGTCGCCAAGTTGAATCGGCCGTGAAAGAAGCGGATCTCGTGTTG
Organism: Ilumatobacteraceae bacterium; assembly: GCA_964203235.1. GTDB lineage: Bacteria > Actinomycetota > Acidimicrobiia > Acidimicrobiales > Ilumatobacteraceae > BACL27. The sequence continues at coordinate 704,778 of CAXNLE010000001.1, forward strand.
TTTGTTGTTGATTCGACTGTCGGTGTTTTAGATGATGATCAAGCAATTGCAAAGTGGCTGCGCACAAGCGGCAAAGAAGTCTTGGTTGTCTCAAATAAAGTTGACACAGATAAACGCGAGTTCGACAAATGGGAGTTTCTCTCACTTGGTCTCGGCGATCCGTTTCCGGTTTCGGCACTGCATGGACGTAAAGCCGGCGATGTTTTGGATGAAATTTTAATTCGTGTTCCGCGACGAGATGGTGATGACGAAGTCGAAGTAGAAATTGAGCGACAAGGCCCAAATCGAACGCCTGGTATTCCGCGTGTCTCGATAGTTGGTCGACCGAATGTTGGCAAGAGCACACTTTTCAATCGCCTCGTCGGGCAAGATCGTGCAGTCGTCCATGACATGCCTGGTACAACACGTGACTCAATAGACACGGTTGTCGAAACACCAGACGGTCCAATGATGTTTGTTGACACCGCCGGAATGCGCAGACGAAGTCGTGTTGATGAATCAACTGAGTATTACTCGTTTGTTCGTGCGTTGCGAGCCGTAGACGAGTCAGATATTGCGTTACTCGTGATAGATGCAACCGAAGGTATTACGAGTCAAGATCAAAGACTCGCAGAACGAATTGATGCATCCGGTAGCCCTGTGGTCGTAGTTCTAAATAAGTGGGAGATGCTCAATGCGGATGAGCGTGCCGAAATAGATATTGAGATTGGTCGTAAATTATTTTTCGTTGGCGATGCACCAGTATTGAAGATGTCAGCGTTAACTGGCAAGGGTGTGCAGAAACTACGACCAGTGTTGCAAGATTCAATTGAGCAATATCATCGTCGCGTGCCAACTCGTGATGTCAACAGGGTGATAGCGCGTGCGCAACAACAGCAACCAGCCCCAAGTGGTGGTCGAGTGTTGTATGCACTACAAGGTGCATCTGATCCGCCGACGTTTACTTTGTTTGTTAATAAAGAGTTGCCCCCAACATATTTGCGATATCTTGAGCGATCAATTCGAGAAGGTTTTGAATTCGGTTCGGTGCCGATCAAAATTCGTGTACGCAAGCGGGCAGAGTAGCGATCGATGCCTTGGTGTGAGCCTTGTGCAAAATATTTTGCTCCGACGGCGCTGACAACTTCGGGTGACTGTCCGACTTGTGGGGTTCGCGCAACCTCCGCCGATATTCATGGTCGGGTAACGGCCAAAAATCTAGACCTTCGTGCTCTTGCAGCCGCTGGTGATCCGGGTTCAGAGAAAGTTCCTTGGCACTTTAAGTTGCTAGTCGTGTTGCTGGTGGCTTATTTGGGCTGGCGAGTTGTGTCGTTATTTATTTGAGTTGCGTAGAGTAGGGAAGGTTGCGGGCTGTAGCGCAGCTTGGTTAGCGCGCTTGTCTGGGGGACAAGAGGTCGTGGGTTCAAATCCCGCCAGCCCGACAAGTTAGTAGTTACACGTTAAATTTAGTTAAATACAAAAAGGGGAATCATGAAATTAGCCGATCGATTGAATCGTTTAGGTACAGAGACTGCCTTCGCTGTTGCAGCAACTGCGGCTGATTGGGTCTCAAAAGGTAATGAGGTTTTTCCATTTCATCTCGGTGATCTAAATCTTTCGACACCCGAAAATATCTCAGCCGCGATGCACCGAGCAGTTGTCGAAGGCAAAACGGGTTACTGTCCGAATGCAGGCATTGCGCCATTACGTGCGGCGTTAGCCGAGAGTCTCGGGATGCAACGAAACGTGTCGTTCTTGCCAGAAAATGTGGCGGTGCAACCTGGTGGTAAACCAGTAATTGGCAAATTTTTACGAAGTGTGATGAACCCTGGCGATGAAGTTCTGTATCCGAATCCAGGGTTTCCGATTTATGAAAGCCAAATCGAATTCAACGATGGCGTTGCCGTGCCGTACCGCTATCTCGATACCGCAAATGGTTTTCAAATTGATTTGGATTACTTGGCTTCGAAAATTTCTTCGAAAACGAAAGCATTGATTCTAAATGATCAGCAAAATCCGCTGGCTGCCGAAATGACAGATTCGGAACGACAAGCACTCGCTGATTTGGCGATTAAACGTAATCTTTGGGTGCTTTCTGATGAGGCGTATTTTGATATCAGATATGCCGGCCAAAGCAAAAGCATTGTCTCGTTGCCAGGAATGTTAGAAAGAACTGTCATTTTGTATACATTTTCGAAAAAGTTTGCAATGACAGGTTGGCGTTTGGGTGCCGCAATCGGCCCGAGAGAAATTGTCGATCGAATTTCGAAACTGAACACTAACGAAGAAAGTTGCACTACTCAGTTTGTGCAATGGGCTGGTGTTGAAGCAATTACGGGGGATCAGTCTGGCGCAAACGAATTGGTGCGAGTGCTCAAAACTCGCCGTGATGCAACAATCGCCGGAATTCAGACAGTTTCTGGGATGCGAGTGCACACGCCAAATAGTGCCTTTTATGTATTTCCAGAAGTGACGGAAACAATGGCTCGTACTGGTCACGACGATGTAGCGAATTTTGCGATTGATGCATTACACAACTCTGGAATGTCCTTTTGTACACGGAAACATTTCGGTCGCCCTGCTGACAATGAAAAGGGTAATTACATTCGACTTGCCTACAGCGGTATTAATAATCCGCAAATAGATAAAGGCCTCGCGCGTCTTGCTGAATGGGTTAATTCAAAGTGAGTGCACGAATTGTTGTAACGGGCAAGATTCCGAGCGCTGGATTAAAGGAGTTGCAAGACGCTGGATTATCGCCGGTCACTTGGGATCATGATCGTCGGATAAATCGCGCCGAGTTACTTGAATTTGTTAAAGGTGCAGAAGTGTTGATCACATTACTCACAGAAAAAGTTGATGATGAATTGCTTGATGCAGCGGGTTCGCAACTAAAGGGTGTCTGCAATGTTGCAGTTGGATATAACAACGTTGATGTTGCTGCTTGCACGCGCCGTAATGTGCGTGTAACGAACACGCCTGGCGTATTGACAGATGCAACTGCTGATATTGCGTTCGGTTTGATATTGATGGTGACGCGTCGTCTTGGTGAAGGTGAGCGACTAATTCGGAGTATCGAGCCTTGGCAGTGGGGGATGAACTTTATGCTCGGTGTCGGCATTCAAAATCGCCAACTTGGAATAATCGGAATGGGTGCAATTGGTATCGCGACAGCGCGTCGCGCCAAAGCCTTTGGTATGACTATTGCATATTTCTCGCGATCTTCGATTGGCAAAGAGATCGCTGAAGAATTAAATGCGACACAGTTATCGCTTAACGACTTATTGGCTACTAGCGATGTTGTTTCGGTGCACTGCCCGTCAAATGAAGCGACACATCATTTAATTGGCGCAGCTCAACTCAAGTTGATGAAGCAGACTGCGTTTTTGATCAATACGGCTCGTGGGCCGATCGTCAACGAGCAACAACTAGTCGACGCTCTTGATGCTGGCGAAATTGCTGGTGCTGGTCTTGATGTTTTTGAATTTGAACCAAAAGTAAATGCTGGTTTGCTGAGTCGCGAAAATGTTGTGTTGATACCGCATCTAGGCTCAGCCACACAAGAAACTCGAGCGGCAATGGCGACCTTGGCAGCGACGAACGCGATTGCAATTAGTAAAGATCAAAATCCACCAACACCAGTAAATGCAAAATAGTTAAACAATTTTTTATGCGGGGTCTCGGAACAATTATCAATACAGCAACAGTTCTTGCTGGTGGCGGTCTTGGGTTATTGATTGGCAATCGAATTCCGGATCGAATTCGTGTGATCATTGTTCAAGTTATTGGTCTGGTCACAATCGCAATCGGTTTGCGCGATGTGATAAGTACAGACAATATGGTTTTTCCATTAGTTGGAATGGTCTTGGGTGCGATCATTGGTGAACTGTTGCGAATCGAAGATCGACTAGAGCAATTGGGTGAAATCTTGCGTCGAAAATTCACTAACAACGAAAGTGAGAGCAAATTCGTGACAGGGTTTGTTACGGCGACTCTCTTATTTTGTGTTGGGCCACTAACGATTCTCGGGGCGATTGAGGATGCCAGCGGAAAGACACCTCAGTTGTACATAATTAAAGCCACGCTGGACGGATTTATGATGATCATTTTCTCAGCGCTATACGGCGTTGGTGCTATTTTTAGTGCCGCCAGTGTTTTCGTTATGCAGGGTTCGTTAACCCTCTTTGGTACCAGTCTTGATACTCTTTTGACCGACAGAATGCGATTAGAGCTATTTTCGGCCGGGGGTTTAGCAGTTTTAGCGATTGGTCTTAATTTGCTTGAGATAAAGCGAATTCGTCTCGGCTCATTATTGCCTGGGCTTGTATTAACGCCTCTGTTGGTCTGGTTATTTGCGACCCCAAACGGAATTTTTTGATCCCAAAATACGAGAATCCCCATTGAGCGAAAAACTTCTGTTAACCTAAGTCGTAAGTTTGTTAAGGAGAAAAATGCCAAGCAGTGTCACAATCAAATCTGCGAATGAGCAGGATAATTCATTACTAGTCAGTTCTGTTAAAAAGTTCGCGTTACCAGCTTTGGTCTCTGCGGTCGTCGCACTGGTAGCTGGCGGCGTGTATGCGGTAAGTGCTACACCAGCCAATATCACGGTGTGCGCGGCAAAAAGTAATGGCGCGATGCGATATTCGGCGTCTGGTGGTTGCAAGAGCGCAAAAGAGACGAAATTGGTGCTCGGCCAACAAGGTCCTGCTGGTCCTGCTGGTGCGACGGGTCCTGCTGGTGCGACTGGTGCGACTGGCGCGACTGGTGCGACTGGTGCGACTGGTGCGGCTGGCGCTGCCGGGTCAATGGCAACTCAATCTTTTTTTGAGATAACGGCTTCTAGTCACACATTGGCTCTCTCAGACGCGGGCAAGTTTTTGTTTTCGCGTTCTTCGCCAACAATCGTCTTGCCGACTAATGCGGCCGTGGCCTTTCCGATTGGGACGAGGATTGATATTGGCCAATTGGGCGCTTCAACGGCCAGCATTATTTATGTCACTCCGAACGGCGGAGTGACGCTAAACGATCAGACGGTAAACAGCAATGGCGCAGCAATGTCGTCACCATTTGATCGCGGAGCGTATCAGATTGGTGTGTTAATCAAGGTCGGAACCAACGAATGGTTATTCCTTAAATCCCCAGACGAAAATTCATCAAGCTAATGAGTTTCGATCGAATTAAAAAAATAGTTGTTTGTGCTTTGGCGGCAGTCTCTGCCTCGTTAGTCGGCAACTTTGTGGTCGCATCGGCAATTGATACTTCGGTGTCGATTTGTGTTTCAGATAAAGATTCAAGTATTCGATACAGTCAAGATAGGACTTGCAAGACTGGCGCAGAGACTCTGTTGACACTCAATGAGTCTGGTCCTGCAGGCGTTACAGGCTCTAAGGGTGCGACTGGTGCGACTGGCTCTAAGGGTGCTACTGGTGCGACTGGTGCGGCTGGTGCGGCCGGCGGATTCGCGACAACTTATACAATTAGGGAAATAACAGTAAGTCACACTTTGGAAGCAAGTGATGCCGGAAAGCTATTGATCTCCCGGGACGGGACGACTATCTTTTTGCCTACCAATGCCTCGGTTCCAATCCCGGTCGGGACTCGCATCGATATCGCTAATCGAAAGTCTTTTTTGGCTATTTCTCCTGTCTCTGGTGTAAGAGTCAATTTATTGTCTGCCGGGATTAGTTTCGATTCAGGCAACTATCAGATGGGTACCCTTCTTAAAATTGGTTCTGACGATTGGGTGTTTATGTCTTCTCCTGATGAGTTTGCCTGATCTCAAGGTTTTAAGTAAGTGTTGTGTGTGGGCGGTTTAACTCTCTAGCTAGTGGTGCAGATTTCGCCAAGACTTATGATGCAACCTTTATATCCGAGCAACTCGCACCCAATTTCAATGTTGCTCCAACTACCGAGGTTTACGCTCTAGTCTCGCAAGGGGTTGAACAGTCTCACACGCTGGCGTTGTCAACTTTTCGTTGGGGACTTGTGCCGTCGTGGGCGAAAGATAAAACAAAGTCAGCGGGCATGATAAATGCTCGTTGTGAAACTCTAACTGAGAAGCCAAGTTTCAGAAATCTCATCGCTCGTCACAGATGTGTTATCCCAATGCAGGGATTTTATGAATGGAGCGTTACCAATTCAGGTACTACTAATTCAACTAAACTATCTAAGCAGGCACATTATGTATCGAGAGCCGATGGTGAAGCGATGACGGTTGCTGGTCTTTGGTCAACTTGGATAGACCCAAACCAACAACATGTTGATTCAAGATCACCGTCAATATTAAAAACTTGCACGATTATCACCACAGACGCCAATGAATCACTTCGCCCGATTCATCACCGCATGCCTGTGATTCTCGAGAAAAATGCTGTCGCGCAATGGCTTGACCCAGCAGATCTATCGCCACTTGGTTTACTCGTGCCAGCAGAAAATGATGTGGTGGTTCATGAGGTCACTTCTCGATTAGAGCGTTCCCGCAACATTCATTCGACGCAACTCGGCGATGATCAGGGCGGACGATTGTTCTAAATCGTTGCGATTAGAACTGGTAATCGCGTTTTCGAAATTTAGGTCGGCCATCGAATTCGATGGAATCAAATGTAAATGGCAATGGGGTATCTCGTAGCCAGCAATTATTAATGCGATCCGCGCACACTTGAACGCAATTTTTTGAGCTTCGCTAATCTGTGCGGCGACTTTAAACAAGTGCGAACTTAACTCCGATGGCAGATCCGTCCATTCATCAACTTCATCGATCGGCACGACGAGAAGATGTCCCGTAGTGATCGGATTTATCGTCATGAATGCAACACAAAAATCATCGCGATAAACAAATGTGCCAGGTATCTGTCCCTTGATAATTCGCGTAAAGAGTGTTTGAGGCATGAATTGAGCGTAGATGATTTGACGACCAGTCAGCGTCTTGTACGATCATCGTGTGCTTAAGCGAGATATTTTTACCGTGCCAAATCTAATTACGTTGCTACGGCTTTTTTGTTTGCCAGTATTTTTGTGGCTACTTTTCAGTGTCAACGATCGTGGTGCTGCGGCGTGGCTGCTCGGCGGACTCGGTGCAACTGATTGGGTTGATGGGTGGGTTGCACGCCGTTTTAATCAAAAGAGCGACTTCGGTGCGATTTTTGACCCAGCAGTTGACCGTGGATTATTTATAGTCGCTGTCATCGCAATTTTGATTGATCAATCCATCCCAATTTGGTTTGGTGGTGCGATCTTGGTTCGTGAAGTTTTCGTTGCCAGCACCATGTTGATCGCAACTGCATTTGGCATGAAACGGTTTGATGTAAATAAATGGGGCAAGCGTTACACATTCTTGCTGATGTTCGCGGTGCCATTGATCCTGTTAGGGCAGGCCGAAGGTGCTGGGTCACGGTGGGTTACTTGGTTGGGTTGGTTATTTGGTTTCCCGGCGCTCGTCATTTCGTATACGACAGCGATCAATTATCTGCCCGTAATTCGGGCTAATCTGCGGTCAGGGCGGGCCTCACGTTCAGGCTAAATTTGTTATATGCACATTCCTGAAGATTTGAAGTATTCAAAAGATCACGAGTGGGTACGGTTGGTTGGCACGATTGGGCGAGTAGGAATCACTGATTACGCGCAAGATGCTCTTGGTGATGTCGTGTTTGTTCAGTTGCCTGAATCGGGCACAGAAGTCTCAGCCGGGCAAAGTTGCAGTGAAGTTGAGAGTACCAAGAGTGTCTCTGACATCTACGTGCCAGTTTCAGGCTCAATCACTAATGTGAATAAGTTGTTGAGCGAATCACCAAACTTGATAAATTCTGATCCATATGGCGAAGGATGGATAATGGAAATTGAGGTCAGCGATTTAACTAGTGTGGCTGATTTATTAGATGCTGCGAGTTACCGACTGTTTATTGAGGGTTGAAAGCTATGTCTTACGTTTTTTGCAACCAGTGTGGCCATCGAAATCCGCCAAGAGCATCGTTCTGTTCGTCGTGCGGTGCGGTGTTGGATCTACCGGATGACAGAACCATTGTCATCGCTCAGATTGACCCGATGCAGGACGCGCCTGGCGCTCATGATAACGCTTCAATTCGTTTAGGCGACGTAACTGGTTGGGGAGTGTTAGTCGTTCGGTCTGGTGAGATGACCGGAGCACGTTTTACATTGACTAATCAATTGACGCGAATCGGTCGAAATCCGGAAAGCGAAATTGTTTTCGATGACATCACAGTTTCGCGCAGTCATGCCGAGATTTCTGCGAATGAAGATGGTTTGATAGTTCGGGATCTCGGGTCGCTAAACGGCACTTATGTCAATCGCCAAATAGTTGAACAGTCGAGACTGGTTCACGGCGACGAGTTACAAGTGGGCAAGTTTCACATGATTTTATTTAGTAAAGCAGATAATTTAAATTGATGTTTTCGAGAGTGAGTTTTGGATGACTGCGGCCTTTAATTATTTGTCAATTGGCGAGGTACTCGCGCTGTTGCTTGAAGATTTTCCGGATGTCACTATTTCGAAGATTCGCTTTCTCGAGAGTCAAGGTCTGATCGAGCCCGAGCGCACCGCATCGGGTTACCGTAAGTTTTCTCAGGCAGAGGTAGATCGACTGAAGTTTATTTTGCGCGAACAGCGCGAGAATTTCACTCCATTGAAAGTTATTCGTACGCGCTTAGATAACGACACAAGTACTGAGATGTTGAGAGGTGACGACACAACGGCGCCGCGCGGTCTTGCGCATATACCGACACGTCGAATCAACAGTCATCCGGCGGCACAAGTTAAAGCACAAACGCCCCCACCTTTAGCGCCGACGATTTCGTTGGTTCGCCCTTTGTTCGCCGCTGATCCGAAAATACCGCGTTCGTATGACCGATCTGAAATTATTTCTGCAGCGTCTATCGATGAGGCGACACTAGTTGATCTTGAGCATTTTGGCATCCTGCGATCGCGTCGTGTTGGAGTGACAGACTTATACGATGAAATTGATTTAGAAATTCTTTTAACCGCAGCCAAGTTTTTGAGTCTTGGATTTGACGCAAGACACCTTAAAACATGGAAAAATGCAGCGATGCAGGAAGTATCGCTATTTGAAACACGAATTGTGCCGATGATGCGTCAACGCAACCCAACTGCTCGTCAGGAAGCTTTGGAAATGCTCAAAGAGTTAGTTGAGCAAGGCGGTCGGTTGCGTGCGGCATTTATCGCAGCACAATCACGCGATCATATTGAATCTCGCTAGTGCGCTGTATTCATCGCAGATACGCTTAGACAATGATTGAAATGCAAATTGAGGGTATTCGACTAGAGATTCCAGCTAATACCCCCGTGTTGATGTTGCGGGAGCAATCAGGAAGTCGTCGCGTGATTCCAATTCAAATTGGAGCGCCTGAGGCATCATCTATTCATTACGCTTTAGAAGGCTTACAGCCTGATCGCCCGCTTACTCATGATCTGTTAATTAATGTTGTCGATGGTCTGAACGCGCAACCAGTCAAATTAGTAATTACCAAACTTGAAGAACACACGTACTACGCAGATTTGCATTTTTTGCAACAGGGTGCGGTAGTGGTTATAAGTTGTCGGCCATCTGATGGTGTCGCAGTCGCAGTTCGGTCGGGGATTCCGATTTACGCAGAAGATGACCTATTGGACGAGGTAGGTAAGGTTGTACCAGACACGCCGAGTGACGACGCCGAAGAAATCATTGATGATTTCAGACAATTTATTGATTCAATTCGACCTGAAGATTTCCAAGGTTAATTTGTCTTGACATTCAAATTTCTCGGCGTAGCGTATAAATTCTGTCGGTTGATCATGGGGGTTACTGATGACAAGTGTTAGTTTCAGTGGTGCTCAAGCTGCAAAGATTGCTGGTATCACATATCGCCAACTCGATTATTGGGCTCGGACGAACCTAATTAGACCTTCGGCAGTTGATGCGAAAGGCAGTGGTACTCGACGCAGTTATGTCTATAGCGATCTACTTGAACTCAAAGTGATCAAGAATTTGTTAGACGCCGGTATCAAACTCGAATCAGTTCGTGAAGTTTTTACATACCTTCGAAATCATGTTGACACCGAAATCGCAGCGGCGCACATCGTGATTAGTGGCAAGGCAGTTGTGTTCTGTCAAGGGGACCAGTTGGTTGACGTACTTCGCAATGGTCAAGGTGTACTAAACGTTCTACCTTTAGCGGCAGTTAAGAGTGATGTTGATGCAATGATTCTGTCAATAGATTCTCAAATTTTGAGGACGGTTAGTTCTGATAGTTCGGACAATTCAGATAGTGATGACCCGATTAATGTCGCAGAATCTATGACGGCCAGCACATTGGCGGTGTCAATCTAAGAATGACAAAGTTGCATCTGTCACCACTTGATGGTGATCATCGAGCACTTGGTGCGAAAATGGTTGAGTTTGGTGGATGGGACATGCCCGTGGCGTATCCAACTGGCACGATCAGCGAACATCTCGCATGTCGCAGAGGTGCAGTCGTTTTTGATGTCTCACACTTAGGTACTGTGCGGGTTGAGGGTTATTACGCCAAGGAAGCGCTGCAAGGTGTGCTGACAAATGATCTCAACAAGATTTCGATCGGTCGTGCGCAGTACACACACTTGCTTAATAATGCTGGATGCGTTCTTGATGACATCATCGTCTGGTGGGTCAGTGATGATCGTTTTGATGTAATGCCAAATGCATCAAATACTGAGCATGTTTTATCGGCAATCGGGGGGGTTGATGTAACTAAAAGTCGTGCTGTGTTGGCTGTGCAAGGCCCACAAGCAAAAAAACTTCTGGCGACTATTAGTGATGATTTTTCAAGTATTCAAAAATTTGAGGTACGACAAATTATTTGGCGAGGTGCACAATGTGTCGTCGCAGGAACCGGCTACACAGGTGAACAAGGTGTCGAAATTGCCGTACCGGTTTCACACGCCAGCAATTTATGGCAAGAAATTCTTAGTGCTGGAGTGTTGCCTGCAGGCCTTGGGGCTCGCGACACACTGCGACTTGAGGCAGGGTTGCCACTTCACGGTCACGAACTCTCACCACTGATTAACCCATTGGAAGCAAATTTAGGCTGGGTGATTTCTTGGAGCAAAGAATCTTTTGCGGGTCGCGATGCGCTGCTTAAACAACGTGATAGTGGAGTCAGCCGACATTTGATCGGCATATCTACAGTTGGGCGCCGTCCGCCTCGAGACGGATGCGACGTACTTATTGGAGAAACTGTTATCGGCATAACGACGAGTGGAAATTATTCACCAGCACTTGAGCACGGAATCGCAATCGCCCTGGTTAATACGCAACCTGCAGTTGGAAGTGCTGTAGCGATCGATGTGCGAGGCACTCGACTTGAGGGTGTGGTTGTCAAACTTCCATTTATTGCAAAGAAATAGCGTAAGACTCGAGCGGTTCGCACGAGCAAACTAAATTTCTATCGCCAAAAGCGGCGTCAATTCGTGAGACTGGCGCAAAATATCCGCGACCGTGCATAGCCGAGATCGGATACGCCGCTTGCTGTTGCGAATATTTCCGGCTCCAGGGCGCACAAAGGTCTTCGACAGTATGTGGCGCATGATGTAGTGGTGAGTCGTCATGAGAAATTGATCCTGTGGCGATGTGTTGTATCTCGGCGTGAATCGCAATCATTGCATTACAGAACCTGTCAATTTCGGCGATTGTTTCACTTTCAGTCGGCTCGACCATGAAAGTGCCTGAAACCGGAAAGCTCATAGTCGGTGCGTGAAACCCAAAATCCATTAGTCGCTTAGCAATGTCGTCGTTAGTGACGCCAGTTAATTTTGTGATTTCGCGAATATCGAGGATGCATTCGTGTGCCACGAAGCCACCATCACCTCGATATAGCACCGGGTAAAAGGCATCTAACCGACTTGCAATATAGTTCGCACTCAGAATTGCGTGCATCGTCGCACTTCGTAAACCTTTTGCTCCCATTAATTTTATGTAGACCCATGAGATCGGCAAAATAGACGCTGAGCCGTTTGGTGCACCGGCGACTGCGCCAACTTTATTCTCGTCGTGTGGCGACAGTGGGTGAGAGGGTAAGAACTCGGCAAGATGTTTCTTGACACCGACTGGTCCGACACCGGGACCGCCACCACCATGAGGTATGCAAAATGACTTATGAAGATTCAAATGACTCACGTCCGCACCAAAGTGTCCTGGCTGTGCAACTCCAACTAACGCGTTTAGGTTTGCCCCGTCTACGTAAACTTGTCCACCAAACGAATGAACCAATTCGCAAATGTCTGTAACTTTCTGTTCGAATACACCGTGAGTTGATGGGTATGTGATCATTAGCGCGGCGAGTTTGTTACCAGCCAACTCGCACTTGGTTCGCAGATCGATTAAATCAACATTGCCTCTGTCATCACATGCAACGACGACCACGGTCATGCCTGCCATTACAGCACTGGCTGCGTTAGTACCGTGAGCACTGCTTGGAATCAAACATATGACTCTCTGGGCTTCGTTACGACTGAGGTGATACGCACGAATCGCAAGGAGCCCCGCGAGTTCACCTTGGCTTCCGGCATTGGGCTGCAAACTTATTGCGTCGTATCCAGTGATTTCAATCAACATCGCCGAAAGTTCATCTACCAATTGCGTGTACCCAAAAATATCAGCAGCAGGTGCAAACGGATGAATATTGGCAAATTCTGGCCACGTAACTGGAATCATTTCGGTAGTCGCGTTCAATTTCATCGTGCAGGATCCAAGTGGAATCATTGTTCGATCTAATGCCAAATCTTTATCGGCCAGGCGCCGTAAGTAGCGAAGCATTTCGTGCTCGGTGCGGTATTTGCTGAAAGTTGACTGTGTAAGAAAATCATCACTGCGTCGCATTGCTTGAGTGATGCCTAATAAACATGATTTATCAAGTTCAACAGTATTTTCGTTTATCTCAAAAACATCAAACAATCTTTTGATTAATTCTAAATTACTAGTCTCATCAAAACTGATTCCAACGGTATTGGCGTCAATATTGCGTAACAAAATATTTTGTGTCAAAGCTCGTTGGTGAACCTCGCTACTAGATTTCACTCGAACGACGATGGTGTCAAACCAAGTTGTGTTGATTACCTCAATATTTGATTTACGAAGCCCAGCGACACAAATCGATGTGAGCCTGTGTACTCGCTCAGCGATTCGTATAAGTCCTTCACGACCATGCCAAACTGCATAGAAACTAGCAATGTTCGCGAGTAGTGCTTGCGCCGTACAAATATTTGACGTCGCTTTTTCGCGACGAATATGTTGTTCACGTGTTTGTAGTGCCAAACGCAATGCAGGTCGGCCAGCCGTATCAGTGCTGACCCCGACCAAACGACCAGGTAGTGCGCGCGCATGTGACTCACTGGTTGCTAAGAAAGCGGCGTGAGGCCCGCCACAACCCATCGGTACTCCAAATCGCTGTGCCGAACCCACTGCGATGTCGAATCCTAAAGTTGCAGGTGGGGCCAGCAAGACACACGCGAGAAGATCGCAAACAGCAATCATCAATCCAGATTGTGAGTGAACTGCCTGAGAAATATCTTTGACCTGATCAGCAGATGCGATTAATCCGGATGATCCTGGCCACGAGATAAGTGCACCGAAGCAAGTTGTAGAAAGCATTTCGGTCAGCGAAACAACACTGATAGCTAAGCCGATTGGTAATGCTCGGGTTCTGAGCACTGAAATAATTTGCGGGTGCGTATTGGCATCGACTGCGAAGACTTTCGAATCAGATTTGCTAGATCGAAGTGCGATCGTCATTGCCTCGGCGGCGGCAGTCGCTTCGTCAAGTAGAGAAGCATTTGCAATATCAAAACCAGTGATCTCAGTGATCATTGTCTGAAAATTAAGTAGCGCTTCAAGGCGACCTTGACTGATTTCTGGTTGATACGGCGTGTAAGACGTGTACCAAGCAGGATTCTCTAATACGTTGCGAGCAATTACCGGTGGGGTGATCGTGTTGTAGTAACCCATGCCGATCAAACTTGTACGGACAGTATTCTTGTTGGCGATTACTTGTAGTTGTGTCAAGACGTCGGTTTCAAGCATTGGCTCGCCAAGATTTAGCAACTCATAGCGTCGAATTGATGCTGGAACAGTTCGCTCAATCAAATCTTCTAGGTCGGTTGAACCAATGCTGCGAAGCATGGTGTCTCGCGCGAGATCGTCAACACCAATGTGGCGCGAGATGAATTCATCTTTTGCGGTTAATTCTTCAAGTGATTCTCTCATTTGTTGCCTCGTTTTGGGTGTGCGGATTTAAGCACCCCAACTGTTTAGGCACCTGAGAGCTTCCTGAGAGATCGCTCTATCAGTTTCCCCTTCGGTAGAGAGTCGAATAAAACCGAATCTCAATTTCCAGTATTGCCACTTTTGAACGGTCCGTTTACCTGAGAGGTTCCGGGGTGGTTGCTCCTTCGGTGCACCTGCACTGGATGTGTAGGTGCTCTCCCGTACGAAAGTATTAGCAACCAAGATCGTACTATGTTTTGGTACATGACAATATTGAATGAGTTTCAAGTCGCTTCGGTCATCGCACCGATAATCGGATCAGTTGGTGCGCAGTACATGCTTGACCCAGACACAAATGCTGCTGGTTTAGCGGCTGGATATTCGAGCAGTTTTGCTTTTTATTTCGCAGGTCGAGGCGGAGTATTAGGTGACGTTGACGCTGATGTTGTGCATGCCGCGTTTATGTTTTTTGATCGTGCGCTCACAGAAAAACTATGGAACAGAGGCATTGCGGTAGAAGGTGCTCGTGCAGCAGGGAAGCGTTTTATGCAGTGCTGTGACGATTGGGGTCGTAAGCATTTATCAAATGTTTCAGAACTTGAAAAATTTATCGCACCAGCCGAAAAGTTGGTTACGAGCATTGATGCTGCAGGTCTTTCATTGTTCGCAGCGGTTAGAGCAGAGCCTTTGCCAACCGATCAGCCAGCATTGACCTATCGGTTTATAAATTTGTTGCGAGAACTTCGCGGTTGCTATCACATTGCTGCGTTGGTGTCACACGGTTTATCTGGGATGCAGGCAACGCTTGCGAGTGAAAACAATGAAGGCACTGCAAAGATGCACGGCTGGGCGCCGCCGTACCCTGACTGCTCTGGCTTTGTTGAACAGCGCCAAGCCGCTGAAGTCACTACAAATAATGCGATGGCTCGAGCAATCTTATTAGCGCTAACGACCGATGAAATGAATCAACTCGCTACCCAAACCAAAAGGATACAAAAAGAGCTCAGCTGATTGTGTGGTAGCTATCGTCGAATAATTTTACAGTTATCAGCAGTTTGAGGGGAGTTTCACTAGGTCTGACATCCTAAGGACCGCACCAAACTCGTCTTCATATTGAATTTCTGCAAATGGTTGCCAAATGCGTGGGTAAACCCCCGGCTCTGTCTTGTCAAGGTAGAACCAAGTGACACAGCCTTGTCGGAGAGAGTTATATTCAGTAAAAGACCCATCTCGTCCAAAATTTGATTGATGAATGTATCGGTCCGAGACGCCACCCCAAAAATTTGGTAAGTATGAAGTAGCAAAGTTTCTCACACCAGTTACTGCAGCTATTAAGCCTTGATCTGTAGTTGAATTACTTGCGATCACATCAATTGACGAAGAATTCACCTCAACGAATTGTAATGCAGTGTTTAGTTGCGCATACTTCAATTCAACATTTTGAGTTTCCGAATCCCAGTTATTCTTTGCGACTACGTATTGTTTTAGTGGGCTACGCAATGAGTGCGCTACAAACGAACCAGACATAGAAGCGACCAGTGTGATTGCCAGAAACAATTGAGCATTGAATTTTGTTTTTCCAAAGTGATTAACTAATATCAAAACTAAGGCCATGATTAATGCAACGACGAGTGGAAAAATAGTAACACTGATCGTTCGTATCGGTATCAAAGCAATACTAAAATTCCAATAGTGCAGGTAGAAAGTAGAAAGAATTCCACAAAAAAATCCAACTCCGATTCCGCCGCCGATAATTAGACGTTTTTCCGAAGAATATGCAGGATGAATAGCCTGACTATGGTCTTTAAGATTCCGAGATATTTCAATTCCAGCCACGAGTGCAAAGCAAATTACAAATGGAATTAACAAATATGTGTTTGGAGAATCACCATTAAATTTCATTGAAATTGACAAAATCAAACTTAAAGCAGAAATACTGCAAAGGAGAACCATCAGCAACGTTGGTTTTTGCTTTGCTTTAAAAAGTAGAGCGGCAACAGCAGATATAGGTGCGACTAAAGCTAGAAGGTTCACCAATATAAGTCCAGAACTAATACCAAAAACACTGTTATTAATCTGGAAACTGAAATCCGAATACGTTGCTCGCTGCGCTGGTGCAGGTTTAATAAAAACTATATAAGAGAACAAAGATGTCGCAGTTATTAAAGCGCTGAAGAAAATGATTTTTAAAACGTCAACGCGTTTATAGTTAATGATTATTGATAAACAAGCAACAAACAAAACTCCACCAATGACAGGTACTGCCGCGGTTATTTTCGTCAACACAAGCAAAGTTCCAGCGAAAATCAAAAACCATAGAAGCAGCGACTCACGGCTATTTGTGTATTCATTTAGTAAAAATAAGATCCAAGAAATCCACAAGATTGAAATAATTTGACTGAAATTTCCGAGATATAAAACGTTACTTGGCGAGCCAATTAACGACATAGATGCGACAAGCCATAGAACCATAATCACGTGTGTGTTCTTGTTGATGTATTTAACCAATATGTGCACAAGAAGCGAAAGCGATGCAAGCGCGGAAACTATAAAGCCAAATTGAGTTGTGACGACCCAATCTCCAACTCTTGCTCTTTGAGTGAACGACCCTGACCATGCATCATGAAACCAGTAATAGGCATACTTGGTGTTTGAAAGTAATATATTGTCGAAGGGTCCGAAATTCATGAGTGATTTTCGATTGGCCTCAATTACGAATCCATCCCAACCACCGATATAGCTAATTGTTGTTCGCGGACCAAAAAGAATATTTTCTACCATTGAGGTCGCAAAAAGTGCAACAAAAATCGCTACACAAATAAACAGAAATGCGAACAAACTATTAGTTGACAGAAAATCTTTTTTTTCACAAGTCTTTTTAAATATGAAATAAAATAACGCTAAAATTATTGCACCGGGCCAAATATAATATCGATCTCCGCATATCATTGCTAGCGAAATCGTCAGTAAACCGAAAAGCAAAATGGGATCAGTTTTAGTGATTGTGAGCTTCGTCAACTTTTTATTTCTTCGCAAAATAAAAAGTGAGATGACTAATAATCCAAAATAAATATTGAACGCAGAATTAAAAACGGTAGTTCTTAGCGATAATTGTGCGACTGTGTTTATTGAAGTACCTAGAGCTACTCCCACACCGAAGAACTCAAATATAGAGTATTCAGGCTTTTTTGAGAGCAAAACCCAAAGCAACCCACCGGTGAGCACATCTAGAAGAAGAGTTGCGCATAACTTTACTGAATCTTCAATAGATACTTCATGTGTTGCTAAAAATAAGAATATAAAAAAATAAATACAAGATAGAACCTGCAGGCCCGAAAGTTGATTTGAGCTAGTTCGGGGACGCATTTTCACGAACGTAAGTTAGCAGGTCACTTGGGTTATAGATCAAGCAATTGTGCCGTAGCTGCCGCGGTCACCGACTTTATTGCCCGCCATAACTGAAGTGGTAGCAAGGTCGAGATCTTTGACAAACGGTTCAATTTTGTCGTGATGAATCGCATTGACGGTGCAGTGCAATGAATCAGGTGGAGTTTGGCGATCGATGTACCAACCCCGCTGCCAAAGTTCATCAGCAACCGCGAAAACGTTTAGCGCCGATGGGTTTTTCGCACCAAAACAGATCAGTGTTGTTTCAGGTTGCGCGCGCAAGACATAATGCTCGCTCGAGTTAATCGCATCTGCGAGTTTCAAAGTTGCTTCACGTGCCTGACTGGTGAGTCGCAGGTAGCCGTCATCTCCGAGATGATGCATTACTGCCCAGGCACTCGCCATTGAGCCACCTGACTTTGTGCCCAGTGCGCCAGATGACGCGTATAAACCACCCAGCCAGTTATCGGTCACAAAACCCTGAAACGATCGCAAATATTTTGACGCGTACATAATCACCGACGCACCTTTAGACGTATAGCCAAATTTATGTAAGTCGACAGAAATCGAACTAACGCCCGCAACTTGCAGACTCCACGGTGGCAAAACTTCTCCTAATTGGTCAAGATAGGCGAGCGTCACTCCGCCCATGCATGCATCAACATGACAGTTAATCTTTGCCTCAATTGCAAGTGCGGCGATACCTGTTACATCGTCAACGACACCTTGAGGGTATTGCGGAGCAGATGCAACGACCAGAACGGTATTTTGATCGATCTGCGATCGCATTGCGTCAACATCGGCACGCCAATCGTTTCTCACGTCAACACGTCTCGACTCAACTTCAAAATAAGCGCAAGCCTTGTCGAAAGCAGCGTGGGCAGAGGATGGCAAAACAATGTTTGGTTTTGTGATATTTCTCTCAGTACGTAAACGATCACGGGCAGCCTTGACTGCCATCAGGATGCTCTCGGTGCCCCCGGAGGTCATAAACCCTGCTGATTCATTAGTCGCATCGAGCCATTTACCAACCATCGCGACAACATCTGCCTGAATCTTGCGCAAACTTGGAAACGCATCGGTGCTCAACGCATTTTCACCACTGAAGCGTCTGTAAGCCTCCTCAGCGACGCCAATTGCCTCAGCGCCTGCGTAGTAGGCGAGACTGAATGCGCGACCTTCACGCCAAGCAATATCTTCTACTCGTAATTCCTCGAGTGCCTCGAAAACCTTGTCCTTTGGCCAGCCAACACTTGGTAAAGACGCTGAACTCTTTTTAGAGGATTGGGAACTCTCGCTAGTCATGGCGTCACAGTATCCGTGAAAACTGACTCTATATTAACTTTACATAACTAACATTATGGGCGAAATTACAGAAGGCTCAAACTTGCGCTTCGCTGAAACGCCTATGCGGCACGGCTTGGCTTTGTATCTATCTGACCTTCAACTAAAGGTTTAGCGGCCTTTAGCAACCAGTTCAACGCAGCCTTAAAGTCTCGACTTGTCGGATCAGCAGTCGGGTCAAGATCTGCCTCTACATCGACGATCGCACATTTGAGCACGAAAACCTGATCTCTTAGTGTGTTTAGTTCATTGCGGGCGATAATCAACTCATTTTCGCTGAGTTGCAATTCGCTGGCGCGTTGTCGAGCCACCCAATCCCATTGGCGACATGACTGGCAACAATAGCGTTTGGGTCGTCCAGCGCCCGGCAGTTGCTTAAACGGCGACCTACACCACTGACATCGGCTTTTGCCCGTTGTAACTAATTTCGTCATGACGAAATTATAATTCAAGACACATTAAGAAGCGTGAATACTCACTTTGAGTTCGTGGATGTTTGGTTGAAGGCATACTGAACAAATGAAGATTTCGCACCAACCCCCGGCTCGCCTGTTCACTTCTGATAACGCAGCTGGTGTGCACCCAGATGTAATGGCCGCAGTTGTTCGAGCTAACGAGTCGCACGCGCTCGCCTATGGGCTCGATAAATATACCGATCAGGCTAAAGATGCTTTCTCGAAACTTTTTGATGCCGATGTGCGCACTGAATTCGTTTTCGGTGGCACTGGTGCCAACGTTCTCGCACTCGCCTGCATCCTCAAACCGGCTGAAGCAGTTGTATGCACGGCATGGTCGCATATTGCAGTTGATGAAACGGGTGCGCCAGAAAAAATCCTCGGCGCAAAATTGATTGATCTGCCATCACAAGACGGAAAACTAACACCGCAAGATTTGCATAGCGTCGCACATTTGCGTGGCCATGTGCACCACGCACAGCCTGCAGTTGTGTCAATCACCCAGTCAACAGAACTGGGTACGGTCTATTCACCCGATGAGGTTCTTGCACTTTGTGAGACTGCTCATGAACTTGAGATGCTCGTGCATATGGATGGTGCGAGATTGAGTAATGCGGCTGCTGTTTATGGCGCGACACCCGAGGCTTTGCGAAGTTTCACAATTGATGCGGGCGTTGATGTTTTGAGTTTCGGTGCGATGAAGGCTGGCGTCATGTTCGGTGAAGCAGTCGTATTCTTGAAACCAGAACTTGGTGACCGCGTCGAATACATTCGCAAGCAAATCACACAATTGAATTCGAAGATGCGCTTCATCTCGGCGCAGTACGTCGAATTATTTCGAGATGGTTTATTTTTTCAACTCGGGGCTCAAGCAAACGCGATGGCGCTCGCTCTTTATGAGCGCACAAAACATCACAAGTCGCTCGGGCTCGTTAAGCCTCCACTGGTGAACAGCCTGTATCCAACGATTTCTCAGCCCGCCCGAACTGCTCTTCAAGATTGGTCGTTTTTCTGGGATTGGGATGTTGCGGCCCATCAGGTGCGCTGGATGACCGCCTGGGATACGACTTTGCAAGACATAGAAGCCTTTGGACTCGGGGTCGACGAGGTGCTTAATAGTAATTGACTAGTCAGTTACTTATCCGCTAGTTTGACCTACGTGGCGGGGTCAGACTTCTTCATCAAGCGGCTTGAAACCGATGACAAGTGGATGAACGATGCTGCGTGTCGCGGGCTCAGTTCGATGTTCTTTCCGCCGCCTGCCGAACGACCACAGGCTCGTGAGCAAAGAGAATCAATGGCGCGTGAAGTTTGTTCTTCATGCGAGGTTCAAACAGCATGTAGAGAATTTGCTCGCAACCATCACGAATATGGTTTTTGGGGTGGAGAATCTGAAGAGCAACGACATCAAGCTGGCTTTCATCTCATCGCTCCAATCGGAATCAGAGCAAACTCGCGATAACAGATCGCAAAGAGACGCAACTAATGTCTGCGAGACTAATTTCGCATGTCTAGTTCAAAAGTAGAACCACCAGCGAATTCACTACCGGGGGCTATCGATACTGTTAGCGATGCCTGGGCAAATTTTGGTGACCCGCGAGTAATTAAAACTTTCACCGAAGTGAGTGCACATGTTTCAACCAACCGCGTGTTTCGTTTGACGATGTCAGACAAATCAAATCTGATCGCCAAAGTAAGTTCTTACGGTTCGTATTTTCAGTTCGCTGAAGATCATGACAGACTCGCCCGTTGCAGCGCAAAACTTAGAGGTGGACGTTGGTCAGGATTTCTGGCTGAAGTTCTTAGTAAGAATGGTCGGCCATATACGTGGTACGACGAGTCATGTTGGGCTGTTTTCTATACCGACGTGCAACAAAGTGATTCATTGCCTCGCATTTTGACTGATCAAGATGTGATAGCTCTGGCTCAAGAAATTGCAGAATTTCATTTGGCATGCGCGGCGATTGCACCATCACTGCCACCTACTTCAAACTCAGTTAAAGGTGATGCGATTCATCTTTATGATTTGCTTCGTGAATCTCAGGCTCCACAAAACTTCGGCCTTGAGAAAACAGACATTGCAATCTTGTTGCGTAGTACGCACGACCTACTGTTGCATCTTGAAAAAGTGCACTACGACGAATGGTTGCGTATTCCAATATTGGTCGACTGGAACCTCGGTAATTTCTCAGTACAAGCATCTAAAGGCAATTCCGCTCGCTCATTTCGACTGTCAACTAGATGGGATTACGACTGGTTTCGTGTTGAATCGCGATTACTTGATTTCTATTTTCTAAGCCGGGTTTCATCGCGCACTGGTGACAAAACCCAGTTTTCTTATTCTGCTCACACATTCAGCGAGCCGAGATTTATTAAATTTCTTACCGCGTATCATCAAATTTATCCACTTAGCCCTACAGAGATCGAATTTCTTCCGTATGCGTATCGTTTTTTTCTTTTGAATTATGTCATTCGCGAGGGCGCACGCTTTTTCAGACCAGACCTTTGCGCACAATTTCGTCGAGACACAGCACGTGAACATCTCAGCAGTTCTAGTCGACTTGATTTAACCGAACTATTAGAAATAGTCAGTTAGAAAATTTACTTAGTCGCGAATTTTGCGCAAGTTCGCTGCGAAAAACTTACCCTTTTTGACGTATATGTCAACGCCCCTTGAAATTTCTTCTTGTCGCGCACGCCCCTCTTTGATGGTGGCTGGAGAGCCAACAGCGAGTGCCCCTGGCGGTACGACCATGTCGTTCAAAACCACGCTGTTAGCGCCGACAATTGCCCCAGTGCCAACAACTGCGCGATGCAAAACAATCGCCCCAGAAGATACCTGCGCACCCGACTCAATTGTGCATGACTCAAGATGAACAAGGTGTCCGATCACGCAGTCGTCACCAACGATTGTCGGCGTTGCTGGCATTGTGTGGATGACAGAGTTGTCTTGAATGCTGGTGCGCATGCCGATCTTGATTTCGCCGTCGTCACCGCGCAGAACTGCACCCGCCCAAATGGTTGATTCGGCACCGATTTCAACTGAGCCAATAATTACTGCCTCAGGGTGGATGAAAGCCGTCTCATGAATTTTTGGCTCGCGAGAACCGAGTGCATAAATCGCCATGACTTCACGGTAGCGAAATTGACGAGGCGCTTTGTAATCGCCTTTTGGGGTAATGGTCCGTTTCTCGGATATCGTAAAGGCTCATGTCACGGAGACTAGATATTGAATTGACTAGCACGCGAGACGACGGAACTTGGACTTGGCGTGCTGCTGGCGCAAAAGTTCCTAAGGGTTCGGTCGTTGCGACTCTTCTACCGAGCCAAAGCAAAATTGGTGACGTACTAAAAATTGAAGCAGACTTCGATATCGATGGCATCACAGTTTTGTCAGTAGTTACACAGCGAGATAAAAGTCAAAAAGCAACTTTGTTGCAACTCATTGATGACAAACCATTTGTTGGAGTAACAGAAAAGCTTGCGAAGAAATCTCGTGACGATAAACCGCGACGTGGCAAGCAAGGTCCGCGTACAGATCGACCAGATCGTGAACCGCGTGAACCGCGAGCAGATCGACCAAATCGCGAACCGCGAGCGCCAAGACCAGATCGCAAATCATTTCCGCCTGCACCAGAAGTTCCAAAGCGACCTATCGCTAAGCGTCTTAAGCCAAAGCGTGTGCATCGCTCAGCGGTACTTGAGTCTTTGCCTGTTGAACAACGTGGAGTCGCAGAACGTGCGCTCGCCGGTGGTCTTGCTGCGGTGCGTGAAGCAATTAAATCCCAAAATGCACAACTCAGAAAAGACGGGAAAGCAGAAGTTAAAGCCGATGGTTTAATTTCAATGGCTTCAGATATTCTGCCAAAACTGCGAGTTGCTGAGTGGCTTGATAAAGCCGAGGCCGCTAAAGCAGATCTTGAATTGCTTGATTTGCGAGATCTTCGCGCAGTTGTGGTCGGCAGTGATGACCCAATGGTTGTGCGAGACGAGACAACACGAGCCCTTGCTACTGAACTTAAAGCGGCTTTGAAGAATAATCAAGAAAAAGAAATGACTAATTGGATAGACGACATGAAGTCTGCCGTCGAAGTCTCACGAGTGGTTCGAGCGCTAAAACTTTCAGGTGAGCCACCAAAAGCTGGTGTGTTGTTTCCGGTTGAACTCGGCGCGCAAATCGCAAAAGCCACAACAGAGTCTCTAGCCAGCGATGCTGGTGCAGATCGTTGGATTGCCGTTCTTGAGGCACTCGCCTTCTCGCCAATTCGTGCTCAAGTAAAGCCTGCTGCGGCACCGGTTGCGGCAACTGATGCGTTGCGCGAAACCGTAAAACGCCTCTCTCCTCTGCTTCCTCAGATTGCGGCTTTATTTGGGATTGAAGTAGTCGCGGGTGTGCAAGCGCCGAAACCTTTACGACCTCCGCGTCAAGCTCGTCAAGTTCGCAAACCTCGCGACAAAAAAGAACCAAAACTCACGATTCCTCCTGCGCCACAGCCAGTTTCAGATGTGCCAGTTGCACAAGCAATGATTGAAGCGCCAGTTGTCGAAGTGCCTGTAGAAGAAACGCCGGTTGTAGAAACATCAGTTTCAGAAACACCTGTTGCAGAGGCACCAGTGGATGCTGAAGCCCCGCCTTCGTCTGAGCAGTCTTAGTCATCTACGATCGCGATATGACAAATATCGTTGAATATCAAGTTGAGGGCAAAGTTGCCATAATCACTCTTAATCGCCCTGACGCACGAAATGCGATCAATGGTGATGTCGCTAGTGGCCTTGAAGCGGCGATCGACAAAGTTGAAGCCGATGACAATGTTTGGATCGCGATTCTGGCGGCAAACACAGAGGGTCAACAACGACCGGTATTTTGCGCAGGGGCTGATCTCAAAGCGATTCACTCTGGTCAAGCAGCAGCGTTGAACACGCCACGTGGTGGCTTTGGTGGTTTTGTTTATCGCCAGCGTAAAAAACCAGTGATCGCCGCAGTTGACGGTTTGGCTACTGCTGGTGGTTGCGAACTGGTGCTGGCGTGCGACATGGTTGTGGCTACAACGCGGTCTGCTTTTGGTCTGGCTGAGGCAACACGAAACTTAATTGCAGGAGCAGGTGGATTATTTCGCCTGCCTCGAGCAATCGGTCGAGCCGCAGCAATGGAAGCAATTCTCACCGGAGAACCATTCACAGCGCAACGCGCTTATGAACTTGGCATGGTTAATCATTTAGTAGAACCAGAAAAAGTACTTGAAGGAGCAATGGATCTTGCATTGCGAGTTTGCAAAGCAGCGCCACTCGCAGTTTGGGCAAGTCGTAAAATTGTCTTGGCTGCAGCCACGGAGTCAGATGAAACGCTAATCAATATGACGAACAAAGAATTCGGTGCCGTATTGAACTCGGAAGATACAAAAGAAGGCTTGACAGCGTTTATTGAGAAACGAACACCAAACTGGCAAGGCAAATAAAAATAAAATTTTAGCTAGCTGAGTTTTTTGGTTACGGTTATCAATCTCGCAACCAGCCCAGATCGCTCGTATAGATTTTTCGTTTCGCGATCTCCAGGAAGCGCAAGCGCATCAAGTGCGTGGAGATTCTGTTCTCGTGCCCAAGTCAATGCCGATGAGACAAGCGCATCGCCGACACCTAAGTTTCGTGCATCATGAGTCACGAAGACTTGTTCAATAGTGGCTACTTTGTTGGTTGGTTTTTCAGACATTCGCGCGACTAGGTATCCCATCACAACTGAATCCATTCCACTGACCAGTACAAAAGCTGCGTCGTTGTTCAACTCTTCAAGCCATTTGTCGCCTATTTCAGGCAATTCATTTGCAAGTCGGTCGGCACCTCGAAACGCATTTAGTGATTTTCGTGCTTCGCTCTCAAGTAGTAACAGAACGTCTAGATCTTGTGCTGTGGCCGGCCGCGAGAAAATTTGCACGGTTAGTAACTGAGAATTAGCTTGATCAAAAAGTCAAACCTATTTTGATGCATCTGACAACATCGCGATCTTTTTCAAAATAGTTTGCCGGCATCGATGGGCAGTCTCGTATTTCTTAATCTTGGCAAGTTCGGTCTTGTTCAGTGCACCGAGTAGGTCAAGAATTTGCAATGCCGACAAATCGTCATAACTAGCAATCGGTAATTTCGTTGATGTCGATGCAGGAGTTTTCTTAGTCTTCGATTGTGCAGTGGCCTTTTTTTGTGTATCCAACTTTTCTGGCTTGGGGATCACTGGCGGATTGCTGGGTTCGCGCGTCGAGTAATTATCAACTTGATCGACTAAGCGCTTATTGACTTGTTCAACCGCCATCTTTCCGACGAAACGCCACAACTTGATCTTGTCGGGCAACTGCGAGATAAATTTGTTTATCAAATCGCCTGGATTAGGCGGAGTGGGAGCCGCAGCCATATCGGTCAGTGTTTGAACAGCGGACAGGCGTCGTCTTCGACTGGGCAACCTGGTGCTGTTTGTCGAACCAGCAAGAAGCAGTGCGAGCATTGCGTCTCGTCTGGGCGCCGAGGTTGAAGTCTCTCGACCCCGTCGGTGCGGTCATCGCCGACAACTTCATCTTCCTCTTCTGGAGCAGTTTCTTGTGGTGATGCTAATTTGTCTTGCAAAATTGATGAGAGATCTGCTTCAACATCGTCTTCGGTGCGAAGATCATCTTCGTCATCGTCGTCATCTGCTGATTTCGGTTTCGTCGGGTCAACTGGTGCAAGCGTCGAGCCTTCATCACTAAGCGCGGTAGCTCCATCGTTTGATAAATCGACAACCAGGTCGCCTGTTGCATCTGGGTCAAAATCTTCACCGTCAACTGCATCAGCATCTGGATCAAAATCAGGGTCAACGACCTCAGTCAAGTCGTCGATCTCTAGATCGTCGCCAGCTACCTCTTCAGTCTCTTCAATTTCGATTTCATCTTCGTCAGCCATGGTGTCCGTTCACTCGTTTCAATTCAGTCGCGCATAGTATCCGATATCTAGGGTCATAACTCCAAATCGGCTGTTTGCTCGTGCGGTTGTTACTTTTAGAGGTCATTTACGCCTCGCTTCGGCTTTTCGCTCAGAATCTAAACGCTCTAGTTCTGGAGCATTTTTAACTATGTGAGTCATTGCGTCTGCGATTGCCCGATGGCCCGCCTGCTCGCCTATTAGCCGGTGCATCTCAATGGCTACACGACGATACGAAGGGTGACCTTGTGGTGAAGAACGTAATTCGAGCATATGAATCGCTTCGCGAGCATTGAACTGCATCACATATCGCATTCTGTAAGCCATCGAAACCGCGTATGGTGCCTGACTCGGATATTCGGGAAGCAACGCATCGTAAAGTTCACTTGAGCGATGCATCGCTTCGTCAAATGCTTCACCAGCACCCGATTCGGCGACAACTTCAGGACGAATGAAGCCATGATGCGGTGTCAGTCGCTGCCATTCAATTGTCAACAATCGATGTCTTTGCAAGTCACGAAATGCGCCGTAATCTCCCAACACATCAAAGCGGTAGTCAATTCGTTCAAAGGCTCGGCCAGGCTTGTGTCGACGGTTTTCTCGTTTGCCTACGTATGCGCGAATCAAATTAACTCGCTGCTCATGACTAAGTGATCTAACTTCCTTAAGCAATTGATGTTCGGATAAGTGCGAACTCGAATAACAAATCGCAGCCAATAGTTTGTCTTCACCTTCGGGGTCAAAATCTGTTAGCACTACTTCTTGAGTTTCGACAGGGTCAAGTGCGCCGAAGTATTCATCAACTAATTCGAGTGTCTGCTGTTGACGCTGAATCAGATAGTTGGTCCACTTTCCGCCACGCTCGGCAACATCAACGCGCTTCAAGAAACTCGGCACAACTTTTCGCAACTCTGTCAACATCATGTCGGCATATTGACGTGCTTCTGGCAAGGCGTGTCCGCGCATTCTTAGTAACAATGCTTCGTATCCTTGGCCGGTGCCATAAATACCCAGGTTAGATAGCGATGCCGCGGGAAGAACTCCTCGTACGGCGTCAAGAGCCTTGGCTCGAGTTGCCTGACGATAGACGAAATCAGAATCGCTTGCACCTTTTTTCACCGTTTTGCGAACATGGTCGGTGACGGTTTCAACCATCGATGAATATGAGTCGAACATTCTGTCCATGTCACCGACATAGCGCGTTCCGAAAGGTCCGTTCAGAATGTCGGCGTCTCTATAAAAGCGGTAGCGTCCGCCGAGTCGCGCATCGTAATTTATGTAGCGAGTACTTTGCTCTAAATAACTCATCAGTCGACCACGCTCAAGAATCTTTGTCAACAAGTTCGATGCTTGTTCGCAAGCCAAGTGCACACCACCGAGCTGAGCGACACTGTCATCGCCATATTCAACGAAAACCTTTTCGTATAAATCTTCTGCTCGCGATAGACCAATCGTCGCATCAACAGACTGATCACCGCTAAGGTCAAGATCCGATACGAACTCATCCAAAAACAATCGACGCAAACTCTTTGCGCTCCTGCTATATCGGGCAAAAAGTGCGCCCTTGACGACTTCGGGCAAATTAACTAGCGCAAAAACTGGCCCGTCTAGGTTCGTGAAGTAACGACGCAGGATCTCCTGCTCGTTGGTATCGAAGCTTTCAGGTACATATACGGTCACGGGCGATTATCTTAGGAGTCAGCCCTGCCCGACTCAGGGATTGTTTAAATCGCTCGCTTTAAAGCATTTATTGCACTTTTGCGGATTAAAGCACACCTTCGGGCACTGCCCCATCGCCAAATGCTTCTCGCACTTCAGAGTTAAGAGATTCAGACAACCACATATCGATAGCAGTCATCGCCATAATTTTCGCGCCATCTAAAACTGCTTTGTCACCGTCTTTGCTTGCAGTGAACTCTGCGAACTGCGCACTATGTAGCGACACTCCTCGCGGAGCAACTTGCAGCATCGGATGAATAGACGGCACAAGATAACTGAGGTTTCCCATATCTGTAGACCCTCCACCAGTACCTGGAAGAAAATCAGTTGTCAGGGCTCGACCCATTTGTGCAGAGTTCTGCACGTAACTCGTGAGTAGCGGCAAGTTATCAACTAAGTCGGCGTATGTATTTTTTTGCCAATCAAAACAAACTGTGCAATCAGCGGCCAACGCTCCAGCCTCTAAGCATTTTGCAATACGCGCCTTGAGGGGTTGCAGCGACTCGATCGTGTCTGAGCGAACGTACCAATCCATTTCTGCTTCGCGCGGCACGATGTTTGGCTTTTCACCGGCTTTTGTAAAAATTCCGTGCACGCGCTCGGTTGGGCGGATGTGTTGACGCATCGCAGCAACATTCATGTATCCAAGAACGGCAGCGTCGAGAGCATTCTTGCCTTTATCTGGCGAGACGGCAGCGTGTGCAGCGAGTCCCTCGAAGCGCACAAAAAGTTGTTGTATCGCAATTGCATTCATTCGCGCCAAATCTTGATCAGACGGGTGAATCATCATTGCCGCGTCAATATTCTTGAACGCACCCTTGCGTGCCATTTCAACTTTGCCACCGCCACCTTCTTCTGCAGGCGTGCCCATCAAACGTAAATTTCCACCACAGAGTTCGGCTACTGCGCTTAAGGCGACGCCCGCACCAAGACCAGCCGCAGCGATGATGTTATGTCCACATGCGTGGCCGATGCCTGGAAGCGCATCATATTCGCAGATCACGGCGACAGTTGGGCCATTGCCTCCACGCACCGAAACATCAAATGCGGTCTCAAGTTCGAATGCACTCCTATCAACCTTAAGTTTTGAATCAGCAATATATTGCGTGAGAATGTCATGAGCAAACTTTTCTTGATAATTTAACTCTGGGTGCGCGTGGATTTCGTGACTGATAGAAATTAGATCTGCTGAACGACTATCAATGTCTGCACAAACCTGCTGCTTCACTTTCGCGATATCAATTTTGGTCATAGCCAAATGATAACCACTACCAATAAAGAGTTAAAGCGTCAGGTAACAACCTGAATTTGCATTGATTTACGCTTATAAATCTGCGATTGTCAACATATAAATTAGGTTTAACAGAGCAATCTGCATCAAAACTTGTGAGTTGTTTGACAGATATTTGTGGATGCGGCAAATGTGTTCCAAACTTCAGTCGACGTGAAGCAATTAATCTTTGCGTTGATTTCATTTCGCTGCTCACAGCCAGTAGATCAAACTTTCCATCATTGGGATGTGATCTTGGCGCGCAATCCCAATCACCGATGAAACTCGTATTCATCGCCGCAACGATGTCGCCTCGCCACCAAGATTTTCGCAACAACCCGTAGCCCAAAGCTAAAACCTTCTGTTCAATCATTGAAGCATCTACGAAAGTGACTTCAAGCAAATCGAATGGCGTCGCTTGCATATTTTGAGAGTTGACATTAGAACCTTTTTTGCCGAGGGTTCGAGACAAACTTGATCGAAAAATCGCAATCGCCGGCATCGGCTTCTGTTGCAAATAAAAATCAGTCGCGAGTTGGGATGCTGCCGCATCTGTCTCACAAATCAGAAGGTTTTCAGGTCGAACTACGGTTGATCCCCAGTCCTCGTTCTTTCTAATTGTCATTGCAGCACAGAACCCTGCGACGCAGCAACCACACCACGAAGTAGTGCTTGAGAGGCCGCAAGTGCCGAATCTCGAGTTTCTGGCAACTGTGCCACCAACGAAATCTGGCGAAGCAAATCAATCAGTTGTTTCATCGTGCGCACGAAGTCTCCTGCGGTGAGATCTTCGTTCAAGATGTCAATGAGTTCATCACCACTCGCCCAAGCGAAAGTTACATCCATCAGACCAGGGTCTAACGAACGGTGGGGTGAAAGTCCAGATGATTCTTCATCTTGGGCGATCTTGTTGCTCAGGGTCTGAAGTGTCTTCCATTTAGATGCCAGTGTGGTCGGAATGATCGGTCGTGGCGGATCTTCTGCGCGTCGAAATTCGTAGACAAAAGTGCTAAGCAAAGATGCCAACTCTGCCGCGTTTAAGTCGTCGAACAGTCCAACTGTCAGCGCTTCGGCGACGACTAGATCTAACTCATGAAAGATACGGGCAAGGGTTCGGCCTTGATCAGTTAAGTTCCATGCTGAAACGTATCCGCGTCGTTGCATCAACTGAACGAGCTCATCGAACTTTGCGCTAACCGACTGCACAGATTTATTGATTCGAGCTTCCATGATCGCGAGTTCACTATCAATTCGGTCCGCAGATTTAGCAGCGATCAGACGTCTACGCAATTCTGGGTCTTGTGAAACTGAATGTGATAGTTCGGTAAAGTTTTTTGAAGCCGATGATTTTGCATGAAGTTTGTTTGGCTTAGTGCGCATCACACGCAACGCGACTTCTTTAATGAACTTTGGGCTGGTGAACGCGAGTGACTCCGGCAAGACAATGTGGCCTTGTTTGATTGGCGGAGAATCAAAATCACCGGCCTGTAATTGCAGTACTGCTTTAGTACTTGCAACTAAAGTCAACTTTGTTCCGTTCACGCGTTGGGCAGTTGCAATAACAGCGGCCTTAGTTTCACGACCTGATTTCGGCACAAGAATCAGATCTCCAGGATTGAGTGCATCAATAGCCTCAATAATTTGTCGGGCATCCGGGCGTATTTCAAAAGCATTGCGATATTCATCGATGTCTCCAAATGGGCTTTTGGCTTGTTCGCGCAGGCGGTCTCGCTCTTTGCTTCGACGTGTGATTCGAGCCTGTAATTCAACGACATCTCGCCCACTTTGAAACTGAGCAAACGAAAGATTCAGTAAGTGATGTGCCTCTTGGCGTGAATGCGTCTGAATTAAATTTGCTGCCATGTTGTAGGTAGGTCGAAATGCAGATGTCAATCTAAAAGATCGACTCAACGCCAGTGCAGCAACTTGCTCAAAAGAAACGTATTGGTTGTAAAGCACCAATGCATGCCCAACGGTGTCGATACCTCGTCTGCCTGCACGTCCAGTGAGTTGTGTGTATTCAGATGCCTTGAGTGGTTGATGGTGCTCGCCAGTAAATTTCGTAAGTTTGTCGATTACGACTGCTCGTGCTGGCATGTTTAATCCGACTGCCAATGTCTCGGTCGCAAAAACTAAACGTACTAGTCCACGTATGAAACACTCTTCAACGATTTCCTTAAATGCAGGGATCAGTCCAGCATGATGGGCGCCGATACCTGACTCAAGTTGATTGGCAAACTTTGAGAAACTCAAAGCAGCAAGATCATCGTCACTAAAATTAGTAACACGTTGATCAATGATTTCAGAAATTTCTGTTCGCTGTTCTGGTGTGGTTAGACGAATTCCTGCTCGCACGCATGACTCTGCGGCCTCGTCACATTGATTACGACTGAAAATAAAGATAATCGCTGGTAGCAAATCTTGTTGCTCTAAAAGTTCGGCTATTTCAACTCTGGATGGCGCAAATAATCGCGAGCGTTTGGCTGCAGGTTTATTGCGTCGTTCTTGGCGGTTTTGTGATTCTTGATGCGAGCGGTAGTTGCCACGTTGTGCCGATTGGGTTGCGTGTTGCTCAAGTCGAGTGACTTCAGGGTTTGCTTGTCCGTTTACGATCGTCTCAAACATTGAAACTTCGTGTGTTGATGCGTCGCCAACTACGAAATGATTAATCAATTCAACAGGTCGCTTTTCTTCAACTATCGCCACGGTGCGACCGCGCACAGTGCTCAACCATTCTGTAACTTCTGTGGCGTTAGATACGGTGGCAGACAAGCAAACTAATTGCACAGTTGGATCAAGATGAATAATTACTTCTTCCCATACTGGCCCGCGATAGGCATCTTGCAAGAAATGAACTTCATCAAGTACAACCACTGCAAGGCGATTCAGTGCTTCAGATCGAGCGTAAATCATGTTGCGCAGAACTTCTGTTGTCATCACCAAAATTGGGGCCGATGTGTTGATGCTGTTGTCGCCAGTTAACAATCCAACTTCTGATTTGCCATAATGCGCAACTAGATCATTAAATTTTTGATTCGACAACGCTTTGATCGGTGCTGTGTAAAAGGCTCGTTGCTTTTGTTGAATCGCCGCATCAATGGCATATTCTGCAATTAAGGTTTTGCCTGATCCAGTTGGGGCTGCTACTAAAACCGAACTGCCTGCGTCTAAAGCATCAATTGCATCGATTTGAAATTTGTCTAAGGCAAAGTCATATCTTGCAATTATTGATTCTCGACTCGGACGCGACATTAGATTCTGTAACTAATTTGAGGTCACTCCTCGTCGGCGAATCACTAGGAAACCGATAAGTATTGCAATGAAATACATAACCGTTAGAGGCAGCCCAAGTGCCAACAACGTAATTGGATCGCCGCTGGGCGTGATGATTGCAGCCATGAAGAAAATAGCAACAATCGCATATCTCCATTGTTTTATGAGTGTGCGTGGTGTTAAAACACCGACTAATTGCAAGAACACAATCAATAACGGCGATAAGAAGCCAACGCCAAATGCCAAAATCATCAAAGTAACAAGACTGATGTATTTTGTGATTTGAAATGCTTGGTTGACTTCTGTGCCTGACCATGAAATTAAAAATTGCAATGCCTTCGAAAGAGTCCAATATGCAATTGAACATCCAAGACCGAACAAAATTACCGCCGAGGCAATAAATGGAATCGTGTACTGCTTTTCTTTCTTGTTCAAAGCAGGCACGATAAATCTCCAGAGTTGCCACAGCAGCACAGGCAACGCCAAAATCAAGCCGCCGTACCCTGCGATTTTCATTCGCGCCGACAAGCCATCTAAAGGTCCGAGCGCGAACAACGAGCCGTCACATTTGAAATCTGGACGACTGGCGCAAAGGTCGCGGTACGGTTTTGTTAAGAATTTCAAAACCGGGTCGTAAAATGCAAGTACTCCAGCGGCTCCGAGAGCAACTGCCAATATCGAGCGGATTAGGCGCATTCGCAGTTCGGCAAGATGCTCGATCAGCGACATTGAATCCTGCCCATCAGCATTCTTGGCTTCAGTTTTATTTGCCATTGGCTAGCTTCTTTTTCGCGCCTGCTTTTTTAGTCACTGCCTTTTTTGTAACTGATTTCTTGGCTGATTTCTTGGCTGATTTCTTGGCTGGTTTTTTCGCAGGCAGTATCTTTGTCGTCGGCTGGCTTAACTTTGGCTCGTCGCTGATCACGTCTTGTTCATCGGCGTTGTACTCTAAACGATTCACTTCGCTGTGTTTGCTCGTGTCGACTTTGCGTTGTTGTGCGATTTTGGCTGCATTGGCGATACCTTCGGCAATATCGGTGTCGTCTTGCTCGTCTTGATCTGAGTGCTCTAAATCTTGAGTCTCAGCGCTATTGTGTCCGTTGTCGTAAGGAATAAAAGTAGGTTCAACGATCTCTTTAGCGGCCGATTTAAATTCGCCTGCGGTGTCTGTGAATAAAGCCTTCATTGAATTGGTTGTGCTCATCATCTCTTTAATTGGCTCATCCATCACTTTACGAAAATCAGTTTGAACGCCAGATGACATTCGCTTTAACTCGGCATAAAGTTTGCCCATCCGCCGAATTGCATCAGGTAACTTTTCAGGGCCGAGAACGACCAGGCCGATGATCAGCAAGAACATTACTTCGCTGCCGGTCATGTTAAACATGCTCAAAGTCTAGGAGATACCTTCGCATATCATTTGAGTGTGCAGCAACGACTCCCCTCTAAATTTAAGCAACCAATTTTATTTGCTCATCGTGGCGCGATGGCCCACAGTGCCGAGAACACTCTTGAATCGTTTGAACTGGCTGTGCGGCTCGGTGCCACAGGACTAGAAACTGATGTTTGGCTCACTAAGGATGGTCAGGTTGTATGTGATCATGACGGAGTGGTGAACAAGTTACTTAGGCGAATACCGATCAAAAATTTTAATCGCGATGAATTGGCGAGTTCAATACCGAGTCTCGAAGAATTATTCGCACGATGTGGCACAGGTATCAACTATTCAATAGATGTTTGCGATGAGTCATCAATAGATCGAATACATGAACTAGTTTCGCAAGCCGGTACTGAATTCGTAAACAGAGTATTTCTGTGTAATCCAAATTATTCGTTACTTTGCCGATGGCACGAGAAGTACCCGAATCTACAACTAGTCAATTCGATTCGATTATCAAAGATTTCAGAAGGTCCTGAACGTCGTTGCGCGAATCTTGCGACGCATGGGATAGTGGCGCTGAACATGCACCACACTGATTGGAACGGAGGGTTAGTCGCGTTGGCGCATCGTTTTGGTTTGGCGGCGTTCAGCTGGGATGTTCAGCACGTTGAGTTGCTTTGTGATGCGTTTCGTATGGGAGTAGACGCGGTATTCAGCGATTGGACCGATCGCATGGTTGATGCCTACCGAACCGAATTCAGTGATTAAAAAAGTCTTAAAGAAGTTTTAAATCACCCAGTGGCCAAAGCAATATAAATGCTTGACCGATTATTAAATCTTTCTTAATTGGTCCAAACATTCGGCTGTCAAATGATTGGGGGCGATTGTCGCCCATCAAAAATATTTCGTCGGACTCGAGCATCATTGGTTCGATATCTACGGTGCCGCAACGATCAGCAGGAACGGTCAACTCGGTATCTCGTGTCGGTAGATATGGTTCGGCAAGTTCAACGCCATTGATGAACACAACACATTTCGAAATTGAGATGGTTTCGCCGCCAAGGGCGATTACACGTTTGATCAGGTCGTCGTGTTGAATCTCATTGCCGTTGGGTATTGCACGATCGAATACAACGACATCACCTCGGTCAATTTCGCCGATTCGATACGCCAATTTACTTACCAGCACACGGTTATCTGAAAACATGGTTGTTTCCATGCTTGGCCCAGAGATGTAAAACTGTTGTACGAGAAAGACGCGAATCACAATTGCGAATGTGAGAGCGACTCCGATCACACTGAACCACTCGAGGAACGCCCTGAATTTTAAAAAAATTCGCCGTTGAATAGTGATTTCTGTTTGACCTACAGAAGAATCAACCGATTCGACCGAATCATTGTCTAATTGCACGCGTTAATCGTAACGCTATAGCGAAGTGAATTGTTATAGCGAAGTGAATCGTTATAACGATGCGATCAACTTGTCGACTCTTTCATCCTTGTGTTTGAAAGGGTCTTTGCATAACACGGTGCGCTGTTGTTGATCGTTGAGTTTCAGATGCACCCAATCAACCGTGTAATCCCGTTTGCGCTCTTTGGCACGCTTGATAAATGCTCCTCGCAATTTTGCGCGAGTCGTTGCTGGTGGATGGTCTCTTGCCTTTTCGATATCTTCGTCTTTGCAAATTCGATCGACCAAATTGTGATTTTCTAGTTTGTAGAAAAGTCCTCGGTTGCGACAAATATCGTGATACTGCAAATCAACTAATTGAGTTCGCGCATCATCAAGAGCCAAGTCATGCTTCTTTCTGAAGGCCTCAATCAAGTGATATTTGATCACCCAGTCAACTTCGCGATTGAGTTTTAGTGGATCATTCTCAATTGTCGATACACAGTGCTCCCACATCTCTAGGGCCTTCATCTCGAGAGGCGCATACCCATTCGTATCCGAGAACTTAAGAGCCTTGTCAAGTAGTTCGCGTTGAATATCTAGTGCCGACAACTCGCGACCAGAAGCAAGTCGAACTTTTCGTTTGCAAGTTATGTCTTGACTGATCTCGCGTATTGCCCTCGTCGCATTCTCTAAGGTGTAATCGCGCAAGATATTCGGGCTTTCCTCCATCATTCGTAATACACATGCCGTCGAACCTAATTTTAAGAAATTGGTGTACTCACTCATATTTGAGTCGCCAACAATTACGTGCAATCGTCGATACTTCTCTGCATCAGCATGCGGTTCGTCGCGTGTGTTGATTATTGGACGACTTCTAGTCGTGGCCGAACTTTGGCTCTCCCAGATATGTTCGGCGCGTTGAGCGATTGAATAAATTGGCCCCCTTGAAGTTTGTAAAACCTTTCCGGCGCCAGTGAAAATTTGCCTAGTAACTAAAAACGGAATCAACACCTCGGGATAACGCTCGACATCGTCAGTGCGTGCCGTCAAATAGTTCTCATGACAGCCATAACTATTGCCCGCAGAGTCTGTGTTGTTTTTGAAGAGATAGATCGTTCCGCGAATTCCCTCTTCGCGTAGACGTTGTTCGGCGCCTTCAAGAAGTTGCTCAAGAATTCGCTCGCCTGCCTTGTCGTGAACGACACAATCGTAAATTGAATCACATTCCGGAGTTGCATATTCAGGATGTGATCCGACGTCTAAATAAAGTCGCGCACCATTTTCTAAAAAAACATTTGAACTTCGACCCCAACTGACAACTTTTCGAAATAGATATCTCGCTACTTCGTCTGGACTAAGTCGGCGCTGACCACGCAAAGTGCAGGTGACTCCGTATTCGTTTTCAAGGCCATAAATTCTGCGATCCATAATAAAAACTTAGTCAGTCAAACATGATTCTGTCACGCTGATCAGCCGCTTGTTGCTTCAATTTCGCTTTCAGCGATTCGTCGGAAACATCGTCGACGCCCATTTCTTTCGAGAACAGCCACTTCTAAGTCGGCATAATTAAGTTTTGTTTCTGGGCCTGAAAGTGCGGCGATTGCATTTTGCAACACCGTTTTAAGCGAAGCATCTGCCACGTATCCAGTTTTGAGGCGATCGGCAACGGCTTGTGAGTCTCCTCCCAAGACACTGAAATTATGCTCATCCAAAACTGTGCCGTCATACATCACATGAAATAAGCGATCAGCGCTTTTCTCAATACCAATTTCTGCGACGAGCAATTCAACTTCCATTGGTTTTGGAGCCTCACTAAAAACTTGACTAAGTATTTGTGCGTACTGATTCGTCAAACTGCGGGCGTCGACATCCTGACGCGAGAATTGGTAACCCTTGATGTCTGCTGCACGTACTCCGGCAACTCGAAGCTGATCGAACTCGTTATATTTTCCGACACCGGCAAAAGCAATCCTGTCGTAGATCTCACTAATTTTGTGCAGTGTTGACGATGGATTCTCAGAAACTAGGGCTATTCCATTGTCATACTGAAGCGCTACTAAAGCCCGACCGCGCGCAATACCTTTTCGGGCAAAGTCTGCCCGATCTTTCATGAATTGTTCTGGTGGTACGTAATACGGGGTGTTCATCGAGCGCCAACTTCGGTTGCAATTTCACCATAAATTTTCGCCGATGTTTCGTCTGTCACCGGACTCCAGCCTTGTTTCGTGATCGAGGCAATAACGGGATAGATACCACGCATTGAATCTGGTCCGCCAGTTGCTGAATCGGCATCTGATGCTTCCCATAAAGCCGTTGCGCAGAGTTTCACTGCATCGTCTGTTGATAATTCGCGGCGCCATGAAATTCTCATCACGGTAGATGCATGCAACATTCCTGAACCCGTTGCTACGAAATCTTTTTCTTCATAACGACCACCGGTTACGTCATAATCCCAAAGACGCCCAGAGTTGGTGTGAAAGTCGAAACCTGCGAATATCGGCACGACAACTAAACCTTGCATTGCGGCCGGCAGATTGCTGCGAACAAAACTCGATAACTGATTGGCCTTACCTTCGAGCGAGAGTGTTTGACCTTCAACTTTTTCGTAATGTTCAAGTTGTAGTTGAAACAACTTGATCATCTCCATTGCTGGGCCAGCAGCACCAGCAATCGCTACACCGCTGAACTCATCAGCCTGAACGACCTTCTCCATACTGCGATGGCTGATCAAATTGCCTGATGTTGCTCGCCTGTCACCAGCCATAACAACACCATCTTTGCAACGCATTGCAACACAAGTTGTTGCATGCGGAATGACTAATTCGTGATCGCGTGAAACTGATGCAAAAGGCGACAACCCGACTCGCCTGAGAAGCTCACCAAAGTTTGCGCCTGGGTCTGAACCCGCTTCGAAAATTGGCATCGACATAGTTTTTAGGCTACGGCTACTGGCCGCCCTTCTGCACGTAGTTCTTTACGAACTCATCTGCGTTTGACTCAAGCACTTCATCAATTTCATCAAGTAAATCATCGAGTTCGGAAATCAGTTTTTCACCTTTCACTGCAGGTTTGATTTCTTCAGCAGTTTCGGTTTCAGTTTGAACTTTTATTTGCTTCTGCTTGCGCGTGGTTTCAGCCATATGCGCACCATAGCGAATAATCGGCGCGATGTAAACATCGCATCTCAAAAACGAGAAACTACTTGTCAATCAATTACTGGGCTTGAAGCTTGAACTAGAAACAGCGTCGCCAAGCGCCGTAATCAAATCAGATGGAGTTGAGCAACGAGCAAGAAGTTCTTCGGTCATCGCCCTAGTTCCGCGAAGGGGCTCCATCATCGGGATTCTTTTTAGTGGCCCCGAGCCGATATCAAACACAACGCTGTCCCAATTAGCAGCGACCACATCATTCGGCCATTTCTCTAAACACTTGCCCCTGAAATATGCGCGTGTGCTATCCGGTGGTGCGGCGCACGCGTCAAGCGCTTGTTGCTCTGACACCAAAGTTTCGAGACCAGCACGCAATGCAAGACATTTCTCAGGGCGCATATCGTGATATTGCAAATCAACAGCCTTAAGTTTTGCGTCTGTGTTACGCAAATTATGCCTGGTCACTAAACCGTCGATGATGCGCTTCTTTGCAACCCAATCAACAATATGCGCGACACTCAGCGGATTGGACTGTAGGCCCTCAATTACTTCTCGCCAGCGACGCAAAATGTTTTCACCAGTAGTTTGACCAACAGATTCGAGACCAAAACTTTTCGCATAGCGCTCAGCATGTTGGTACAGAGACTCCTGAATTTCAAGAGCGGTCATTCGTTTATCATTCTCGAGCAAAATCGCTTGGCGTAATGTTGGGTCATGACTGATTTGACGAATCGCGGGCACTGGATTGAGCAAGAGCAAATCTTCGGGTAACTGGTCGTCTTCAATCATTGACAACAAAATTGCTGTTGTGCCAAGTTTCAAATATGTTGCGACTTCGCTCATATTCGCATCGCCAACAATCACGTGAAGCCTTCTGTACTTAGTCGGGTCACAGTGTGGTTCGTCGCGAGTATTAACAATTGGCCGTTTCAGAGTGGTTTCGAGTCCAACCTCTTCTTCAAAAAAATCAGCGCGCTGGCTGATCTGAAATGCAACCGAATCTTTTGGCATTGACTCAAATTCGGTGCCGACTTTTCCGGCACCGCAAAATACCTGGCGAGTAACAAAATGGGTTGTGATCAATGCAGCCATCTTGGCGAAAGGTAATTCACGCGCAAGCAAATAATTCTCATGGCATCCGTAACTGTTGCCTTTTCCATCCGAATTGTTTTTATACGCGATTAATTCAGCGCCCTCAGGCAAGAAACCATTCGCAGCAATCATGCTTTGTCGCACGATTTCTTCACCCGCTCTGTCATAAATCAATGCCTCATCAACCGACCTACATTCAGGGGTTGATACTTCTGGGTGTGCATGGTCAACGTAATATCTGGCACCATTCGTTAAAACAGTATTAACCAAGTGCATCTCGATCTCAGGCGGAAACGAATCGTCCAATGAAAAACCTCTTGCGTCGTTGCCGGGTCGTTCGTTTTCAAAATCCCAGCCAATATTTTGATCGAAGCGACCCACATACGAATTTATTAATAACGACGACGCCGTAACCGCGCTTGCATCCATACCCTTGGCGATGATCCCGTACTCGGTCTCGATGCCACAGATTTTCGGAATACTCACCGAATCCTCAGAGGTATTGTCCTGTTGCGGTTTTTTCTATCGCACGACCACCCGACTTTGAGTCGCTTTCGTTTTTGACAAGAGTGCGAATGAATACGATTCGCTCACCTTTTTTGCCGGAAATCTTCGCCCAGTCATCTGGGTTTGTTGTGTTCGGAAGATCTTCGTGCTCTTTGAATTCTTGACGTATAGACAGGGTCAAATCTTGCAATTGAATACCGCCTTCGCCGCCAGCAATAAGACGCTTGATTGCGAGTTTTTTTGCTCGTCTTACAATGTTTTCAATCATCGCACCAGACGAGAAATCTTTAAAATACATTACGTCGCGGTCACCATTTTGATAAGTGACCTCAAGAAATCGATTGTCGTCGTCTTGGCGATACATCTCGGCCACCGTCGCTTCAATCATCATCGATACTGTTTTTTCTATATCGCCGCCATTGCGCTCTATCTCGCTAGCAGAAATAGGTACTTCGCTGGTCAAATATCTACCAAAAATTTGTCTTGCCGAATCAGCATTGGGTCGGTCGATACGAATCTTTACGTCGAGTCTTCCAGGGCGGAGAATTGCTGGGTCAATTAAATCTTCTCGGTTAGTTGCGCCAATAACAATCACATTTCGCAAACCCTCTACCCCGTCAATTTCGGCGAGCAATTGTGGAACGATGGTTGACTCCATATCAGACGAAATTCCGGTGCCGCGAGTTCGAAACATCGAATCCATTTCATCGAAGAAGACAATTACTGGCCAACCTTCTTCGCTCTTTTCGCGTGCTCTTTGAAATACCAATCGAATCTGTCGCTCGGTTTCGCCAACATACTTATTGAGTAACTCGGGTCCCTTGATATTTATGAAGTAACTTCGGGCCTTTTCTCCACCGTTCGCATTAGAAACCTTTTTCGCGAGGCTATTTGCAACCGCTTTAGCAATTAAGGTTTTGCCACAACCTGGTGGCCCGTACAGCAAGATTCCTTTG
The DNA here is from genome assembly GCA_964203235.1 of Ilumatobacteraceae bacterium. Lineage (GTDB taxonomy): Bacteria > Actinomycetota > Acidimicrobiia > Acidimicrobiales > Ilumatobacteraceae > BACL27. The sequence goes on from CAXNLE010000001.1 coordinate 745,876, forward strand.
GGTGCTGGTAAGTGGTATTCAGCGAATAGTTCGCTGTACAAAAAAGGCATTTCAACTGCGTCCGCGATCTGCTCAATTTGCGAATCAAGCCCACCGATATCTTTGTATGAAATATCGGGTACCTCTTCAAGCAGTAAATGTTCAACCTCGGGTTGTGTTAAACGCTCTAGTAGAAGATTGGATTTTGCGTCCATCCGCAAAAGATCACCATTTCGAAGATGTATTCCGCGCAGTGAGTCCGCTAATTCACAGACACGCTCGTCATCACCGCGTCCGGTGACAACAGCACGGACACCATCTTCAAGAACTTCTTTGAGATGAACAACCTCACCTATCGGCTCAGACGCGCGAATCTTGATCACATTGAAACTTTCGTTGAGAACAACTTCTGCACCACGCTCAATTTTTTCAAAATCAATATCGGGGTTTACAGTAACTCTCATTTTTCGACCGTTTGTCAGAATGTCAACGGTCAAGTCATCATTTTTGCCGACGATAACTCCATACCCAGAAGGTGGCTGCGTCAATTTCTCGACTTCATCTCGTAATGTCGAGATGTGTTCACGAGATTCTCGAAGTGTGTATGAGAGTTTTTCGTTTTGAGCTACAGCGTGAGCAAGTTGACCTTTGGCCTCGAGCAATTTGTCTTCGAGATGTCGCGCATGCTCTTGCGCTGACTCAGGACTTTGGTCTCCTGCTCGTGCCATCGTGAATTTTGCCTCTCGTCGTATCTCTGCGCCTACCGTATAGGTCAATCTGCAAGATGCAAATATAGTGAATTAACTAAACCGCCAAGTCAATGAAATTGCCGTGTAACATATTCTCGTTGCGGTATAAGTCTTAAACAAGGGAGCGTCAAATGAAGGTATGGATTGATCAGGATCTCTGCACAGGCGATGGTCTTTGCGAAGAAATTGCTCCTGATGTTTTTACTTTGCTCGACGATGGTTTGGCTTATGTTCGCGAGGGTGCAAAAGTTTTCGCAACAGCAAAAGGCAATGAACAGGGTGCTGCGGGCGTTGCTAATTTCCCTGATGCGATGCTTGATGCAGTTGTTGAATCCGCTGAAGAATGCCCAGGAGAGTGCATTTTCATCGAGCCGTAATTTATCGGTTTGAAGTTTTAAGCGCCGATATATCTGGCGCTTGTCAAGAAGCCGGTGTGTGCAACCATTCTGTGATCAGGGCGAACTGATGCACCTTCAATATGCCAAGTTCGGTGCAGAACCTCAAGCGTTCGTCGGTCTAGCCATCCGTCCCCCATCGCTTCTTGGGTTCGCACAGCCTGGGTGATGCTCGGCGAATAAGAAACAACTAGCGCACCTCTTCGCAACACTTTGTTGGCGTGCTCAATGACCTGCCACGGTTCAGGTAAATCTAAAACCATTCGATCAAAATCTGTTTCTTCGATACCTAAATAGGCGTCACGAATTGAGACGCTGTATCTTTCAAGCGCTGATTCTCCGAGAAACTCACGAACATTTGTCTGCGCACGATTCGCAAAATCTTCTCGCAATTCGTAACCGGTGATGATTGCCCCGTATCGAAGCATCGTCATTGATAGAGCGCCAGATCCGAGCCCAGACTCGAAAACTTTCACACCAGGCGTAATGTCGGCCATCATGCAAATTGGTGCGAGATCTTTTGGGTAAATAACTTGTGCACCGCGTGGCATTTGTACAACAAAGTCTTCAAGAGTTGGGCGCAATGCAATGTAATACGCGCCTTTGGTTGATTGCACGGTTGCACCTTCGTGCACATCAATAATCAGACTGTGTGCGAGAAAGCCAGCATGAGTGTGAAACTCGCCATTTTCTTTTAATGTAAATAAATAACGTCGCTTTTTTACATCAAGAAGAAGAACCTTTTCGCCGTAATTAAACATCTGCAGGTCTGATTTCGAAAAATCTAAGCAACATATGCATTAACGATCTGAACGCGATTTGATCGTAATTGAGTCACCCTGCCGAAACTTGCGCCGAACAACTTGTTGGTTTGACTGTTTCAAATGTCTTCGCAAAAATCGATACACACCGAACCAGAAACTCAACTTTGCAGATCGGGAGATGAACTTTTGAAACATCGGTTACAATTTCCGCGTTGATTACTTGTTGCTAAGTATTTCAATGATGCTGCGATTTTTTTTGCCACTGCGCTTGCCAAACATGAATGCGGTTAATAGCGCCACGATTGCGACTCCGATTTTAATCAATCTGATTTGCTCGGACTTGTCAGCGACTTTCGACTGAATATCTTCCTGAAACGAAACTAAGTGCTGTTGTAACTCTTCACGCGTGACACGTTGCTCTAGTTGCGTCATAACTTATTTTTCGAGCGTTCCGCGTTTGATTCGCGAGTTCGCCACAAATCCAACTACTAAACAAATAAAAACAGTAATCAGATAGCAGAGCCACGACCAAGTATTAGATGCACCCAATGGGGTTGTCTGTACCAGCCTTAAAACACCTAACGATCCGATTACAATGCCGATGCTTATCAACACAGCAGCGAATAGGCCAAATGCAAGCCAACGACCAGCGCCCCGTAGTGGATCTATCGCCTCTTGTTTCGCGTATTTGATAACAAGGTCGTACAACTCTGAAATTTTGATCTTCGCTTGTGTTTCGTCAGCGGGCACTAACTCATTCTACGAGATCATTCCACGAGGAAGCCCTATTTAAGTGGCGCAACCTTCTCAAGGTCAATTGAATCGGAACCAGTCGCCAAAGATGAAATTAGCGAATTCCAAATTGGGATATATATCTCTATGGTTGAAGTACCCGTGCCATTTAGTAGCAATGTAAACATTGTCGAATGATCATCGCTGAACGGAAAAACCCCAGAAAGCGCTTTGACTCCTGTGAGCGTGCCAGTTTTACCTCGCAACACATTGAACGCTGGTCCAGTCATGAAGTTCTCGCGCAATGTACCTATTGATCCGGCAATAGACATGCCCTTGACTAAGTCGCTGTTTGCACCAGCACGTTGTAACAACGAAGTCAGCAAATCGCACGTCAATTGGGTTGAGCGGTCTAATCCTGAGCCATCGCCAAGCGCAACCCCTGCCGAAGGTAGTTGCCATTCAACAATCTTGTCAGCGACGACTTGTAATCCAGCGAGACGTGTCGCTGCGCCTTTCGACACTCGTCCGATTTCTTTCAACAACAATTCAGCAGTGTTGTTGTCACTATTTGTCAACATTTCGGCGACAATGTCACGAAGTGGGACTGAATCAATTTTTGCGATTTGTGGAGTGTCTGGTGGTGCGGTGTCAATATCTGGAGAACCTTTAACAAATATTCCGCTTTCTTTCAATAGACGAGTGAACTCTTTTGCAGCAGCAAATGCTGGGTTTGCCAATTTCACCGGAGACTCAGAAGTGTTCGCGTCATTAATCATCAGCGCACCAAGTGGACCGGCTTCGGTGCCTCGGATTCCGTCACCCCAGTTGGGCGAATAACGCTCGCGATCATAAAGCGACTCATCACCGATGACACTGCCTTGAATACTCTTGATGCCCGATGCGACTAGTGATTCAACAAGACCTTCAACATATGTTGGCGTCATAGTCGGATACTTTTCGGTTGGCGGATAAGAGCGCGTCGAAAGCAGTGGATCACCAGAACCAACAAGCCAGAGATCTCCGCGCACGACAGAGCCCTCAACGACGCCGAGAAGCTTCGTAGAAAAAACAGTTTCTGGCTTAATCACTTCTAGTGCGACTGCTGCAGTGAGAAGTTTCATGTTGCTGCCCGGAATCAGTGCAAGGTCTGAGCGTAAAGAATAAATCTCTCTATCATCCGTGCGAACTGTCAGGCAAGAATCAGCAGGCAACGTTGTGCTTAATTGTTGCAGTTTCGCAGCCACCCGAACCTTAAGTGTCGAGTCGATAAGAGCCTGTGGGATTCTTCTCGCTGAAAATATCGGTGTCACTGGCGGCTTGTCAAGTTGATCTGAGACTTTTAAAGTTGCAGCACGAGTTTCTTTAGTCTCGGCAACTTCTATTGCTGAAACTAACGGAACACATCCAATTAAAGTTACGAATAGCAATACGCCGATAAGTGTGTTGATTTGTGTTCGCTCGCAATAGTCGTTAAAGCGTTGTCGTTGTTTGCGAAACTTCACTTAGCGACTCCACACCATTTTGAATATTGATATGAAAGTGCGAGTGCTCTGGCTGCGCGTTGTCCGTTCGCATAGCAAAGTCTCCCCGACTCTTGAACTGCTTTTACCCCTGGATTATCCACATCAGCCACACCTAATTCTGTTGCAACAAGAATCGGCTTACCCGTCTCTGCAGACAATTCAAAGGCGATTTGGGCGAATCTTTCATCTTGCCGTTGGTGATAACTGACAATTCGTTCCAAACCAAACTCGGGATAGAAATGTCCTTCGGTCATTAGTCGTGCTTGGTTGGATTGAATTCCAAGTCCTAGAAATATTATTGAGTCGACACCTGGATGCGTGGCGATTAATCGCATCACTTCAGGAATCGTGTCGCGTGTCTCTCCACCTGCACAGTCGACTGGATTGTTGTGACTCCAGCGATCTGGCAATAGCGCCGAGATTGCTTCACTCAAATCTTGAGGCAATGTGATTAAATTCAAAACATTGTCGTTCGAGATGACGTCGGATGTCACGACTCCCCAGCCACCAACAGTCGTCAGGACAACTACATTTGGCCCCTTTGGTAGTGGCTGAGTCGCAAAGGTTGCAGCAATATCAAAAGCCTCTTCAGCGTTGGTCACTCGAGTTACGCCATTGGCAAAACAAACTCCATCAAAAACACGATCGTTACTTGCTAAAGCACCGGTGTGGCTTGCCGCAGCAAGTGCCCCGCTTGATGTTGATCCACCCTTGACAACTACGAGTGGCTTAACTGCGCTAATTGATTTCATACTTGCGGCAAGTTTTTCGCCATCTTGGATTCCTTCTAGGTACACAAGTGCAACGCGTGTTGCTTCGTCAGTAGCAAAAAAGTCTAAAACTTCGGGCACGCCCGTGCATGCAGCATTGCCGGCTGAAATCGCACGAGCAATACCTACATTTGTAAATCGCGCATAGTTCATAAAACTTGAAACGAAATTACCGCTCTGGCTCGCTACCGAAATTGCACCTTTTGGCGGATATGGCCCCACAATTTGTGCACAAAGGTTTATTGGTGTGCTGACAAGCCCTTGCCCATTCGGGCCGATTAACAAAATATCGAGTTCGCGCGCTTTATCTTTTAGTAACTGTTGGGCTTGCACTCCAGACTCACCGGCTTCGCCATAGCCAGCGGAAGTGATGTAAACAGAGCGAATGTTTTTTCGGGCGCAAGCTTCAAGGATTGAAATATTTGTTGATGCCGGCGTGCATACAAAAGCCAGATCAATCTCATTTGCTGGTAAATCATCGATCGTGGCAACAGATTGCACTCCGAGTACTTCGGCAAGTTCAAGATGTGTGGCGAAGATCTGTCCCTTGTAGCCGCACGAAATGAGATTATGTAATGAGACGAAGCCGAACTTTCCTGGGTGGGTTGAAGCACCGACAACGACCACACCTCTTGGGTTGAATAGCGACTCAAAAAATCGACCGGTTGTATTTGACGATATTTCTCTAGACGGTGTCAGCACATCTTTTACGACAAGTGCATCGACAGCAACTATCGAGCCGTCACTTCGAACCAAGATCGGGTTTATGTCAATTGAAGAACAACTTGGGTCGCTTTCAGCGGCATTTGAAAGCGCAACCAATGCATCTGCTAGCTGATCCTTTGAAACCGCCGACTCACCACGAAAACTTTCAAAAATCTTTTGTTGATGCAACCGCCCTTGTAAAGCGAGAGCACCAGATTTAGAAAGTGGCACCGGAGCAAATGCAACATCTGCGATAACTTCTGCATAAATACCGCCAAGACCGAGCATGACAAATAATCCAAATTGTGGATCGCGCATCACCCCTGCGATAAATTCACGCTTACCTGATTCCATTTTGGCAACTAGTAGCGAAACATCACCATCATCAACAGTTGCTTTCGCTAATAATTCGCGTGCGGCTATCGCTGTGGCATCAGCAGAGTTAACACCAAGTCGAACAAGCCCTCGCTCGGTCTTATGTGCAATTGAGTCACCGCATAATTTCACAACCACGGGGAAACCAATTTGTTCGGCTGCTTTGACAGCATTTTCGATTGGATCGCCATCTAGTGTGACTTCTAATTCGGCAGCGAAAACGACACCAAATTGTTGAAGAAGCGATTTAGATTTAGCCTCTGAAAGCGTTGTCTGACCCGAGATAATCACATCGTCAGAGTAGTGTGAGGCGATGCTCAATGTTGTCAAAATTTTTTTATTAGCCGTGCTTGTGGGTTTCTCGGTCACAACTTTAGCCAACCTTGGAACCACGGTTTATATGCACCGCGCTCTCGCCCACAAGGCTTTAACGCTTCATCCGCTTGCGGTTTTTTGCGCAAGATTAACAATCTGGCTTTCAACTGGTATCCGACCGCGTCAATGGGTCGCGGTGCATCGCAAGCACCACGCGTTTACTGATCAAGAAGGCGATCCTCACTCGCCTGTTCTTCTCGGATGGAAGAATGTTCAGATGCGTAATGTCGTTTTGTATCGCCTCTCGGCAAATGACCCCCAGACAGTCGAGCGCTATGCAAAAGACTTACAACAAACTCGTCTAGACAAACTATTTTTTGATCGCGCGCTAGTTGGTTTAGGTCTCGGATTGGCTCTTTTAGTTTTCGTATTTGGGCCAATGGTTGGTTTGCTGGCCGCAGTTGTTCATTTAAATGCATACCTCGCAGGTTCTGCGGCTGTAAATGCAATTGCTCATCATTTTGGTCGAAAACCATACGCCAACGGTGCAGGTAATTTGCAATGGCTTGCATTGCTCACTGCTGGAGAAGGCTTGCATAACAATCATCATGCTGCGCCAACATCGGCACGACTCTCACACCGCTGGTATGAACTTGATCCGGGTTGGTGGCTAATTAGAGTGCTCAGTTCGGTAAGACTCGCCAAAGTACGACTTGCTACTGTGCGCCTAAAACCTTCCGCTCACCGCGTGACTGTTTAATAAATCTGTTTAGTAAACTGACGGTTCGATGCAAATAATTTCAGCATTATTCGTAGAAAACTTCGCGCTTCGTCAAGCACCTGGTCCAAGTACTCGAATTGATTTAACTGGTGCTTTTTTTTCGATGGCGGCACCGACTCCTGTGCCGGTCACGATTGATCCGCATCTGGTGGTTTTGATTTATTGCAGTCCTGACGAACCAGGCAATTCGCTTCTCGAAGTAATTTTTCGTTCAGGGCCATCTGCGGATGATGAGCAACTTGCTCGCAATGTAAGCCCGTTTACCGTTGAACCTGGCAAATTTACCTACAGGCTCGTTCGTGGAGAGCTACTTCTAACTAGTTATACGCAGATTTTCGCGCATTGTCGAATCGGTACTGCGCCTTGGCATCTGGTGCCTTTAACGCTTCTACCTCCAGTTGTCGCAGGCTCAGAATCAGACAACAGCGCATAATCCAACTACATTTGTCGCAATGAGTTTTCGATTATCTGAGCAACAAGATGCAGACGCAGTTTCGGTAATCCGAGGTCTGGCGATGGATGCGCCATTGATGGCAAAGAGTGGCCATCAAGGCACAGCGATGTCTCTTGCCCCACTGGGTCATGTTTTGTTTAGTCGAATAATGCGGCACAGCCCGCAAGATGCGAACTGGAGAAATCGAGATCGTTTTATTCTCAGCAATGGTCACGCATCGATCTTGCAGTATGCACTGTTGTTTCTAAATGGCTATGGATTAGAACTTGACGACATAAAAAAGTTTCGGCAGTTTGAATCGGCAACCCCTGGTCACCCGGAAGTTGGGCACACTGCTGGTGTCGAAGTTACAACTGGGCCACTCGGTCAAGGTTTTGCGAATGCAGTTGGTATGGCAATTGCCGAACGACATTTAAGGGCACGTTTTGGTGCTGTTGCCTGCGATCACCACACATATGTTTTGGCGGGTGATGGTTGCTTCATGGAAGGTATCAGTCACGAGGCGGCATCTCTTGCAGGTCATCTAAAACTTGATCGATTGATTTGTATTTTTGACGACAACGGGATCACGATTGATGGCTCAACTTCGCTGTCGTGTTCTGATGATGTCGCCAAGCGGTTCTCGAGTTACGGATGGAATGTGATGCAACTCGGAGAGATTGCAGACGATATGGATGCTCTCGAAGATGCTTTGATCACAGCGCGATCAAACATCGGTGCACCAACGTTGTGCATTTTAAAATCTCACATCGGCACACCCTCTCCTGATTTCACTGACAATCACGAAGCACACGGAAACCCGTTCAATGCTGGTCATGTTGCCGCTACAAAAAAAGTAATGGGTATCCCAGATGAACCGTTCTGGGCGCCGACTGAACTAGTTGAGGCAATTCGTAAAAATGCGATGACTCGTGGTGCTGAACTTGTGACTAGCTACGACAAAGACATCGCCTCATTAAGCGAAAGTTATTTGTGGGATGCTGCGTGGAGTACACCTAACTCGAGTTCGTTCAGTTCGCTGTTGCCGTGTTACGACGAGACTGCCAGTTTTGCGACTCGCCAGATTATTCAGAAAGTTCTTGATGCTTCGTTACCAGCACTACCCGGCCTTATCTCTGGCTCGGCAGACTTAACTGGCAACACAGGCACCAAACTTTCTAAGCAGATTGCGCAAAGTGCGAAAGCGCCAGACGGTCGGCAAATCTATTTTGGCATTCGCGAACATGCAATGGGTGCAGCCATCGTAGGTATGGCACTGCATGGTGGAGTTCTACCGATTGCGGGCACGTTTTTTGTTTTCGCTGACTATATGCGTCCTGCGATTCGTCTCGCGGCGATTTCTGGCGCTCGGTGCGTGTTTATCTTCTCACACGATTCTGTCGGCGTTGGTGAGGATGGGCCAACACATCAGCCTGTCGAGCAACTTGCCTCGTTGCGTGCAATCCCTGGGTTGCAAGTAATTCGCCCTGCCGACCCAAATGAGACTGTGGCGGCTTGGTGTGCCGCTGTTGACCACAACGGCCCTACAGCGCTGATCTTGTCGCGACAAACTGTGTTGAGCGTGACCGATGGTTCTGCTGTCGTCACAGGCGCTGGCGTGGTGCGCGACTGCGATGGCAAACCGACAATTATTTTGGTGGGCACAGGCAGCGAAGTCGGTTTGTGTGTTACTGCTGCGACAGAACTTTCTAAGACTGGCGAAAAGTGTCGTGTCGTATCAATGCCAAGTTGGGATCGATTTGAACGACTGACAAAAGATCAACAGCACGAAATATTTCCGAAAAATGTTCCCGTGTTATCTGTTGAAGCCGGCGTGACTATGGGCTGGGAGCGATACGCAGATCAGACAATCGGCATTAATCGTTTTGGCACGAGTGCGCCTGGTGCGATTGCGCTTGAGAAACTTGGCATCAGCCTTGAAGCAGTGGTGCAAGCATCGAGATCGCTGATCAACGACTTCAAGACGCAATGAGCGACCGACTAAGTCGTTTGTTCTCTGAATACGGACAAAGTCCGTGGCTAGATAATTTGAAACGCAGTTACATCACAAGTGGAGAACTTGATCGGATACGTGCGAGCGGCATCCGAGGGCTCACTTCAAACCCGACGATCTTCCAGAAAGCAATTCAGGGTTCTGATGAGTACACCGAGCAGTTCAAGTCATTGATCTCATCCAATACGAGCACGATTGAAAGTTATTGGGCGCTCGTGTTGCAAGATATTCAAGGTGCATTAGATATTTTCGCGCCACTTTATGAGTCTTCAAAAGGTCTTGACGGTTTTGTCAGCGTTGAAGTCGATCCGAATTTGGCCCACCAAGGTGATCAAACATTGATTGCTGCGCGTCAACTTGACGAGCGTGTCAATCGTGGCAATGTGATGATCAAGATCCCTGCTACGCAAGAAGGCATCCCCGCTATTCGCGCGATGATTAGCGAAGGACGCAATGTCAATGTGACCCTGATTTTTGGCCTCGAGAGATATCAGCAAGTCATGGATGCATATATTGAGGGTCTTGAGTTACTCGCGGTGAGTGCACCACAAAAAGTTTCCGGTGTTGCGAGTGTTGCCAGTTTCTTTATTTCGCGCGTTGATACCGACATAGATCGATTACTTGAAAGCAATGGCAGCGATGCAGCAATTGCGCTGTGCGGAACTGCTGCCGTGAATCAAGCGAAACTCGCCTATCAAATGTTTGAACAGACATTCTCAGGCAAGCGCTGGAGCGAATTACTCAAGCACGGTGCGCATGTGCAGCGGCCACTTTGGGCCTCGACGTCCACGAAAAATGCCAAATATCCAGACACGCTTTATGTCGACGCGCTAATCGGGCCCAACACTGTCAATACTTTGCCTGATATGACTGTAGAAGCATTCTTGAATCGTGGCAATCTCGCTTTAACGATCACCAAAGACATTGACCAGGCCAATACGCAATGGTCACAACTCAAAGATTTCGGTGTGGATGTTGCTGATGTCGCCGCCCGCCTTGAGCGAGAAGGTGTGAAGTCATTTCAAAATAGTTTTGATGAATTGATATCTGTGTTAACTGCAAAGGCAACAGAATTGAATCAATGAGTCAAGATACTCCGATTGACGACTCTAAATTGAAGCTACTAATTGACGAACTTGTAACGAGTGCAATTTCGCAGCGAACAATAAACAAACTCGACAAGAAACTGATAGTCGAGCTGATCACTACTTCTCTGAAACTGGCCAACGATAAACCCAACACATTGAATCTGAAGATTGCAACTGCGGCGCTAACTGAAATGCGAGATGCATTTGCAATGTTTGCCCCGTATGCGAATCGAAAAAAGGTCACCATATTTGGTTCGGCGCGAACAACAAAAGACGACCCGCTTTATAAGTTGACTCAAGAAGTCGCCAAGTCTTTATCTGAGAACGGGTGGATGGTCGTGACCGGTGCTGGACCAGGAATCATGGAGGCAGGCATGTCTGGTGCCGGCCGTGAGATGTCAATCGGCGTCAGCATTCGTTTGCCCTTCGAGACTTCTGCTAATCCAATAATTGCTGGTGATGAGAAATATGTTTCTATGCGCTATTTTTTCACGCGAAAACTGATGCTGGTTAAAGAGTCTGACGCGTTTATTTGTATGCCAGGTGGTTTTGGCACACTCGATGAGATGTTTGAGTTATTGACATTGCTGCAAACCGGCAAAGGTAATCCTGCGCCGATTGTTTTGCTTGACTTGCCTGGTGATCCATTTTGGGAAGATGTTGATTCGTTTGTGAAAAATTCGTTGCTACCTCGAAAACTTGTCTCAGAATCTGATTTGGCGTTGTATCACGTTGCATCAGGTGTTCAAGATGCCGTAGACACAATCAAGAATTTTTACCGTAACTATCACTCAATGCGAATAGTCAGCAACTTGACCGTGATCAGACTTCGAGAAGATGTCGCGGATGCCAGAATCGCTGAGTTGAACCAGCAATTTTCTTATCTGTCAAAAGCGGGCGCCATTACGAAAATAACGCCGACTGCTGCAGAGATTGCCGATAACGACAACCTCGATTTGTTCAGAATTGCATTTGAATTTACAAGACGTGACTTCGGGGGCTTGCGAAAGTTGATAGATGTGCTCAACCAGCAATAAACCGATTGCTGGGCGTTTTTACTAGTTATTCGCTAGTTATTCGCTGATGAGATGACTGATCGCTTTTTCAATCGCTCGTCGCGCTTGGGTAAGTTTGCGTTCGCTCTCAGGTCTTTTTGACTCTCCCGATGCATGAGCCTCTTTCAAAGCATTGAGGGCTCGATCGCCGAGAGTCTCGGAAATATTTTTAAGCTGTTGAATGATCTCGTCATTGTTTTGTTCTGGAATTTGCATGATGCAACAAGTATGCCATTAGCCTCCATCAACATGTCAAAGCCTGAAGAATTACACGAATGGATAAGTTTCGCTGATCCTGAAACTGAGCAAACATGGATGATTGATGCAACATTTCTTCGATCAAACTGGACATGCATTTATGGCAATGGCTGCCAAGGAATTCTCGACGATGCAGACCCAACGTTGCATCAAGGATGTTGCAGTTATGGTGCACACTTTATTGATAAAGAAGATCTTGCTTCAGTAAAGAAAAGTGTCAAGCGTCTAAAGCCAGAGCATTGGCAAAACTACGATCGCGGTCGTCAGGGCAAATGGCTCGGCAAAGAAAAAGATGGTTCAGATGTAACAACTTTGTACAAGGGTGCGTGCATATTTCATAATCGCCCAGACTTTGAAGGCGGTATGGGTTGCGCTTTTCACGTTGCGGCCACCGAAGAAGGCGAACGCCCTATGGATTGGAAACCAGATGTCTGTTGGCAAGTGCCACTGCGTCTTGAACAACATGACGAAGACGAAGATCATATTTTGTCAATTGTTCGCGAATGGAAGCGCCGCGATTGGGGTGGCGGCGGTTTCGACTTTGAGTGGTGGTGCACCGACGATTCAGCGGCATTCGTTGGGTCGCGACCTGTCTATAAATATTTGAAAGACGAGTTAATTGAACTTTGTGGTGACGAGATTTACGACATCATCGTAAAGCAATTGCAGAAACCACGAACTACATTTTTGCCGCACCCGCAAGTAAGACGCAAAAATAAATAAAACTAATTATTTATTGTTTTTACCAGACTTACGTCGGTCTTCAATAGACAAATAACGCTTTCGAATACGAATATTCGTTGGCGTTACTTCAACAAGTTCATCGTCAGCAATCCACTGAATACCAGATTCAAGCGTATGAGTTATCGGCGTTGCTAATTTTGGTCCGTCGTCATGACTGTGTGTTCGAATGTTTGTCATTTCTTTGGCACGAACCGCATTGACAACCATTTCGTCATCACGAGAGTTCTCGCCCACAACCATTCCTTCGTAAACTTCAACCCCTGGCGCAACAAAGAGCGTGCCACGAAGTTGCAAATTGTCGAGTGCATAAGCCGTTGTTGAACCCTTGCGGTCGGCAACCATCGCTCCGCCTAAACGGTGTGGTAGATCGCCAGCCCACGGCATGTAGCCATCCAAGCTTTGGTGAAGTAATGCAGTGCCACGAGTAACCGTGAGCAACATTGATCTGAAACCAATTAGACCGCGAGATGGAGCCTGAAAACTGACAATGGTTCTACCACTGTCACCTGGCTCGAGATTCGTTACACGACCCTTACGAGGAGCAAGCGCTTGAGTTACAGCACCAACATATTCGTCTGGCACGTCGATTGTTCCGGCTTCAAGTGGCTCGTGCTTATTGCCATCAATCTCTTTTGTGATTACTTCAGGTCGACTGACTTGAAGTTCGTATCCTTCGCGACGCATGTTTTCGATAAGCACCGCTAGTTGTAACTCACCTCGTCCAGCAACTGAGATCACGTCAGGTGTGTCAGTTGTATTGACCTTAATTGAAACGTTGCCGAGAACTTCTTTGAACAATCGCTCACTTAAATGGCGACTAGTTAAATAAGTTCCTTCGCGACCTGCGTATGGTGAAGTGTTCACGCCAAAGCTCATTCGCAAAACAGGTTCGTCCACTTCAAGTCGTGGCAGTGGCGCGGCGTTCTCTAGTGCAGCAATTGTGTCGCCCACTTCAACTTCGTCAATGCCCGCCAAAATAAACAGGTCACCAGCAGATACTTCGCTGACTTCTTCGCGACTGATACCGCGAAACGCAAACAGAGTTGAGATTCGTCGTTTAATAAACGGCGCTGGGTTGGTCGCATTTGGGTGTTGCCAAACTGTGATTGTTTCACCCTTTCGCAATACTCCAGCGTGCACACGACCAATGGCAAGGCGCCCGAGATAGTCAGAAGCATCCAAGTTGGCAACCATTGCTTGCAAGGGTGCTGACGGGTCATCTGCTGGTTCTGGGATTGTGTCAAGAATTGCATCAAGCAATGGCACGAGGTCGGCGTTCTCGGCTGGCATTCCGATGCCCTTCATTGAACGCCCATCTCTAGCAACCGCTGAAATCACCGGAAAACTCAAGTGATGATCATGATGCGCAAGATCCAAAAAAAGTTGCTCAACTTCAAGAAGCACTTCTTCTGGACGAGCATCAGATCGGTCAACTTTGTTCAAAACAACTACAACCGGCAAGTCGCGAGCCAGTGCTTTTGACAGCACGTATCGGGTTTGCGGCAACGGGCCTTCTGCGGCATCGACCAACAGTAAAATACCGTCAACGAGCGCAAGTGCTCGCTCTACTTCTCCACCGAAGTCAGCGTGACCAGGTGTATCTACGAGGTTGATTTTTGTACCGCGCCATTCAATTTCGGCGGCCTTGGCCAAAATTGTGATTCCACGCTCGCGCTCTTGATCGTTTGAGTCCATTACGCGGTCTACGACCGCTTGGTGAGCAGCGAAGGTTCCGCCTGATTTTAAAAGGGCGTCGAGCAGTGTGGTTTTGCCATGGTCAACGTGCGCTACTAGAGCAATATTTCGGATGTTATTAATGGGGGTTTCTCAGTTTCAGCTAGTTATGAATTATCTTCATCGGTGAGCTCATCGGAGAGTTCTTCACCGTCTTCATCGAATCTCACGCCATAACGTTCTGCAATGGCTGCATATTCGTCTTCTTGAGTCTTCGACTTACTTTCACGCGAAACACCAAGATCTTGTGCAGTCGGGCCTGTTTGCTTCAGACGACGAGCTTCTTCAAATCGACGATGACGTCCCTTTTTCACGATAGGGCTCCAAATTTTCTCTGGGGCGGCTACCGGTTTTGGTCACCGCCTAGTGGTTAGACATTGCGTAAGAGACTAGCAACAAAACCCTCTCAAAACGTGGACTTACAGGTTATCTGCCTCAATCAGTTTGAGATGTCCGTCACGATCAACACTCAAACCGACGGTGCCAGAAAGGATTCTGTTTAGGTCTTCGCCGACGACGGCTGCTCTCCAACCGTGCGACAAACGAGCATCGGGTGACTTTCGCAAGAAAGCGCTGATATCGCTACGTGTTGCGAGAAGAGTCGCATCTATTTTATTTTTACGAGCAAGTTCGCCGATCCAGGCGGTTATCAGTGTCAATGCAGGTCTCGCCCATTTCTCAACTTCATCTGATTCGTGACTCGGCAATGCAATATTTTGTTGCGCACCTTCGCGAATCGCAGTCATAATTTCTTTGCAAAATTCTGAAGACAAATGACGGTCATCTACGCCACGAGTTGAGGCGAGTTCTTCGACGTTCTTTGGCACGCGCTGAGCAATCCCCAGCAATGCCATGTCGGACATAATTCTTCTTGGCGGATAATCACTTCTCATCGCACGCTCTTCGCGCCACTGACCGACTGCTTGCGCTACCCCACGCGACGAACCCTTTAGTGATCGCGCCTCTTTAAGTTTGAGCCACGCCAAATGTGATTCGATCGGCCCACTTGGACGCGCCACAAGGTCATTGCAAGCATCGGCGACCCAGACAGTTCGACCCAGTTCGTTTAGTTGTGACGAGAGTTCATCGTGTAAATCTAAAAGATGTGCGACATCGTCTGCAGCGTAGACGCATTGTGCTGTCGTTAAAGGACGTCGCAGCCAGTCGGTTAAGCGGTCACCTTTCGAGAGCGCGACTTTCTTGATTGCTTGAACGAGAGTCGAAAGCGATGGGGTTGAATAGCCAAGAAAACCTGCAGCGATTTGGCTATCAAAAATATTCTTAGGTGCTACTAGCGATGCATGGCGTAGGACTTCAAGGTCTTGTTGAGCAGCGTGAAACACCGCAAGAATATCGCTCTCAAACAATCTTGCTAGACCCCGCGGATCAACAGCAAGTGGATCAACAAGTGCGGTCTTTTCGCCCCACTTCAACTGAACTAGTGCGAGTTTCGGGTAATAAGTCTTCTCGCGATGAAACTCAGTATCAATTGCATATCGAGGCTGCAACAAAATCTCATCAATGATTTCATTTAAAGCAAGATCATCTTCTATCCAGCGGTATGTCAACTTGGATGTTCTCCGGTGACGATTTCATTGCCGAGGCTGATCCAACCCATGGTGCCGCCAGCAACATTCACCACATTTGAAACCCCGACTTCATGCAGCATTTCGCAAGCCTGCATACTGCGACCTCCGCTGCGACAGACAACATAAACAGTTTCATCCGATTCAAATTCGCTCGTATTGCTGAGCACCGTCGAAAGTGGCACGAGAATTGCACCTGGAATGTGACCTGACTCGTATTCATCTGGTTCTCGAACGTCTACGACTAGTGAGCCATTTTCAACCAAAGTCGTGAGTTCGTTAACTGAAATTTCATTAATCGCCATTTTCAGAGGTTAGTTGAAGTTTGTGCCGAGAAACTTGATTGCCGAGAGCAGTTTCAAATCAAATCTTCCCCCGTGTTGACATTTTGCAATGCACTGTGAGGTAGCGGCAAATAATTAACTTTTAACCCGATGACTGCGCGATGGATTGCGCGTACACCGCTCGCAAATTGTTGTTCTAAATGCTCAATTGCGCTTCTGCGCCACGCGCTACTTAACCACTGTGGCGAGTCTGTGATTGCAACTTGTGCATCGAACTTTTCATCTATCGCTGACAACTGTTTGCACGATTCACCATCAATCCACGGCACATCGCACGGCATGGTCAACAAAATCGGTGAATTCGAATTGTGCATCGCAGCCAGCAATGCCGCAAACGGCCCGGCGCCAAAAAATTCATCAGCAACAAACGCTAGATTCCATCGAACTGCATCAACTTCAGAGCCACCTACAAGTAAAATCTTTTCGATTCCTGACTGGCGCATTGACCGTGCAATTCGAAAACCAAATTCTTCGCCATCTACCAACGCGTTGATTTTGGGTGAGCCAAAACGAGAACTCTCACCACCGGCGAAAATTGCCCCAGTGACGAACTCTTCTTGCATAAATGATTGCGAAACTATTTGCTGGCTTCGCCACTCGGATCTAATTGCAAAAGAAATTGTTCGCACCGAACTGCCTCATTGATTTCACCAATCAGTCGCGATTGTTTTGCCAACCCGCCAAGGCACCTCAAAAATCCACGGTTAGATTCTCTCGCCCATCGCACATACCCAGAACCGCGCCACGAATTCGCACGCAATGTGTCTAGACCGCGGTGGTACCCGACGCGATATGCCATATATGCATCAATGCCCTGTTCGCTGAGATCGCCGATTGTCGCCCAACCCTCGAGAAATGTCGGATGATCAGCGACAACTTCGCATACTGCTCGTCGTCGGCTCTCAATCGGCACTGCCAACGCGGTATCTAACCTGAGCCGAAGTTCAGGCGTGATTTTCGGGATAATCGTCTCTGGTGGTCCACTTGCTGAAAGGTGTACTGGTTGATCGCTCATAGTCATGCCACACTAGATCACATGGATCTATTTTCACTGAATGCTGAAACTGCCAAAAATATCGGACTTGGCTCAATGGGCGGAAGCGTGCTCGGCTGGCTTTTTGTACTCAAGTTTGTTAAGTCTTTAGTCACAAAAATTCTTATGCTGGCGTTGTTCGCTGGAATCGCCGTTCTTTCGTTTACGCAACGAGATGCTTTATCAATTTGCGCTGCAAAGTTTGAAGTTCGAGAGTCAAGTATTCAAGATACGTCTTGCTCATTTTTCGGACAAGATATTTCGCTCTCAAAAATCAAACCGTGACGTCTGAATTAGTTTTACAACTTCGCAATCAACTCGATGCGTCACCGACGCCTCGACACTTAGTTGAATTTGCCGGTAACGAACTTTTAGCGGCCGGTTTCGCTGATTGCACAGACACAAATTCGCCAGAGGGGTTTTTATCAAGCGGATTTATTAAACGCTCTGGGTCAATAGTTGCATGGAGGCGTGGTTCAAAGAAGATTGAGAAGTTTCGAATTATCGGTGCTCACACTGATTCTCCGTGTTTAAAAATTAAGCCGCACCCAGATGAGACGAGATTTGGTTGGCAGACATTGCAAGTTGAGATTTACGGTAGCCCTCTGCTTAATAGTTGGCTTGACCGCGACCTTGGCATCGCAGGACATGCGGTGTTGCGAGACGGTTCGGTCAAGTTGTTTTGTACTGCAACTCCAATTGCTCGCATCTCACAATTGGCAATACATCTAGATCGCGAATTAAACGAGCGAGGTTTGATCCTCGACAAACAACTGCACCTAAATGCCGCATGGGCGACCGGCGATAAGACTCTTGATTTTTTGCAATGGGTTGCATCGCAGATTGATGTCAAACTCGAACAGATAATTTCGGTTGACGCTCAGCTTTTCGATTCGGTACCTGCGCAACTTTTAGGTGTTGACCAGTCTCTATTCGCAAGTGGTCGACTTGATAATCAGGCATCATGTTGGGCTGCAATTTCGGCGCTAATCGGGTCAACTGAACCGTTGCATGCTTGCGTCGTTGCGCTGTTTGATCATGAAGAGGTTGGCTCATCAAGTGCAGTTGGCGCGGCTGGACCACTTCTCGAACACACACTTGAAAGAATTGCTAACGCGGGTGGTCTATCAAGAATTGATTTCTTGCAGACACTATCTCAGTCGTCTTGTGTTTCTGCTGATAATTCACATGCGGTGCATCACAACTATCCCGAGCGCCACGATCACGCGCACGCTCCAATTATTAATCAAGGTCCTGCATTGAAGTTGAACTCGAATCAGCGATATGCAACTTCATCGACTTCGGCAGCGATGTTTGTCAGAGCCTGCGAGTTGGCGAATGTCAAACATCAAATGTTTGTCTCGAAAAATAATATGCCTTGCGGTACAACGATCGGACCAATCACGGCAACACGACTTGGTATTGACACCGTGGATGTCGGGATACCGCAACTTTCAATGCATTCAGTGCGCGAAGTGTGTGGCGTTAGTGATTTAGTCTCGATGCAAAAAGCACTAAAAAGTTATTTAATTAATTAAATAACTAGTGCGCTGCAAGTTGTGCGGCGTCGAATAACTCTTGCAACGCAGATTTCAAATTTGCTGTCAACTCAGTTGTTGCTGTGCGCGGGGTACGACCTGTCGTCGCCAGTGGCGGATAAATCGGCGCACCGATTATCATCGTGCACTTCTTAGGGTAAATCATCTTCTTACCTTTGGGCATGACATCCTGTGTGCCGCCAATACCGACAGGCACAATCGGGACATTCGCCTTAATTGCTAAATAAGCGGCGCCATCAAACAACGGTTGTATCAAATCGCCGGATTGTCGTGTGCCCTCAGGAAACATCACAATCGGTTCGCCTAGTGCAAGCACTGCGAGACAACGCTTCAGTGCCTCAAGATCAGCCGTACCCCGCGTGACTGGAAACCCACCTAACGCAGAAAGCACCGAGCCAATAGTTTTGTTTTTCCACAAACTGTCTTTACCCATATAACGCAAGCGACGAGTTGTCGTGGCACATGAGATCGGCGTGTCGATATTTGATCGATGAATTGGCGCCAAAATAAATGCGCCAGTTTTAGGAATATTTTCTCGACCCTTAATGCTTAGTCGCAAATACGCTCGGCATAACGCAACCAAAATGGCACGTATAACTGCATAAAACAATTTTCCGAAACGGCCTTGACCGGCGAGATTCGTATCGATTTTCGTCATGATATATTTTCGGATCTTCTATTAGCCATTTCAACTAGTTGCGCAACAACTTCATCTATCGATCGGTCACTCGTGTCGATTGTGATTGCATCATCTGTTTGCGTTAGCGGACTGTCACTACGAGAACTGTCTTGCAAATCTCGCGACGCGATAGCGGCAGCGATTTCTTCGACATTTCCGCCGGATTGGGCGACACGACGTTTCGCACGCACAGTTGGCGACGCAGTTAAATAAACTTTCAAAGTTGCGTCAGGAAACACAACTGAACCAATATCCCGTCCTTCAACTACCCCGCCGTTGTGATCGGCAATCCACTGCCTCTGACGCTCTCGTAGTTCAGTGCGCACTTCGCTGTTTGCTGCCACAGAGCTGACCGCTGCAGTGACTTCAGAACTACGGATAGCAGACGTCGCATCAAGCCCATTGATCACGACACTCTCATCTGTAAGCAACATTTTTGAGTCTCGAGTTAACTCAGCGACAAGATCTTGATTGCTTAGGTCAATACCTGAATTCATTGCTGCGAAGGTAACCGCTCGATACATTGCACCAGTATCGAGATATCTCACTCGTAACTTTGCCGCCAATGCTTTAGCGATCGTTGACTTGCCAGCGCCAGCGGGGCCATCAATAGCAATAACAATCATCGGTACATCAACTTCACCAACTGGTGTCTTGCGCACGACCTTCGTCGTAACCTGATGCGCTCTGAACCCCGATTACCGCGCGCTCTTGAAACTCTGAGATGTTCGCAGCGCCTGCATAGGTGCAACTTGATCTCACACCCGAGATGATCTGATCGATGATGTCTTCAACACTCGGTCGTTGCGGATCTAAGTACATCCGCGATGAACTGATCCCTTCTTCGAATAATTCTTTTCGAGCACGCTCAAATGCGCCCTCACTGCGTGTTCGATTTCGAACTGCTCGGTTTGATGCCATTCCGAAACTCTCCTTGTAGAGACGGCCATTTGTATCGCGAAGAGTGTCAGCCGCCGATTCGTAGGTGCCTGCGAGTAAAGAACCAAACATCACGTTGGCTGCACCAGCGGCCAAGCCGAGTGCGACATCACGTGGATAACGCACTCCACCGTCCGCCCAAATCTGCTTACCCAGATCTGATGCAGTCTGCGCGCATTCAAGTACCGCCGAAAATTGTGGACGACCGACACCCGTCATCATTCGAGTTGTGCACATCGCGCCAGGTCCAACTCCGACTTTTACGATGTCTGCGCCGGCGTTGATGATGTCTCGGGTACCGTCCGAAGTTACAACGTTTCCGGCAACGAGCGGAACATTATTTAGTACCTGTCGAACGTCTTCGATCACATTAAGCATTCGAACTTGATGTCCGTGAGCCGTATCAACAACAACCACGTCTACACCCATAGCGGCAAGATTCTTTGCTCGCGTTGAGGGGTCAGCGTTGACTCCTACTGCTGCAGCAATCATCAGGCATCCGTTTTTGTCTACGGCTGGTTCATAAATTGTGCTGCGCAGCGCGCCATTTCTGGTGATCACGCCGAGCAACTTGCCGTTTTTGTCGACAACTGGTGCGACCGATAAACGCGCTTCGGTTAGACGCTCGAACATTTGTTGAGGTGTCAGAGATTCGTCGAGAGTATATATTTCTCGACTCATAACATTTCGAATCTGCGCGAAACGATCAAACCCCACTGCATCATGCTCGGTGAAGATTCCGTAGGGTCGCTGATCTTCATCAACCACGATTACAGCACCGTGACTGCGTTTGTAAATCAAACTCAAAGCCTCACCAACAGTGCCGTCTTGTTGCATCGTTATTGGAGTATCAATCACTCGGTGTCTTGACTTGACGAATTTGACGACAATCTCGACAATGTCAAGTGGAATATCCTGTGGAAGAACGACTATTCCACCTCGACGCGCAACCGTCTCTGCCATTCGTCGCCCTGCGATCGCCGTCATGTTCGAGACGACTAGCGGTATCTTTGTGCCGATCTTGTCAGGTGTTGTTAAATCGACTTTGAGTCTTGAACTAACCGCTGAGAGGCTGGGCACCATGAAAACATCGCTATAGGTCAAATCAAAATCAGGCGACTGGTTTAAAAAACGCATCGGTTGTCCCCTCGTGTTGGGCTCATTTTGAAGCCTCCTTAGGCTACTCGTATGGATGTTAGTACTGGCTTCACAAATACTGCGCTACCCCCAGTGCTTATGGTTCATGGTTGGGCCGGCTCGTTTGCGCGAACCTGGCAAATGTCTGGTGTCGAGACTCTGTTGCAAGAATCAGGTCGCAATGTTGTCGGCATTGATTTGCTTGGTCATGGAAACGCCGAAAAGCCACATGATTCAGCTGCTTACTCTGATATTTCTTTGCCGATTCGCCAAAGTGCAAACGATTCTCAAATTGACGCTGTTGGTTTTTCATTAGGTGCGATTGCTTTATTGCACGCCGCAGTTATAAATCCTGGAATGTTTCGCAAATTGATCCTGCTCGGTATCGGCGACAAGATATTTCAGCCTCACGATCCAAAAGAAACTGAGTTGATTATCTCTGGGATTGACGGCACTGCAGAAGTCGAAAATACTCTCGCCCGTCAATTTGGTAATTATGCGCGCCACAGTGATAACGATCCATTGGCATTGAGGGCTGTCTTACAACGACCGCGCGGTGCTGTATTTACAAAAGACAACGCCTCAGCGATAACGGCTGATGTCTTGGTACTCGTCGGTGATCGCGACTTTGTTCTACCTGCCGATGAATTGGTGCTGTCTTTCAAAAACGCAAAATTCAAACTCTTAAAGAACTGCGATCACTTTGCGTCCACAGATAATTTCTCGTTCATTGATGCGATGCTTGATTTCTTTAAAGATTGACCTGATGCAAAATCGCACCAGTCAAATTTTGGATGGAAATCTCTCTACGTCAATCGAATCAGCGGTAGAAAATCTGCGTAATGACTTGCTGATTGGGTTGCCTACCGAAACTGTCTATGGTCTTGCCGCATTGGCTTCACATCCGAAGGCAATCGGTAAAATATTTGAGGTTAAGGCACGGCCTACAAATCATCCACTGATTTTGCACATTGCGGATTATCAACAACTTGAAAAATGGGCGAAGAATGTTCCGCAATATGCGATGAACATTTGCAAGCATTTTTGGCCCGGGCCGCTAACAGTAATACTGATGCGAACTATAAATGTTTGCGATGAGATAACTGGCAAACGCGAAACCGTTGCGATTCGTATTCCGAATCACAAAGTTGCGTTGTCGTTGTTAAACAGTCTCAACGACGGGTTGGTCGCTCCTTCAGCGAATCGATTTGGCAAAGTGAGCCCGACTTGCGTAAAGCATGTAGTTGATGATCTTGGTGATGATGTCTCACTTGTACTTGACGGAGGTATTTGCGAAATTGGTGTTGAGTCGACAATTATCGATTGCACTTCAGATCGACCCCAGATTTTACGTTGTGGGAAAATATCAAAATCTGAACTTGAAGAGATTGGCAAAATTGAGATCGCAGATTCTGATGATGACTCTCGGGCACCTGGGATGCTCGAAAAGCATTACGCGCCAAACTGTCGAGTTGAACTCATAGAAAATCCGCAGCAGGCAATGCACCGTTTTGATGAGATTTCAGCGCAAGGTCTAACGGCAGAAATTCTTGATTTCGATGATGATTTAGAGATGTATGCAAAGCAACTTTACGCACGTTTACGTCAAGCCGACGATCGCAAAATTCATACGGTTTTGGCTGTTATGCCTAGCAGTGGTGGTTTAGGTGATGCGATCCGAGACCGACTGATTAAGGCTGCCGCGTCAAATTAACTGAGATTTAACGGCAACTATTTACTTGTATTAATTGCGTTGATCAGCGTGTTTTAACCCTAAATAGTTGCCAAAGTTCGTGGGGCTCAATACCCTTAGAAGTTCCTAACTAATGGCCAGCATCCCGCTGTCCTACTCCTAGGGGGAGAAAAATAAATGAAGAAAACTACAACGCAACGCTTCAGCGCGCTTGTTGTTGGTCTCAGCCTTTTGGCTGCGGCTTGCGGCGGCTCCGATGCGGCAACAGAAGAAACAACAGCAGTAGCCGAAGAGGCAGCACCTGCTGCATCAGGCGGCGAGTTGGCTGGAATGAAAGGTACAACTCCACTTGTTGAGTTGACTCAAGAGTTCAAAGATGCAGTTAATGCATTTTGGACAGGCAAAGGCAACGAAGCACTTGTTGACTTCAACTACACAGCAGAATCATTTGACGCTGTGATGTTGATTGCACTTGCAGCAGAAGCCGCAGGAACAGATGGCAGCGCACTTGCTGACCAACTTGTTGCTGTTTCAAAAGATGGTACTAAGTGCACAGCTGCAACATGGGCAGACTGTCTTGCAACAATCAAAGCGAAGGGCGACGTCGACTTTGACGGTTTCTCTGGTCCAAACACATTGAACGGAAACGGCGAGCCACTTGAGGCTTCGTACGGCATTCTTCAATTCGGTGCAGACAATCGTCTTGATAACACACTTACTACATACCAACTTGCAAATGCTCCAGAATCTGCAGTATTGCCACTTTCAAAGACAGAAGTTGCTCGTAAGGGTAATGGAGTTCTTAAAATCGGTGGACTTCTTCCAGAGACAGGCAACCTTGCATTCCTTGGCGCTCCAATGATCGCTGGTGTTGAGTACGCAATTGATTACCTAAACAAGGCCGGCGGCGTTCTTGGCAAGCCAGTTGAGTACAGCGCAGGAGATTCCGGCGACACTTCAACTGACACAGCCAGCGTGACTGTTGATCGATTGCTCGCAGAAGGTGCAGACGCCATTATTGGTGCAGCATCATCTGGTGTATCGCTCACAGTTATCGACAAGATCACTGCAGCAGGTGTTATTCAGTTCAGCCCAGCGAACACATCGCCAAAGTTGACTTCATACGCCGACAACGGTCTCTTCTTCCGTAACGCACCACCGGATGACCTCCAGGGTGCAGTACTTGCAGAAGTAATCGTCGCTGACGGAGCACAATCTGTTTACATCATGGCGCTTGACGATGCTTACGGCACCGGACTTGCAACAGTTGTAGAAGAAGTTCTTACAGCAGCTGGTGTAAAAGTATTGGGCAAGAAAATCTACGATCCTAAGGCAACAACATTTGATGCCGAAGTCGGAGAAGTTGTTGCTGCTAACCCAGACGCAATCGTCTTGATCACATTCGATGAGGGCTCACGAATTCTTCGCACAATGGTGGAGAACGGCGTTGGACCAACAGCGAAGAAGGTCTATGGCGTTGATGGAAACATTGGTAACGCACTCGGCGAGAACTTTGACGCTGGTAAGTAATCAATAATTTCTAAAGATTAAATGAAAAGGCCCCGGGCGAAAGCCCGGGGCCTTTTTATTTGCCTAAATCTTTGATCAGCCGCCAGTTGATTTGGCGAGCGTGCCAAGATACAACTTGATTACGTTCGGGTCAGTCAAAAGATCTTTGCCCGTGCCCGTGTATGCGTTCTTGCCTTGGTCTAAAACATACGCGCGATTCGAGACTTGCAAACATCTGCGAGCATTCTGCTCGACCATCAATATCGCGATGCCTTCAGCGTTGATCTTCTTGCACTGAATAAAAACTTCGTCCTGCAGAACAGGTGAAAGCCCTGCTGAGGGCTCGTCAAGCAACAACAGTTTCGGCTCCATCATTAGTGCACGTCCCATAGCGACCATTTGACGCTCTCCGCCCGAAAGCGAACCAGCCTTTACCAAAGCCCGTTCGAGTAACCGAGGGAAAAGTGTCGAAACATATTCAAATCGATTCTTAAACACCGACGGTTTCAAAAAACAGCCCATCTCAAGGTTTTCAGTAACCGTAAGGCTTGGAAATACGTTTCGATTTTGCGGCACGTAGCCAATGCCGCGTTCAACTAATTCGTGAGCTTTGTAGCCGGTGATGTTTAATTCGCCTAACTTTATTTCTCCACCCCGCACTGAACATTCACCCAAAATTGCTTTAAGTACAGTCGACTTACCGGCGCCATTTGGTCCGATGACTCCAACGAATTCACCTTGATTTACGGTTATGTTGCAGCCATTCAAAATATTTACTTCAGGGATATAACCGGCCACTAGTTCTTTTACATCGAGCACAGAATTCATAATTGCGCCTCATCCAAGAGAGATGTCCCTTGGTGCAGGCCGAGATAAGCCTCGACGACTTTTTCGTTATTTGAGATTTGACTTGGTGTTCCCTCAGCGATGACTGCACCCTCTGCCATCACGATCACCCAGTCCGCAACGTCGTTGACCATATCCATGTCATGTTCGACGAACAACACAGTCATGCCATCATCGCGTAAGCCTCTGATGTGTTCGTTCAAGCTTTGTTTTAAAGCTGGGTTAACGCCAGCCATTGGTTCATCCAGCATGACTAATCGCGGTTCAGTCATCAGCGCTCGTGCCATCTCAAGCAATTTACGTTGACCACCAGAAAGTGTGCCGGCATACTCACCGCGCATGTGATCCATCTTGAAACGTTTCAACAGAGCATCAGCACGCTCTTCAATTTTGGCTTCTTGCGATCTCCATAAATATGGCAATAGACCGTTCCACCACTTCTCACCTACTTGGTGCATAGCGCCGAGTTTCATATTTTCGATAACCGACATCTTTGTCAGACTTTTCGTCAACTGAAAAGTGCGAACCATACCCATGCTGGCGGTTTGATGTGCGGCGACGCGCGACATGTTGTGCCCGTCGAAACGCCATTCACCAACATCGGGTTTATCAAAACCAGAAAGAAGATTGAATAATGTTGTCTTACCCGCACCATTTGGGCCAATCAAAGCAGTAATCGAACCTCGTTGTACTTCGATATGCGATACATCTACTGCAACAACCCCACCGAAATGGCGACGAACACCATCTGCTACCAAAATCGGATCAGGTTTAGAAACACCTGGGGTTGATTCGATAGTTGATAACGCCACACGAACCGTTGTCGCGAGTTCACTGTAATTTCGTTCAGCGACCATCGAGGGCCATCTCTTGACGATTGCCAAACAACCCTTGCGGTCTGAAGACAATCAACAGCATCAAACCGAGACCGACAAACATGTAGTTGACAGCACCAACCTGATTGCTCTCAATAATCGTGACACCGCTTATGCGTAGTGGTCCATTGCGAGTCATTTCACGTAAGACATTGTCGGAGAATACAAATAACAACCAAAACAACATCGATCCAACGACCGATCCTGCGACCTTTGCCAGACCACCCAAGACGAGTGCAGTGAGAATATAGAACGTCACCATTCGGCTGTAGTTATCAGGTTGAACAGATCCACGATCGAGTGCTAACACCATTCCTGCGAACATTCCGATAACGCCACCAATTACAAGTGCTTGCATCTTGTATGCGTAGACGTTCTTTCCGAGGCTTCGAACCGCATCTTCATCTTCGCGGATACCTTTAACAACTCTGCCCCACGGGCTACGCATTAACTGCCAAGTGAAGAGAGAGAAGATGCCGACCAATGCCCAGCCAATAAGGATTGTATAAAGCGAATAGCCCGTATAAGTAAAAGGCCCAAATCCATAATTCTTACCCGGCTCAAAAGGACTCAGTTCGCGATATTGGCTACTGAAACTGCTGATGCCTTCGGTGCCACCAAAAACTTTTCTGAACTTTACTGAGCGCACAAATAAGCGCACTATTTCCGCAGTTGCAATCGTGACTATTGCTAAATAATCAGCTCGTAACCGCAAAGTTGGGATGCCAACAATTAACGCAAGTATTATTACGAAAAATATTCCAAGCGGAATACCCCACCACAGACCAACACCAAAGTATTGCGCCGTCATACCAAGGCCGTATGAACCACACGCCATAAATGCTGCCTGACCAAAGTTGAGCATGCCCGTATACCCGAAGTGAATATTTAGACCCAACGCAGCAATTGCAAAATAGATTGCGTCAACGCCAATCGATGCACGAAGCGTATTTTCAATGATCTTTAGTAAATCCATGTCAACCAACCCTTTGACTTCTGCCGAAAATACCTTGTGGGCGAATAACTAGTACCAAAATCAAAATGAATAATGCCGGTGCAACCTTTAACTCACTTGGGATGAACAGTGCGGCCATTTCAACAAAAACACCAATGAAAAAACCACCAACGAGTGCGCCATATGCAGAGCCGAGCCCACCGAGTGTGATGCCGGCAAACATTAAGAAAACTAAATCTGAACCCATTGAAAAACTAACTTGTTCGTCTAAACCTCGAAAAATACCGCCAGTTGCTGCCAAAGCGCCACCCGCAAACCACACAATGCGGATTACTTTTTGCGTGTCAATACCCGTTGCTGAAGCAAGTTGAACGTTGTCACTGACAGCACGAATCGCCTTACCCAGCCTCGATCTTTGCAATGAAAATGCTACTGATAGCAAAATAATGATCCCGAGAATTGCAGTTGTCAAATCTCTCGGCGTAATACCGATTGGACCTATCTCAAGGTTCACTTGCTTTGAATAACTAGTCAATTGCTTTGTTCGGCCACCGAATAAGAAAAGATAAAAGTTGATCAACATCAGCGAGAGACCAAGCGATACCACCAACTGCGAATTAGAACCGATACCGCGTTTTGTCAAACGCGCGAAAATACCCCAATTGATGAGCAATCCGAAGCATCCCCCCAACAAAATTACAATCGGCCCAGAAATTAGTATCGGAATATTCAGATAAACGTTGAAGAAAAATGCGACGAGTGCACCAAATGTGACCATCTCGCCGTGCGCGAAATTCGTCAAACCAGTGGTGCCGATAATTAATGACAGACCGACTGAACACATTGCGATGATGAGTCCGAGACGAATACCGTCAGTTAATCGCTGTAAATAGCGCTCCAATTCGCTTGAGCCCGCAACGCCACTGTCTCCAGTAAAAAAAGTGACTCGTTTCGTATTTGTCGTAAACAAAACTTGGTCAACCTTGACTTGCGCTTTGTCGGCATCGATGAGCGTGAGTCCGTTCGGCAGTGAAGTTGTATCAATATCGATTAGATAGTTGTCTCTTGTAGGTACTGCGATTTTGCAAAGTCCATCTGCACCAGTAATACCCTCACCGATCAAAATGCCTTTAGTAGTTGTGACTTTGATAGATGCCCCAGCAACGGG
The DNA here is from genome assembly GCA_964203235.1 of Ilumatobacteraceae bacterium. GTDB lineage: Bacteria > Actinomycetota > Acidimicrobiia > Acidimicrobiales > Ilumatobacteraceae > BACL27. The sequence goes on from CAXNLE010000001.1 coordinate 774,616, forward strand.
TGTTCGCTCTGGCACGTCGTTGACCAAAACTTGGTTCTGAACACTGGCAATAATAAAAAATTCACCATCTTCTGCTGCGCTTACCGAACTTGATGCGAAACCGAGACCTGCAACAGTCGAACAGATCAGCGCTAACAGAACTTTGAGCCAGATGTGACGAACCTTAGGACCAGATTGCTTCAACATCGTGGCTCTAATCTAAGCACAATTTATGCATCTTTTGGAAGTTTTGAATTCCAAAATAAATCAAGCGCGCCAAGCCATACCGCAACAGATAGAGCAACATGCACTGCGACTAGCAACATCGGTAGCCCAGAAAAGTATTGAACATAACCGATTAAACCCTGCAAGAAGCCAATGGCAAGAAATCGCTCTAGCGGATGAGCCAGGATGCGCCAAGACGTCGGTTCTCTGCGAGCCACCAAAAATAAGACCAATGCCGTAACTAGGCAGGTGATGACTGTGATGCTGTGGATCTTTGCGGCTGTGCTGATCGCTAAGGCAATTCGAATCGCGTTCTCGTCACCAGCGTGGGGCCCAGAGCCAGTTACAACTGTGCCTGTAACGACGGCCGCGCCGGTCAAAGCCAAGACGATACGCACCAGCAACAGAGTTTTCGCATCGGTAATTTCTGGATCACGACGCGGCAAAACAGCTTCTTGAGTTCGAAATATTCTTGCGTGTTGAAGCAACATGTAGGCATTGCTCATCAGCACAATGCTCACCAAAAAGTGCGCAATATTTGAGAACGGATTAAGCCCAGTGAGCACAACTATGCCCCCGAGTAAGACTTGGGCAAGAACGCCGACGACGAGTCCGACAGACATGCCGACTAGATCACGACGCTTTGGTCGCAACCTCACCGAAAGCAAAACAGCAAGAATCACGCTTGCCGCAACAACACCGGTGAACAGACGATTGACTTGCTCAATTGCCGCATGTGAGTTCGACACATCAACAAACTTTGATTCACTGCAACGTGGCCAATCTGCACAGCCCAAACCTGAGCCAGTTAGTCGCACTAACGAGCCGGTGATGATTATCAAATAGAGTGAAGCGAATGCAGTCTGTGCCACACGAAGAAAGCCTTTTGGAGTGATACTTAACTCACGCACGAATAGTCGCTTTCTGTATTTAGGACCGTCTGAGTTTCGTTCAGACCCCAAGCAAAGTATCGTGCGCAAGAAGTGAAAAAAGAAACAGTTGAGCAGCGTCGCATTGAGATTCTTGAGGCTACCTGCGACGTAATCATTGAACGTGGTTTTGCGGGTACGCGTGTGGCTGATGTCGCTAAACGACTCGGAGTTTCAAACAGTCTAATTCATTATCACTTTGCTTCTAAAGAAGAACTACTTGCTGCAGCATTCGAGCACTACGCAAACAAAGACCTTGCTGACATGCAGCGCGACAGCGCATCGGCGCCCACGGCAGTGGCAAAGTTATGGCGACTGATTGAAAGTTATGTACCCGAGGGCAGCGACGACGTTGAATGGATGTTATGGATTGATGCTTGGGGCGAAGCATTGCGAAACCCAAAAATGAAACCGATTAGTCAAGAACTCGATGCACAATCAATCGCTGTATTCGAAAAGGTTCTTCGAGCCGGTAACGAATCCGGTGAGTTTCACTGTGTTCACCCTCGCGAATCTGCCACTCGCATATCTGGACTGATCGACGGATTGGCTGTGCAATATGCCGCCCATGAAGGCGTACTCAAGCGCAAAGAATTTATTCGTTTAATGCGCCAACTTGCGGCCGCCGAGACCGGCTTGTCACCAGATGACATACGTGATTCGCGGCGTACAACTAAAACATTGAATGGCACAGCCAAACAAAGCGACGACGATGCTCCCCGACCTGCGTCTCTTGCCACTGATTTTGATTTGCGTCAGTTAATTACGATGTATGCCGACGCGTTAAGTCGTTCAGAGATTGATTCGGTAATGCGCTATTTCACTGATGATGCTGTGATCAGTATCAATAATGCTGATTCGTTGACCACGCCCGAGCAAATTCGTCAAAGTTTTATCGAGCAATTTTCAGCCAATGAATTGATTATTGAAGTTCCACTAGTTATGGCATTTTTTGCGGACGAAGGCAATGGCACGGCGCACGGAAACCTGACAATTGAACGGCGTCAAAGCAAGGCTGGTTCAAAACCAGTAATTGATTTGGTACGCGGAGTCGATACTTTTCGTCGTACATCAACTGGCTGGCGATGTAACCAACGCCAACGAACCACAATCTAAGGGACGTAGAGAACTTAATGCCAATTGAATTTGAAGAAGCAACTGCTGAGGCTTTTGCACTAATTAATAATTCAGACACGTTCGTTAGGGCGGTTCTTTCTGGTCGTCGCAGAAACATGCTTCCCAATGCTGAAAAAGTTGAAATTAGACCAGTCAAACTTAAAGACGAAATCAAATTACAGATGATTGAACTCTCTGGAGTTAATTCTAAAACTGTCAATCTTGACCTCGGCTCGGAGATAATCAAGAAATTAATGAACTCGGGTTTTGCGAATATTTTGATTGAAAGTGTTTCGCAATCAATGACCATCAGATTCACAAAGAAAGGCGATGCCCAGGTTTTTGTCGAGCAATCAAACAAGTTGCAATCGCTTGATCACGATAAGCACAAATCTCGATTGCTTGACCCTAGCGATGCGTTTCTTCGCGAAGTCGGCATATCTGATGCTCAAGGACGCATCAAACCGACAAAGCAAGACAAGTATCTTCAGGTTGAAGAGTTTCTTCGAATACTCGTTCCGACGTTAAAGAATGCGATCGAATCTGGTCACATATCAGTTGTTGATCACCAGCCAATTTCGATCGTTGATCATGGATGCGGTAATGCGTATTTGACATTTGCGGCTCACCAGTATTTGCATGGCAAGTATCGCAAGATCAAAGTCATTGGAATTGATGTGCGTGAGCAATCGAGAATTCGAAATATCGCGATCGCAAGTCGGCTTGATATCTCAGATTCAATCGAGTTTCGTGCAGAGAAAATTTCCGAGACTGATATTCCGCCTGCAGATATAACTATTGCTCTGCACGCTTGTGATACGGCAACCGACGACGCAATTGCTTGGGCGATCAACAACAACTCAAAATTATTGCTGATCGCACCTTGTTGTCATCATGATCTTCAGACACAAATACGAGAAGTGCCTGAGCCATGGTCAACAATCACCAAACATGGGATCCTTAAAGAACGCCTTGGCGATATTTTGACAGATGCACTTAGAGCCCAAATTCTGCGCTTGATGGGCTACCGAACTGAGATCATTGAATTTGTTGGCGACGACCACACTCCCCGGAACCTGATGATTCGGGCCGTCAAGACGGGTGCTCGCCCAGACGAAAATGAGTTCGAGCGCTACCAAGAAATGCTCAAACTCTGGAAGATCGTGCCAAAACTAAGCGAGTTGGTCAAAATACCGCTCTAATTGTGTTCATAGCAACACTTTAAGTAACTATTTTTAGGCTCATTTTTGGCCATTCTGTGAATTTTTCAGTCAAATTATCACTCTGAGTAGTGATTCACACATTTTAAGTGAGAAATATCTCAAGTTTGTATTACTAGTGCCGATCCCTTAATCGGATCTCGAAAGAGGTCCGATCTCACAAGGGAGCACATATGTTACGAATTAAACGGCGGATATTTAAATCCGTCATCTCGGTTGTTGCTGGGTCAATCCTCAGTCTTGCCATGGTAAACACCGCCAATGCGGCGACTGAATCAATGCCAGTTTTTGGCGACTCAGGTGCATCTGTAACTCAATTGCAAGAGGCACTTATTGCTCGAGGATTCACTCTTAAGGGTGGCGCCGATGGCGTCTTCTCAGTCACGACTCGAAACACTCTCAAGAGTTTTCAACGCATTGTCGGATTCAGAGCCACTGGCACAGTTGATGAGCGAACTGCAAAGTTTCTCGGACTAGTAGCGCCGAAACAACTTGACCCAAAGGCTTTGCCGACTGCAGGCACAAAAAGTGAAGAAGTTTGGTCACTTCAGCAGGCACTTGCGAATAATGGCATTCAAGTTAAGGGTGGCGCAGATGGTGTGTTCGGTTTAGCTACCAAAATTGCGATTGCAAAATTTCAATCAGCCAAATCGTTGCCAATAACGCAGTCGTTAGATACAGCCACTGCTGCAGCACTCGGCCTGATTCCAGAATCAGCCGTAGTAAAACCTGTGGTTCAAAATGCAGTAGTTAAGGCTGCGTCCCAACCAGTTGTTGCTAATACAACTGCAACAAGTAGTGAGATGCTGACGATTGATACTCTTCCGACGCGCGGTCAGAGAAGTGATGCGGTTCGTCTGGTGCAAGAAAAATTGATTGCTAATTCGATTGAACTCAAAGGTGGAGTTGATGCAATTTTCGGCGTCGCTACTTCAATCGCGATTGCGTCATTTCAAACGAGTCGTGGTCTCAAAGTAACTTCGGCGATTGATCTTTCTACTGCTATCGCACTTGGCGTCCTGCCTGATTTGGTAACTCTTGGTATCCCACAAATAAGTGTTTTTCCATCGCAAGGTCGTTGTAGTTTCAGTGATACTTGGCAACAGTCTCGACCTGGCGGTCGTCAACACGAAGGTGTCGACATTATGGGTGTTAAAGGTCTCGCTCTGTATGCAGTTGTTGACGGCACGATAACGAAAATGTATGGAGCTGATGCCGTGTTAAGTGGAAACGCACTTCGATTGACTGCAAGTGATGGCACATACTTCTTCTACGCACATCTTGATTCATTCGCACCTGGACTCGCAGTTGGTTCAGTCGTCAAAGCCGGACAGATTATCGGCTACATGGGTTCAACTGGTTTTGCTGGTTCGCCTCACTTGCACTTTGAAGTTCATCCAAAAGGTGGAGCGCCAGTTAGTCCGTACCCAATTGTAAAAGCTGTCGACGCTTGTGACGTTACGGATGTGCTCCCACAACCGTAATAGCAAGCTCGATTATCGGGTGGCGGAGAGGTGAGATCCTCCGCCACCTTTTCACTGTTGTGCTCTATCTAGAGCGTTTAATTAGTTCGGTCTTCGCGAGGAATATGCTCAAGATCGGAAAGTGGTGAAAGTGCGAAAACATAGCCGTCGCCGATTTTTAAAGCCTCTAATCGAGTGACTGAAGCATGGCCTAGAACAAATCTCTCCCACTCCCAAGGTGTCGGGGCAAGACCCAACAAGTGACAAATCACTGCACTATTAGTGCCAGCGTGGGCTACAAAGGCGATTCGTTCGCCATGGTTGTCGATATGCCAAATTGGTAACTCGTGTTCAATTCTATAAATGCCTCTATCGGCAAGAAACTTCTCAGCGCCTGCATGTATCCGAGCGACAAAATCCTTGACTGGTTCGCCACCTTCAAGTCCGTGCCATCGTTCTCTGCCCGGACGCGCGCGCTCTTCTTGATAGGCCTTTGAAGCTCTTTCGCCAGGCGAACCGTGCCAAATAGGGCTACGAATTTCTTCTAGCCACGGCTCAATAACTTCATCTCGTTTTAGTTCTCTAAGTATCGGCGCGGCTGTCTGACGCGTTCTCAGCAACGGCGATACATATATATGGTCTAGGTGCTCGCGCGCCATACGTTTGCCGAGCAACTCTGCCTGTCGCTGGCCCAATTGTGTAAGCGGTGGGTTATCAACGCACAATCCATTATCTATCCAAAGTGGCTGTGCGTGCCGAAGCAATAAAAGTTCCATGCGCTTACTTTAGCAACGGAAACTCGACTTACTTTTGTAGAGATTCTGCAACGTTAATGCTGACCAAACATTCGTCAAAAGTTTGCTGCACCATATTCCAATAATTCGCATCTAACTGAGAATTATTAATTATGTTTTTACTAATTAATGCAGTACCAATACACAGTGCTTGCTCGTTCGTTATTGCCACACCAAAAGGTTCAACTACAAGAAAACCGAACGAGGCAGCAACGCTTTGTTCGTTGTCCGCACTCACATCAGGTAGTTCTTGGGTCTCATCTTGAATCAATGGGTCAGGGAGAGTTGTGCCAACACTCGGGAGTTTGATGATGACGTTCTTGATTTCAACCTGACACTCGGTATCAATGAAATCTCCGAGATCGGTTTGCGCCTGTTCGATTTCATCACTCGTTAGTCGCACTGCCGCACTGGTAGCAGACGCATCTTTGGCGATCATGCCACCCTGCCAGTCAATCGCTTCAAGTGCCGACGCAAACGATTCATAGGTTTCTGCTAATTGTGCGATTGAGACGTAGATTCGAGGCGGAGCAAATTCGGACATTGAGCTCAATGTTGAAACCAACTCGCTAAAAACTTCGCGCAAACGACCTGGACTCGTTGTTTCAAAGTCTGAACTGATCTCTGCAAATCCCGTGCTGGCTTCGTTCCATCTTTCTGCCGAATCGCAAACGGCATCTGTGTCTGCGCTTTGTGAGCACGAGGCTGTAAAGACAACAAATAGAATCGCGATTACAGAACACGAAACAAATTTCTGATTAAACAATTTACAAAGTGGCATTTAAACTCACGATCTTGTTTGGCTTGATGATGATGAAAGCCATTGTTCGTATAACTTAGAGTACTTTCCGTTGCGACTAATCAGATTTTGGTGCGAACCGTCTTCGACTATTAAACCATTTTCAAGAACTAAAATTCTGTCGGCGCGTGATGCTGTTGATAATCGGTGTGCTATTGAAACCGTAGTTCTTCCGGTCGAAATGACCCGTAGTGCTCGCGCCAGTTGAACCTCTGTGAGTGCGTCAACTGCGGATGTGGCTTCGTCCAAGACGAGAACATCAGGATTTGTAAGTGATGCACGTGCGAGTGCAATTAGTTGGCGTTCACCCGCCGATAGCGATGAACCGCGTTGGCCTACATGAGTCTCAAGGCCCATCGGCAAAGAATTCATCCATTCGGTTAGTTCTAGTCGGTCAATTGCCAGATTTAGATCATCTTGAGTTGCATCTGGGCGCGCAAACAATAAGTTGTATGCAATCGTCTCGGCAAATAAAAATGGCTCTTGTGGTACTACTACTAAGCGATGTCGAAGATCGTCGTTGTCAATATCGCGAAGATCAACCCCAGATAACAACACACTTCCAATCGTTGGATCAGCCAAGCGCGAAATCAATCTCGCAAGTGTTGTTTTGCCAGAACCAGAAGATCCAACTAACGCGATGTGTTGCTGTGCAGGAATCACCAATGAAATATTTCGAAGAACCGGCAAATCATCGTCTTGCGAATCGAGGCGCGAACTGTAAGCGAAACTCAAATCACGAAATTCAATACCTATCGGGCCTTCAGGTATCGCAATCGGGTTGATTGCTGCTGGCGGGCCTACTGGGGTATCCAGCACACTGAGAACTCTGCGCAATCCTGCTACGGCGGTTTGGGTTTGGTCGACAACCTCTGTGAATTCGGCAATCGGTTCGAGAAATCTATAAGTCAAAAAAAGAAAGCCGACCATCGCCCCAGCAGATAATCCGCCACCAACGCCGCGCAAAACGCCAACCACAACTATTGCGACGATTGTAAATACCGCAAATATCTCGCCAGAAGGAAACAAGAAGGCACCGATAACCCCGGCTTTTACCTGAGATTCTGAACGTATCTTTACTGCCTTCTTCGTTCGAGCAACCATCGGCGCATGTGCGTTGTAAGCCCGTAATGTTTCGGTGCCCGAGACAAGTTCGCTAACCGCGCCAAGTAGATCCGCATTATTCTGTCGTGCGAGATCGTATGCACCGACAAGTCTTTTTTGTAGTGATCGAAGTACGAAGAACAATGGTGCCGAAACGCTGAATGCGACTAGTGCCAAGATCCAGTCATACGAAAGCATCACGCAAGCAACTACCACCATCAAAGAACCGTCGAGCAACCACACCAATGCACCCCATGAAAAAAATAGCGTGAGTGTTTCGATATCACTCGTCACTCTTGAGACGAGAGCGCCACGTCGCTCTTCATTGTGATCAGCCAAACTAAGTCGGTGAATGTGATCGTAGAGTTTGACTCGAATTGTGTACAGGCCCTGTTCAGCGCTGATCCCAAGTCTCAACACCGCAGTTCTTAATGCCCATGCAGTTGAGATAACGGCCACTGCTGCGATTACACCTAAAACACAGATGTAGCCAACGCGAACATTGCCAGGTTCTAAACCGTTATCAATACTCTGCTGTATCAAAATCGGTACCGCAACTCTTGCAAGTGAACCAATGACTGCAAGAAAAAAAGTAATTACAATTCCTTTGCCGAGGTCAGGCGCAATATCAACACCGCGCGAGATCGTCTTGGCTGTGCCGAAGCGCCCTAGTGGTTCATTCATGGCGATCGTGCTCAAACGCATTGATCAATTCTCGGTAGTCGCTGTTGCGTGTGTACAACACTTCATGACGGGCATGGTCAACAATCTGCCCGTTGCGCATATACAACACTTCATCAGCAAGTGCGATTGTTGAAGGTCGTGATGCCACGATCACCAATGTCGTCGTGTTTATATCCGTCATAGACATTTCGCGCAGATTATTGACCACGCGTGCCTCTGTTGCCGGATCAAGAGCCGAAGTCGTGTCGTCAAGAAGCAGCACTGCACGGTTATGAGCAATTGCCCGGGCCAGAGCGATTCTCTGACGCTGACCGCCACTCAGACTTACACCGCGCTCGCCCATTATGGTGTCTAATCCATTGGTGAGATCGCTAATGAAATCTGTGCATTCTGCGATGCGTAGTGATTTTTCAACTTGTGCGTCTGTGATCGACGAATCCAAAGTGATATTAAATCTCAAACTTTCAGCGAACAAAAATGCTTCTTGAAATACCAGACCAACCCCGCCTGGTTGCACCGAAATTATTCCCGAGTCGCTTTTAATAAGACCGCTCAACAGATGCAACAGAGTCGTCTTGCCACACCCTGTCGCACCGACGATTGCTACTGTTCGGCCGCTCAAAATTTCAAGAGACAAATCTTTCAATACAGAGTTCGCTGGCGTGTGCGAAAAACTTATGTTGTTACAACTTAAGGCAACACCTGATTTTGGGATTTGAATTACATCGTTTGGATCTTGCCCAATCGGTTCATCTAAAACTTCGCGGACACGTCGCCACCCTGCAACAGAGTGTGGAATTTCTGAAAAAAGATAACCAATAATTCTTAATGGAAAAACCAAGAGCGTGAACAGATAGATGAAACTAGTCAAGTCACCAACACTCATTGCGCCGGTCTTGACGCGGATTGCGCCAAGAACAATCAGCGTGATGTTGATCAACGAAGGAATCGCGTCGATCGCGGCTTCAAAAGTTGAACGTACTGAAACAGCGTCAATACGTGCGTTACGCAGACGAGATGTGATTACTGCCAACCGCTCTGTCTCACGGTTTTCGGCACCAAATGATTTAACGACCATCACACCGTCGAAACTTTCGTGAACTGCCTGCGATAGTGAACCGAGTTCGTCTTGTGCAAGTGCATAGAAGCGATCGATTCTCTTCTGGTACCCGATATTGAGCATCAGTAAAATTGGAAAAACAACAATTGCTAAAACCCCAAGCGGGATGTCGACAGAAAGCATCCAGACTGATGAAACCAGCATCATCACAAGTACTGAAGAAGCAAAAGGCAACGGTGCAAGAATCGCAACGCTTGCATCTGAATCGACGCCGCAACGAGCCACGATGTCTCCTGTCATCCGCTTGCGATGCCATGTGATCGGCTGGGCTACAACATGATCAAGCACTTGATTGGTAATAGATTCTGCGGTACGCCATTCGGTTCTACCTGCAAAACTTCTTCGTACTACCACCCCAGCGGCTCGAATTAATCCGATGCCAATTACTAAACACGCGCCGATAACTATTGCTGAGGTGTCGATTTCGCCATCATTGAACCTAATCAAAATGACGCGATCAACCATCCACCGAACACCAATTGAAGAGCCGACAGTGCAAATCGCAAATACCGCAGCGCCAGTAACTGCAATGGCGAAAAGCTTTGGGTGAAACTTAACTATGACTCGAATTAATTGAAGCGCTTCTTTAAGTCGCGAATCGGTAGTTGAGTTATTTTCTGGAATATCTGAGAGATCTGAGACATCTGAGAGATCTGTGACATTATTTTTCACCATATAGTTCTATCATTTTGACCTGATCGCCTAGCCTCTTAGGTCGTGAAGCTTTTCGTGCGAGGACTTTTGACAGTTGTGATTGCATCGATTTGCGCGATGTGGATTTATGGTTTGTTCTTTGCATCAAAACAGGCTGTGAATAAATTTGACGATCGAATTTGGGCTGAGAAAGCGCAATCTCGTTGTCTCATCGCCGAGCAACAGCGCGTCGAATTAGCCGATTACCGAATTGTTGATGACTTGGGGGCCGACGCAATTGCAGAAAGGGCGATGATCGTAGACAAAGCCACCGACACGATTGAGTCTTTTGTGAAAGAGTTTCGAGCAAATTTGCCAACAGACGCAAAAGGTATAGCAATAGTTGGTTTATGGTTAGACGATTACGAAATCTATATTGCAGATCGGCGCTCGTTTGCTGATGATCTCAGAAATGACATCAACTTACAGTTTTCTGAAACTGCGATCAAGGGTCTGCCGATCAGTGAAAAGATTGCAACATTTGCCGCCGACAACGAAATGTCGTACTGCAAGCCACCGTTAGATCTCTCTATCTAATTTTTTCCAGCCTTCATTGTGTGTGTATTGCTTGACCACTCGAGCAGGTGAACCTACAGCCACGCAATAATCTGGCAACTCCCCTGTTACAACTGAGTTCGCGCCGACTGCAACATGCTTTCCAATCTTTGCGCCAGGCAACACGACCACTCCATGTCCAAGCCACGAACCTTCACCAATCGAGACCGCGCGTTCGGGTTGTGATTGTTGAGAAATAGGTTTTGAAATATCCAAGTAACCGTGACTTTGATCGGTGATGTAGACGTGATGGCCAGTCCAAACATCGTCACCGATATCTATCGACAGATGACCAACGATTCCAGAGCCGCGACCAATCAGACAACGATCACCGATTTTTACAACAGGATTCGTTAAACACTTTTGACCTGGCATCATCCCCGCAGACAGTGCAACATGTTCGCCGATCATTGTGTCTTTGCCAATGTGAATGTAGTTCTCGTTAAAAATCGTCGTGATGGGAAACATAATTATTGAGCCAGTACCGAACTTGCCAAATCTTTTACCGCGACGAGAATCGGGTCCGATTGCCGCATTTGCAGTGAACCATTTCCAGAACCCTGCGAGAAGATCGCTTCTTGTATCACTCATTTTTAAACGTCGCATAACGACATCGTAGTTAAGACTGATTAACCTAGAAACATGGCTGTAGTTACAAATTCGTCTGGTTCATTTAATGGCAATGATCTCGGGTCAGGATTGATCGAGTTTCTGGGTATTCAATTTGCAACCGCTAATCGTTTTGAAGAACCTGTTGACGTCGTTAGCTATACAAAAGAAGTTAACGCAAAAGTTTTCGGTCCACAATCGCCACAAGTGCCCGGTTTCATGGAAGAGATTCTTGATACTAAGTCGTTACCTATTGACGAAAATTGTCTCTTTCTGAACATTTGGACTAACAACAAATTCATTGGTGAAGCAGCGAAAAACGAAAAGCATAAATTGAAGCCAGTTTTATTCTGGATACATGGTGGTGCTTATACAAACGGCACGGCTGCAACGAGTTGGTATAACGGTTCGTCGCTGGTTACTCGGGGCGATGTAGTGGTTGTCAGCATAAATTATCGGCTAGGACCGTTTGGTTTTCTCGGTGACAATAATCTAGGCACGCTTGATCAAATCAGCGCCCTGAGATGGGTAAACCGAAACATCGAAATATTTGGCGGTGACCCGAATAATGTGACGATATTTGGAGAATCAGCCGGCGGTAGCAGTGTTGTCGCTTTAACAGCCTCACCACTCGTCGCAGGTTTGGTGACGCGAGCATGGGCGATGAGCCCATCTTTGTGCCAACTTCGCACAAAGAAAGAAGCATCGATCGCCCTCGAGCAATATCTAGGTTTCGCAAACTGTAAATCACTCGCAGAGTTACGAGAGCTTTCGGTTCAACAGATGATTGATGCCACCGCCCAAATGTTCGTCGATGTTGAAAATTACATTTCAACGTTTACGCCAACTTGTGGAGGTGCTGGATTACCCGAAGACATCTACGCTGCATCGGCAAACTCAGGGATCCCACTCGTAGTGGGTACGAATCATGACGAGAATCGCCTGTGGTCAGTACTACACCCAGATTCAGCGACGCTTGATATTGAAGGAGCGCTTGTTTATTACCGCAAAGCTTTTGCCGATAACGCACAAACAGCATGGGATTTATATTCGAAACTTCGGACCAACCACTCCCCGTCTCAAATGGTTGCAGCACTTCAGACCGATGAGAACTTCCGATCGCCTGCGTGGAAGCTTTGCGAGGAACGCAGTGAACTAGATACCCCAACTTGGATGTATTGGTTCACTTGGCCAACGCCGATTTTTGACGGAGCGTTTGGCTCATGCCACGCCTTAGATATCCCATTCGTATTTCACAATCTGAAGGCCCCACGTGTAGAAGTTTTCACTGGCGATCATGCTTCGCGTGAGCCGATTGCCGACAGGATCTCTGGAGAGCTTCTTTCGTACGCAAAGAATGGTGTTGTTTCGTGGCCACAATATGAAAGTATCAAACGAGCAACTTTGAAAGTTGATCTTGAGACTGTTTTGATAACTGACCCAGAACCAGAACTTCGAACATTGTGGAGCACGATGGCGTGAACTCTTATTGGCATGAGTCGGTAACGAGTACAGAAGTTAATCGTGGTTCTTTAAATTCAGATATTGATGTAGATATCGCGATTGTTGGCGCGGGTTATAGCGGTCTTTGGACTGCCTATTACCTCAAGAAATTGCAACCAGACGCGCGAGTCGCTGTCATCGAGTCAAATCATGTTGGGTTCGGTGCAAGCGGACGAAATGGCGGCTGGTGCAGTGGATTTTTGCCAATGACCCTTGCAGAGATTGAAAAACAACACAATCGTCAAACGGCAATTGAAATGTATAGCCAGAGTTTTGCAACAATCAACGAAATTGAGAAAACTCTTAACAGCGAAAATATTGATTGCGACTTTCATCGCGGCGGCACTATTCACGGTGCGACAAATGCAGTTCAACATTCTCGTGTAGTTGAAGAAGTAAAAGAACTACATAGTTATGGATTTTCTGAAGATGATTCAAGAATGCTCACAATTGAAGAGTCGCGGGCCAAAATCAATATTTCAGGATTACTGGCGGCTAGTTACACACCTCATTGTGCGACGATTCATCCAGCGAAATTGGTATCAGGACTCGCAAAAGTTGTTGAGCGATTGGGCGTAAAGATTTACGAGAATTCTCGCGTGACTGAGATAAATCCTCGCGTGATTAAACTAAAAAATTCAAAAATTCGCGCTGAAGTAGTTGTTCGCGCAACTGAAGGATTTACCTCACAGATTAAACGTCATCGTAGAACTCTTGCCCCACTTTATTCATATATGGTCGCAACTGAGCCTTTAACGAAATCGCAACGCGATGAGATTGGTTGGCAGAATCGTGAGACTTACCACGATGCCCGGAACATGATTATTTATGTACAGATTACTCACGACGGTCGAATTGCTTTTGGTGGCAGAGGTGCGCCGTATCACTTCGGTTCACAAGTTAAGGCTAATTTCGATAATCATGACGAGATACATCAACGAATCATTTCATCGATGCACGAGGTTTTTCCTTTGACGAAAGATCTTGAAGTCACACATCGTTGGGGTGGGCCCCTTGGTGTGCCGAGAAATTGGAAGCCATCGGTAAATTTTGATCGGCGATCAGGCTTGGCGTCACTTGGTGGATATGTCGGCGATGGCGTTGCGGCGACCAATTTGGCGGCTCGGACGCTCGCTCATTTGATCGCTGACGATAAACATCCATTGACGAACTTAGCGTGGGTCAACCAACCATCACGAAAATGGGAGGTTGAACCATTGCGATATCTTGGGATCAACGGACTTCTGAAACTTTCCAACAGCATGGATAAGCACGAATATGAGACGGGTACTGTCGATAAGTTTCGTTCAAAAGTACTTGAACTTTTTATTTAAAGATCACTAACGATCGGATAGCCAATGACTGATGACAAACACAAAGAATTAGATGGCAAAGTGGCGATCGTGACTGGGTCGTCATCTGGCATCGGCGAAGAAATTGCACGGCGATTGAGTGACCTCGGGGCAACTGTTGTGGTCAACTCTGCCAACTCTGTTGATGCGGGCCAGCAAGTAGCGAATTCTTTAACGACTGAATCACTTTATGTTCAAGCTGATATTAGTGATCAATCAGCCGGTCAAAAACTGATTGACACGACAATCAGCAAGTTCGGACAATTGGATATCTTAATTAATAACGCTGGGTGGACAACACTTGTTGCTCATCATGATTTAGATTCTCTGACTGATGAGATTTTTGAGAAAACATTTGATGTCAATGTCTTTGGTACTTGGTGGTTGACGAAGGCAGCGATGCCCCATCTCAAAAAGAGTAGAGATGGCAACATCGTCAACATCACGTCTATCGCCGGAGTCAGACCCGTGGGCAGTTCAATCGCTTATGCAATGACTAAGGCGGCGCTCAACCATATGACGGTTTTGCTCGCAAAATCTTGTGGGCCGGTGCGAGTAAATGCAGTTGCGCCGGGATTAGTCGAAACCCCGTGGACACGGGACTGGCAAGCACAGCACGACAATGTTTCTCGTGTTGCCCCGCTCAAGCGCTCAGCAACTCCACAAGATTGTGGTGAAGCGACCATTGCTCTAATTCGAAATAAATATGCAACTGGTCAGATATTCGTAGTCGATGGTGGCTTAACGCTCGTTATCTAGTCGCTATTAAATAAGTAACTCAGATATTTCAACAACCCTTTTTTGCGCAATGCTCAGATGAGCAGCCTGACCTATTGCCACTGAGTTCAAACCATCGCTTAATGTCACATCAGATTTCGAACCGTTGCGAATAGCGCGCTGCATCGCAAGATGCTCAAGATATGAGGCTCCGGCATGGAACCCTGCAACAACCCCGTGAGGTTGTTCGACAGTGAATTCTTCGACGCCAGATGCTCCGTTCGCCCGCAGGCCTATTCGTACTTTTGATTCTGTAATCAATGCTTCGAGTTTTGCGTTACTGCCAACAACAGAAATCTCTTGTTCATTTTTTGATCCTTCAGCGAACATCGAAAGATCCAACATTCCGCGAACGCCATTTTGATAGTCAACGATTACAAAAGCATTATCCAGAATGTCTGATCTTTTACCGTCGTAGAATTCGTCGAGATGATTCACATCTTGGTTTCCTGAGGCAAACACCCGAATGGCGCGAGACTGGGCAATTAATCCCATCACATCAAAGAAGTGACAGCACTTCTCAACTAATGTTCCACCCGTATTTGAAGTGAAACGGTTCCAGTTATCTACTTTCTCAAGAAACGGAAACCTGTGTTCACGTATTGCAACCATTTGCACTTTGCCACATGTACCTGAACCAACTTCATTGAGCAGCCGCGCTGTCGGCGCCATATATCGATATTCGAGCCCGACCCACACCACTCTGCCATCACGATGTGTTTTGCGATCGCGCTCAATAGACAACTGGCAATCTTTGACATTCGTACACAGGGGTTTCTCAACAAGAACATGTAGCCCAGTTTCTAAAACATCGTTAAGAATATTCAAATGTGTGTGATTCGGCGTCGCGATGACTATCACATCGAGATCCTGAGCAGAAAGCATTTCTCGATGATCAGAAAACTGCGTAACGCCATTGACGAGTTCAACAGTTTTAGCGCGACTCGGCGCATGAGTGTCACTGATCGCCACAACTTCGCAATTGTCAATTGCCAAAAGATTTCGAATGTGCTCTCGACCCATCATTCCTGAGCCGATTATGCCGTAACGCAAGTTTTTGCTTTCAATACTCACGGTCTCAGGCTAGATCGCTAATCTATTCAACTATGAGCACTACGAATATGAATATCACGCAAGATCGGCTTTATTTCCGTCAGCTTTTATCGGGTCGCGATTTCGCGACGTCAGACCACCTTGCCAATCAGATGGTGAATTTCGTTTACTTGATCGGTGATCGACAAACTCGTGAATGTGTGATTGTCGACCCTGCTTACGCCGTAAAAGATTTGCTAGAAATCATCGTTATAGATGAAATGAACCTAACTGGAGTTCTGGCAACGCACTATCACGCTGATCATGTTGGTGGCTCAATGATGGGTATGAACATTGAGGGTGTCGCCGCACTTCTTGAATTGCAACAGGTTCCAATTCATGTCAACACTGATGAAGCTGCGTGGGTGACACGCACGACTGGAATCTCAGAAACCGATTTAGTTAAACATTCAGGTGGTGACAAGTTGAACGTGGGTGAAGTTGAGATCACTTTCGTGCACACGCCTGGGCATACGCCTGGTAGTCAATGTTTTTTGGTTGCACAACGACTCGTCGCTGGCGACACACTTTTTCTTGAAGGATGCGGACGAACTGACTTACCAGGCAGCGACCCCGGTCAAATGTTTTCGAGTTTGCAAAAACTCTCCCAAATGCCATCAGATACTTTGGTTTGCCCGGGCCATCAATATTCTGCGATGCCTTCAAGCAACCTAGGTGACGTGGTTGCTACAAATCATGTTTTTAGGCCGCAGACGCAGGAACAATGGCTTGAATGGTTTGGAAGATAAATCTACGTTTCTAGCAGTTAACTGAATATCGCATTAGCAATTGCACTTAGACCACTCAGTGTCAGCAAACCAATTACAAGATTTCGAAAGTGATCTGGATTAATCCGCGAGCGCAAACGTGTCCCGATAAATACACCTGTTCCCATTACAGGAATCGAAAATAATGCGAGTTGCAGCGCTTCTCCTGTCATCTTGCCTGCCACGGTGAAAATAACCAATGTAAAGAAGTTTAAAAAAGTAAATACTCGATTTAATACAGCGCGAAAATCTTGCGGTTCAAAGTGTCGCGCGTGAAGCAAAAATACAAGTGGGGGCCCATTTGTTGAGGTCGCAGTTGACAAAACACCCGCTATCACTCCCATTGCGTAGTCGAATTGTTTTGGCAGTCGCTGTAAATCGAAGCCTTTGATACTCAAGAAAACACCGAACAACACGACGATGCCAAGGATGCCCTTCATCAATCGAGCGTCAAGATTCAACAAAAGCCATAAACCAAACGGCATGCCGATAATGGCTGAGCAGACAAGTCGCTGTGACATCTCACGGGCTGTTACTGCACGAGACTCCCACCATTGGACAGCGCAACTGACCGTCGAAACAGTCGTTGCAGTCACAACCGCAGTTGGCAGATCAACGAAAAAGATCATTAATGGAACCGATA
The DNA here is from genome assembly GCA_964203235.1 of Ilumatobacteraceae bacterium. GTDB lineage: Bacteria > Actinomycetota > Acidimicrobiia > Acidimicrobiales > Ilumatobacteraceae > BACL27. The sequence continues at coordinate 792,040 of CAXNLE010000001.1, forward strand.
TCAAACCAAAACCGAAACCAAAAAGCGCTTGGATCGTTGACGCACCCAACACGATAATTGCGATGAATGCGAATTGTTGAATTGTCATGATTTCTAATTAAGCAATGTATCTAATGCGGCATTGAACACTTGTGTGTGTTTGTCAACATCCTCTGTTGTGTGAAATGGCGACATCAAAGCCATATTGTGAAACGGCGTCAAAAGAACTCCGCGATTTACCGCCCAAAGATGCATGAAGTTTTCAAGTTGCGGGTCAGATGCCGCAGCCGCTTGTGCTCCATTTTGGGGCGGCGAACAATACCAATATTCAGCGCGGCAACCGAGTTGCTGCACACTCCAATCAAGATTGTGTTCTGTGAATGATCTCTCTACGCCACTTGCCCACCGTGTTGCTAATGAACGCGTTTTCTCAAATTGTTCGGGCAACAGACAGTTTGTCAAAGTAACTTTCATTGCTGCCATCGCTAGAGCACTTCCGGCGAGAGTTCCGCCGATGCCAGAAACGTCAACATCGTGATCGACAATTTTCGAAGTTAACTGTCTCGCAAGTTCTTCTGAAAGCCCGTAGGCAGCAACGGGAAACCCGCCTCCAATACTTTTACCGATCACCAAAATATCTGGCTTTAGATTCCAAAGTTCTGTGCAACCACCTGCACCAGCACAAATCGTGTGAGTTTCATCGACTACTAGCAGCGTGCCGTATTTTGACGTCAACCTTCGCACACCTTCTAAATATCCAGGTTCGGGTAGCACAATACCGATATTGGTCAGCGCGGGTTCAATCAACATGCACGCAACATCACGGTGAGCAAGTTGTATCTCGAGGGTTTCAAGATCGTTATACGGTACGACTCGTGTTGTTAATGCGGGATCAATTTGTGGACCGATTGCACCTGGTCGCGATATGGTCTGGCCGTGCTCGTCGGCAATAACTAGCGTTTCATCTACGGTGCCGTGGTAACACCAATCGTGCACCAAAATTTTTGGCCGCTTAGTCAGATGTCTTGCGATTCGCAAAACGAATCGGTTGGCATCGGTTGCACTCACTGCGAATTGCCACTTCGATAAACCAAATCTACGCGTGAGTTCTTCGCCTACCCATGTCGCATCTTGCGTTGGCAACATCGTTGTTGCACCTTTGTTCATTTGCGCTGAAATTGCTTCGGTGATTTCTTCGACTCCGTGACCGATCATTGAGCCAGTGTCTCCAAGACAAAAATCGATGTAGTCAATATCGTCGATATCTGTAAACATTGCGCCCTGGGCTTGGCGAACATGGATAGGAAACGAACCAGGCAAGCGTGTCATCCACGGCATCGGCACCCCACCTACCAATGATTGAATATTTGACTTAGACGCGATCTTTGATTTTGGGTGAAGTTTTTCAAAGAGAAGTTCTTCGATCTCAAGTACTTGGCCTAAACGATTTCGATTGATCATCTAACTATCATGACAAATATGGGTGTAAAATCTATAAGTGGCTATCGGAGTCTTCAGTAATCAGAATCGTGAACTGAGTATTAATCGCGATCGTTTGATGTCGCGGATCAACGCCCTCGCCGAAATATCTCCGATTGAGGGCGGAGGCAATTGTCGGCTCGCACTCACCGACGAAGATATGCACGGCCGCAACTTACTAGTTGATTGGATGCGTGAATGCAATCTCGAGATTTCAATAGATGCAGTCGGAAATATTATCGGCATCTGGAATGTCGGCACAGGTGCCCCGGTGATGTCTGGTTCGCATATTGACACGGTTAGAACTGGCGGAAGATTTGATGGCTGCTACGGCGTACTCGCGGCTCTTGAAGTTATTGAAACTTGTCAACAAGCAGGCCTTAATCCAGTGCGTCCGCTTGCAGTTGGAATCTTCACTGATGAAGAAGGTGCAAGGTTTGCCCCAGACATGCTCGGGTCTCTCGTATATGTCGGCGGTATGCCACTCGAAGAGGCTCTTGATGTGATCGCAATTGATGGTGCCAAACTTGGCGATGAACTCGTAAGAATTGGCTACTCGGGTGTCGCCCCTTGCCCAGGTCTTGTACCGCATGCCTTTGTTGAATTGCACATCGAACAAGGGCCGATGCTTGAGGCCAACGGTGTGCGAATTGGTGCAGTGACCAGCGTGCAAGGTATTTCGTGGCAAGAAGTTACGATCACGGGTCAATCAAATCACGCTGGCACTACGCCAATGTCATTAAGACATGATCCGGCTTTGGTGGCTGCTGAGATAACAGTGTTTATTCGTCAACTTGCTAAAGAAATGGGCGGCGATCAAGTTTGCACCGTTGGGAAAATTGACATTCATCCGAATCTGACAAACGTTGTCGCTGCTAGAGCAACGATCACTCTTGATGTGCGTAACACCGATGAGAAACTTTTGAAATACGCCGAATCAAAAATTGCTGAATATTTGCAAGTTGTCGCTTCGGCTGAAGGCGTGAAGATCACTACTCGAGAACTAGTGAGATTTGAACCTGTCGTATTCGACGATCGTGTAATTGATTGTGTTGAGAAGATTGCCAAAGATCAAGGAAACTCCGTGCAACGTATGCCATCAGGTGCGGGTCATGATGCACAAATGTTGGCGCGAGTTTGCCCCTCTGGAATGATTTTCGTGCCAAGTGTCAAAGGTATTAGTCATAACCCGGCTGAGTTCACTGAGACTGATGATCTCATTGCTGGCGCAAACATTTTGCTTCACACAATGCTTTCACTAACCACTCTTGAACACTCAAACTAAGATTCTAGAAATGACATGACTCGCCTACTGAAAGTTGCAGCCGCACAACTCGGTCCAATTCAGCGCACAGATGATCGACAATCAGTCGTCAAGCGTTTGATTGAACTACTTCGAAATGCACATTCACAAAAGGCCGAGTTAGTTGTGTTTCCTGAATTGGCACTCACGACATTTTTCCCACGCTGGTTTGTTGATGATATTTCAGAAGCTAATCATTGGTATGAGACTCAAATGCCATCGCCGATTACTCAGCCGTTATTTGATGAGGCGAAGAGTCTTGGTATCGGATTCTGTTTGGGTTACGCAGAACTAACGCCAAACGGTGAGCGTTTTAATACCCAAATATTGGTTGAGCGCAATGGAGACGCTGTCGCCAAATATCGCAAGGTTCACATACCAGGACACGAAACCCATGAACCTGATCGGCCATTTCAACATGCAGAACGCTATTACTTCAAACCGAGTGATGAGGGCTTCGGAGTATGGCAAGCATTTAACGGTCGCATCGGAATGATGATCTGTAACGATCGACGTTGGCCAGAAAGTTATCGCGTCATGGGTTTGCAAGGCGTTGAAATGATTCTCTGTGGTTACAACACACCGCTGCAATACATCCCCGACCCAACGCAAGACCCACTGCAAAGTTTTCACAATGCATTAGTTATGCAAAGCGGCGCGTATCAAAACGGCACCTTCGTAGTTGGCGTGGCAAAAGGTGGCATCGAAGAAGGTGTCGACAGTTTGGCCGATTCAAGCATTATTGCGCCGTCTGGTGAACTTCTTGCAAAGACATCTACGAGTGGCGATGAGGTGATCACAGCGACCTGTGATCTGGACTGGTGCTACAACTACAAAAACACTCTGTTCAACTTTGACCGTTACCGTCGACCTGAGGTTTATGGGCGCATAACTAGTCAAAGAGGCTCATTAAACGAATAATCGCATCTTTACATAATGTAAACCTGAACCCCAATAGGGCTATGGTTAAGACGTGACTAGTCACCTCACAGCAACCTCTAAAAGCGAACATTTTGTTGATCGTGTTGCGCTCACCGTTAATGGTGTAGCCGTCACAGTTCGCAATGATCACCCGCATTTATTGGCGGCTCTTCGCGAAGAACTAGATATCACCTCACCTAAAGATGGCTGTTCACCAACAGGTCAGTGTGGTTGTTGCACCGTTCTCGTTGACGGTAAGGCCATCGTCAGTTGTCAACAATCTCTTGAAAAAGTATCTGGTGCTCAGATCACAACGCTTGAGGGCGTCAGTCAGGCTGAGCGTGATGCATTTGCGAATGCTTTTGCCGCATGCGGCGGTTTGCAATGCGGATTCTGTATTCCGGGCATTGTCGTTCGAGCCAAAGCGCAGATTGACAAAAAGGGTGCTGACCTAAAACGTGAAGATATGGCACGTCATCTTGGCGCGCATTTATGTCGATGCACTGGCTACGTCAAAATTCTTGACGCGATTGAAACTGTCGCTAAATCACAGACGCGCGAAATGATCACAACTGGCGGTCTCGGCGTGCGTGTTAAGAAACTTGAAGCAGAAGCGCTTGCACTCGGCGATCGAGGGTACATCGATGACATGCGCGTTGCTGGAATGTTGCACGCTGCATTGGTATTCACACAACATGCGCGAGCAGACGTGCTCGAGATAGACGCAACTGCTGCTTTAGATCAACCGGGCGTCAAAGCAGTTTTCACTGCTGCAGATATACCTGGTGAGTTAATGATGGGAATTATCTACAAAGACTGGCCAGTGATGATTCCAGTTGGAGGTAGAACTTCTTACGCGGGTGATGTTTTGGCAATAGTTGTTGCCGATTCAAGAATCAATGCTCGCAATGCAACCACACACGTCGAAGTTACATATAACCCGCTGTCGCCGATTACTGATGCTCGTAAAGCGATTGAAACTAGTGATCTCGCGGTTTGGAAAACCGATAGCAACATTCTGAGTAAGTCGATGTACAAACGTGGCGATTGCGACATGGCATTTGCGGCAAGTGATTTTGTAGTACGCGAAAAATTTGTAACTCAACGAATCGAACATGCATTTCTTGAACCAGAAAGCACCTTGGCTGTACCGAATATTGATAATGCACGTAAGCAACTGCATGTATATTCGGGCGGTCAAGGAGTCTGGGATGATCGCAACGACATTGCTCGCATGCTCGCGATTGACAATAGTCAGATAACAGTCACGCTGGTTACCAACGGTGGCGCCTTTGGCGGCAAAGAAGACATGAGCAATCAAGCACACGCATCGCTGGCTGCCTGGCTATTAGAGTTGCCAGTCAAGTGCACCCTGACTCGTGAAGAAAGCTTTTTGATGCACGCTAAGCGGCACCCAATCGAAATGGAATACGAATTGGCATGCGATAAGAGCGGCAAACTTACCGCATTGCGAGTTCGAGCAATTGGTGATTCTGGTGCATACGCCAGTGTTGGCATGAAAGTTCTTGAACGAATGGCCGGTCACGCCAGTGGGCCGTATCAAGTTGCAAATATCGATGTTGAAGCAATCGCTGCTCGAACCAACAACCCAGTCTGCGGAGCCTTTCGAGGCTTTGGTGCAAATCAAGCACAATTCGCAATGGAAGGCGTGCTTGACAGACTTGCCGAGAAGATTGGCATAACGGGCTGGGAGATTCGCTCTAGAAATGTGATTAAACCAGGAATGGTCTGGGGTCCTGGACAGATTATGGATGACGGATGTCTTGGCGCAGAATTATGTTTGAACGAAATCAAACCAGAATATGAAGCTGCAATAATTGCGGGAAAAGCGGTTGGTCTCGGTCTTGGTCTAAAAAATAGTGGCCTCGGCAATGGTTTCAAAGAGATTTCCAAAGCAGTCGTACATTTCAAACATGACGGTCGCATTGAGGTGCGCCATGGATGGACAGAAATGGGACAGGGTATAAATACGGTTGCTGCTCAAGTTGCAGTACACGAACTCGGCGTTGACGCGTCGCTGATAGATGTAATCGTTGATACGACTCGCGAACTCGGCTTCGGACAAACCACTGGATCGCGTGGAACCCTGATGGGTGCCGGCTCGGTTAAAGATGCTTGCGATGTTGCCCGTGCTGCAAATTTTGCGAAGGGCGTTGACCACGTCGGCGAATACCGAGTGGATTGGACAAACAAAATGGGAGAACCCGGAGTCGAAAATCCTGTAATTCACTCAACTTTTAGTTATGCCGCTCAGATGGTCGTAATTGATCGCGAGACGCAAAAAATTGAGCGAGTTGTTGCTGTGCACGACGTGGGTCGAATAGTCAACCCAACTCTCTGCGAAGGTCAAGTTGAAGGCAGTGTGCATATGGGTCTTGGTTATGCGCTTACCGAGGAGTTTCCTTCTGATCCGGTCACGGCGTTTCCGACCAATATGACGCTGCGTAGTCTTGGAATTTTGCGTGCAAAAGATGTACCAAAAATTGAAGTGAAACTAATTGAGTCTGCGCAACCCAATTCTCCGTATGGCATTAAGGGCGTCGGCGAAATAGGTCTTGTGCCAACAGCGGGTGCCGTTGCGGCGGCGCTAAAAGAACTTGACGGTCAATGGCGCAACACGCTACCGATGCGTCGCGATAAACAAGACGACTGAATCATGGCCAACCAAACTGCAGGCCTTATTTGTGCGCATCATCATCTCTATTCGACCCTCGCCCGCGGTATGCCTGCGAGCGCGAAAACGCCAACAAGTTTCTTAGAGATCTTGCAACAAATCTGGTGGCGCCTTGATGCTGCGCTTGATGACGAGATGATTTATTGGTCAGCAATGCTTGGTGCCACCGAAGCATTAATGAATGGGACCACATGCATTATCGATCATCATGAATCGCCAAACTGTATCGAGGGCTCACTTTCGACGATTGCTCGCGCCTGCAAGGCAGTTGGTGTGCGTGTCAATACTTGTTATGGCGTCTCAGACCGATGGGATGACAACGGCAACTTGAATTCAAAAGTTTCACCAATTTCGAAGATGACCCAAGCGGCTAAACGTGGTCTCGCAGAATGTGATCGATATTTGAATGAGGGTGGTCGCGGAATGGTCGGCGCTCATGCTGCGTTTACATGCAGTGATGAGACATTGGTTGCGGCTAGCGAATTAGCAACGAAACACAAGACTGGTGTGCATATACATGTGGCTGAGGGATTAGACGACTCACATGCTGGCGCACGACTTGAGAATCTAAGCAAAGAAAACTGGCTTTTGATTCACGCGGTACACCTTGATCGCAAACTCTCTGGATACGTCGTGCATAATCCCAGATCAAATATGAACAACTCAGTCGGATACGCCAAACCGAGCACGCTTACAAATAAAGTTTTGATCGGTACAGATGGCATCGGTGCCGACATGCTTGAAGAGGCAAGGTTGGCGTATGTTCGCCTGCGCGAATTCGAGATTACTGAGACACCATCAACTGTTTGGTCTTGGATTGAAAATAGTTACGAAATTTTTCCTGAAGCAAAAAATGACAGAGTTACTTTTAACTATGATCACGTTGACAGCCCTTGGCATGTGGCTTTTACGCCTGGCATCGGCGTAAGCGATGTTGAAGTTGATGGAGAGAAGGTTTTAACATCAGGTTTGCCAACGCGAGTCGACATTGCTGAAGTTAGAGCGAAGGCATCAGAACAAGCAACACGTTTACATGAAAGGTTGGCAAGTTGATGAGTCAAAATACAAATAAGAAGTCAGCGCGAGTTGCGCTTTATCTGCAAGACGCGCACAAAATCTCTGAAGGTATGGAGTTTTCCAAATACGCCGAGGCCAAAGGTTTTGAAGCCGTATGGCAAGCAGAAAGTCGACTGGTTCGTGAAGCCACGGTGCCAATGGCGGCATTTGCGTCAGTTACGACAACTTTGAAAGTCGGTTCAGGGGTCGTCGACTGTTGGAGTCGTAACCCAGCTCGCCTAGCCGCAACATTTTCAACTCTTGATGACTTGGCACCAGGTCGCGTTATTTTGGGAATAGGCGCTTGGTGGGATCCATTGGCGCAGAAAGTTGGCATCTCTCGCGCCAAACCATTACGCGCAATGCGTGAAATTGTTACGGCCGTGCGTGCTCTTTTGAACAATGAGACAGTGACATTTAACGGCGAGTTCGTACATCTTGACGGTGTCGAACTTGATTACGTATATCAAGAACGCCGAGCCAAAGACGTGCCGATTTATATTGGTGCAACTGGCATGCAAATGATGGAGTTAACCGGCGAAATTGCCGACGGAGTCGTGCTGAATTATCTCGTCTCCCCCGAATATAACCAAAAAGCTATGGAGGCATTAACTATTGGCGCCGATCGTGTCGGTAGATCTGTTGATTCAATAGATCGGCCGCAACTTGTCGTCTGCAGTGTGCACGAAGATCGCAAAACCGCGCTCGATATGGCACGTCAAATGGTCACGCAATATCTCGGGCAACAACCTCACATTATGAAAGCATCGGGCGTGCCACAGTCGATTCTTGACAAAGTCGGCTCAGTTCTTACTTGGCCAGCAACTCATGAACAGGTTGTTGCAGCATCAAAACATGTTCCCGACGAGATTGTGCAAATGCTCACTGCGAGTGGAACCCCAGCAGAGGCACGACAACGCGTTACGCATTATCTCAAGAACGGTGCGACATGCCCAATTTTGTATCCACTTGGCGACGTCAAAGCAATGATTGATGCATTTTCGAATTGGGATGGTGTCTCATGACCGTGGCAGTTCCGCGGACTTTGCGAGAAGCACTGGCGTTTAGTAGCGCCAACCCGAACGCACAGATTATTCAAGGTGGAACTGACCTGATGGTTGAAATTAATTTCAATCACCGAAAACCAACAGATGTGATTGCATTGCGACGTGTCGAAGAAATTCGCACTTATGCATTTACATCTGATAGATCAAAACTCGTCGTTGGTGCAGGCTTGCCTTATCAAAAAATGGAGCACGGCGAGATCGCCGAATTGTTTCCAGCTTTGGCTCAGGCTGCTCGCACGGTCGGCTCTCCACAAATTCGTGCCGCCGGTTCAATCGGAGGCAATCTTGGCACTTGCTCGCCTGCTGGCGACGCATTGCCTGTGCTTAGTGCACTAGATGCACTAGTTAATTTACAAACAGATACGACATCTCGCGATGTTTCGATACACGATTTCATGGTTGGTGTTAAACGCAATGACCGTCAACCCGGAGAATTAATTATTTCAGTTACTTTGCCGATCATCAATGGCTGGCAGGGATACGCCAAAATCGGTGTTAGAAATGCGATGGTGATTTCAGTGGCATCGTGTTGCTTAGTTGTCGACCGCACTCTTGGTTCTATAAACGTGGCGCTTGGTGCCGTCGGTCCGACTATTATTCGCTGTCGCGACACAGAACAATGGTTGGCAACAAAAATAGATTTGAAGAGTGTTTCAACTGTTGCACCAAACCTCTTGAAAGAGTTTGGCGACCGTATCGCTACTGAATCAAGACCGATTGACGATCACCGAAGCACGGCCGCATATCGACGCCACGCTGTTGCAACATTGTCTCGACGTTTATTAGTGAGGGCGAATACCAAATGATGCCGAATACTGAGATCTACAGCTTGAAAGTTAATGGCAAGAATCACGAGGTCCGTGACGCTTGGGTTGGAGAGAGTTTGCTCTATGTATTGCGAGAGCGACTCGGCCTTCCTGGTTCTAAAGGTGCTTGCGAACAAGGCGAATGTGGAAGTTGCACGGTGATCATGGATGGTCAGGCAGTTTGTTCGTGTCTGGTGATGGCGGCAACTGCGATCGACGCGGAGATAAAAACGATCGAAGGGCTCACATCAGATGGTGAACTCACTGAAGTGCAAGATGCATTCATCACCGAAGGTGGAGTGCAATGTGGTTTCTGCACGCCAGGTTTAGTTGTTGCGATTGAACATCTGCTTGACAACAATCAGAACCCCACTGAAATTGAAATAAAAGAGGCAATCTCCGGAAACATCTGTCGATGCACCGGCTACGGTCGAATTTTCGAAGCAGTACAGACTGCAGTTGCTACACGTAAAGCGGCAAGATAGTGAGCAGTGCAACAAAAATATCTACGCGCCGAGATATTCTCGGTGCATCGGCACTTCGTCCTGATGGAGCCGCAAAAGTCTCAGGAAAGTTTGAATTTTCTTCTGACTTACACGCCGAGCACATGCTGTGGGGAGCGACACTGCGCAGTCCACATCCGTTTGCGCGAATAATTAGTATTGATTTCTCGGCGGCGTACAAAATTTCTGGCGTTGAAGCAATCATCACTGCGCAAGATGTGCCAGGCAAGAAAACTTATGGTCTGATTGCGAGTGATCAACCCGTTTTCGCCAGTGAAATAGTGCGTTATGTTGGCGAGCCAATTGCTGCTGTGGCTGCGGACCACCCAGAAACGTGTCGTCGGGCTCTTGCTGCAATAAAGGTCGTGTACGAAGTTCTTACGCCAATAACAGATGCCGAAATCGCGATACTTCCACAGACGATGCAGATTCACCCAGATGGAAACCTTTTTCGACATCAACGAATTATTACCGGCGATCAAAATCTTCAAGGTGATGTCGTAGTCGAAGGCACTTACGAAATGGGTATGCAAGACCAAGCCTTTCTTGGATTAGAAGCCGCGTTAGCGATACCCGATAGTGGTGGCGCTGGAGTTGAAATGTATGTTGCAACTCAATGGTTGCATGAAGATCAAAAACAGATTGCGGCTTGTCTAAATTTGCCTCTTGACAAGATTCGATTGACTCTGGGTGGTGTTGGTGGTGCATTTGGCGCCAGAGAAGATATTAGTTTGCAAGTTCATTGTGCATTACTTGCTCTGCACACTGGTCGACCGATCAAGATGCAATACAGTCGCGAAGAATCTTTTTACGGTCATGTCCACCGCCACCCTGCAAAGATTTGGATTCGGCACCACGCAACACGTAGTGGTGTAATTCAGCGAATTGAAGCTCGCATGGTGTTTGACGGTGGCGCATATGCGTCGACTTCATCAGCAGTATTAATAAATGGTATTACACATATTCAAGGGCCTTACAAATGCAGCAACGCAACTGTTGATGGTTTCGCAGTGCGAACCAATAACCCACCGTGTGGAGCGATGCGCGGGTTCGGTGTTGTTCAGGCTTGCTATGCACATGAAAGTCAGATGGATAAATTGGCTGTCGCTTGCGGTTTATCCCCTGTAGCAATACGTCTGGTTAACGCAATGGTCACTGGTGACAAACTCATAACTGGTCAAGTTGTTGAAAGTGTTGCCCCAGTCGCGCGATGCATCACAGAAACTGACTCTATTGCGATGCCCGCACCGCTCGCGCTTGATGCAAACCCACTCGAAATTGTTGGTGGTTCTGGGTTGACGTCGCTTCCACACAACATTGTCCGCGGTATCGGCTGGGGTGTGTCTATTAAGAATTTGATGTACAGCGAGACATTTGATGATTTTGCAACTGCCCGTTGTCAACTACAAGATGGCATCGTGAATTTGAAATATGCAACCGTCGAAGTTGGTCAAGGTTTTGTAATTCTCGCGCCTCAAATTGCCCGATCTGTGCTTGGCGTCGATGAGGTCGTGATTGATCCTGTAGACACACGAATCGGATCTGCAGGTAGTACTTCTGCGTCGCGGCAAACTTGGATGAGCGGCGGTGCGGTTGATGGTGCTTGCCGATTAGTGCGTCAGCGGCTGTTCGAACATGTTGGGAAAATACATAATATTGACCCGCTGAGACTGATGATCGAGGATACAGATGTCGTTGACATGCTTGGCGAATTTCGTATCAGCGTAATCGAGGCGTCTACTGGGGTGCTGATTGAAGAAACGTTTGAACATCACCACCGACCAACCGAAGAACTAGACGAGAACGGCCAAGGCAACTGCCATGTTGCCTTCGCATTCGTCGCCCACCGTGCTGTAGTTGACGTTGATGTCGAATTGGGACTTGTAAAAGTGATTCAAATTGCCACGGCACAAGATGTTGGCCGTGTTCTCAACCCGATTGCCGCACTTGGCCAAATCGAGGGCGGCATCGCTCAAGGGCTTGGTTTAGCGGTGATGGAAGAAATTGTTTTAGACAACGGCAAAATGCGCAACCCAAGTTTCACTGATTATTTGTTGCCGACCACACTTGATGCACCTGAGGTTGTCGCAATCATGATTGAAGAACCAGAGCCACAAGCACCACTCGGTGCCAAAGGTATCGGTGAGCCTCCGTGTATCTCGGTGACACCCGCGATCGCTGCTGCAATTCGCAATGCAACAGGACGCGACTTACCTCGCGTGCCCATTCGGCCTCAAGATATTTGTTTGTAATTTTTTAATTACTCAGCCGCAGCACCAACAGAAATCAATACTCCGCCGACTACACCTGGCCTTGCGGTAACTTCGTCTAACGCTGGTTCAAAATCTGGCGCAACAAAATCTGCCTCGACACCAGCATCACGTGCCAATTTATTAACAGTTCGTTTTTGTGAAGACTCAACAAGCGAAATAACTACACCCTTAGAACCTGCACGACCTGTTCGACCGGATCTGTGGATGTAATCTTTATGGTCTGCCGGTGGGTCAAAATGCACTACACATGGCACATCATCAATATGGATACCACGCGCCGCAACGTCAGTCGCGACTAGAGCATTAGACCTGCCACGACGAAACTCTTCAAGTGAACGTTCGCGTTGAGCCTGACTTTTGTTGCCATGAATAATTGATGATCTCACGCCTGAGTTGTCGAGTTGCTTTGCTAGTCGATCGCAACCATGCTTTGTTCGGCAGAACAAAATAATTCTCTCGTAGTGATTAACCAACTGAGAAATGGTCTCTACTCTGTCGTTACGACTCACCATCCAAAACTTGTGTTCAATATCCGGTTCAGCTTCTTGTGAGTTTGACTCGTGTCTCTTTGGATTATTTTGAAACTCTTTAACAACTTGAGAGATGTCACCATCTAAAGTTGCTGAGAACAACAAAACTTGGCGCTGTTTCGGGAGCGCGCGAAGCAATCGTCGAACCGCAGGCAAAAAGCCCATGTCAGACATTCGGTCTGCTTCGTCAAGCACGGCAATCGTCACTGCACTTAGAGACATGTCACGACGTTCGATCAAATCTTCGAGACGGCCTGGTGTAGCAACGATTATGCTCGCACCACGAACGGCCTTTACTTGTGGACCATAACCGGCGCCACCGTAAACAGATGCAACTCGCAAATCGGTACCCTCGCATAGCATCGCAATTTCTTTTGCAACTTGGATCGCTAATTCACGCGTCGGTACCAAAACCAAACCACCTGGCTGACCTGGCTTTGACTTTTGCAAGCGAACTGCCAACACCAATCCGAAGGCGATCGTTTTGCCAGAACCCGTTGGGGCTTTACCGCAAACGTCGTTTCCGGCTAGACCATCTGGCAACGCCGCTTCTTGAATTTCAAACGGTGATGCAATGCCACGCGCGCTTAACTTGTCGGCGAATTTCGCCGGAACACCGAGATCTACGAAACTTTTCATGGCTATTTACCTAGAACAGTCTCAAGATATGCATTGGAAAATACACGCTTTGGGTCAACTTGATCGCGGACCGTTTGAAATATTTGCCACTTTGGATATCGGGGCGCAAGAGTCTCAGAATTCTGAAAATGTAACTTGCCCCAATGTGGGCGTCCTTGATATGAGTTCATGATTGATTCAACTGCTTTGAAATACGGCACAAAGTCCATTCCTTTATATATATGAACTGCGATATACGCAGATTCTCGATTACTCGCTGTACTTAGCGGAATCTCATCTGGGGCTGTAAAGCGAACCTCAACAGGAAAATTCAGGAAGAACCCACTATCTCCTACTAGTCTACGGACACGATTCAGTGCTTCAGCACATGCGTCTCGAGGTATTGCGTATTCCATCTCATAGAACTTGACGATTCGTTTACTGGTGAAAACTTTAAAACTCGCGTCCGAGTACATATTCTTACCCGATGCTGGCAACGCCTTAGCCAGTTTGGGTATCAGCGAAGGTCGTGCTCTACCGAGCATGCAGACTGCACCAAACGCATGATTCTCCATCAACGTTTTTGAACACCAATGTGACATCTTCCCCATTGGTTCGGCAGGCTCAAGTGTGCGATTATTGCGTTTTGTCAGAGCCCAACCTGTGTGTGGCACCCAGAAAAACTCGAAATGGTCGTTTGATTCGATGTGATGGTCAAGATTTTCGAGCAACTCATCGACACGCATAGGTTGCTCAATGACCGCAAGATTAAATGCCGAAACTAGTTGCAGCGTGACAGTGCTGATAACTCCTAGCGCGCCGAGACCAACGCGTGCGCAGTGAAATAGCTCAGAATTGGATGTCGCTGAACATTCAACAACCGACGAATCAGCGAGAACAATTCGGAGCGCCAATACTTGATTGGCGATGCCGGTAAATTTGACTCCGGTGCCGTGGGTTGAAGTCGAAATTGAACCAGCGATTGTTTGATAAGCAATATCACCAAGATTCTGCATTGCTAAACAATTGTTCTGCAGAATCATATTCAATTCTGATAATTGGATACCCGATTGAACCGTTACTGTCTTTGCGAGTTTGTCAATCTCAATAACCGCATCGTAGTTAGACAGATCAATTAGCAACTCTTCTGATAAAGCAATTGCTGTGAAACTATGTCCAGACCCGACAGCCTTGACTCGGATATTTTTTGAAATCGCCAACTGCACGACCCGCTGAATTTCCTCTTCAGTTCTAGGCTTGAATAGTGAAATGTTGTCAACTTGTTGATTGCCAGCCCAATTTGACCAGCTAGTTTTGTGCAGTGGCTTCATAAAATCAATCGTAAAACTCGTCAAACTCGTTGTGCGGTTACGCGAGTGCGAGTCAGTCTTCGAATACCAATCACGACCAATACGAGCGCCAATACGGTGCCCATATTACTGAGCATATGAAAACCGAATGCTTTACGAATAAAACCACTTGAGAATCCCGCCATCCCTCCACAAAAACTCATTAACAAGTCGGCGGCGCCTTGAACTGTCACACGTGAACTCTCCGGCACAGATTCGACTAAGAGGCTCGACCCACCGATGAGTCCAAAACTCCAGCCAAGGCCCAATAACCAAAGTGATGGCCACAGCAATGTCGCAGCATCTCCAGCAAGAGCCGCCATGACAGTTGCCGCAACGAGCAACACACCACCAACAGAAACTGTCAATAATTTGCCACGTCGATCAGCAAATTTACCGACAAGCGGACTAAATGCATACATGCCAGCGATGTGCAATGAAATCACATAAGGACTGACATCTTCGTGGCCATGAAGTTTTAAATGAACGGGCGTCATCGTCATCACTGCGACCATAGTGACTTGCGAGATCACCATTGATGCGAGCGCGACACGCGCATTTCGAATGCCAGAAATTATACGTAATGCGGCACCCCAATTTGGAGTCACGACACCTACACCTTGCTGCGAGATCAGTCCCCCACTGACTTCGAGCGGATCAGGTCGCAGTCGAATGGCAGTATTTGCCAACGCAAACACGAAAAAAAATGCTGACGCAATCCATGGACCTGTGTAAAGGCTCCAGCCGAACGTATCTACTCCTATTTGCTCAGCAGGTTTTATCAACACTGGGCCAAATACGGCGCCGAAAGTTGAGCCGAACAAGATGTAGCTCATGGCCTGACTGCGTTGTTCGGGTGCCGCCAAATCCATCGCGGCATATCGCGATAACAAATTCGATGCTTGACCCGAACCATATAGAAAAAGACCAAATAGAAAAAACGGCAATGAGTTTCGATTGACGCCGAAACCTGCGATTAATCCACCGGCGATGGCCAATGAATAACCGTATTCGAGACCGACGCGCCGACCACGCTTGCTCATAACACGGGCCAACACTTGCGACATGAACGCCGAACCCATCGTGAATGTCGCACTCGACAAGCCACCCCAAGGCGTTTGCTGACCGAGGATGTCTTGAATTACAAACGCACCGACGGTAACAGCAGCCGACAAAGAAGCCGCTGCAACAACTTGTCCAGTTACCAACACCCTCAGCGTCCGCGCCTGCAACGCAACGAGATCAATGCTTGGCTCAGTCACCTTGAATGCGAATCTGTATCTACTTACAAAATCTATATACGATCATGCAGAATATATGACGAAAACCATCACGTATTCCAATTTTCTTACCTTCGTCATATGACCGTCCTGAGTATGAGATACCAACTTCTACGATTCTTAACTTTTGCTTCGCGATTTTGGCTGTGATTTCAGGATCAATTCCGAAGCGACTCTCGCGCAAATCCAAACTCTTTATTATTTCACTACGAAAACATTTATAACACGTTGCCATATCTGTCAGATAGAGATTTGTGAAACAATTCGAGATAAATGTCAGCAATTTATTACCCATTGAATGCCAAAATCTAAGAACCCTTCGGTCTCCCCCACCAACGAATCGTGAACCATAAACCACATCGGCGCGATCCTCAATCAACGGCTTAAGAATCTTTGAATATTCTCGTGGGTCGTACTCTAAATCCGCGTCTTGAATAATGAAATAAGGTGTAGTGATATACGGAAGAGCAGTACGCAATGCAGCACCTTTACCCATATTTTTCTGATGAAATAAAACCCTTACCCTCGAATTGCTTACAGTTCGAAGAAGTTCACTGGTTCCATCGGTTGAACAATCATCAACTACTACTACCTCACCAACACAATCATTCGCCAACACAAGATCAAGACACCGTTGAATAGTTTTTACCTCGTTAAATACCGGTAAAAAGACGCCAAGACACTGAGGCTCAACAATGTCGATCATAAGTTTCTAGACGGGACAGGACGGCATCTAAATAGATAGTTAAGAATCGACGACACTGAACTCAATCATATTCTTAGAGACACCATCAAACATGCTTAGAGCATCTGCATTAAGATCTGCTTGAGATAGAACTACGACTTTTGTTTTGACGTCAAAGTTGATCGTATTCTCTGGCGCAATCCCATTAAACCAATCTTTTATTAAGTTATTGATACCCGAGCCACCGAGCGCCAGGCGTCCAAATTCAACCGCTTTATTATTATTTATTGTCAAAGTACTCACAAAATGGTTGCACTTATAGGCCTCATAATCAATTGTCAATACTGGGTTTACACAAGCAATCAAAGCATCAGGATTTTCATTAATCGCCTCAAGAAACGGCTCGTGCCACCATTGAGTTTGCGCCTCGTCATAACGAATAAGACTGGACTGTCCAAGCACAATAAGAATCGCAACAGCAATTATGAGATTTCCAACTATGCGATTAACGCGCGACCATAACTTTTCCCCATTTAGAAAAAGCAAAATTAGAAGCCAAGAATATTGACCAAAAACTGCGAACATTGACTTATTGCCGGCATACATCGGCTCATAAATTGGCCCGATAAATCTTGATAACACGTAAATACTAAAACCGTAAAGAAACGTAGTAGATGCCATAATAAAAATGCCGTCAAACTCATGATGTGCAGTGATCGCTCTAAATTTAATAACTAAATTCTTAAATGATCTTGGTCGAAAAACCACGCCAACCAATACAACGAAACTTAGAGTTACTAACTGATTCAAACTTGTTTGAACAATCAAAGCGGAGGAAACTATTAATACTGAAAAAATGATGACCCAACGGTCTATCTTGATAGACGCAACCTGAGCAACATTGTCAGAACCAATCAACTTTCTTACTCGACCTAAAAGCAATGATGAAAAAAGTAAAACCGACAAAACCGCGACAAGCCAAACCGCCTCGAGCGGCACAACTGCTACTCCACCAGCCATTTCTAAATTCGAACTTTCGTAGAGTCTTTTTAGCATTACGACCCAGCCCACTACAAAAATCAACACCATCGCTAACCAATATCTCGAATTGAACCACAGACGTATTAATGAGTGAGGAAAAGAAGCATTGAACGCAAGAACGATGCCGATAAGGGACATTGGAAGCCATGGACCATAGCTACCGACCAAAGCAATGGCTGTCGAGAGCGTTAGCAAAACAAACCCTAGCTTACGCCAAAATTGAGATTCTCTAGATGCTGCTATCAGAGTGAGCAAGAACACCAATGTGGCACAGTTCAAAAGAAATTGTGTGAAATGTCCGACATCTTGCGAGGCTCGAAAAAACAGAAAAGATGTTATTGGTATGAAGACAAACAATCCGAAACTCGGAGACCCACTCGAAATTCTTTGCTTGAGCAAAAACGCTATTCGAATACTAAATAAGATTGTGCTCATCAAAACAAAAACCCAAGCGTTTGATAACACATTAAGTGAAATTAGTAATGATTTCGAATCGGAGCCCGCGAATGTTTTAGACAAATATAGAAACCCATTATTAAAAAATGTGTAAAAGTATAAATAACTAGAAGCCCCAAAACCTGTTGCGAGATTAAATTTCTGTCCACGTAAAAGCCCCGAAGATGACCACATGTAAAGTGCGCTATCTTCACCCTTCGCCAGAAAACTAAGATTTTTCAACTGCCCACGTGGAACCACATAGAAAAGTAATGCCATACTTGCTACGCCAACTATCTCTGTGTGGATATTTTTTGATTTGTAGGTAGCAACGCCTAGGGCACAATATCTCTTAAAAGTCAAAACCAAAATCCACACCACAGGTATCGAGAGAGCACAAATAGTTTGATTCAGTTCGATGTCAGTTGCGTAATCCATGAGAACAAAAATTAAGCCCGCGACAGCAATAGCCTGCCACAGGCATAAGAGCGCATCAACAAAGTCTCCGACGATAAATACCGCACCAGCAATTGCTATCGAAATCAAAAATTGGCCAATCCATGGTAAGTCGAGAGAAGAACCTATTAGAACTGGAAAAATACACAGATGAAGTAATTTAAGAAATTGACTTGACTCTTGAACCATTTGAGACAATCGGCCGAGCATTAGCTATTTCTCGGATAAAAAATCTTTAGTTCAACGTTCGTGATCTGACCTCGTAGCAAAGATTCCGGATCTGTCCTTGGTATTTGAAGTTGCGCTGGGATCTCATCAGAAACTGCAGTGCGAAAATGGTAAAGAATCGTGTATGTCGCTTGTTCGTAGTCAGGCCACGCCAACCAAATAAAAATTTTCTGCTTTACACCTGCCGAATCAATGTACTTAAGAACGCCATAAGCATCGCCGCTTCCGTAGACAGAGTCAAATCCCTGGCTTGAGTAAAGTCCTTGATGCATTACTCGACGTTTGGTTTCACCGTTGACCACTATTCGGGTAAATGGAACTGGATTAATCAGTTCTAGTGTCATTTGTGGGAAACTTGTAAAAAAAATTTGGCCAAGGTTAGAAGCCTCAATCATCGTTGACTTCTCACCAAAGGAAGAAAGAGGCGGCGTCGAAAAATTTACAATTGCACGACTCTTTATTGATTGTTCTGCTGAAATCCCTATACGTTCTAGACCAAATATCAACAAAACTCCACTAAGCACTAACGTCCAGAGAGTAACAAAAATCTTGTCAATCACTGTCCAAAAACTAGCAGATCAAAAGTATTTGTTATCGAACTAATTGTTTTTCTACCAGTAAACTTTCTAAAAACTTAGCAATTCGCTGATTACCCGCGGCATTAACGTGATGCCAGTCGAAGTATGGTGACGACTCTAAGCTGTCCATCACTGCCCTTGCGTCACCAAAATTCTCGTATTTCGAAATATTCGGGAGTAATCGTTCGTACATTTCGGGCATCACAACACCGAGCTCGCTGCCGTACATTTTCGCCAGAGCGCGGTCGTAATCCGAAGACGGATTGCGGGTAAAAAGATTTGCTTGCAATACTGGAACGAATTTGGCACCTGCTTTTTTCGCAAACGATTCAGCCTCATCCATCGCAATTTTGAAATCAGATTCGGCCTTCAATTTCGAACCCTCAGAAATCTCAATTCCACCGAAAACGAACTTCCGAAATAAAATATCTGCGATGCGCGAGTATCTACTGATATTCCTCAGTGCATTACCCAATTCAGGTAATTTGGTAATCAGCCCAACCGGTAATTCTCTTTGAACAAAACCGACACCAGACTCGTTGACCCCAACATAAAAAACTACGATGTCGTTCTCACTGAGATCGTAAATTGACTTGAGAACTTCTACTCGGTCGGTTGCCGTGGCAGCGCTTTTTCCATAGTTTTCGACTATCAATCCAGATTTACGATCATTAAGTAGCCGCTGAAGCACTGAGGGATACGTGTGTCGGTCTGACACCTCGCCACAAAAGGTTGTCGAGCCACCAAAAATTAAGACACGTCCACTGGGTGTTCGTGGCTGATCAGTGGTAGTACGTAAGCCAAGACTATTCATTGTTACAGGCACAGACCCTGAACCCGGACCATCATTTCGAGATTGTCTGAACAATTCAATATATTGAAACTGCGACGAAGACTGAGAATCGGTCAGTACACGAAACGGAAATTCAAGAAATAAGAGTAAAACTCCTAAAACCAGAAGGTTCGTTGCCACTACATTGCGTACTTTTTGTCTGCTGACGATCAACATCACTAAGACCAACCACACAATGATGATCATTCGTATTGGTAAGTTGATGAAAGAAGCGCGCTCAATCACCAGCAAAAAACAACCGAAAACTAATGCGCACAAACCCGCTAACGAAGTTGATAGCCGTAACTTGGCAAAATTAACAAGATATGTAAGCGCAACATGCAACGTCGAATAAACCACGACTCGCCGACTTGACAAACCCGATGCCCAGATCGGCAACATCGCTACAATTGAAAACAAGAGAACTTGCGGGACTTTTCTCAAGAGGCCTAAACGGTCAGATGCAGTCTCAGCTTGATTAACCATCAACACAGTCTAGAACTAACGCATAAACCAAAGGGATTAAACTGTGCTGACGAACGCAACGAATTATTGGGCTCAATATCGCGAACAAGCATAAAATTTAGTTGTGTCGAAGAGGGGACTTGAACCCCTACGCCCTTACGAGCGCCAGCCCCTTAAGCTGGTGCGTCTGCCAATTTCGCCACTCCGACGTGGAATAAATATTACCTTGAAACTATTAGTTGCTGACAACTAGGCCAGCAATAAACCCAACGCTATTACAGTCACTATCCAAGTAAGTGCGAAAACGGTAGTAATGCGGTTGAGGTTACGTTCTGCTGCTGCTGAACCAAGTGCTGCCCCACCGCCTCCACCGAACATGTCTGAAAGACCGCCGCCACGACCGCTATGCAATAACACCCCGACAATCATCGAGAACATTGCTATGACGTTGATAACTACAGTTACATAAGTTATTAAATTTCGCACGTGAAAATTCTACCTTCACCCCTCTGGAAAATGGCACGCCGACATCTGACCACTCGGCTGAATCGTCAGCATTGGTTCCTCCTGAGAACATACATCTTGCGCCTTCCAGCATCGAGTTCGAAAGCGACAACCCGACGGTGGGTTGATTGGTGACGGTACTTCACCTTCAAGCATCAATCGAGTTCGGGATCGTTCAATTTTTGGGTCAGTTAAAGGCACCGCCGAAAGCAGGGCTTTCGTGTACGGATGTGTCGGCTTCTCATAAACAGTTTCTTGATCACCGATCTCGACAATTTTTCCGAGGTACATAACTGCGACTCGATCAGCAATATGACGCACAACAGATAGATCATGCGCAATAAACAAATATCCGATGCCAAACTTTTTCTGTAAGTCGTCAAACAGATTTATAACGCCAGCCTGAATACTCACATCAAGTGCTGAAACCGGCTCATCAAGAATGATCATCGCAGGATTAAGCGCCAGTGCACGCGCAATCCCGATTCGTTGTCGCTGACCACCAGAGAATTCGTGAGGAAAGCGCGATGCCTGGTCAGCAGAAAGACCCACGAGTTCAAGAAGTTCAATGATCTTGTCACTATGACTACCGGGAACCCTCTGCACTATTAATGGTTCGGCAATTGATGCACCGACAGTCATCTTCGGGTCAAGTGAAGCGAATGGATCTTGAAACACGATTTGCATTTTGCGACGCAATGCTCTCAATTCTTCAAATTCCATTGAGCCCAAATCTTGTCCATCAAACTCAACTTTGCCCGATGTTGGTTCAACTAGCCGCAGTATGCATCGACCCACAGTTGTTTTTCCTGAACCAGACTCACCTACTAACCCAAGAGTTTGTCCTTTGTCGATCGAAAACGACACATTTGAAACTGCCTGCACTAGTCGCTTGCCTGACACTGAACGCTTGGTGCGACGAATCTGAAATGTTTTGACGAGGTTGGTAACCCGGAGAAGTTCTGTGCTCATTGCGTTACCGTAAAATTAGGAAGTTCGTGTGCCCGTAAACAAGCTGTCTGTAAATCTGCAAAAGGTATCAACTCAGGAATAGTGGTTTCGCATTGCTCATCTGAAAATTCGCAACGAGTCCTAAAAGCACAACCCGATGGTGGCGAAATCATATTTGGTGGAAAACCCGCGATTGGTGTTAATCGTTCTTTGCCCGGTTGGGGTATTGAGCGAAGCAGACCACGCGTATAAGGATGACTTGGGTGATCGTACAAATTATCGACTAAGCCTTGCTCGACATTTCGGCCCGCGTACATAACGTCAACCCTGTCGGCGACGCGAGCGATTATGCCCAGATCATGGGTGATCAGAACCACAGCAGTACCTAACTGCTGCTGCACACGCTTAATGACTTCAAGAATTTGTGCTTGCACAGTTACGTCAAGTGCAGTTGTGGGCTCATCGGCAATTAGCAGTTTTGGATTATTCGCAATCGCAATCGCAATGACCACACGTTGGCGCATCCCACCAGAAAATTCATGTGGATACTGCATTGCACGCTCCGCAGGTTGAGGAATACCAACCAAATCTAGAAGTTCAATCGCGCGTGTCGCTGCTTGCTTCTTTGTAAATTCTTGGTGCGACTGCAGCATTTCTGAAATTTGTTTTCCAATTCGGTGAACCGGATTTAGCGCAGATAGAGGGTCTTGAAAAATCATTGACATTACTCGCCCGCGAACTGAACGCATTTGCTGTGATGATTTTCCGACTAGTTCTTCACCATCCAAGACAATAGAGCCTGATACGCGAGCCCGAGACGAAAGCAAACCCATTGTCGCCAAAAAAGTTACGGACTTTCCCGAACCTGACTCGCCCACAACTCCAAGCACTTCGCCCTTCATCACATCAAGATCGACACCTCGCACAGCGAGTACTTGACCGAATGGCGTTTCAAAAGTTATATGTAAATTGCGAATTTGAAGAATAGTTTCAGTCATCACAACCCACGATCAAGTTGCGTGTCGGTGGAATCACGCAAGGCATCACCGATGAAATTAATGCTCAGAGAAATAACGACCAATGTGAAACACGGAAACACTGCGAGCCACCAATAACCAGTTTGTACTGCACCTTTTGCGGCTCCAACCAAAATGCCAAGAGAAGTTGCACCATCTCCGGCCTGTGGCCCATACCCAAAAAACGCGAGTGTTGATTCGCCTGTGATTGCACCAACAACTGAAAAAGTTAAAGCAACCATAATCGGACCAATCGAATTAGGAATTAGATGCTGACGAATTATGAAACGTCGACTTGCACCGACAGCCCGAGCAGCCTCAATGAATTCGCGCTCCTTGAGTGACAACACCTGACCGCGGACAATGCGAGCGACGGACATCCATCCAAAGATGCTGAATAAAATAATAATAAATCTCACTGAATTCATATCACCAGACAGAGGTTTGATCCATGGAATCGCTCCGAGTACGTTTCGGACGATAAGAAGTGTTACGAGAAATGGAAATGCAAGAAACAAGTCTGTAATTCGCATCATTATGTCGTCGAACTTTCCACCTCGAAAACCAGCAATGGCGCCAACAAGTGATCCGATAGTGACAGAAATCAGTGCGCTGAGCAACCCGATTATAAGAGACACTCTCACTCCATAAATCAAACGACTGTAAAGATCGCGACCAATATCGTCGGTTCCCAACCAAGCATTGGCACGAGGTGTCAGAAATGAATTGGGCGGAACCTGAACTGATTCATTTACCCCGTAGCGAGAAGTAAACGGAGCAAAAATTACCAA
Source organism: Ilumatobacteraceae bacterium (assembly GCA_964203235.1). Lineage (GTDB taxonomy): Bacteria > Actinomycetota > Acidimicrobiia > Acidimicrobiales > Ilumatobacteraceae > BACL27. The sequence goes on from CAXNLE010000001.1 coordinate 815,881, forward strand.
CAACGTCAACAGACCTAGAATCACACAACTAATGACTGCGGCCTTGTGAGAAACGAACCTCCTAAAAGCCATCTGGCGCGGCGACAGCGAGCTCTCGGTTACATTACTCAAGGCGAATCCGTGGATCGAGCCATGCGTATGAAATATCGGCAATTAAATTAAAAATCAGAATCGAAGCAACAATAATCACCATCCACGGCATAAGCAGTGGGAAGTCTCCATCGCCAAATGATTTTAGGAAATACAAACCCATGCCGGGGTAGGAAAATATATTTTCAGTGATGATTAAACCACCAACTATTGCACCAAAGTCAATCGCGGCCACTGTGACTATTGGTATCAACGCATTTCGCATTCCGTGATGAACCAAAATTCGACGTTCACTAATGCCCTTAGATCGCGCCGTGCGCATGTAATCAGAATTCAACACATCCAGCAATGAAGAGCGTAAGTAACGACTATAGGTTGCAACAATCTGGATAGCCACGACGATGGTCGGTAGTGCCATAAATTTCAACATCAGAAATAGATCGAATCCTGTATGGCCTGCAGGGTAAACGCCCGAAGTTGGGAAAAGACTAGATCCAAACCAACGCTGCCAATAAACGGCGAATAAAAGTTGCAATAAAATTGCTGAAATAAAGGGCGGGATCGAAATGCCTATGAACGCACCAGTATTGATCGCAATATCGCGTCTACCGCCAGGTCGCAGGGATGCAAGCAGACCAAAAATGAGGCCGAAAAAAACGCCAACAACTGTTGCCGCAATACCTAGTCGCAGCGTGTTCGCCATCGCATCCTTGAGTGCTGGCCATACCTCGCGGCTGCCCTTAATACTTCTAGGCCAGTTTCCAGTTACGAAATTGTTGAGCCAGCGAAAATAACCCAAAACATAGTTCGGGTCCAAACCGTTTATATCAATGTATTGTCGAATCTTCTCTGGAGTGACCCGAGGGTTTGACCGCTTGTAGCTCTCAACTGGATTCGTACCGATTCTCAGTGCCACATAAACCAAAAATGTAACAATCAACAATGTCGGAATAGCCCATGCGAGGCGACGCAAAATATAACGAATCATTAGTTTTAAGAAATTCCATTTCGTTCTGCTGAATTAAAGAAGGCGCGTCGACTTGACACTTGGCCAAATCGACGCGCCATTCTTGATTAGCTAATTCAATTACTGATACTGCTAAAAGTTGTCTTCTAGCTATTTACCGTTACAGTCGCTTCGCCTGTGAGCAGGTTAGTGACTACATACTTTGCATCATTCGTGGTTGCATAAGCACCTGGCATCACTTGAAATGCCGTTGTCCAAACCATCCACGAAGAGTTTGCACACTCTGTGATTGGGTTGAGACACCCTGGCCACTGCTCGGCACCGAGCACAATTTGCCCGTCGCCATCGACATCTGTCCACAGGTGAATATTGTTAAATGCTGCATAATTATTAAGTTGACCATCCACAGGACCGCCGACCTTGTCACTTCGCCAGAATCCTGATTTCGGAAACTGCATCAAAGGCAACATCATGTGATCCTTTGCCATCAGCACGAGAACTTGCTTGATTTTTTCTGCGCGAGTAACTGCATCAGCATCGACATCAGCTGCATAAAGCAGATCTGACGCCTCAGTGTTGCACCAACCACCACTATTTTGACCAATGTTTTTGTTAGCCGCAGTTGGAATAAGGTCACAAGCGAAACTGCCAGTCAAATAACTTGGATCTGGTGGTGCTGTACTGATGTACATCGCCATGTCGTAGTCCATTCCCGGTAGTCGCTGCTGGAAGTAACACTCGGCAGGGCAGTTATCTGCACGCACTTTGAAACCTGCTGCAGTTAGCAACGGAATCAAATATGCCTGAGTGCTCTCACGACGTGTGTTGCCCGTGTTGATGATCCAACGAACATCAGGAACTTCACCGTTCGGATTAGCCCACATACCTTCGGCGTTTTTTGACCAACCATTGTCGGTTAGAAGTTTTTCAGCGCCAGCAGGGTCGTAACTATTTGCAAACTCGTCTCCATTGCAGAACGGTCCAGGGACCATCGGTCCACACTGAAGCAATTCTTTTCCACCGAGTGGTATGTAGATCTGCTTGAACAGCGCATCACGATCAATTGACATCGAAAATGCCGCACGGAAGTTTGGATCTGCGAATGGTCCACATTTCTGTTGGAAATATAAACCTTCATAGTCGCCGCCGTAATCAATCTTGGATGCGATATTGTCTTGCTTCACTGCTTCTTCAATGCCTGCGTAGAACTGCGGATAAATCATGTCCACTTCGCCTGCTTTGATCGCTGCGATTTCTGTATCGCTATCAGCCTTCGGCACCATTACGAATTTCTTCGTTACAGCCTTGTCGTCACCCCAATATTTATCGTTCGGGACAAACACAATTTGATCAGGACTCCACGATTTAATTTTGTATGGACGTCCAGAGAATGGAATGTTGTCTGCGAAATCACCCGAGACATCTTTAGTGTTCTTGACTGCTGCAGCCTTGATCAATGAACTAAATAATCCACGCCATGGTGCGTAAACAGCTTTCATTGTTACAACGACTTGTTTGTCACTTGCACCCGCTTCTACAGCGGTCACTTGGTCATACCCAGATGTCGAAATTGATGCTGGCGTATTCAAGGATGCTTCCCAAGTTGCCTTGAAATCGGCGGCCGTTATTTGTGAACCGTCATCCCAAACTGCAGCCGGATTGATGTCGTAAGTAATCGACATTCCACCAGTTGTTGCTGGCTTCGTGTAATCGTAAGTAACTGCTGCACAATCATCCAAACTTGTTGGATAACTTGTGGCAGCTACCGCCGCTGTTTCGGTAGTTGCTGCATCATCGCTACCGCCACATGCTGCTCCAATTAAGGAAACAGTTATCAGTGCGATTGCGAGACGAGCCACTTTTGTGGTACTTCTCATTCTCCGACCTCCCCGTCGAATTAGGTCAAGGTCGAATGACCCATGACTAATGTCACTTTACCCTAGTTCTCATTACCTGAGCGAGCCTGAGAGCAAATGGGCGCAAGAAATTAGCTATTTCGAAGGCGATATTGGCAGATGCGCGCAAACTCGGCTGAATCAAGACTTGCACCACCCACCAAAACACCGTCAATATCTGGTTGCGACATAATTTCAGCAATATTGCTGGCTTTAACACTGCCCCCATATTGCAGACGAACTGCGCTTGCCGCCAGCGGCGACGAAACTTTCGCCACTTCTTCTCGGATTGAACTGATAATTTGTTGCGCGTCTTGGGCAGTTGCAGTTTTGCCGGTTCCGATTGCCCAAATTGGCTCGTAAGCGATAACCATTGCGCGAACTTGCTCCACAGAACGCTTGGTTAGTGCTGCACGAACTTGACCGAGAACCTTTTCATGAGTCCGACCTGCTTCGCGATCAGCCAGTGTTTCGCCAACACATAAAATTGGAGTCATTCCGTGTTTTTGAACTGCAACTATTTTTGCGGCGACCACTTCATCGGTCTCACCAAAAATTTGACGTCGCTCACTGTGGCCGACAATCACATAACTGACATTCAGTTTTGTTAAAAACTGTGCTGAAATCTCACCTGTAAATGCACCTGAATCAGATTCATGACAATGCTGTGCGCCCAAGATAAATCGCAGTTCATCTGCGTCGATCAAAGTTTGCGCGCTCCGTAAATCTGTGAAAGGTGGATGAATCGTTACATCAACGGCGGCAAAATCATCTTTTGTTAGCAGATAAGCGAGTTTTTGAATGGATTGAATTGCCTCGAAGTGATTGTGATTCATCTTCCAGTTGCCGCTAATGATTGGTTTTCTAGTTTCAGTTGACATTTGGTGCTCCTCGCAACGCGCTTAATCCTGGCAAGTCGCCGAGTTCAAGAAACTCTAGTGATGCACCACCACCAGTAGAAACGTGGTCAACATCTTTCTCAAAACCAAATTGAGCAAGCGCCGCCGCTGAGTCGCCTCCGCCTACAACGGTGAAGGCTTTAGTCTCAGACATCGCCTGGGCAATAGTCCGGGTTCCCGCGGCGAACCGTTCATCCTCAAACATCCCCATCGGTCCGTTCCAAAAAACACTCCGTGCGCCCATGATTATGTCAGCGAATGCTGCAGCGCTACCTGGACCTATATCTAAACCTTTTGCGCCATTTGGTAAGCGAACTCCGAAGGTTGCAAAATTGCCATCGTTGTCAACTCCAACAATGTCTTCTGGCAAATGAATTTTCAAGTCTGAGTCAAGAAGCTTTTTGCAAAAAGAAATCTGATCATGCTCACAAAGAGAGTCGCCAATTGGTAACGATTTTGCTGCAAGAAATGTAAAGCACATTCCGCCACCAATTACGAACGAATCAACGACATTCGATAGTGCATCAATAACGCCAATTTTGTCGCTGATTTTCGCTCCACCCAAGACAGCAACTAGTGGTCGCTTTGGGTTGCTTCGCATTGCACCAAGTACTTCTACTTCGCGTTGTAACAGTCGCCCGGCGGCTGATGGCAATGAATTTGGAGGACCAACAATTGAAGCATGTGATCGGTGTGCCGCACCAAAGGCGTCATTGACGTAAAGATCTACTCCGTTTATAAGCTGAGCGACAAAAGCCGAATCATTTGATTCTTCACCTGAATTAAAACGCAAGTTCTCAAGCAAATCAACACCTGGTGCGACCTCTGATAAGCGTTTACGAATTGGCTCCATCGAGTACTTGACATTCACTTTGCCTTTGGGACGACCGAGGTGACTGGCACAAACAACTTTCGCACCACGATCTGTTAGCCAATTGATAGTTGGCAACGCAGCACGAATTCGAAAATCGTCGGCGATTACTCGAGCATCATCTGGGCCTGACATAGGCACATTAAAATCAGTGCGCACAAGCACGGTTTTACCGCGTACGTCTCCGAGGTCTTCAAGTTGCGGAACCATTTATTTTTGAAGTGCTGCCCCGATATACGAAGCGATATCTACAAGTCGATTCGAATAACCCCACTCATTGTCGTACCATCCCAATACTTTGACAAGCGAACCCATGCTCATAGTTAGATCACTGTCAAACACACAACTATGTGGATTTGTTATTACATCACTAGAAACAATTGGGTCGACGCAATACTCAAGAATGTTCTTTAGAGGCCCCGAAGCGGCGGATTTGAACGCGGCATTAATTTCATCAACTGAAGCAGGCTTCTTCAAATTGGCAACTAAATCAGTAATTGACCCTGTCGGAACTGGCACTCGAAGCGAAGTGCCGTCAAGTTTGCCTTTCATTGATTGCATTACAAGACTTGTTGCGCGAGCAGCACCTGTGCTTGTTGGAATGATATTTATTGCAGCGGCACGTGCACGACGCAAATCACTGTGTGGACCATCAACTATTGATTGATCTCCGGTGTAGGCATGAATAGTTGTCATCAACCCATTCTCAACGCCAAATGCATCATCTAAAACTTTGACCATTGGCACAAAACAGTTCGTCGTGCAACTCGCATTTGACACAACTTTATGATTTTTTGGATCAAAGTCTTGATGATTGACTCCGTACACAAAAGTCGCATCTGCGTTTGTAGCAGGTGCAGAAATAATCACACATGGTGCACCTGCGTCTAAGTGACCCGAAGCTTTGTCGCGATCGGTGAAAAAACCTGTTGACTCAATCACAAGATCGACACCAAGTTCGCCCCAGCCCAAATCTTTCGGGTCACGCTTTGACAGCACTTTAAGAAGTTTGCCATCAATATCGATTCCATCATCTGTTGCAGAAATCTTGTTTGGCAAAACGCCCAGCACTGAGTCGTACTTAAGTAAATGAGCCATAGTTTTTAGCGAACCAAGATCATTGACGGCAACTATTTCAATATCGGCGCCTGATATCTGTATCGCCCTATAAAAATTTCTACCAATTCGTCCGAAACCGTTAATACCGACTCTGATTGTCATGCCTAAACCTTAGTGCCCCGAGTCGTCTCGCAGAATGTCACGGTGAGTAATACGGGGTTGTTGGCTATTAATAATAAGCCATTGAGCGATTTGCTCGGCGATAACTACTGACCGATGGTGACCACCAGTACACCCAATCGCGATAGTCAAATAACTCTTTCCTTCCGCTTTATATGCGGGCAGCAGCAACTTCAGCATGTTGTACAACTCGGCCAGAAACTTATGCGAGAGGTCTTGAGACATCACGTATGCGCTTACGGCAGAATCAAGACCAGTGAGCGGTCGTAGCTTTTCATCCCAATGTGGGTTTGGCAAAAAGCGAACATCAAATACAAGGTCAACATCTGTCGGCAAGCCGTGTTTATATCCAAACGAAACTAATGAAACTTGCATTGTGTCAACATGCTGATCGCCGGAAAATAATTCACCAATTTTTGATTTGAGTTGGTGTACTGTCAAACTCGTAGTGTCAATGACTAAATCTGCTTCACCTTTGACAGGTTCTAGCAACACACGCTCTTGGGCTATCGCCTGCTCAACACCTAAATTTTCATCAGCGAGAGGATGCTTCCGACGTGTTGCTCCATATCGCTTGACTAGTTCGGCTGTTGTCGCATCCAAATACAACAACCGCACACGATGAGTGCTCTTACGCAAATTCTTGAGCACATCAATAATCCCGCGCTGAGCAGTCGGTGTGCCAACAACAAGTGCAAGTTTTGAAAGTTTTGACCCGACAGAGGCAATCTCAACGACTTTGTCAATTAACTCTGTCGGCATGTTGTCAACAACAAACCAACCCAAATCTTCTAAGTCGTCAGCAGCCAATGAACGACCCGCACCAGACAGACCCGCAATCAATAAAATATCAGCCACTGATATTCAAGACTATCTAACGTTGTCTAACGCAGAGCTCTTGTATCACGAATGAAAGCGTTGAAAAACAGCCAAGGCAACTGGCTCGGGTAACCAAGTCAAAAGTGCGAGGTCGTCAAGTGTCGCTTGTTTAACCGCAGTCACACTTCCCATTGCTTTGATCAGTTTGGCCGCTCGAGCAGCGCCAAGCCCATTTATGCCGTCAAGAGAACTCGATGTCATTGCCTTTCCTCTCAACTCGCGATGAAATCGGTTGGCGAAACGATGCGCTTCATCGCGAATTACTTGCAACATAAATAGGGCATCACTGCCCCGTGGTACTTCAACTGGTTGAGAACTGCCCGGAATAAACACTTCTTCGAAACGTTTAGCGAGGGATGCTACGGGTATTTCATTTTCTAAACCCAAGTCGCGAACGACTTGCTCAGCGACACCGAGTTGACCCTTGCCACCATCAACCAAAAGTAACTGCGGCGCATACGAAAATTTGCCCGGCCGTTCGCCCCGCTCATTGACTGGTTGATCGCGTTCAGCGATATACGCACTGAGTCGCCGAGTTAAAACTTCGCGCATCGCCGCATAGTCATCATTGCCAAGCACATTCTTGATTTTGAAACGTCGATATTCGCGTTTCATTGGCAAACCATCTTCTAGAACCACCATTGACCCGACATAATTTGTGCCTTGCAGATGAGCCATGTCATAACACTCGATTCGCAATGGAAACTCGGGCAGGTTCAGAAGCTCTTGCAACTCAGTGAGTGCGCGCGACCTCGCAGTGTGATCTGACGCACGGCGCATTCGATGACGATCTAATTCTTGTCGTGCATTCTTCGTGACTAGCTCATGAAGTTCGCGTTTATCACCGCGTTGCGGCACACGAATTTCAACCAAAGAATCTCGCAATGAACTCAACCATTGTTCAAGAACCGCCACTTCTTCTGGTTCTACAGGTACGAGCACGATCTTAGGAATACCCAGTACTGGCGATTCGTCATACAAGCGTTCGATGATTCGACCCGACAAACCTGCAGTGGTGACTTCTTCGACTTTGTCAACTACAAAACCTTTTCGGCCTACTACTCGGCCTTTACGAACATAAAAAACTTGAACAGCAGCTTCAAATTCGTCCTCAGCCACGCCAATGACGTCTAGATCTTCGTCACGCTCACCCACCATTTGTTGTCGTTCAAGTGCAAGATTTATTGCCTCGCGTTGATCGCGCAATCTTGCAGCTTTTTCAAAATCTTGAGATTTCGATGCTGCTGCCATTTCGGTTTCTAAACGCAAACAGACTTGATCACTTTCACCATCCATAACATCGAGAAAATCTTTAACATGAGCTGCATACTTTTCTGCGCTGACATTGCCAACACACGGCCCTGAGCATTTTTCAATATGAAATAGCAAACAAGGTCGTCCGAGTCGCTCATGCTGCTTAAAAGTGGCTGGCGAGCAAGTCCGAACTGGAAACGTTCTGAGTAACAAGTCCAAAGTCTCGTGTATCGCCCACGGATGTGGATACGGTCCAAAGTAACGAGTTCCTTTTCGCTTGCGACCACGCATAACCATTGCTCGCGGCCATTGCTCATCAATAGTCACCGCCAAAAACGGATAACTCTTGTCATCACGTAATCGAATATTAAAACGCGGTGCATACCTGTTGATCAAACTGTGTTCAAGAATTAACGCTTCAATTTCGTTGCGAACTTCAATCCATTCGACACTCGCTGCTGTGGTGACCATATTTAGAGTCCGTGGATGCAATGTTTCAGCACTTGCAAAATAGCTGTTTAGTCTTGATCGCAGATTATTCGCTTTACCAACGTAAATCACTCGACCATGAGCGTCTTTAAATTGATACGAACCAGGCTGGTCGGGAATAACTCCGCTGGGTCGTTGCACTTTTATCCCGACTTACTTTTTCTTAAGAATAGTTTTACTTGTCTTCACAGATTTCGGAGTCTTTTTAACACTCGCCACTTTTACAATCGGCATCTTGCTCGATGGTTTCATTTGAAGCATCGACGATAAATACCTACCCGTATGTGATGCTTCGATAGTCGCCACAACTTCTGGCGATCCCTCTGCCACAACGGTGCCCCCACCGTTGCCACCCTCAGGACCAAGATCGATAACCCAATCTGCTGTTTTAATCACATCTAGGTTGTGCTCAATCACCAGCACAGTGTTTCCTTGATCAACTAGACGCGCAAGAACAATCAACAATCTGCGAACATCTTCGAAATGCAACCCGGTAGTTGGCTCGTCAAGCAAATAGATCGTGTGACCAGTACTACGTTTTGATAGTTCGCTTGCAAGTTTCACACGTTGGGCTTCGCCGCCAGAAAGTGTTGGCGCAGACTGCCCGAGGCGAACGTAACCGAGGCCAACATCAACAAATGTTTGCATATGTCGAGAGATTCTTGGTTGGTTAGCAAAAAAATCAACTGCGTCTGATACTGGCATGTCCAAAATATCGGCAATATTTTTGCCTTTGAAAGTTATATCGAGCGTGTCGCGGTTGTACCTTGCACCTTTGCAAACCTCGCATGGCACAAAAACATCAGGCAAGAAGTGCATCTCGATTTTGATTGTTCCATCGCCGCTGCAAGCTTCACATCGCCCACCAGGAACATTAAAACTAAACCGACCGGGCATATAGCCCCGCACTTTTGCTTCGGGCGTTGATGCAAACAATTTACGAATGTCATCAAACACTCCCGTATATGTCGCTGGGTTTGATCTTGGCGTGCGACCAATCGGAGACTGATCCATGTCAATTACTTTGTCAAGGTGCTGTATTCCGTCGACTCCCGTGTGACGCCCCGGCGCTTCCTTCGATTTATAAATTTTCTGCATCAACGACGGCAGCAAAATATCTCTAATCAGTGTGCTTTTGCCACTACCAGATACTCCAGTGACAGCGACGAAACATCCAAGTGGAATCTTTACGGTCAAGTTTTTCAGATTGTGTTCGCGTGCACCTCTAATCGTTAGAAACTCTTTATTGGGCTCGCGGCGCATCGCAGGTATTTCAACTCGACGCGCACCAACTAAGTACTGTCCGGTTATTGACTCCTTTACTTTTAATACGCCATTGACTGGTCCGCTGTAGACGACTTGACCACCGTGCTCGCCAGCACCCGGCCCAATATCAACTAACCAATCACAAGAACGAATCGTGTCTTCGTCGTGCTCTACAACAATGACTGTGTTGCCCAAATCTCTTAGTCGTTGGAGTGTTTCAATTAGTCGGTGATTATCACGCTGGTGCAAACCGATACTTGGCTCGTCGAGAACATAAAGGGTGCCGACCAAACCTGAACCAATTTGACTGGCCAACCGTATTCGTTGCGCCTCACCGCCTGCGAGAGTAGCCGCTGCCCGAGACAACGTTAAATAGTCGAGCCCGACATCTAGAAGAAACCCGAGCCGTGCGTTAATTTCTTTCGTGATTCGTTCAGCAATCATCGTGTCACGATCTGATAATTCGAAATTAGACAGAAACTTTGCAGACTCGCCGATTGACATACTGCAGACATCAGAAATATGTTTGCCATCAACTAGAACTGCTAACGATGATGGCTTGAGTCGTGCGCCTTTACATTTTGGGCAAGGCACTTCGCGCATGTAACTCTCAAATTGTTCACGTGCAGAATCGCTCTCAGAACTCTCGTGTCGTCGCTTAATCCATGGGATTACGCCCTCATATGACGTGCTGTACTCGCGAGTGCGACCGTACCGGTTGCGATACTTGACCATCATGTTGTCGTCAACACCGTTCATCACTATCTTTTGTGTTTTTGCCGACAACTTTGACCAACTCTTGTCGAGGTCAATTTCGAATCGATCTGCTACAGCCTCAAGCATTCGCGTGAAATATTGGGTGTGAGCTGATCGCCATGGAGCGATCGCACCGTCACTGATGCTTAAATTTGGATCAGGCACAACTAGTTCGACATCCACTTCATATTTGGTGCCGAGACCTAAACATGTTTCACAAGCCCCAAATGGCGAATTGAATGAGAAATTTCTAGGCGCTAGTTCTTCAAAACTGGCACCACATTTTGGACACGCCAAGTGCTGGCTAACCGTTATTGGCTCTTCACCTTCGCCTAAGTCAATTTCAGCGACACCATCTGCTAATCGGAGCGCAGTTTCAAGAGAATCTGTAAGTCTCCGAGTGATTCCGTCCTTGCGAACTAGTCGGTCGACAATAATGTCAATCTGATGTTGTTCATATTTCGCTAGTCGTTTGTCTTTTTTTAGAAATTCACTGATCTCAACTACTTCGCCATCAACTCGCGCTCGCGAAAAACCTTGAGCCGCAAGGTCTTGAAGCAGTGTGTCATATTCGCCTTTTCGACCCCGCACGACGGGCGCAAGAACTTGAAACCGTGTGCCCTCTGGAAACTTTAAAATTCGGTCAACTATTTGCTGAGGCGTTTGGCGCGAAAGTTTCGTCATATCTTTCGGGCAATGTTGAATACCTATTCGTGCGTAAAGAAGTCGTAAATAGTCATAAACCTCAGTGATCGTGCCGACTGTTGATCTTGGGTTACGCGATGATGACTTCTGATCAATTGATATCGCTGGTGATAAGCCATCAATCAAATCAACGTCAGGTTTATCCATCTGACCCAGAAATTGTCGCGCATATGAACTCAAAGATTCGACGTAGCGTCTTTGACCCTCGGCGTATATCGTGTCGAACGCCAAACTTGATTTTCCCGAACCCGACAATCCAGTTAAGACGATCAACTTGTCGCGCGGTAACTCGACGTTGATGTTTTTTAAATTGTGCTCACGAGCACCGCGCACGACTATCTGATTTGCCATCACAGGCAGGCTACAAACTGTTAGTGCGCATCTCGTAACTCGCGCTTTAGTTCTTTAACTTCGTCACGCAAACGGGCTGCATATTCAAACTTCAGTTCTTCAGCAGCCTGATTCATTTCTTCTTCAAGAGTCGCAATGAGACGAGCCAATTCACCATGTGGAAGTGCTCTCAACTCGCGCATTACTTTGTCTCGTTCGTGATCTTTGCGCTTTCCTTTACCCGGATAAGGCGCTCCGTTGGCCCCTCCAGACGCAGGTCGAAGAACCGACAATATGTCGCCGATCGCCTTACGCACGGTTTGCGGGTTAATTCCGTGTTTGAGATTGTAGGCGATCTGCAATTCTCGACGTCGAGCTGTTTCGGAGATTGCGAACTCCATTGCGGGTGTGCGATTGTCGGCATACATGATCACTTGACCGTCGACATTTCGTGCAGCGCGACCGATCATTTGAATTAGCGAAGTTTGGCTGCGCAGAAAACCTTGTTTGTCGGCGTCCAAAATTGCGACCAGCGACACTTCTGGTAGATCAAGACCCTCGCGCAATAAGTTGATACCGACCAAGACATCAAATTCGCCAAGACGTAGCGCACGTAAAATTTCAATTCGTTCAATTGTGTCAATATTTGAATGCAGGTAACGAACACGGAGACCTTGTTCTATCAAATATTCTGAAAGATCTTCAGCCATCTTTTTAGTCAATGTTGTAACCAAAGTACGATCGCCTTGAGCAGTTTTAGATCTGATCATTTCGATCAAATCATCAATTTGACCGATTGTTGGTCGCACCATCACCTCAGGGTCAATCAACCCGGTAGGTCGAACAATCTGTTCAACAATTTGGTCACTTAGAGAAAGTTCAAATTTGGCGGGCGTTGCTGAAAGAAAAATACATTGGTTCAGTCTCTCCATTGTCTCTTCAAATTGCAGTGGTCGGTTATCCATTGCCGAGGGCAACCTAAATCCATGTTCAACTAATGTTTGCTTTCGGCTTCTGTCACCAGCGAACTGACCGTGCAATTGCGGGATCGCAACATGGCTTTCGTCGATCACGAGCAAAAAATCTTTCGGAAAGTAATCAAGCAACGTAAACGGCGGTTCACCAGAATTTCGCCCATCAATGTGCATTGAATAGTTTTCAATACCATTGCAGTAGCCAACTTCTTTCATCATCTCAAGATCAAACATCGTGCGCATCCGAATGCGTTGCGCTTCTAGTAATTTGCTTTCGGCTTCAAAAATTTTTAAGCGTTCGGCTAATTCGATTTCAATTTTGGCCATAGCGATACGCATTCGCTCTTCTCCTGCAACATAGTGAGTCGCCGGAAACACAACAACTTCTGATAAGTCACGCAAAGTCTCACCAGTGACTGGATCGATGACACAGATTCGTTCGACTGTGTCACCAAACATCTCAAATCGTGTAACCGTCTCTTCATATGCAGGATGAACCTCAATTGTGTCGCCACGAACTCGAAAGTTTCCTCTGCCCAAAGTGAGATCATTTCTGTCGTATTGCAAACCAACAAGACGGGACAAGATGCTTCGCTGGTCGTAATCGACACCCACATGTAACTCAAGCAAATTGCCGCGGTATTCACCCGGATCGCCCATGCCGTAAATACAACTAACTGATGCAACAACAATTGTGTCGCGCCGAGTCAACAACGCTGCCGTCGCTGAGTGTCGAAGCCGATCGATTTCGTCGTTGATTGACGAGTCCTTCTCGATGAAAGTATCGCTTGACGCAATGTAAGCCTCTGGTTGGTAGTAGTCGTAGTAACTAACGAAATACTCAACCCGATTGTTAGGAAAGAACTCTCGCATCTCTTGAGCGAGTTGGGCTGCCAATGATTTATTCGGCGCCAATATTAAGGTTGGCCTCTGCACCTTTTCAATCGTCCATGCGATTGTGGCTGATTTGCCCGATCCCGTAATACCAAGGAGTGTTTGAAAGCGATCTCCGCGCTCGACACCCTCAGCGAGTTTTTTTATTGCTTCTGGTTGATCACCCGCAGGCGTAAATGGCGACTCAACGACGAACTTTCGATCGCTCATTTGAGAGATGTGATCCAAGACCACGCAGCATCAACCCGTGTGGAAAGAGCATCGCGATCACCAGAATTGTCAACTACATGGTCTGCGATAGCAAGTCGTTGCTCACGAGTTGACTGTGCTGATACTCGCGACTTGGCATCATCGATCGTCATGTTGCGTTGCGAAACGATGCGCTCGATTGCGATTTGCGGGTCGAGATCTACGACCAACACACCATCAAGACCTTCACGCGGATTCTCAACTAGCAAAGGAATATCTAACACGACGATTTTGTCTGTGGCACGATGGCTCTCAACTCGCTCATTCATAACGCGTCGGACAACTGGATGAATCAAAGTATTAAGCTTTTTAAGAAGATCGGCATCCTTAAAAACTTCATTGGCGACAGCAGCACGATCAAGCGACCCATCTGGTGCCAACACCTTCTCACCAAACATTTCGACCATGCGAAGAAATATCTCTGCACCTGGCTGCTGCAATTCTCTAACTATTAAATCTGCATCGACAATTACGGCACCGCGATTTTCTAAAAGACGCGAGACTTCAGATTTTCCACAACCGATGCCGCCAGTTAGCCCAATGAGAATCATCTGAATCTCACCGTATCTACACCGGAGTGCGTGACGCTAGTTCTAGAGCATGCGCTCGAGAATTTACCTGCGTTTGGTTATTGAGGAGTTTCAGTTGCAGCAGCCTCAGCGACTTCAACCGCTGGTGCATCTGTTGAGACAACTGCATTTGGATCAAAAAACTCAGCCCATGCTGACTCACGAGTTGAATCGTCTCCGCTGACCCAGTTGCCCTGTTCATCAGTTTGAAACTGACCGCGATATTCTTCTGCCAACTCGCCACCTTCTGCGGCTTGCTTAATTGACAAACTAATTCGACGACGAGCCAGATCAAGATCAATAATTTTTACCCAGAGTTCTTCACTAGGTGTGACAACTTGTTCTGGCGCTTCAACATGGTGCGTTGACATCTCGGAGATGTGTACGAGACCTTCGATGCCATCTCCAACTTGAACGAAACCACCAAACGGAACGAGTTTTGTGACTCGTCCATAAACAAGTTGACCGACCTGATGGCTTGAAGCGAACTCTTGCCATGGATCTTGTTGGGTTGCTTTAAGCGAAAGACTGATTCGATCGCGTTCGCGATCAATCTCGAGCACCTTCACCGAAACTTCATCACCGATTTTCACGACTTCGCTTGGATTGTCGACGTGCTTCCATGACAATTCGGAAACGTGAATCAAACCATCCATGCCACCAAGATCAACGAACGCTCCGAATGCAACGACACTTGAAACGCGACCGCTACGAACTTCGCCGATCGTAAGATTCTCAAGGAAGTCACTTTGTGTGCCTTTTTGACTCTGCTCCAATAGCGCACGACGCGAGAGAACGACGTTGTTTCGTTGACGATCAAGTTCGAGAATTTTTGCTGTGATTCGTTGGCCAAGATACGGGGCAAGATCGCGCACACGTCGCAACTCAACAAGCGATGCTGGTAAGAAACCGCGGAGACCAATGTCAACAATTAGGCCACCCTTGACTGCTTCAATGACTACACCTTCAACAGTTCCGTCGCTGTTCTTAACCTTTTCGATATCGCCCCATGCACGCTCGTATTGAGCACGTTTTTTGGAGAGAAGTAAGCGACCTTCTTTGTCTTCGAGTGTGAGAATTAAAGTCTCAATCTTCTCGCCTAGTTTGACGATCGTATTTGGATCAGCATCTTGTCGAATCGAAAGTTCGCGATTAAGAATAACGCCTTCAGTCTTATATCCAATCTCAACGAGAACTTCATCTCGCGTAATTCGCACGACGGTGCCGGTGACTAATTTTCCTTCTTTTAGCTCAACCATTGTTTCGTTGATTGAGTCTGCAAACGAAACATCTCGTTCAGTAACTTTTCGAGGGGTGTAATTTCCTTCTGAGTCGAAGGTTCCCATTGCTGGGGAGGTCATCATTATTTGATCGGTTGACACAATTGTTGCTTTCGGTGGATGGGAGAGGCGGATAGGACACGTAAGCCTACCCGAGCGGCCTTGCAAATTGCCGATAACCCTTTGATTTGGCTTTCAATCGCTAAGACTTTGCTGAAGCCCAGGTATCGCCCCATGCCAAATTGACTTCGAGGGTGACGGATAGTTCAGCCGCCGAGCACATCGTGTCGCGCACGAGTTTCTCGACGGCAACTTCCTCGCTGGCTATGGCTTCAAGAATCACTTCGTCATGAACCTGCAACACGAGTTGAGACTCAAACTTACCGGCTTCTAGTTCTGCATCGATTCGCACAAGTGCGACTTTAAATATGTCGGCGGCAAGACCTTGTATCCCCGAGTTCATTGCTTGACGCTCGCCTATTTGACGAATTCTGAAATTTGGATTCTGTAGTTCGGGAATCGTTCTTCTACGACCAAATAGAGTTTCTGTGTATCCACGCTTGCGAGCCTCTTCAACTGTTTCATCCATGTATTTCTTAACTCGTGGAAACGCTTTGAAATAGGCCTCGAGAATTTCACTGGCTTCACTGACACCGATTGCCAATCGCTGTGCAAGACCGTAGGCCTCCATCCCGTAAGCCAAACCGTACGAAACCATTTTCGCTTTAGATCTCTGCTCACTGGTCACCTTATTTAGCGCAACACCAAATACATTCGCTGCCGTCACATTATGAACGTCGACATTGTTATTGAACGCTTCAATCAAACCTGGATCATTGGCAAGATGCGCGATACATCGCAATTCGATTTGATTATAGTCAGCGACTAAAAATCGCATTCCTTCACGCGGAACAAAAGCAGTTCGAAATACTTTTCCCTGTTCACTTCTAATCGGAATATTATGAAGATTCGGTTGATCGCTACTGAGTCGGCCTGTTCGCGCCACGGTTTGATTGAACGTTGCGTGAATTCGTTTGTCAGCGCCGACGCTAGAAAGTAATCCTTCTCCGTATGTTGAGCGCAACTTTTCTACTTCGCGATACTCAAGCAAAGGCTCTATAAATTCTGGCCATTGATCTTTAAGTTTTTCTAAAGTTGCTGCGTCGGTCGAAGGGCCAGTCTTGTTCTTTTTACCTGGAGTCAGCTTTTTGTCTTCATAAAGGATCTTGCGAAGTTGCAACGGAGAGTTGAGATTGAACTCTTGTTTCGCGATTTGATGCAAGTGCTTCGTCAATTTTAGGCATTCACTTGTCAAACGATCATTAATCGCATTTAATTGTTTGCCATCAATGAGCACACCAAGAACCTCCATCTTGGCTAACACTCGCACCAGTGGATGTTCAATATCAAAATAGAGTTTTGTTAATTTTTGTTGTTCAAGCGCAATGATCAAAAGATCTGCAACAACACAAACACCTAAAGCATTATTTGCCGCAAGCGCACTGGCTGAACTCTCCGAATCAACCGCGTCGAAGCTCAATTGACCCTCTTGAGTGTTCGTCGGAGCTGTGCCAAATACGAGACCTGCGTAACGTTCAACAACTTGATTGATTTCGTAGCGAGACTCGGATGGGTCAAGCAAATATGCCGCTATCGCCGTATCCAGCGTCATCTGCTTTAGATCGATATCAAGCAACAACAAACTTCGCAATAATGGCTTGATGTTATGACCACGGAATTGCCAATTACCGAGAAGAAATTTCTTCACAACCAAATCAGTTAAAAGTGACTTTGTGATCCAACTCACAGCACGAGTTGTCTTGTCAGTAACCACGGCGATGCCAAGTAATTCTGATCTTCCAGGGTCTCCGACCCATGCTGCGGCAATATCACTGACTGCATTAGTTTTTAAAACTGCAAGCGCCGAATCTGCATCTTTGCAAATAGTGACAACCGCACTCAAAACACTTGCAGATTGATCTTCGATAACGGCATCAGATACCGATGCTTGCGAGAGATCAATTGGAAAGTGTTTAAGTGCTTCAATAAATCTTGCATTCATTGTGCGAAATTCAAATGTCGCGAACATCTTCTTAACATCATCTACCCGAGGGTTCGGCATCGACTCGTGAATATCAATCTCAACTGGCGCATCTCGACGCAAAACCATCAATTTTGCATTTCGAGTGACTCGCTCACGATTTTCTATCAACGCTTGTTTTAGTTTCGGTGTCTGCTCATGAGCATGATCAAAAATATTCTCAAGTGTTAGATATTTAACGATTAGTTTGGCGGCTGTTTTTTCGCCGACTCCCGGCACGCCATCTAAATTGTCGCTGGGGTCGCCACGCAGTGCGGCATAGTCGGCATATTGCTTCGGGGTCACACCGGTTCGCTCGAAAATGCCCGCTTCGTCATACAGCGCGTAATCGCTGACGCCGCGCTTGTTGTACAGCACTCGAATATGTGGATCACTAACCAATTGATAGTTATCTCGGTCACCCGTAACGATAATTAAATCATCGCCCGACTGTTGCGCGCGTTCGGCAATAGTCGCAATTAAATCGTCGCCTTCAAAACCTGCTGCGTCAATAGCGACTATGCCCATGGCCTTCAATAATTCTCGAATCAGATCAAGTTGTTGATATAAAATGTCTGGCTGTGCTTCTCGCTGCGCTTTATATTCTGGAGCAACCTCGTGCCTAAATGTTTTTTCTTTACGGTCAAAAACGACGATTATGCCTTCTGGTTTGTGATCGCGCAACAACGTCAACAACATCGAAGTAAATCCGTAAACAGAATTCGTTACTTGTCCACTTGCGGTAACCATGTCTGTAGGCAAAGCAAAAAATGCGCGATACGCCAACGAATTGCCATCAAGGACCATCAATTTCATATCTAGAAACTAGTCGCGAATCAAGGTGGGGACAGATTGAACACAGAACGAACACAGTTCGATTTAAGCCGATCTCAAAGAATTATGGGTGAATCTCACCACTAATAATTCGCTGTGAAATCTCTCCCATTTTAACTCGTTCAGTCATAGCCAATTTCTGAATGAAGGTAAACGCATCGTTTTCACTCATCGCATATTTATCAAGCAAAACACCTTTAGCACGGTCAACGAGTTTGCGAATCTCAAGTTGCGCACCAAGTGCAGCGACCTCGCCCGATAGTGCCTGCATCTCTGCAAAACGCGCAATTGCCAGCTCAATCGCCGGAACAAGGTCTGACTTCTGAAACGGCTTCACAAGATATGCGAGAGCACCCGCATCACGTGCCTGCTCTATGATCTCTCGTTGACTGAATGCTGTGAGCATCACAACTGGACAAATTTTCGTTTCCGTGATCAGTTTCGCGGCTTCAAGACCGGTCATAACAGGCATCTTGATATCCAAGATCACTACGTCTGGAGTCATCTCTTTGACTAATGCGACAGCTTCGTCGCCGCGACCACAATCGCCAACAACTTCATATCCTTCTTCTTCTAGTGTCTCACGCAGATCGAGACGGATGATCGCTTCGTCTTCGGCAATGACTATTCGAGTCGTCATAAAATTATGCACATTTCAATTAGCAAGCCTGTCAAGCAACTGATCTTGATGCACCTGGTGATCGGCAATCGCCTTCACTAAATGATCGTGATGACGTTGAATAACTTCAAGATGCCGTTGCGCTTCATGATGTTCGAGTGCAGCATTTGGGGTTTCAGCAACCATTGCTCTGACTTCTTTATCGTGTGCATCATCCAGAATGAATTCAAGTTGGTCATTTGTTATTCGCAATTCATCTTGCAACTCGCGAATGGTCCGCGTTCCTCGCCGTAGTCGCCTTTCGACGAAACGAACGGTGAAATTATGTGCAGTCATATACATACGAGTGTATTGAGCAAGCATTTATATGCGAGTGTTGCTGCAAAGTGCCCGAGATGGGAGTCGAACCCACACACCCTTTCAGATAACGGATTTTGAGTCCGTCGCGTCTGCCATTCCGCCACCCGGGCTTGCGCGTATATCGTACAGATTATTAATAGGTTTTTTATTCGCCTTAATCATCACAGCCAGCGCGCATCAGGTTCACAGCAACGACCTGATTTGCTTCTACTATGTACAAGACGATGAAGGGTTTTTAAAAGACGATGCTTGCGTTCACCTTTCCCGGTCAAGGGTCACAGCGGCCTGGCATGGGGCAACCTTGGGTTGGTCATGAAAGTTGGGATCTCGTTGATGAAGCATCAGAAATCGCAGGTCGCGATGTCGGTGCACTATTGCTCAGTGCTGATGCTGAAACTTTAAAAGATACGCGCAACGCGCAACTCACGACATTTGTTTCAAGTTTGATGGTGCTTGATGCTGTTGAACGTCTCGGCTTTGAGCCGAGTCTTTGTGCTGGGCATTCGCTTGGCGAATACACGGCGTTAACTGCTAACGGCGCTCTTGGTTTTGACGATGGTGTTCGATTGGTGATTGAACGTGCCGCGGCAATGCATGAGGTCGGCCAAACATCTCCCGGAGTAATGGCTGCGGTACTCGGTCTAGAAGATGAAGATGTAGAAACCGCATGTCGTCGCGCGGACAGCGATGTCTGGGTTGCAAATTTCAATGCACCGGGTCAAGTAGTGATCGCTGGTTCGGCTGC
Organism: Ilumatobacteraceae bacterium; assembly: GCA_964203235.1. GTDB lineage: Bacteria > Actinomycetota > Acidimicrobiia > Acidimicrobiales > Ilumatobacteraceae > BACL27. Next base: position 836,125 of record CAXNLE010000001.1, read on the forward strand.
TGGGGTTGAACTCGCCAGTGATCATGCCAAGCAAATGGGCGCAAAACGAATTATGTCGTTGCCCGTATCTGGGGCGTTTCATACTCCATTTATGAGTGGCGCACGCGACCGATTGCGCGAAGCGATTGCGGCCGCAAAACCTCGCGATAGTGATGTGCCGATCGTTTCAAATGTTGATGCTAAGGCACACAATCTCGGCGAAGAGTGGTCAACACTCTTGTCAGCGCAGTTGTCAAGCCCGGTTCGTTGGAGACAATGTCTTTTGACGATGTCAGAAAATGGCATTGGTGAATTTATTGAACTCGGGCCAGGAGGTGTGCTAACTGGCATGGCGAAGCGAACACTCACTACAGCACGCACACTTAGTATTTCGACACCTGATGAACTTGACAAATTGATCGAGTGGATTGGTGAATCCGCAATGCCCAATCCAACGTTGCATGAGGGTGAACATCTTTTCGCTGTAGAGCGACTCGTCGTTAGCCCGAGTGCCGGAGTATTCACACCGAAGAATAACCTTCTAGACGGTACGCGGATTAACGTTGGAGATGTTTTGGGCATGGTCGGAGATCATGAAGTTCGATCATTATTTGACGGCATATTACAAAACTTCATCAGCGTTGAAGGTGAGCGAGTCACTGCGCATCAGCCAATCGCCTGGCTACGGACTATTTAAGATTCGCTAATGCCACAAATTCCAAATACTGCCGTCAATGGTGTGATCACGGGTTGGGGTCGAGCGCTACCAGAAAACGTCGTGACAAATACAGATCTTGCAAAAACCCTCGATACATCTGATGAGTGGATAATCGAACGCACAGGTATTGAACGACGACACATTGGTGGCTCAACAGCAAGCCTGTCAATTGAGTCAGGGCTTAAAGCAATTGAAATGTCAGGCGTTGACCCGTTAACAATTGATGCTTTAATTCTTTCAACCACTACCCCTGACCGAGCGGTGCCCGCAACTAGTGCCACGGTGCAACATGGTCTTGGTCTGCGATGCGGAGCGTTCGATGTGAACGCCGCCTGTTCGGGTTTTGTTTACGCCCTTGTCGCGGGCCACGGACTTCTGGCAATCGGACTGAAAAGAGTTTTGGTTATAGGCACCGACACTCTTTCTCGAATCACTGATTGGACAGATAGAAACACGGCAATTCTTTTTGCTGATGGATCAGGCGCAGCAGTTCTTGAATCTGTTGATGGCCCCGGTCAGTTGTTGGGCTGGGATTTTGATGCTGACGGCTCGTTAGAAGATCTTCTTTACGCCGAGATCGGCGGAACATTAAAGATGGAAGGCAAAGAAGTATTTCGTCGCGCAGTTCGAATCATGGTTGACTCAGCAGAAAAATCGATAGCAGCCGCAGGATTGACGACAAACGACATCGCACTTGTCGCACCACACCAAGCCAACATTCGCATCATTGAGGCAGCATGCAAACGACTAAACATTTCAATGAGCAAAGTTTCGTGGGTTGGCAACGAAACTGGCAACACATCCTCGGCTTCTATTCCGCTGGCATTATTTGAAGCTGCTGATACAAATCGTCTTAAGACAGGCGACAATATCTTGTTGGTTGGCTTTGGTGCGGGCATGACTGCTGCCAGTGCCGTTATAAAATGGCATCAACCATGAGTCGAGTTGTATTAATCACCGGGGGTTCAAAAGGAATCGGTCTCGCATGTGCTCAACATTTTGCAAGCCTGGGTGACAAAGTCGCAATAACTTATAACAGCACGAAACCCACAGATGATTTTTTTGCGGTCAAATGTGATGTAACTTCGCAGGTTGAAGTTGACGCCGCCTTTGCCGCTGTCGAAGAAAAATTTGGAACTGTTCAAGTTGTTGTCTCAAATGCGGGCGTCACTAAAGATTTGCTTTTGCTACGAATGGGTGAGAACGATTTCACTTCGGTGATCGACGCCAATTTAACCGGCGCATATCGCGTATGTAAACGCGCCACCCAAGGAATGCTGAGGGCAAGATCTGGTCGAATTATTTTGATGTCGTCGGTTGTCGGGCTACTTGGCTCGGCAGGTCAGGCGAATTATGCCGCTTCCAAATCAGGCTTGGTCGGTCTCGCTCGTTCGCTAGCGAGAGAACTTGGGTCGCGTTCAATAACCGTGAATGTAGTCGCACCTGGTCCTGTTGAAACTGATATGACGGCTGCGCTAACTGACGAGCAACGCGCAAAAATGATTGGTGCAGTACCCCTTGGTCGAACAGCGACCCCCCAAGAAATTGCAGGCGTAGTTGCCTTTCTTGCATCTCAAGATGCTGCCTACATCACGGGTGCAGTAATACCAGTTGACGGCGGATTAGGCATGGGGCACTAGACTTCTCGCATGGACCAACAACTATTTGATCGATTCAAAAAATGTGCAATTGATGTTTTGGCAGTTGATGCTGCAAAAGTGACCCTTGAAGCGAAGTTCAAAGAAGACCTCGGCTCAGACAGTCTTGACCTCGTTGAATTTGTGATGGCACTCGAAGAAGAGTTTGGTATTTCAGTACCTGAGAGCGATCTTGAAGGTGTCGATACTGTCGGCAAAGCGTTCAATCTCGTTACTTCGAAAGTCTCCTGATTTTCTAAACTGTTAATTTATGCAAGGATCAGGCCACCGAGTAGCAATCACGGGTTATGGCGTCGTTGCACCCTGTGGTATTGGTAAACAGAATTTTTGGAAGGGCCTTCTTGGGCCAGGTCTGAGTGGCTCGCATACTGTTGAAATTGAAAATTGGGATGCGTCACCCTATTTCGCTGGCCCAAAAGAACTACGCCGTGCCGATCGATGCGAGCAATATGCAATTGCGGCAGCGCAAGAAGCACTCACGCAATCGGGTGAACTGCCATACGATCGCGGTCGAATTGGAACGATATTTGGTACTGGCATCGGTGGCTTGCGCACTTTAGAAGGTCAAGTTGAAGTTCGAGTCGCAAAGGGCAAAGAAAGAGTTTCGCCATTCTTGGTTCCAATGATGATGTCAAATGCTGCAGGTGCAGCAATCTCAATGCGACACGGCTTTCAGGGTCCTGCTGAAACTATTTGCACAGCATGTGCGGCTGCCACTCATGCACTTGGTTACGCCGCGCGACAAATTTCATGGGGCATGTGCGATGCAGTTATTTCGGGTGGTTCAGAATCTGCAGCAACAATAACTGCGGTTGCGGGTTTTGAAAATATGACGGCGTTGTCAACAACTATGGTTAGCAAGCCGTTCGACGCAACTCGTGATGGTTTTATTTTTGGTGAAGGTGCTGCTGTGTTTGTGTTAGAGCGACTTGACTTAGCCATTAAGCGCGGTGCAAAAATTCTCGGCGAAATAGTTGGTGCAGGCAGCAATGCTGATGCCCATCACATCACTGCGCCGTCGCCAGGTGGAGTTGGGGCCGCAGCATGTATGCAACTTGCGCTCACTGATGCTGGATTATTGCCACAAGACATCAAACAAGTCAACGCACATGGAACCTCGACGCCGTTAAATGATGCTGCCGAAGCGCAAGCTGTCGCAAAGATTTTCGGAAAAAATTCTCCACCGATGACGTCAATCAAGGGCGTAACTGGTCATCCACTTGGTGCCGCTGGCGCTCTTGAAGCGGCTGCAGTATTGCTTTCTTTCGAACATCAATTGATTCCACCAACTGCTAACACAACTGTCATTGATTCTGAGATGGCTGTTGACGTCGTAATTGATAAGCCGCGCGAATGGACTCCAGGCCCGACAATTTCAAATAATTTTGGTTTCGGTGGCCATAATGGCTCAATAATTATTTCGCCGTATCAATAATAAGTTCTTAAGCGTCAACAATCACGAAAAATAATTCGCATTGACAGGCGACTTCACCGTTGACTGTTGCTACTCCCGAGCCTTTGCCCGCTCTTGCCGAAATTCGAGTCAGAGTCATAGACATTTCAAGTGTGTCACCAGGGATCACCTGCCGGCGAAAACGGGCTGAGTCAATACCACCAAACAGCGGCAACTTATTCGCAAACTTTGCATCGCTAAGAATTGCAATTGCCCCGACTTGGGCGATCGCCTCACACATCAATACCCCAGGCAATGTAGGTCGCCCTGGAAAGTGCCCAGCAAAAAATTTCTCATCGCCAGTAAGCCGCCAAATACCGGTGGCGCTCTGACCAGGCTCTAACGCAGTCACTTGATCGACAAAGAGAAACGGCGCCCGATGCGGAATGACCGACGATGGCTCTGGAAACTGGCTCACTTTTCGAGAGCCTTAAGAAGATTTTTTGGAGTATCTTTCGGCGAAATTTTGTACCACGCCTGTTCTATCTTTCCCTGTTCATTGATCAAAAATGCCGAACGCACAATGCCCATATATTCGCGACCGTACATTGACTTCTTTTGCCAAACTTTGAAAGACTTGGCAACGACATGTTCCGTGTCGGCAAGCAGTGGGAAGCCAAGGTCAAATTTCTTATCGAATTTAAGTTGTTTAGTTGAGTCATCAGGACTAATCCCGATTATTGCTGTTTTGCCGATCGACTTACGAATATCCCTCAACAAACAAGATTGCTCAGTGCACCCAGGCGTATCTGCTTTTGGGTAAAAATAAACCAAGACTTTTTGTTTCGCAAAATCTTTAAGCGATACTTTTTGCTCGTGCTGGTCAAGTAGCGAAATCGACGGCGCCTTATCCCCAACTTTTAACATGACAATAATTTAGCGTGTCGCAAGACTCTGACTGTCAAGTGCGAGTCGAACCTCGGCTACATAACTACCCACAGCGTCTGGTCCGTCGTCTAGTAAACGCCTTACTACAGAAGCACCTTGAATCACGCCATCAGCCACAACACATGCTTGCTGGGCTTGTTGCGCATTTGATACTCCAACGCCGACCAAGACCGGCACCTCAGTTATTTTCTTTAACCGTGTTGCCATTGATATTGCGGTCGTCGCCAACTCTGCTCGCTCACCAGTTACACCCAACAAACCAACTGCATAAACAAAACCACGAGCGCGCGCCACAACACGAGGCAATCGCTCGTCTGGCGCGGTAGGGGCCGCGAGCATAATCGTTTCAATGTTGGCCTTGTCAGCCGCGTCACACCAAGGTTTTGATTCTTCGAGCGGCAGGTCTGGCACAATCGCCGCAACCACACCCGCATCACATAATGCGTTTGCAAAACGCTCATGACCTGCGCGAAAAACTGTGTTGTAATAGCACATCACAATTAGCGGAATCTGTACATCAACATTTCGAAGCTCGTTAAAAATCGAAGTTGGTGTTGCACCATCACGCAATGCTTTTTCTGAAGCTTGCTGAATCACCGGACCATCCATCACTGGATCAGAAAACGGGATTCCAATTTCAACTGCGTCAGCGCCATTGGCAGCCGCAGCGCGTACCGCGTCAATCCAACCTGTTAATCCCCCAGTTATATACGGAACGAGAATCTTTCGCGAGGATGAACGCGCGTCACGTAGACGCGACTCAAGCACGCCAAAACTAGAACGATCAGTATTCATCAGCCAAGAGACTCACCCAAAATTGACATCATTTGCGCAACATCTTTATCACCTCTACCAGACAGATTCATTAAAACTGTTTGTCCTTGAATCTTTGGAGACTCTTTTGTAATCCATGCAACAGCATGAGCACATTCAAGCGCAGGGATAATCCCCTCAGTTCGCGCCAACAACTGAAATCCAGCAATCACTTCATCGTCGGTAACGCTTGGATACTCAGCACGACCAACAGAAGCCAAATACGAATGCTCAGGTCCAACACCCGGGTAATCAAGCCCAGCACTAATTGAATGAGCCTCTTGAACTTGACCGTGTTCATCTTGCATCAAGTAACTCTTCATTCCATGTACAACCCCTGGCACACCGCGACCAACAGCCGCACCACCAGCAGGCTCGACACCAATTAAGCGGGTGTCTGCATCAATGAAACCCGAGAAAATGCCCATTGCGTTTGAACCCCCACCAACGCACGCCACAACAACATCTGGATTTTGACCATCGAACATCGCATTAAATTGTTGACGTGCCTCTTTGCCGATCACACTTTGAAACTGGCGAACCATAAACGGATACGGATGTGGCCCCATCACTGAGCCGATTGCGTAATAGCTTGACTCAACAGTTGCGACCCAATCGCGCATTGCTTCGTTGACTGCATCTTTGAGTGTGCGACTACCTGAATTGACCGCCTCAACTTGAGCGCCGAGAAGTTTCATCCGAAAAACATTCAATGACTGTCTTTCAACATCGACTGCACCCATGTAAACCTTGCACTCAAGACCAAGCAATGCTGCAGCAGTCGCTGATGCAACGCCGTGCTGTCCAGCGCCAGTTTCCGCGATGATACGCTTTTTACCCATTCGCTTTGCCAGCAATGCTTGACCCAGCACGCTATTAATTTTGTGTGAGCCAGTGTGATTTAAATCTTCACGTTTAAGAACTAAACGGATACCAAGTTGTGCGCCGAGATTATGACACTCTGTCAATATCGAAGGTCGTCCCGCATACTCGCGCAACAAATCATCTAGTTCAGTTCTGAAAATAGTGTCGTTCCATGCAGCATCAAAAGACGCTTCTAATTCTTGGCACGCAGGTACGAGAGTTTCCGGTACAAATCTTCCACCAAAATCACCGAACCTACCGTCAGAACCCGGAGTAAGTAATTCGCGTGGTACAGATTTGCTAGTCATGTCACATAACTTAACTGTTCAACATACGCAATTGCCGAGTATTAACAAGTTGTTCGTGCATTCGTGATGAAGTCTCGCATTTTCGTAAGGTCTTTTATTCCTGGCGCGATTTCGACGCCAGAACTAACATCAACGCCCCAAGGCGACACCACCCTGATTGATTCTGCGACATTACTTACCGTTAATCCACCGGACAAAATAACGTTTATCGACTTTGGAAGTTGCTCTATTAATGACAAGTCATACCCCGTACCGGTGCCTGGGTTCGCTGAATCAACCAAGATCATCTTGGTGCCGTAGTTATCAGAATTAGACGCTTCCGCCGAGCCTGCAATCACCGATTTGGCAACCCATTGAACTTCGGCAGCCACTTCAGCAACTTGATCGCTTGATTCGTGGCCGTGAAGTTGAGCGCCAAGCAAACTAGCCTCACGCACGGTGTCGACTACCTGACGCGAATCATGATCTCGGAAGACTCCAATTGTTAAAACATTTGCAGGCAATTGCTCAACAATATTTCGCACAGCACCAACCGAAATTCTTCGTGGTGATTCTGCGAATAGAAAGCCTAAAGCGTCTGCCCCACTGGCGATTGCATCTAGAGCATCCTGAATGTTCGTAATTCCGCAAATTTTAATAAACATTTAGACACGTAATTCACGAACGCTATTTGAAATGTCATTTGAGGTTACTAGCGACTCGCCAACCAATACGGCGTCATACCCGGCGTCACGCAAACTGCGCGCATCATCGCGAGTTTTGACTCCAGATTCAGCAACTCGAATCACGTCTGCAGGCATCAACTTGGCCATACGTACGGCACGTTTGTGGTCAACCTCAAACGTATGTAAGTCACGTTGGTTTACGCCGATCAATGTCGCACCATTCTCAATGGCCACTGCGAGTTCGTTTTCATCATGTACTTCAACTAGCGCATCCAAACCCAACTCAAGCGAAAATTTAAAAAATTCAGTAAGTTCGGATTTCGTTAGTGCCGCCGCAATTAGCAATACGCAGTCAGCACCCATAATTCGTGCATCGCAAATATCATGTCTTGAAACAGTGAAATCTTTGCGTAGTACCGGAAGATTCACCGACGACCTCGCTTGCTGTAAATCGCTGACTGAGCCACCAAAAAACTCTGAATCGGTCAAAACTGACAGACCACTAGCGCCGCCTAGTTCGTAACTTTGAGCGATCAAAACTGGATCTAAATCACTATTAAGCGAACCACGCGACGGCGAACGCCGCTTGATTTCTGCTATCACTGCGAGATTATTAGTTGTATCTTTACGCAACCGATCAGCAAACCCGCGCGGAGCAGAAGTACTTAACGACTCATTTATTAGAGCTTCTAGATCGCGACTATCTGTTGCCGCAATTTCACGATGCTTAGCAAGAATCTTGTCGAGATACAAAAACTAAATCCCCTTGCCACCAATCGGTGTGAGAAATGAAAACTCCGGCGTGCCATCAACGAATGGCGCAAGGCTCTTTGACCATTTTCTGAAAGCATCTGAACCGCTATGTGCGTCAGCACTTGCCTTATCAGCATAAAGTTCGTAGAGCCAGACAACATTCGCCTCAACTGAATCATTGTGGATCGCATAAATAGTTGTGCCGGGTTCTGACTTTGAATTGTCAACTCCCTCAAGCGCAATCTTGGTAAACGCGTCAAGTTGACCTTCTTTAATTTTCAATTTTACTATTACTGCAATTTGTGACATATTCCCTCTTTGCTATTTGTTATTAACTACTTCAACTAGAACTTAAGTATTGTCTGAAATTCATCGAGCAACGAGTCAATTGCGACGCGATGTTGATTTGTGCTGTCGCGCTCTCGAATCGTTACAGATTTATCTTCGAGCGAATCGAAATCGACAGTCACACAATACGGTGTACCGATCTCATCTTGACGACGATATCGACGACCAATCGCTTGGGTTTCGTCAAAATCGCACATGTAACGCGTACCCAAAAGAGAGTGAATCTGCTTGGCAAGAGGCATCAACGTGTCTTTTTTTGATAGTGGAAGCACAGCAATTTGGTAAGGCGCCATTCTTGGGTGCAAGCGCAAAACGGTGCGTGGCTCATCGTTCACAATGTCTTCGTCATAAGCAGCCAATAGAAAGGCCGCCATGGTGCGATTAACACCTGCTGCTGGTTCTACAACAAACGGAATGTATCTTTCGTTTGTCGCCTGATCGAAATATTCAAGTTTTTGTCGCGAGTGTTCGGCATGCTGTTTTAGGTCGTAGTCGGTACGTTGCGCAATACCTTCGAGTTCACCCCAACCCCATGGAAACTTAAATTCAATATCGCTCGTTCCAGCCGAATAATGAGACAGTTCATCCTTCGCGTGCTCTCGAATTCGCAACATTTCGGCTGGGATTCCGTAGTCGATGTACCACTGCATGCGGGTCTGACACCAATACTCGTACCACTTGGCACTCTCGCTTGGCGGAACAAAAAACTCAAGTTCCATTTGTTCAAATTCACGTGTACGAAAAATAAAATTACCCGGTGTGATCTCATTGCGAAAACTCTTACCTACTTGGGCTATACCAAATGGCGGTTTTTTACGACTTGTTTGCAAAACATTTGCAAAATTAACAAACATTCCTTGAGCAGTTTCGGGACGCAAATAAACAGTTGCACCTTCACCTTCAACAGGCCCGGCTTGAGTTTGAAACATGAGATTGAAAGCACGGGCAGGCGTAAAGACGCACGCCTTTTTGGATTCAGGGCAATCGCGATCTTCAAGTTGATCTTCACGAAATCGCCTTTTGCAAACTGTGCAGTCAACCAAGGGATCGCTGAAATTACTGAGGTGTCCACTGGCTTCAAACACTTGTGGTGCACCAAGAATTGCGGCATCGATCAGAACTACATCAACACGTTGCTGAACATTTGATCTGATCCATGCATCCTTAACATTTCGTAACATCAGTGAGCCAAGTGGACCGTAATCATAGGAAGATCTAAATCCGCCATAAATTTCACCGCTTGGATAAACAAATCCGCGACGCTTACAAAGGCTTACTATCTGGTCAAGATCTTTCGCTGGCACGCGTCAAGGCTATTACATTAGGGCCTACATGAACGTCATGTTTAGCGTTCAGGATGTTCAAAAACAGAAACCGAGCGCAACTTTCGTTCAAGATGGTGCTCCATGCAATGTGTGGCAAGATGTGCGACCTCTCGTGTGGCGAAATTCTCAGGCAATGCCAAAACTCTATTTAATTGTCCGCCAACAATGTCCTGAATTATCTTGAAGGCCTCTAATGACAAATTCGTTCCGGTGCGACACTCACGACACTGTGCCCCACCCTTGAACATGTCGAATGCAACTAATTGCTCGTCGCCCACCCCACATCCAACACAATTATCAACCTGGGCACCAACACCCTCGACAACCAATAACTTGAAATAAAAAGCTGCCAAAACTAACGACGAATCATTTTGATTAAGCCAAGTCAATGCGCCAGCAAGCATTTTATATAAATGCGATGTTGGTTCTCTATCCATGCCGAGTTGATCAACAGCCTCAAGCATTGCCAAGCCTCTAGTAAGTCGATCTAAATCGGTGTATAGCCCGCGTGCCGAACTTACTAAATCAACTTGACTAACTATGTCAAGATCTCGACCAGTCGTCGAAAGTAAAACATCAATGTGACTGAGTGGCTCAAGTCGTGCGCCGAACTTAGATTTTGTCTTGCGAACGCCTTTAGCGACGGCTCGAACCTTGCCATAGTTTTCGGTCATCATCACAATTATTCGATCGGCCTCACGCAAGTCGTACGTTCTCAAAACAACAGCCTTATCGCGATAAAGACTCACGAATCAATACCACCAAACCGGCGATCGCGCCGTTGAAAATCATTGATTGCCATCTGGATATGTTCAACATCACATTTCAACCAAGGCACATCCAAAAAAACAATTTCACTGTAAGCAAGTTCCCAAACTAATGACTGCGGAATTATCGTTGGAGGACCAAGGATCAAAGTCAAATCTGGCTCTCCCGATGCTGGCGCAACAATTGTTGCAGCAAGTTTCGCCTCATCGATGACTTGATTACTGCTGAGTTGCGCAACTGCATTTACGAAACGCTGCTGACCGTCTGAGCATGTGTCAATCACAACGAGCAAACCGTCTGACGAAATAATTGACACACGGTCACCCGTGACTAAACCGCCTTGTGAAAAAATAATAGTGCTTCTGATCTTGGCTTTATCATTCTCATTGTTTTCACCGCTATAAGGACAAATCGTTAGGTAACGAACATTTTCACCACTTACCGCACGCACCAAGGCGTCTATCTGAACCTTCCATTGTTCAGAGGTTGTGGCAAGCCATTCGGTCAAAGTACCCGCACACACGAGCACATGCGACAAGTCTCCAGTTTGACTACGTTTCGTGTTTGGCATTGTTCTATTCTCTCACTTATTCTCACGCCATTAAAGTACCTGATGCTTAATCTTCAGTTAGTAGCGTTCTAGACGTGACTAGCAAGCCAGTTCATGTCGCTTGCATTATGGATGGCAACGGGCGTTGGGCGCGCAAGCGTGGTCTGCCACGAACTGCCGGTCATACTGCGGGCGAAGAAACATTGTCTAACGTCGTTAGAGCGGCGTCTAAACGAGAAATCGATTATTTAACTGTCTTCGGGTTTTCAACTGAAAATTGGGTCCGCCCTAGAGCAGAGGTCAAGCACATTCTTGGTCTGCATAAAAAACTTTTCGGAAGGATTGCCGAACTTAACGAAAACAACATACGTGTTAACTGGATTGGTCGACCGTTTGACGAGGCTGATTCTCAAACACCGGTTTATGTGCAGCGCGCAATTCGAAAAGCAATACAAGACACCGCCAGCAACACTGGAATGGTGTTAACAGTTGCATTTGATTACGGGTCTAGGGCTGAATTAACAAGGGCGGCTGAAAAATTGGTCAAAAGTGGTGAGACTTTGAATTCAGAGAACCTTTCGAAAAATCTCTACGACACATCGCTTCCACCCGTTGATGTCTTGGTTCGCACTTCAGGAGAATCGCGTATTTCTAATTTTCTCCTTTGGCAAATTTCTAATGCGAAAATCTATTTCACCGACCGTCCATGGCCTGATTTTGACGCTATTGAACTTGACGCTGCGCTTGCGTTGATTAATAACTGATCTCGTACGCATGCCAATTAATCCTGCAGACCAAGAAGTTCTCGATGCTCTGCATCAAGTTACGCACACGATCAAAAATTCAGAAGAACGACAAGGTCAAGATGAGATGGCCGTGCTTGTTGGGCGAGCATTACGCGACAACCGCCATCTAATAGTGCAAGCAGGCACTGGCACCGGCAAAACACTTGGCTATCTTGTACCAGCAGTGAAATCAGGTCGCAGAGTGGTTGTCTCAACTGTTACCAAAGCTTTGCAAGATCAACTTTCTCAAAATGATTTACCGCTATTAGCTAGTGCGCTAAATGACAGTCTTGATCATCCACTCACTTGGACGGTCTTGAAAGGTCGAAGTAACTATTTATGCAAACAAAGAATTGCCGAGTTAGCCGATCGTGCGCAATCTCGATTAGAACTTGGTGACGTCTCGCCCAAGAGTAAAGCCGAAGTAAAAAAACTCGTTGAGTGGTCAAGCATTACCGATACTGGTGACGAGGGTGAACTTGACTGGCAACCCCTGCGACAAGCATGGTCAATGGTCAGTGTGACGAGCGAAGAATGCCCTGGTGCTTCACGTTGCCCACAAGGAGAATCCTGTTTTGCTGAACGTGCCCGAGCACGCGCCCAGACATCCGACATTGTTGTTGTTAACGGATGGCTTTATGCACTCGACATCAACGCCGAAGGAACGATCATTGGTGAACATGATGTTGTCATTTTTGACGAAGCACACGAACTCGAAGATGTAGTTAGTGAGTCGTCTGGCTTGGCGATCAGCCCGAATCGCATCACTAGTGTCGCGTCATCAGTGCGCGCAATCATTCGCGAAGACGTAATCTCAGGAAATTTTGCGAAAAGCGCAAGTCGATTGCGCGATCAACTAGCGCCATTAATTAACCAACGAGTTGAGCTGCCACTTAATGGCGAGTCAAGAGAAATACTCAACGAATTACGTGGTCGTGTTAACGAAGCACTTGAGTCGCTACGAACAATTGTCACCAGTGACGATTCGGCGAAACAACGCAAACTTCGAGCTCAGTCACTCTGCACTCGTCTGATTGGCGATTTAGATCTTGCACTGCAAGACCGCGCCGGATACGTCGCATATGTGTCTGGTACTACCGACAGGTGCTCACTTGAAATGCGACCACTTGATGTTGGTCCCGCACTCTACGAATCAGTTTGGTCACAGCGAACTGCCATTTTGACCAGCGCAACGATTCCTACAAACTTGCCGGCAAGAATCGGACTTCCAGCAGAAAAGTTTGACGTCCACAATGTCGCTAGTCCATTTGATTATGAGCGAAATGCTTTGCTTTACTGCGCGGCGCACCTTCCTGACCCAGCGCAAGGAAATCGAGACAAAGCGGTTCATGACGAGATCGAACAGTTAATCAATGCAGCTGGCGGGCGAACACTTGCGCTGTTCACAAGTTATGCAAGATTAAATGCGGCTTATAGCGAACTGAGTGACCGGCTTGATTTTGAAATTCTGAAACAAGATGATCTTCCAAAAATGGAGCTTCTTCGAAAATTCGCGGAGAGTGAATCAACTTGCTTGTTCGCAACTCAAAGCTTCTTTCAGGGTGTTGATGTGCCTGGATCAACTTTAAGTCTCGTAATAATTGACCGATTGCCATTTCCTGTGCCGACTGACCCACTAATGAGTGCTCGACGCGAAGTACATGGAAAATCAGCATTCACCGCTATTGATATTCCGATTGTTGCTACGAAACTAGCTCAAGCTTCGGGTCGGCTAATTCGAACCCAAACCGACATGGGTGTTGTCGCAGTTTTAGACCCAAGGCTCGTGACAAAGGGCTACGGCAAAACAATAGTTGCAATGTTGCCGCCTATGGAATTTACAAAAAGCAACGCACGCGCCCAAGAGTTTTTAAGTTACGCAGTAAGCAATCTGTAGCCAGTTCCACGTACTGTCACAATAATTTTTGGATCGTCTGGAGAGTTCTCAATTTTGACGCGCAGACGACGAATATGTGCATCAACTAAGCGACTATCTCCAAGATATTCGTAGCCCCAAACTATTTCGAGTAACTGGTCACGTGACAAAACATTATTCTGATTTTCAAAAAATACTTGTAGTAATCGATATTCTGTTTTAGTAAGTGGTAGTTCGTCGCCGTTTTTGAGAACTATTCCTTGGTGCGGCCTGAATTCAATTTCGCCAACTATAAATCGTTCAATAGTTGAGCCCGCTGTCGTCAGCAGATTCGTACGTCGCAGTGCCGCCCGAATACGCGCTGCGAGTTCTTTTGCGACAACAGGCTTCGTCACATAGTCGTCAGCCCCAGCCTCAAGCCCAGCCACCAAATCATGGGTGTCTGTTTGCGCAGTAACAATAATTATTGGTACCAGACTTTTTGCTCGCAACATGCGACAAACCTCAAACCCCGACAAGTCTGGTAATCGCAAATCGAGTAACACTAGATCTACTGAAGTTGAATCAAACGCAGAGAGACCCTTCAAGCCATCGGCTGCCTCAATAATTTCGTAGCCCTCGTCTTCAAGCGCCAGCTTTAATGCGGCCCGAATGTGCTGATCATCTTCGATAAATAAAAGACGCTGCATGACTCATATTCTGCCCTAATAATTGAAATTGTTACATAAAAAGCACACTTTAGAACGAGATTCGTCATATCAAGACAGCAGTATCTAGTCAACACACCGGCGGGATGTCATGCTCCCCTTGACTCCCGTCGGTGGGGGTTCAACAGCAATCCGCAATGATTAAGACGTGACACAAACTGCAGACACACCGCTTGTGATCACACGAGCATCGATTCGCGCAGCTCTGCACAACTGGCGCGGACTTCGTGGACGAATGATTTTATATTTTAGTCTCGCTTCTTTTGCTGCGGCCATCTCGCTAAGCATTGTTACTTACGCATCAACCCGAACATATCTACTGAAACAAAGAACTGAATTCGCCACTCGTCAGGCATTCAACAATGCTCAACTCGTGCGAACTGTTATCTCCTTAAATTCGGGTGATGCTGGCGATTTAATGACAAATATTCGCAGCGAACGTGGAGGTTATGCGGTTTTGCATCTTGGTGAATCTGATTCATTTTATCCGCAAGAGCCGTTGCGATTCACCCAATCAAACATGCCGACTGACTTCGTCGCCAAGACTTTGTCAGGAGTCACCGGTCGACAGCGTTTCTTGTTTGACGGAGAACCCTACGAGGCCGTTGGAGTAAACATCGAAGCAATTGACGCACAATATTTTGAAGCGTTTCCGCTTAATGATGTTGCTCGAACATTGTCAACAATTCGCAACACACTAACTTTAGGCGTTTTATTAATCACGCTTACAGCCGGTCTTCTCGGTTTGAGTATCAGTAATCGTGTTCTACGCCCACTTAGACGTGTAACTTCTGTTGCAACTGACATTGCGTCTGGCGGTCTCGACATTCGACTCGCCGATGAAACTGATCCAGAACTTGCTCGACTTGCGACATCTTTTAACAATATGGTTGACGCGGTGCAATCAAGAATTCAACGCGAGACAAGATTTGCTAGCGATGTCAGCCATGAACTTAGATCACCAGTTACTGCCCTCGCTGCTGCAGTCGAGGTACTACAAGCACGTCGCAAAGAACTCAGTGAACGAAATCAACAGGCTTTTGACATAATCGCTACTCAAGTGCGCCGTTTTGATCGCACTGTTCTAGATTTACTTGAACTCTCTCGGCTTGACGCCGGTGCAGGAGCGACTAGTGAAGAGACAATCCATCTCGCAAAGTTCGTCCAACAGGTTGCAACACGCCATGGATTCAGTGAAGTGAACTTCACATCGACACTTGATTCACGAGACGAAATCGTATTAGACCGCCGAAGAATCGAGCGAATAGTTCTTAATCTTCTTGAGAATGCTCGCGACCACGCTGGTGGGGCTACGGCAATATTCGTAACCGGTGACCAAAATGAGTTGTTCATCAGCATTGAAGATCAAGGCGTCGGAGTTGCACAAAGTGAGCGTGACCGAATCTTTGAACGATTTGCTCGCGGTACATCGTCACGCAATAGCACTGGTAGTGGATTAGGTCTCGCAATTGTTCAAGAGCACGCTCGTGCTTTACGCGGTAGAGCGTGGGTTGAAACGAGTATCTCTGGGGGCGCAAGATTCATGGTTTCAATTGCCAGAAAATCACCGACCGAGACAAACGAGTCGTAATTATTATGATGAGAAGTATCTTCAATCGATGCAATCAGTTTGGTCGACGATCAGTACTTGCCGTGTCATTAATTGCAATCACAAGTACTTGTGGCGTGCCGACAACAAGTGAGTTTGTTCAAATTCCAGAAGAGAATATTCCATTTGAACTAAATCTCACCTCAACGACAACAACCACGACAGTCCCAATTGAACTAGACGCGAATACATCTGAATCAAATTCACAAAATGCTTCGTCTGAAATTGTCAACGAGACAGTTGATCTATATTTCATAATTGCCAATCGGCTAGTTGCAACTAAAATTCAGATCGCTAGTCCGGCTACGACAACTCAGGTACTTTCGGCTTTAGTTGCTGGTCCACCTTCTGGCGACACAGGTTCGGGATTACGTAGCGCGATCGCATCATCACTTCAGGCCAAAATCGATATCTCAAAAGGCATCGTCTTGATTGATGCAAACAATTTTTTGCTAGCCGGACTTTCACCTATTGACCAGCGATTGGCAATTGCACAACTTGTACTCACATTCACAAGTCGACCTGGTATCGGACAGGCCAAATTTAGTGTTAACGGCGTCTCGATTGCGGTGCCACGTGGGCGAGGCGATTTAAGCAAACCAGGTGACCCAGTTAGCTACGACGACTACATCTCATTGCTCGCCGACCGGAATAGTTAGTCAATGCAGTAAAACTAATAACCAAGTCGTTCAACTCGTTCTGCGCGATGTTGCCAATCTTTGTCAACTACGACGAATAGTTCAAGATAAGCACCTTCAGGCATCTGTTTGCGAACCTCAATGCCGACTTTTTTTAGTACCTGTCCCGATTTACCGATGACCATTCCTTTTTGGCTCTCACGTTCAACAACAATCTCACATCTCACTCGGGGCCATTCCCACTCCGTAACTCTCGTTGCAATCGAATATGGCAACTCATCTCGTGTTACTGCCAAGAGTTGCTCACGAACGAGTTCGGCGATCCATTGCGCCTGCGGCATCTCGGAAACCATTTCACTCGGAAACATTGCATCACCTTCAACAGTCCTCTGCCGCAGTGCCAACAACAGCGCTTCGACACCTTCACCAGTTTTTGCAGACACTGGAAAGTATTCAGCGGCACCCAGCAAAGACGCTGCCGATAACTGGGCCAAAACCTTGGCCGAAGACACAGCGTCCGTCTTGTTCAAAACGATAATCGCCTTAGAAACATCGAGTTGCTCGCTAACCCACTTATCGCCAGTACCAACTGTTTGAGTCGCGTCAATCACAAGACAAACAACATCAACGTCCCGCATTGACTCGAGTGCAGTGGCATTAACACGTTCACCAAGTGCCGTAGTTGCTTTATGCAATCCGGGCGTATCAACGAACACCAACTGCGTTTCATCGGTTGTTACGATTCCGCGCACTCTTGTGCGCGTGGTCTGTGGTTTATCCGAGACAATACTGATCTTTTTGCCGATTAACGCATTCAGCAGCGTCGACTTGCCAACATTGGGTCTTCCAACCAGTGAGATAAACGCCGTCCGCACGACAGAAGGCTACCGATTATTCATTACAAGATCTGCCACAATTAGATGATGCTTAACATCGACTGGCGTAAATGGTTCGACAGAATGCAACCACAAACATTGCAGATTGCAACGATGCTGCTTTACCTGAATGGTTTTTTCGCGTTGATGAGCGTGATAGATACCAATGACTATCTCGGCTATCTTCGTGATCGGTACTGGTTTGGTTTTGTCATCGGATTGGCTGTTGTCGGGCTTCATGTTTTCGGTGGCTTACTTATGGCTAACGATCGCAAACTTGGTTATAAGTTTGGGATCGCCGCTGCTTTTTCGCCTTTCGTGCTTCGTTATTGGGCGCTAAGTGATCTCGCCAATCGAATGGGTGGACAACTAAGTTTCTATCGCAAGATCAGCGGCGGAAGTACTACGAGTTTGATTTTCGAGATTGCTTTATGCGGATTGTTACTACATACTCAAAGCAGATCTCATCAACGAATCTGGTATCGCTAGATAAACCAAATACTCGCCGATTGGTTCGCGACGACCTGCATCTGCAAAACTTTAAACATGACAAGACTCATCATCAAAGGTGTCGACGAACTTAAATCGTTAGTCGGCAATCATCTCGGTTATTCAGATTATTTGACAATTACACAAGATCAGGTGAACCGTTTTGCAGATGCAACCGGCGATCATCAGTGGATTCATATTGATGTCGAACGTGCCAAGGCTGGTCCTTTCGGTGGACCAATTGCACACGGCTACCTCACGCTTTCGCTTGGTCCAGTTTTTCTTCCTCAGATATTTGGCGTTGAAGGTGTGGCGATGGGTGTCAACTACGGCACTAACAAGGTTCGCTTTCCATCCCCTGTGCCAGTGGGCTCGAAGTTGCGAGCAGGTGTCAAACTTCTTTCAGTTGAAGACGTTACAGGTGGTGTTCAAGTGACTCTTGAAACCACTTTCGAAGTCGAGAACTCCAAAAAACCATCTTGCGTGGCCGAAGTCGTTTTCAGGTACTACCTGTAAAAATATTTGTTTCTAGATATCTCTAACGAAAGTTGCTCATAACTTCGGCGAATAGTTCGACTGTTTCAGTACTTGGATAATCTGCGCACCACGGGATGAACCCGCTGCAACCCAACTCAATATATTTTTGCACCTTCTCAGAAACTTGTTCTACCGTGCCAACTAAGTTTGCATTTTGCCAGTCACCAAAACTATCACCTCGCAAACTGTGTGAGCCCTCCGCCTTAAGTTCTTTCTCGGTGCGACGAATAAATACATCGGGTGACCAGGTTTTTCTAATCTCCGATTCGTCACGACCGACTGCTAAACAGTGTCCCTTTAAAACTTCAATTTTGTGTGCGAACTCCTGCGGGGTCCCACCAAAGTTTGAATAATCGGCATAGCGAGCAACCACGCGAAGTGTGAGTTGTTCACCACCACCACCAATCCAAATTGGGGGATGAGGCTTTTGTAATGGCTTAGGGTCGCAATTACCGCGAACCATTTTGTAGTGCTTGCCGTCGTATGTAGTTTCTTCATTAGTCCACATTGATCGAACAATCTCGACGCACTCACGCAACATAGCAATTCGCACTTTAGGTTCAGGAAAATCAAAACCATAACCACGACATTCGTTTTCGTACCATCCGGCACCGATACCCCAATCAAGACGACCGCCCGAAATCACGTCAATTGTTGAAGTGATCTTGGCCAGCAAACTTGGTTCGCGATACAAATTGCAACCAACCATCTGCCCGAGTCGTATTTTTGTCGTCAACTGACTGATAGCCGCCATCGTTGTCCAACATTCAAAAACTGTCTCGTGCGCCGGTCGTGGCACGTTGTGAAAATGGTCGTACACCCAAATTGAGTCGTAGCCAAGTTTTTCGGCAAGTTGCGCCACCTCAACAGTTTTCTGCCACTTGGCTACAGGGTCAGCAATACTTAACAATTCCATCTTCCAACCTTGCGGTATAAATACGCCGAAGGTGATGTGTTTTTTTTCTGCGATCACAGTGGTAAATCTCCCGTTGCTGTTTTAGTTGAACCGTGATCTTTGTATGCAGCAATGGTGCGTTGAGCGATTCGCATTTGGTGAATCTCGTCAGCACCATCTGCGAAGCGACTCCATCTTGCTTGTTGCAACATATGCGCGAGTGGCGTATCAGTCGAATAGCCGAGCGCTCCGTGAACTTGTATTGCACGATCGATGATTCGCCACAAACTGTTTGCCACAAAATGCTTCGCCATTGAAACTTCTGAAATAAACGAATGACCGTTTTCAAGTTTGTAGGCGGCATGCAAGACCATTAATTTGCATTGATATAACTCCATCGCAGAATCAGAGATCAACCATTGGATACCTTGTTTTTCGGCAAGTAATGACCCGTGAGAATACCGTTTGAGCGCGCGGTCAACCATCATGTCAAGTGCGATCTCGGCTTGACCGATCCATCGCATGCAGTGGGCCAAACGCGCTGGCCCTAGGCGATACTGGCCCAAAAGATGACCTTGCCCGCGACCTCCCAACATATTTTTAGCCGATACTCGTAAATCTTTGATTTCAATCTCGCAGTGATTGTGCCCACCAGACATTGTCTCAACATCACGAACAATGTTGAAACCCTCGCTCGGAATATCAACAATGAAACACGAATTTGCCGCTTGAGGCAAATCCGGATCATCTTCAGTTCTCGCTACTAATAACGCAAACTTTGCACCACGTGCACCAGAGATAAACCATTTATGCCCATTAATAACCCACTCTTCACCGTCTTGATATGCGTGAGTCTTAATTAGCGTTGGATCACTACCGGCAACTTCTGGTTCGGTCATCGCAAAGCAACTTCTCGACGTGCCTTCGCACAGTGGTCGAAGATATTTCTCTTTTTGTTCGTCAGTACCCCAATGCAAAAGTGTGTGTTGGTTACCCTCATCCGGAGCTTGCGCATTCAACACGAATGGTCCGATACTCACCTTGGCGGCTTCTGCCGAAACTGCAGCCATCGCTGTTGGACCAAGACCCATGCCACCCCATTCTGCGGGCATATGCGGTAACCAGAGATTCCATTCTTTGCGAGCGACACCTCTTAATTTGACAATCGTGCGGACCACAGCGTCGCGATCCTTCTCGTCAGTCGCCTCCCAATCTGGACGAACCCGAGTATCCATAAATTCGCGCACCTTCAATCGAACCTGTTCAACTTCTGGTGTAAAAGTAAAATCAATCATAAAAACCTCTTACAGTTTGGCAGATTAGAGAGACATATTTGTCATCGGTATATCTAGAATTTTGGCGTAGTCTGCAGAACATGAATTCGCCAGCCCAACAAAAACGCAAGTGGGATCGTAATGATCTACCACAAGGGTCAGAAAAAGTAGTCGCTGTGCAAGAAATGTTTGATGCCATCGCCCCGCGCTATAACTTCGTAAATCGGCTAATGACCTTCGGATTAGATCGGAAATGGCGCAAACGAACTATTGATTCATTGCTCCTACCACTGGGTTCTCGAGTCTTGGATCTGGCGAGTGGTACTGGTGATCTTTGTATCGCATTACGAGAAAATGGCTTTACTCCTCTATCGATCGATATTTCACTTGGAATGCTAGAGGCTGACAAAAGTGGGGCACCAAGAAGTCAAGCCGATATTCAGAAGTTACCTTTCCCGAATGCAAGTGTCGATGGAGTAACTTGTGGTTTTGCACTGCGAAATCTCGAAAATCTGCAAATTTTTTTTAATGAGATCGCAAGAGTGACAAGATTCAAAGGAAAAATCGCTTTACTAGACGTCGGTGTCCCGACAAGTCGATTTGTGCGATTTGGTAATTCAATCTATTTCGGCAAGATTGTGCCTTTAATCGGCGGCATATTTTCAGATCGAGCAGCGTATAAATATTTGCCACGCAGTGTCGCCTATTTACCCACGCCTGTGATAATTACTCAAATGCTTGAGAGTTCTGGGTTCGCTGATGTCAAACACGAACAACTTTCGGGTGGCTTGACTCAACTTTTTACTGCAACACGAAATTGAAATGCGTGCTGTTACTAAATTAGTTTCCGAATTCACAGATAAACCATTAGATCTAACTGGTTTCGCTAGAGACAATGGTTTTCTTTTCACAAAAAATGAACTCGGTGTCGCCGCACAAGGTGTCGCAAAGAAAGTCAAGCCAAGTGGTGTTTTGACGACCCTTCAAGCCATTGATCATCAAAATTTAACGAGCATTTCAGGCGCTGGTCCGATCGCTATTGGATGCATTCCGTTTGACACAAATCAACCGCATGAATTTCTAATCCCTCGTGTTGCTGTCGGTAGAACCGCAAACAATGAGGAGTGGATCACAGTTATTGACGGGGCTGAACCACATTTTGAAACCGAACCCAAAAAATTTGTTAATCAAGCAAGTTATTTGGTTTCTCCTGGCGTCTCTGTTGAACACTATTTAGAAGCGGTGCGTCTCACGCGCGATGCCGTACGTAATGGAGAATTTGCCAAGGCTGTAATCGCGCGCGATATTGAAATAACTTGTGATTCGGCTATTGACATCAAGGCTGTTTTGCTACGTCTACGCGACAAATATAAATCAAGTTACCGATTTCTCTTTGATGGATTTCTCGGTGCGTCACCAGAATTGTTGGTTTCAGTAGACGGTGCAGAGGTGAAAAGTTACCCACTTGCGGGTACTGCACGACGGACTGGCGATAAACAATTAGATACTCAACTAGCAGAACAACTGATCGCAAGCACCAAAAACCAATTAGAACACCGAATCGTTATAGATATGGTTCACGACACTCTATTGCCTTGGTGTTCGTATCTTGACTGGCAACCAGAGCCGTCAATTGTTGAGATTGGAAACGTTCAACACTTGGGCACTGAGATTTCTGGTCGATTGAGCGAACCCCGACCGTCAGTGCTTGAACTCGCCTATGCGTTAACGCCCACACCGGCGCTCGGGGGCCACCCACGCGAAGAAGCCCTCAGTCATATACAAAAGGTTGAAGGGCTTGACCGCGACCGTTACGGAGGCGCAGTTGGTTATGTCGGTGCAAATGGGGATGGCTGTTTTGCAGTGTCCATTCGTTGCGCTGAAATTGCTGAGAGCCGTCTGCAGGCGAGGCTATTCGCAGGTGGCGGGATCGTCGGTGACAGTGAACCTCTCAGCGAATTAGCCGAGACCGATGCAAAGTTTCAAGCGATGCTCGAGGCAATCACGCAAGATCATTAAGAATTGCGTATCGCGTAGGAGACTATTTTGTTAATTCGCTCATGGACGCGCACATTTTCGCTGCGGTCGGTTGAAATTTGGATTACGTGTGGCCCATTAATCAGTTGAGCCTCCGACAACTGTTCGAGCGACGTTACTACTGTCGTTTTTAAACCATGCGCCTTGGCTATCAACAGGAGATCGGTGTCATGCGGTGTTCCAAAGACCTTTTCAAACTTTGAGTTATCCATCGATGTGGCTTGCGGAAGGAATGAAAAAATTCCTCCACCACAATTATCAACCAGGATAATTCGCAAGTCGATGTTTCTCGTAAGCAAATTAATTAATGCATTTGAATCATGCAAAAATGCCAAATCACCAATCAACAAAAAAGTTGTTTTATTCGTAGAGAATGCAACTCCAATAGCAGTTGATACGACGCCATCGATACCGTTAACACCTCGGTTGGCGTAAACCTGCAACCCAGATCGAGGCGCAGTGAACCATTCAACATCTCGTATCGGCATTGAACTCGACACAAATAAATTTGAACCATCAGGGATTGAGCGGTAAACGGCACGAGCGACCGCGGGTTCGCTCAGCGAGACCTCATTAGTCATAGCAGTATCTATCGCATCTTGCGCTTTTTTTTCGGCGTCTGACCAACTCGTTAACCATGCACGATCTTCGTATCGATCTATTTTTGAAACCCAGTTGCTGATTGCCTTCAAATCAGAAACGATATGCAACTTCGTTATCTGTTCAGGATCAATGAGCACTGGTGTGCCGGTTACGACAATTTGCGGGGCCCTACTAGAGGCAAGCCAACTATTTACTACTTTGGACACTAATGGCGCTCCAAATCGCAAAATAATCTCAGGTTGATGAGATTTCGCAAATTGCTCGTCACGCAACATTGAATCCATAGCACTAATCACAACTTCATAGCCCTCGATGCGTGTACCGCTGCGCGGATCAGCCAACACTGGCCAACCCATATTGTTGGCAAGTTGCAGCAAACCGATACCATCACTCACGTCAGCACCAGCAATTACTAATACACGACATTTTTTGATTAGTTTCAGAAACTTTGTACGTTTAACGAAATCAATATTCCAAATATTTTTAGGGTGCTTACTCTCAGCTGAAATCGGTTTCAGTTGCTTGGGTAAGTTATCTGAAACACCAACCAGCGGTTCTCTGAATTGTAAATTCAAATGCACTGGCCCCGATGATTTGTTCAAACTCACGCCTAATGATGATTGCCATGCATCTCTCGCCAAATTGCGCCATTGATTCTTTTCGCGAACATCTGCCACAGGTGCGTTAACAAAACTTCGCACCGATTCGCCATATAGATTTTGCTGATTAATCGTCTGAGGTGCACCAACATTTTGTAACTCTGGTGGTCGATCAGCCGTGCAAACTAAAATCGGCACTTGAGAATGGTCGGCTTCTACAACAGCAGCATGAAACTCAACTGCCGCGGTGCCCGAAGTACACAATAAAATTGCTGGCTTCTTAGACGCCTTACCAATTCCTAAAGCGGCAAACGCTGCGCTTCGTTCGTCATGAAATACGTGCAACTTAAGTTCGGCCCGATCAGCTAACGCAATCGCTAATGGTGTTGATCTAGACCCAGGACAAATGACGGCATGCTCAATTCCGCAAACGAGCCATTCATCAACCAGGGTGGCGCAAAAGGTGGCAGTAGTCGTCGCCGAGGATCTCATGCCTCTATCGTGGCAGCAATGAGACTAGAAATCTTCTCCGATGTGATCTGTCCATGGTGTTATATCGGCAAACGTCGGTTTGATCGGGCTGTGGCAAACCTCACATCGACTGGTTTTCACCTAAATCTTGAGGTCAATTATCGTCCTTTTCAACTTGACCCGACTGCCCCGTTGAATTCTCCTACGCCTGTTCGCGACGCTTACGCCAAGAAGTTTGGCACACCGGAGCGCGCAAATGAAATA
Organism: Ilumatobacteraceae bacterium; assembly: GCA_964203235.1. Taxonomy (GTDB): domain Bacteria; phylum Actinomycetota; class Acidimicrobiia; order Acidimicrobiales; family Ilumatobacteraceae; genus BACL27. The sequence continues at coordinate 860,874 of CAXNLE010000001.1, forward strand.
CTTAATCACGTCACATCAATTGCCGCGATCGATGGTCTGAATTTTAGAATGGATATCGCCCTACGTGCCAATACTTCTCGCGCACATCGATTAATTGCTCTCGCCCAGAAGACTGACCTTGACCACACGAAGTTAAAAGAACTGCTGATGATCGCTTATTTCTGTAATGGCAAAGATATATCAAACGTCAACACTCTGCTTGATATCGCGATAAGTTTTGGTCTCGACAGTGCTCAAGTTTTGATTATGTTGAAATCCAATTTGGGACAAGACAAACTTGATGCCGATCTGCTTCGTGCGAACGATCTGGGTGTCACCGCGGTGCCGACTTATGTTTTCAACGAACAATGGTCAGTGCCTGGCGCTCAAGATAGCGAAACTTTTGAACGTGTGTTGAAAAAACTCTCCCAACAAGAAAAGTCTTAACCAGTGTTGTCTAACGAAACTTTTGGCGTTGGCGATCGTCTTGTGTTCGTACATGGATTTACTCAAACCAAAGATTCATGGCGATCAATTACCAAGAAGATGAGCACTGAAAATGAAATAGTGCTCATTGATGCTCCCAACCACGGTGATTCAGTTGATATTTCACTGAGCTTAGAAACCGGTGCAAATGCAATCATCGATGTGGGTGGAGATGCCACATATATTGGGTACTCGCTAGGGGCACGATTTTGTCTCACCGCGGCATTATCGAATCCAGAACTGGTCAAGCGACTAGTTCTCATCAGTGGCACCGCAGGAATCGACGATTCAGTAGAGCGACAAAGTCGAATCGCCAGTGATGAGCAACTCGCAACTCGGATTACCCAAATTGGGGTTCCTGCTTTCATCGACGAATGGCTTTCACTTCCTTTGTTCGCTGGATTAACCCCCGTAACAAAACAACGAGAGATGCGACTATGTAATACTGCTACTGCGCTTGCATCAAGTCTCAGACTCTGCGGCGCTGGAAAACAACAACCAACTTGGTCGCGATTGAAAGAGTTAACGATGCCCGTGCTTGTTATCGCAGGTCAAACGGATTCTAAATTTGTTGAATTGGCAAAACGAATAACAGTTTCAATAGGCAGTCATGCTCAAATGAAGATCATCGCTAACTCTGGCCACACCCCTCACCTTGAACAACCCGAGCAGTTTTTAGAAGTACTACAGAGTTTTTTGAAACGCTAAGCGAGCAGCAAACCAACACTTAGAGCTACGGCGGTCAGAATTTGTGTTTTGCCGGTAGCGCCAAGAACAAAAATCAAATCTTTACCGACCGCACCGCGCACAACTTTACGTAACGCTGAAATCGCCGTAAATAGACCAAGTAAACCGATCATCGCAGTCGGAATCTCTACCGCGATTAAGACAACCGCAAGACCCGATACGGCTAGTAACGAGTAATACATCTGCCGAGTACGTTTGTCGCCGAGACGCACAGCCAAAGTTTTTTTGGCTGCGAGAGTATCACCAGGTATGTCGCGAAGATTATTAATTACCAATAACGCGCAGGCCAGAGACCCCACCGCAATCGACGCGACATAACTCGTGTATGTGATTTTCTGAATGACTACAAATGTTGTACCAGTTGTGGCGACCAACCCAAAGAAAATGAAAACGAATAATTCACCGAAACCGTAATATCCATATGGCTTTGATCCGCCTGTATAAAACCAACCTGCGGCGATACATGCAAACCCAACTGCAAGTAACCACCAACTAGTTGCAATAGCAAGGATTAAGCCAAATACGGCCGCGACTCCAAACGCAGCAAACGCCGCTTGTTTCACCTCTTTCGATTGCTTCGCTCCTGAACCAACGAGGCGCATCGGTCCGACTCGATCTATGTCGGTACCTCGAATGCCATCTGAATAATCATTCGCGAAATTTACTGCTACTTGTAACGCCAAACTCACGACCAACGCGAGAAAACCATTTAACCAAACGTGCTCGGCTGAACTCTCTATAGATGCGCACGCGGCTCCCACAATCACAGGTGCAACTGCCGCGGGTAAAGTTCTCGGGCGCGCGCCTTTGAACCACAGACGAAGTGAATGTCGCACGGTCAAAACTTTACAACAAAACATCTACGCTAAGTAGGTGCGTTCACTCGTAGCCCTTGACATTAAACCGAGTCGAATGTTTTTGGTTCACTTGAACGATATTTGGGATAAAGATGATGCTGTACTCCCAATAGATCAAAGGCTCCCGCAATCGGCGAAGCAACAACTAGTTAAAAATCTTGGCGCGTCGTGGATCATCACAAATAATGGTGAAAAAGTTAAACTAGACGATGGATTTCAAGTTGAAACCAACGACGCACTGGTTATTGCAACTTCCGGGACAACAGGTCTTCCCAAAGGTGTTGTTCACACCCATGCATCAATTCATGCTTCAGTAACCGCAGCCGGAAGTCGTCTCGGTTGTAGCTCGACCGATCATTGGTTGGCATGTTTGCCGTTAGCGCATGTAGGCGGATTGTCTGTTTTGTTGCGCGCCCAACAATATGAATCTGAGTTGACAATCGTTAATGGTGTTGATCAATCGTCTATCGATAACGCAAGCAACACAGGTGCAAACTTGACATCGCTTGTACCAACTGCTTTACAAAAACTAGATGTCAGTAATTTCAGAGCGGTGTTAGTTGGTGGGTCAACAATTTTCGGTAATCTGCCAGCAAATGCAATCACAACTTACGGTCTAACCGAAACGATGGGTGGTATTGCCTATGACGGTCAAGCGCTTGACGGGGTCGCGATTCGACTTAGCAATAGCGCGGAAATTGAGATCCAAGGCGAAATGTTGTTTCGTGCATATCGCGATGGCACTGACCCTAAGAAGGAAGATGGCTGGTTCACAACCGGCGATCTTGGAGAAATTAAAGATGGTATTTTGACTGTGCACGGGCGCAAGGATGATTTGATTAATACGGGCGGCTATAAAGTTTGGCCGAAGTTCGTAGAATCTTCAATTAGCCAAATTGATGGTGTGGCTGATTGCGTTGTCATGGGTTTACCCGACACAAAATGGGGTCAAGCAGTTTGTGCCTGGATCGTTCTTCGAAATCTAGATGTATCGCTAAAACTTGAAGATGTACGTCGGCATGTAAAAGAATCACTCCCCGATTATTGCGCCCCGCACAAATTGTTTATTGTCGAAAGTATTCCGCGCTCAGCACTAGGCAAAGTGCTGACGGCAGAGGTATTGAAAATAAGAAGTCGGATTTATGAGTGAGCAAAATTCGCCTCGCCTATCACAGTCTTATTGGAAGCTATTCTCTTCTTCAACAATTTCTAACCTTGGTGATGGAATGGTCGTGGCTGCTGGCCCATTACTTGCACTTTCACTTACCAATGATGCTCGGCTGATATCAGCAGTCACATTTGCGGCAATGTTGCCGTGGTTAATTTTGTCGCTTCCCGCCGGTGTGTATCTAGACCGATACGACCGACAAAAGATTTTGTTTCGGGCTAATCTCATGCGCGGTTTTGTGTTCGCATTCATCGCTATTGGCGCTACTGCGAATTTTTTGAATATTTACACATTGATCGCCGCAAGTGCCATTGCTGGGGTTTGTGAATTATTCTTCGACATGAGCTCGCAGGCAATATTGCCTGCAATTGTTGACCAAGAATCACTAGAACTAGCCAACAGTCGGCTTTACGTCTCGCAAATCGTCAGTAATGGTTTTATTGGTCTTCCTTTTGGTGCATGGATATTTGTTTTTGCAATCGGTGCACCATTTGCGGTTAACGCTTTCGCGCTGATCTTTGCTGCGCTCTTAATTCGTTCAATTAAAGTTCGGTCTATTTCTGACACGATTGTTAAGCCTCGAATGGCATTCTCGACAGAACTATTACAAGGATTGAAATGGTTGTGGAAGCATGACTTACTGCGGACGCTGGCGATCATGCTCGGCGCTGCAAACATGTGCGGTATGTTCGCCCAGGCAGTGTTCGTAAAGTTTGCTCGTGATGAACTGGGCTTGGGTGCTCAAGGCTTTGGCATACTGCTTGCGGCAATTTCAATCGGTTCAATTTTGGGCGGAATTATTGGTGAATCCGTGAGCAAAAAACTCGGTGCTACTACCGCGATAATTTCTGCTTATGTAGTTTTCGGGTTGTCCGATGTGATCCCGGGGCTTTTTCCTGAAATTTGGGCTGTCGCACTCAGTGGCATCGTCATGGCGATCGCAGGCACAACTTGGAACGTGATCACTGTGAGCATGCGCCAGCGTCTTATTCCGCCTGAGTTATTTGGTCGTGTTAATAGTGTTTACAGATTTATTGGAACAGGAAGTACAGCAATTGGCGCGCTAATCGGCGGCCAGATTGCCTTTTCATTCGGATTACGTGCGACCTATCTTGCATCAGGTTTTGTGTTGCTAGTCTCATTGCTCACCTTGAGCCCAGTATTTTTGCGGGCCGCAAAGGTTTACATCGAACCTGACCGAACGCCTGCGCCGCCATCAATCACATAAGTTTCGCCAGTAATCCACGAAGCCAAATCAGAACAAAGAAAAAGCGCCAGGTTGGCAATATCTTGTGGTTCACCGAGACGCTTTGTCGGCAAGGCTGCAGCAAGTTTGTCGCCGAAATTCTCGACAAGCACTGATGCAAAAACTGTTTTAACCAAACCAGGCGCAATACCGACCACGCGAGTTCTACCAAGTTCACATGCCAATTGTGAAGTGAGATGAATGATCGCAGCCTTCGTCAAGTTATAAACACCAAGACCCTGCTCTGCACGGAGCCCACCCACTGACGCAATGTTTAAAATAACCCCCGGATTATTTTGCATCGAAGCATTAAATACGGCCTGACTCCAGAATAGTGGACCTTTTAAATTGACCTGAAATGTTTTATCAAAGCGCGCTGAATCAACTCCAAGAGTGTCGCCATAATACGGATTCGTCGCCGCATTATTAACCAAAATATCAATCTTGCCGAACCGTTTCATCGTTGCGTCAACGCACGCCTGACCTTGTTCGACGTCACCAGTATTGGCTGCGAAGATATCAGTCTCTCCATCAATCTGCTTAGCCACCACACGGAGAGATTCTTCTTTACGCGAAGAAAGCATTACTTGCGCGCCCGATTCAGCGAATGACTTCGCAATTGCAGCACCTATTCCGCGCGATGCGCCGGTTACTAGTGCAGTCTTACCGCGAAGCGAAATCTCCATTGTTAGAGACTAATCGCGCCTACGTATTAAGTGAAATTCGAATAGTTTGTATGCGACGACCATCTAACTGCTCAACACGAAAAGTCCACTGTTGCTCGACAACGAACTCCCCAATCTCGGGTACGTGACCTAATAAACCGAACACGAGTCCACCAATAGTGTCATACTCGTCATCGCTGATTTCTGACCCAAGCACTTCATTCACCTTGCTAATAGTTGTCACGCCAGCGACTAAAAAATCGCCATTTGGTTGTCGCTGAATTGATACATCGTCATCATCATGCTCGTCGCCAATTTCGCCCACCAACTCTTCGAGACAGTCTTCAAGGGTCACTAATCCGGCGAGCAAACCGTATTCGTCCGCAATCATTGCGAGATGAAATTTATCAGCCTGCATCTCTCGCATCAAGTCAGACACGAGTTTCGTTTCTGGCACGACTTGTACAACATGAAGGAAATTCTTGATTGACTCTTCACCTCTTCCATTGCGCTCTGCCGCAATTAAATCTTTTGCGAAGACGGCACCAACAAGATCATCTTGATCATCATCATCTGCACGCAATACAGGAAGCCGGCTGAGTTGACTATCAACAACGATGTCTAATGCCTTGGTCACTGATAAATCATCATTAATCGAAACAATATCCGGTCGCGGAATCATTATTTCGCGTACGACGGTGTCACCAAATTCAATTACCGATTCAATCAATTCTCGTTCTTCATGCTCAATCACAGAATCTTGTGCTGCCGCTTCGACAATTCCGAGAAACTCTTGTTCGCTAATAAACGGTCCTGCTGCCAAACCTTCACCACGAACAATCAAGTTAGTAAGTCTGATTAAACCACGAGACACTATTTGCAATGGCGAAAAACTAACAACCACTGATACGAGGCGGGCAGTGACTGTCGCGCCCCGAACAGGGTGCAACAGCCCATAAGTTTTTGGCACTGCTTCTGCGAGCACGAAGAAAATAATCACATTCAGAGTCACACCAATTAGAACTCCGGCTGCGCCAAACAATCTTCCTGCTACGACACCCGTCAAAGTTGCCTGAACGGTTTGAAATATATTTACTGTCAAAAGAAGCGGATTCACCCAACGCGTTGGCTCAGCAGCCAGTTTCAAAATCAGTTTTGCACTCTTGGCCTTTTGATCAACCAGTGCTTGCGCTTTTTGTTTCGTAATTCGCGACAGGCTCATTTCAGCTAACGATAGAAAAATCAAACCTATGAGCATGAACACGATCACGACCAACATCCAAATATCACCGCTCGTAGGTAACTTGGCGAAAGTCATAATTCGTAAACCTTCCTAAATGAGTCAGGCATTGTTGAGTTCCAGTGGTGTTTTTCTAAAAGATCACGCTCAAATTGTTGCATCTTGTTTGTCTTAGCTTCGGTGTCGTGATCAAAGCCGAGCACATGAAGGATGCCGTGAACAATTAACAATGCGATTTCATCTTCAAGGTTTCCGGCATGGTTTTGTGCCTGACGACTCGCGACTATCGGACAAATCACTACGTCACCCAGCAAAATTGGTAAATCGTTTAGATCAATTGGCACACGCTCTGGTCCTCGAGAGATCGCGCCAGGCCCCGGCGAGCGAAATGATTCAATTGCATCTAAAGGAAACGCCAACACATCGGTAGATCCTGTCTTGCCCATGTATTGTTCGTTCAAGCCTGTGATTGCGGCTTCAGGCACAAACATTAGAGTCAGTTCTGCCGCACCTCGAACTCCTTGAGATCGCAAGATATTTTCCGACAATTGTCGCCAGCGAGGTACATCTATTGAAATGTCACTCTGCTCATCGGCGCAGAAGATTTCGATATCCCCTTCACCTCCAACTTTCTGCGGCCCAACTTTCTTAACATGAGGTTCAGACACGGTTGTTAGCCATAGTGCCAAGCTTTCGCTCGTACGCTGCAACTATGTCAGCGACTATTCGGTGACGCACCACATCACGTGTATCTAAATGTACGAATGCAAGACCTTCAATGTCTTGCAAAATATTTTCAAGCCCAATCAATCCACTTCGATTATCTGGAATGTCAACTTGAGTCGTGTCACCAGTAACGACGACTTTTGAACCAAAGCCAATTCGCGTGAGAAACATCTTGATTTGTTCAGGTGTCGCGTTTTGTGCTTCATCTAAAATGATGAAGCTATTATTCAAAGTTCGTCCGCGCATATAAGCAAGAGGCGCAACTTCGACAATTTGTTTCTCGGCGAGTTTAAGAGCCCCCTCGGCGCCGATCATGTCATGCAACGCGTCATATAGAGGTCTCAGATATGGATCAAGTTTCGCCATCAAATCTCCCGGTAAAAACCCAAGACGCTCGCCTGCCTCAACCGCTGGCCGAGTAAGAATAATCCTCTGAACTGACTTCGTTTGAAGTGCCTGAACAGCCATCGCAATTGCTAACCAACTTTTACCCGTTCCTGCAGGGCCCAGCCCGAAGGTGATTACATTGTCTCGTATTGCATCTACGTAACGTTTTTGCCCAGAAGTCTTGGCGCGCACTGGTTTACCTTGACTGAGACGAACAATATCTTCGGTGAGCACTGCGGTCGGGCGCTCATTGGAGCGGACCATGTCAATACTTCTAGACACAACAACTAGGTCTAGGTTCTCTCCGCCTTGAAGCAGGCCAGTCAACTCTTCAAACAATCGACCGACGACATCGCTATTTTCTCCTGAGATTGAAATCTCATTACCGCGCACAGAAATTGCCGTATCAGGAAAACTTTTTTCTACCAACCTGAGATACGAGTCTCGCTCGCCTAACAGACTCGCCATCAGATGCGATCCGGGTACGACCACTGTCACCGCAGCCATTGACACACTCATTGAGACTTCAGACTATCTAGTAAACGAGTTGGCCACCGAATGATCTGTAGTACCGTTTTCGTGATGTTTCAAACCAGCAACCAATCGTGGTGGCTAATTGCACTTTTTGGGTTATTTACGCTCGCCGTCTTCGCAAATTTCAAGCGAACGAAGAAATCGGGTAGCGGATCGACTCCGCAAACTTTAGTGAGTGCAGTACTAGTGGTTTTATCAACCTGGTGTGTTGTTTGGATGATTTATCTGAATGAGAAGAATTCGGTTACTGAAATAGACCGGGCTATTCGACTTTTCTCGATCATCACGGTATTCATTTTCGTTTTTCTTCTCATGGCCTTTGAACTAGGCCATCTTCGTCTAGTCATAAGCAGTATGCGCGCGATGTTGCAGAGTGACTCGCTGACGTCGCTACCAAATCGTGAGTTTGTTCTTGAGCGATTATCGCTCAGTTTGCAAGATGCCGACCAACAAAATACGGTGCCGACGGTACATCATATAAATTTAGACAGGTTTAAATCAATCAATGACAGCCATGGTCACATCGCCGGTGATGCATTACTCGTAGAGATCTCTAAACGACTTCAAAACGGATTAGACAAACGCTGTATCGTTGCAAGACTTTCTGGCGACGAGTTCGTTGTGATAGATAACTTTAGTAAAACGGCAATTGAGTCAGTAGTTTCTGCTGACAAGACTCTCGCACTATTGGTGACGCCATTTTCGCTCAATCATGGAGATATTTTTGTCTCAGCGAGCATCGGCGTCGCGAACTATCAAAAAGGTATAACTAAATCAGCCGCCGAATTGCTCAGTAACGCCGAGTCCGCAATGTACTGGGCCAAAGATGCTGGGCGTAATTGTGTCGCCGTTTTTGACGAGTCGATGGATCAACGCGTAAAGAATCGTCTCGCGATTGAGACTGCCCTATACAGAGCACTCGAGAGAAAAGAATTAAGACTCGTTCATCAACCAATTATTGATATTAATTTAGGAGATGTCACTGGTTTTGAAGCATTAATGCGATGGGAGATGGAAGACGGCACTGCCATCACACCAAGCGAATTTATACCGATAGCCGAAGAAACCGGAATCATCATGCCGATTGGAGCATGGGCGTTACTTGAAGCACTCATTCATTTGAGGGGTTGGATTAATGAGGGTATTTGCTCGCGCGATGTCACTATGTCAGTAAATGTATCATCACGACAATTACATGATCCGAAATTTATTGCGATAGTCAACGAGGCTTTGATCCGCGCACACATACCTGCAGACCAACTTTGGCTTGAAGTCACTGAGAGCGTGATGATCACCCAACCCGAACAAGCATTAGAAACATTGCGGAACCTCTCTGCGCTCGGTGTTCGCATAGCGATTGACGACTTTGGCACGGGATATTCTTCGTTGTCGTTTTTACAGCGATTTCCGATTCATCGCTTGAAGATTGATAAGACATTCGTCAATAACATTGCCACAGATCAAAATTCGCGAACTCTAGTTAAAACTATTATCGCAATGGCTAATTCTCTAGATCTCGAAGTAGTCGCCGAGGGAGTTGAAACTGTTCAACAACTACACACACTCGCAGACTTAAACTGCACCCAAGCGCAGGGATACCTGATAAGTTTCCCAGTCTCACCACAAGATATGCCAGCAGCGCTCGTAGAACTAAATAAAGTCGGAAAGTGGCCACGCCTGCGCGAAGTTAAATAACGAAGTGTTCATTTAATAGTTATTTTGAGTTTTTCAAAAACTCGTCAAAGGATGTCAGAATACGCTATGACACCAAATCGAGTACCAAAAGAACTATCACTAGATTCGGCCGAACTACGCATGAGACAAGCCGGTGAGTGGCTCGGTCTTGAAGATGGATTAATCGAAACGATCATTGCACCCCGGCGTGTCTTAGAGGTATCGATTCCGTTTAGACGCGACAGTGGCACTCGCGATCACCTTGTTGGCTGGCGGGTGCATCACAACACAACCCGCGGCCCAGCCAAGGGCGGTATTCGCTACCACCCAGGCGTGACTCGTGACGAAGTTGTCGCACTAGCAATCGGTATGTCACTCAAGACTGCGATCATGAACTTGCCGCTCGGTGGTGCCAAAGGCGGGATCGCAATTGATCCCAAGTTGATGTCAAGCGCTGAACTTGAGCGCATCACGCGTCGCTATGTTTCTGAGCTCATACCGTTTCTAGGACCAGATAAGGATGTGCCAGCACCTGATGTCGGTACGAACGCGCAGGTAATGGCATGGGTACTTGATCAATATTCGGCGAGTGTTGGCCACATTGTGCCTGGTGTCGTAACTGGCAAACCAATTGAACTTGGCGGATCTCTAGGTCGTGAATCGGCCACTGGCCGCGGAGTAGTTGAGGCCGCTGCACTCGCGGGAGCGCAGATCGGTGTAACGCTTGAAGATTCGCGGATAGCAATTCAGGGCTACGGTCAGGTTGGCGCATGGGCAGCACGACTCGCCCAGGCTCGGGGTGCCAAAATTGTTGGCTTGGCTGACGTTGGAGGATCAATTTATAACGCATCAGGCATTAATATCGCGGACGTTGATAGCAAGATTCGAAGTGGCGCTAAGAGTGTTGTCGAAAGCGAACAAGGCGATGTCATCGGCTTAGGACTCGACGGTGCGAACAAAGTTTTTTCGGTTGATTGTGACGTGCTTATGCCTTGCGCATTAGGCGATGCAGTAGATGAAACTATTGCAACAGAGATCAAGGCAAAACTTGTGGTTGAGGGCGCTAATGGGCCACTAACACCAAAGGCCGACGAGGTGCTACTAGATCGCCGAATAATAGTTGTGCCAGATGTTTATGCCAACGCGGGTGGCGTTACCTGCAGTTATCTTGAACAATGTCAAAATTTTGCGCACCTAAGTTGGGACGAAGATGAAGTGAACGAGAAGGTAATTTCTCTGATGCAAGGAGCATTTAAACGTTTGCACTCATTCTCTGTGGAGCAAAATCTCCCCTATCGATTAGCGGCATCTGTTTTGGGAGTAAAAACAATTGCTGATTCGCATCGAATGCGTGGCTTACATCCTTAGTTTAAATAATTTTTTTAAGGCGCGAGTTCAAGGATTGCGCCTGCTTTATTTTCAAAGCGAACTTCAGCGAAGTTACCCCAACTTGGCGCATTCATAACCGTGGAGTCAGCGACCAACCATCGCACCCCATAATCTCGCAGTTTGGCACGACTCTCAATTGTTGGTTCATCTACGAAACTTTCCACTAATAATCTTCGTTTTTCTCTCTCGAGCTCAAGATCCTGACTGTAAGACGGATAAAGCCCTTCAACTAAAACTTGCCGCTGAGAGATTGCTGAAGTCAGACTCCAAAGGGCAAGGCAATTTGGAGGGAGAAGGTAGGAATCTGAACAGTAGCGATTTGTTGCGACCAAATCATGTTTTGCCGAATTGTTTCGCAGCCAAACTAGCAACTCACGATAATCTACTGAACCAGTAATCATGTCAGCGTCATCGACGCGAAGTTGATGATAATCACCGCCATCTTGATAAAACCCTGAGGCGAAGGATGCGTAGCTCCCCAGAGTACCTGCCGAGATAGTCAGTACTGCAACCAATGCCCATGCTGATCGTGATTCAATTTTGAAAATCAATCGCACGATCACAAATAAAACTAGACCCACGAATAGCGGAATAATTATTGCGAATGATGATTTGAAAACTGTAGGTGTTGCGTTACCACTCACCCGACTTAGAAGAGACCAACAAATATTTGCAGCGAATACGCCAGTTAATGCCACTACTAATATTCCAGACCGTCTTCTTAATCCAAAGTTAAATCTGAAATTGCAGATTCCAATAATTGAAACTGGAAGAATTAGCGCGATACTCGTTTGGATTAGATACGCAAGATTTTCTCCGGCATCAAAAAAAAGAACGCCCACAAACAAGCTCGAGAAACCACCCATCAGCGAAAACATCAATGCAAACTGTGTTGATGAATTCGTAAGAGATTTGATCCAAAAGATTCCCGCGAATGAATAAACAATCAGGATCAAAATACTCACGAAACCGACCCAAAAAGCAATTACTGGCAACCCAGCGACCATGAACGCCTTTTGCTCAAAAATCACACCTGGCCCAAATTTCACTGACTCTGCAGACTTTGAGTTAGCGGAGTAATAGTTAAAAAACCAAAATAAACATACTGCGAGTGCTGATATCGCAGAGATTGCGAAATTGTGTTTCGAGTCTCGGTCCCTTCTTACAAGCGAAACAAGATTGGCAATCAACAGGCCTAAGATCAACGCCACGGCTGAAGATATCTTGCTTCCAAAAAGAACCACAATAAGCAAAAACATCAACCACGCATTCGCGAAAAACTTCGACTTTTCAACGCTAAGTAATAAAATAACAAGTCCAATTGTATAGATCAACGAAAAATTAAATGAATAAGAATGAGGATGAAGCATCCGCACAAATGGAATTGGGCCAGCACACATAGACGACACGGCAAGCACCACAAGCGGAGTACTAATTTGACTATTTGAGAACCGATTAGCAAATGTGGCAACTAGACACATGATTACGAATATGACGATTACTGGTGCCGCAATACCCGAAATCGCAAAAGCATCTGTCTGAAAAAGGGCATTAAGAGTGTCGTTCCACGCGAAGGACAGCCAATGATAGTGAAGCCTCGCACCAGCAAAAAATATGTTGTCGCTATTACCGAACAAACCAACTGAATGCATCATCGATTCGCCGAATAGAACGTCTGGATCTTGCATTTTTGCGTAACGCCAACTCCACCAAACAGGATTCCGAATTTTCTCCAAAGAGTTCAAGACGGTGAGTGCAAAAATTGTAAGAGCCAAACCAACTCCGCCAACAGCATGAAACAAATAACGTTGGCCCCTAGAACGAAATCTGCAACTACGACGCAATAAAGCCCAAGTCGTGAGCACGCCTGATGCCAAAGCAGTTGGCACCAACCAATACCACGAGGTACTGAGCGCAATTAGCGTTCCTGAAATGAGTATAAAAACTTCATTGAAATTGGTTTTACGCTTGTCAAAACTTAAAGTTTCATTTTTCAGTGCTCTAAGTGAAATCGCGAGCACGATTATCGGCAATATTGTCCACGAAACACTTCTGGGTGAAATTGTCCTAAATAATTGGCTCGAAATTAGAGATAAGCCAAAGCCGACTACTGCACCCATCCCAACAACCTCGGCGAAGCAAACTTCATATTTGGACCGATATACAGACCAAATAAATGCACCAATAGTTATTTGTATAGAAGTGAGAAAAGTTATGACAGCAATATCAATGGATCGCAAGCCACTGATCGCAAAAATAATAACAAAAAAAAGAACACTCAGCGTCGATTTTGCAGCCAATTGTCTGCTCGCTATTCGCACCACCTAATTCTAGAACTACGACCGCGAATTGAAATGTAAATGTAGTGACAATCCAAGTAATAGAGTTGAAATTATTGTGGTCAAGATTTCTCAACCGATCGCCGAGTTAGGTTTTTATCCGTTTGACGATGTGGCTTGGGCCTACGACAAGCTATGGGCAGCGACAGTGAATCGGTGCTCGTGGCTGCCTCGAGAACTGACGCGAACTACGAATCCTTCAAACCTTTGGCTTAGCGAGAATGAATTTATTAGTCAAACTTGTGGTTGGCCACTGGTGACACGACTCGCAGACAAGGTCTCTGTCATTGGTGCATTTCGCCAGACGACACCTGAATCGGCTAGTCATTTTTATCGCAGTGTTATTGTTGGCCGAGTTGACGGTACGCCGTTTGATTTTCAAGGGTCAATCGCCGCTGTCAATAACTTTGAAAGTCTTTCTGGATGGATCAGCCTGATCGCTGCAATTCACGGTCCGCAAGAAACTTGGCGTGGAGAAACACGAATCTCTGGATCACATTTTGAAAGTTTGCAAATGCTGCTTCGCGGTGAAGCAGATATCGCCTCAATAGACAGCGTGACGCTCGCCCACTTGAGACGTATTAACGCCAAAGCGATTGATTCTTTGTTCGTCATCTGCAACGGCCCAATCGTGCCATGTTTGCCGATTATCACTCATCGTTTAATTAGCGAGTCGCAGCGTAATGATCTTCGGCAAGCGCTTAGCGAATCAACTCAAGACCCGAATATTGCCGATGCAACATCAGCGCTCTTTATCAGCGGATTTGATGCTCTCGAACTTGAGGATTACCTTCCGTTAATGTCACTGACTGCAAATTTCTAGTCACGATATTGACTTCACGGCGTCAACAATCGCCGTGATCGCTTCTGGATTGGCAATCGCTTCGATGTTGCGCACTGGTCTGCCGTTGACAGCGTCGAATACCGCGAGTTCAACGAGTTTATTGCTTCGAGTGCGAGGCAGGTCGGCAACGGCAATAACTATGGCTGGTACATGCCTCGGGGTGCATGCTTTTCGAATACTAAGTTTGAGGTCGGATATCAAGTCATCTGACATTTTGGCTCCTGCGACGAGCCGCACTGTAAGAATTATCCGAACATCGTTTTCAAAATCTTGGCCAAAGACGAGGCTCTCAAGTACCTCAGCGTGTTGCTCGACCACACGATATATCTCGGCGGTACCAATTCTTACTCCACCTGGATTCAGAGTTGTGTCACTGCGTCCATGAATCACCATGCCACCGTGACTTGTCCACGACGCAAAATCACCGTGGCTCCACATTCCAGGAAACCGTTCGAAATACGCCGCACGAAATTTTGCGCCAGGATTAATCGGATCCGGAAATCCGACCACACCATCGCCCCAAAAACCTAACGGAACCGACGGAAAGGGTGCGCGACAAACAAGCTCTCCAGCAGTATTGAAATTACTTATCAATGATTTTCTATTCTCGTCAATGACATCGCTGGCCATACCGAGACATGGTCTTTGAATCTCACCTGCGAACACAGGACTCGTCGGATCTCCACCAACAAAGCACGCACAAATATCAGTGCCTCCAGAAATTGACGCCAAGTGAACGTTTGAAGAAACCTTCTTATAAATCCAATCAAATCCCTCAGGCGCGAGTGGCGAGCCAGTTGAACAAATGGTCCTAAGACACGCCAACTTATGTGTCGCGATTGGAGCGATCTCAGATTTACGAGCCGAGTCAATGAACTTAGCCGAGGTTCCAAGCAAGGAGATCTTTTCGTTTTCACAAATATCAAACAAGCGATTCATGGTCGGAAAACTCGGTGAACCGTCGTAAAGCACTGCTGTTGCACCACTAGCCAATACGGACACGAGCCAGTTCCACATCATCCAACCAGTGGTCGTGAAGTACATCACTCGATCACCAGCACGGATGTCGCAATGCAATTGATGTTCTTTCAGATGCTGAAGTAGCACCCCGCCAGTTCTATGAACGATACATTTTGGCACGCCCGTAGTGCCCGAGGAATAAAGCACATACCACGGATGATCGAAACCGAATCTTCTTGGATCGATTGACGCTCCTAGATATGACGAAATGAAACTTTCATAGGGCGTCATTATTAAATTTGTGCTCACTGTTGTTTGGCCGACCAGCAAAGTTTTAAGCAGCGATGGCAACCCGGTTTGTATTACTGCGAGTCGCTCAAAACAATCAAACTTCTTGCCACCATATATATAAGAATCAGTTGCAACTAAGACCTTCGGCGAGATCTGACTGAATCGATCAAGCACTCCTTGAGCTCCAAAATCTGGCGAGCATGATGAGAAAACAGCACCAATCGATGCAGCGGCAAGCATTGTCTCAATCGCTTCGATTCCATTTGGAAGCCATGCGACAACGCGATCACCATCAACAACGCCCAAGTTTTCTAGGGCACCAGCGAGGCGCGCAACTCGCAGCCGCAATTCATCCCATGTCCGAATAACTCGATTCCCGGTTTCGCCAATTGCGACGATTGCTTCACCTTGACCTGCATGACGAAAAAAATTTTCAACGACACTCAAATTCGCATCAGGAAAAAACCTGGTGGATATAAATTCACGCGACGGATCTGATGGAAACTCAGTCCGTTGGATAATTCGCTCGCCACGCTCACCAACAACACCACAAAAATCCCAGACACTTGCCCAAAAATCTTCTGGCTGGGCGATAGACCAACTATGTAAATCTTCAAACCCTCGAGAGCCCGCGAACTCGTGAAGTCGAGTTCGGCCAACTAGTGCTGGGTCGGGGGCATATACGATTTCGCCTCGCTGGATCACGACATATAAACTAATTGCTATGAATTGGGATGTCTTCATTACATGCGCGGTGACTGGGGCTGGCGAGACCACAAACAAAAGTGACAAGGTTCCGGTTACTCCTAAACAGATTGCAGAATCGGCTTTAGATGCCGCCAAGGCAGGCGCCGCTGTTGTTCATATTCATGTACGTGATCCAAAAACTGGTAAAGGTTCACGCGATGTCGACCTGTATGCCGAGGTCGTTGACCGCATTCGGTCGTCAGATACTGATGTTGTATTGAACCTAACTGCAGGCATGGGAGGCGATTTAGTACTCGGTGGGGATGAAAATGTTTTACCGATAGATGTTGCGAACACCGACATGGTCGGCGCAACGGAACGGCTCGCTCATGTTGCACGCTTAAAGCCCGAAATTTGCACACTCGATTGTGGCACGATGAACTTTTCATCTGGTGGCGACTACATCATGGTCAATACGCCAAGTGTGTTGCGATCAATGGCCAAGCAAGTGCAAAAACTTGGAGTGCGAGCCGAACTTGAAGTATTCGACACGGGTCATCTCGTCATGGTGAAAGATTTAATTACTGAAGGTCTGCTTGATGACCCTGTGATGATTCAACTTTGCATGGGTATCGCTTATGGAGCACCGGATGATCCGACTACTTTCATGGCGCTAGTTCATCAACTTCCCCCTGGAGCCGTGTTTTCTGCATTTTCGATCAGTCGAATGCAGTTGCCATTTGTGGCGATGGCTGCGCTTGCGGGCGGCAACGTGCGAGTGGGACTCGAAGACAACATTTATCTATCGCGTGGCGAGATGGCTTCGAACGCTGACCTGGTTTCGCGTGCGGTGAACATTCTTGAAAATATGAACGTCAACGTAATTGGCCCAGATGCTGTTCGCGAAAAACTTCAACTCACAAAGCATTCGTGACTGCCAACTCAACACTTAAAACTGTAGGACTTCTTGGTGGAGGTGTAATTGGCGGCGGTTGGGCTGCGCGTTTCGTTCTAAACGGTTACGACGTAAAAATCTATGACGTTGACCCTCAGGCAAAACGAAAAATTGGTGAAGTTATGGCAAACGCCCGCCGTGCCTACGCCAAACTAACGCTCGCACCCTTACCACACGAGGGCACGATTACATTCGTTGATACTCCTGAAGATGCAGTCACTGGCGTTGACTTCGTTCAAGAGAGTGCGCCTGAACGTGTCGAACTAAAACAAGAACTACTCGCAAGAGCAAGTCGCGTAGCGCCTGCGCATGTCGTATTTGGATCATCAACTTCTGGAATTTTACCAAGTCAGTTGCAACGCGATATGACGTTTCCAGAGCGACTTGTCGTTGGTCATCCATTTAATCCGGTTTATTTATTGCCCTTAGTTGAGATATGCGGTGGCGACAAAACATCACTAGATGCTCGCGAACGTGCGCGCGAGGTATACGAATCAATTGGAATGCGACCATTGATGTTGCAAAAAGAAATAGATGGTTTCGTCGCCGATCGACTTATGGAAGCAATGTGGCGCGAAGCACTTTGGCTGATCAATGACGGCGTCGCAACAGCAGAAGAAATAGACGATGCAATCCGTTTTGGTGCTGGTCTGCGCTGGTCATTTATGGGGACCTTCTTGGTATACCGAATCGCAGGCGGTGAAGCAGGAATGCGACACTTCATGGCGCAATTCGGACCAACTCTAAAGTGGCCGTGGACGAAACTGATGAATGTCCCGGAACTAGACGATGTATTACTTGAAAAGATTGTTTCGCAATCCGATGAACAGGCTGGAAGTCGAACAATCCGCGAACTTGAAATACTGCGTGATGATTGCCTAGTTGCGGTGATGCAAGGACTCAAACATGTCGGCTTCGGTGCAGGCGAAACTTTGGCCGCCTACGAAAGAAAATTATTCAGTGGCGCGACTGTTGCTCCAACAAATATTGAAAACCCGATCGAAGTACAACGTCGACGCATCACAGCCGACTGGGCAGATTACAACGGTCACACCAATGACAGTCGGTACATGCAACTCTCAAGCGAAGCGTTAGATGTTTTCTTTAGATCAATTGGGTTTTCGAATGATTATCTCGCAACCGGTCGCTCGCTCTACACACTTGAAAGTCACATTAGGTATATCAACGAAAGCAAAGTCGGTGATGAAATCGTCGTAACGGCTCAAGTAATTGCGCTTGACGATAAGAAGGTTCACATGCATTCAGTGATGTCGCAGACTGACGGCACGATCGTTGCAACTGGAGAACACATTTATCTTCATGTCGATACGAAACTTAAGAAGTCGTGCCCGATCGGCACTGAGTTACTAGTTCTACTAGAACCAATCGCCAAGGCTCATGCGAATTTATCTAGACCTGAAGGCGTAGGTCGCTTCGTAGGTCAAAGTATTAAATGACAGAACCCCTACGCCAGCAAACAGAGCCATGGAAAAATGGCGAAGAGGTTGATGCTCCTCTAGATATTTATCGTTGCCAAGTAATTCAAGACTGGGTCGACTACAACAATCACATGACAGAAGCTGCATACCTAACGGTGTTTGGCTGGGCGTCAGATGTATTATTTCAGTACATCGGGGTTGACGATCACTACCGTGCTGCTGGTAGTTCGTTCTACACCGTCGAGACTCACATTGTTTACGAGCGCGAAGCAGCCATAAGTGACTCACTCAGAGTCACAACCCAAGTGCTTGATTTTGACACTAAGCGTTTGCACTTCAATCATGAAATGTTTGACATAAGTACCGGAAACCGATTATCCACTTGTGAACAGATGCTTCTTCACGTTGACTCGGCGGCTGCTAAGTCGTCAGCGATCATGCCATCAGTTGCCGTTGCGCTTAGCGCGATTCTGTCGAGTCATCGCAAACTTGCTACCCCACCAGAAGTTGGTCGAATTATGAAAATCAAGCACAAGATCTGAGAGAATAGATCATGGACTTTCGTTTAACTCAAGAACAAGAGATGATTGTTGATACGACTCGTACTTTCACAGAACGCGAATTGATTCCCCATGAAGAGCAGGTTGAACGTGACAGACAAGTTTCCCCAGACCTCGTTAAACAAATTAAACAACGCTCAATTGATGCAGGTCTTTACGCTTGCAATATGCCGACCGAACTTGGTGGTGGCGGACTCAATTCATTTGACACAACACTTGTAGATCGTGAATTCGGAGTCACCTCGTATGCATTGCATTATGTAGTTGCGCGACCAAGCAATATCTTGCGCGCCTGCAAAGATCAACAAATAGCCGAGTATTTAATCCCTACGATTACAGGCGATCGCGTCGAATGTCTTGCGATGTCGGAGCCTGATGCTGGTTCAGATGTACGCGGAATGAAGTGCACCGCAACCCAGGGTGGAGATGATTGGATCATCAATGGCACAAAACATTTCATTTCACACGCCGACATGGCCGATTACGTTATTTTGTTTGCAGCAAGCGGAGAAGAGCAAACATCAAAGGGAGTCAAGAAAAAGATCACAGGTTTTTTAGTCGATTTTGAAACTAAAGGTTGCGAGCGAATCAAGGGTTACAACTGCGTATCAAATAATGGTTATCACAACCTGATCATTAATTTTGATAATTGTCGCGTACCAAATAGAAATGTCTTGGGCGAAGTTCACAATGGTTTTGACGCCGCTAATGAGTGGCTTGGTGCGACTCGCCTACAGGTCGCTGCAGTATGTGTTGGCCGAGCACGTCGCGCACTCAAACTTGCGGTCGAATGGGCCGCTACGCGTGAACAGTTTGGCCAGCAGATCGGCAAGTTTCAAGGCGTGTCGTTCAAACTTGCGGACATGCAAATTCAACTTGACGCTGCAGAATTGCTGACTTTACGCGCTGCGTTCAACGATGCGGCTGGCAATTTTAGCGACACCGAAGTTGCTATGGCGAAAGTTTTTTCAAGCGAAATGTGTCAGTTCGTCACAGATGAAGCAATTCAAATTTTTGGCGGCATGGGATTGATGGACGAATTGCCATTAGAACGCATGTGGCGTGACACTCGTGTTGATCGTATTTGGGATGGCACTAGCGAGATTCAACGCCATGTTATTTCGCGCGCTTTGTTGCGTCCTCATGGCGGATGAACAACGACTTTCAAGAACGCTAAACCCGCGTTCAATTGCACTGTTTGGCACTAGTCCTGCGCAAAGTGTTATTGAACAATGTCTAAAGCTTGGTTTCACAGGCAATCTATGGCCAGTTCACCCAACGCGCGAAACACTCGCAGGAGTTGAGTGCTATAAATCTGTCTCTGATCTTCCGAGTGCACCAGATGTTGCTTTCGTTGCCGTTAATCGCATCGCAACTATCGATGTAATCGCACAACTGTCGAAGGCTGGCGCTGGTGGTGCGGTTTGTTACGCCTCAGGCTTTGCCGAGTCGGGCATGGACTCTGGCGTGAATGGTGTTGAATTACAACAGCAACTTGTTAACACCGCTGGTGAGATGCCGATTCTCGGACCTAATTGTTATGGCTATATCAATGCGCTGGATGGCATTGCATTGTGGCCCGATCAACACGGCTGCAGGCCGTTAACAAGTGGTGTTGCGATAGTAAGTCAAAGTGGCAATGTGGGTTTGAATTTAACATTGCAACAGCGAGGGCTAGACCTCGCTTACCTGGTAACAGTGGGAAACCAAGCATCGGCGGGAGTCGAAGATTGCCTCGAAGTTTTCATCAACGACAGTCGCGTTACGGCAATTGGATTATTTATCGAAGCGATCGTTGATCCAATTCGTTTTGCAAAACTCGCGTTGATTGCAGATCACCGAAATATGCGAATAGTCGCACTACAAACTGGGCGTAGCGAGGCAGGTGCAACGATTGCTGCGTCACATACGGCATCTCTCGCAGGGCGTCGCAGTGCGTATGAAGCCTTTTTCTCTAGATGCGGCGTAGCAATGGTCAATACACCGGTGGAGTTAATCGAAACTTTGAAATTGCTACATCAAGGTGGCGCATTGTCAGGCAACAAACTTGTATCGCTGTCATGCTCTGGCGGTGAAGCATCGTTGATTGCTGATCTTTGTGAGAAGACTTCTCTAGTTTTTGAGCCATTTTCTAATGAACAACATAGGAGAATTAGTTCAACACTCACAGAATTAGTAACTGTCGGTAATCCATTTGACTACCACACATTTATGTGGGGTGACCGAACTGCGACAGCAAACACTTTCACTCAAGTTATGTCCGGTCCACAAGATGCAACATTGCTGATTCTTGATACGCCGCCAAGAAGTGATCATGACTCGAGAACTTGGGTTACCGCTGCGCAATCAATTGGAGATGCTGCAAATACAACAAATCGTCGCGGTGTAATCATCGCAACTGTCCCCGAATGTGTCACCGATGCAGTTCGTGCAGCCGCAAATGAAGCGAACATAGTTGTTTTGCAAGGATTGCAAGATGCCGTCGTTGCGCTTGATGCCGCGGCATGGCTAGCAACTCGCCACGCTAACGAAGCACCTGCACGAGTTGAAATCGCTACCTCAACAAAATTGATAAACGAGGCTGACGCAAAATTGCTTTTGGTTAAAAACGGCGTGAATGTGCCATCAGGCAAGAAGTGCTCACGCGACACTGTTCTTGAAACTGCAAATCAGATTGGCTACCCGATAACGCTTAAAGGACTTGGCTTAGCCCACAAAAGTGAATCTGGTGCAGTGAAAGTTGGTCTGCAGAATGAACTACAAATTGTTGAGGCAATCTCTTCAATGCAAGTTTCAATATCGGAATTTCTCGTAGAACAGACTGTTACGAATGTTGTTGCTGAAATACTCGTCAGTGTGCGACGTGACGCCCCTGTCGGTTGGCTAATTACCTTAGGAGCAGGTGGAATTTATACAGAATTATGGCGTGACACGACTTATCTCCTAGCACCAGTTAGTGATTCAGCCATCAAACAAGCGCTTGCGAAATTGCGTATTTTTCCATTACTAGACGGTTTTCGCGGAAAGCCAGCAGGCAATCTGAAATCACTTATTGAGTTAATCCAAAACGTCATTTCAGCAGCGATGAACAACGACCTTGTAGAGATTGAATTGAATCCTGTGCTAGTTACACCCGAAATAGCAATCGCGGTTGATGCACTAATGATTGCGAGCATCTGATGAGCGTTGAGGTAACTCGTGATGGCGAAGTTCTCGAAGTAACAATCAACAGACCGAAAGCGAACGCTATTGATGCAGCGACGAGCCGAGAACTGAGCGCAATTTTCGAATCATTTATGAACGATACGAAGTTGCGTGTTGCGATCCTTACTGCTGCAGGTTCTAAATTCTTCTCAGCCGGATGGGATCTTGTTGCTGCTAATGAAGGGGAAGCATTCGAGTCTGACTATGGCGTTGGCGGATTCGGTGGAATCTGCGAACTTAAGTTTCGCCCTAAGCCGATTATCGCAGCAATAAACGGCATGGCTGTTGGTGGAGGTTTTGAGATTGCCTTAGCAGCTGACCTGATTGTGGCTGCCGAGCATGCAACTTTTTTTCTTCCAGAATCTACACTCGGATTAATTGCCGACAATGCGACAATTCGTCTACCAAAAATATTGCCACCAAATATTGCGCGCGAATTCTTGATCTCAGGTAGACGAATGCTGGCCACCGAAGCACAATCTTGGGGAATCGTAAATGAAGTCACTTCTGCTGATGACTTGCTGCCCGCGGCGCGACGACTCGCTCAACGAATTTGCCAGTCAGCACCACTAAGCGTCACTGCGGTGCTAGATCTGATGCGAACTCTTGAGACGGTTGCTACTTCTGATGCAATGAAGGTACTTCGAGACGATAATTCATATCGTTCAGCTATTGATTCATTAGACGCAAAAGAAGGCACCATTGCTTTTGCAGAGAAACGCAAACCAAACTGGCAGGGCCGTTAACACCGACATACGTTTATTCTGAACAAAATCAGTTTCCTTGATGAGATGTAACCTTCAAATATGTCAGGTTCGGAGATAATGCGAAACAATAACGGCATTGACTTATCTGATGCATATGCGGTAGAAACTCCTGAAGATAGTCGTCGACTTTACGCCGCATGGGCCGATAGCTACAACGAGACATTTATTGAAGCAAATAGTTACGTTTACCCACGCCGAGTCGCTGAACTGTTTGCAAAAAATATTCCTGTGTCTGGATATACGGATGTGATTGATATTGGTTGCGGGACTGGTGCTGTTGGTAGTTTTCTGGCGAACCTTCGACCTCACTCGATAATAGATGGATTTGATATCTCCCCAGAGATGCTTGCTCAGGCTGCGCTGACTCGTCGAATCGATAATTCGCCCGTGTATCGCAATTTGCAAGAAGTTGATCTCACCAGCGAATTACCAAACAAGACATACAGCGCCATGACGAGTGCAGGTACTTTTACTCATGGACATCTCGGACCTGAAACACTTCTTCAATTGATTGATCTTGTGAATGTTGGTGGCTGGTTTGTCATCGGTATCAACGCCGAGCACTTCAAAACTCGTGGTTTTGCCGAAACCATTAACAGAGCAACTCTCTCAGGAAGCGTTAGCGAACCCGAAGTTCATATTGTAGATGTCTACGAGCCAGGCAGCCCTCACTTTGGTGACAAAGCAAACATCTGCATTTTTCAGCGTAAAAAATGATTCAAATCACAATTCACAATCTTCTTGCGTTGAGATCAACAGAGCGCGTCAACTAATATCAAGGTATGCGTGATTACACAGTTGGTGGACCAAGTTCGATAACCGCGGCAGAAAATGGACTCGTTGATGCCGACTGCTACAAACCAAAAATAGATCGAGAACTAATTAAGCAATTGATGATGCGCAACAACGGTTGGGCGATTGCACACATCGCAAGTTGGATTGCGGCGCTTGGGATATTTGGTTGGCTCGCTCATTTAAGTTGGGGATCCTGGTGGGCTGTGCCAACATTCGCAATTTATGGAGTGCTCTACGGTTCTATGAGTGATTCTCGATGGCACGAGACCGCCCATCGCACTGCGTTTCGAACTAAATGGATGAATGATGTTGTCTATTACATCGCATCATTTATGATCTTTCGCGAACCAGAGACATGGCGTTGGAGCCATGCTCGACATCACTCTGACACGATTATTGTCGGCAGAGACGCTGAAATTGCTTTCAAGCGAAATGTCCCTTTTCATAAATTTGTTTTAGAACTCGTTGGCATATCTGCAGTACCAAATGAATTCAAACAGTGGATCCAAAATTCTTTAGGAAATTTCACACACAATCAAAAAGAATTTCAGCCCGAAGAGACTTTTCGAATATCAAAGTGGGCATCTCGCATTTACATTTTAATTCTTGTAGGAGTTGTTGTCTCATGTGTTCTGGTTCGCAGTATTGAGCCTTTGATGTTCATCGGGCTTCCTAGTTTTTATGGTCACTGGCTCGTGGTCACTCTCGGGATCACCCAACATGCAGGACTTGCTGAAGACGTTACAGATCATCGACTCAATACACGAACCATATATATGGGCCCGTTGACACGCTGGATCTACTGGAATATGAACTATCACGTTGAGCATCACATTTATCCATCAGTGCCGTTTCACTCATTAAAAAAATTGCATCTTGCGATAAAAGATCAATTGCCGACTCCCTACCCAAGTCTCTACAGAGCATTGCGTGAGGTAGTTCCAACTTTGCGCCGCCAAGCTGGCGACAGTGCCTATTTCGTAAAACGCGAATTGCCTCTAAGCGTAAATAACTAAAACATGACTGAGATGGGTACCGATTGGATTTCAGCATGCGATGAATCATCAATTACTAAAAGTGACGTCGCGAGATTTGACCATCTTGACGGCACATATGCAGTAGTTCGCACGTCTGATGGCGTATGCGTTGTGATGGATGGTCTTTGCACGCACGGCAAAGCACACTTGGCAGAAGGTTTCGTTGACGGCACAACAATTGAATGCCCGAAACATAACGGACGATTTAATGTTTTGACAGGAGAGCCAGTTGCTTCACCGGTGCGTGTTGCGACAAGAGTTTACGAAACTCGAGTCAACAACTCAAAAATTGAATTTCGGCTAGCTAAATAGCCTTTGGTTTTGTTTCGCGACCAGTGCCAAGTTTGTAACCAGGTCGACCTGCTTGCGACCACTCGCCGACAAACTTAAAAAACTCGTCTCCAAATGGGTCCACTCCGGCTAGTGGCATATTGCCACGGCGAATGGTCCAGTCGAATGGCGCTAGCTCTTCAGCGCGAGCTAAATGCTTGCGCGAACCAATCTCATCCCTCGCGTCTCCGCGCTCCCGCAGTGCGATAGCGATACGTCTGTGCAAGCGAGCGTCTTGTAAATCTTGCGTAGGCGGTAACTGAAAATCACGAACCTGAGCATCATCTAAATCGCGCGAATTATCAAGAACCCATGAGCGCAACAAGTTGTGGTGCACCTCAGAATCAACATGAGAAAACGATCTGAACAGATCGCTTCCTGGCGTACCGTCCGCAGGGCGCACTATTTTGTCATTTTCGTCGATCCAGATTGCAGCTGGCACATTTACTAATCCATACAAGTCAGCAACGATGTGGAACTTATCTATAAGCACTGGAAACGTGAGCGTTTGTTTTGTCGCCCATTCAACAACTGCCTTCTCATCTGCATCAAGTGCGACCGCGATTATCTGCAAACCAGAATCTTGCAATTCGTTAGAGAGTTGCTGCCAGACCGGCAGCTCGTAACGGCAGCCTCACCAAGATGACCATGCGAGCAACAATCTCTTTCTTCTATTGAAATCGCTGAACGAAACCTGTTTGCCATGAATATCTGGCAATCTAAAATCTGGTGCATTAAGTGTCGACATAGATTTGGCCCTAGCTGGTGCCAACTCGCCCAGTGCAGCGACTTCGTACTCTCTATCAAACAGGAGACTTTGATTCGTTAACTTCGCAAAAACTGCTAAATCAATATTGACGCCGTCTGACAACTCATCAACATTGCGCACGGGGTAACAGATATCACCCTTACATAAACCCTCGGGCTTTAAAACCCAGCCAGTTGCTTCTTCAAAATCTGTTGAAGCCAAATCAACTCGGCCTGATCTTTGAAAGACGTCAACTGATGACACGCCCCCATCGGCTTTAACAACTAACACTGCAACCATGGTCAAACTCTAGCAAAAGAATGTTTTAAGATTGACAATACGAAACACATACAGCAATTCAGAGATTAACTATCGTAAAATTTAGCGATAACTTAAGGCCCCTTTTTGAAAATTAGAAATATCTATTCAGCATTATTTATAGCGATTCTTAGTGCCTTACCGTGGATTTTGTTTACTACGAATACGAAATTGGCAACGTTCGCTCCTGTTTGCTTATTTATTGTTTTGTTAGTTAATGACCAACATTCATTTAGATATTCAAAAATTGTTTTTGTAACATCTCTTTCCATAATTGGTTTAATTTTGATTCGACTAGGTGTGGTTGCACAGGGTTCACAGAGCTATCGCGTACCTAGTCGGGCACTTCTAATATCAGTGTTACCGATTATTTTTCTAACAACACATAGACGAAAACTCCGCAATTTGATTGCCATTAATTTCATTATTTTAATACTCGGACTTGTCGCAATTGAGAGCACCCTAAGACTCATTAATCCAAAAGTAAACGAACAAGCAAAATGGTCCGAAATTAAAACCCAGTTTGATGAGGCCCCGACGCCAGAACCCAACCCAGACGTATCGGATAGTGACCGTGGTCGTTTGACCACCGACCAACCAATTACAGCGGAAAACAGAATTCTCTTCTACGGCGGTTCCACCACATTCAACGGTGAGGTGTCAAACACTTTCACATATGCATCCATGACACAAAGATTATTGAACGAAAATGGCATGAATTTCGTTGTTGAAAATCGTGGTGTAATTGGAGCATCAGTCCAAGATTTAACACCATGGTTTCTGAATTCAGAAGGCGACGACCAGGTTGCGCAAGGCTTGTATCGCAATCAGATCCGGCCACGCATTAAAAAAGGTGACGTCGTAGTCTTTTACATTGGCGTTAATGAAGCCAAAAATACGATGCAATATCGCAACCCGATTACTCGCCTCTCTTACAGATTCAAGAATTTCGCAGCCGCGAGCGATTGGCTTTTTAAGAAGACAGATATCGGGTACGTGCTCAATAATTTACTTTCGCTCGGGCAATATTCGGTGAATGAAGAGTATTTATTAGAGATTAAATACGACTTAGAACGAATAAATTTATTCGTGTCAAATCGTGGTGGAGTTTTTATCCCAGTATTGCAACCACATGCATTCACGCGTTCAGATCCGTTACCGTACGAAGAAGCAATCCGGAAATCTATGGGTACATTTCCAGCAGCAGTTGACTCGATATATCCACGGCTTGCCGAAATCGTACTATCCTTTGATAATTCAGCAGACGGACGTAAAATTTTTGACCAACTGGAAACATCTCCGTTCATTGATTGGTGCCATGTTGGAGAACTTGGCAATCGGAGAGTTTCCGAGTTTATGTTTCAAGTCATTAAGCAGAATTCAAAATAATATGTCCAACAAAGGATCTAACCATGACTAATAAGACAGCAAAAGTAGTTTTAATAACCGGGGCAGGATCAGGTTTCGGCAAAGGTACTTCAGTAGCGCTTGCGACGCGGGGCCATAAAGTGATAGCCACTACGGAAACTGAGGCTCAGGCTGAAGCTTTGCGAACAGAGCATCCTCAATTACAAGTTGAGAAACTAGACATCACTTCAGGCGTCGATATTGCTAAAGCAGCAAAATTTGATGTCGAAGTTCTAATCAATAATGCCGGGGCTGGACAAACTGGCCCGATGGCTGACGTACCAATGGATCGTGTGCGACACTTATTTGAAGTCAATGTTTTTGGTACTCTCGCTGTGACTCAAGCGGTCTTACCGAAAATGGCGGTCCAAAAGACTGGACGAATTATCATTGTTTCTTCAATAGGAGGCGTAATCGCGGGACCATCATTTGGTCCATATGCCATGACCAAACACGCGCTAGAAGCCATGGGCAAATCAATGCGGGCTGAACTCGCCACAAGCGGTATCGATGTGACTTTGATTAATCCTGGACCATATAACACTGGTTTCAATGACCGCATGGCGGCATCAATGTGGGAGTGGTTTGGTGACAAAGCAATTAGTGCGCCTGCGACAGATTTGCTTCGAGCAATCGGTTCTATGGTGACGACGAATCAGATGGATCCAATTGATGTTGTTAATCGCCTTGTTGAACTCGTGGAAGCCGATACCACGACTGAAAATAACTTCATGCCACCTGAAATTCGTGATTTAGTAAAGGCACAAATCAACGCTGGCTGAATTACTGTTTTACCAGTCACCAAGCATTTCTTCCAATCGTTCAACATATTGATATGGCGACAGTTCAAGAATGCTTTTTCCATATGGTTCAATATCAAATAACCCCGCCTTATACAAATTCTGAGCAAAGCAAAAATTTGACAGCGGATCATGACCAGCAAACGAGGATGTGATCTCAACTTTCGGATACCTCACATGAGTTCCTAAAAGGAAACCATCACCGATCTTCCATCCAGCCCTCTCATAAAAAGATTTCATTCCAGTGTTATAGGGCTCAACTTCCGAATAAAAATCGTATCCAAAAATTTTCAAAGACGACGGAGATTGTCTTATTAAACTTGTAAGCAGTCGCAGGCCACTCGTGACATTCGTTCGATACATTGGTAAATCTTGATTTTCTGAAAAAACCGGGGTATTTCTGACAGCAGATGAATCTTCCTCTCCAGTAACAATCAAACGTAGGTCATCAAAATATTCATAAGAAGACAAGTTTGCCAAATCTCTTAGAGGATTTAAGCCCGGATACTGAGAGATATCACATCGTTTACCGAAGAGTCGTTGGTCAATCAAATATTCCGATCCAGGATATTTGATACGGGCAACGATGTCGGCTGAATCAATTTCCTCCCCATACTCGCCATGCGCTACACCTGGTCCTACTAAGACTACTTGCTTTCCCCTGACCAGTTCATCAAATAAACGGACTGACCCGTTGTTTTCTGATTTTTTAGTAAGAGAATTCTCTACAAGGTGCCCCTCAAACCAATTCAGCGTTTCACGAAACGAACGTTGACTTTTTGAATTCTGATCAGTATTTTGCATTAGCCAATTTCTAACAAAATCAAAATTCCGGCGCTCTAGTTGTGCTTCAATCATGCGATTGACAACTGTGACACTAGGAACTGAGTTCAAACCTTCAGCGATCGAAAGATCCAGTGAATTTTCCCGAGCAAACCACGCCGCACGAAAATACCCTAGAGAAAAAAGGCCGCGAGAGAGCTGATACCAACTCGTGGCATCGAAAGTCGTGGGTACAAGATTTTGTGTAGCAATTAATATTGAAGAAGATGTAGAAACACGATCACTTGGGTCTTGAATTGTCGCAGAAATCGCACTGCGCAATAACCTTTTATAACCATTTGGGAAATTCGACTCAAGAAGCCCAGTAGCGACACCAAAAAGTCGTTTGCATTTCAGTGCCTTGTTAGCTCCGTAGGCTCTGTTAGAAAGGTCAAAATATTTATACGACTCTCTTTTCAATCTGTAATCAGATCTGATTAAAAGATACCTAAGAATCCAAACTGAAACAGACGCGGGCAAATAGTTGAAAACAACTGATCGATTAATAAGAGGACGAGTTTTCGGTGGCCACTTTGAATACTTTTTCTTGAGTTTGGCGATTTCTTTTGAATTTGAACTCACGAGCGAAAGTCTAGAAGTCTATTAAAGGGTAAAATTAGCTTTAGCCAATAAGAAATAGCTATAGGACTGGGTGCTAATCTGAGGGCGTGTCAAATGCGCTTGGATTAGATAAAAATATTAAAACGAGCACCGCTACTGACCGCAGTTTTGGTGTCATGTTCGGCTGCATATTTGTCATCATTGCAGCGTTGCTGCGACTTCGCGATGAGCCACAGAAAGTACAGTTTTTACTTCTCGCACTGAGTTTTCTAACTTTTTTGGTTTCGTTTACCCAACCGAGATTGCTTAGCACACCAAACAAATTATGGATGAAGTTCAGCCTGTTGTTGGCTCGATTTATAAGCCCAATCATTCTCGGGGTGTTGTTTTTTATCCTAATCTCCCCATTGGCACTCGCCCTGCGACTATTTGGTCGAGACGAATTGCGCCTCAAAACCAAGAATCTCGCAACTAACTGGCAAAGCCGAAAAATCGACGGTTATTCATTAGACTCTTTCAAGAATCAATACTAAAAATCTCGAGGGATCCGATGTCATTCGTTAAAGAGTTTCTTAAATTTCTTAAGCACAATAAAAAACTCTGGCTTGCACCAGTTCTTTTGGTTTTGATAATAATCGGTGGGTTGTTAGTGCTGGCACAGTCTTCGCCGCTTGCACCGTTTATCTACGTCCTGTTCTAGATGACAGCAATCCTCGGTATTTCGGGCTACTACCACGATTCGGCGGCTTGCCTTGTTGTTGATGGCGAGATCAAATCTGCCGTTCAAGAGGAGCGGTTCACTCGCGTAAGACATGACGCAGACTTCCCTACCAATGCAGTCAAATATTGCATCGCATCATCAGGATTGAAACCTGAGCAAATTGATCACGTTGTATTTTACGACAAACCATTTCTGAAGTTTGATCGAATTCTTGAGACGTATTTGGCTTTTGCACCAAAAGGCTTTCGATCTTTTTCGCGCTCGCTACCCGTGTGGTTAAAAGAGAAGTTGTTTCAAAAGCAGGTCATCGCAAACGCGCTCGAGCCGATATTCGGCGACCTCGGTGATCGACTCCTCTTCTCTGAACATCACTTGAGTCACGCAGCAAGTGCGTTTTTTCCGTCACCGTTTAAGGATGCAGCCGTACTCACCATGGATGGTGTTGGCGAGTGGGTCACAACTTCCACCAGTATTGGTCGCGGAAATCATCTTGAGACTCTCAACGAAATTCATTTTCCGCACTCACTCGGGCTTTTATACTCAGCATTCACCTATTACACGGGATTCAAAGTTAATTCAGGCGAATATAAAGTCATGGGACTAGCGCCCTACGGCGAGCCAAAATATACCGACATTATTCGCGAGAACTTAATCAACATCAGTGATGACGGTTCGTTCTCATTGAACATGCAATATTTCAACTACTGCACTGGCTTGACGATGACCAATTCGAAATTCGCTGATCTATTCGGTGCTCCGGCACGTGGTTTTAACGATGAACTAACTCAACGCGAAATGGATCTTGCGGCGTCGGTACAGAAAATAGTAGAAGAAGTGATGCTTAAAATCTCGCGAAGTATTCGCAACGAAACAGGCATGCGCAATTTGTGTTTGGCAGGTGGTGTCGCCCTTAACTGTGTCGCCAACGGCGTGTTGCATCGTGAAAACATCTTCGACAATATTTGGATACAACCTGCTGCTGGAGACTCTGGTGGCGCGGTTGGTGCAGCACTTGCCGTTTATCACCTCGGTCTTGGCCGAGAGCGAGTTTTGAAACCCAACACGGATGCGATGAGTGGATCTTTTCTCGGACCCGAATATTCGCAAAGTGAGATCGCAACTCGACTCAATGCCTCGGGTGCGATATTTAAAGAGCTGACCGACGAAGAAATTGCAACTAGTACTGCGACTTCACTTGCTGCGGGCAAATCAGTTGGATGGCATCAAGGCCGTATGGAGTTTGGTCCACGAGCATTAGGTTCGCGTTCAATCTTGGCAGATCCACGATCACCTACTGTACAAAAGAGACTTAATCTTCAAGTAAAGAAGCGCGAATCATTTCGTCCATTTGCACCAAGTGTGCTTCGTGAAGATGTCTCAGAATGGTTCGACCTTACAACCGATAGCCCGTACATGTTGTTGGTCACTGGGGTTGCATCGTCAAAACTCATTGCAACGTCACTTGCCGATAGTGACAAAACGGGAATTGCACGGTTAGAGGTACAACGATCGGTTGTTCCAGCCGTGACTCATGTCGATAACTCAGCGCGAGTTCATACAGTTGCACGCGATGTAAACCCCCGCTATCACGCTTTGCTAACAGAGTTCAAATCTCAAACTGGTTGCCCAGTACTGGTTAATACCTCATTTAATGTTCGAGGAGAACCGATAGTAGAAACACCTGAAGACGCTTTTCGATGCTTTATGCGAACCGATATAGAAGTTTTGGTTGTCGGAAATTGCTTTCTACTGAAGTCAGAACAACCTCAGCATTTGATTGACAATACAACTTTTGAATTGGATTAGTCTTTTCGAATGATTACAAAGTTTGATAAGAACTCTTGTCTGTTATTGATTGACGTACAGGTCGGTGTTGATGTGCTTTCGCACTGGGGAGGACCGACTGGCAGGCGCAACAACCACGATGCCGAAACTAAAATGTTGAAGTTGTTGGCTGCGTGGCGCAAGGCTAATCTGCAGGTCGCATTCACTCGTCATGACTCACGAGAGGCAGCGTCACCATTAAAATTCTCACTTTCAACTGGGGCGCAAAAACCCGGCTTTGAACCAAACCAATTAGACATAGTTGTCGAAAAAGACGTGAACAGTGGTTTCATCGGCACGTCGCTAGAGGTGCAACTCCGTCGAGCAAAAATCTCGCGTTTAATAGTCGTTGGATTTTTTACAAATTTTTGCGTTGAGACGACAACGCGAATGGCAGGAAACCTCGGATTTGATACTTATCTAGTTGACGATTGCTGTTCAACTTCAAATCGTGTCGGCCCAGACGGCATCGACCGAGACCCCGAGTTAGTGCACGCGATGACGGTTGCCAACCTACACGGAGAATTCTGCACCGCAATAACATACGACGATGCAATATCTTTAATAACCGCAGACAATTCAGCGCTTACTCGCTGCCAAGGCAACGAATAGTAACTAGTTTTAACTAGTTTTTAAATCAGCTCTTCTTCTTTTCTTGTTTCTTCAAACGCTTCTCTTTGAGTGAGAGTTTTGCTGCTTTTTTATTATTTGGATTACTCTTTTGTTCTTTATTAGCCATGACTGTTTCTCCCTATTTTTGTAATCAATTAGTTTAATAAATAACTCACTAACCATCTAGAGATTAGTCGCTAACACGACTCACGCACGGTCAGTCTGCTGGCGGCTCGAAAGCGCCTCAAGAGTTGCGCTGAGGTCAGATGCAGATTTATCACTCTCAAGAGCTTGCCAAACGAAATCGGATTGTGACTGCGGCGCCAAACCCTTAAGCGGTGGGTCACGATCAAGATTTGTCGGAAATGCATATCCCTCGGCGCACGCTGCAATGCTATTTTGCAATGACTGCCGCGACCATCCGTCGGCTTTTCGTTTCTGTAAAGCCGGATAGATCGCATTTGACATCTGCTGTCGATCTACAGTTTCAAGAGTACGACCAAATGCAGAACCGATTTGCATCAAATTCGCCATCCGCTTTATATCTTTAGTTTGATTTGTTCCGGCGGCATGAAACACAGCGGGGTTAAAAAATGCTCCATCACCCTTTTGCAGAGGCAACTGCGCATAATTTTCTGCGAAATACTCCCTTATCACCGGATTACGCCAGGCAACATATCCAGAAACCATTTTTTGCGAATGCGGCAGATACATAGTTGGCCCTGTCTCACGGGGCATATTCGTGTGAGCAACAGCTCCTTGCAAAGTCAACACAGGCGACAACAAATGCACGTGCGTCGGGTAATCAAAAGCCTGTTCGTCAGTTAAAAACCCCAAGTGATAATCACGGTGCGGCTGCTGAGCATCTCCACCAGGATTGACTACATTCACCTGGGTCGTAATTTGATACGCAGGTCCGAGCCATGCCGTAGCAATCAGAGAAATAAAGTCGTTGGCGTAGTAATCGACGAACGCCTCTGGATCACGCAACGCTAATTTTTCTTGCACATTCCATACACGATCGTTTGACCCTGGTTTGGCGTAATGATCGCCCTTCGCTTCACCTCGCGCATGCTGTTCTTCGATGATCTGCCAATACACATTCGAAACACGATCAACAATTGCAGTATCTGGGTACATGCCCTTGAAAGCGACAAGGCCAGGACCAGAAAGTAATGCGCGACCTAGTTCGGCCATCACCGCTCGTCGTCCGTCTTGACTTGCAATCTGTGGCACCAATTTTTCACAGTCGTAGACGAGAGTATTTTGCTCAACCGACGAAGCAAATTTGTAATCACTCAAAAGTGTTTTTGACTCAGCAAGAACCTTCAGTTCAGTGAGCTGATCACCCTTATTACTCACCCATCCACATTCATCAAACATATATCTCAGATTAGTCGCGTTGCTCAAGCCTCAGCGATTGCCACGAACCGTCTGCTGTCCAACCTCCATCGACTGGCAACGCAACTCCATTGACAAACCCTGATTTAGAACTATCGCAAAGCCAGACAATCGCCTGTGCAATATCGTCTGGGCGAGCAAATCTTGCCATCGGCACATGATCAGTGATATCGAGATCTGTGTACGAACCACCAGCCTGATCCTTATGATCCATTTCAGTCTTTACCCAACCAGGACACACGGCATTGACGCGTACTCCGCGAGCTCCCCACTCAACAGCGAGAGTGCGAGTCAAGCCGATTAGCCCGTGTTTACTTGCGTTATAAGCGGATCGATCGGCGATACCTTGCAGACCCGCAACAGATGAGATATTTACAATACTGCCCGAACCCGCACTAAGCATGAGGTCACCAAACGCCTTACACAACAAAAATGGCGCCACCAAATTTACGTCTAAAACTTTTCGATAAGTCGCGACTGATGTTTCTAAAGCCGACTCAAT
The DNA here is from genome assembly GCA_964203235.1 of Ilumatobacteraceae bacterium. Taxonomy (GTDB): domain Bacteria; phylum Actinomycetota; class Acidimicrobiia; order Acidimicrobiales; family Ilumatobacteraceae; genus BACL27. The sequence goes on from CAXNLE010000001.1 coordinate 895,896, forward strand.
ATTCGAAATACCTGCATTATTAACTAGCGCGTCGATTCGCCCAAACTTATTGAAACTCTCGGCCGCAGTCATTGAGACAAAGTTTTCATCAGTGACATCACCCGTGAACGCAATTGCATTCTTGTAGTCGGTCAACTCAATTTGTTGTAGATCAATTAATACCAACGACCAACCAAGTGCATCAAAAGCTTCAGCCGTCGTTCTGCCGATACCTTGCGAAGCACCAGTGATAACCCCCACCTGAGCCAACACTGGATAACTCAAGATTCGAATTTGAAACTATGAGGCAGCAATTAGGCGAGTACTCGAGCGCGCAATCGCCGCATGAGTCAAAACAGCGGCAACACCTGATGCAGATTTGATCGTGCCATCATTCAAAACAAGGGCATTCGCAGCCACCCCTAAACCGGTGCTGTCAATATCGCCAGAAAGAACTGTGTAACTAAAAATGAGACTTGTTCCACCTGTGCCTTCAAGGTAAGTAAGTTTATTGATTCCATCTGAAAGAACAGATAAATACGGCGAGCCTGTGATCACAACTGCAACGTCAAAAATGATTCTCACTTGAACATTCTGACCAATTACCCATTTGCCACCAGGTTCTTTGAAAGCTATTGACGTGATCTTCGGCGCCGCACTTGATGCGACAGTGGTGGTGGTAGTAGAAGTAGTCGTAGTTGTAGCAACAGTTGTAGCGGTGGTAGCAACCGTGGTGACAGTCGTAGCAACGGTGGTCACAGTTGTAGTAACTGCTGGCGCGGTCGGACCTAATTTTCGGGTAGGTGATTTCGCAATTCCAGGGTGCGTCAGTGTTGCTGCAGTTCCATTAAGCGATTTGATCGATCCGTCATTCAAAATAAGCGAATTGGCTTTGAGACCAAAACCAACATTGTCGATATCGCCAGCAACTGTCATATACGAAAACAGCAAACTTTGCGAACCTGAGCCACCTACGTAAGACATTTTGCCAATTGTGTCAGAATCCAAATAAATCTGAGGCACGCCAGTTACCAAAACTCCAGTATCAAACGTGATCACGACATGGATAATCTGACCAACTAAATAATAAGTCAGTGTCGAACTCGGTGCAATTGCTACCGACGTAATCACAGGTGCAGTAAATGCCGAGTTATCTAGTGCGACCCAAACTTTAGTGGTGCCAACTTTGGCACAAATCAATCTTGCAGAACCAACAACTACGATTTTGCCGGTTGACCTACACTTGGAACCTGCGCTTGCTGCTGCCAAAGCCTGAGTTTGCATGCCTCCCAGTAGACACAACGCGATGAATAAACCAAAAAGTTTTTTGACCATTACCAAATCTTAGTCAAAAGAGCCACGTCGGTGGCCCAAATCTAAGATCGTTTAACTGTCGTTGATTGGGGTGATCCCAAGAGCGTTGTTTGAGCATTACCGGCAGTATCGGTTATCGAAAAATTACCCGAAGCCGTTAATGTCGCGATGTGATCGTCTTTGTCTCGTTCAGCGGTTGACCAAGCGGTGATTGTGCAAACCGTGGTCGACGTCTGAACTATCGAACCAATAATCGATATCTTGTCCCATGTGAAATCTTCGTCGTAATTCTTCGAAAGCGTTGAACATGTAATCGGCTCATCACCAGTAACTGTGAACGTCAAGGTGCTACTGGACGAACTTCCGACACCACGCAGAAGCGTGACAATTGGCGCACGTTTATCGGCAGCCACTGTTGTAGTTGTGGTGGTGGTTGTAGTTGTACTGGTGGTTGTAGTTGTACTGGTGGTTGGAGTAGTAGTAGTAGTAGCAACTGCCGTTGTTGTCGTAGCGACCGGAAACATCGTAGTGGTTGTTGTTGCTACAACAGTTGCTGTATTCGTAATCGCCACCGAAACAATTGTCCAGATGTACCTCTTGCCCGATTTGGCGCAGACAAACTTCGTGTTAGCAACAACGACAACTTTGCCTGCTTTTTCACACTTTGCCCCAGATCGGGCCTGTGCGGATACCGTCAGAGGATGCGTACCAAATACGCCCAATACACCGAGCAATAAGCATGATGCGACGAATTTCCTCATTATTTCAATTTACCAGTTAGCCCGAAGTATGGCTCAATGAATCTCACTACGGTGCAACTAGACGGGTTCCCGATCGTGAAATCCTTGCATGGGTTAGGTCAGCACTGACCCCTGTGAGCGATTTAATTGTCCCTCCATTTAATACGATCGAATTTGCAATCAATCCGACACCAGACTCAACATCTCCCACCGCAACGGTATAAGAAAACATCAAGTTTGTTGTGCCATTGCCGTCTAAAAATGGAGTTTTGCCGATTGTGGTGGCTTCAAGCATCACATACGGGGATCCAGAGACAATAACCGGAATAGAAAAAGTAAACGCAACTCGCACGAATTGACCGATGTTGTACGTGCCATCTGAATCGGGTTGACGAAAAGCCACTGACACAATCTTTGGAATCGCAGTCGAAACCGTCGTCGTTGTAGTAGTCGTTGTTGTAGTCGTCGTTGTGGTTGCGGCAACAGTTGTCGTAGTCGTTGCAGCAACTGTCGTAGCTGTTATCGGAATCGTAATAGATGAAGTAGCGACTATGACCGGTGACGCAACTGCAGATTTTGAAATCAAAATCCACTTCAACTTTCGATTCACCTTGCCACAAACAAGTTTGATGTCAGAGATGTTAAGAACTTTTCCCGCTTTGGAGCAACGTGCATTTTCTCTACCAATCGCCCCAACTTCTGATGATGATCCGATAAATAGACAAGCAAGTGCCAGGCTAGAAATAACCCTCTTCCCCATGAATGCACCTTATCTATCAGGATTCGCGAATCACCATGCTCCAGATTTAGCCTTGCCGGGGTTGAACCTGAGGTTATCTCAGAAGCGGTACTAGCAAAAACGATGTCAGTTAACACCCTTATTTAACGATCGGCAGTTCACGATTTCAGAACCAGCGGTGACCGTTGTGAACATACACAAAAATTTGACTATTTTATTTGTGGCAACATCACCTGTTGAATCCAAGATAGCCGCCACATTGCCCGCCAAAGTTGCCGTTTTTGCTCCACGATTCCAAATGACGAATTCGAAAGATGATCCCAAAACTTCACCGCTATAAGCCAATGCAATATTGGCTCCAGTATCCATCGTCAAAGTTCTTGCCGTACCCATCGTGATAATACTAAAGAGAGTGTTATTGACCAACTGTGCCGCTGTCAGAGTTACAGATGCATCCGCCAATGAAGCAACCGCATAATTGCCAACTGAACCAGTCGCACCACTATTTCCTGTTAGGCCGTCAGTGCCCAAACTTTCTTGTCTCAAGACAACCAAATATTCAGTTTTTTTGCAGACTGTCGCAACCCTCATAACACCTGTTCGCTTATTGGCACAAGTAGAAATATCTGCAGCACTGACCGCAACAGCGTCAAAGAAAAAAGAAGAAGAAACAGTCAGAGCCACGATCAGAAGGGTTCGGTTTCTAAAAGAAATTTTCATAGTGACAAATTCACTCTCTTTATGCAAAAAATTATAAGGTAAGTATTACGAATTGATCAGACATTAAATGATTGACAGGCAACAACTTCGGCGCCAGAAGTGATTGTTGTGAACATGCATAAAAACTTGACTATTTTCCCCGCGGCAACTTCACCCGTGCCAGTCAACGTGGTGGTTGCACTGGCGGTCAAAGTGGCAGTCGCAGCTCCTCTGTTCCAAATAGCGAATTCAAAAGATGACCCTAAGACTTCACCGCTATAGGCCGAGGCAATATTTGGGCCTGTATCCATTGTTAAGGCTCTTGCCGTACCCATCGTGATGATATTAAAAAGTGTGTTGTTAACTAATTGTGCTGCAGTCAATGTTGCGGCATTGTCTGTCAAAGCAACAATCGCATACCTACCCACTGTGCCCGTCACGCCTGTCGCGCCCTTAGCGCCTACACCGTCTTGGTTCCATACGAGTGAATATTCATTCGCCTTACAAACTTTAGAAACCCTCAAAATACCAGTTCGTCTATTAGCACACCCAGAAATATCAGCAGCCGACGCGCTCGTTGCGTATGACAAAGTCAACCCGAGAACTAAAGCCGCACTTAACCACACCACAGATTTCGAATCTGACCTATTTGAAAACATTCAACCTCTATCGCACGTAAGACCACTAGAAACCAAACACGATTAAAGAATAGAGCAGATCCTGTTGAATTTCGGGGATTTACTGCCAACGCTTGAAATGCCTTGCCGCCACGACGCTAAGAATAAATTGATCCGTCTGGCATGATTGCCCCCTGCAAAAAGGCACCGGTGAGGTTGGCCCGTTTAAGTAGTGCACCACTGAGATTTGCGTTCTGTAAATTTGCATAACTTAAATTCGATCTCGTCAGATCGGCATCACGAAGGTTTGCACCAGATAGGTCAACACTGGACAAATTCGTATCAAGCAGGTCTGCTCCTGCGAGATTTGCGGTATTTAACCGAGCAAAAGATAAATCACTATCTGAAAGATTTGCATAACTAAGGTCTGCTCCTGAAAGGTCTGCGTCTGACAAATTGGCATTCAGTATATTCGCACCAGGAAATGACGCGCCGCGCGCATCAACTCTAAACAGATCACAATCAATCAAGATCGTTTCGCGAAAATCAGAGTCTTTCAACACTGCATTACTGAGATCAGCACCAGTCAAGTTTGACCGCATCAAATCGGCACGACTCAAATTCGCTCTCACAATTTTGGCATTATTCAGCCGAGCGTTAGAGATGTCGGCATCTCGCAAATTAGCATTTGAAAAATCAGCCTCACGTAGATCAGATCCCTTAAGGTTTGTGCCTGCCAAATTTGCCGAATTAAAATTTGCGCCGCGTAATTTTTGATTTGAGAGATTTAGATTTGTCATAAAACCACTTAACGCTAGAGTACTTTCGATGTCCGGTTTAGCCAAACTCATGAGATTGGCATTCTCAGGATTAGTTCTAGGCTCTGCAGGCAGTTCAAGGCCAAATTACTGCGTTGATTCACAAAAGAGAAGAATCGAACACACCGTTTATTCTGTTAATGAAGTCAAAGTTTTAAGCAAAATTCGCACTAAAGACAAAGTTGTATTTATCACCATTGACGACGGGGTCACAGTATCCGATGAATTGGCAAAGTTCATCGACGAGAATCTAATACCGATAACTACCTTTGCACTGGCTGGTGAACTTTGGCAAAATCGCGATTGGTTTACGCAACGCGCAAACATGACATTCGAAAATCACACCAATACACACGCCAACATGACATTGATCAAACAAGAACAACAAATTTTTGAAATTTGTCGGGCGTCGCAAGTGATAAAGAATGTCACTGGAGAGCGACCAGTCTTCTTTCGCCCGCCAGGAGGTAGTTGGAATGAAGAAGTTCGCGATTCTGTGGGTCGTAGTGGCATCAAGTATTTACTGATGTGGAATGTCCAGATCTACAGAGGGTCAATTTCAATGTCGGGTAGAAAATCACTCACCCAAGGCGACATTGTTTTATTGCATTACACGCCAAGTCTTGAAAGCGATCTGAAGATTTTGCTGGAAAAAATGAAACAGGCTGGCTTAAGACCGGCACTGCTTCGAGATTATCTAAAATGAATAAAAATCTAGACCTGCCAAAAAGACTCTTAAGCTAAGGCACAACTTTTGTTGGAATCTTAAAGAACAAAAATGGGCTGTCTCCATCTGGCTCATACGGAACAAACCCAGGACAAGGTACATCTGGTACGTCCCAGTCACCCTTTGGCACCAATGCAAAATCAGCCTGCGAATTCAATGCTGGCCTGCAACCGACTTCTCTAATCTCGTCACTAATTAAGAGATCTTTAATCAAAATAAGCCCTAGACCATTTTTGACTTCACTCAGCATCGAAATCGTAGGACCATTGTCACCCATGAACACATACTTTGTTCCAGAGTCTCGATCGCGGAGATCAATAAGAGTTAGGAATATATTCGTTTTCTTTATTTGTTGAGAACTCCAATTATCCCCCGCACCGCCCATTCGAAGCCATTCAAAGCTTGGATTGGGTGCCTGTGTTAATGAAATTATTGGAATCAAGAGCACACAAAACAGTGGCGCAAAAACCAACTTAAGTGGTTTATTCTCCAAAGGGTTGGAGTCTTCAAGAGACAAAGTCGAAATCTTTGATCTCGTCAGCCCGGCAAGCCCAACAATACAAAAACTAAGAGGGATTAACGATGAAACTAGTGCCGGCACGAGCGACCGTCCCGAAAAATAAATTAGGGTCGAAGAACCCCAAAGGCCTCCGAAAGCCAAAAGTATTGCAGATCGTATATCAGTATTATCTAGTTTTGTTGATCTAAAAACACCGAACAGACAATTTGATCCGAGAATCGCACTGGCTCCAAGAATTGCATAAAAAAAAGTCCACAGCCCGAAGAATGGCATCGCTAGATTAAGGACCCCGTCAACACCGTGAGCTCTAGCCATTAACGACCAATTTGAAAGATTGATGCTGGATTCGTTCGCTTTGTACGACGCAACGATGAAAGCTAGCGCGGCTAAAGAACCGAGAAATACATTTAGTAAATCATTGCGACCGACAAGTGAAAGTCTTGTGATAAAAAACAAAACAATAATTACCGCTATTGAAGCAGGTACCCCGAATTCAATATTATTGAAAGGGGTAAAAACAAGAGACAATCCCGCTATAAAACAAAAAATTGATTTGGTGCGACTCTGACTTCGGGTAGCAACTTCAGAGATCAAAACAAGTAACACAATTGGTAGAACAGTTCGAGCTGGGATGATGCTCATGTACTGTGCAATTGATCCCCATGCACGCCGGTATGTTGCCTCCTCAACTGAGTGAATATTGGGTTGCACCTTTATATAGATAACTGCAACTGGGATCAGAAGCGCTACGCCCCAATGTTTGAGGTTTAGTGACTTCTTGGTGAGATACCCGATACCAAATATTTGTATAACAACCAGAAGATTGACCCAAATAAGTGCAGAATTAACCACTGCATCAACTGGCAAAAAGGCAATGGCTTTCAGTGGCCAACTCAAGAATCCGACATAGATCGGGACAATCTCCGAATATGGCATTGCACCACTCGCGACTATCAGGAATTCACTCAAAACATAGCGGGAGTGCCAAATGTCGATTATCCCATTAGATGGTTGGATCGCTGACGGTAAGTAGTAGCAGAACAAAACTATGTATGCCCCAATATTCAACAGGCTTGTCACATGTGATTTATCAAACTCACCAAATTTTTTCAACTGGGTTGAAACCAAATATGTCAGCAGCAATGAAACCGCGAGCATTATTAGCGCGAATTTATCGCCCCACCCAAACCACAACACTTTTGAATATTCAGCAAATAGCGGATCGCCCCAACGCCAAGAAATTGTCAGCACTATCAATGCAACCGCGGTGATTGACCAAAATTTAATTGCGGTTTCAGAAATTATTTCTGAAATAATTTTCGGAATTACAAAAAACCCGATCAAGCAAAGTATCAATAAAACAACAACTGTCAAACGATCAGCGATTTCTGCTTGGGAGAGATTGGCAAAGGTCTCAAGTTGCTGTATCCGATATGTAATTGGTGAGCCGAAACGCATGAACATCGTCAGCACAACTACCAAACACACGACTAAAGCATTAAATGAAAATGCCAACTGTTCGACAGCACTAAGCCTTCTGCCTTCGCTTTTCATAGAAATCCACCTTAAGCAACTTTCACCCAAAGTCCAGATTACCCCTTGCATTGATTAGTAGTAAAAGAAAATGACGTGGTGAGCTTTATATAGGTGAAAGCGACTCGTTCATCTTCAACGACAGATACGGCGTTTGAGCCATATAAACCCCAGAGGCGAAGTCCATAACGACCTTTGCATTAGCTGGGGAAATTTTGCGAAACCGTGATTGCTTCAAGCTACGCACATATTTCACTCATCAAACCAAAACAACAAATATTTGCTGATGTGGAATGTCCAGATTTATCGAGGGTCAATTTCAATGTCGGGCAGAAAATCACTCACCCCTGGCGACATTGTCTTATTGCATTACACGCCTAGTCTTAGAAGCGATCTGGAGATTTTGCTGGAGAAAATGAAACAGGCTGGCTTAACACCGGCACTACTTCGAGAATACCTAAAATAACTCAACGACTTACATTGAATAAACACTTCTTGTTTTAAGGATCAATTTTTGTTGGAATCTTAAAGAATAAAAATGGGCTGGCTCCGTCTGGTTCATACAGAACAAATCCAGGACAAGGTACATTCGATAAGTCCCAGTCACCCTTTGGCACTAATGCAAAATCGGCCTGCGAATTCAATGCTGGCCTGCAACCGACTTCTCTAATCTCGTCACTAATTAAGAGATCTTTAATCAAAATAATACCTAGACCATTTTTGACTCCGCTCAGCATCGAAATCGCAGGACCATCGTTACCCATGTAAACATATGTTGTGCCAGAGTCTTGATCGCGAAGATCAATAAGACTTCGGTAAACCTCCGTTTGCTTAATTGCTCGAGAACTCCATTGATTCCCTGCGCCGGCCATTCGAAGCCATTCAAAGCTTGGGTTGGGTGCCTGTGTCAGCGAAACAATTGGAATCAAGAGGACACAAAACAGCGGCGCAAAAACCAACTTAAGTGGTTTATTCTCCAAAGGGTTGAAGTCTTCAAGAGACAAAGTCGAAATTCGTGGTCTCATTAGTCCGGCAAGGCCAACAATACAAAAACTAAGAGGGATTAACGATGGGACTATTTCTGGCACGAGTGAACGTCCTGAAAAATAAATTAGGGTCGCTGAGCCCCAAAGGCCTCCGAAAGCCAAAAGTATCGCAGATCGAATCTCTGTACTATCTAGTTTTGTTGATCCGAAAACACGGAAGAGGTAATTTGATCCGAGAACCGCACTGGTTCCAAGCATCGCAAAAAAGAAGGTCCACAGCCCGAAGAATGGCATCGCTAAATTACCAAACCCGTCCACTCCATGAGCTCTAACCATTAACGACCATTTTGAAAGGTTGATGCTCGATTCGTTTGCCTTGTACGAGACAACGATGAAAGCTAGCGCGGCTAAAGAACCGAGAAATACTTTCAGTAAATCATTGCGACCGACAAGAGAAAGTCTTGTGATAAAAAACAAAACAATAATTACCGCTATTGAAGCAGGTACGCCGAATTCAATATTGTTGAAGCCAGTAAAAATAAGAAAAAGTCCTGTTAGGAAACAAAAGATTGATTTGATGCGACTCTGACTTCGGGTGGCAAGCTCACAGATCAAAACCAGTAACACAACCGGTAGGACACTTCGAACGGGGATGGTGCTCATTTGCTGGGCAATTCCTCCCCATGCACGACGGTATGTTGCGTCCTCAACTGAGTGAATATTGGGTTGCACCTTTATACAGATCACCGCAACTGGTATCAGAACCGCAATACCCCAATGTTTAAGGTTTAGAGACTTCTTAGTGAGATACCCGATACCAAATATTTGTATAACAACCAGAAGATTGACCCAAACAAGAGCAGAATTGACCACTGCATCAGCTGGCAAAAAGGATAGGACTTTCAGTGGCCAACTCAGGAATCCTGAATATTGCGGCGCAATCTCCGAATAAGGCATTGCTCCGCTTGCCATTATCAAGAAATCATTCAAAACATAGCGAGAGTGGTAGAGATCAATTATTCCTTTAAATGGTTGGATCGCTGACGGTAAGTAGTAGCAGAACAAAACAATATAAGCTCCGATATCTAACAGGCTTGTCACATGTGATTTATCGAGCTCAACAAATTTTTTCAACTGAGTTGAAACCAAATATGTCAGCAGCAATGAAACCGCGAGCATTATTAGCGCGAATTTATCGCCCCACCCAAACCACAAAACTTTTGAATATTCAGCAAATAGCGGATCGCCCCAACGCCAAGAAATTGTCAGCACTATCAATGCAACCGCGGTGATTGACCAAAAGCTGACTTCGGCTTCAGAGATTACTCTCGAAATATATTTCGGTATTACAAAAAACCCAATCACGCAAAGCATGAGTAAAACAACAACCGTCAAACGGTCAGCAATTTCTGCCTGCGAGAGATTGGCGAAAGTCTCAAATTGTTGCATTCGAGAAGTAATTGGTGAACCGAAGCGCATGAACATCGTCAGCACAACTACCAAGCACACGATTGAAGCATTAAATGCAAATGCCAACTGTTCGACAGGACTAAGCCTTCTGCCTTCACTTTTCATAATAACTAAACCACCCTGAAACCGAAAATCTCAACCAAATTGTATATATACGACTTACGTTGATTAGTAATAAAAGAAAATGACGTGTCGCGCGACAAAAACAATCCTAGACATAGAGACTCGTTCAACTTCCACGACAGATACGGCGTTTGAGCCATATAAACCCTAGAGGCGACGCCGAGAATCGAACTCGGTTAAAGGGCTTTGCAGGCCCGTGCCTAAGCCAGTCGGCCACGTCGCCAAACTTAATTTGACTTGCTCACCCTATCTGACTTAACGAGTGAGCAAGTCAACTATTTAAGAACTACTTAACTGTTACTGGCGCTTTCTTGACAGTGCCGTCAACCAACACGATCATCACCTGACCAACGTCAAACGGTAACTGAGTACCGTTGAAAGAGAACTTTGTGCCAGAAGTTTCTGTTGGCCGCGACCAAGTTGACTCGAATGACTGACCATTGCGCAAAATAATTGCACGACCCGAACCGACCGATTTGAGCAACGGAGTCTTGCCGCCAAATTTGTCACCAAATTTAGTTGTCTTGCGATCAACAAATTGGAGCACAACAGTCTTCGGAGTTAGCAATTTTCCAGTTGCTGCGTCTTTGTGAGTCGTTCCATCAAAAGCAATAGTCCAGCCAGTGCCGTTCCATGTTCCGGCAACTTTTGCAGATGCCCAAGATGCACTAAATGTTTTAGCTGCAACACCGCCAACGGCTGGCGCAGCGTTGAACGTCAAACCAATATCTTTGACTGCGCCCACTTTTGTCTCTTTAGCCATCATTGCGGCGAGTTTCAATAACTGATTATGTGGCGCCGACTTTTTTGAACTTCGGAAATAATAAGTAGAGCGGTCGCTTGGTGAGAGCGAAACCGACTGCGACTTGCGGATGATATTCAAGAGAACATCATTGGCGCCGCTGAAAGCAAGACCTGGTTTTGTGAATTGCTTCAAAAGCTCAAGGTCAGAAATACGGGCACTGCGGGTTGGCCCAACGACATCCGGGAACTTTGAGTTAAACATCGCAGCAACCCTCGTTAGGCCCCACTCAACTTCTTCGACGTAGAAAAGATCAGATTGATTGAGGCTGTAGTGCGGACGGTCAGGCCTCGCATTGCCGTACTTGACCATTACAACTGGTCGACCTTCACCACCAGGTAGACCCGACAGCGGGCTGTCACCAGCGGCTGCATTTACTGAACCACTAATGCCGGAGAGACCGGAAACAGTTAAGCCGAGAGTTAATAAGACTGTGATTAATTTGTTTTTTCTCATCACACGAGATTAGTTAAAACAGCTGTGTAAACCGTGGCATTGATTCTTCGTCTGCCATAGCCACTATTCGTTAACCTATTTATGTGACAGATAATCAGCCGATGCAGGTCGCAACTACAGCAATAACTTCGGGCCGCGATGGATCAAAAGCACTCGCGCCATCACTGTCGACTTCGAGTACTTGGACGAGTTCAGGCCTTGAGGAGAGTAATCGACAAGCAAATGCGCTGCATCAAATAGGAAACTATTCGCGCTATGCCAATCCAACGGTTGAGTATTTCGAACACGCCGTCGCCGAATTGGAAAATACCGACTCAGCACTTGCATTCGCATCTGGCATGGGGGCAATTTCTAGCGTGATTTTGGCATTGTGTTCAACTGGCGACCACATTGTTGCACAACGAAATTGCTATGCAGGAACACTTGCGTTCCTTAATGGACCATGCGCGCGACTCGGAATTGACGTGACGTTTGTAGATGGACGCAACGCGCACGAGTTCGCCTCAGCGGTGCGAGCAGGAAAAACGATGTTGGTGATGGCCGAGTCGCCATCTAATCCACTTATTGATTTAGTTGACCTCACAGAATTTGGCAAAATTAAAGGACCGTTCACACTTGTTGACTCGACACTCGCAACGCCGTTGGCGCAACGACCACATGACTACGGAGTTTCTATTGTCTTACATTCAGCGACTAAAGGTATCGCAGGACACAACGACGCAACACTCGGTGTGATAGCCGCAGATTTAGATTTGATCAATGACATCTGGGCGTATGCCGTTTTGCACGGGGCTACAGCTTCACCGTTTGATGCAATGAACGGCTTACGCGGAATTCGCACACTCGATGTGCGACTCGCAAGACAAAGTGAGACTGCACAAGAGCTCGCGCTGTGGCTATCGACTCAAAAGAATGTAACAGGCGTGCACTACCCTGGTCTCAAGTCGCATCCACAACACGAGTTAGCAGTGAAACAGATGCGTTATTTTGGATCTGTTCTTTCATTTGAAATCGTTGGCGGAAAGCCCGCGGCATCAAAGTTGTTGAGTGAGTTAAAACTCGTGCGACCGGCCGTCACACTCGGAGGTCCAGAAACACTTATTAGTCATTCAGCGTCAAGTACACATAACAGTGTTGACGTTGAAACTAAAACTAAAACTGGATTGAACGATTCGCTATTGCGGATCTCAATTGGTCTTGAGTCTGTAATCGATATCAAAAACGACTTAGAGAAAGCCTTGAAAAGCTGTTAACGCTCTTCTTTGAAGATCACGTGCTTGCGCACGACTGGGTCATACTTTTTAAGTTCTAAACGCTCACGAGAATTTACTTTGTTCTTGCGAGTGACATAAGTAAAACCTGTGTCTGCTGTGCTGCGAAGTTTAATGATTGGACGCTTGTCTTTACTTTTAGCTGCCATGACGGTTGCTCAAACTTTCTTTCCGGCGCGACGCATTTCGGCGACGACTGATTCGATACCACGCTTATCAATTGTGCGAACACCCTTGGTGCTTACCGTGAGTGTCACCCAACGACGCTCTGATGGTAACCAGAAACGGCGTTTGTGTGAATTGACTCTCCACCAACGCTTTGTACGAATATGGGAGTGAGAGATTGTATGACCCTTACTTGGGGTCTTTCCGAGGACATCACAGCGATTTGGCATTTGAACAGTATAGAGGGCACGAATACCCCGATACACTTTGTCACCATGAAACCCGACATCCACCCCGACTATCAACCAGTAGTTTTCGAAGACGCTTCTGCGAACTATCGATTCTTGACCCGATCGACTTTGAAGGCTGATCCAACCAAGACTGTTGTCTGGGAAGACGGGAACACTTACCCGCTCGTTCAATTAGATATTTCGAATGCGAGTCACCCGTTCTACACGGGTCAAATGAAGATCATTGACTCTGCTGGTCGTGTTGAGCGTTTCAACAAGCGCTATGGCGCACGCAAAAAGACAGTCGTTAAAAAGGAACCTACCTCAAAAAAGTAAAAGATTTAAGTTTGTAAAGCAAACTATCGCTTGACGATAATTTCGCTTGACAGGTTCTTAACAGAAGTCTCACCAATCAGCGCCATTGTGCGCGAAATTCCGCTCGTGATGTGATCAAGCGCCCACTGCACACCAACTTCGCCGGCCGCACCCAAACCATAAAGATAAGGTCGCCCAAACATCACTGCACGCGCACCGAGCGCACAGGCTTTAACCACATCAGAGCCGCGGCGGGCGCCGCCGTCAACTAGTACTTCAATTGAATCGCCGACTGCGTCAATCACACTTGGCAGCAATTCGATGGGTGCGGGCGCACCGTCAAGTTGACGACCGCCGTGATTTGAAAGCGCGATCGCATCAACGCCAAGCGATGCAGCAGTCTTAGCATCTTCAACGCATTGAATGCCCTTGAGCATGATCGGCAGACCGGATTCTTCTCGAATCCACTCAAGATCTTTCCAACTTAAAGTTGGGTCAAATTGCGAATTGACATAGTCGGATAAATTGATCGCCTTTGAGCCATCAACATCTGAGCGACCAGCAACAGCGGAAAATGTAATCGGCTCGTTTGTAACGAACTTATATGTCCAACGCGGATGACGAATACCGTCAATAAAAGTTTCAAGACCAATTTTTGGCGGAAGTGTGAAACCGCGACGCACATCGCGCTCACGCCGACCAAAAACAGAGGTATCAACCGTGACCATAATGGATTTGTAGCCCGCCGCTTTGGCGCGTTGAACGAGTTCGCGAGATAGACCGCGATCACGCCAAACATAGAGCTGGTACCACAACGGGCCAGTTGCAACCGCTGCGACTTCTTCGATACTTCGTGTACCAAGCGTTGACAATGTAAACGGCAGAGAGTTTCGCCCTGCAACACGAGCAACGGCAAGTTCGCCCTGCGGGTGGGCAATTCGAGTGAAACCAGTTGGTGAGAGAGCAATCGGAAACGGCACTGGCTGCCCCATGATCGTTGTCGCGGTGTCGATTTGCGAGACATCACGCAAGACTTTAGGGATTAGTCCAAATTTTGAATAGGCCGAACTGTTATTGGCAAGTGACCATTCGTCTTCTGCTGCTCCATCAAAATAGTCAAACACGCCGCCGGGCAGATTCCGTTTGGCGAGAAGGCGTAAATCTTTGAGATCACCACATGCAGCCAACCGGCGCTTGTCGCCATTGAATTCGAACTTGCGGAGTTGAACTACTGATCTAACTGATTTGAGCATGAACCTACCCTAGCGAATTTATAATATCTGATACTTCATCAATCGTCGTTCGTGGATTAATAATGCAAAAGCGAAAAATAGTTTCGCCGTTAAGTGTGGTTGGCACTACGAATGCACGACCTTCGTTGAGCATCTTGTCACTCCAGGCTTGATATTGCTGTGGCGTCCAACCAATGCGCTTAAACACAATTACCGATAGTTCGGGCTCAAGCAATAATTCAAGGTACATCGCATTTTTGATTAATTGCGTTGCTTCGCGCGTGACTTGCAAGGTGATCTCCATTGCTTCTTCGTATGCCTCAGTGCCGTGTGTTGCAACACTGAACCAGAAAGGCAAACCTCTTGCACGCCGCGACAAGTGATGAGCCATATCAGCGGGATTCGCAAGTGCGTCACCGAGTTCTTGTTGTTGCAAAACCTCTAGATATTCGGCACGTTGAGTATGCGCATGGCGAGCCGTTTCGGGGTCGCGATAAATCAACGCACAACAATCGAATGGACCAAAAAGCCATTTGTGAGGATCGACGATAAAGCTGTCAGCAAGTTCGATGCCAACAAAGAGATGTCTCACACTTGGTGCACATAACGCTGCCGCACCGTAAGCCCCGTCAACATGAAACCATGTTCCGAGATCTCGCGCTTGCTCGCCCGCCGCCACAAGATCATCAATCACACCAAGATTTGTTGTACCCGAAGTTGCAACAATTGCACAAATTCTTTGACGGTCTTGGTCGTCTAATTCAGCAATGGCGGCGCGCAAGTTAACGCCAGACATTCTGCCCTGTGCATCGGCTTGAACTTTGACCACATCTGAATCCATCGCATTTGCGGCGAGCGCAACCGAAGAGTGTGCACCCGACGATGTGACGAGAATTGGTCGAACGCGGTCGTAGGCACCTTTGCCGTTCTGTCGCCAACGCCAACGGGCGGCGATTAATGCAGAAAGATTGCCGGCGGTACCACCGCTAACAAAAACACCGGCGCTAGTAGCGGGAAAGTTTGCCAGACTTGCCACCCATTGCAATGCTTGATTCTCGGCGTAGACCGCACCAGAACTTTCTAGCCAAGACCCCGCATAAATATTCGAAGCACTCAACACGAGATCAAACAACACCGCGCTTTCTGTAGGGGCGCCAGGCACGAACGATAAAAACGAAGGATGATCAACACTGATGCACGCGTGAGAGAGATGTTTAGTGAAAATCTCAAGAGCTTTAAGACCGCCAAGACCTTCTGGAGTAATCGTGTTACCGACTAAGGCTTCTAGTTGGCTCAATGTTTTTGGGCCATCCAAGGGTGGCGGATCAAGCCGAATTCGGTCGAGTGCATATTCAACTACTGCCTCTGCGAGTTTTTCACTGTCTTGATCGTGATAGTGCATCCAATAACCATCAGACTCGTTGCCAGTTGACGGATGCTGTGGGAGACTTGTCACCATATTTTCAGAACCACGGTGCCGAACTCTACTTGCGCAAAACGATATTCTTTAACCATGCCCTCAAATTTTAGATTAATTAAATTTATTTCAACTTCAGTGTTGCTTATTTCAGTTGGCCTCTTCTTGGGCTCTTGCTCGTCAAGCAGTAGTTCTTCTTCGATTGAATTATCTGCCGAGGCTCAGGCTGGGCAAACACTTTCATCGGCTTCTGGGTGCGCAAGTTGCCATGGTTCAAATGGCGAAGGTCGTGTTGGCCCGAAGTGGACTGGTTTGGCCGATTCGCAAGTGACGATGTCTGACGGCACAACCGTTATCGCCGACGATGCGTATTTGTACACGTCGATTCACGAGCCGAACGCAATGCGCCGAAAAGGTGCGGTTGGGCAAATGCCGTCAAATCAATTGACTGACGAAGAGATCGCCAGCATCATTGTTTATATACGTGCGCTTAAGTAAATCAATTAAGCGAGAGTTACGAGTTCAAGCCACGATTCATTAAAATAGTCTTCTTGGCCGTCTGGCATTAATAAAATTTTTGTTGGTGCTAGTTGCTCAACGAACTCAGCGTCGTGACTGACGAGCACAATCGCACCCTCCCAGTTCGATAGTGAGTCAGCGACTGACTGGCGGCTTGAAGGATCAAGGTTGTTCGTCGGCTCGTCAAGCAATAGAAGATTATTTTTACCGACCATCATCATCGCTAGAGCAAGTTTCGTCTTTTCGCCACCAGATAAAGTTGCGGACTCTTGATAAACCTTGTCACCAGATAAGCCGAACATACCGAGCATGCCGCGCAGTTGAGTTTCAGTTAGACCAAGAGCAGAAGGTGCCTGGTCGCGCATGTGCTCGACAAGGGACCTTTGCGGAATTAGGTTGTCGTGCTCTTGCGCGTAATAGCCAACTTGAACGTTGTAGCCGTATTTAAATTCACCATTATCGGGTTTGACTTCGCCTGCCAAAATTCGCAACAACGAAGTTTTACCGGCACCGTTAAGCCCGAGTACGAGCAACCGCTCGCCACGACCAAGATCGAAACTGACATCATGAAAAATATCTGGTCCGCCGAAAGTTTTTCGCAAGCCACTAACTGTTAGAACGGTTTCACCACAGTGTGGAGGCTCAGGAAATCGTACCTTCATTACACGTGCGCCACGTGCGGCATGCACACGAGTCTCTTCGATGCGACCAATTCGTTTTTCGATACTGTGCGCCATCGCTGCTTTACTCGCTTTAGCACCAAAGCGATCGACAACTCGTTGTAAACGCTCAATCTCTTTACCTTGTTGAGTTGCCTTTTTCGCTTGACGTGCTTCATCCGCTTCGCGTGAAATACCGTATTGCGTATAGGTGCCGCGATATTCGACGATTGTGCCTTCAGAATCTTCGTCTGGACGATCAAGATGCAACACTCGCGTAATTGCTTCGTCAAGCAGTTCAAGGTCATGACTGATCACTAATAGCGCGCCTTTATACGAACGCAGAAAATCAAGCATCCAAGTTTTCGCATCAATGTCAAGGTGGTTTGTTGGCTCGTCTAGTAGCAGCGTGTCGCTACCGCTAAAAAGAATGCGCGCGAGTTCGACGCGACGACGCTCGCCACCTGAAAGAACACCTAGTGCAAGACTTAATCGATCTGGTTTAAGACCTAGACCAGCGGCGATTGCTCGCCCTTCACTGTCTGCGGCATAACCGCCCTTGATTAGAAAATTTTCTTCTGCTTTTGTGAATTTCGCAACGTTGCTATCACTCGCAGTTTCTTCCATCGCAATGCGAAGTTTCTCCATGCGGACAATGTCTTCATCGATGCCACGACCCGACAAAATGTGCGAAATTGCTGTTCGTGCATCAAATGACCCCGCGATCCGTGGATCTTGGGGAAGATAGCCGAACCCACCTTTGCGATTAATGGTTCCAGACTTTGGTTCGTTTGCACCGCCGAGAACTTTAAATAGCGTTGTTTTTCCTGCGCCATTGCGACCGACAAGACCGACCTTGTCGCGCGGCATCACTGCGAACGATGCTCCATTGACGACCATCTTGCCCCCAATTTCGACACAGAGATCTTTGACCTGAAGCACCCGTCAAGGCTCGCACCGCTTTTGCCTCACCGCAACCTGTACACGAATCATCTAGTGTGATTCACGTGACTGGTGCTTCATTGGTTCTTTTAGGTTCTGCGATGGCGATCACTTGCATGATGCTTATCGTCTGGCTGATCAGTCTCAAAATGCGAGATGCGTCAATTGTCGACATCGCTTGGGGCTCAGGTTTTGTTGTTGTCGCGTGGGTTAGTTTTTGGTTGAGCGAGGGCGAGCCGACACGAAGTTTGCTACTTACATTGCTGACAACAATTTGGGGATTGCGTCTCGCATTTTATTTAGCGAAGCGCAATCTTGGTCACGGCGAGGACTTTCGATATCAATCAATGCGACGAAAGCATGGTGAAAAGTTTGCAATTGTTAGTTTGTATTCGGTTTTTGGTGTGCAAGGTTTACTGATGTGGATTGTTTCTTTGCCAGTGCAACTTGGACAGGTTCGAGATTCACCAAGCTTTGGTGTAATAGGCGCAGCAGGGGTCTTGGTTTGGGGTGTCGGTATGTTTTTTGAAGCTGTTGGTGATGCCCAACTTGCGAAGTTCAAACGGGACCCTGCGAATAAGGGTTTAGTGATGAACCGAGGTTTATGGCGCTACACACGTCACCCAAATTATTTTGGTGACTCATGTGTTTGGGCTGGGCTGGGACTCATTGCAGCTGAATCAAGCCTTGGTATTTTCGGCTTACTTGGCCCAGTTGTCATGACCATTTTGCTGGTCAAAGTTTCAGGAGCAGCCCTGCTTGATCGTGCGATGCTCAAGCGCAAGCCCGGCTACGAAAAATACGTCGCCTCTACTTCGGGCTTTATCCCTCGCCCACCGCGCAGACTTAATTAATTAGTTTTAAGGCGCTTTAGGGAGTTCGCGAAGAACATAAACGCGTGTAATTTTGCCGAGTACATTCATCGACTCGCGATGCAAAATTCTCTCTTTTATCAATTTTTCGCCCTCTAGGGAAGTTTGAATAACTTCGTATCTAATTTCGGCGGAGTTGATTCCATAAAAATGCTGTCCTGCGTGCACGCTGATTGGTGAAGCACTTGATTGATTTATTACACGGTTCTGCTCCATCCAAATAGCCATATTCTCTGAGGCATTTCCTTGGGCACGCAAATAAGAGAGCCCCAGCAAAGATACTGCAGCAAACCCCAGCGCAGTTACCCCCCAAGTTAAGTTACGCAATTTCGAGCTCAAAATACCTGAGGCATCAACAACCAAAATGAGCGCACCTGGTACCACCAACATCACATAACGCTGGGTTGGGAGAGTAAACGAAATCATTACCAAACTCGGGACTACCCCAAAAAATAAAACTCTAGATATTCGGGCCCGTGATTGCATAACTTTTAAAAGCACTAAAAAAACAGCAAAACCCACAACAAAACCGGCTGTCTGAATTCCACGCAGCATGTTGATGCCAAATGGAAATCCCCCGCCAAAATCCATCTCGGCTACTTGAATACTTGAAAAATAAACACCAAAAATTATCGCTGCCGAAACCGATATCAAGCCAAAAAACTGGCTCTTTTTATCTTTGAGACTTTTCGAAATTATAAATAGTGGCAATGGACCAAGACAGATTCCCAAAAAGACAAGATACTTACTAAAAGTAACTAGAAATTTCGGAAGGTCAAAAAAGTTGGGTTTACCTGGACCATATCCATAAGAAATAAAAACTGAATACTTTGCGTACAGCCACCAAATATAAACAGATAAGATCGCACCGGGCACTAACACATAGATCGCAATATCTCGGCGAATCAATTTAGAACTTCGCCTCAACTCTGTTTTGTCTAGAACCGCGATTGCGATGAATGCCGCACCAAAATATATAGGGATGTACTTGGTGACAATAGCTAGCCCAAAGATCAATGAAGCAATTAGTGGTTTGACCCAACTTTCATGTTTATTTTCATACGCGATTGCAATCGCTAACATCAGTAGTCCAACCTGCAACACATCGGCGGTACTAGACGTCGCAAACGCAAAGAATAATGGATTTAGAATAATCAAACTGGACCAAAAATAGAATAACGAGCGACGACCTTGCCAGCGATCGCGAGTCAGTATCCAGCCTGAAACAATTATCATCAATCCACCGCACAGCGAAGGCAATTTTGCCAACCAAAACCAATCGTGATATCCGAAAATCTTGTAGATGATTGCTAATACAAATGAATACCCAAGTGGATTAGCTTGAACAGCGAAATAAGTGTCAATTTGGCCTGCGTATTGTGAGTCAGACAGTGCCCTAGCAGCCATTGAGAAAGGGTATTCGAGGTTCACATAACCGCGGCCCATCCACGGTGCGTACAACACGACCATCGCTAGCAACATGTAACAAACTGGAGAATTGCGCTTTAAGAATAACTTCATAATTGCCTGTCAACCATTGAGCGGACGACGGGATTTGAACCCGCGACCCTCACCTTGGCAAGGTGATGCTCTACCACTGAGCCACGTCCGCATTTACTTCGGTTACTTCACTTACTTAAGGCTTTGAGTTTAGCAACGGGTCGGCAGTACTCAACAGTTCATTATTCAACTTTATTGAGTTAGTTAAACGCACAACCCCAGCGAGTGACACAAGCACAACTGCCCCGCCAAGCATCTGAATCAAAGAAATCTGTTGTTTATAGACAAGCCATGCGCCAGTGGATGAAATTACCGGGCCGAGTAGCAAGATCATTGATGAAACCGACGCATCAACATATTTCTGAGCCCAAATCATGAAACTGTGCCCAATCGTGCCTGAAAACAATGTCATTGCAAGCAAGAAGCCAAGATCTCGCCACGAGATCTCAAGAATGTCTTTACTAGTGATCAGCGCATAAGGAACAACAACACAAACCTGAATAACACTTACACCAAACAAAAACTGCCATGTATCGACGCCATCTACGCGTCGGCGTTTCGATGAGATGAAATAGAGCGTCCATAAAATTGCATTTATCAACGCTAAAAAATCACCATGGTACGTAGAGCCGCCTGTGTTGCCCGCACCAACCACAATCGCCATTACCCCGACGAAACTTGTCAATGCCAAAACTATTTGCAAACCAGAAACTTTCTCATTGAGATATTTTGGAGCCACGAACAAAACCATCGCTGTTGAAATATTCCCGATAATCGTGGCGTTAGCAACTGAAGTCGTCGTGATTGCCGTGAAGCCAAAAATTGTTGAAGCACCAAATAACACTCCAGGTACAAACACTGATTTCAGCAAACCCTTATTTAGACGCGAACCATTGCGTCGAACGAATAGATAGAGCAATGGCGGCCAAAACAACACCCGGTAAAACAAAATTGAATTAATTGAAATTGCAGGAGCCAAGAAGAGTAACGGTCCAACACCCCACGCAAAAACCGCCACGAAAACGGCAAGAATAGGAAACTCGGTAATCTTCTTGCGACCAAACGCAAGGATGCTCACTTTGAATTTTCGGGTGGGCGCAAATCAATTCTCAGGGTCAAGACTCCATCCTCAATAGTCGCAGTAGCATCGCCGAGCATCGCAAAATCTTGAAAGTCAGATTGCGCCTGCGCCAGAAAATGTTGGCGCTCTTCACCTGCGACGGGTGGCAATGGCCGACGTTTCACTGATGCTGCACGATCACGAAACCTCGCAATCATTTCTGTCGGGTTAAACGTCTCGGCCATAAGACAAAACTAGTTGTTGGCTAACCCTGAGTGTTGATTCTCAGAAACATCGATTCGCACCGCATCTAATAGACGAATCTTTTCTCTATCGCTAGCCCTGACAAAGTTGCGATCCCCCATAATTTCAAGAGGAGCAAGAACTTCCGGATCAGGCCGAGCCGCGTTCCAGAACCAAATCGTCACGCCGACCAATCCGCCACCGACAGCAATCATGATTAGGCCTAAAAACTTTAAAGACACGGCAGTGTTTTACACATGGGTCTAACGGCGCAATAACTTCTTAGAGTTATTGAAATTTAAGCAACGATTCATTTAAACCTCAATTCTATGTGCAATGGTCTCAATGAAGATGGCAAAATAGACTCTAATGAATAGCGATATTTCTAATGCCATTTCAGTCGTGTCTTTTTTTGCCGTGGGTTTTGGCTTACTCAAGTTATTAAATCGTTTTGAACCACAATGGGTGTCAAAAGATGGTCAGAGATTTACAGCGAAAATTTCTCTAGACAGTGCGAAAACCGATAAGTTCACCGAAGTCAGAGTGCTAGTTGACGGCAAAAAGATATTCATCTCTGGGCGCGGGCGAAAAGCCAAAACTCTAAAAGGCAAATGGGCCATGTCGTATTCTGCAGATACTCAAGATGCTCGTCGCCGTCACTATGTAATTGTGCGCTCGGGCGACACAAAACCAAACGCCCTGTTAAGCGTGCCGGCATCAAGCCGATGCATCGCCGTGCTTGATGCTCTAACTAAGGCTTAATCAATCGCATTAAAGCGAATGTTTTCGCAAAAATTCAACAAGCGGTTTGCCGACTTGATCTAGATTGATCAAAAATGCATCATGTCCATGCGGAGAATCAATTTCAACATATTCACATGATCCACCTGAATCGTTAATTATGTCACGAATCTGCTTCTGTTGATAAGACGGATACAAAATATCACTCGAAATACCCATAGACAACACAGGTGCAGTGATTCGTGACGCAGCAGTTTGCAAACTGCCACGTCCGCGGGCGACGTCATGAAGATCCATCGCCTTACCAATAATCAAATAACTATTGGTATCAAAGCGTCGAATGAGTTTGTCGCCGTGGTGATCTAGATAGTTCTCAACTTCGAACTTGTCCCACAATCCAAGACCGTTATAGTCGGCATTCGTATCTGCTAACTCTCGACCGAAACGATCGGTGAAGACGTTGTCACTACGAAATGTCACTTGAGCAACCATTCGCGCAATCGCCAAGCCTTGCCACGGTCCATCGCCGATTGCAGCATCGTAGTAATCACCACCACGCCACCTTGGATCAAGGCGAATAGATCTGCGCCCAATCGCCCCCCATGCAATTTGTTGTGCGGTTGCTTGGAGACACGTAGCAATCGGCACAAGAGTTCGTACGCGATGAGGAAATGTGACTCCCCATTCGAGAACTTGCATACCGCCCATTGATCCACCGATAACACAATGCCAAACATCAATACCGAGCATGTCGCTGACACGAACTTGAGCGCGCACCATGTCGCGAACCGTGATCACTGGAAAACGTGAACCATATGGCTTGCCATCAGATGGGTGCAGCGATGCGGGCCCGGTTGAACCCTGACAACCGCCGAGCGAGTTGGTGCAAACAACAAAATATTTATCGGTGTCAATTGCGCAACCAGAACCAACAAGACCATCCCACCAACCTGGTGTTGGCTGGCCGTCTTGCGCGCTACCTGCAGCGTGTGAGTCGCCTGTCCATGCGTGGCACAACAAAATCGCATTCGACTTATCGCTATTCAACTCTCCCCAAGTTTCATACGCAATAGTCACCTGCTGCAGAGTTTTGCCGCTGTCGAGTGCAACGGGGCGATCCTTTGGAAATTCTAAAAACTTGCGAGTGCCAAAAGCTGCGCCTTCATACCATGCACCTGTCGCCGGATAATCTGTTCGCATCATTGGTTGATCCTTTCTTGTACTAATCAAAGTAGAAGATCAAAAACTTGCGTCAGAGTTCGGCCGTTGCTCCGCAAATGCGGAACCACATCCCCACCCGAAGGTGAGCTGGCACCGTGGGCTCTAAACCCCGGTTGCCGGACCAAATTGGCCACTCCTGATGCAACTTCTTGCGCTCCCACTCTCGTGGCATTGCTGAAACAACGATAGCGGGATAGCCTCACTAATAACACGCGATTGGAGTTGGGTGTTGGAGTTATCTGCTAGTCAGACGATTCTAAAGCGCATGCCGCTGTACCGCCAGGCAGATGTTGACGATTTTTGGCAATTAATTTATAGATTGCGGATGAAAATACACGAATAATCGGCAAGTCGATTAACACGCCCAACACTGGCCATGCTCCGTTGGCAGTTTTCAATAGCTCAGAAACAGCGCGACTACCTGATCGAATTATTCCTTCACTGTTAACCCACTGCAATGCTTGATTACATTGTTCGGTTGTTAAGCCGAGAACATTCAGATCTGCTTTTTGAT
The DNA here is from genome assembly GCA_964203235.1 of Ilumatobacteraceae bacterium. GTDB lineage: Bacteria > Actinomycetota > Acidimicrobiia > Acidimicrobiales > Ilumatobacteraceae > BACL27. The sequence continues at coordinate 920,320 of CAXNLE010000001.1, forward strand.
GCGCAACAATTTTTGCTGACGTATGCACTCGACGCTGAATGAAGTTTACACAGCGCGCGCAAAATGCGCAGTCGCCATCCCAAATCAAAAACGATTTCTCCGCGTTAGTTCTTGCGTGTGACATAATTCTAAGTTTACTAGCAGGATTACCAGCAGGATTACCAGCAACAACCAATTAGATACGCTTAGGCGAAATGTATAAGTTTCTAATTAAGCCAATTTGGCTTTTATTACATGTGACGGTTGTTGCAACAATTCTATCGATGGTCAACTTGGCGCTCTGGCAAATCGGTAGATACCACGAAAAAGTTGAATTTAATCAAACTGTCAAAGAGCGAATAAGCGCACCGATCTTGCCTGTCGAGCAGTTACTTGATGCTATTAAGAGTCGTTCAGAGTCGCCAGAAACCGTTGAGTGGCGAACAGTACTAGTGGTGGGCGAATACATCGATGGCGAAACTGTTGAAGCGGTCAATCGCGCCCAAGATGGTTATTCAGGCAAAGATCCACTCACGCCCATCCGTTTGGCAAATAATCAATTGTTATTAATGAATCGTGGATTCATTTCAATTTCGAAAGATGTTGGCCCAGCGCCACTTGGTCAAGTACAAATCATTGGTCGCGTCAGAGCACCAGAAATTCGTCGTCGCTTTCGCATCAGCGACCCAGCGCAAGGCGAACTTTTAGAGATGAGCAATATTGACCTAGAGCGACTGAATATGCAAATGCCCTCAGAGCTAGCGCCAATATACGTTGAAGTTCTTGAATCTAAACCATCAGACTCGCCCGAACTATCCCGTATTGCGGCTCCGGCGCTATCTACAGGCTCGCATCTGAGCTACACATTTCAATGGTTTACATTTTCAGTGTTTGTATTGGCCGGCTGGATAATAGTGATCCGCCGAAAAATCAATTCGTTGAAAACTACTTAAGTTAAGTTTTCGACAAAACCTTCTAATTGTCGCAAGTTGCGACATTCGAACACGCCATCTGTGTGCGCACCATATTCGCCAACTATTGAGTCACCGGTATTCCAGTATGACTTTGGCTCTGGGTTGAGCCAATAGACGTGTCTTGCGCGCTTGGCGATTTCTTTGACAACCCAAGATTGTGCGGCGTGATAATTATTTCGCGCATCACCAAGCAGCAATACGGTTGTTTTTGAATTGATGTCTTTTCCGTAACGCTCCCAAAAGACTTCGAAAGCATGCCCATAATCACTATGGCCGTCAACCCAAACAACATCTGCCTCGGTATTCACACGATTGATGGCTTCACCGATGTCTTCAGTCGATTTAAAATATTTTGTAACTTCATCGATGCCGTCAATGAAAACAAACGACCGCACTTTAGAAAACTGATTTTGAATTGCGTAGACAAACATCAGAGTAAACCTTGCAAACGCCGCAACGCTTCCCGAAATATCGGCGACAACCATTAGCTCTGGCTTAGCCGGGCGTGGATAGCGAAACTTCGGGTCAGCAGGCACGCCACCATAACTCAGTGAATGGCGCACAGTGTTGCGAAAATCTAAAGGACCTTTGCGACCATGTCGGCGTTTGCGCGCCAAACGCGCAGCAAGTTTTCGAGTCAGCGGATACAAGGCTTTTTTAAGGCTCTGCATTTCATCGCGACTGGCATGCATAAACTCGACATCTTCGGGCAACGGTTTGCGCAAGGTCTTCGCCATTGCTTCTGCACCACGGTCGGCGACAAGTCTTCGCCGAATCTCTGACTCGACTTCTTGTTTAAATTGCTCTATTCGGCTCTCGAACTCATCTTTTTCAAGACGTTCTTCAAGCGATGTGAGATCTTGCTGGCTTGAATCACGATTCGCATCCATCAATTTTTGCAACATGTTGTCGAGATCTAAATTGCGAAGCGTGCGATACAAATAATAAGTACCGCCAACTGGCCGACCTGGCTCCATTCCGGCAAAGCGTTGCACAGATTGTTTGGCGAGAGCACGCATCATTGCTTGGTCGCCGCTCATTAAAGCACGCATCAGCATCGCATTAATTTCTTCTGGGGTTAACGAATCCATTCCGCCGCCAGAGCCTTTGCCTTCGCCTTGGCCTTTGACCTGGTCCATTTGCTCTTGCATATCACGCCAGAAATCATCTGGTTGACCGTCTTGGGTGATCGCGTATTCTGGGCCGCGCAACGAGAAATAAACCTCAAAAATAGTTTCGAACACTCTCCAGTGAGCATTATTTTTTACGAGCGTCGCCCCCAGCGCATATTTAAAGGCATCACGATCTTCTATCGGGATGACCTTGACAGCCTCCATCGCATCGAGATTCTCTGTCAAACTTACGGGCAACCCCGCATTTCGTAATTCAGCAATGAAACCCGACATCAGGTCAAGCACTGGCATTGTGCAACCTCACTTGGTAACGGAAAGTTCTTTGGCTGCTTTTGCTATGTCTGTCTGATATTTAAGAAGAATATGCAAAGTCTCTTTTGCTTCTTGGGCGTCAATCGTCTCTATCCCAAGCAACATCAAAGTTCTTGCCCAATCGAGTGTTTCGCTGACAGACGGAGCCTTCTTCAGATCAAGTTGGCGGATACTTCGAACGATGCGTGCAATTTGATCAGCCAAATTTTCACTAATATCCGGAACTTTATTCAACACAATTTCTTTTTCGCGCTCAAGATCTGGATAATCAACGTGGAGATACAAACAACGACGCTTCAGCGCTTCTGATAACTCACGAGTGTTGTTCGATGTCAAAAACACGAGTGGAATCTGCTTGGCGGTAATTGTGCCCAACTCTGGAATCGAAACTTGGTACTCGGAAAGAATTTCGAGCAATAGCGCTTCGGTCTCAAGTTCAACACGATCAACTTCATCGATCAACAAAACCACTGGTTCTTCACTGGTGATTGCCTCAAGAAGAGGTCGAGCCAATAAAAACTCGCTACTAAAAATGTCATCATGGACTTCGCTCCAAGAATCACTATTTTTATCGGCTTGAATACGAAGCAACTGCTTCTTGTAGTTCCATTCGTAGAGTGCCTTTGATTCGTCAAGACCTTCGTAACATTGCAAGCGAATCAATCGCGCGCCAGTGAGTTCGGCGACGCTCTTGGCGAGTTGAGTCTTGCCGGTGCCTGCTGGTCCTTCAATTAAAACTGGTTTACCGAGACGATCTGCCAAGAACACAACACCGGCGATCCCGTCGTCTGCAAGATAATTGACATTCTTAAGCCCGCTACGCACGGTAGCTACATCGTTAAATCGAGGTTTCACCCGCACAACTCTAGCGGTTCGGGTTCACCACAACGAAGCGCAACCGAGCCAGAATTCGCAATACGATTGACCGCAATGGCAACGCCCGAAGGCAGTCAAACACTTTGGCGTGCGAACCTGATCGTGGCTTGTGGCACAGCGCTTAGTCGCGTGACTGGTCTGATTCGCATAATCATTTTTGGCGTAATGATCGGCCAAACTGCCGTTGCCGATGCATATGACGCGGCGAATAATGCACCCAACGTAGTTTATGAACTTTTACTTGGCGGAGTTTTAGCCGCGTCGTTGATCCCGCTTTTCAGTCGTTACTTACAAGACGGAGACGACGATGCTGTCAACGCGATTTCTAGTTTTGCAGTTCTGGCTCTGGCCACAATCACAATGCTGGCATTATTTGCATCGCCACTAATCTTTCACGTCTTTTCTCTGAATCCTGCCAGCGATATCGACGTTGCGTTGTTCAGATCAACAGGCACAAGTTTGACGCGTCTTTTCATTGTGCAAATATTTTTCTATGGACTAACAGCAATTGCGAGCGCTATTTTGAACTCAAAACGGCGATTCTTCGCCGCCGCATGGACACCCGTTATTGCCAACCTGGTAACTATTTTCACATTATTGGCTATCCCTCGGGTTACTTCAATGAAACCGCCCACTATTAGTGAAGTTTCAACTAATCGCTCGTTACAACTGCTTCTAGGACTTGGTTCAACATCTGGGATAATTGCAATGACTTTGTTTATGGTCATCGCACTCTCGCGCAGTGGATTGAAACTTAAGTGGAACTTAGATCTAAATCATCCAGCGGTCAAGAAGTTATTAAAACTCTCTGGGTGGGCAGTCGGCTATGTTGTCGCGAATCAAATTTCATTAATCGTGATAAAAAATCTCGCTTCGCCCGGTAGTGGAAACGTTGATGCGTATTCAAAGGCTTACGCTTTTTTCTCACTGCCCCACGGTCTACTCGCAGTTTCAATCGCGACAACATTTGTGCCTGACCTTGCTCGAGCCGCAGCAAATCTAGACCTAGCAAAATTTCATGAGAAATTTGTTTCTGGATTGCGATTAACTGCGCTTGTGACAATCCCGGCGGCATTTGGGATGTTCATACTCTCTCGTCCGCTGGTTGCAATGTTATTGCAACATGGCAATTTCAATTTGTCAGCGACCCAGAACACAGCCCGCGCACTGTCTGGTCTGGCCATCGGTCTGGCAGGCTTCTCAATATATCTTTTTGTTTTGCGCGGCTTTTACACAAATAACGACACGCGAACTCCGTTTTGGATCAATTTATTCGAAAACGTTTTAAACATAGTGTTTGCAACTTTGTTTGTTGACCACTTTGATGTCTTTGGTCTGGGTTTGGCATTTTCACTTGCCTATTTGATTAGTGCAGTTGTTGCATTATTCACGATGCAACGAAAATCACGAGGATTTAACGCCAATTCATTGCTTGCTAGTTTTGTACCAATAGTTATAAGCGCGGGTGTCATGGCAGTATGCGTTCGCTTGGGGTCAATGTTGTTTGCTAATCACGAATCTGCAGTTGGGATCAACGCAACAATACAGGTGTTGAGTGGATCAATAATCGGTATAACTGTTTATGTTGCGATGCTGTATTTGTTTCAAGTCAGTGAAGTGCGAAAATTGTTTCACCGCAACTAGCAACTAGCAACTAGCCAATCAATATCACGAGGTCGTCGCGGTGAATCACCTCTTGAGCCACACCGTCGACTAGATCGCGACTGTGCATGCCAGCACTTGCGCCTGCCTGTATCGCAGTTACCCCCGACATACCGCGTGCAAACACGACACCGTGTTGATTCTTAACTTCAATCGTGTCACCAATTTCAAAGTCGCCGGTCACTGCGATCACACCAGCATGTAAAAGTGAAACAGTTTTGCGAGCAAGGGCATCACGCGCACCATCGTCAACTGTGACTGAGCCAGTCACTTGAGCAGCAAACGCAATCCATAACTTGCGAGCGGTTAGTTCGCGTTCACGCGGCAAAAACTGCGTTCCTGCATCTGCAACTTTATTCAAGGCATCAACCACAACATTCGCACGTTTGGCTGAACCGATGACCGTTCGTACGCCTGACCACGAGGCAATACGCGCCGCCGCAAGTTTTGAAGCCATGCCACCACTGCCGCGCGTGTTATTTGAAGTGCCAGCACGAACAGAAAGCAGTTCATCATTGGCTTCAACCGTTTCAATAAAAGTAGCTTTCGAATCAACGCTCGGGTCTGCCGTAAACAAACCTTTTAGATCGGTGAGAAGAATCAAGACATCTGCCGAAACACTGTGGGCAACAAGTGCCGCAATTCGATCGTTATCGCCAAAACGAATTTCGTCGCTGGCAATTGCATCGTTTTCATTGATAACTGGCACACAACCCAATTCAAGTAATCGCAAAAGAGTCTGACGCGCATGCAGATACTGATGTCGATCAATGAAGTCATTTGGTACAAGCAACACCTGCGCACTAACTAACTGATGACGATCAAGTTGCACGTTGTACTCTTGCATTAATCGGCTTTGCCCTGCTGCAGCAAGTGCTTGCAGAGTCAACATATCGGTTGGTCTTTGACTAAGTTTGAGCGCCGCGACACCGCCCGCAACAGCACCTGAAGTGACAATCAAAACTTCGTGACTTAAACTTCGCAAAGTTGCGACTTCTTCACACAACGCACTTACGGCAGACGAGTTGATATTGCCTTCACTAGTAGTGATCGAAGATGTACCAATCTTTACAACGACACGCATGTCAATTACTCAGGTGTGTAGTCGAACGAGAATGTGCCGATCCATATCACAGCGCCCTGCGTCGCACCTGCGCGTGCTAATAATCTCGGTACACCGAGTCGACCCATTCGGTCATCAATGTAATTAAGTGCATCAGCATTAGTCACATCGTTGAGGGCAATAGATCGTTCAATATCGCGACCATGTAATCGAAACTCATTGGCGCTAATCCGCTCTACACGAGTGCCCTGTGGCTCTGGGCGAAAAGTAACTGGGCCTTGCGGTGGTGGTTCTGTTGTACGAGCTTCAGCAACAAGTACAGCGAGTTTATTTAAGACTTCACGCACGCCGTCACCAGTGACAGCAGACATCTTGTCGCCACTCCATGCATCAATAACTTCAGCCGGCGCAGAATCTGTTTTTGTAGCAATTACTAATCGTGGACGATCTAGAAGTTCTGGTTGATATGCCTTTAGTTCGCGCAACAAAACTTCTTCTTGATCTTTTGGCGAGATTTCTTCCATTGAAACTAGATCGACAAGAACACACAAAACACGGGCCCGCTCAATGTGGCGAAGAAACTGATCGCCGAGGCCTTTGCCTTCACTTGCGCCTTCGATTATTCCTGGAATGTCGGCTATCACGAACTCGGTTGTATTATTTAGCCGCACAACGCCGAGGTGTGGCTCGAGTGTTGTAAATGGATAATTAGCGATCTTTGGCTTGGCCGCCGAGACAGAACTAATAAATGTGCTTTTGCCCGCATTTGGAAACCCAACAAGTGCAACATCGGCCATAAGTTTCATCTCAAGTTTCAGCCAGCGTTCAAAGCCGTGCTCTCCCTGCTCAGCAAATTTTGGTGCTCGACGACGATTTGATAAAAATCTTGCGTTACCACGACCGCCTTCACCACCTTGTGCGGCCAACCAGCGCGAACCATGTTGCGCGAGATCAGCGAGAGAGTCACCTGTGTACATGTCTTTAACCACGGTGCCCTCTGGAACACCGATCAATAATTCTTCACCGCGACGGCCGTGCAAATCCTTTCCCATTCCAGATACTCCGTCTTGGGCGCGACGATGCGGGTGATCACGAAACGCCAACAAACTAGCGACATTTCGATCAGCAACAAGCCAAACAGACCCGCCGTTGCCTCCATCGCCGCCGTTTGGTCCGCCATTGACAACTGGACCTTCGCGACGAAAACTTACACAGCCACTACCGCCATCACCGCCACGAACATTAAGTTGTGCTTCGTCAACAAAGGCACTCATTTGTCTCCATTTTGAGTCTGCCGGTTCTAAAGACTGACAAGAACCGGGCTAACCAAGGCTACAAGCACGACCAATGACTCACCCTTTGCCTAAGGTTGTGCGATGGCAGAAGAAGTAACACACCAGCCAGTTAGTACGTCTTGGGCACAAACAATGCATGGGCACACTTCGGTTGACGCGACTGAGATACGGCTCGCTCATTCTGATTCGTGGGCAGGCACTGGCAGCACGCAATTAGTTGAACGGCTTGAGCGAGAGGATAGAGAAGATAAGAACTTGTCGGTTCATGCGACCCGAAGTTTTGGTGCAGGTAATCGCGCGATTTCAGAACAACCCGATAAGTTTCGAACCTGTTTTGAACGTGATCGAGATCGAATCTTGCATGCATCATCATTTCGACGATTGGCTGGCAAAACTCAAGTGTTCGTGTTTCCACAAGATCATCAACGCACACGCCTAACGCACGCGCTTGAAGTCGCACAGGTTGCTAGTTCTGTCTCAAGAGCAATCGGTCTGAATATTGCTCTAACAGAGGCAATTGCACTCGGACATGACTGTGGACATGGCCCAGGTGGACATGCCAGTGAAGATGCGTTATCGGTATTTATCGACGGCGGCTATGACCACGCTGTTTGGGGCGCAGACGTGACACTAGTGCCGCTCAACTTATGCAACGAAACCCTTGACGGAATTCGAAATCACTCATGGTCACGGCCGGCACCCAAAACGCCCGAAGGTGAAGTTGTGTCATGGGCAGATCGCATCGCGTATGTTTGCCATGATTTTGAAGATGCCGTGGCTGCGGGCGTTGTCACCAGCGAACAACTACCCCAAGAGGTGCGCGAGGCGTGTGGCGTGCAGCGTGATCAACAACTTCGAGCTTTCATCGGCGCGATGATCGAAGCCACCGCGACAACAGGTCGAATCGCAATGACTTCAAAATGTGCCGATGCATTAGCTACATTTCGAAAATTCAATTACGAAAACATTTACATGCGTCGTGAGTCGCGTGCGCAAGCCGATTCGGTTGTGCGACTTTTACGTGCTCTCGTTGAGCATTACGTGGTTAATCCAAAATTGATGTACGCGCCTCTTGAGCGAGAACTATTTGATGCACACAGCGCTGAAGCAACAAAACTTGCAGTCACATACGTTGGCGGAATGACAGATCGTTTCGCATGTCGACAGGGTGTCAGTCTGCTCGGCTGGCAAGAATCGCAATTACCACAAGGCATTGGCATTTAGCCTTTAGAGTGGTTTTCGCATGACTCAAATTATTTCAAAACAAAAAATGTGGATTGATACAGACACGGCTTCTGACGACGCAGTCGCGTTAATCCTTGCATTAAAAAGTCCGACAACAAATGTGATCGGTATTTCAATAGTTGCCGGCAATGTGCCAATAGAACTTGGGGTGCAGGCGGCGCTATACACAATCGAGATGTGCGAAGCGAAAGTTCCGGTTCATGTCGGCGCGACCAAGCCTCTTGTGAGATCTTTTTCATCTGCACAAAATGTTCATGGCACAGACGGCATGGGCGATATCGGGCTCAAGTTGAGTGGTCGACTGCCGACATCTCACGATGCAATACGGCAAATAATTGAAACCTTTCGATCAGCCCCAGGAGAAATAGACCTCGTAACTCTCGGACCATTGACAAATATTGCGTTGGCTTTGTCAATTGAGCCCGAGTTCGCCAGATGGGTTAGGCGCTGCGTAATCATGGGTGGCACGGGCGTTTTACCAGGCAACGTTACTGTTGCATCCGAGTTCAATGTTTGGGCAGACCCAGAATCAGCGCGAATAGTTTTTGACTCAGAGTTACCACTTGAAATGGTCGGCTGGGATGTCTCAGTTGCCGATGCAGTTATTTCCGATGAACTCGCCATCGAATTTAGTGAACTAAGCAATCTTGGCAAATTCGCCATGTCAATTCAAAGACAAGTGCGAGAGTTTTGCCGCACAGAAACAAAACTTGAAGGCTTCGATTTGCCAGACCCAATCACGATGAGTGTGGCTATCGACTCGTCAATGTCAATTTCTGAAATTCGCAAGTATGTTCGCGTTCATCTTGGCGATGGTGACACCCGCGGGCAAACAATCGTTGACCATCTTGACGTGCTTCGCAGAGGCCAAAACTGTCGTGTTGTGTTGCGCGTAGATCGCAAACGTTTTGTCGCGATGATTCGCGATGCGCTAGTTAACTAGTAGGAAAACTAGTTGCTAGCAGGGTTAACGTCGACCACTTTGCGGCCGCGACGTTCTGCGAACTTAACATTGCCGTGCACGAGAGCGAACAATGTGTCGTCGCTACCCTTGCCAACATTTTTGCCCGGGTGAACTTTTGTTCCTCGTTGGCGAATAAGAATTGTGCCAGCATTAACGAGCGTGCTATCAAAAACTTTTACACCGAGTCTTTGGGAATTTGAATCGCGGCCGTTTCGTGTAGAACCGCCACCTTTGGTTTTTGACATTAGTTAGCCTTTCGCAATCGATGTAATTTCAACAAGGCTATATCGCTGACGGTGGCCGAAGCGTCGTCGCTGATTGGTTCGACGCTTGTACATAAAACCATCAATCTTTACACCGGCAACTTCACCCAGAACTTTACCCTTGACCGAAGCCTTGGCAAGTTGAGCAGGTGTGGCAAGAACTGTTTCGCCGTCAACGAGCATGACTGGCGTAAACGAAACTTCAGCACCTGTTGCTACACCCAAAAGCTCTACCTGAACTTGTTGGCCTTGAGCGACCTTCTCTTGTTTTCCACCTGAAGCAATGATTGCGTACATATTGAACCCCGAGCCTATCTGTGTAATTTCTGAACTTGCGATGTTTTATGGGTAGATTCTGCGTTTTGTGTCATTTTCTATTGCTCGATTAACTAGTCAAGCATTGAGTGATCGACGATGATTCCACGGCCTTGGCAAGTCGGGCATGAGTCGACGAAATTGGTCAATAGACCCTCACCTATTCGTTTTCGTGTCATTTCAACAAGACCCAGTTCAGAAATATCAAATACCTGGGTGCGCGTCTTGTCACGCGAAAGAGCATTCTTAAACCGATCTAGTACTTTGCGACGGTTCTCACGGATCTCCATATCGATAAAGTCAATAACGATGATTCCACCGATGTCACGTAGTCGCAACTGTCGTGCAATCTCGTCAGCAGCTTCAAGATTATTTGTGAACACTGTCTCTTCAAGGTTCGTTTTGCCAACATTTTTACCGGTGTTCACGTCAATCACAGTCAACGCTTCAGTGTGCTCAATTACGAGTGAACCTCCCGACGGCAGCCAGACCTTAATGTCAAGGGCCTTATGAATTTGCTCGTGAACATGCTGGTTCTCAAAAAGTGAAAGACCCTCTGCCTGAGTGTCGAAGAACTCAACACGATCCAAAAATTCAGGATTAAAGTCACCAATATATTGTCGCACTTCTTCATAAAGTTCTCGCTCGTCAATGATGATTCCGCGATAGTCACTGCTGAATTCTTCACGGATAACACGCACTGCAAGAGGTGGCTCTCGATATAACAACGTCGGACCACTTGACTTCTTAGATTTCTCTTTGATTTCTTCCCATAGTGCGAGCAATCTCGTCATATCGGTTCGCAGTTCGTGTTCGGTGGCGTTTTCGGCTGCTGTCCGAACGATGATTCCGTGTTCTTCTGGTTTGACGCGATCCAATATTGAGCGCAACCGACGGCGCTCGTCGTCCGGCAATCGCTTGGAGATGCCGTAAGTGCGCGAATCTGGGATTAATACGACAAACCGACCTGGTAACGAAACCTCTTGAGTAAGGCGACCACCCTTTGCACCGATGGGGTTTTTAGTAACCTGACATAAAATAAGTTGGCGAGCCTGCAATACGTGTTCGATTCTTGGCTCAGGACCCTGCTCAACCACATCTTCTTTATCGAATTGAACATCACCTCGATACAACACGGCATTTTTCGGCGTACCAATATCAACAAACGCAGCTTCCATACCTGGTAAAACATTTTGCACACGACCCAAGTAAATATTGCCGTGAATTTGCTCACTGTCATCGGCCGGGCGACTGACATAATGCTCAATCAAACTTCGACCTTCAAGCATCGCAACTTGAGTGAAATCTTTTCGAACTTGAACGACCATCATGTAGCGGCCTAGGGGTCGACCATTACGTTCTTTTCCGCGACGACGCTCAATTAATTCAGCGTCCGTTTCAACCGGAGAAACAGGTTTTGACCGAGAATTGTCATTACTCGGGCGACGACGACGATTACGGCCACCGCGACGATTTCGCCGAACTGTTTTTTCGCCATCTTGAGTACCGCTCGTTTCCGAACCTTCTGCTGAAGAACTATTAGTCTTTTGTCGTCCTCGCTTTGTCAGGCCAATTCTTTTGGAAGCGTTTGATTCAGCTTCATCCCCCTGCACAGCCGGTTGAACAGGCGCGGGTCGGGTGTCTCCAATTTGTGGCTTTCGCACAAGCGATGCATCCGCAGCTTCCGGTGAAACTAATCGACCTTCTCTTGGGTGTTCTGGTAACTCTGGGTAACTCATCTTGCTAATCCTTCTAAATCTTATAAAACGAAGTCCGCCAAGCGGTTTCGTCAATCACGATCTCGCACTAACACAGGAGACTGAGCGCGCTATATTCGTGAAATCGAACTGGTGGGGTTCACACCCCGTCTGGACAGGCTACCGCCCGCCCGCCCCACTCGGACGGATCACTATCTACCGCAGACGACGCATATAAATGCTCTGCATCAAACCCATCAATAGACCACTTGAAGCCAAATGCGAACCGCCATACGAGATGAACGGAAGCGGCAAACCGCTAACAGGTGTTACCCCAAGCGTCATTCCAATATTCTGAAAAACTTGAAATAACAGCATCGTAAAATAACCGGTAGCAAGAAGCCGGTCAAATCGATTTCGTGACAACTTTGCAATTACCCAAACTCTCCAACAGATAATCGCAAAAATCGCCAAAACAACAAAACCACCGATCATGCCAAACTGCTCACCAATTGCGGAGAATGGGAAATCTTGAAACTGAACTGGGATAAACGCTCCGTTCGTGAGTGGCCCTTGCAAATATCCCTTACCAAAAAACCCGCCACTCGAAACTGCCCGCTTAGCAAAACGCACCTGCAAAACAATTCTCTGCAATGAAGGTTCGTTTGAGTTTTGATTTAGCCAAGCATCAAATCTTCTTAATTGATATTTGTCAACGATTCCAGAAATTGCGAATGCAACTGCCGAAACCGCCGCCAAGAGCGTAAACATTACGACCCATAAACGCTTTGCACCTGAAAGCAAAAGAATGCCAACCACACCTGCGACAAGAACCGTTGCTGAACCCAGGTCAGGTTGTGCCAAAATGAGAATAAATGGCACCGTTAAAATCAAGACCGAATAAACAAGTTCCTGATAACTAATTTCGTCTCTCGCCGCATCAGACGTGTAAGCCGCAATCAAGATCAAAACTGTAACTTTTACTAATTCGGCGGGTTGAACCGAGATGGGGCCTAAGTCAAAAGATAATCTCGCACCACTGCTCACCGCACCGATTACAAGAACAAGCAAGAGCAAAAATATTGAGCCCGCATACAAATACACTCCGCGTTCACGAATCAGATCATGCCCGAGAGCCATAATCACGAACATCAACCCTGCTGCAAACAGAACAAAAAACACCTGACGTTGTACATAAAAATACTGGTCGAAGCCTTGGTTCAAGAGTCGTTGTCTAGTCGCTGAGTAAACAGTAAACAAACCAAAGATGCTCTGCAAAGTTACTGCTGCCAACAAAATCAAATCAATGTTCTTCCAGACTGAGGCGACGTCGTATGTCTGGCGAAACCATTGAGAATTCTTTATTTGAGGTATAAATCTTGACATTGCTACTCGCGGACATCCGATGCACCGCTGACAAGACAAAGCGGGTTACGCAACCGAACTGGTTGAGCGACAATATTACTCGCTTTATCTAATGGGTCAGCCGGTAACACTCTGTCGTATTTATAACCACCATTTAATGCTGTGAAAATACACTTCACCACGGGAGCCGCCGCTTGAGAACCGTAACCAGATTTTTCTAAATATGCATAGATCGTATACGGGTAATTTGAGTCCAAACTGAAGGCACCGAATGCCGAAGAGTCGTTCCATGGCAAGTTGTTTAAACCCTGCACTGTTCCAGTCTTTCCGGCGATTGGCAAGGCTGCATAGTTGTAGTTGCTAAATAGATTCTCGCCTGTTGTTTTGTGATAATAATCAAACGTGACGCCAGGTCCGGTAATCGCTCGCGCCATGCCTTTAACTATCGGCTCTCTGATATTTTCTGTCATATCAATTCGTCGTTTTGGAGAAATTGGCGCAAGGTTTTTGACAACCTGTGTAGTCGTAAAATCGGCAAAACCAGGTCGCGCATCTAGTGTCCCTGGGGCGAGCAGCGAGACAGCAACTCGGGGCTCATAAACGCGACCGCTATTTGCGATAGCCGAATATGCAAGAGTCATTTGCAATGGTGTGACCGACAATAATCCCTGACCAATCGCAAACAAGATTTGGTCCCCAACGTAGTACGCCTCACCAGCCTCTTCTGTGATGACACCCAAACTCGCCAGTCGCTTTTTTAATTCTTTACTTGGAATCGTCCCTGCATATTCATATGGCAAATCAATATTTGTCGGAGAGCCCAGTCCAAATTTTCGAACCTCCTGTTCTAAAACGGGCGCATAACCTCGCTCGGTGAGAATTTGTTCACCAATCTTGTAGAAAAAAGTATCGCTTGAAACCGCTAAGGCTGCCTCAACATTTACTTCGCCATATCTGCAAGGAAAACCAGTCGAAAGACAAATTGCATTTCTAAAAACACACTTGACGCCATCTTGGCACCTCTCTTCTGGGATGCTCTCAAGTTTGTAAGTGCCGCGGTCTTCAAAAGTATATTTATCGCCGTTGGGCAACTGCCCGGTTGCGAGCGCAGCGTATGCGACGAGAGGCTTAAACGTTGAACCCACGTTGTACCGACCCGATATCGCGCGATTGACTAATATCGTCAAGTCTGGGTCGTCAGTTCTCGGAAACAATTGCGAAAACTTGTCTTTAGGTAATCCCCCGTCAAACCATCGTAAATCGAACCTTGGATACGATGCCATAGCAATCACTCGCCCATTATTGTGATTCATCACTACTACTGATCCGGCAGGCGCCTTGTAATAATTTACTTCTTCGTAGCGTGGGTCAGGAGTACCGTCGGGCATCTTGACTTGCCCTGCTTCAACACGACGGCGAACAAGTAATTGTGTTTCAAGTGCTTGCTCAGCAAATTGCTGAACATCTAAATCGATTGAGAGTTGCAAGTCATTTCCTGTGACTGGTTCAACTCGCTCTACGAGTTTAAGAATTGTACCTACGGCATCAACCTCGTAGCGCACATATCCTGGTATTCCACGCAACAGCGTTTCATAACTCTCCTCGACACCGTATTGTCCAACTCGTTCGTTGGGGTCATAGCCGATTGATTTGTAGTAAAGCAAATCATCCTCAAGAATCGCGCCCATATAACCCAAGACATGACCACCTAACGCCCCATATGGATAGTTTCGTCGCCATTCTTCGCGAACATAAATTCCGGGGTAATCCTCGACACGCTCCATAAGATAAAGCGCCAATTCTTCTGACACACCTTCGCGCAAAGGAATCGCTTCGAACGGGCCATAGCGCTCATCAAGCATTCGTTTGATCAACACTTCAACAGGAACATTGAGCGGACCCGAAAGACGTTGTGCCAACTCGTTTCTCTGCGTAGATTTGCGCACAACTGAGTGATCAATTGTGACCACAAGCGTTCGCCTGTTATCGGCGATTACTCTTCCTGCTGAATCGAAAATCCGACCACGCTCAGGCAACAAATTAATTGTTCTTGAACGCACTTTACCAATGATCACCTCGACATCTCGAGATGAAACTGCCTGCAAAAACCAAAGTCTCGCGCCCAAGATGCTGAAGAATACGATTCCTACCAAACCTAAGATAATGAGTCGCTTCGGCGCACGACCGAAATTTTGCATTGACATTATCTAACTTTCCTTCTTTCGCTCGCTTAATGTCCAGCGAGTAATCAAAAAAAATCCCGGAGAAAGAACAATATTTATTGTTGTCACCACCGCAATAATCGTTAGAAGTCGAAGCTCTAGTACTACACCTAAACCAACCATTGCTTGAGCGATTAGCAAATACATTTCACCAAAGACCGAAACGATCGCTATTGATATCATTCGTAACCACCAAATTGGACTCGGGAAAAAATATAAATATAAACCTGCGGTTGCGCCCGTGACACCAAGTGCGATTGACCCTAAACCTGCGGGAGTTGAAACTACAAAATCAAACATTAATCCCGCGACCAATCCGACGATTGCCCCAATGCTGATACCGAACTGAATTCCCGCACAGATTACGAAAAGTAAAATTACTTGCCCTGCAACACCGAATGGTCGAAGTTCTTTGAACAATGTTGTCTGAATAGACAAAACCAAGAGAAGCACGAGCACTAATCGTGTCCAACGACTTGCCAAAATTATCAACAGTCGATTCAAGGAGACTTCTTCTCAGTGATTGGTTGATACAGCAAGATACGCACAAACGATAAATTCGTTAACTCGGCAGCAATTTCTATTTCAAGCAACGGGCCGGCTGACCCAACTCTTTCAACTACACGAGATACAACACCAATTAACACATCAGGTGGTGCAAGGCTGCGCGAACCACCGGCCGTCACTATCGGTACACCCGCCTCTATCGAACCAAATCGCAATGAGTTATCTATAAATCTCACCGTTGGCTGACGTGTCGGACCGTTGCCTTGAATGACTCCCGTTTCTCTAACGTCAAGATCACTCGCCAAGGGGATTGTGATCGAGGTCAAGCCTTGCGGAGTTGCTGGCAATGTGGTCACAACAGCTGTGAAACCGGCAATCGGGATCGTTGTAGTTGTAGTTGTAGTCTCAGATTCAGGAGTGTTTGAAATCGGTTCAAGTGGTACCGCAGTTGAGGTTGTAACACTGGCAACGCCTTGCAAAGTTGACTCAGTTGCCTTTCGCCCCGTGCTGACAACTTTTACCGAAATCGAAAAATCAGGGTCAGTGATCAGCATCACAAACGAACGGTTATTGAAAACTTTTGTGATTCTTCCGATGAGACCTGCGGCATTCAGAACTGGCATACCGACCCGAATACCACTCTCGGCACCTTGATTAATTTCAATCGTTTGTGAGAAACTTGTTGGTGACTCTCCGATTACTTGTGCTGTAACTGCATTGATGCCCGCCAATGTAGGCAATCCGTTTAGTGCGAGCAATTCTTGTGACAATCGAACTGAAGCGGCGGCGGCGACCGTGGCACCCTCTTGCTGCGCGACCTGTTGGCGAAGCAACGAATTTTCATCTAGCAACTTGTTGTAATGCGTGACTCCGTACCAAGCGTTTCCAACGGGTCGTGTTATCACCCTTGCAACGCCCTCAATTGGGTAGAACAGGCTTCCGAAAACAGATCGTAAACCCGCAACTCTAGGTGAATCTTGCAAATCAAGTGTGACCAACATGATCGAAGTCAAAGTCAACAAGATAATTGCTCGTCGCTGAGTCGAGTTTTTAGCAGCCATTAACTGAGAGAACTTTCGCCTTGCGCTTCACTTTGACTAGTCTTCGCCTTGAGGTGATGATCCTTTAATTGCGCCAAGATTATCAAGCGAGTATCCGGCTCCAAGAATCACCGTAAGTAGAGGCTCTTGTGGAATGAATGCTTGGATTCCAGTTTCATGGATGATGCGCTCCTGCAAACCTGCAAGTAACGAACTTCCGCCTGTGATGTGCATACCGCTACTAATTACATCAGATGCTAATTCAGGTGGTGTTCGCTCAAGAGTTTTCTTGATCGCATCTACAATCTTGTTCACACCATCATCAAGAATCTCTCTGATTTGTTCAGTCGTTACTTCTTGCGTTCGCGGTAAACCAGTTGCAATATCGCGTCCACCAACGTCGCCAACAATTTCTTGGGCAAGCGGCCACGCCGAACCCATATGAATCTTCACTTCCTCTGCCGTATTCTCTCCGATATCTAATTTAAATATTCTTTTAAAACCCGCAATAATAATGCTGTTTAACTCATCTCCACCAATACGTACCGAATTCTCGGTGACAATTCCGCCGAGAGATATAACTGCAACTTCGGTAGTGCCACCGCCGATCACAACCACCAAGTTTGCACTTGGCTCGTAAACCGGCAAACCTAAGCCGATTGCAGCGGCAATTGTTTTTTCAATGACTTCAACCGGACGTTTAGCACCGGCAAACTCTGCAGCATCTTTAAATGCGCGACGCTCGATACCTGTGATTCCCGAGGGTACAACAACAAGTAACGATGGTTTGCTCCATCGACTCGTCAGAATGCGTTGGAGAAACTGTTTAAACATTTGCTCACATAGTTCAAAGTCAACAATCACTCCATCTTTTAAAGGACGCACGAGCCTGATATTTTTTGGAGTGCGTCCTCGCATTCGCTTTGCTTCGTGACCAACAGCAACAACCAAGCCACTTCGATTATCAACCGCGACCATAGTTGGCTCGTTCAGTACAAGACCTTGACCCTTAACAAATATCAGAGTGTTGGCAGTACCTAGATCTACTGCGATTGCTCTACTCAGTGAGAGAGGATTTCCTCCCGCCATTTTAGGAAATTTTCTTCTCGCTACCTGGAAAGAATATCTCTAACTCTCTCGCGGCTGATTCTGCAGAGTCGCTGCCATGCACGAGATTTTCGGTAAATAAAGTTCCTAAGTCTCCCCGAATTGTGCCAGGTGCAGCCGCCCGTGGGTTAGTCGCACCCATCATTGACCTAACGATCTCCCAAGTGTCTTGCGGACCCGACAACGCAAGAGCAACAACAGGCCCACGCGACATGAACGAAACTAACTCGGCGTAGAAGCCTTTACCTTGATGCTCCTCGTAGTGGCGAGCAAGGATATTTGAATCTAAAGTGCGCATTTGCATTGATGAGATAACCAAACCCTTGGCTTCGAATCGTGCGAGAATTTCACCGACGAGGCCACGCTCTACTGCGTCAGGCTTTAAAAGGACAAGTGTGCGATTTGACATCCCTTCAGGCTAAAGGATGTTCTAGAGGCTCGCACGTTATGGGTGATTTGTAGTTCTGCTTAGGAGGAATGGCCGAGCAGCGCTGACAATATAAAGTGATCCTGCAACGAGCACAGCATCTTGCGATTGTGCAAGTTTCAAGGCGGTCTCACATGCAGATTCAACTGTTTGTGCAACGATCACCTCGTCACAACCAACTCGTCGTGCGACCTCAGCCATTTCATTTGCGGGAAAACCGCGAGGCGATGGCGGCGTGCAAGTAATTACAATGTCAAACTCTGACGCGCGAAAAGTAGTTAATAACTCATCTGGGTCTCGACTTCGAAGCGCGCCGGTCACGAGAATCTTGCGCCCACTCATATTGAAATCTTCAAAGAACACTTCAGCGCAAACTTTCGCACCGGCCGGATTATGGGCGCCATCTAAAATCACGAGCGGTTGATGACCGAGCACTTCAAATCTGCCAGGCATCACTACGTTTTGCATTGCTTCAGTCAAAATCTCCGAGTCAATAATTGAATCAAAGAATGCTTCAACTGCACTAATCGCAAGTGATGCGTTATCACCCTGATGTTCACCGTGTAACGGCACAAGAACATCTTCATAGGTCGTACGCGGCGTGCGCACCGTGATTAATCGCCCACCGACTGCGAGCCGATTATCTTCACAACTAAAGTCATCACCCCGACTAATTTGCGCTTGCGCGGGCATTTCAAGAAATACCTCGCGTAAAATTTCATCAGTCTCTCCGAGAACGACGATGCTCGATGGTTTGATAATTCCGGCCTTTTCTGCTGCAATGTGCTTGACTGTCGGCCCGGCATATTCGGTGTGATCAAGTGCAATATTCGTGATAACTGCGACATCTGAATTAATAACATTTGTCGCATCCCAACGTCCGAGCATTCCAACTTCGACGACCGCGACATCTACAGCCTCATCAGCAAACCAGCGAAACATTGCCGCCGTCATTATCTCGAAAAAACTTGGGCGAACTCCCGAAATTATTTCGAGATCAGAAATTGCACCAACCTGCAAACCGAATTCCTCGTCGCTGATAGGCTCGCCATTTATACAGATTCGGTCATTGATGCGGTCTAAGTGTGGACTCGAATAGGTTCCGACTCGCAAACCATGAGCCATCAAAAGCTTCGTTGTAATCTGAGCCGTTGAACCCTTTCCATTAGTGCCCGTTATATGTATTGATCTGTAAGCATGTTGCGGATTCGCAATCGCATCCATCAGACGTTCAATATTTTCTATTGACGGTGAGTCAACTCGGCCAGTTCGCTCGTAGTTTGACCGCTCGTCAAGGTAACGCAAAGCGTCTGAATATTGCACGAGCGTAATCTGGATTGATTTAGGAAGCAGCGCGACGCTGGCGAACTGCCGGAGTCGATTTTGCAACATAAGAAGGAGCGGATGTTTTGTTCACTGCTCCTAAATCTATGACTACTTTTGCGATATCGGTACGACCAGGCAACTCGTACATAGTCTCGAGCAAAACTTCTTCAAGAATTGCGCGCAGTCCACGTGCACCTGTCCCTCGCAATAGGGCCTGGTCAGCAACCGCTTCTAGAGCCTCAACAGTAAATTCAAGGACGACTTCTTCAAATTCAAAGAACTTTTGGTACTGCTTCAATAAAGCATTTTTTGGTTCTGTGAGAATTTTGATTAGCGCCGAACGATCCAAACTATTTACTGCGCCGATCATTGGCAAACGTCCGACAAACTCTGGGATCATGCCAAATTTAAGTAAATCTTCAGGAAGCACCTGCGCAAATAATTCTCCTGGGTCTTTTTCTGATTTTGATTTGACTTGTGCGTGAAAGCCAACGCCCTTTTGTCCGATACGAGAAGCAATAATTTGATCTAAACCAGCAAAAGCGCCACCACAAATGAACAACACATTGGTTGTGTCGATCTGAATGAACTCTTGGTGTGGATGCTTACGTCCACCCTGGGGCGGAACGGAGGCAACTGTACCTTCAAGAATTTTTAGTAATGCTTGTTGAACACCTTCGCCAGATACATCACGAGTAATTGATGGGTTCTCACTTTTACGCGCGACTTTATCAATCTCATCGATGTAGACGATTCCGGATTCGGCCTTCTTGACATCAAAATCTGCCGCTTGAAGAAGCTTAAGCAAAATATTTTCAACATCTTCACCGACGTAGCCTGCTTCTGTCAGCGCAGTCGCATCGGCAATCGCAAATGGAACGTTGAGCAAACGAGCCAATGTTTGCGCCATGTGTGTTTTACCGCAACCGGTTGGCCCGAGCAACATGATGTTGCTCTTTGAAAGTTCAATGTCATCTCGCCGCGCTGAAGAGTGTTGTTTATATTGAATTCGTCGATAGTGATTAAACACTGCAACTGCCAAAACTTTTTTCGCTGTTTCCTGCCCGACTACATATTCATCTAAGAATGCTCGAATTTCGCGGGGGTTCGGTAACTTTTCGAAATTTACGTCCGACTGATCGTTTAACTCTTCATCAATGATCTCGTTGCAAAGATCAATACATTCGTTGCAAACGTAAACACCAGGACCAGCAATAAGTTTCTTGACCTGCTTTTGCGACTTGCCGCAAAATGAACACTTCACCAACTCAGCAGAATCACCAAACTTTGCCATCAGTGCCCCATTTCAAATTTCAACGAATTGGTCCAGAACGATCTGCGAATGCCCGAGTAGAAATAACTTCATCAATGATTCCGTAGTCTTTTGCGGCTTGCGCTTCCATTACGAAGTCACGATCGGTGTCTTTATGCACTCGGTCAATTGGCTGGCCAGTGTGCTGAGAGAGAATTTCTTCGAGAATTTCGCGCATCCGCAAAATTTCCCGGGCTGCTAGTTCGAGATCTGTGACTTGGGCGTAACCAACTTGCGCATATGGCTGATGCAATAAAACTCGCGAGTGTGGCAATGCCAAGCGCTTGCCCTTGGTTCCGGCAGCGAGCAAAACGGCTGCCGCCGAAGCGGCCTGACCCAAACAAATAGTTGCAATATCATTTTTGATGAACTGCATCGTGTCATAAATCGCGAACAGCGCCGAAATGTCGCCACCAGGACTATTGATATAGATATTTATGTCTTTGTCAGGATTTTCACTCTCCAAGTGAATCAACTGCGCGCAAACCAAGTTGGCAATCGTGTCATCAATTGGAGTTCCGAGAATGATGATGTTTTCTTTAAGTAGACGACTGTAAAGGTCGTACGTGCGCTCACCACGGCTTGTCGTTTCGGTAACGCTTGGCACGTAATAATTTCTTGCAAAATCCACAAATACCTCTATCGACTAGTTTTGTTACGCTCAATTTCGTTTATTTATTGTGATGCTAATTAACGCTATGTACTTTTATGTAACTACAAGAAATACGCTAGTTCGCGCGAGGGTATCTATGTGGGCTTTAGAGAGCAGAAAACGATCACACTAGACAATCGTCCTCGGGCATTTCTGCTGGTGCGTGCGCTATTGAATTAGCGCTAGTTACGCCAGTGATCGCCTTATTTTCTAGTGTTTATGATCGTGATCATGATCATGATCGTGTTCTTGAGCATCATCACTTGCACTAACTTCGCTTGATTCAGCAATCGCAATTTCATCGTGATTGTGGTCACCGAGCACCGTATCTGTATCGATCGTGTTGCCTTGATCATCTACAAACTTTGAATTATGCAACAGCCAGTCGATTGCTTTTGATTTTGAGATTTGCGCCCGCAAGTCAGCGATCGCATCATTCTTGTCATAGGCCTTGCGAATCGCTGCAGGCTTTTTCTTTACTTGGGCTGCTATGCGTTCGAACTGCATTTCAAGATCATCTTCGGTTGCATCAAGAGTTTGTGCAAGAGCCACAGCACGCAAAGCAATATCAACTTTGACTGCGAGTGTCGATTGCTCTTTAAGTGCATCCACAAATTGCTCGGCTGTCTGTTGCGTAATCGAAAGCCACTGCTCCATCGAAATACCCTGAGATTCGAACTGCTTTAAAGTGTTCTGCACTCGCCCACGTAAATCGCTAGAGACCATCGCCTCTGGTGCTTCTATCTCAACTAACTCGGCGAGAGCCGCAGTTGTTTTTTCGACAACTGTATTGCGAATCTGATTCAAGCGTGACTCTTCGATTCGGCTGCGCACTGCTGATTTCCATGCATCAATAGATTCGTGCTCGGCCAAGTGTTCGGCAACCCATTCATCGTTCAGTTCTGGCAACACTTGCTCTTGAATCTTCTTGACGCTTACAACAAAATCCGCCGTCTCGGTCATTCCAGATGGAAGCGAGGTGAATTCAAGTTTTTGTCCGGTTGTTGAGCCAATGATATTTTTGTCGAAATCTTCGGCTACCCAATTCTTGCCAACCTCATAAAGCCAGTCATCAACATTCAAACCAGGTAGCGGTAAGCCATCACGCGAACCAACAAGGTCAAGAGTTACCTGATCGTCAATTTTTGCAGGGCGATCTACATCAATGAGCGTCGCGTGTCTTTTGCGTTCATGAGTAACGACTTCTTCAATGTCTTCGTCAGATGCAACTAAAGCAGGAAGCTCGACGCGCAGTCCTTCGTAACCGGCAACATTCACAACCGGACGTACTTCGCACGTGGCGTCAAACAAAACATTGCCATCTTCTTGTCCGCTTGTGAGACTGACTTCAGGCGTGGCGATAATGTCGAGGTCATGTTCGCGAACTGCAAGCGCCAATGATGCCGGTATCGCATCTTCGATCGCTTGTGATCTTGCGGCTTCTTTTCCGATTTGAGCCTCAATCAATTGGCGAGGTGCTTTGCCCTGACGAAACCCTGGAATTCTGATTTGAGTTGAGATTTTACGAAATGCGCCGTCTAAATAGCGTTCAAATTCGGTCTCGTCTACTTCGATTGAAAGTTTAATTTTATTGCCATCTAAGGCTTCAATTGTCGTTTTCACAGTGCCGAGCAGTGTATCTGTGGCAAACTATAACTATGGCTGTTTCAAGTAGTGCATCTACAACTTCTAATGAGGGCGCGCAACAAAGTTGGAAACCCCATGCTTTGGCTAACCCACACAAAAATCAACTTGACCTAAGCATGGGTGACACGGTGCGTTCAACAGTTGAACTCACCGGAGTGCCCGTGGGTAGCGAGGGGCGAATTATTCTGGCCAATGGTTTCAACTGGTTGCGTTACAGAGTGCGTTTTACAAATGGACTTGAAATAGGTGATCTGGACCAGCGCAATATTGAACCAATTGGTAAGACTGCCAAACGTTTGGCAAAAATTGCAAAACGCGCAAAATAAGTCATTGCGTCATCACTTCCCCGGAGTGAGAGACGGTTGGTCTCGCTTTGACGGACCCGCTGGTACACAAATGGTTGATGTCGCAATTAATGCGATGAGCGAATGGGCCGCTCACGGTTCAAACGCAAACACAGGGGGTTTCTTTGCGGCGGCCGATGCCTGCGATTCGCTTTTAGATTCAACACGGTCTGTGGTTGGTGAATTTCTCGGAGCCGATGCTTCTGGCATTTGCCTCGGCGCAAACATGACGACAATGACGATGGCGTTTACTCGTGCAGTTGGGCGCACGCTAAAACCTGGTGACACAGTCGTGGGCACACAACTTGATCACGAGGCAAATATTTCACCTTGGAGAATTGCTTGCGAACTTTCTGGCGCGCAGCATTTGCTAACGCCATTTGACGTAAAAACTGGTCGTCTTGACATGGATGCTTTTAGCACTCTCGTCACTGATCAAACCAAGTGGGTTGCAATAACTGGCGCATCAAATTTGATTGGTACGATGCCGGATCTAAACGCAGCGATCACGATCGCACATAAGCATGGTGCGCGAGTCTTTGTTGATGCTGTTGCACTTGCACCACACAAGCAGATCAACATTCGCGAACTTGGCTGTGATGTTCTCGCAACTTCTCCATATAAATGGTATGGACCGCACGCAGGTGTGATGTACATTGAGCCAGAGTTACTTAACTCACTGCCAGTTGCCAAGGTTCGTGCAGCCAGTGACACTGGACCTAGAAAATTTGAGACTGGCACACCAAATTTTGAGAGTATTGCGGCAGTTCAGGCAGCCGCGCGATTTTTAATAGAAGAAGACATGCAACAACTCGCCCAGTTCGAGAGCGCCGTATTTGCGCCATTACTCGAAGGCTTACTTGAAACGCCCGGAGTGAATGTGTGGGGCCCGCACGATTTGGCATCGCGCGCACCAACTGTTTCATTCACGGTCGACACAATGACACCCGATCAAGTCGCACAAGAACTTGCTGCGAAAAAGATTGCTGTCTGGTCAGGCGACTCTTATGCGATGGAGATTGTCGAGCGACTTGGTCTTACAAATAGTGGTGGTGTCGTTCGAGCGGGCATCTCAAGATATATAGATGATCAAGATGTGAAACATTTATTGACGGCAGTTCGCGGGCTCAAAAGTCGGTAGCATTATCCAGTCCGGGGAGTGGCGCAGTTGGTAGCGTGCCTGGTTTGGGACCAGGAGGCCGGGGGTTCAAGTCCCCCCTCCCCGACAATTAATCTCGAAATTTAACTTGGGATGTAATGGCACTTAAACGAGTTTTAATTAGTTTGACTTTGCTGTCATTACTGACATTAACGGCATGCGTCAGTACCGATTCTTCACGAATAGTCAATGGCTACAAAATTGCGCCTGATGCGAACTTGGCGGGCGCAAGTTTGACGGGTGCAAAACTTTCTAATTCTTACTTATCTTGGGCAAATTTAGTCGGCGCAAACCTCGCTGGCGCGAACCTTGCTCGCGCCGATCTGTCTTTTGCAAACTTGCGGAATGCAAACTTGACGGGTGCGAATCTCACGTTCGCCAACTTGCGAAACGCGAACCTTGCTGGCGCGAATTTGACGGGCGCAAAACTTTCTCGTGCATACCTTTCGTCAGCGAACATGCCTGGTTCTGTACTCATAGGCGCGAATTTACGAGGCGCCGAATTGGATAATGCAAATCTGGCTGGCGCGAATCTAACTGAAGCAAATATGCGAAAAGCGAATTTGTTTTCTGCGAACTTGCGTGATTCGATCATGATTTCATTAGACATTTCAGGAGCCGACCTCTCTTGGGCAAATTTGACTTGGGAAGACTTGTACGGATCGATAATCGATAATGACACTAGATTGCCAAGGCTTCCATGAATGGTGAGTTAGAGCTTAAAAAATATGTTTCGCTGGTGACGTTTCGCAGTTCTGGCGAACGTGTACCGACCGCAGTGTGGTTTGCAAAATTTAGTGATACTGCAAATACGTTCTGCGTCATCACTGAAACCAATGCAGGAAAAGTTAAACGCATCCGTGAGAATCCCAAGATCGAGATTCAAGTCTGCGACATCAAAGGAAACGTCGCTGCTAGTACTAAAACTTATTTTGGTGTCGCTCGCCTAGTACATGGAAACGAAGCAGTTGCTGTGCGCAAAGCGATCGCCAAGCGCTACGGAATCACTTACAAAATATTTTCGATTTACAATACAATTGGTTCGCTATTGAAGCGGCGCAACGGTCTGCCTGAAACGAACATCGTTTTCACAATTAACGATTAGCTTTAAATAATTTTAACGGTTTCGATTTTTCGAAATTTAGCGAGCATCTCTGGCAACGGTTCGACTCCAATGCCAACAGAATTCGGCACCGCAATGTGCCCGTTTTCTAATGTGAAAGGAGTGGTGACGTCGCGGGCGAAGTAACGAGCCGATGCTGAGATATCCCCTGGAAGCGTAAAACCAGGCAATGCAGCCAGAGCCAAATTCGACGCTCGACCAATGCCTGTTTCGAGCATCCCCCCACACCAAACCGGTACTCCTCGTGATGCGCAAAGATCATGAATCTTCTTAGCCTCGATGTAGCCGCCAACTCGGCCAGGTTTGATATTAATGATTGAGCAGGCTTTGAGATCAAGCGCACCGCGCGCAGTTTCTAGTGAAGTTATTGACTCATCAAGACAAACCGGTGTATGGATAATTTTTGACAATTCGATGTGCCCAGAAAGATCATCTTCTGATAAAGGTTGCTCGATTAAAAGCAGGTTGAAGTCGTCAAGTTTTTTCAGATGTTCTGCATCAGTAACTCGGTAGGCGGCATTGGCATCGACCTGCAGGAGCAAGTCATCGCCAAATTCTTTGCGGATAATTTTCACAAGTTCGATGTCTGAGCCAGGTTCAATCTTCAATTTCACGCGCAGATAGCCCAACTCTAAGTACTCTCCAACAACACGAACCAAATCGTTGAGACTGTTCTGAATACCTACCGAGACACCCGAAGCCACACGAGTCTTGGTTGCACCAAGAAAACTTGCTAGAGACTTATTCTGTTCGCGTAATCTGAGATCAAGCAATGCTGCCTCTACACATGCCTTAGACATGTAATTTCCCCTGATTGGTGAAGCTCTAAGAATAAAGTCTTCTGCTGACGAATCTCCGCGTAAAAGTGGCACGAAAAAACGTGAAATTACATTTACGCAGTTCTCAAGATATTCAGATGAATAATTGGGCTCCACCATGGCAACACATTCACCCCAACCAGAGTGGCTATCACCGATGGCATGAACATACAGCAACTCGCGCGAAGACTCAATGCCGAACGAAGTTCGAAATGGAGCAATAAGGTCAATTTCACCCCGCCACAACTCAATCCCCCGCAATGTCATTGCGGGGCTAGTTAGATTTAACGAATAATTTTGTATAACCTACCAAATGATTTTTATTACTTTTAGCGAACTGCTTCTCTTGTGAGACTTCTTTGAAGCCTTTTGATTGAAGAAAACTAATAAAGTCAGCACATGTAGCGGTCATACCGTCCTCAAAATAGATCTCACTTGCCCCACTCAATAATTCAACTGTGCCTGCCAAAACTATCAACTCGTTGCCATCAACATCTATTTTAATTTTGTTAGGTCGTTGTAGTTCTGTCTTTGCGAATAATTCATCCAAGGACACCTGCAACACTGGAGCGATATAGCCGGTGGCATTTGAATTACTACCGAAAGTCTGAGTTTCATCCCCACCAGCTATCAATTGAAGAGCATCGCCGTATGACAAAGACCGAAACTTGACATCAACTATTTCAGACTTTCCCCCACATGCCAAGGGAATTATCTTGACTTTTTGGAGCAATTGATTTAGATAAAGATTTTCTTTCAGAATCGCTACATTTAATGAATCTAGTTCGCATGCATAAACTGTCTTGACCTTGCTCGCTATCAAAACCGAATACATTCCGACATTTGCGCCTATGTCAAGTACGACATCGTTTGGCGCCATTGATTTAATCCAAGTGATCATTAACGGTTCTTCGGTCAAGACAGTTTTTGCGCGCCAAAAAAGTCGACCATGACCAGTCCTAAATATGAACTCTCTGCCTTCAAACTCTACTTTCAATTTGGGGTCAAGCATTTGAATGAACTCGTTTGAGAAAATAGACCTTCCGTTGATTCGTAACGCGAAGATGATCAACCGACATAACAGCCGAACCACTCGGCGGCCAATAGACGGTTTGTAACCCCAAACTTTCTTTGACACTGGATACTCCGAACGTTTACTTATTTTAATTATACCTCGCCATGACGAAGGAGCCGTCGCCCGTTAAGCCTTGAACCGTAAAACAGTTTGCAAAAGCTGATTCGAAACTGGCGCGTTGTTCAAGTCGCAATTTGGTGGCTGTTTCACGGTCGGTTTTGCGCAATGAGACTATGTCTAGTGGTGTCTGGATAATTAAATCATCAACATCAGCAACATATAAATTTCCACATGGCGCAACCTTCAAGCTATCAACTTGTCGTTCCACAACTAATCGATCAGTTTGGTCGCCGGCATTTATAGAGTCGTTGATTTCGCCGTAATAGTTCTGGCAATACTTCACGACCTTTGCACCCAGCACAATCAGATTGAAATGTGCATTGCGCCTAACTAAAGGATCAAATGTCCAAGAGATTGTTGAAAACTCGTTTTCTTTCGCCCACGACCATTGATGATCTTTTAGTGCACGACCGACGCCAGTGTTAGTTGCGGCATCAATCACTCCGGTGACATGCGAATGTAATTTTCGCTGATGGTTACCGACAATCGCTAGTGAGCCACCAACGAATTGCTTTTTACCATTGACGATTTGTGAAGCCAAACTTGCATATCCACCTGAATGGATTATCGCAATAATCACATCTGCCGGGATCGGATCGGTCCCGCCCCATACCGCTGCCAAGACTCGCGCTAAGTCATGTGCCATTTCAGGCTTAATAACTAACTCGATTTCAGTCATTTGAACCAACCCTATCTTTTCGGCAATGATTGAAGCCATGCCTGTGGAAGTCACCATCGTTAATCATCCCATTGCAGCCGAGTCTCTTACACATCTGAGGGATGAAAATACCTCTAATCAATTTTTCCGCGCTGAACTTAGAAGACTGTCTCTCGTCGTTGTTGCAGAAGCAACAAGAAATTTGCCAATCATCTCGACTCGCGTTCGCACACCACTCGCAGAAACCGACGGAACTGCACTTGCTAGTCGACCGGTGCTAGTGCCAATATTGCGCGCAGGTCTTGGCATGTTGCCAGCAGCCATGGAGTTACTACCAGATGCAGACATCGCTGTCGTCGGTGTACAACGTGATGAAAAAACTCACATGCCGAGCGAATATGTCGCCAAATTGCCAGCACGACTTGATGGTCGTACATGTTTGGTACTTGATCCGATGTTGGCAACTGGCGGATCGCTCGCTCACGCTTGCAAAATTCTCGCAGACCGTGGAGCACCACAACCTCTCACAATTGCCTGTGTGCTTGCGGCACCAGAAGGCATTGAATTCTTACGCTCAACTGGAATGAATCTGCATATCGTTACTGCATCGGTTGACAGTCACCTCAATGAGCACGCGTTTATTGTGCCAGGTCTCGGTGATGCTGGGGATCGTCAGTTTGGTCCGCCACAATAATTATGTATGTCGGTTGATTAACTCTCTTAACCAAAAAAGGTTGTCGCCACATCAGCGAAAAGTGCAAGATCAATTGTGCGAGTCTGCCCTGCGGTTACCGCCATGCTGACTCGCGAGATTGCACCAGACTTCAGTACCACCATTTCGCCGAATGCTTTGTCGTGAACTGCATCAACTGCTGCTAATCCAAAACGAGTGGAAAGAACACGGTCATAGCTAGTTGGCGTGCCGCCGCGCTGAATATGCCCAAGTTGAACAACACGAGATTCAAAACCGGTACGCGCCGATATCTCTGGTGCAATGAAATGAGCGATATCGCCGAGTTTTTCGCGCCCATAGATATCGTCATTTCGCATGGGTAATTTGAGAGTGCTGGGTTTCGGTTTTGCGCCCTCTGCAACTACAACTACTGATGCGTACCTACCGCGATTGTGGCGCTTACGCACAATATTAGAAAGTTCATCGATATCAAATTTCACTTCGGGTACCAAGATGGCAGTTGCCCCGCCTGCGATTCCGGCGTGGAGCGCTATCCATCCTGCGTCACGACCCATCACCTCAACGACCATCACCCGATCATGACTTTCTGCAGTTGTATGCAGACGATCAATCGCGTCAGTTGCAATTTGTACTGCCGTTTGAAATCCAAACGTTGCATCAGTGCCAACCACATCGTTATCAATAGTTTTTGGTACGCCAATCATTGGCAGAGAAAATTGCTGATGCAACTTTGACGCAACTGTCAATGAGCCGTTACCGCCAATCACGATCAGCGCATCAAGTTTGAGATCTGAAAAAGTCTGCTGAACACGACCAACACCATCAGCCGTATCAAATGGACTACCTCGACGCGTGCCGAGAATTGTTCCTCCGCGCGGCAGGATTCCGCGAACTACATCAGTTGTGAGTTCTAGATAACGCTGTTCTAGAACACCATCCCACGCGTCATAAAAACCAAAAACTTTGTCGGCCTTAACGTCGACTGCCTTTCGGACAATCGCACGAATTACTGCATTGAGCCCTGGGCAATCTCCACCGCCAGTTAATACACCAATGTTCACGGTGGAGTTTTCGCGCTACTAGTCACCAACTCGGCGAGCGTCTTCAACCAAATTGATTTGATAGATAACTTCTTCAAGTGCATCGGCAGCTGAAACCGTTGAAAATCGCAATGGATTTTCTGCAGTTACACAACTTGGTACCGGCGAAAGCATTGTGCTTGGTTGCGGATGACAAAACTGCACCACGCTATAACGCTCACCTTCAAACCCTGGCGCCGCAACGACACGATGCCAACCGATCGGTAGAACGCCATTTGTAAGTCGCTCAAGCATGATGCCCGAATTAATAATCACACGACCTTTGGGCGGCAAAGCATCAATCCACTCGCCTTTAAATTTGACTTGTAGCCCTGGTGCGGTTGCTCGTGGTAGAGCAGTTATCAAATTTATGTCACCGTGCTCTGCGGCCCAAACATGACCATCGTCAGGAAGTTGCTTCATCGGCGGATATCGAATTGCTCGCGTCAGCGCAGAACCGTAGCCGACCATCTCATCAAAGAAACTTTCGTGGCAACCCACACCTACTGCAATAATTCTTAAGAAACGAGTTTGTAAGTTGATCATTGCATCGTGAAATTTGAAAAGAACATCGGTGATACCAGGAACAATTGCTTCGGGCAACATTGGCTCGGGATATGACTGTGGATAGCGCCGACGCAAAGGATGCCCCTGCGGTATCGGCGTCGACCAATTAAGCATTTCCTTCCAATCGGGCTTATCGCTTGAAGCTGCAGTTTCAAGTAAAACCCCTGTGTAGCCAGTCTGGCCGTTGCTGCCGTGCGCGATATATCTCTGCTTCTCAGAAACTGACTTCGAGAAAAACTCTGCGAGCATCGCGTAGGCCGTATCTAGCAGATCTTCAGACAAATCGTGACTCGTGTAAACGAACCCTGTGGTGAGACTGCGCATTACACCGTCTACAACTGCTCGACGCGCAACAGTCGTTCCACGCTCAAATGCGAGCAGATCAACGTCAAGAATGTCGTGACTCACATAATCACGCTATTGGCTAATGACTTAGAAAGTCTCTACTGTTAACGTGCGTTATCTAAGCAAATCTTGGTTATCGCGCAAGAATTGAGTGCCGACACGTCCACCGCCCCGCCAAGTTGGCTGATCAGAGTATTTGATCACTAAATCTAAATATCTCTGCTGAAGCTCTTCGTCTTCTGGTGTTGACTTCCAAGTGCCATCAATTTGAGAGTTCATTTCTTTACACGCAACGTAAATCTCGTCTGCGGTATTCTTGACGAGTTCAACACCCAAACGGGCTTGATGACGCTCATCCGAATATTCAGATTTCATCTTCAACATTTCAGAAACCGTCGCTAAACGCTTCTCATTTATCAACCAAACCTTCTGAAATGTGTAAATGTCATTCAATAGTTGTATGTGCCTGATGTCGTACACATCGCAGTGCACCGTCGGTTTGTTGAACATTGCGGACATCCAAAATAGACCTGTGTTCCCAACAAGCAAAAATTTACATTGAGAAATTAGAAATACATCAAGGAAGTCTGTTCGATATTTATTTGCATAGTCCACTACGTCAGGGTATTTGACGGCATCTAAAGCGATTTCAATATCTTTGCCCATTCGGAAAATGGGCATCTCACTCCTAGCAAGCGCCTGCAAATATAGATCTTCGTTTGGGTTTCGCACACTTCTGGGCTTAACCGATACACCACTATTTGCAAGTTTCAAATAATACGATTCTGATCTCACCGCGTAACAGATGAAGTCTTCGCCCGCCAAAACACTTTGGTCAGCAAGAAACTGAACACCATCGTCAATCTCTTGATTACTTAAAGAGTGCAGGGCTATCTCGGTTGACCAACAAAGGTCACTTTTGTCTTCGACTAATAATCTATGACCGCTTGCAACGCGACTAGCCCACCAAACCAACCTACGGCAAAATGGTTTGTCGGAACCCAGGATCGTAAAAAACTTGTCATACATATTACGAATTTGTGAGTTCGCATCTTCAGCAAGATTAATAATGATGACCTTATTCAAAAGTGCGGAGCTATGTGAACGACGTCGTAATTCTGGTTCTAATGGAGCTACGAATCTAGAAATTACGGGCGATTCACCGATCTGTAGTACTTCGTATTTGCGGATCTTGAGGTATAGCCAAGTGATGAGAATTGCTGGAGAGAGAATAATGAGCTCTAAAACATGACGAACGATCCATTTGCCCAGTGGTACTTGTACACCAAGAAACTTCTTACGAATGAATTTCGGTAACATCAACTAAAGATTAGCCGAAAGACCTATTCTCGGGTATCTGCTCAATAAGATTTTGCTGTTAAAATGAACGTTCGCAAGTTTGCGGGTGTAGCTCAATGGCTAGAGTCCGAGTTTTCCAAACTCGTTATGCGGGTTCGATCCCCGTCACCCGCTCAAAATTTCTCTAGACAATCTTACTACTCACCGAATTTCGACTACTTAATTTTGTAAACCACCGAGCCTTTGTTACGAAAGACCTCATCTGCACATCGTAAAACATCTGGAGTGTCCAAATTTGCAAGATCCACTAGAAAAAAATTGACTTCAGATTCTCTTAAGTCTTTAGCCGAATCACATGATCCGTTCTTACTAAATTCATCAAGAAGTTTATAGCTTTGTGCGAAATATGAGGAGTGCTCTCCAAAAATCCGAAATGACATTGGTACACCAGCGAAATCTTTGTGGCCAGTCAATAATGCGATTTTTGGCGAACTTCTAGTTACTTTTGTTGCCACAACATCATCGCCACGCATGTTGAACTTTAACCAATTCGTAGCCGCCGCAAAATCTGAACTGACTGAATATTCGACGTCCATTGATCGCCACTCTTTTTGCTGACGACTCGAGACAACGTCATAGTTCATAAAAGACATAAGCAACCCAGTAGCAATCAAAGCGACACTCGATAACGCCAAGACAGATTGCGGAATGGATTGGAAACCAAGTGATAGCCTCTTAACTCGAATAACCACAGATAGTAAGCCAGCGAGCAATAGTGCGAGAAACAATGGGATCGTAAGTTTAAAAGTTGTCAGTAGTGGGATGATGTAAGACGATTCATAATTTATTTCCCACGCGCGAGCCATAAAAATAGCAATCACGTAAAAAAATCCGGCAACAAGAATGGTCTTCCTCAACTTTTGCACTCGCCACAAAACAGAAATTTGCTGAATTACCAGAGCGATCGCAACGAAGCGAGTTAATGAAATCCAAAAGTGAAAGGCATAGAGAGTGTTGACATTGCCCTCATCATCTGTTCCACCGGTACTACCCCGACTCAACATTTGAGCTAGTGAAGCCAGCAAAGCAAAAATAAAGAAAGCCTGAATATTACGAAATCGCGAAATCTCAACCTTAGTCCTAAGTATTACGAGAAGGCCAATAAATCCAAGACCACCAAAAGCCAGAGTTGAAAAAATCAGAATTGGCAGATAACTCAAAAGGTTGCCGTTGTAAACATGCCAAAGATCTCGAGAGACACCCACGACCCAACCGGGACGACGAATTACGCTCGGCGGGCCGTTTCGAGGGTCGCCATAAAAAGTAATCAGCGAACAAAGTCCGGGAACAATAAGTCCAATTGTCAAAAACTTCAAGCTTTCAAAAATTTTTCTTTGCCGAAATAAGCCAACAAGCCAAACACCACCTAAACCGAATCCCGCAACGAAACCAGATGAAATCTTGGCTCCGATAAGCGCGGCAAAGATAATACCGACAATCACCACAACTGAACTCAATTGTTCATCACCAACTGCGACAATTGTCAACAAGAGTGCTAGCCCTAGAGCCAATGAAAAGAACTGACTGAATGAATTCAGTTGAAATGCATTAAATCCATAGCCCTCAAACAGGCGCTCAGTGTCAACGAAAACTGCACAAGCGAGAGAAAACAACGCCAATGTTGTATCTCGAGTGAATGTCTTAATGACCGCAAAGCCTAAAACGGCACAAGCCAAGGCGATGACTGCCGGGCCAAAGTGTGCGAATACAACGTCAACTTTTGAGAATGCCAAATTTGACACGACACCAATCCACGCAAAAGAAAACCAATGATAAGAAATACTTTCTGAGACCAACATCGGGTTATGAGATACACCCCATTTGCCGAGACTAAAACTGAAAAGTTCGGCAAATCTGTCGTCAGCAAACCAAGCCCGATCTGGTCTGGTGCCAATAATTTGAACCCAAATCAGACCACCAGACGCACCAAAGATTAAAGCAACTATCAGTTTTAGCGAGCCGAAGCCATTTTTCAATCTCGGCCAAACGAGAAACAAAGTTGCCAACCAAATTGCAAGAGGTAGCGGCCAAAACCAGTTCGGAGCCATACCCAACAGGGTGATCACTGCTAACCACTTGACTGCACCGAGTTCATCACTCGTCGCCTGCATATTGGTTGAACTGATTTGCGACAATCGCAGGAAAACTGCCAAAACAAGCAACATGAACTGAGAAATGACGGCCGCCATCGTGCCGGCGAAGGTCACTACAAAAACATAAAAAAAGGTAGAGACGGTTGCACCAACGCAAAATCCGAGGCCCACTTTTGACACCGCTGAAATTTGATTAAATCCAGTGAACCGCCCAATCACCGACTCGCCAAGTACCGTCTGTAG
Source organism: Ilumatobacteraceae bacterium (assembly GCA_964203235.1). Classification (GTDB taxonomy): domain Bacteria; phylum Actinomycetota; class Acidimicrobiia; order Acidimicrobiales; family Ilumatobacteraceae; genus BACL27. The sequence goes on from CAXNLE010000001.1 coordinate 955,380, forward strand.
CGAAACAACTAAAACTGTAAGCAAGGCAGAAATTGGTGAGAATCTTGTGAGCAACAGTATGACCATTAACCACAACGCCAATCGCTGATGCAAGTTACAGCCTCGAGATAAAAATCTTTGAGACGACCACGTGGTTAACACGCAATAACCTTAGTAGCACGACGATGCAATAGATTTGCCTTGTGTACGGGTGTGTCAAAATTTCATGAGTTGGCGCGACTACAGCCTTGTCGAACTTGAACGACAATACACCCCCGCTTCGTGCGTCGAAAATATACAAAAATATTTGGATCATTACGCCACCGCTGGCGCTCACTCGCGTCAAAATATACAACACGACAAGATTCAATACGGTTCGCATAACGATGAGTGGTTGTGGTTAGCGCCATCCACCAACGCCGAAAATCCGGAAAGGAGATTAGTCGTATTCGTTCACGGAGGATTTTGGCGCCGCCTCAGCGCAGATGATGGAACTTTTTTGACACCAGAATGGCATCATCTGGGGTATGACTTTGCATCAATCAATTATTCACTGTGCCCGAACGAGCAACTTGAGACGCTTGTCGATCAAACGCTGCGAGCAATTCAATTTATGCAGACGACCTACCACCCATCAAACATTACTTTGATCGGTCACTCTGCGGGTGCTCAGTTAATTGCCATGACATTAGCCAGAAGTACCGCTCCGAGGTTCGCACGAGCAATTCTTGTCTCTGGAATTTTTGATCTCGAACCGATTACGAAAACTTCAATTAACGACTCAACTCGACTTGATGCAGAATCGACCTACCATCTTTCGCCGATCAACTTAGTGTCACAAGCAAAAAACACACCATTAGTGATTATTTGGGGCGAGAACGAGACCGCCGAGTTTAAGCGCCAATCTCGCGATTTTGAAACAGCTTGGAACAAAATAGATGAGCACGCACCCTGTATCAGCAGAGAAATCTCCAAGCGCAACCACTTTGATATCCTCTATGACTTGACGTCTCCGATCGTGACTGATCTATTCAATGAATAAGAATTCAAATTTGCTCGGTGTGGTGCTGATTATTGCAAGCAGTATTGGGTTTGGATTATCACCAACTTTTGCCAATTTTGCATATGACAGCGGAGCAAGTGTTGTTGGCACTTTGCTGGCACGATTTTGTACCGCAACAATCTTGATGTTGCTTGTGCGAAAGATTTCATCGCAAGAAGCTAAATGGCCCAAGCCAAAACTTTTCGCCCAAATTTTTCTACTAGGGGCACTTGGATATTTCATCGCAACATTATTATATTTTTCTGCTCTGAAAAATATAGATAGCGGATTAGCGATCATCATCGTCTCATGTGGACCAGTAGTTGTCGTCTTACTTTCATGGTGGCTATTAGGCACCAAGCCAAGCCGAATTATTATCGTTTGCTTGGTCTCAACAACTATTGGCGTAGTCATCGCGGCCGGACAAGTTGGCAGTGGCGACACACTGAGCGTTGTGCTCGTTCTGATTGTTGCAGTTGAGTATTCGTTTTATATTGTTTTTAGTTCACAGATATTACCGAAAGTTGATTTATTGACCGGTGTAACAATTGTGATGTTTGGAGCGGCTACTTCATTTGTAATCTATTACTTCGTCGCACCTTCTTCGGTTACAATGGACTTTCCTAAAACTGTCAACGGTTGGTTCAGCGTCATTCTTCTCGCAACCGTCGCCACAGTCATCCCAACTGCGACGCTCTATGCAGGTATGAAACTGATCGGCACTGGCAAAACCGCAGTTCTTCAGACCTTCGAACCTGTCTCGTCAATAATCGCTGGAGTCTTATTTCTCGGAGAACCGTTGACCCTCGCACGAATAGTTGGCGCCATATTTGTAATCGGAGCAGTGGGGTCTTTGGCTGCATCAGAAACCCGCAACAAGTCAGCAATACCGCATTAACCAGCTAGCCAACTACTGAGATTTTGTTGCCGATACCGTGATACACGATGTCAAATTCGCTTTGTGTGATTGGTGATTTTGCATGGGATGTACTGATTCGAACGAATAACAATCTGCTCAAAGGCGGAGACTCTTTTGGCGAAGTGATGCTGACACCGGGGGGAAGTGCCGCAAATTTAGCAGTGTGGGCGCAACGTTGCGGACTTGAGACGCACTTCATCGGCAAAATTGGTAGAGATCGTTTTGGACAACTTGCGCGCGAAGACCTCGACAGTGAAAACGTCATTCATCATCTTGTAGAAACTGAAGCATACAAAACTGGCAGCGTTGCCGTGTTTGTAGATCAAACTGGTGAGCGAAGTATGGTTTCTGGCCACGGCGCAGACTTCTATCTAATCCCCTCCGAGTTGCCACGCGCCGTAATTACTTCAACTACACACCTGCATCTAACGGCATGGAGTTTTTTTACAGACCCACCGCGATCAGCATCTCGAATCGCAGCACAAATAGCGAGACAAAATAACTTGACTATCTCATTTGATCCTGCATCTTTTCAGATGATCCAAGAGATGGGTGTAGATCAGTTTTTATCTTGGACAAAAGATTTGGACATAAATATTTTATTTCCGAATTACGACGAAGGTCGGGTACTAACTGGTTTCGATGATCCGGAGGACATCCTTAAAGCCCTGTCAAAAATTTTCAATGATGCTTTGATCATCTTGAAACTCGACGCAGAAGGCGCTCTTGTTTACGACGGCAGTACGTCTACGCAAATCGCACCTGCAACAAATAATCTTGTGGATGCCACGGGCGCCGGTGACTCGTTTGCTGGCGCGTTTCTTGCCCACTATCTGAACTCAAATTCGGCTGTTGACGCAGCAAAGTTTGCGACCAAAGTCGCAGCCTGGGTGATTGAACACCTTGGCGCTCGCCCCGCAACAGACACTCGCCTGCAACAAATAATAAAATCTCGTTAAATATTAAGGAGATGTCAACTTGGCAGGTTGTTGGTCGCTGAAATCAAATTTTGGAGCACCACTTTGTATTGCTTGTAATTGTTCATCAACCTTTTTCGCGAGTTCGGGTGAAATAAACTTTGCATCTAGGCTTGTCAGTGTTGTACCGCGATCGGTGGCCAGTGAAAAAGACTTAATGTCGCTCGACGAAAATGCACCATTCACAACTTGATCAATCAGATAATCAATTGTTGGCGCAAGATCCCAAACTACCGATGCCAGAGCAGGACCCGATTTGTCCTTAATTTCCCCGCCAAGGTTATTTATTACTTTGACTTGTTTGTCGCCAACGGCTTCCATCACTCCAAGACAGAGCGCATAAATCACGTCAACACCCGACTCAATTTGTACTAGCGCCGCATCTTCTGCCAACGACTTATCAAAATAGCTGCCATTGAAAGAAACTTTGACGGTAACTTTCGGATTAGAAAACTTTGCGCCAGCAATAAACGCGTTCGCCATTTGATTAGCGTGAGCAAGCGGTCTTGCGCCTACAACGCCAATAATATTGGTTTTTGTCGAGCCTCCAGCGACCATCCCAGCGAGATAAGCGGTCTCAACAACTCGGTTTTCGAACACTAGAAGATTTGGTTCAGCAGAAGAGCCGTCTTGACTAAAAGCGAATACCTTATTTGGACAGTTAGCCGCTGATCTGCGTATTGCTTCTTCGTTACCAAATCCGTCGCCGACGACAATCGCCGCGTCTTCTTTTTGACATAAATGTGAGAGCACCGCATCAAATTCTCCGTCATAACCAATTCTGTCAATAAACGAATACTCAATCTTTCCTTCGTCTGCCGCGGATCTCAGCGCCGCATCGATCACTCCACTAAATTGCTCCTCTCTCGGGGACGCAAAAACTCCAAAGACTTTTACCTTGCCATTTTCACTTGCCGAGCGACTCAACGATGAGCAACTACTAAAAATGCAGACAGCGACTAGTGCGAAAAATATGAGTTTCGCCGAGTCACTATTCTTCGTCATTACTAGTTGCTGCGGCGTGATTTGCGGTGATTTGGGTCGTTGTCGGTAGGCGGTTTATTTGTAAGCGGGCCGATGTCTTGAATAATCGATTCGATAGTTGGCACTGGCCCAGTCTTGTGATTATCGATCGCCAAACGCATCGCAGCCAAATGTTCAGGCGAGGTACCGCAACACCCACCGACAATTCGCACGCCGGCATTAATCGCCAGATCGGCATAACGCGACATCAGTTCAGGAGTACCTGAATATCTAATTTCAATTCCCTCAAATCTAGGAATACCACAATTACCTTTGGCAACAATCGGCACGCCAACAGTCGCAGCAGTTGCCGCCATCTCGATTGCGGTAACCAAAATATCTGAAGCACCTACTCCACAATTTGCCCCCATCGCAATTGGTTGAACCGAAAGATCGGCGAAAACTGCTGCTAATCCATCAGGCTTGAGACCCATCATCGTTCGCCCTGCAGTATCGAAACTACAAGTCGCGACATACGGCATGCCAACATTGATAGCCGCTTGCGCCGCGGCCTGAACTTCTTCAATTGCCGACATGGTTTCTATCCATGCAACGTCGGCACCACCGTCTTTGAGCCCACGAATTTGTTCTTCGAAGGTGTCAATTGCTTCTTCGGGCGTCAACGCACCAAGTGGATCAAATAGTTCGCCGGTCGGACCAACCGAACCAGCAACGACAACCGGTCGCGAGCAAGAATCAGCGACTTGGCGTGCAAGTTCGGCCGCGCGCCTAGCCAGTTCGTATGTTCGCGCCTGCGCATTGTGCAATTTCAAACGATGGCGATTGGCGCCGAATGTATTTGTCAAAATAATGTCAGCACCAGCATCAACAAATTGCTGATGTAAACCAATTACGCGCTCTGGGTGTGAATCTAACCAGAACTCTGGCGGCTCACCCGAAGTTAAACCGAGGGCAAAATAATTAGTGCCGGTTGCCCCGTCGGCGAGGATTGTTTTACCAGTTGATAAGAGTTCTGAAAGAGTTGTCCGCATAACCAATTATGGCAGTAATCAAGAGACTCTCTTGGCTATCCCATCACTGTGCCAGATGTGTTTTGAACTTCTCGTAGTCGCGAGAATGCACCGATATTGATCGCACGCCCAGAACGCGGACCTATATATGAAATCGGATCGTCGTCGTGGTCTTGCCCAGCCTCTGCGGCCTCAATCAAGAGACGAATAAACGTCGCCGCCATTGGGGCATTCTTGAATTGGTTGCCACTTGTACCACAGGCCATATAAAACCCATCAAGACTTGAGCGATCGTAGATTGGCACCCAGTCATCAGTCGCATCGTAAAGTGCACCGATACCTGACGGCGAAACAGGTACACCGAAATCAGGCATGCGTCGAGCAAGACGCAACATCATCGTCTCCCAGATTTCAACGGTGGTCTCCTCGCGCCAATCATCGGCATCGTCTATCCAATGCAAATCATCACATGCTGGCTCAGTGCCACCAAGATTTATTGTGCCGCCGAGATGAGGACGAAAGTAAATACCCGTATCAAGATCAGCAACAACTGGAACATTGTCCTCAAGCTTGAAACCATTGGGTGCCGGTGCAACATAAACCTCTTGACGCAAAGGTCGGTGACGAATATTCATTTCGTCAAGGACACCAGCGATCTTATTAATCTTGCTCGCGTGAGGTCCAGCGGCATTGACAACAATCGCTGCTTCAATTCGCTCGCCTGACGCAAGTGTTACGCCAGTTACTTGCGACCCATCTTTATCTATTGAAACAACTTCCTCTTTGAATCGGGTCTGTGCTCCGAGAACTTTTGCGGCATTAATTAAATTATGTGCAGCCAACATCGGGTCATCCATAAAACCACTTAAAGGATCATAGAGACCTGACAATTCGCCAACTGCGTCATCACCAAACGCAGGGTCGTCAATTCTTTTTGGCGGCCAATAACTGTTGGCATCAAGCGCCGGAAACTTCTTGCGCAATTGATCAGCGCTCAGAATTTCATACGGAATTTTCAAGTCATCCCAAATCACACGAACTGATTCACCGTCGTAGCCCGCCGTACGATAAACCAAATACCCGGTGCGAATAAATTTCGCCATACCATCCGGGTCAATGGCGCCAAGATAATCCGCCCAGTTTTCCCAGATTAAAGCTGACTCCCAGGCCATCAACACTGCGTCATGGGTTGAATAACTGAACCGAATGATCGCCGACGAAGCCGATGTTGAGCCAGCACCCGCTGCTGAACCTTTGTCTACGATTACAACAGATCGGCCAGCCTTAGCTAGTTCTAGGGCAACCGCACCACCGATTACGCCAGCGCCGATTACTACTACATCGGTTTTCATTTTGTCGCGAGAATTTCTCGCTGCCATGCCGCTGTGTCGGCAACACTGTTGAATGTAAACGAATGCAAGCCAACGATGTTCAGAGACTGTGAATCTTTTGCCAGACCGGCAACTAACTCTGTTGGATCGTAACCACCTGGGGAAAGCATCTTCATGATTGACGCTTTATTCTTGCTGAGATAACGCATTGACGCGCCAACACCAACTCGAACACCGAGGCTCATCAGCCGCGTACGATCTACTACTCCTGGTACACCAAGTTGAATTGGTACTGAGAAGCCGTTATCACGTTCTGTTTTAATCCACTGTCTAATTTGAGCAACATCAAAACACATCTGTGTCGACGCAAGGCCTTGAACGCCAGCCTCTTCCAATAACTTCTGTTTGTCATATAGCGCTGTACTCAATGCTTCACGACTGATGAAAGCATGGCCGTCTGGGTAACTACCGAAACCAACTCGCGACACACCACTATTGCTGTCAAGAAAGTCGCGCAAAAGTTCAATGCCATCGGTATAAGGCCCAGCAGGCTTTTCAGCATCACCTGCGATCAAAAAAACTTCTTTGATGCCTTGCTCGCGCACCCATGTTGCGAGTTTCTGAACATGTTCGCGCGACTCTACAAGTCTCGCCGCAAAGTGTGGCACGACTTCATGGCCAGAAGCGATAAGTCGCGCAGAGATTTCTTGCGTTGCAGAGATACCTTTCGCCGGCGAACATGTCACCGAGACAGGCGCACCAGTTGGTAAATCTAATATTGCTTGCTCGATACTCTTCATCGGTATGAGCTCGTAGCGCATACTACTAACGAGGTTTTTTACAGCTGGGCTGACTTCGGTGGATGACTTTTTTAGGCGTGAGAAAATTGACATTGTCGCAATGCTAGAGGCAAAAGTTCATTAATCGTTGACTTTGCTGAGTGACAAAATTGAACTTAGGCAAAAGTATCTGGCAACTCGCTCTTTCGCTTTGCAATGTATTCTTTAAGTTCTTCGTCGATTGCATCGTCAAGTGGCGGGGCGACATAACTAGCAAGCCGCTCTTTCCAAATCTTATTTGCCCGCTTCGCCGAGTCTTCGCCACCGTCTTCGAGCCACTGCTCGAAACTTGAGTTGTCTGAAGTCGTCGAGCGATAGAACGCAGATTCAAAATTCGCCAAAGTATGCGCAGTACCAAGAAAGTGATTGCCCGGGGGATTTTCACGAATCGCATCAAGCGCCTGACCGTTCGGTGAAACATCTAGACCTTTTGCAAAAGTTGCCATCATTCCAAGTTGATCGTCATCCAAAATAAATTTCTCGTAACCAATCGCCAAACCGCCCTCAAGCCAACCTGCCGCGTGTAGAACAAAATTCGTACCAGCCATCAAAGTCGGAATCAAAGTCGCTGCACTTTCGTAAGCCGCTTGGGCATCAGGCAATTTAGACGCTGTTAATGAACCGCCCGACCTAAACGGCACACCAAGTCGACGCGCGAGCGAAGCCATCGTGTACAAAACGATCGCTGGTTCTGGGGTACCAAAAGTTGGTGCACCAGTTTGCATTGACATCGATGACGCAAACGAACCCATGATTACTGGCGCACCCGGGCGTACGAGTTGTGTGAACGTCATACCAGCAAGTGCCTCGGCAAGAGTTTGTGTAGCAACACCTGCAGAAGTTGATGGAGCCATTGCTCCTGCCAAGATAAACGGAGTAATGATCGTTGCCTGATTATTTAATGCATACACCTCGGCCGATGCGAGCATTGAAGCGTCCCACACAAGAGGCGAAGATGCGTTAATCAAACTCGTCATCACAGTTCGACCTTGCAAGTCGCCACCGAAACCAATTCGCGCTAGCTCAACGCTGTCTTGTGCACGCTCGCCTGCAGTGACCGAACCCATGAAACCTTTGTCGCTGTATTTGATGTGAGCGTAAACCATGTCAAGGTGTCGCTTGCTAACCGGAATATCAACTGGTTCACAAACTGTTCCGCCCGAGTGATGCATGCGCGGTGACATGTACGCGAGCTTTACGAAGTTCTGAAAATCGGTGATCGTCGCATATCGTCGACCGTTATCGATGTCGTATGCAAATGGAGAGCCATAATTTGGCGCGAACACAGTTGCGTTACCGCCGATTTGCACATTGTTCAGCGGATTACGAGCATGCTGAGTGTAAATACTTGGCGCAGTTGCAGAAACGATTTTGCGACACATACCACGCGGAAATCTCACGCGAGTGCCTGTTACATCTGCACCTGCGTCTTTGAACCTCGCGATTGCCGATGGGTAATCACGAACTTCGATACCAACTTCTTCGAGGATTGTGTCAGCGTTGTGTTCGATGATTTCAAGGCCTTCATCTGAAACCAATTCGTAAGGCTTGATCAACCTAGTGATGAACGCGTCTCGACCAGGCTCATGCGACGAACGCATGGTCTGCCGACCTGCTCGCCCACCCGAGCGTTTTGTGCGATCTACGTCAGTCATTTGTTCTAGTCTGCCACGCCGCCAGTTGAACGACGACGACGACCAGATCGACCCGAGGCATCTGATGAGTTTTCAGTTCTTACTGGCAAATCAATGACCGTCGCAAGATTGGGCGTAAGTGCTGTTTTATGCGGAAACGCCATTGCTTCAACAAATAGTTGCTGAAACCGAGGCTCTGTTGCGGTCTCAATTTTTGTGACACCCCGAACAGTTGACTCCATTTCGTGACGCAATTTCCGAGACAATAGTGATTGCACTGCCCCGGCGCCAGCCGCATTACCAACAGAACGAACTCCAGCAACAGGACAATCTGGCACGAGTCCAAGCACCATCGCATAAACCGGGTCAATATGCGCACCAAATGCACCAGCAAGACGAATGTCATGCACGACTGGTGAACCAGCATGTTCGACCAGCAAATCGATACCAGCGCGCAAAGCAGCCTTGGCTAATTGAATCGCACGCACATCATTTTGAGTTACATACAACTTAGTTTCATCTTTTTCATAAAATAAATATGAGAAAGTGCGATCATCTGCAACGATGCGTTTTGATTTTGTAACAAGTTCGCCGCGCACGACACCGTCGGTATCGATGATTCCGCTTAGATACATTTCCCCGATGACTTCGATAATTCCAGAGCCACAGATGCCAGTGATTGCTGTATCACCAAGTGACTCGGCGAAACCTGGTTCGTCACTCCATAACGATGAACCAATAACTTTTATGCGTGGCTCAAGAGTCTCGCGATCAATGCGAACGTGTTCGATTGCGCCAGCAGTTGCACGCTGACCCGCACTAATTTGTGCACCTTCAAAAGCGGGCCCAGTTGGGCTTGATGCAGCGAACTGATGAGCAGTATTGCCAAGAACAATTTCGGCATTCGTGCCGATATCAACTAACAGTTGCATCTCGGTAGAACGGTGAGGGCCTTCAGCAAGAATCGCTGCCGCTGTATCTGCGCCAACATGGCCGGCAATACATGGGCCGACGTAATAACTAGCGTTCGGTAAATCGAGATCAAGTTCATTCGCCCAACCACTGACTGATTCGTTCGTTGCTAAAACGAATGGCGCCATACCAAGCGGTGTTGGGTCGATGCCCAGCACGATGTGATGCATAATTGGATTGCCAACAATTGTGATTTCTAAAACACTGGCACGAGAAATTTCTGCGTTTGCAACAAGGTTGCCAACGAGATCATCGAGCGAAGTTCTAATCGCTTTAGTGAGTTCAACGTCTCCACCTGGATTCATCATCACATACGAAACGCGACTCATTAAGTCTTCGCCAAAACGAATTTGTGGATTCATTAATCCGTAACTGCCAATAATTTCGCCAGTTAAAAGTTCACACAAATGGCCAGCAACAGTTGTTGAACCAACATCAACTGCGATGCCGTATGCGGCATCAACAAAGCCAGGCCACGCCGCAACTATCTGATCAAGATTTTCGGTATGGCGAACCGCGACTGTTACTTCGCCATCAGATTTAGCCATCGCCGAGTGCAACGTACTGAGCGCGCGACGCGCGACTTGCGGCGCATTGACTTTGTGTTGTTTAGCAACTGCGTTAGCGAGCGCATCAGCGGCACTGACAGAGTCGCCGAGTTGAGCTTCTGGAATCGTCAAGTAATACAGACTGAAACTCGGGTCAACTGTGATCGGCTCGAGATCTAAATCTTTTCGCACGATTTGCTTATGTACTTGGCTAATCGCGGGAACATCAATTACGACATTGCCACAAATACGGGCCGCACATCCAAGCCGATTACCCGCAACTAGAGCACGCTTCGCGCGGTAGTTGGTTTCTGTTTCAGCAAAACTCGATAACGCGGATTCAGTAACAGTGACGCCCCATTTAGCGAAGACACCAGTTGACGGGGTTATCTGACAACGACCGCATATTCCGCGACCACCGCAGACAGAGTCGATATCTGCGCCAAGTTGTCGAGCGGCTTCAAGAACGGTCACGCCGTCTTCAACTACGCCATCAAGCCCCGACGGGGTAAACACAACTCGTCGTTGCATTGCGCTTTATTCGGTCTTGCGTCGACCGCGACTATTACGAGCAGCACGATCTGCATTCACTTCGTTCGGGTCTCGGTTAGCGCGAATCCATGCTGAGCAGTTCTCGTCGTTACCAACAAGCACGTCTGCCGCCATCACAAGTGTCTTAACTTCTGGATGCATTGGGTTCATAATCGCCGAAGTCATGCCAGCGCCAATCGCCATCGCCAAGAATGTGCCCGTGATGTTATTGCGAGACGGAATACCGAAACTCACATTTGATGCACCACATGTAGTATTAACTTTTAGTTCTTCGCGTAAGCGACGGATGATTTTAAATGCGGTACGACCAGCATCGCCCATCGCACCGATTGGCATTACTAGAGGATCAACCACGACGTCGCACGCAGGGATGCCGTAATCGGCGGCGTGATTGACGATTTTTTTTGCAACAGCGAAACGTTCATCTGGATCCATGCTGATGCCGGTCTCATCGTTCGAAATCGCCACAACAGCAGCGCCATATTTCGCCACAAGCGGCAATACGCGTTCAAGATTGGCTTCTTCACCAGTAACCGAATTGACTAAAGCCTTACCTTTATATACAGCAAGCCCTGCTTCAAGTGCCGCAATGATTGACGAGTCAATTGACAACGGCACATCAGTGATCGACTGCACGAGTTGAATTGCTTTTGCCAATAGGGCTGGCTCGTCAGCCAATGGAATTCCTGCATTGACATCAAGCATGTGAGCGCCCGCTACTACTTGCGCTAACGCATCAGATTCGACTCGACTGAAGTTGCCCTCTTTCATTTCGGCTGCAAGAAGTTTGCGGCCAGTCGGGTTGATTCGCTCTCCGATCATTACAAACGGACGGCCGAAACCGATTACAACTTCTTTAGTTGCCGACGAAAGTACTGTGTCTGTCATAAATATTTTCTTTCTATTCGTTTTCTTCTAGTTCTTCTAATGCCAATAGTTCTGTAACACTAATTGCCGAATCGTCAACATCGGCTTCGTAACCGCCGGCGAATGCCAATCTCCCGAGTCGCTCACGCGAATATTCGCCATCAAGTCGATCGGCTTCACGTTGCGCCGCTTCAGCGAGGTCTCCAACCAACGGCAAACTAATTCTGCGCCACTGCGCAATGTCTTCATCGGCGGTATAAATATGGGCTTTGCGTTTTGCACGATCAACCGCCCGTTGAAACTTATCTGAGAGTTGAACTTGCTTTCGCTCTCGACCTGCTTGCGCATTTACTTGCGCCGGGATATCGCGCCACATAATTACAACTACTTCGTTACTTCCTCTTGGCATTATTTATTCTCCCTTAGTTTCATTTGGTTCGCTCACCGATTTAAATAAAACTGGTATTGCGTCGGCAAAATGTTTCAACCCGACATGACGATGTTCAAACGATAGACCAAGTCTCTGTGCCGCGTCTTGCCCAGCGCTCACAATATCTTGATCAATAGTTTGAGAAAACAACACGACACGACGATAGTTGCCAAAATAAGCACTAAGCAGTTCTGGATGATCTTCTAAACCGAGACCCTGCCAAACCAGCGCATCAAAATGCTTGGCAAGAAAATCTGTCAAATAAAAAGTTCCTGGCTCTTCATCATGTGCATTTAAGAAATCAGCGGTACCGGCAAAAAATTCATAACAATGCGCGCCTGGCAAGCGACTGACTGCTGGATACTTCGCGAGAAGCAAATCTAAATGACCACCTGTGCCACAGTCTGCATATGCCACGAAGGTTGGTCGCGCACTATTTTGTTCAAGCAGTTCAGCAACTTGTGGCGTGATGTTTTCAGGACGATTGTGTAAGTTCGCCGGCAGATACTTAACTTCGATTCTGTCTTCAACGCCCGACGCCCGCAGCACCATGCGAAGCTCAGTAGCTAATGCACCACAAGCAATTATTAAAGGGCGCGTGTCAGAAGACATCGCAAACTAGAACTTAGGCGACTGATGGGCCAGGTGGTTCGGCATTTCGTAAACGACGGGCACCGACAAGTTGCTTGGCGGTTTCTGATGCCACTGCAGCGTCTCGACAATATGCATCGGCACCAACAGCGACACTGAATTCTTCGTTCAACGGTGCACCACCAACCAAAATGATGTATTTATCTCGAATGCCTTTTTCTTTCATCGTGTCAACAACGACTTTCATGTAAGGCATCGTCGTCGTTAGTAGCGCCGACATTCCGAGAATGTCTGGCTTGTGTTCTTCAAGCGCTGCAAGATATTTGTTTACATCAGTATTAATACCAAGATCAACTACTTCGAAACCAGCGCCCTCCATCATCATCGCAACCAAGTTCTTGCCGATGTCGTGAATATCGCCTTTAACAGTACCGATAACAACTTTGCCGACCGACTCTGCACCAGTCTCAGCAAGGAGTGGTCGCAAAATTGCCATTCCACCTTTCATTGCGTTTGCAGAAAGCAAAACTTCGGGCACGAACAAAATGCCATCGCGAAAGTCAATGCCAACAATTCTCATACCTTCAACGAGTGCATCTTGTAAAACTTTTGTTGGTGACCAACCGCGATCCAACAAGATCGTTGTGCCTTCAATAATTTCTGGTCCGAGACCGTCGTAAAGGTCGTCGTGCATCTGCGCAGTGAGATCGTCGTCTGATAATTGCGCGAGGTCGATATCTTCGAATTCTTCGTTGCTCACAACTGCTCCAATTTAAGTTTAATAGATGATTAGTTAAGTGGGGGTTCTCTACGTTTACTGAGATCGCCCAGTACAACGAATTGAAACGCTATCAGTTTGAGTGACTGAAGAACTTGACCGTCTGCGAAGTTAATGGCGGATTGTCAAGAATTATGTCGGCGGCTTTTTCGGCAATCATCATCGTCGGTGCGTAAATATTGCCGTTAGTGACATAAGGCATCACCGAAGCATCGACCACTCGAATGCCAGTCAATCCCCGCACTCGCATTGTCAATGGGTCAATAACCGACATCTCATCTGTGCCCATGCGACAAGTGCAGGACGGATGGTATGCCGTCTCGCCGTCACGGCGAACCCACTCGAGAATCTCTTCATCTGATCTAACGGCTGGCCCTGGTGAAATTTCGCCCCCGTCAAACGTATTAAACGATGGTTGGGCGAGAATCTTTCTCGCGGCGGCGATTGCCTCAACCCACTCTTGGCGATCTTCTGGTGTTGACAAATAATTAAGTCGTAACTCAGGTTTAACACGAACGTCTGGCGATTTAATTCGAACTGAGCCTCGCGAATTTGAATACATTGGCCCGATGTGAACTTGATATCCATGACCGCCAGAAGGTGCTGTGCCGTCATAACGAACAGCGATTGGTAAAAAGTGAAACATTAAGTTTGGATATTTGAAGGATTCGTTGCCGCGGATAAACCCTCCGCCTTCAAAATGATTTGATGCACCCGGGCCACGTCGAAATAACCATTGCAAGCCGATCCATGGTCGCTTGTGCAACTTGAGATTCGGATTTAGTGAGACTGGTTGTTTGCATGAGTGTTGAACATAAACCTCAAGATGATCTTGTAAGTTTTCACCAACACCAGGCAGATGATGCACCGGTTCGACACCGACACTTTTCAAAAGTTCGGAGTTGCCGATACCCGAGACTTGCAACAACTGAGGCGAATTGAAAGACCCGCCACACAAAATAACTTCACGAGCAGAAACAGTTCCCTTGCGGCCGAACGGTAACTCAAAATTCACACCAGTAACTTTTTTGTCTTCAATTATCAATTTCGTAACTAATGCTCGACACTTAACAGTGAGATTTTTACGGTGCATCACTGGATGCAAGTACGCACGAGCGGCACTAAGTCGTCTACCACGACGAACATTGCGGTCGAACGCGGCAAAACCTTCTTGCTTGAAACCGTTTACGTCTGTGGTGAGTTCGTGACCTGCCTGTTGAACTGCCTCAAAGAATGCGCCGAACAATGGATTCTTAACTGGGCCTCGCTCTTGTACGAGCGGTCCGTCGTGACCACGATATTCGTCATCACTAGTGGCTGCTAAACAATTTTCAAGACGCTTGAAATATGGCAAGCAGTGCGCGTAATCCCAAGTAGACATACCAGGGTCACTCGCCCATCGTTGATAGTCAAGTGGATTACCACGCTGAAAAATCATGCCGTTGATACTTGAAGATCCGCCAAGAACTTTGCCTCGACCCTGAGTCACTCGACGGTTGTTCATGTGTGGTTCTGGTTCTGATACGTAAAGCCAATCGTAAAAACGACTGCCAATTGGAAACGTCAACGCTGCAGGCATGTGAATAAAAACATCCCACCAGTAATCAGGACGACCTGCTTCAAGTACGAGTACTTTATTTTTTGGATCAGCGCTAAGACGATTTGCTAACGCTGAGCCAGCCGACCCACCACCCACGATTATGAAATCGTAAACGGCTGAAGATTTCTTCAGAAGTCTCCAAGCATTCGCGCGGCTTCAAGTGTGTTCTCGAGCAAACATGCAATCGTCATTGGGCCAGTGCCGCCTGGCATCGGAGTGATTGCGCCGGCGATTGCTTGAACTGCCTCAAAATCAACATCACCAACAATTTTGCCGTTGATTCGTGATACGCCGACATCGATAACAGTTGCACCAGGCTTAACGTGCGCCGCAGTAACCATTCGCGCAGCGCCGGCAGCTGCGACGATAATGTCTGACTCTCGACAAACTTCAATCATGTCGGTAGTTGATTTGTGTGCGATCGTGACGGTTGCATCAGCACCACGACGTACGAGCAACAACATTTGTGGCAAGCCAACAAGTGCCGACCTGCCGATAACAGTCACGCGCTTGCCGACAGTTTGAATATTGTGGCGCTCAAGCAAACGCACTACACCAAGTGGAGTGCATGGCACATGGCCTGGTAAGCCGCGCACAAGTCGCCCGAGCGACTTCTCTGTCAGACCATCAACATCTTTTTCGATTGGCAGCAAACTAAGCACAGCTTCAGTGTCGATGTGCTTTGGCAATGGCAATTGAACCAAGATTCCGTGCACTTGCTTGTCAGCAACCAAAGTCGCAACAGCTAGTTCAACTTCTGCTTGTGTTGAATTCTCTGGCAAATTGATGCCCTTAGAAACCATGCCTGCTTCTTGGGCTTTTTGGTGTTTACTTTTCACATAGATATGACTCGGCGCATCATCGCCAACGAGCACGGTTGCCAAACAAATCTTCGGGTTTCCTGCTTGGTTGATTGACGCTTTGATTTTCGCGACAGTTTCATCCCGCAATTGAACGCCGTCGAGCAAAATTGCCCCGCCGGCGGTTCGCGCAGCAACTTGGGTCATGACAATCCGACGATTTCGCCGTTCGCATCGAAGTCAATAATCGCTGCGGCCGGCTTTGTTCCGAGTCCTGGCATCGTGCGCATGTCTCCACAAATTGGATAAATGAAACCTGCTCCAATTGATGCTCGCACTTCGCGCACATTTAGTGTGTGACCCGTTGGTGCGCCACGCAAGGAAGCATCACCCGAAATTGACAAGTGAGTTTTTGCAACACAAATCGGCAACTTGGCAAAGCCGTTGTCGGTATACGTCTTGATCTGCTTATTGGCAAGACCTGTGTATTCAACTTTTGCTGCACCATAAATTGTTGTTGCGATCTTCTCAATTTTTTCTTTGAGAGATGCTTCATCTGGGTACAAGAAATGGAAATTGTTCTTGTCATTACATGCTTCAACTACTGCTCTAGCAAGATCGGTTGCACCCGCACCACCATCGGCGAAGTGTGTACAAACTGCCACTCGAGCGCCGGCATCTTCGGCAATTTTACGAATTGCGTCATGCTCAGATTTATGATCAGTCGGAAACCCGTTAATCGCCACAACTGGTGAAACACCGTGTGCTTTAACATTCTCAATTTGCTTAACCAAGTTTGCGGCTCCAGCAATAACATCATCTGGATTTTCCTTCAAGAGATCTTCTGGCAAAGCTTTGCCCGCGACAATCTTGTATTTTCCTGAGTGAGCTTTGAGCGCACGAACGGTTGCAACCAATACCGCAGCATCTGGCACAAGACCCGATGCACGGCACTTGATATTGAAGAACTTTTCTGCACCCATGTCGGCGCCGAAACCAGCCTCAGTAATTAGATAATCACCAGAATGAATACCGATTAAATCGCCAACAATTGATGAGTTGCCATGCGCAATATTGCCAAACGGTCCCGCGTGCACAATCACCGGTGTATTTTCAATTGTCTGCAACAAGTTTGGCTTGATCGCCTCGCCCATGATCACTGCCATTGAACCTGCGCCACTCAATTGTTCTGCAGTTACAGGCTTGCCACTTGAGTCGTATCCGACGACGATGCGTGAAAAACGTGCACGCATATCTTCTTTCGAAGTTGCAAGCGCAAGAATAGCCATCACTTCGGATGCTGCAGTTATGTCGAAACCTGTCTGTCGAACGACACCGTCTTCTTTGGTGCCAAGACCGACGATTAAATTTCGCAACGAGCGATCGTTAACATCCATTACACGACGCCAAGTGATGTTGTTGATATCAAGATCTAACTCGTTGCCCTGGTGCAAATGATTATCAACCATCGCTGATAGCAAGTTGTGTGCTGCAGTTACAGCATGAAAGTCTCCGGTGAGATGCAAATTCAACAACTCCATCGGGATTACTTGGCTATAGCCGCCACCCGCGGCGCCGCCTTTGATGCCGAAAGTTGGTCCCATACTTGGCTGACGCAAACTGATCGTGGCTTTTTTACCGATGTTCTTCATTGCTTGACCAAGACCGACAGTTGTTGTTGTCTTACCCTCACCAAGCGGGGTTGGTGTGATCGCGGTTACTACGACGTATTTTGCTTTCGGTCGTGACTTCAAAGAATCGATCGCGTCCAGACTTATTTTGGCGAGACTTTTGCCATACGGTTCTAAAAACTCTGCGCCGATGCCCATCTGGGCGGCAATTTCTGTAAGCGGTTTAGCAGTGGCTTTGCGTGCAATTTCAAGATCAGATGGGAAACCCATTATTCCTCTTTCGGTAGTTTGATTTTTTTACTTTGATGCGACTCTCTACTCTACAGACACGAGATAACCGTCTAAAGACCATCTACAGTCGCTAAAGTTTGAATCACGATTCAGCACCAAATTTTTATACGGAGCAAAGTGGCACAAAAAATGACGAAGCAAAAATTCGAGCCCTACGCCCGAATCACAGAGCCAATGGTTCGCGAAAATGGCAAGTTGCGCGTCGCGACTTGGCAAGAAGCATTGTCTAAGGCCGCGACTGGCTTAGCCACTACGCGAGATGCGTTCTCGCCATCAGCCGTTGGTTTCTTCTCGTGCTCAAAATCGACCAACGAATTGAATTTCATCGCTCAAAAATTTGCTCGTGCAGTAATTGGCACGAACAACATTGATTCTTGTAATAGAACTTGACACGCCCCTTCGGTGGTCGGTCTGGCCACTGTTTTTGGAGCCGGCGGAGGAACAAGTTCATACGCCGAAGTAGAAGCTACTGAAGTAGTTGTGTTGTGGGGCTCGAACGCTCGCGAAGCACATCCAATTTACTTTCATCACGTATTACAAGGTGTTCGTAACGGAGCAAAACTATTCGTAGTTGACCCACGTCGCACTGCTTCGGCAGAGTTCGCGGATCTTTGGCTCGGTCTAAATATTGGCACCGATGTTGCGTTGTCAAATACGATCGCGCGCGAAATTATTCACGCTGGTTTAGCCAACAAAGAATTCGTTGAAGGTAGCACAACGGGTTTCGTTGAGTACGCAAACTCAGTTGAAGAATGGACTCTCGAACGCGGCAGTCAAGTAACTGGCGTGCCATTAGATGCAATTCGCGAATTGGCACATGCTTACGCCAAAGCCGGCACTGCTCAACTTTGTTGGACACTTGGCATCACAGAACACCACAACGGCGTTGACAATGTTCTTTCGCTTATAAATCTTTCATTGTTGTGCGGTCATGTGGGTCGTACGGGTGCAGGTCTCAGCCCATTGCGCGGACAAAACAATGTGCAAGGTGGCGGCGACATGGGTGCGCTACCAAACAAATTGCCAGGTTTTCAAGATGTCGTAGACGATGTTGCTCGAGCGAAATTTGATCGACTCTGGGGTTGCACGATTCCACCGAAAAATGGTTGGAACCTAACGGAGATGTTTGAAGCAATGGAGCGCGGAGACCTGCGTGCCGTATTTGTGATTGGCGAAAACCCTGCTCAATCTGAAGCAGACGGAGCACATGCGACACACTTGCTGAAAAATCTTGACTTTTTAGTTGTACAAGATATTTTCATGACAAAAACAGCCGAACTTGCGGACGTGGTATTACCGGGTTCAGCATCGTGGTGCGAAAGCGACGGCACAGTAACAAACTCTGAGCGTCGAGTTCAGCGTGTGCGTAAAGCAATCAAGTCGCCAGGCAATGCACGTGACGACATTCGGATCATTCTTGATTTGGCCCGCGAACTGGGACACGACTGGAAGTACGAATCATCAGAACAAATTTGGGATGAACTTCGCAGCCTCTCACCGATGCACGCCGGCATGTCGTACAAGCGTCTTGCCGATCTTGGTGGCATTCAGTGGCCATGCTTCAGTGAAGACAAACTTGAACCGTCGTTTTTGCATGGCCGTCTTTGGGATAAAGACCCGGCCAAACGTGGTCGCCTCGCACCGTTCAGCGTTGTCGTTGATGACCCACCAGTTGAAGCAACGACACCTGAGTTTCCGCTGCGCCTAACTACTGGCCGCCGACTTGACTCTTACAACACCGGCGTTCAAACTCGTGGTTTCGACAGCCCATTGCGTTTCAACGAAACGATCGATGTCTCACCAGAAGATGCAATTAGTTTGGCGATTAAGGAACATGAAATTGTTCGAGTTAGTTCACTTCGCGGCTCGCTAGAAGTACCAGTGCGTATAGACACAAGTCTGCGACCAGGCCTCGTGTTTATGACTATGCACTCACCTGATCAAGTGGACACGAACTTGATCACGATTGATGCAACAGATCCGAAATCAGGTACTGCTGAATTCAAAGCAGCTGCAGTAAGGATTGAACGCCTTGAGGCGCGCGTTCCAGTTGCGGGTGAATAGCTAGATAACTAGCCAATTAACAAGCTAAATAATTAGCCCGTCAACTAGTTCGGGTACGAGCACAAATTTACCGACATGATTTTTTTCGAGAAACTCTTGTTGTGCCTTCGCTATTTCTTGCAACGCAAATGTTTTTGCCACTAAAGGCATTATTCGCTTCTGTTCAACATAAGAAACAAGATTCGCAAAAACGGGTTCATCCCATGCGGTGCATCCAATTAAACGAAGGTCTTTTAAGTAAAGATCGCGCAAGTCAAAATTGACGATTGGTCCGCCGATTGCGCCGGAAGAAACATAGCGACCACCGCGACGCAATACTTTTAACATAGACCCAAACGACGGGCCACCAACATTGTCGACTACGAGATCAACTGACTCTTCGCCAAGAAATTTAATTATGTCGGTGTCACGATCAATAACTTCGTCGGCACCTATCGCGCGAACCTGTTGCATTTTTGACTTGCCGACAATCGCAGTAACTTTTGCCCCCCGAAGTCTTGCTAGTTGCACCACCGCAGAACCGACACCGCCAGATGCCCCAGCAACCAACACGTGTTCGCCTGCAAGAACTTGCGCGCGATGCAACATATTTTCTGCTGAGCCGTAGCTACACGGCAGTGAGGCCAACTCCGTGTCGCTCCAATCTGAATTGACTAAGAAAATCTCCGTTGCCGGCACTTTGACAAACTGCGCGAACGCCCCATCAAAATCCGAACCCATCCAAATGTTGCGCAGTGAATTAAAGCCATCTGGGCGCATACAGGGTCGCACGATTACACGTGAGCCAATCAGTTGCGAATCAACATCAGGCGCCACACCGACTACCCGCCCGCAACAATCGGTGCCCTGAATGAACGGAAACGGTGTCGCGGCGTTCCATCCACCGTCAACTTTTTGAATCTCTGATTGCGGTTTGTTAGTTGACGCAGTATTTGTGCCTGTAACAACACTTGATGAGTACCAACCGAGTCGGGTATTAATCTCGGTGTTGTTGACCCCAGCCGCGAGTACTTGCAACAACACTTCGCCAGCGCCAACGACAGGCATCGGCACATCGCAATACACAAGCTTGTCGTAGCCACCATTACCAGTCGTGACTACTGCTTTCATAACAAGATCGCGACTAGTCAATTAGTGAATCGGCACGCAAACCCGCGCGCTCAAGATGAATCGGTAACACACGACCGTAGAGCTCTTTGGCGCGTTGCGGACTACTGACCATGCCGGGTTCTGCAACATAACTAAAAATTGCGACATAGCGCTTGCGTGAACCTGCCAACGGTGCGACACGATGCAAAGAATAACGCCCCTTAAAAATCTGCAAATCGCCAGGCTCGAGTTTCAACGTTCTGATCAAATTTTTATCACCATCTAAAACTTTTTCGACAACCTCATAATTCTCATCGGTTAGTGATCTCACCATCGGGCTGTATTCAAAATCTCCTCCGTGTTCGGCGTTTTGAATCGCCAAAGTCACCGTGAAATTATTCGTATCGAAGTGCCATGGAAACCCTCCGCCTTCTTCGGCCAAATTCACCGTTACATCTGCCAACGGATCTGCATACGGGAAAAACTTTTCTTCGCCAAGCACTTCTTTGACAAATGGCGAGAAAGCCGACCAATCAAAAATCGCGCGAAGAATACTTTCGGGGCCAAAGTTATCGGCTGGCACAAATGCATTTGATCGATCGTAGAAGCGGCGCAATGGATGAGTCAGTGGTAAATCTTCACGATCGTTCAAGAAATATGGATTCGTGCGAGTGAAGTTGCGATGACCGCGTGACTCAACTCGGTCACATTCAGTAACTAATTCACTAATTCGCTCTTGTTTTACAAAACCTTTGAGAACCACGCAACCGTCGTCTTGGATTGCCAAATTTGATTCTTTAATTAGGGCTTTACGCGCCGAACCAAATTCGTTGATCGGATATCTATCCAAGTCGACGTATTCACTGGCAATGATTTTCACCATGAAACACTCCCCAAATAAACGGAACGCAATTGCTAACAAATGATCTTACGGAGAAGTCGTGAGTTGAGCGAATTAAGTCGTAAAGTCATAAGCGCAATGGATCTTAAAATAGCATCAGCAACGGCAACGGCCGAAGAGAAAAGAGCGGTTGATTCGCTGCTCGGACTTGCCCCAGAGACATCTCAGGGTGGCGAACGAAATGTAACGGGGCACCGAGTTGCTCACGGTGGCGAATCTCTACGCAGTCTGCGTCATCTTTTACTGCCGACTCTTCATGCCGTCAATGACCAAATCGGCTGGCTAAGTCGCGGGTCGATTAACTACATTTCACAACGACTTGATATTGCTCCTGCGGATATTTACGGAGTGGCAACTTTTTATGCATTGTTTGATACAAACGAACGCCCTGCTCGGCAAGTTCATGTTTGCGTTGACCTAGCCTGCCGCGCGATGTCTGGTTGCAAAGAAGATTCGATACCAACAGGGGCAATTGCCTCGCCATGTCTTGGTGTTTGCGAGCGCGCACCCGCTGTTTTAGTTATAGAGACCGGAGTAACACCTCGTTACGAATTACTCGCGCCGGCAACAGTAGATGACATCACTGACCTTGTTGCAGGAAAGTCTGCAGGGGCAGAACAAGAAGTTGCAGCCGCCGTGCCACAAGCACCAGATAAATCTTTAGTACTGCTATCTCGTATCGGTCAAGTTGATCCGTTGAGCATTGATGATTACATCGCATCTAATGGTTACGTTGCATTGCGTCGAGCAATCGAAATCGGCGCTGAACAAGTGATAACCGAAGTAACCGCATCTGGACTCGTCGGTCGCGGCGGTGCGGCTTTCCCGACTGGTCGTAAATGGGCTGCCGTTGCTGGTCAGCCAGTTAAAACTCGTTACTTAATTTGCAATGCCGATGAATCTGAACCAGGAACATTTAAAGATCGTGTTCTGATGGAAGGTGACCCGTTTGCGCTGGTTGAGGCGATGACGATTGCTGCATTCGCAACTGGCTGTCAACACGGATGGATCTACTTGCGTGGAGAATATCCGCGAGCACTAAAACATTTGACAAACGCAGTTGAGTCTGCCCGATCACGATCAATGCTTGGTGAAAATATTTTGGGATCGAGTTTCAGTTTCGACATCACAATTTTTAGAGGGGCCGGCGCTTATATTTGCGGCGAAGAAACTGCCATATTTAATTCAATTGAGGGATACCGCGGTGAACCTCGCAACAAGCCGCCGTTTCCAGTTGAGGTAGGTCTGTTCGGCAAGCCGACAGTTGTGAATAATGTCGAAACGCTAATAAATGTTTTGTCGATAATTGAAAACACGGGCGAGAAATATGCAACTTGGGGCACAGCAGGCTCTAAGGGCAAAAAATTGTTTTGCCTTTCTGGCGCCGTAAATAAACCTGGTGTTTACGAAGTTACTTTTGGTGCAACTTTGCGAGAACTCATTGATCTCGCCGGCGGACTGAAAACCGGCTCAGAACTACAGGCTGTGTTGTTGGGCGGTGCTGCGGGCGGATTTGTCGGCCCACAGGATCTAGACCTCGAACTCACACTTGAAGCCGCTCGCGCAGCAGGTGCGACACTTGGTTCTGGAGTCGTCATGGTGCTAGATCAAAACGTCGACATGATTGACCAACTGCAACGAATCGCGGCATTTTTTCGTGATGAGTCTTGTGGTCAATGCGTGCCGTGTCGTGTTGGCACGGTTCGACAACAAGAAGCCCTCGCTCGCCTCATTAAATCTTCTGGCACCAGCAATGCAGCAGTTGATCTGCAACTATTGCGTGATCTTGGCCAAGTAATGCGTGATGCCAGCATTTGTGGTCTCGGTCAAACTGCGCACAATGCCATTGACTCAGCACTGACACGACTTAAAGTGTTCTCGGCATGAGCACACAAGTAACCACTGGCCTGCAAGTTCGACGCAGTGTTGAATTAACAATTGATGGTCAAAAAGTTAGCGCACTCGAGGGTTCTACATTGCTCGATGCATGTCGTGCCTCGGGCAAAGAAATACCAACACTTTGTTATGGCGACACGATCACACCGAAGAATGCTTGCCGAGTTTGCATGGTCGAACTTGAAGGTTCGCGAACGCTTGTACCAAGTTGCTCTCGCAAAGTTGAAGCAGGCATGGTTGTCAACACAAATAACGAACGAACCAATCACAGTCGCAAACTCGTGCTTGAGTTGCTCGGGTCGTCAGTCGATCTTTCACTAACTAAAAATGTTGCCCGCTGGAACGAAGGGTACGGTGCACAGCCTTCACGATTTGGTGCGCCGTCCTATCATCATGGTGACCGCGATGAGGCAACTACAGGCCATCACCACCAACCCGATGGTTCAACAGCCGAGACAGTTCATCAGCCAGTCAAGGTTGACAACACTCTTTATATTCGCGATTATTCAAAATGTATTTTGTGTTACCAGTGTGTTGATGCTTGTGGTGAGCAGTGGCAAAATACTTTTGCAATCACAACTGCCGGACGAGGATTTGACGCCAGAATCTCGACGGAGTTTGCCGTTGACCTAACCGATTCGGCATGTGTTTACTGCGGTAACTGTATTCAAGTTTGCCCAACAGGTGCGCTGATGTTTACAAGTGAATACGACATGCGCCAAGACGGCACATGGAACGAACCTGAACAAACTCAGACGGATACGATTTGCCCATATTGCGGTGTCGGTTGTGCGCTCACCTTGCACGTGCAAGACAACACGATTGTCAAAGTCACCTCACCTAGCGATCATTCAGTAACGCACGGCAACCTCTGCATCAAGGGTCGCTTCGGCTTTCAACATGTTCAGAACCTCACGGTGGATTAGATACAAGAAATATTTACCCCATGAATAAGCGACTGCCGATCGTTGATATCTCGGCATTAGTTATAGATAATCGAGAAACTTTAGAATTTACGAAGTCTGCAGAGTTGCTTTACAAAGCGTTGAGTGAAGTCGGCTTTGCGATCATTATCGGCCATCAAGTTGCCGACAAGACAGTTTCAGAAATGCGCAATGCAGTCGCCACAGTCTTTGAGACACCGCGAAATATTCTGCTTAAAGACACTGTCATGAAAAACAATTATCGCGGCTTCGTGCCGTTGGGTTTTTTTACGCCGAACTCAGGCAAAGGTAACGCCGATCAATACGAGGCCTGGAAACTACATAACGAGACCGACCCGAGTGATCAGATTTGCAAAAACTGCAATCTTTATGGACCAAACAAATGGCCAGATATTGCTCACGACATAAAGACACCAGTTATGAACTACTGGCACGAACTGACTCGCGTTAGCGAATACTTAATAATTGCGCTATGTAAAGCGCTAGACATCGATGAAAAATACATGCTTGGGTGCATGAAAAGCCCACTGACGAATATGACTTTATTGAATTACCCGCCCACACAACCGCTCAGTGATACGTGGGGACAACACCCACATAAAGATTTTAATTTGCTGACATTGCTGGCACACGATCCAGTTGGCGGTTTAGAAGTTCGCACGCTCGATGATCAATGGATTTCCGCTGAATGCCCACCAAATGGGATGGTTTTGAATGTTGGTGACATGCTCGAACTCTGGAGTGGTGGTCGATTGATTTCTACACCACATCGAGTCATCAACCGAACCGGCAAACATCGACAGTCGTTTCCGTTTTTTTCTAAACCCCGATGGGATGTAATTGTGAAACCACTACTTGAGCCTTTGGCTAACTTTGATCGGGCTCCACTGCATGTTGGCACAAGTGCCACGAATATCTGGCAATCAAATTGGCCAGACGAAATTTCTCCGGACGCGACTCAACATACGAATTACAATTGAGTATGACCAAATCAAAGCGCGCCAGAAGTTTCGAAACAGACAGCCAAAATACAATTACTCTGCCGAGTGGTCAAATAACTCACCGCGACCATGCTGAACAATCTCAAAGACTTGTCCGAAACTTTTATGAAGTTCGTCAAGGTGTTTGGTGCTTAGTCGGCAACGGCTTATCGAATCAAACATTTATTGATGCACCAGACGGAATCATCGCGATTGACACTGGCGAGTCGAACGAAGAGATGCGTGCCGCGATCGCAGAGTTGCGAACTAAATCCTCGCGCCCAATTGTTGCCGTTCTGTACACGCATTTTCATTATGTTTCCGGCACACAAGCAGTGCTTGACGAAGATCCAACACAAGAAGTTCAAATTTGGGGACACGAAAAAATCGCCTACAACCGTGTGCGCGCAACTGCCGAAATCGCACCAACGTACGGCCGTGGGTTAGTTGAGCAATTTGCGATCACTCTTCCTCAAGATGGCCCTGACGGCATCGTAAATGTTGGCTTGGGTCGTTTCTACCGCAACCCAGAACACACAACTCAGACAAACGGATTTATTGAACCTAAAAACACTTTTAACTCACAGTGCACTATCGAGGTTGCCGGTTTAAGCATTGAAGTAACACCAGCGCCATCTGACGCAGATGATTCAGTAACTTTTTGGTTCAGCACACTTGGCTGTGCGGTCAACAACTTAGTTTGGCCTGTTTTGTTTAATATTTTTGCAATTCGAGGTGAAGAATATCGTGACCCAAGAATAATGCTCAATGGAGTTGACCACTTGCTGTCACTAAATGCGGATCATTTGATTGGTGCTCATGGCATGCCGATCAGTGGCGCTGACGAAATTCTCGACCGAGTCACAAAATATCGAGACTCAATACAGTTTTTGTGGGATCAAACAGTTCGCCTGACAAATCGTGGCTACACGAGCACAGAACTCGCTCACGAGATTCGACTGCCAGATTTTTATGATGACGATAATTTGACTTCCGAGTTTTACGGTGTCTCCGAACATCACGTTCGTCAAATTCGCTCCGGACTATTCGGCTGGTTTGACGGTGACCCCGCCAACTTGTTTCCGTTGCCTCGCGAAGAACACGCCAACAGAATGATTGCGGGCTTTGGTGGTCGTGAAACTGTGCGTAAAATCGCACATGAATCTATACAAAAAGACGACTTGAGATGGGCCTGCGAACTTGGGTCATGGCTCAGTTACAGCACTGATAGTGAAACTTCAGACCGTGCACTACTCGCAAATGCTCTTCGCCTAATTGCACAACGCACGACTGCAGCCAATATTCGAAATTGGTGCTTAACCCGAGCACGAGATCTTGACGGCACACTTGATTTGTCTCGTTTTAATACTCATCGACTTAATCGCAGACAAATTGTTTCTGCGTCGGCCGAAAGATCGGTGCATATTTTGCGAGTCATGCTTGAACCTGAAAGGGCTATCGGAATTGATGCGAATATCTGTTTCAACTTCATAGGTCACGATAAAACTGGTCTGCATATTCGAAACTGTATTGCTAAGCAAACTGACGGGCGCGATGCAAATATCCAAGTGACTTCGACAATTGAGATATGGGCAGATATTTTGACCGGGGTAACTAGTCTGTCTGAGGCGATCAATTTGGGTACTTTAAAAATCGATGGCAATCTAAACATCGCAAAAAGCGCACTTGCGGTGTTTGAAATTGACGGCCTGCGCTCGTGAGTCAACAGAATCTCCCCCGCGCAACACCCAAGTTTTCAGGCGAAATAAAAAAGGTCATAACAGATTCAAAACCCGAAAAACTTTTGGCACCTAAAGCTCCGACCGACGCGCCAAATATTTTGTTGATCATGCTCGACGATGTTGGCTTTGGATCATTCGGTAATTTCGGTGGACCAGTTACGACACCGGGTCTTGACAAAATCGCCAAGCAAGGTTTGCGTTACAACCAGTTTCATACGACCGCACTTTGCTCGCCGACCCGCGCTGCACTCTTGACAGGTCGCAATCATCACGCTGTACACATGGGCGGCATCACAGAAATAGCGAATTCGTTTCCGGGTTATGACAGCGCTATCCCCCCCGAGTCAGCGACTGTTGCACAAGTTCTTCGCATGTCCGGCTACAGCACCGCGTGCTTTGGTAAATGGCACTTGACACCATCATGGGAGCAAAGCCCAGCTGGGCCATTTGATCGATGGCCAACAGGATTGGGTTTCGATCGCTTCTACGGAATCATGGGCGCTGAATCTTCGCAATACGAGCCACCCGTTTACGATCAAACAACACCAATCTCACCGCATGTCGGCAACCCTGATTATCACCTAACTGAAGATCTCGCCGATCAAACAATCACTTGGATGCAACGACAAAAAGCTTCATCACCGAACAAACCCTTCTTCTGTTACTTTTCGACACCAGCTGTACATGCACCTCATCATGTGCCACGCGAATGGATTGACAAATACAAAGGCAAATTTGATAGCGGTTGGGATGCACTTCGCCAAGAGATCTACGAGCGCCAGCTGAAACTCGGCGTCATTCCGAATGAAACTGCGTTGACAAAGCGCCCCGAACAAATACCTGCATGGAGTGACTACCCAGAGCGCTATCAACCAATCGCGAGCCGACTGATGGAGGTCTTTGCAGGATTTCTTGCCCACACTGATGCTCAAATCAAGCGCGTAATTGACGCACTCGACGATCTTGAAATCGCCGACAACACACTTGTTATCTATATCACTGGTGATAACGGAGCTTCAGCAGAGGGCACGATTCACGGTGCATGGAGTGCACCATCGTTTCAAAATGGCGTTCCTGAAGATCCAGAATGGTTACTCGAACATATCGATGATTTTGGCACGGCGAAATGCGAAAATCATTTCAACGTTGGTTGGGCATGGGCGCTCGACTCTCCATTTCAGTGGATGAAACAAGTTGCGTCGCACTTCGGTGGCACTCGCAACGCAATTGCAATTTCTTGGCCGAAAAAAATAAAGGATTCTGGATCATTGCGAACACAGTTTCATCATGTAATTGATATCGCGCCAACTATTTATGAAGTCGCAGGCATCACTCCACCAACTCATGTCAACGGCATCGAGCAGATGCCAATTCATGGCACATCAATGCAGTATTCATTTGATAGCGCAACCAAGCCGAGCACACATACGAGCCAATATTTTGAGATTCTCGGCAATCGCGCCTTGTATCACGATGGCTGGATTGCTTCATGCTTTCATGGTCGCCTGCCATGGATCCGCCTACAGGGTTTCGAATTCGACGGCCCGCAAGAGCGCTGGGAGTTGTACAACGTTGCAGTAGATTTTTCGCAAGCCGTAGATCTTGCAGAATCACACCCAGACAAGCTCGCCGAACTTCAAGAATTATTTGATCAGCACGCCAACAAATACGGCATCTATCCATTGCGCGACCCAGGGTCACCGCGTCATGGAGATTTTGCTGTGCCGCACTCTCTAGATGGAATTTCTAAAATGCGATATACAAACGCTCACATTCGCATGCCCGAAAGTTCGGTGATCAACATCAAGAATTGCTCATTTCGAATCACTGCCGATGTCTTAGTTAAAAACAACAATGCTCAGGGCGTGATCGTGTGCCAAGGTGGCAACATGGCGGGCTGGTCTCTCTACTTAGACGCAGAATCAAAACCAGTGTTTCACTACAACTGGTTTGGCCACGAACATACTTCAATCGCAAGTAGCGAAAAACTTGCAAATGGTAAGCACACAATTGAAGTGAGTTTTGCCTACGACGGTGGGTTTGGTGCTGGAGGAAACATTTCACTTGTCGTTAACGAATCAGAGGCTGGTTATGGTCGAATTGACAAAACCGTGCCACTTGTTTATTCGATGAGTGGTGAGACTTTTGATGTTGGACTTGATACTGGTTCGGCGGTTGGTCCATATGAACATGGTTTTAATTTCACTGGCGAAATTGTTGGTGTCACTATTGAGAGACTTGACGAACCACCACCACAAATTCTTCAGAAAATGCGCGAAGGAGAATTTCGCGCCAGCCTTAGCACGCAATAACTTTTAGAGACTAGAAGACCCAATTCTTTTGCGAACTGCATCACGAACTTGAGCATCGAAACTTTGCACGTGAGTTTCAGAAAGTTTGTACGCAAGATCAGAGTTACCAGACTCAAGCGCATGCAAAATTTCAACATGTTCATCTAACGCGTGCCCCATGTCAGCAACATCAGAAAGATAGATGTGCCAAAGTCGATCGCTTTGCGCATATAAAACGTCAAGCGTGTCTGTCAAGAAACGATTGCCAGCAGCAGCCCAAACAATCTCATGGCACTGGGCGTCAAAATGTATTTGATCTTGAGCGGTAATTTTTGGCTTTGCGGCAGAATCGAGAACTTCACGCATTTGTTGCCAATGTTCTTGTCGACCTCGCTGACACGCCAAACGTGCTGCGTACGGCTCTAAAATTGCGCGGGTCTCGTAAAGCATCGAAAGTTCGGAGACATCAATATTCGAGACGATCATTCCTCTACGTGGTATCACAACTAAAAATTGATCCCGAGCCAGCCTCTGCAACGCCTCACGAATTGGCGTTCGACCGATACCAAGATTTTGTTGCAGAATGTCCTCGCGAATGACAGCCCCAGGCGCCAATTCGAGTCGCACAATCTTTTGACGGATGAGCCGATAAGCCTGCTCGCTAAGGGACTCTGTAGCCATTTGATTAGAGCATACAGCGGTGATATCGTTCTGATATACCACCAAACTGGTGCATCAAAACACACGAATCACGAGGTCTAAAAATGAGCGAGTTTCCAACCAAAGCAAAGTGCGTCGTCATCGGTGCAGGAATCGTCGGCAATTGCCTAGTTGGTCATCTCGCGAAACTTGGATGGACCGACATGGTACAAATCGATAAGGGTCCACTACCCAACCCTGGCGGCTCAACTGGTCATGCATCAAATTTTATTTTCCCGACTGATCACAACAAAGAAATGGCATTGTTAACGCTCGCCTCACAAAAGCAATACATCGAGATGGGGATGAACAACACATGCGGTGGCATTGAAGTCGCCCGCAACCCTGAACGCCTCGAAGAATTTAATCGACGAATGACTTCTGCAAAATCTTGGGGTATTGACGCGAAATTACTTTCACCTGCTGAAGTTAAAGAACTCGTACCGTTTATCAATGAAAAAATCGTGCTCGGCGGTTTCTATACACCAAGTGTTTCATGTGTTGACTCGTTACAGACAGGCACGCTGATGCGCGAAGGTGCCGTCAAATCAGGCAACTTGAATGTGTTTGCAAATACAGAAGTTCTTGATCTTGAAGTTGAAAACGGAATGATTAAAGCAGTCGTTACTAACAAGGGTCGCATCGAAGCCGAGTATGTCGTCGTTGCCTGCGGTGTGTGGAGTCCGCGAATTGCAAAAATGGCCGGCGCGAATATTCCATTGACTCCGGCAGTTCACCAGATGGCAGACGTTGGCCCGATTGATATTTTGCAAAAGTCAAATGCCGAAGTTGCTTACCCAATCGTGCGTGACATGGATACGTTTTGTTACGAGCGTCAAACTGCAGGCTCAATGGAAGTTGGCAGTTATGCCCACCGAGCAATCTTCATGCACCCAGATGACATTCCGTCGAACGAAGCGTCGGCGCTTTCACCAACCGAGTTGCCGCTCACTCAAGATGATTTTGATCCGCAGATGGAGCAAGCAATTGAACTCATGGAGATGCTCGGCGATGCTGAAATCAAATATGCAATTAACGGTTTGCTTTCGCTGACACCAGATGCGATGCCAGTGCTTGGCGAAACCGTTGAAGTAAAAAATCTTTGGTCAGCCGCAGCCGTATGGATCAAAGAAGGCCCTGGCATTGCGCAACTTGTTGCCGAATGGATGACATATGGATATCCACATTTGTGCGACCCGCACTCGTCTGACATTTCGCGTTTTTACGCGCACGAAAAGACTGAACATCATATTTATGCAAGATGCGACGAGCACTTCAACAAGACATACGGCATCGTGCATCCGCGTGAGCAATGGGCAACACAACGCAATATGCGTCGCAGCCCGTTCTTTGCACGCGAAGAAGCGGCAGGGGCAACTTTTTTTGACGCTCGTGGCTGGGAGCGTCCGCAGTGGTTTGCCTCGAACGAGAAGTTAGTGAAAAAATTTGCATCTGCTTGTGAACCACGCGCACACGAATGGGACGCACGCTGGTGGTCACCAATCACAAATGCCGAGCACCTTCAGATGCGTGAGTCGGTCGGCATGGTCGACCTCACTGCATTCAATGAGTTCGACTTCACTGGCCCTGGCACGATGAAGTTCTTGCAATACATGTGCGTCAATAATGTTGATGTCGAAGTCGGACGATCGGTATACACACCGTTGCTTACACCTGGTGGTGGTTTTCGCGGCGACCTGACGATCATGCGACTTGGCACTGACCATTTCAGAGTTATCACCGGCGCATTCGATGGCGGACGCGACAACTACTGGTTTAATCGTCACATGCCACACGATGGCTCAGTCACATTCACCGATATGAGTTCGTCGCTTTGCACGATCGGCGTTTGGGGTCCGAATGCAGAAAAGACAATGGCTAAGGCAACGCAAAATATTAATGCCGAAGGCAAGCTCGTTCCGTTTGATGTCTCGCAGAAGAACTTTCCTTATGGGTCGGTTCGCGAAGTACTAATTGATGGTGTACCTGCAACGATGTTCCGCATTTCATATGTTGGGGAAAACGGTTGGGAGGTCTACACAAAAATGGAGCACGGCCTTCGCATGTGGGATTCGATCGCCAAGGCTGGCGAAGAGTTCGAGATAATCCCAGTCGGCATGGGCGTATACGCAGTGACTGGTCGAATCGAAAAGGGCTACCGCTTGATGGGCGCTGAACTCGAAAGCGAATACAACCCAGTTG
Source organism: Ilumatobacteraceae bacterium (assembly GCA_964203235.1). Classification (GTDB taxonomy): domain Bacteria; phylum Actinomycetota; class Acidimicrobiia; order Acidimicrobiales; family Ilumatobacteraceae; genus BACL27. The sequence continues at coordinate 987,963 of CAXNLE010000001.1, forward strand.
AGGCTGGTCTTAACCGCGCAAAAGTCAAATCCGCAGACTTTATTGGCAAAGCCGAATACTTGAAAGCACGAGAAGAAAAACCATGTGCGATCATGTGCACGCTAGAAATGATTGACAACACAAGCAAGTCAGGCATCAAACGCTTCCCAACTGGTGGCAACGAGCCAATCTTGACCAAAACGGGCGAACGCATTGTCGACACAAAGGGTCGCGTCTCGCGTGTAACAACAGCAGGTGCAGCACCTTCACTTGGCAAATATTTGTTACTCGCCTATCTCACGCCAGAACATGCAGTTGAAGGCAACGAACTTCGCGTGATGTATATGAACGAACTATTTCCAGTGCGAGTTGCGCGAGTTGGCAGTCAGGCATTGTTTGACCCAACAGATGCTCGCATGAAGAGCTAGTCAAAGACAAGACACGACGATGAACATTCTTGTCTGCGTTAAGCGAGTGCCAGCACCTGGCGCACGCATCAACATCACAAGCGATGGTCAGCAGGTCGACACTGCATTCTTGGGCTTCACTATTAGCCCACACGAAGAGTGCGCGGTTGAACAAGCAGTTCAACTTGTAGAAAAGCATGGCGGAGAAGTAACCGTTTTAACGCTTGGCCCTGCCGAAGCGCAAGAACAACTTCGAACTGCAGTTAGCACAGGTGCTGTCAAAGCAGTTCTCGTGCCAATAGATACAACAGATTGGGATCCGCAAAGAACTGCTCAAGCAATCGCCACAGTTATTGCAGAACTCGAAACTACAAACGGCAAATACGATTTAGTTCTGTTCGGCAACGAATCTGCTGACTCATGTGGATATCAAGTCGGAATCCGAACTGCGCTGAAACTTAGTCGTCCGATTATCAACGGCGCCAAAGGATTGGAATTAGAGAACGGTATTGCAACAGTGCGTCGCGAAAGTGATGCAGGCGTAGAGATATACAAACTTAAAACGCCGGCCTGTGTTGGCGTAAAAGAAGGCATCAACTTACCGCGTTACCCGACCATGAAGGGTCGACTTGCATCCAAAAAAGTTGAGATCACTCAAAATATGGCGAGTGGTGATGTTGGTGGCTTGAAACTGATCACATTGATGCGCCCACCTGAGCGTGCGAGCAATACAAAAATACTTGGCAATGGCCCTGAGGCAGCGTCTGCTGTCGTTGATCTACTCGAAGAATTAGGTGTTTTCAAATGACAGTTCTTGCAGTTGTAGAACATGATCGCGGAGCAATTACCCAAGCTTCACTTGGCGTATTAACTGCGGCTCGTCACTTGGCTAAACAAATGGGCGCTAAATTTGAGGCCCTAACAATTGGTGCTGACGCCGATGCACTCAGTGAAGTTATTTCAAAATTTGGCGCGACGACAATTCACCAAGCACATCATGAAACTCTTATAGATTTCGGTCCCGAAGCATGGGGTGAGACGATTGCTCAAGTTGTGCGTAAAACTTCACCTCAGGTAGTTATCAGTTCGGGCACCGAACGCGGACACGAAATCATTGCGCAAGCAGCAGCGCGACTTGACTTACCTGCAGCGATGAACTGTCTCGAGTTTGATGCAGACTTCAATGGCACGCAACCGTTAAAAGTTGTTCGTGCGCGTTGGGGTGGGTCGCTAATGGAAGAATCTGAAATTGACGCACCAATCAAACTCGTCACGCTTGCAAACCATATTGTTGAACCGCAAGAAGAATTGGCGGCTACACCAGCAATTGTTTTAGCGATTGATGTAGATCTTGATGATTCAGTCACACAATCTTTCGTGCAAGACCGTGTCGAACGTGTCGCTGGTGTCACTCTTGCGACATCTCCAGTAGTTGTGAGCGGCGGTCGCGGTGTTGGTTCGGCTGAAGCATTCGCCCCTCTCGAAGAATTGGCCGGTCTTCTAAATGGTGTCGTCGGGTGCTCTCGTGCCGTAACTAATAACGGCTGGCGCAATCACACCGACCAAGTTGGCCAAACCGGTACTCGCATCGCGCCAGATATCTATATTGCGTGCGGCATTTCTGGCGCGATCCAACATTGGGTCGGGGCAATGGCGTCAAAGAATATCCTCGCAATAAATATCGATGCACAAGCGAACATTGTCACCAAGGCTGGCTATGCCGTAATCGGGGATCTTCACGTTATTGTGCCCGCTATCTCGGCTGAGATTCGCAAGCGCAAAAATCTATAACTCGTCAACCAGTCAACATAATTAGCGTTAATTTACTGACGGTCTTTCTGCTCAAAATGCATTAAAAACGCGCGATTAAAACTAGAGTTTGAGCCGTGACTACAGAGCATCTTGAGCCAAATCGTCGGCGTGGCCGAGCCAGAACTTCAACAACTGAAGTCAAATTGCCAGACCAGAAGCCTTTCAAACAACCGCGCATGCGTTACGCGCCGACAAAAGTGCTCAGCGATGACGAAGTTGAGTCAATTCATCTCGCCAGTTTGCGAATTCTTTCTGAATATGGGATGGATTTCTTGGATCCAGATGCGCGCGATTTATTAAAGAAAGCGGGCGCCAAAATCGAAGACCAGCGGGTGCGATTTGACCCCGAGATGGTACTTGAAACAATCAAAACATGCCCGAGCGAGTTCAAACTTCACGCACGTAACCCTAACCACACACTTAATATCGGTGGCGATTGGATGTCATTTGGCTCAGTAGCCAGCACACCTAACTTCATCGGTCTCGATGGCATTCGCCACCCTGGTACTCGTCAAGACTTTCAAGAATTGCTAAAACTAACGCAAGTTTTTAATATCATCCACTTCATTAGTGGCTACCCAGTTGAGCCGATTGATTTGCACGCATCTATTCGTCACATCGAAACTACTTATGACATGTTGACTCTCACAGACAAAGCGATTCACTGTTACAGCCTTGGGCGCCAGCGCAATCAAGACGTTCTTGAGATGTCGCGAATCGCCCGCCAAGTCGACGACGAAACACTCGACCGTGAGCCGTCAGTTTTTAGCATCATTAACTCATCATCGCCACTGCGACTTGACACGCCAATGTTGCAAGGCATCATGGAGTACTCATCTCGAAATCAAATAATTATCATCACTCCATTTACTTTGGCGGGCGCAATGGCACCAATTACTTTGGCTGGGGCACTCGCTCAACAAAACGCTGAAGCGCTTGCTGGCATGACTTTCACTCAGGTGGTTCGACCTGGCGCACCAGTTGCTTACGGTGGTTTCACCAGCAATGTCGACATGCAATCGGGCGCACCAGCATTCGGTACACCCGAATATATGCGCACCGCAATGGCTGGCGGTCAACTCGCCCGCCGTTATAGCGTGCCTTACCGCTCAAGCAATGTTTGCGCATCTAACGCACTTGACGCTCAGGCTGCATATGAAAGTGTGTTTTCACTGTGGGGCGCAATTCAAGGCGGTGTCAACTTCTTGATGCACGGCGCAGGATGGATGGAGGGCGGATTACATTCTTCGCTTGAAAAGTTTGTGCTTGACGCCGATCTGCTTGGCATGGTGGCTGCATATCTTGAGCCGATTGTTGTTGATGAAGCAACACTGGCTCACGAAGCAATAGGCGAAGTTGGCCCAGGTGGGCACTTCTTTGGTGTGCAACATACGCAAGATCGCTTTCGAGATGCGTTCTACAAGCCGATGATTTCAGATTGGCGAAATTATGAAAGTTGGCAAGAAGGTGGAAGCCCAACGGCAGTTACCAAAACTACTGAACTTGCCAAGACTTGGCTTGACGCATACACAACACCTGCACTCGACGATGCAGTTCACGAAGAACTCAAAGAATTTGTCAAGCGCCGTGTCTCTGAAGGTGGAGTCGCGACAGATTTTTAATTAATAGAAAGGTAAGTAAATGAAATCATCCGCAAGAGTTGTCGTTATTGGTGGTGGCGTTGTCGGAGCCTCAGTGCTCTATCACCTCACCAAAGCAGGCTGGACAGATGTCGTGCTAGTTGAGCGCAAAGAACTAACCGCTGGTTCAACGTGGCACGCCGCCGGTGGTATGCACACATTAAACGGCGACCCAAACGTTGCTCGCTTGCAGCAATACACAGTGAACCTGTACAAGGAGATTGAAAAAGAGTCAGGTCAGAACTGTGGCATTCACTTGCCTGGCGGTATCCAATTGGCTGATACCCCAGAGCGCCTTGACTGGCTCAAAATGGCGCAGGCTCGCGGTCGTTATTTGGGTATGAAGATGGAGATCATCTCTGTCAAAGAAGCAAAGGTTTTAAACCCGTTGCTCGAAGAAAAATATTTCGTTGGCGCACTATTCGACGAAGATGAAGGCAGTGTCGACCCTTATGGTGTAACCCATGCATACGCGATCTGTGCGAAAAATCGTGGCGCTGAGGTTTACACAAATACATGGGTCACTGGTCTCAGTCATCGCGCTGATGGCACATGGGATGTAATCACAGACAAAGATCACACGATTCACGCCGAGCATGTTGTTAATGCTGGTGGTCTGTGGGCTCGCGAAGTTGGCAGAATGTGCGGCCTTGAATTGCCTGTCTTGGCGATGGAGCATCACTATCTGATGACCGAACCGATGGAAGAAGTAATCGAATTCAATCGCGTCAATGGCAAAGAACTGCCTCACATGATCGACTTCGCTGGCGAGATTTACGCTCGTCAAGAAGGTCAAAGCATTTTGCTTGGAACATACGAGCAAAATAATCGTCCGTGGTCAACTAAAGAAACACCATGGGATTTCGTGTTTCAATTATTGCCACATGACCTCGAGCGCATTGCACCAGAACTAGAACGCGGCTTCGCCCACTTCCCTGCTGTCGGTCGCGCTGGTATTAAAAAATTCGTCAACGGCCCGTTTACATTTTCACCAGACGGCAACCCATTGGTGGGCCCAATCAAGGGCATGCCTGGCATGTGGTCAGCTTGTGCAGTTATGGCTGGTTTGTCTCAGGGTGGCGGCGTTGGTCTATCCCTTGCCAATTGGATGGTTCATGGCGACCCTGGCGCAGACATCTGGGGTATGGATGTTGCGCGTTACGGCGACTTCGCAACTCTTGAGTTTACAAATGCAAAAGTTCGCGAGAATTATTCACGGCGCTTTCGCATTACCTTCCCTAACGAAGAACTAACTGCTGCACGACCATTACACACAACGCCAATTTATGATCGATTGCTCTCGCATAATGCAGTAATGGGTGCTGGCTTTGGCCTTGAACACCCACTTTGGTTTCAAGACAAAGGAAAAGAGCCAATCGAAGATGTAACTTTCTATCGCTCGAACGCATTCAATAACGTCGGCGAAGAATCACGCGCCGTTCGCGAACGTGTTGGCTTCTCAGAAGCCTCAAACTTTGCTAAGTACAAAGTCAGTGGTGCGGGTTCGTCAGCATGGTTGCAAGGTCTGTTCACAAACGCGCTGCCAAAAATTGGTCGCACGGCGTTGACAGCAATGCTCAACCCTGAAGGCAAGATCGTTGGTGAGTTTTCGGTATCACGAATTGGTGACGAAGAATTCTTTTTATTCGGATCACAAGCAGCTGAAGTACATCATCCGCGCTGGTTCTTGGCTCACCTGCCTAAAGACACACAGATTCGTTTTGAAACACTTGCCTTGTCAATGGTTGGTCTCACTGTGGCTGGTCCGCGATCGCGCGACGTTTTACAGAAACTAACTAGCACTTCGCTGGCTACGAAAGATTTCTCGTTTATGAGTTTTCGTCGAGTCAACATCGGCAATGCGCCAGTGTGGCTCTCACGAATGACGTATACGGGCGATCTCGGCTACGAAATCTGGATTGCACCTGAATATCAGCGCTATTTATTCGATCTAATTTGGGATGCTGGTAAAGAATTCGACATGCGACTGTTCGGGTTCCGATCGTTGATCACCATGCGCCTCGAAAAGAATTTCGGCACTTGGTTCAGAGAATATCGTCCGATCTACACCCCGCTTGAAGCAGGCATGGAGCGTGCGATGAAGTTCGATCATGAATTCATCGGTCGCGCTGCAGTTGAAGCCGAAATGAAAACTGGGCCAGCACGCAAACTTGTAATGTTCAAAGTTGACGTAGATAAGACCCGCCCTGCCGACGTAATCGGTGATGAACCGGTGTTTCATGACGGCAAAGTTGTTGGTTGGATCACCAGCGGAGGCTACGCACACTATTCGGGAGTGTCTCTCGCCTTAGGTTATGTTCCTACAGAACTTGCGAAGGCTGGCACAACTGGTTTCGAGATTGAAATCATTGGCAACATGCGACCCGCAACACTGCAACTAGAGCCTGTGCTCGACCCTTCGGGTTCGCGCATGCGCGCTTAATCGCAATACATTAACAAGCTTGTCGCGACGCGTCGCGCAAAGCGTTTAACTTTGTAGTTGCTTTAGCTTCGCCACTGGAATGTGGCAACGCATGAAGTGACCGGGCTCAACCTCAGTCAAGTTCGGCTCTTCAGTTTCACAAAGCGTTTCAAAGCCAGAACCGGCTTTGCGCGGGCATCGTGGGTTCAACACACAACCACTTGGCGGATTACTTGGACTCGGCACCACACCAGTTAACGGTATGCGCTTGCGAATCGAACCGTCAATATTTGGCACCGAGGATAGAAGCGCTTCTGTATACGGATGGAACGGCCCGTTAAACACGCGCTGCGAAGTACCAAACTCAACCACACGACCCAAATACAAAACAGCAATTCGATCAGAGATATAACGAACAACGCCAAGGTCGTGAGATATAAAAATAAAACTCGTATTATCTTTTTTCTGCAAATCAACTAACAGATTCAAAATCGCCGCTTGAACCGAAACATCAAGTGCCGAAGTTGGTTCATCACAAACGACAATTTGTGGCGCACCTGCAAACGCGCGAGCAATTGCCACACGTTGCTTCAATCCACCAGATAGTTGAGCTGGACGCACACTATGCAATGACTCATCAACACGCATGCCGGTTAGAAGTTCGTGTGCACGAACTACAGAATCATCGGCGCTGAATCCACGCAGACGTTCAACAGCTCGACTGATAATGCGAGTCACACTATGGCGACGGTTTAGCGCTTGATCAGGGTTCTGAAAAACGATTTGCATTGATCCAACATCGCTGACGTCGCGGCGATTAAGTGTCTGTGCTAATCCCTTACCGTCAAGAGTTACAACACCACCTTCTTCAGGTGATACGAGACCAAGCAGAAGTTTAGCGATCGTCGTCTTACCTGAGCCCGACTCACCCACCAAACCAAGAGTCTCGCCAAAACCTAAGTTAAACGACACATCATTAATCACACGAACTTTATGACCATCTTGCGTAAATATTTTCGATAAATGACTGATGCTCAGCAATGTTTCATCGTTGTGCACAGAATGAACATCAGCCTGCGACGCATATTCAATCTTTTCAATTGATCGTGGCATTGAACTTGCTTTGTCACTGTGAAAACATCGCGCAATATGCGCGCCATTAATCTCGACCATCTGCGGCAACACAGTTTGACACTTGTCGTCAGCAAGAGAACATCGCGACGCAAACACGCAGCCCTCATACTTTGTGCCAAGGGCCGGTGGCGTACCAGGGATCGTGTCGAGACGATCAGTACTCTTATGTAAACCACCACGAGGGATACAGCGCAACAAACCAACTGTGTAAGGGTGGCTCGGATTTTTAAATATTTCGGCGGTTGCACCCTGTTCGACTAGAGCACCCGCATAAAGAACGCCCACTCGGTCACACATGTTGCGAATCACTCCGAGGTTGTGGCTAATGAACAAAACCGCAGTGCCCGTATCGCGACGCAACTCACGCACCAAGTCAAGAACTTCTGCTTCAACGGTTGCATCAAGACCAGTCGTAGGCTCGTCCATTACCAAGAGTCGCGGATTAGACGCCAAGGCCATTGCAATAACCACCCGTTGCGCCATGCCACCCGACAACTGGTGCGCGTAACGTCGCATAACTCGCTCAGGGTCGGCTATTTGTACTTTTACTAAAGACTCCTGCGCAAATTGCATTGCATCAGATTTAGATACACCGTTCAATTCAAAAACTTCTGCTATCTGCTTTCCGATTCGAATTGTCGGGTTAAGCGCTGTCGCTGGGTTCTGATAAACCATCGAAATCGCAGAGCGACGAAGTTGAGCAACATCAGTTTCAGCGATGTCAACGATGTCTTTACCTTCAAAAATAATTGAGCCACCTGTAATTTTGCCGTTGCGTGGCAAATAGCGCATCGCAGCAAATGCGGCGGTTGACTTGCCACAACCAGACTCACCAACGAGCCCGTAAGCCTCGCCTGGCGCTATCGAAAGCGAAACATCACGCAAAACCTGACGGTCTATACCGCGAACCGTGTAGGCCACCTCTAAATTGCGAAGCTCAAGTGTTGGAGTTGGGGTTGCGCTCATAGTTCAAAAACCTCAAGAAGAGCATCTGAAATCAAATTGATACTCACCGCAACCGACGCAATCGCAACTGCAGGAAACAATGTCGGCCACCAGATATTCGTGAAAATCTTGTCCCACGTATCGGCTACTTGTGTGCCCCAGTCAGGTGAACCCGCTTCAAGACCTACACCCAAAAACGAAAGAGTCGCCACAGCGAAGATCGCGTAACCGAGACGAACTGTAAATTCAACGATTAAAGTCGGTAAAACATTCGGAAGAATTTCTCTGAAAAGAATATGCGCTGTCTTTTCGGTCCGAAGTTTTGCGGCTGCTACATACTCAAGTTCTGACTCGCCAAGAACTGCCGCCCTAACAGTGCGCGCGACATTTGGAGTGAAAATAAAACCAATAATCAAAACGGTTATAACCGTCGATGATCGACCAATTGCAGCAACTGCCAACAACGCAATGATGATTACTGGAATCGCCGAGATTGCTTCAAGAATTCTCATCAAGACCATGTCAAATTTGCCTTTTAGATATCCAGCGATCAGCCCCAGAGAAGCACCAACGAACGCGCCCAGAGCCGTAGCAATAAATGAAATGACCATGATGATTCTCGCACCGATGATTACTCGTGAATATACGTCACGACCAGTGCTATCGGTACCAAACCAATATTTAAGCGAAGGCGGAGTATTTATTGATTCAAAATCCATAGTGTCTTGGTCAAACCGAACCATAAATTTTGAAAATATTGAACAGAATATCCAAAAACCCAAAATTGATGCTCCAACCACGAAGGCCTTGTTCTTTTTTAAGACGGCAAGGCGCTCTGCCAATACCAACTTTTTTGCTTCGCTATTAGTTGTATCTTTCACTCAGTAACTCTCTGTCTAATACGTGGATTAAGAACTGCAAATAACACATCGGCGATCAACTGGAAACAGATAATCACCAAACCGACTAAAAATACAGCAGTTTGAAGTAACGAAAAGTCTCTGGCGACCACAGCATCCATCAAAATATTTCCGAAACCTGGGTAATTAAAAACTCTCTCAATGGCAATTAGCCCACCGGCCAAATATGGCACCTGAGTTGCAATCACTGCAATTGTTGGAAGCAACGCATTGCGCAATACGTGGCGGAAAACAGCTGTCTTTCGTGACAGACCTTTAAGAACCGCTGTTCGCATGTAATCAGAATCGAGCGCTTCGATTACACCTGCTCGGGTGATTCTAGAAATATAACCAAAGAGCACAAACAACAGTGCAATCGAAGGCAACAACAAGTGATAGATGCTGTTGATGATGTTTGGATTTTCATCATCAGGGAATGCCGAAACCGGAAACACTCGTATTGCCACACCGAAAACAAGAATCAAAACTACTGACCACACAAACTCGGGGATAACTGCAGCAGACAATCCACCCACTGTCAGAACTCGGTCAACACGTTTGCCACGATTCATCGCCGCGATGACTCCACCCAAAATGCTGATCGGTGCTATCAAAATCAAGGCAACTATTGCCAACTGTGCCGACTTGCTCGCTGCTGGCCCCAATATCTCAGAAACTGGTTGCTCATATTGAAATGACATGCCGAGGTCTCCGGTCATGACACCACCGATCCAAACACCATATTGCACGACCAACGGCTTATCTAAACCTTTTTCTTTATTCCAAATCTCATAGGCCTCAGGGGATGCATCTCTTCCAAGAGTCTGCTTTGCGAGATCGCCCGGCATGATCGACATCATTATGAAAACAATCATTGAAACTATGAAGAGAGTCACGAGCGATAACCCGATGCGCTTGGCAATAAATCTCAGCATAGAAATTCTAAGTTTAGCAATTTCAATTGAATATCCTTAAATGGTTGAACAAATAAAAAAAGAGCCGACCTAGTTTCCTAGGTCGGCCCCAATTTTACTTTTTCTTAATTATGAACTCGCTATTAAGCGTTCTTACCTGTTGACCAAATTGCGCCCTGTTGGTTGTACTCAACACCCACAACTTTTTTCGAAGTTACAGAAACGCGAGTTTCGTTGTAAGCGACGATAATTGGTGTGTGTACAAGTGAAGCCTTTTGAATTGAAGAGCTTGCAGCTTGCTTAGCCTTTGTTGAAAGAGCTGATTGCCACGCGGTAATCGCAGCATCAAGTTCTGGTGCATCAAGGTAAGCAGGGTTCCAGTCACCTGACGAGAACCACTCACGTGCAAGGTACTCGTCTGGAACTGGACGACCAGCCCATTCAGCAATACCGAACTCGCTTGCGAGCCACTCACCCTTGTTCGCAACTTTTGATCCCTTTACCGATGGGTAAACGGAATACTTGTACCAACGTGCTCCACCACCGTCTGAACCGTCGAGATCAACTGTGCAGTCGATTCCGATTTCTTTGAGTGATGACTTGACGAATTGTGTGAACTTGTCAATGTCGTCACGCTTCCAGCTCTGAAGAGTAACTTTGAAACCGTTCGGAACACCAGCAGCAGCCATCAACGCTTTTGCGGCGGCGATGTTTTTCTTACGTACAGGAACTGTTTTGTCTGCAGTTGGGAACGAATCCATTACTGAGTCGTTAGCAACTGTGCCGTATCCAGCCATTACGTTTTTGACGTATCCTTGGCGGTCAAGCGACAATGCAATTGCCTCACGAACGCGCTTGTCAGTCAATTGACCGATATCGCATCGCATGTGCATGTGCAAACCACCACAAGTTGCTACCTGTGTCTTGTAGTACTTATTCGTTGGAATTGCATCTGCCTCGACTCCAGTAAGGAAGTGAATCGAATCAAGCTTGCCTGTCTTCAATGCTGGGATTGCGGCACTGTTAGACACGTACTGGATTTGCTCCATCTTTTCAAACTGTGGGATTAGATCTTTCTTGAAGTAGTTCGGGTTCTTCTTGAACACGGTCTTTTCATTGATCTTGTGCGTCACCATGATCCATGGGCCTGCACTGTTCATGGTCTTAGTCCATGACTCGTCTCCCTTTTCACCCTTCTTAAGCATGCAAAGGCCGTAGTTGGCGCTTGACACTGCATAAGGGAAGTTGGCGTTTGCCTTCTTCAAGTCAAAACGAATCGTGGTTGCATCAACTTTCACGATGCCTGCTGATGTGCAGTCACCAAGTCGACCAGCTGATTGCGATTTGTTCGCTGGGTCAAGATGTGATTGCAATGTGTAAATAACATCTTCAGCCTTAAGAGCAGAACCGTCATGGAACTTTACGTCTTCACGAATTGTGAAAGTCCAAGTCTTACCGCCATCGGTGCCCTTCCATTTTGTAGCAACACTTGGTACAAGTTGACCAGATGGTGCAACATCAATTAACCATGCTCCGACAGCGTTGAGAATCTGCAAAGATCCACCCTTGCTCATCCATGGTGCTGCAGGACCTTCTTGTGCTTGGGATGCCCACTTAAGAGTTGTTCCTGCTGCGCTAACACCAGAAGCACCGAACATCTGAGCAAATGGAATTGCTACACCTGTCGCTGCTGCTGCTTGAATAAAATGACGTCGCGACAAACCGTTTGTCGAAACTTCACTTGAAGTTTGCTCAATTGTTGACATTTAGTCCCCTTGTTAATTTGGATTATGAATTTGGCGTAATTAATCAATTTCTCGACCCACCACGCCGACGCGTAATTATATGCCGTTTGGCACAGGCTTAGCAAGCCTTAATCCGCTATTTCACAGTTTTTACACTAAAGCACTAGGGCTTGTTAGCACGAGCGCTAAGAGGTTTTACTTAGGCGGTTACTCGGTCACCGGCTAACTTGCTGGCAACCTTGCCGATTCTGTCTATGCGCTTCAATAATGCCTCACGCGCAGTTTCAGCCTCGCTATTGAGACCAGTCAGATCTGCGAGCTTCCAGTGACGCAACACAACTGGCACCAATATCTGATCATGGTGAATCGCAAGATCGTAAATGCCGACTCGAGCAATTTCTCGCGACAGACGATCAAAATCAGTGATCCCGGTGCCAGGCATCGCAAATGTGCGAACCGCACGCTCGATGCCGATAACCATGTTTGAAGGATCTACGGTGATCGCTGCAGTCGCTAGATCACGGTAAAACAAATAGTGCAAGTTCTCATCGTTGCCAACACGCGACATTATCGCCTGACCAACTTCGTCGGCCATTGCCTTGCCAGTGTTGCGGTGTGCGATGCGAGTTGCGAGTTCTTGCATACTCAAATATGCAAGTGCTTCATAAAGATCTAACGGTGCAGGCACTTGTCCGCTACGCACCTGTTGCATTCGTGCACGCTCTAACGCAACTGGGTCTAACGCCCGAGTGACTGTCAAGTAATCTCGAATCACAATTGAATGACGGCCCTCTTCGGCTGTCCAGTTGCGACCCCACTCACCGTAAGCACCGTCGTTTCCAAATAGCTGATCAATGTCACGAAAGTAATAAGGCAAATTATCTTCAGTCAGTAAATTTACATAAAGTGACGCGCGAATTGCATCTGACATTTCGTTGCTGACTGCACCGAAATCTGTATCGCTATCTTTCCATTGTTCACCCGCTACAAAATCTTTACCGCGACTGTACGGAACCATCTCATGCGGAAACCATTCTTTTGCAACACCGAGATGACGATTTAATAAATCGGCAGCAACTGGTTCGATTTCTCGCAAGAGTCCGCGTTCATCCATGTGTAAACCTTAACTCGTCAAAACATCCACGAGTCGCTGTAACGGTATGTGATAGTCGTCAAGCATCGTTAGGTTTGCCTGACGCATTCGCGCATTATCTAGCACCGAATTAGCTGGGCGTTTGGCTGGCCTTGCAGGTTTTAGCTCAGCGGTTGATGTTCGAAGTACTCGATTCGCATCAAGTCCAGCACAAGTTAAGACATCGCGCGCAAAACCAAACCAACTCGTCGAGCCTTGATTCGTTAAATGCCAAATACCTGCGCTGTCACTAACCGATAGATCAACTATTGCCGGTGCCGCGTCGCTCGTAAAAGTTGGCGAGCCGATTTGGTCATCCACAAATGTCAACGTCGGGTTAGACGCAGCTAGTCGCAAAATAGTTTTAACCATGTTTGCGCCGTGTTCGCCACAGACCCACGAAATTCTTACAATCGCATCTTGAGACATGTCTAATTGTTGTTCGCCGGCGAGTTTGCTCGCCCCGTACACAGACTGAGGATTCGGCAAATCACTCTCTATATATGGTGTCGATTTAGTGCCGTCAAAAACATAATCAGTGGATATATAAATGACACGCGCACCAGACTCGCGAGCAGCAGCCACGATATTTGCCGTGCCATCGCGATTTACCGCCATTGCTTTTTGTGTGTCTGATTCGCAGGCGTCGACTGCTGTCCACGCAGCGGCATGAATAATCGCATCGACTTTTGCGTCGCCAACTACGCGACCGACCAGTGATTTATCAGTGATATCTAAAGATGCATGATTCGTTGCAATAACTTCGTGACCAGATTTTTGCGCCGATAAAACTAAGTCTGTACCTAGTTGACCTGAGGCGCCGGTGATTAACAGTTTCACTATTTCTTGGCTTTCAGGGGCTCCCACCACCAGCGATTATCGCGATACCAATTAACTGTTGCTTCAAGTGCTTCGTCAAGTGAACGAGTTCGCTTCCAACCAAGTTTCGTGATCTTAGAAATATCAACCGAGTATCGACGATCGTGACCAAGTCGGTCTGCAACATATTGCACACTTGATTCGTCTTTGCCTAGCAGCGCTAAAAGTTTGTTGACTAAAACTCTGTTTGCAGTTTCATTACCAGCACCGATGTTGTAGATCTCGCCCGCGGTGCCGTGTTCAAGAGCTAGATGAACACCCGAACAATGATCGTCAACATAAATCCAGTCGCGTTCGTTAAGACCGTCACCATAGAGAGGTATTTGTTTGTCGTCAAGGAGATTCGTTGTGAATAACGGAATTGCTTTTTCTGGATATTGAAACGGACCAAAATTATTTGTACAACGAGTTACAACAACAGGCGTGCCGTGTGTCGAGAAATACGACAAAGCGATCAAATCAGAGCCAGCCTTGGATGCCGAATACGGGCTACGCGGCTCAAGCGGGTCGCTCTCGCGAGATGAGCCTGTCTCTACAGATCCGTAAACCTCATCGGTGCCGATGTGTAAAACGCGCGAAATGTTTAATCTTCGTGCTGCATCAATCACGACATTTGTGCCGAAACAATTCGTCAATATGAAGTCTTCGCTACCAGCAATCGACCTGTCTACGTGACTCTCGGCGGCGAAGTGAACAACAGCGTCGTGACCAGCCATCGCTGCTTCAACATCACCTGGTTGGCAAATGTTGCCTTTAACGAATTTGAATCTTGGGCTGTCATCAACATCTTTAAGCGTCGATAAGTTGCCGGCATAAGTTAATGAGTCAAAAACTGTAACTTCGTGATCAGTGTTAGCAAATACCCAACGCACATAGTTCGAACCGATAAAACCTGCACCACCAGTAACAAAAATTTTCATAAATTAATTTATGTCCGCATTGGCCAAAACGGACGAACCTGCGAATCAATTGCATCTCGCGTTGGGTTGGCTGCATCGCGATCAGACAAAATCGGCGACGCAATACCCCAATCAGCTTTTACTGCTTTGTCGTTATATGCCAAACCAAGTTCATCTTTCGGGTTGTAATAACTGTCAACAAGATAAGTGATCGCCATATTCGTGAGCGATGCGAAACCATGCGCCACACCAGGCGGAATAAAAATGCCACGGTGGTCGTGTGTGCCATCAGCGCGTGCACCAATATCTATAACTTGAGTCGCACCATCTGTTGGCGAGCCAACACGCAAATCGTGCAGCACCACTCGACAACTACCAATTGGCACATACCAATAATCGGCTTGGTGTAAGTGATAGTGCAAGCCAACGATGCAACCCGCCTGCCGATCGCCACGATTACCTTGCAACATTTCGCGACCAAGTGGAAACCACTCGCGACGATATGTCTCAATAAAAGTGCCGCGCGAGTCGCCGAATGCCTGAGGCTCAACTATTTGCACACCCTTGATCAGTGTTGATTCTGTAATTGTCGCCATTATTCAAGCTCTACTTTCGAGTCATCACCGAGCATCAGTCGCAATGCACGAGGTTGTTGAGCGCTTCGAATTACTTCAACATCTTTACCAATCAGAGAATCTGTGAGTCGCGAGACACCGACTATCGAACTCCCGTCGAGCACAACAGAGTGATCCATCTCTGACTTGATCACGCGACAATTTTTGCCAAGCGATGTATACGGCCCGATGTAAGAGTCTTCGATAATGGCGCCAGCACCGATTACTACTGGGCCACGAATTCGCGAGTTCGTAACTTTCGCACCTGCCTCGATAGTTACTCGACCTTGAATCTCAGACACTGCGTCGACTGTGCCTTCTAATTTGGTTTTCATCGCATCAAGCACCAAACGATTGCATTCAAGCAACGGATCTTTTTTGCCAGTGTCTATCCACCAACCTTGCAAAACCTTATGACGCACTGAAAATTTGTTGTCAACTAGCCACTGAATTGCGTCGGTAATTTCTAGTTCACCACGCGGCGAAGGTTTAATTGAACGCACTGCTTTATTAATCGTTTTGTCAAACAAGTAGACGCCGACGAGCGCGAGATCTGATGGTGGGTCTTTTGGTTTTTCAACCAACCGCACAACATGACCGTTTTTGTCAACCTCGGCAACACCAAATTGGCGCGGATCTTCAACATGGCATAACAAGATTTGCGCCGCAGGTTTATCTGAAGAACTGCTTGCTCGCGCAGTTTCAAACTCAGTGACGAACTCTTCAAGACCTTGCTCAAGCATGTTGTCGCCGAGATACATAATGAAGTCATCATCACCCAGAAACTTGTCAGCGATTAGTACACAGTGCGCCAAACCAAGTGGCTCGTCTTGTGGAATGTATGTAACTTTCACACCGAACTGGCTGCCGTCACCGACTGCAGTTTTAATTTCCTCACGTGTTGATCCAACGATGATGCCGATCTCGCGAATGCCAGCGCGTGCCATCGCTTCAATCCCATAAAACAAAATTGGTTTGTTCGCGATTGGAACAAGTTGTTTGGCGCTTGTATGCGTTATCGGTCGCAAACGCGTGCCAGCACCGCCAGAAAGAATTAGGCCCTTCATACGCCCGTAAGTCTATTAGGGCTGAGTGAACTAAAGTAAGCGTTTATGACTAGTGCACCAACCTCGCAAAATGCTTTTCTTCATCCTTTTGCGAAACCGACAAAAGACAGTTTCATCAAACTTGTGCGAGGTCAGGGTGCACTCGTTTGGGATGACAAGGGCAATGAGTTGATTGATGGCATGGCGAGTCTTTGGTATTGCGCCGTCGGTCATGGACGAAAAGAAATCGGCGATGCGGTCGCCAAACAAATCTCGACACTTGAGGCGTATTCAACTTTTGATCCGTTCACGAATGAGCCTGTCGAAATTTTGGCAGAGAAATTGATTTCACTCTGCCCGATGCCTGAAGCCCGAGTTTTCTTTTGTGGCAGTGGATCAGAAGCAGTCGACTCATCAATGAAACTTGCTCGGCTCGCACATGTTCAAGCCGGACACCCCGAGCGCACCGTAATTATTTCGCGAATGCGCGGGTATCACGGCACAAACTACGGTGGCACTAGTGCGCAGGGTTTGCCACTCAACAAAATCGGCTACGGCCCACTTGTGCCAGATGTTGAGCAAGTTGCGAGCGATGATCTTGAGGCGATGTCAGTTTTGATGTCGCAACGCGGGAGCACAATTGCTGCAGTGCTTGCCGAACCTTTGCAGGGCGCCGGCGGCGTCTACCCGCCTACCCCTGGATATCTAGAAGGCTTGCGAAAACTTTGTGATCAGCACGGTGCATTTTTGATCTTTGACGAAGTGATCACCGGCTTTGCGCGACTGGGTACTTGGTTTGGCGCAAACTTTTACAATGTCAACCCTGATTTATTGTGCTTTGCCAAAGCGGTTACTTCTGGCTATCAACCACTTGGTGGTGTTTTTGTTGGCAAGGCCGTGCGCAAATCTTTAGAGGCTGACGCAGATTTTATTTTAAGAACTGGCTACACATATTCAGGCCATGCTTCGGCGTGCGCGGCGGCAATAACCAATCTAGAAATTATTGAGCGCGAGAATCTCGCCGATCGGGCAACTCATATCGGCAAACGAATTGGTGATGCACTGAACGCATTAGTGCGAGATGGCGTTATCGAAAGTGCACGCGGCGATGGAGCGGTCTGGGCTGCAGGTTTGCACTCAACACAAAACAACTTCAAAATTCGCGACAGAATGCTCGAACTGGGTGCGATCACTCGCGCTATCAATGCAGACACAAATACATTTTGTCCGCCGCTAGTTATTACAGATGCTCAACTTGACAAACTGCTCGACGCATTTGCCACCGCCGCCTCAGGCAAATAAATTACTAATTTATTTTTCGGGGTGAGTTAAGAGTTTCATCAGGCTGCTGGTATCCCAGCGTGCGCCGCCCATCGCTACCACTTTGGCGTAAAGTGCGTCGACAAGTTTGGTCATTGTTAAGTCTGAGCCATTATTTTTCGCCTCATCAAAACAGATGCCGAGATCTTTGCGCATCCACTGCGCCGCAAACCCAAATTCAAATTCGTCACGAACCATTGTCTTTGAACGATTCTCCATTTGCCAAGACTGCGCGGCACCTTTAGAAATAACTTCAACCACTTGATCGGCATCAAGCCCTGCGCGAATTGCAAAATTAAGCGCCTCTGCCAAACCCGATACGACGCCGGCAATACAGATCTGATTGACCATCTTGGTCAATTGCCCCGACCCTGCATCGCCCATTCGTTGACAGGCTTTGGCGTAAGCATCGAACACTGGTCGCACGTGATCAAAAACTTTTTGATCGTCGCAGCCACACATCACAGTGAGTGCACCGTTTTCTGCACCCACTTGACCACCAGAAACTGGGGCATCAATGAAACCAATTTGTTTTGTCGCGCACATCGTTGAAAGTTCGCGCGCCAAAGTTGCCGACGCTGTTGTGTGATCAACCAAAACCGAGCCAGTTTTTAGCCCAGCAAGTGCGCCGTCTGCACCGAGCACGACACTGCGAACGTCGTCATCGTTGCCGACGCAAACCATAACTACGTCGCTCGCTTCTGAAACTTCACGAGGCGTTAAGGCAAACGAGCCACCATTCGCAGCGACCCACTGCTTTGCTTTTTCGGCATTGCGATTATAAACAGTGAGTTCATGACCTTTTGATGCAAGATGTCTTGCCATAGGTGAACCCATGACACCGAGTCCGCAGAATCCAATTTTCATTTTTACTTCTTTTTTGCGACTGCTTTTACGACTTTAGTTACTTTGACAACTGGCGATTTGGCGGCAGGCTTGGCGGCAGGTTTGGCAGATGTGGTTGCTTTCGGCTTTGCATCAACCACAGGTTTCGCAACTTTTTTTGCCACAGATTTAGCTACAGCTTTAGCAACTGGCTTGGCGGGTTTGAGAACGCCTTTTTCAAGTGCTCTGTCGAGATACAACTCTGCTTCTTCTGTTGTCACTCGGAGCGCTGGTTGAATTTCTGAAATTAAGTTGACACGAGCACGGTCGTACATTGTTTTTTCTGCTGCCGACAGAGCCGAGTCACGATCGCGGGCTGCAAGATTGCGCACAACTTCTGCAACTTGATAGACATCACCACTCTTAAGTTTTTCTTGGTGGTTCTTGAAACGGCGCGACCAGTTCGCAGGCACACGAGGATCTGCTTTGGCAAGCACAGAAACTAAATCTTGAAGTTCACTTGACGAAACTGGCGGACGAACACCGACAGTTGAAATCTGATCAACCGGAATCGACAGCGTCATTTCATTGATCACTGTTTTAAGTATTAAATAATCTTGGGTTTTGCCGAATGCCTTCATCCGCTTCATATTTAGAACTACGCACGCTCCGTGTTGCGGATAGATGACTGTGTCACCTTTTTTCGGCTTAAATTTCACTAAACAACCCTTCTTAAGTCAGACCCCACATAATAGACCAAGAGTGTTCAATTAATACCTTTTATCAAGTACTTTTATGATCTGAGCCGATCATTTTTGGGATCAAATAATGGCTCGAGACCAATCGTCGCCGATTGTCGAGTGCCAAAAATTTCAATCTCAACTTTTGTACCTGGCGCCTCAAATTCTGGGCGCACGTAAGCCAATGCCACACTCTTATTCAGCGTGAAACTCCAACCGCCAGAGGTGATGATTCCGATTCGCTTATCGCCACTAAACACTGACGCACAAAATGGTGCATCGGCATCGCCGTCTTGATCAAGAATCATCGGCACAAATCGATACGCCGAACCGCGAGCCTTTTCAGCGATCAATGCATCGCGACCGACAAACGCTGGCTTCGTTAAATCAACGAATCGATCAAGTGAAGCGTCAAATGGTGAGAAACCGATTTCGAGGTCGGCTTTCCATCCGCGATAACACTTATCAAGACGCAAACTGTCGACCGCATAAATGCCCATGTCGGCAATGTCAAACTTCTCGCCTGCCTTCCAAATTGCATCGTAAAGCGCAACCATTTGTTCGTTCGATGCGTGCAACTCCCAGCCGAGTTCGCCAACGTAGTTCACACGCAATGCACGAACTGGGCCGACTGCAGTATCGATCATCTGCGCCGACAACCATTTGAAAGAATCGTTGTCGATCGGTGTTGTCGTGACTTGCGAAAGCACATCGCGCGATCGCGGGCCAACCAAAATAATTGAGCCGTAATCTGCAGTGACATTTTTCAGTGTCACAGAACCATCAGTTGGCAACGCCATCTCAAGAACGTCAAGATCGTGCCATTCAGAACCTGCGGCGCCGACGAGATAAAAACTATCTTCGGCAATTCGCACAACTGTGAACTCGCTCAACACTTTGCCGTCTGGCAACAATGCGTAGACAAGACTTATGCGACCAACCTTCGGTAATTTCGTGCACAACAAATTGTCAAGGTATGCGAACGCTCCGGCACCTTTGACTTCAATTTTTGTAAAGCCAGGTAAGTCAAGAACTGCAACACCGTTGCGCGCTGCGTGAACTTCTTTAGCAACAACTGTGCGCCAGCCGTTTCGTCTGAAAAATGAAAGTGAATGATCTTTAACTTCGTTCTTTGGATCAAAATATGTTGGACGCTCCCATCCTCCGCGAGCACCATACGCTGCGCCCTTTTTCTTGAGTTGCTCATATAACGGAGACATGTATGCAGGGCGACCCGCTGGGCGTTCTTCAAAAGGAAAACCCATCGCGTATTCGTTTTGATAAACCTCAACTGCTTTGTCAACCGTGTACTGAGTTGTCGCGTATGCCTTGTAACGACGACGGTCAATTGCCCACAAATCAAACTCTGGGCGACCATCAAGAATCCACTCTGCAATTGCTTTGCCAGCACCGCCACCTTGAGCGATACCAAAACTAAATGTGTTGCAGTGAAAGAAATTTCGCATGCCGCGTTCTGGCCCAAGATACGGGTTGCCGTCTGGCGCATAAGGGATTGGTCCGTTGACGACACGCGCAATACCCGCATCAGCCAAAACTGGCACTCGCTCGCCTGCATCAATAATTTGTTTTTCAAGTCGCTCTAGTTCGTCTGGCCACAACATGTTTGCAAATTGATCTGGGATTCCGTCGAGCCACATCGGCGTTGCCTGCCACTCATATGGCCCGAGAATGAAACCATTTCGCTCTTGACGCAAATAATAAGAGGTATCCGGGTCACGCAACAACGGCAACGGCTCGCTTCGCGCAGCAAGTTCGTCGATCTCTTCGGTAATCAAATATTGATGAGCCATTGTCATGATCGGCAGATGTCGACCAATAAGTTGCATTACTTCGCCTGCGCGATAACCAGCAGCGTTGATAACAATTTCGCAATCAATTTCTGTTTCAACGCCAGCAGCGTTAGTCGTAACAGTCCATTCATAATTTTTGTGCTGACGCAATGCGGTCACACGCTCGTTGCGGCGTACGCGAGCACCAAGAGCGCGTGCAGCACGAGCCATCGCCTGAGTAACTTGTGACGGATCAATATCGCCATCTAGTGGATCCCAAAGTGCACCAAGCAGGTCGTGGGTTTTAATTAGCGGATATCGATCAACGAGATCTGCCGGAGTGAGCATGTCGTACTCCATGTTGTTGGCACGGGCCATACTCTTTACGTGGCGAAACTCGGCCATGCGTTCTTCGCTATGCGCAAGGCGAACTGAACCCGTGACGTGATAACTAATCGGAAAATCTTTGTCAGTAGCAAGCTCGCGATAAAGAGCAGCGGTATATTTTTGCACCTGCATCACACTCCAACTTGTTGAGTACGTCGGCACATTGCCCGCAGCGTGCCAAGTAGAACCCGAAGTCAATTCGTCTCGCTCAAGCAACAGAACATCTGTGCAGCCCATTTTGGCGAGGTGATAGAGAGCGCTACATCCAGCGATTCCGCCACCGATAATTACGATTTTTGCTCTCTCGCTCATTGTAAAAAACCAATCTGCTCGTGTTCACCTTATTCAAATTTCAGTGCCAAACTGTAGCGTTGACGAGGCTAAAGAATCCCCGAACTAGTTGACAAATTTTCAAACAATCATCAAAGAATTTCAAATATAAAGGAACAAAATGGCCGATATCCCAAAAAATGCACGCGTCGTAATAGTTGGCGGTGGCATAGTCGGATGCAGTGTCGCCTATCACTTGGCTTTGCGCGGTTGCACAGATGTTGTGTTGCTTGAGCGCAAGCAACTCACTTGTGGCACGACTTGGCACGCTGCTGGGCTTGTCGGTCAATTGCGGGCAACGCATAACCTGACTCGACTCGCGCAATACACAACTAATTTATTTAAGACCCTTGAAGCCGAGACTGGTCAAGCCACTGGGTTTCAACAACGCGGCTCTGTAGCAGTTGCCCCGAACCATGAAAGATTTGAAGAACTAAAGCGCGGTGCATCAATGGCGCGAGTTTTTGGTTTAGACGTGAACATAATTTCGCCTAAAGAAATTTCAGAACTTGTTCCACTCGCCCGAGTTGACGATCTAGTTGGTGGCGTGCATCTGCCAAATGACGGCGTGGTTAATCCGATTGATACAACACAAGCACTCGCCAAAGGAGCGCGTGCACTGGGCATAAAAATTATTGAGAACATCAAAGTCGACTCAATAATTGTCGAAGACGGGCGTGCTGTTGGAGTTAAAGCCACACCTGATAATGGCGATAAAGCACAAACCGAAATTCGTGCTGAGTTTGTTGTCAACTGTGCAGGTATGTGGGCTCGCGAACTTGCCGATGCTGCTGGTGCGATTGTTCCGCTACATGCGGCCGAGCATTTTTATATTGTTACCGAAGCGGTGCCAGATATTTCTCCAAACATGCCTGTGCTTCGTGACCCTGATGGTTGCGGATATTTCAAAGAAGATGCAGGCAAACTTTTAGTCGGTTGGTTTGAGCCAGTTGCTAAACCTTGGGGAATGAAAGGAATCTCTGAGGATTTTTCTTTCACATCGTTACCAGAAGATTTTGAACATATCGAACCATTGGTAGCAGCTGCAACACATCGCATGCCGTTGCTTGCCAAGACCGGCATCAGATTGTTTTTTAACGGTCCAGAATCTTTTACTCCAGACGATCGCTATTTGCTCGGCGAGTCACCAGATGTCGAAAATCTTTTCGTTGCAGCAGGTTTTAACTCGATCGGCATTCAGTCTTCTGGTGGTGCTGGCAAAGTTCTCGCTGACTGGATTATCGACGGAAGACCTCCAATGGATTTGTGGGATGTCGACGTGCGTCGTTCAATGCCGTATCAGCGAAATAAAAAATATCTGCATGACCGCACTGTCGAAACACTCGGCTTGCTCTATGCAATGCACTGGCCATTTCGACAACCAGAAACTGCACGCGGTGTTCGCAAATCTGTCTTGCACGATCGCCTCGCCGATCGTGGCGCATGCTTCGGCGAAGTCGCCGGCTGGGAGAGAACGAACTGGTTTGCCCCGAGTGGCGTGAAACCTGAATACATATATACATATGGCAAGCAAAACTGGTTTGGCTACAGCGCGCAAGAGCACCACGCCGTGCGCAACGCAGTTGGTTTGTTTGACCAGTCGTCGTTCGGCAAATTTATTTTGCAAGGCCCAGACGCGATGTCGGTGCTCAACCAAATTTGCGCCAACGAAGTTGATGTGCCCGTCGGCAAAATCGTCTACACACAATGGTTAAACCAAACTGGCGGCATTGAAGCCGATCTCACAGTTACTCGCCAAGCACTTGACTCGTATTTAATAGTCACTGCCGCAGCCACACAGGTTCGCGACTTTGCTTGGTTACGCGATCACATCCCGACTACAGCTCGGGCGATGGCGATCGACGTATCTTCAGGCCAATCGGTTTTGAGTGTGATGGGACCAAACTCACGCGCGTTGCTTTCGTCGCTCACACCCGACGATTTATCAAATGAGGCATTCGCTTTTGGCACATCAAAAATCATCGATTTGGCATATGCCCGAGTACGAGCCAACCGCATCACTTACGTAGGTGAGCTCGGCTGGGAGTTATACATTCCAACAGAGTTCACAATGAGTGTGTTTGACGCAATTACAAATGCGGGCAAAGAGTTTGATCTGCGTCACGCCGGCTATCACGCTCTCAACTCGTTGCGAACCGAAAAGGGTTATCGCCACTGGGGACATGACGTTTCGCCCGACGACACACCACTAGAAGCAGGTCTCGGTTTTGTCGTCGCAATGAACAAAGAAGGCGGATTCATCGGTCGCGATGCACTCGCCAAGCAAAAAGAGGCCGGGCTACATAAACGAATGGTGCAGTTCTCTCTTGCCGACCCTGAGCGCTTGTTGTTTCACAATGAACCGATTTGGCGCAATGACGAACTAGTTGGAAGCATCACTTCGGGTATGTTTGGTCACACCCTGAACGCATCACTCGGAATGGGTTATGTTTCCAATAAAAATGGCATCGCAGATAAAAACTTTATAACCGATGCACAATACGAAATTGAGGTTGCTGGTGACAGAATTAAGGCGACTGCTTCGCTAGATCCGTTTTACGACCCGAAAAGCTTACGAATCAAGTCTTAGCAATTAACCAGAGAATAGGATTATCAAATGACCAGTTCACAACAACCAAACCGACGTGGTGGCCCAGGCGCTCGTCGTGCACTTCGCGCTGCACCACTCGCACTCGACATTCGACCAGTTAACCCAGGCATGGAGAGTGGCCGATACAAACCACTAACAGATGCTGAGGTGTTGAAAGTTCATAACGCAGCAATTGATGTTTTAGAAAATATCGGCCTTGCTGATGCGATCCCAACATGCCTTGACGCATTGTTGCCCCTCGGTTGCACCCTCTCGCCAGAAGGTCGATTGTTGTTTCCACGAAGTCTGATCGAGCACACTCTCTCAATTGCTGCGCGCAATTTTACTCTTTACGGACAAGACCCGAAATACGACATGGAGCCGTGGGGCAAGAAAGTTTATTTTGGCACTGCAGGTGCAGCTGTTTACATCGTTGACCCTAAGACCGGCGAATATCGCGAATCAGTTTCTCAAGATGCTTATGACATTGCGCGACTTGTTGACCAAATGGAGCACATCCACTTCTATCAGCGAACAGTTGTGCCACGCGATTTGCCAGACCCAGCAGAAATGGATATCAACACTTGTTATCTGAGCGTCAGCGGAACAACAAAACATGTTGGTACATCTTGGGTACATCCAGATCATCTTGATGCATCGTTGCGAATGTTGCACGACATCGCGGGTGGCGAAGACAAGTGGCGTGCTCGTCCGTTCGTTAGTCAGTCAAATTGCTTTGTGGTTCCACCACTTAAGTTCGCTACAGATGCGTGTCGTTGTTTAGAAACTGCTGTTTACGGCGGAATGCCCGTGTTGTTGTTGTCGGCCGGTCAAGCTGGAGCAACTGCACCAGCGGCCCTTGCCGGTGCGCTCGTTCAAGAGACTGCAGAAGTACTCGCAGGCCTGGCATATGTCAATGCGCTTGTGCCTGGTCACCCTGCAATTTTTGGTACTTGGTCTTTCGTTTCTGACTTGCGTTCAGGCGCAATGTCGGGTGGTAGCCCAGAGCAGGCGATTCTCTCTGCAGCGAGCGCGCAAATGGCTCACTTCTACGATCTCACTGGCGGCACGTCATCTGGCATCAGCGACTCGAAGATTCCTGATGCGCAAGCCGGTGCAGAAAAGGGTTACAACCACGCGCTCGTCGGTAATGCAGGCATGAACTTGATTTACGAATCAGCTGGCATGCACGGCAGTTTGCTCGGCTTCTCGCTTGAAGGCGTGGTGCTTGACAACGACATCGTCGGAGCAGTTCAACGCACGATCAAGGGCATCGAAGTTACTGACGAGTCTTTGTCAGTTGACACGATTCGTGCCGCAGTTATTGGCGGCCCGGGTCACTATTTGGGTGCCAAACAAACTCTTGACATTATGCAGACCGAATACATCTACCCTGCTGTTGGCGACCGTTTGAGCCCGAAAGAATGGAACGAAGTCGGTCGACCACAAATCATTGATGTGGCGATCGCCAAAGTCAAGCAAGTTCTCGACAACAACTTCCCCAGCCACATACCCGAAGAAGTTGATGCCAAGATCCGCGAATACCTGCCAATTGCACTGCCTCGCGAAAATATGATTCACCCTGCATTGCGTAGCGAATCAGCGACTGTTTAGCTTCAAAATTAACGCGAAAATTCTCTTCAAAAATATCTGGTACCATAAACTCACCAAAGTCAATTGGACTTTGTTTTGAGTGACGTTTGGGGCACATCATGCGAGGTTATAGTCGGATAGTTTTTTTGACTGTTGCTGTTTTTCTTTTTGCCAGTTTTCGTGCGAATGCGGCTCAGGATCCTGGCATCTCTTTACCTGACGACAAAAAAGGGCACCAGATTCAAGTTGTCTATGTTGAGACACAGAGCAGCGCTGGAAGTAACTACCACACGAATGGTCGAGTGAAACAGTACATTTCCCAAATTCAATCATGGCTAAAAACGAAGACTGGCAAGGAGCTGATTTTCGACACTTACCAGGGGCAACTAGATATTGCTTATTTGAAGTACGAAGGCAATATTGATATGAAGAACTACGAAGACCTAGTTCGGATGTATCAAAAATTAAATCTAACAAATTATCTTGGTAAAAGTTTGATATTCGTAATTGACCAAAAGTTAGCCACCGACACGGGATGTGGATGGTCTCAAGTCGGCAGCGGATGGTCTTTAGCCCTGCCAAATTGGCCCGGTTGCATGGATGAAGATGAACCTAGAATAGCTGAATTCTTCGGTTTGAATTCGATTGCGGAAGTAATAGTGCACGAAATATTCCACTCATACGGTGTGAAGCATGCGTGTGACTCGACAACTACAAATGATTTAATGCACGGCGAACCAGAATGCGCAGCGGCCGGAATTGTTAAAGATTATGCAGAGAAGACGACCTTTGATAAATCTGGACTCAACTACTGGGGAGGCAACAAAGCCGGAGTTGATCTCGAAACTTTGCGAATTTGGAGCGACGGCTCAGGGACTACTGAGTTTGCTGTACCCGAAGAACTCCAGATTGTTCCACCAGTCACAACAACAACTACAGTCGCACCAACTAAACAAACAATTAATTGTATAAAAGGCAAAGTTTCAAAAAAAATTACGGCGATGAATCCAAAATGTCCTAAAGGATTTAAGATAAAAATCTAGTTCTTAGACGTGGATTGTTCCGTCTGACATTATTGCGCCATACAAGTTTGCACTAGTTAGGTTTGCGCTATCAAAGTTGGCACTAGTCAAATTTGCTTTAGTCAGATCAGCGTGACTCAGATCTGCACTAGTCAGATCTGCACTAGTCAAATTTGCGCCAACCAAGTCTACAAAAGTCAAACATGCGTTAGTCAGATCTGCCTCACGCAAGTTTGCGCCAGACAAGTTTGCATTATCCAGGTTTGCACCAGACAGGTTTGCACCAGCCAGGTTTGCGTTTCTTAGGTCTGCACGAGACAGGTTTGCATTTTTTAAGTCGGCTTTCAACAGGTTTGCACCCCACAAGTTTGCGCCAGACAGGTTTGCGCTCGGTGCAATCTCGTAGCCGTAAAGCTCCATGACCTGCAAATTAGCCCTAAATTTAAAACATCATCTAACCGAGCTCAACAAAAGAAGAACAATAAATCTCATATAACAGCGCCCTTGGTATGAGTCGAACTTACGAACAACGGATTAGAAGCCCGTGCGTCTGTCCTCTGTAGCCATTGCTGGGTATAGGGATTATTCTCTCGCATGTTTTCTTATGCCGTGTGTGCTGGCGACGACATGCCTCCTGCAGTTTTGAAAACTAGAAAATGCACCCAACGGCCCGTTGCGGCACAATTATGCTGATTTTTATAATTAGCTCTGCTACCGAGATTTTCAGAACCTTATTTTTTGCATATTAGAATTCAAAAAAATGGTTAAAAACTCTCTTTTCACTCCAATATCAGTCGGCCAAAATTCACTATCACATCGTGTGGTACTAGCACCTATGACGCGTGCAAGAGCGTGTCCGGCAACTTTAGGTCCTACAAAAGACACCATAATTTACTACGAACAGCGCGCTTCCGATGGTGGACTCTTAATTAGTGAGGCAATCCATATTTCGCCTGAGGCCACTCCCAGCTGGACTATTTATTCAACAGTAAGGGAAAAGGGTGGTCAGGTGCCAGGAATTTGGACAGTCGACCAAACTATTGCGTGGCGAGAGGTCACAGAAGCAGTGCACACAAAAGGCGGAGTTATTTCTTGCCAATTATTACATACGGGACGTGTGGCACAACCGGGTATCGGCGAGCACCCAATTGTTCGTCAAACAACGGCACCATTGCCTCCCGTTTCGTCATCAGCAACGCCCTTGGAGCAAAGCGATCAACCAGGGGACTACAACTGGGACCAAATTGCAAAATTGCCGCGTGCCTTAGAAACAGCTGAACTGTCTAGGTTGGTTCAAGATTATTGTTTAGCAGCACGTAACGCTCACAAAGCAGGTTTTGATTACGTAGAGATCCATGCAGCTCATGGTTATTTGATTGAACAGTTTATGTGTGATGGCGTTAACAAACGAGAGGATCACTATGGGGGCTCCAAGGAAAATAGATGCCGCCTTTTATTCGAAATTATTGAAGCCCTGGTTGCTGAACTTGGACCTGATCGTGTGGCCATTCGGCTGTCACCAACTACCATCAATCCTGCCACGGGGAAGCTTTATCAAATGTATTTTGGCGTCACGTCATCAGACGCCGAAGACTTGTGGGACTATGCGATCCAAAAACTGAACGCTTATCCACTTGCTTATTTACTTTTGACCGAGCCGAGGGTGGGGGCTTTATCTGTGTTGCCCCTTGATGATCCATCGATTCATCAACCATTACGCAATGCACGCTTCAGAACTCTTTACGAAGGCGTTCTCATTGGAGCTGGCGGCTTTACACCAAGTTCGGCATTGGAAGCTGTCGGTGCAGACGCATATGACATGATTGCATTCGGTCGCTGGTTTCTTTCGAACCCAGATTTGCCAGAACGTCTTTTACTCGGCAATCCACTTAATCTTTACGACCGAGACACGTTCTATGGTGGTGGCACAGTGGGCTATACCGACTACCCAGAATTTAGCCACAAACAAAATGAAACAGTTTCCGACTATGAATTGATTGAACAAAATTTAATTAAAGCCGCCAAAAATTTTAAGTAATTCAAAAATTAGATAATTCACGCTGATACATCAAGCAGGGCATTTATGAATTAAACGCCAGAACACAAAACGGTTCATTGCGTGGCGCCCTCGGCAGGATTTG
Source organism: Ilumatobacteraceae bacterium (assembly GCA_964203235.1). Taxonomy (GTDB): domain Bacteria; phylum Actinomycetota; class Acidimicrobiia; order Acidimicrobiales; family Ilumatobacteraceae; genus BACL27. The sequence goes on from CAXNLE010000001.1 coordinate 1,017,168, forward strand.
AACCTGCGACCTACGGATTAGAAGTCCGGTGCTCTATCCACTGAGCTACAAGGGCTGGTGAAGTTAAGGCTATCTAGTCGGTGATTCTATGTTTGTGCGTATAGATATTTGCCGTGCCGTCACGCACAAAGCCGACGAGCGTGATGCCAAGATCTTCTGCTGTTTGAACTGCGAGATTTGATGGCGCCCCGACTGCTGCGATGAATGCGATACCCGCCATGGCTGCCTTTTGAATAATTTCAAACGACAATCGCCCACTGACCAATAGCGCATGATCGCTGATCGGTAGTTTGTTTTCTAGAACAGCGTTGCCGATCACTTTGTCGACTGCATTATGACGACCAATGTCTTCGCGAACACACATTGCGACACCCCCTGCATCGATCAAACCTGCCGCATGCAGACCACCAGTGCGATCGAAAGTTGGTTGAGCCTTGCGAACAATGTCAGGCAAAGAAATCAGCATCGCAGATGACATCACAGGACCGATTTTTGAATCAATTCGACAAACCGTTTGAGAGAGTTGTTCAATTGATGTTGTACCGCAAATACCGCAACTGGCCGAGGTAACCATCCCCCGACGCGAAAGAGCTTCGTCAAACGGCGCACTGAGACTGACCGTTACAACATTGAACTGTTGCTCGGCAGAATCTGGCAACTGACAATAACGCACGGTGCGCACATCATCTGATTTTTTGATCATTCCTTCGGTGAATAAAAACCCGACCGCCAACTCAAAATCGTGGCCAGGCGTGCGCATTGTTACCGCTATTGGCTGGGCTTGTTGTGAGGGCGACTCGGCGCGAATTTCGAGTGGCTCTTCAGTGACTAAAACATCTGGTTTTGATGCAAATGATCCATCTTTGCGAACCGCAATTACTGTCCAGTTCGCAACTTTACGCCGCACGACAGACGCGATATTTGCCATATTTTGAGGCTATCTAAATATCGGTTTGCCTAAAGTTCATTTACCTCGTGAACTAGATGATTAGCGCTAAACCAAATTATGTGACATGCTTAGGGAGGCCTTAAGACGAGACCAAAAGGACTCGGGGCCGTTTATTAAATTGGAGCAAAACAATGGACGTACTTAAAACAAGTAACGACCAGTTGGTTTACAACGCGTTTTCTTTCGCTGTTGCAGCGATGGCAATCTCGTTTGTTTACTACCTGGTTTCACGAAGTCGAGTTTCACCTGCTTATCGCAGTGCCGTGACAATGTCGGCAATGATTTGCGGAATCGCGGCTTATCACTACTGGAGAATGTTCAGCAATTTCGCCGATGGCGTAGCTTGGAATGAGGGCTACCGATACGCAGACTGGCTATTGACAGTTCCACTACTTGTGGCTGAATTAGTAGTCGTCTCTGGCATCGCCAAAGAAAAAGCTAAAGGAGTAACTACAAAACTTGCAGTTGCAGCAATTTTGATGATCGCAACTGGATACCCAGGCGAGATCGCAGAACCAGGCAGCAGTGCCAGCATGATGTGGTGGGTCATTTCGATGATCTTCTTTGTATACATTCTCTGGAACTTGTTCGCAGGTGAAGTTGGCAAAGCGCTCAAGAGTCAGAGCGGTGAAATCGGCAAGAAACTCAACAACCTTCGTTACATCTTGTTGGGAACCTGGTGCGTCTATCCAATTGCTTACCTCTTGGGTGACAGCGAGAGTTTCTTGGCCAAAGCAGTTGGCCTTGAGGCTTTAACCTCATCAACTGTTATTCAAGTTGGCTACACAATCGCCGACGTTTTGGCGAAGCCAGGTTACGGTCTTCTGATCTTGGGCATCGCAATCGCGCGCTCAAAGGCAGAGGGTTACAAAGAAGCTTAATTTCGAATTCGTTAAGAAGTTTAAGAGCCCCGGCTTCGGCTGGGGCTCTTTTATTTTTACAACTAACATCTAAAAGCCATGATTCGCAACCGAGATTTACCAGGGATTGGTCTTGTTGCGGTAGTTGCTACCGTCGCCTTCGCGGTTGAGTCAGTCGTTAAGACCGCAACGCCAATCGTGCTGTCTCCACTTGTAGTCGCAGTTGTACTCGGTGGATTGATTTCAAATCTTGGCCTGATTCCAGATCGGTGTCGTAGCGGTTTGCGTTTTTCCGCTCGCAGTTTGTTGCGCCTCGGTATTGTGTTGTTGGGCTTGCAACTATCTTTTTCTCAGGTTCGCGAATTAGGTGCGCCAGGCTTGCTTCTCGTTGTTTTCGTCGTGGCGATTACATTTGTCGGCACTCAGTGGCTTGGCAAAAAGATGGGGCTGTCACATGGACTCAGTCTGCTCGTGGCAACAGGATTCTCGATTTGTGGAGCATCAGCGATTGCTGCAATGCGACCAGTCAGTGACGCTGATGATGACGATATGGCGTACGCAATTGCGCTCGTCACGATTTGCGGCACACTCGCTATTTTTTTATTACCGGCGTTTGCTGAAATAATCGGCTTTTCTGGTGCCCAATTTGGTTCGTGGGTCGGGGCAAGCGTGCACGATGTTGCGCAGACTGTCGCTACTGCTTCAACTGGTAATCAAGAAGCCCAACACGCAGCGATTGTTGTAAAACTGACTCGAGTGATGTTGTTAGCGCCACTGGTTGCTGGCGTTAGTTTTACCCGTCGACGAAAACTTGCTTCATCTCAAACGACCAACGAAAAAGCAACTGCGAATGCCGCCAAGCTTCCACCGTTGGTGCCGTTGTTCGTCGTGGGCTTTTTGATAGCGATCTCGCTGAACTCACTTTTTGATATTCCTAAGGCCGTGCTCAGTGATGCAAAGTGGATCGAGAAGTCGTTGCTGGCAAGCGCTCTCGTTGGTCTCGGCGCCGGAGTTGACGCACGCAAGCTTCGCAGCATCGGCGCTCGCCCACTGGTACTTGGTTTGATTTCTTGGCTACTTATTGCAACACTCTCAGCAATCGGCGTCGCAATTCTCTATTAGCAGTCGATTGGTTCGAGCTTTCCGGTGTGGACATCAAAGATCGCACCAGCGACGACCAACTTCTTGGGCAAAATCGAATACGCACGAATGCTCGCTACGTCAGCGGATAGTGCCGATCGCTGATCTGTCACCATTTTGAATTCAACGCTTCGCGTGTCGATGCCATGTTTGCTTTCGATGCTGGCATGAATTGATTCTTCGTCACCACTTGCCATGCGACAGTCGGTGTGTGGCATGACCAAAACTCGATCAACAGCCAGCAGATAAGTCGCTAAAACCAAAGTTCGCAAAACGTCGTCAGTTACTCGGGCGCCAGCGTTTCGCAAAATTTTGGCGTCACCTGACTTCATACCGACAACAGCCAACGGATTTATCCGCGAGTCCATGCAGGTGACAATTGCCAAACCTTTACGGGCCGTACCAGTTAGGTGTTCATCCTCAAACGACGAAACAAACTTTGAATTCGCACTCAATAGATCGGCGAATGCTTCAATCGGAAACTTGTTCACACCGAGATTCTACTACTCAAGCCGAATTTCTCGGTCGCATATCTGCTCTACGTCTTGTCGATCGTGAGTCACAAGAAATTTGTACCCGGTAACTGCAGACATTTGCTCTCGCAAGAAGTTTCTGAGTTCTGGTCTTGCTTTCTCGTCAAGTGCCGACAGTGGTTCATCAAATAACACAAGTTTTGGCTGCCGAATAAATGCGCGGATAAGTGCAACCCTTTGAGATTGTCCACCAGATAATTCTCTAGGCAACAGGTTCGCGAACTTCGAAATACCATGACTTGAAATAGAATCGCTAGCTAGATCGAGAGATTGGCTTCGGCTCATCCCAGACATCCGCAATGGAAACGCAATGTTGTCACGCACTGTCAAAAACGGCAAGAGTGTCTCATTTTGAAAAACCATACTCACATTGCGTTGATGCGCTGGCACAAACTCATCAGTAGCGGCGTCGTCAATTATTTGATCATCAATCACAAGAGACCCTGAAGTCAACTTGACTAGCCCCGCCAAAACTCGCAAAAGCGTTGTCTTTCCGACACCATTTGGACCAGTGATTGCAATAATCTCATTTTCGGATGCCATCTCACACTTCAACGTAAAGGTGCCCAGATTGACACTGCCATCAAGCCTTAGAGTCATCGTTTAGAACCAAGCCATCGGTCACGCATCGAAATCAACACCAAAACACAAACTACGAGCAGAACAAAACTTAACGAATACGCTGCTTGCGGATCGCTCTCAAGTAATAGATACACAGCGAGCGGTGTTGTCTGGGTGCGGCCCTGAATGTTGCCAGCAAATGTGATTGTCGCCCCGAACTCGCCAAGTGCCCTTGCCCACGCCACAGCAATGCCAGCTACGAGCGAAGGTCGCAATAATCGCAGGGTCACTAGATAAAACTTTTTGGCTTCATTGGCTCCCATTGTTGACGCGAGTTCTTCATATCGAGAATCAATCGCGCGCAAACCGCCTTCAACAGCCATAACCAAAAACGGCAAAGCAACAAAGGCTTCAGCGATGACAACCCCAATCGGTGAAAAAGTAAGTTGCACGCCAAAACTGTCAAAGAGAAGTGCACCTAATAACCCGTTTGATTTTCCGTAGGCGGCAAGCAGTGCGACACCACCAACAACTGGTGGCAAAACCATTGGCAGCATCACAAATGCACGCACGAGATAATTGCCCCGAAACGGAACACGAGCAAGCACCCAAGCCAACGGTAGACCCAAGATCAACGCAAGAACTGTCGCCGCAACAGAAGTAACCAGCGAAAGACGAAGTGCCGACAATGTCGGGCCATCGGTTAACTGGCTTAACAATGAACCCCACGAGATATTGCGCAAAAGACTGACTAACGGAAGACATATATATACGACGCCAAACATCGCGCCAATATAAATAAACAATGGTGGTCTAGAAATCGGTCGGCGTTTAGTCATTGGGAGTACTTAACTAGATCTTAATAAAACCAAATGACTGCAATAGTTCTTGCCCTTTCACGGATAACAAATAGTCAATAAATGCCACCGCTGTCTCGCGATTATTAGAGGTTCGCAATAGAGCAACGCTATAAATTGCGTCAACATTTAAGGCCTTTGGTATTTTCACGAGCGACACTGACTTCTTCGCCGAAAGCACATCAGTTAAATAGACAACCGCGGCGTCAGCATCACCGATTGAAACTGCATTGAGTGCTGACTTTGCATCGACTGCTCTCGTAATTTTCGATTCGTTTATATTTAATCGGGCGAGCTTTAAAACTGTCGCGGCATATTGTCCGCATGGCACGGTCGACCCACAAAGCGATAGAAATTTTACATTTTTTAAATCGCCAACGGTTTTGATTTTTAGCGGATTACCAGGCTTAACCGCTATCGCCATTTGGTTACGTGCAAACATTTTCAGATAAATAGCACCCGCAACTTCGCCTGATTTAACGAGCTTTTCAATATTCGAAAGATCAGCCGTCGCAATCACATCGCTCGGTGCGCCTGCTTGAATTTGTGCGACCAGCGATGATGACGAGCCAAAGTTGAACCGAACTTTAACCTTTGGGTTCTCTTTTCGAAATGCTTTGGCAATCTCAACAAATGAACCGCTCAATGACGATGCCGCAGAAACTGTAATTGTGCCTTGCAAAACTTTCTCTGGCGCGCCTAATTGATACGCAGCCTCACCTTGACCAACACCAGCAAGTGAAGCGATCACACTTACTGAAACTGCCAGTGCTACCAGTGGCCTCCGAAACTGCATAAATTGCATCCTTAAAAATACTAAAGCACCAATAATTAATGTGACCGCTTGATAAAACTACTAGATTTCACTAGTGGCGAAAAACCCAAAACTAGTCGGAACATTGTTTGTAATGATGTCAAGTCTTGGTTTCTCGATCGGTCCAAGTTTGGCGAAACATGCCTTTGACTCTGGGTCGAACCCACTCGGAGTGATGACTGTTCGATTCACAATTGCGAGTCTGATCATGCTCGTTCTGCGTCAAATTATTCTGCGCAAAGAACCCTTGCCGACATTAAAAGTTATTCTCGAAATGTTCGCTATTGGAGCTCTCGGGATTACCACAGTTTCATTTGCATATTTTTTAGCAATCGAATCAATCGACACAGGCTTAGCAATAGTGCTTTGGTATTGCAACCCATTAATTGTTGTGTTGATGTCTTGGATATTTTTGAAAAAAAAGCCAACACGCAGCATTGCTATCTCACTTGTGTTCACAATGGTAGGTATTTTTATTACGGTAGGCCAATTTAAGAGTGGCTCAAATGGGGCGATTGCCTTGATCATGTTTTCGGCGTTTATGTTCTCGGTTTACCTTCTGACTGTTTCGCGAGCGCTCAAAAAAGTTAACTTACTAACAGGAGTCACGTTCATAAATATTGGTGCCGCACTTGGATATTGGCTTATTTGTTTAGTTTTACCATTCGGGCTAACAGTTGAGTACCCAAGCAACACTTTGAGTTGGCTGTTAATTATCGCTTTCAGTATTTTCGGAACAGTTGTACCATTTTTATTTTCATATGCAGGTATGAAACGCGTTGGCCCAAGTATGTTGGCCGTAATTACAACTCTTGAGCCCGTGCTGGCAATCACTATGGGCATTATTTTTCTGAATGAATTGTTAACAATTCAAAAGGTTATTGGTGCTGCTCTTGTGATTGGTGCACTTGTTTTACTTTCGATTCTTGATCGACACGATGAGGCTCAAATCGCTCATCAGTAGTTTCAGTCAACTAGTTAACTAACTTGCTATCTAACTAGCTTTTTAGTGCTGTTTTTTGCTCTGGTGTCAATTTGTTTACGAATGCTGGTTTCAATGCTTTTTCTTGTGCTGGTGTCATCGCCGCCAATTTTTCGTTACTAAAACCTGCAGCAGACGCCGGCGTCAACTGAGCAACGGCCGCAGGCTTAATTGTCGAAAATGCTGCTAGCGGCATTGCTTTAACTTGATCGGCTTTGAGACCAGACATCGCTGCTGGTGGCAGCGCACCAACTTGTAGTGGTGTCATTGTTGCCATCGCGGCTGGTGGCAATGCACCAACCTGAGTTGACTTCATCGCTGTGAACGCTGTAGCCGGTAACGCACCAACCTGCTCACCATTCAGTGAACCAACTGCCGCTGGCGAAAGCGCAGCAACCGCCAGAGGTTTCATTGCCACGAAAGCAGTTGGTGGCATTGCTTGAACTTGATCTGATTTGAGACCAGACATCGCTGCTGGCGGCAGAGCACCAACTTGTTGCGATGTCATTGTTGACATCAACGTCGGAGACATCGCACCAATCTGTGTCGACTTCATCGCTGTGAACGCTGCAGCCGGTAACGCTGCAACTTGCTCAACATTCAATGAACTAACTGCGTTAGTTGACATTGATGCCAACTGTGTTGGTTTCATCCCAGCGAAAACTTGTGGTGCAAGAGCGCCAACCTGGTCAGGTTTGAAACCAGCAAATGCATTGGCAGGCATTGCCTTGAATTGTTCTGGATTCATCCCCGAGAAAGTCTCAGCCGAAAGTTTGGCCGCATCAGCCGGTTTGAAATTGTTGAACGCACTAGCCGGAACTTTGTCAATATTCCAACCAGTTAAAGCACCAGCAAGCGCAGCCGCGTTACCAGTATTAGTGGGCGCAAGATTTGCTGCAACATTTAGTGCCTGCGTCGGCAACGCACTACGTTGCTCAGGGCTCATCGACGCAATCACAGCCGAAGTCAAAGACTTAAACTGCTTCGGCGAAATAACCGACAACGCACCTGCTGGCATTGCATCCATTTGCGTTGAAGTAAACGCACCCATCACAGAAGCCGGAATAACCTTGAACTGATTTTGTTGCATACCAGAAATCGCTGAAGCACCCAAAGCAGCAAACTGATCAGGCTTAAACCCACTCATTGCGCTCGGTGACAAAGCAGCAAATTGACTTTGTTGCAACCCAGTTATCGCGGACGCTGGCAAAACTTTAAACTGGCTTAAATTCATGCCAGTCATTGCTGCTGGCGACAAAGCAGCCATCTGACTCGAACTAAAACCACCCATCGCCGATGGTGGCAAAACACTGAACTGGTCCTGCTTCATGCCAGCCATTGCAGCCGCAGGCAACGCCGCCAACTGCTCAACTTTAAAACCAATCATCGCGCCCGGTGGTAGAGCAGCAAACTGATCGGCTTTGAAATTAGTCATCGCACTTGGTAGCAATGCAGACATTTGATTTTGGCTAAATCCACTCATCGCACTAGGCGGTAGCGCAGACATTTGACTCGAATTAAAACCACCCATTGCCGACGGCGGCAACGCAGACATTTGATTTTGACTGAATCCAGTCAACGCACTAGGCGGCAACGCAGCCATCTGATCAGGTTTAAAACTGGTCATCGCACTCGGCGGCAAGGCAGCCATTTGACTCGAATTGAAACCACCCATCGCACTAGGCGGCAACGCAGACATTTGACTCGAATTAAAACCGCCCATCGCCGACGGCGGCAATGCAGCCATTTGACTCGAATTAAAACCAGACATTGCACTAGGCGGCAACGCAGCCATCTGACCAGAGTTCATCCCACCCATCGCACTAGGTGTCAACGCAGCCATCTGACTCGAATTAAAACCACCCATCGCACTCGGCGGCAACGCAGCCATCTGGCCAGAACTAAAACCTGCCATTGCTGACGGCGCAATCTGGCCCGCCTGAGTTGGATTAAAACTTCTAAAAATGTTCGCATCAACTCCCGCCATGTTTCCGGCGGTCAATGTGCTTCCAACTGGCACACCACCAGCCCCAAAAGTTGGCGCAGGCCCAACAATCGGAGCAGTCATACCAGGCAAAATCACCGGCTGAATAACACCGCCAACACTTGGAAGACTGCCTGCAAATGGCAATGTCGGTAGCGCAGAACCGCTGCTTCCGCCACCGCCACCGCCACTTGGCGCTGCCTCAGCAACAGGTGCGGCCGCTGTCGTAAATTCGTAACTGCACGGATGCGCATTGCAAGTCGCCATACCTGCATATGCGTTTCCTGTACTGTCTGTGAATGCGCCCGCTTCAATCAAAAGAAAATATGTAAGTGAGAAACTGAGATCGGCAGACGGGTTAATCGTCACTATGTTGTCCAAAATAGCCACATTAATTCCGGATATGGCTTGAAGCGTAAACGTCTGCACGGGAGTCGAGCAACCAAAAGCACCGGTACAAAGTTTTATGACCTTGTTGGCTATATCAACAACAGATTCGCTGAACTTCAAGGTGATGTTTCGACTTGGCGTAAATGACGTCATGCCATTTGGTGGGTCAGATTGCGAATTGCTCAAAGTCGGGTCAATTGTGTCTGTGCCTGTCAAAAAACTCCAAGTTTGTGGTGTTGCTGAAGGCACACCGACATAGTTATTTGGCACCGTGGCGCGGTCGACAACTGCGCCAGGCGTAATCAACACATGATATGCAACACCAAACAACATCTCACCAGATGGGTTTATGGTCACACGATCGTCATTCGGAAACGCCGCAACTACCACCTTCGAACCATCTGATGGAATAATTTCAGATGTTGTAATCAGATTCGTTGTACCGTCGGTCTTTGTTGCCGTGTATGCACAGCCAGTGATTGCACCAGACGCGATGTTTAGGTTAGTTTTCGCAAACGAAATAGTGCTGCCGCTGACAGCAGTAATCTCACCATCGGTGCCGCCCGCTGTTGTCGACCCCGTCACATTAAACGCCGCATTTGAGCAACTTGTGGTTGTAATATTGTTACCCACTATTAGGCCAGGGTTTGAACTAAAAGTAAGTGTCGCAACATTGCCGGTTAGCACGCCATTTGTAATAGTTGGCACGACTGAGCGAACCAAAGAAATTGTTTTTGTAGTGTCAACAGCGAATTTTGCAACTGGTTCATTAAACTTAATTACCAAGTTTGCAGCCACCCAAGCCTGCGTCTCACCCGTAAAAGGAGTCGCAGTTGTAATTGTCGGTGTAGAACTATCAGTCCCGATCGGAGCAGAAGGAATACCAGGGCTCAGGTTGCCTACTTCGTCAGCCACATAAATCAGATATGAACCCGCGTTGAGACCTGTTGTTGGTAGCGAAGTCAGAGTGTTTACTAAAGTGATGTTTACTGAATTGACGTTGGCAGTATCAGCGGTTTCAGCAGCAGTTATGCTCGCCAAATTCGTCACAACGACCGTGCTCTTCACAAGATATGCATTACCGATTTCGTTACTCGATACTGGGATTCGTGATGTGTTCGACACTACGGAAGGAAAAGGTGGCGGGTAAGAAGGAAAGGGCGCCTGAGCATCAATCGTCACCGTGTTGGTGGATGCCAATGAGAAGTTAAGCGCCCTGTCCATGGCATAAAGCTTGTAAGTACCTGAAACCAGCCCCGCCACAGGCAAATTGGGGTTTGACGTATTATTAGGCGCGTCAATGCTCCACCCATTGCTAAATGTTCTTTCGTTATTCGGCAGGGCCTGAACTTGAGACAAAGAAGTCGGCGAGTTTGTGTCCTTGACCAACCACACAAATCCAAGCTCGTTGCTTTGAACAGTCGCCGTGCCCGCGCTGCCGATTGATGCTGTCGTAACCGTCGCCGTCGGCTTGGTTGTGTCGATCACAATCGCCTTGTTTGCACCAAGCGAACCAGCAGTGCCAGGCGCAGGAAGAGTAAGCACGGCATTTTCGTTGCCTGCATTCTTAATTGTTGAGCCGACGGGCTGAGCAAGAGTGGCTGCTGTCGTGTAGTCAAGGTCAGCAGACGTGTCTGGGTTTGTAGCGATTGAAATCGTGTAATTAAATGTAAGTGTTGTTGTGCCCGTGCCAGAGAAATATGTGGCTAAACGGTCGGTGGTACCCGTTTCTAATTCAAGCGTCGGCACACCAGTGACATTCACATTCTCGCTGAAAGTCACCTGGATCGGAATCACCAGCCCAACAGCGCCATAGGACCCATTCAGAGTTGACGATGTAACGCTTAACACTGTCGGGTTGGCGGCGCGAACTGGAGCCACTGGCAACAATGCGAGAAGGAGCGCTGAGATTAGGACTGAAGACTTGCGACCCATACATCCCCCAATTAATCAATTACAAGAGAATCTTGTGACTGATTTCTAACAGTGTGACTGTTTCATAACCGTAGGGCTACAAATGGGGCATTACAAGAGAAATTATCTGAACTATTGCATGTGCAAATTATTGCGTTACGAAAGACCGTGTTGCATGACTTCTCTTGGGTTTTTAGACCACGTTAATTAAATGGTTGAGCGTACACGTATTGAGTGATCGGCTGACCTGCCATCACAGTCCATTGCGAACCAGCAATGCGTTCTGTGAGTGCGCGCATTGCTAAATCGCCCGCGACCGAAACATCCATCACTCCCATGCTGAAGGTTTTCGCATATTCGCGTGCGAGTTCGCTTACTAACGGCGTGTCAAGAAAGCCCGGGCAAAGCGCACTGATGCACACGCCATGTGGTTCAAGTGCGGGGCCAAGCGATTTCACGAGACCAACCATCGCATGTTTGGTTAATCCATAAATTGGATCAGGCGCAATCGCGATGATGCCAGCCAGCGACGCAGTCACCAAGATATGGCCCGTTTTGCGCGCGACCATGCCTGGTATCACTGCACGCGCACCAAACACGACACCGTCTACATTGATGCTCATAATTCGCTCATAGGCGTCGTTATCAACTTTTTCTAGCGGATAATTCGAGATGTTACCGATCACATTCTGATGCGTCGAGACGCCCGCGTTCAGACACACAATGTCAAATGGCTCAAATGTCGGAATCAACTTATCCCATGCTTGAGAGTCGGTCACATCGAGATGAACATATTCGCCGTCGACTTCGACTGCGATTTGCTTGCCGAGCGTGTCGTTGACATCGGCGATAACAACAGTTGCACCTTCGCGAGTAAACCTGCGCGCCATCTCGGCACCGATGCCACTCGCCCCGCCAGTAATGAAAGCGCGCTGACCGGATAACTGGTTATTTGAATTGGCCGAATTGGCTGACATGTGTCCCCCGTTTTGAAAACTTCTCATTAAGTTTATTCAACTACAGAAAGCAAATACCAGTCGGCGGAGCATCAAAAACTGTTGCGAAAGTTAGCGACCTGCGAGATTTGCATACGGCGTCATATACACCGAAACTTCTGATTCGGCTTGCACAGATGTGAAATAGACCTTGAAGTTGGCGTTATTTGGGTTTGTAGTGTTGAACCACATGCCGCATGATGTCGCCGAATACGAATATGGTGCATTGAAAACTTTTAAGTCGACGCCGTAAAGCATTGAAGTTCGATAAACAATCACATTCGCTTCAGCAGGGTTGCGGGTTATATAAACGCTTCCCCACATTTGTATGCCTTTGAAATAACAACCAGACCAAGTACCTGATTTTGCCGAATTAGTAATATTCGCTGCACCGGTTGCAATCGGCGGAGTTGTTGTGGGCACACTGAAAGTTGTCGTGGTTTCAACACCAGCCATCGCACACGCCGAAGTTGACCAAACTGAATTGCCAACTGAATTAGATGCGAGAATCCAGTAGCAATAATTACCCCCACGCAAAAATCCTTTTACTCCAACTGATGTCTTATTGTCTTTTGATTTATACCACGCCTTGTCAAGCGACTCAAGTTTCAATGGCTCAACTGACGAGATATAAAAATTAGTTGCGTTGCCGGGTTTGTCGACCCAAGTTAATTTTCCGGTGCCATCAAATGGCGATGTAATCGAAAGTTTAAACTCCGTGGGTGTATTAGGCACACTAAGAATTGTCGTAACTGTCGATGCAACCGTCGAAGATGTAGTTGACGATGTCGTCGTCGTTGGCAAAAGTGACACATCTTCACAAACCGAGTCAGACTTTGTCGTACCGTACTCATTGCCGAGGGATAGCGAAAAACAAATTGGGACCGAACCATTCTTTTTCAACTCAAATCGATAGCTCGAAGCCCCAAAGGCAAGTTTGACAGTTGTGATTGCTGTTGTTGCGTTGCTCGACCAATAATTCAAAAATGGATAAATAACATTATTTGATGGAGACTTCCATGTCGCGTCAAAAAAATTATGATTCGGACTGGCCTTTTCAGAAGACCGAACTAAAGAAAGATTCACTGGCGTCTGCGGCGCTGCCGCTGCATAGCGCGCCCAGACTCTTCGTCTACCATTCAGCGTGCAAATAAGTTTCTCACCAAAACTATTGACTGTCTTTTCGCCAGGATTAACGCAATAGTCACCTGGGTTTATCGAAACTTTCGCTGAGTTAGTCAAGTGTTGCAGGTTTTCAGCCGAAGCACTCAAGGCCCCAAAAACGACCATGGCTAAGCTCATGACGAGAATAACTACCGAGCGTAAACGTCTCACGAACCAATTCTACGACTATCGGCCGAACAAGCCGAAGCAATGATGGCTAATCGAGTTTGACCCATCCGCCGACAAGGCCACTCATGAAACCGCCGTCAACTTGCACATCTGTGGCGTTCAACCACTCAAGTGTCGGGTCTGACAAAAACAAAATCACCCGGGCTATATCTGACGCGGTTGCATTGCGGCCCGTCTCACGGGTGACGAGATCTAATAACGGCCCGACCGACTCGCGGAAGTCTTTGAGAATTGGCGTTTGCACAGGGCCAGGACTGACTGTATTTACTCGAACACCGCGCTCGCGCAACCACTGCCCTTGTTGCTTTGCCATTACGACTACACACTCTTTTGAGAAGTTATACGCCCGCTTACCATCCATTGGGTGATCGCGTAGCCAATCGACGCCAGATTCGTAATCGGGAGTTGCAAGAAGTCGCTTCACCTCGTCAAGATTCGCTGACCATTGCGCACCTGCGATTGACGCAACATGCGTTATCGAACCACCTTGTCGGATTCGATCGACTAATAAATCCGTGAGCATCCGTAATCCGAGAACATTCACGCGCATCACAACTTCTGGGTCAACCGTGCCAGGTACGCCGGCAATGTTCAAAAGCACATCGATCTCACCATCAATTTCTTTTACTGCTGCTGTGATTGATTCTGGTTTCGTAAAATCAATCGCGATGTGTTGATCGACTTTTAATGCTGTTGCGTTACGATCAAGTGCAATAACTTTGGCGCCAGCGGCCAATAAAAACTCAGTCGTTTGCTGACCGATACCTGATGCTGCGCCCGTAACTACAACTCGTTTATTTTTATACGCCTCGTGTTGACCCATATCTCAAAAACTAACACGCCCCGATTATGACTCAGTATTTACAGCAAACAGAAACAAATTCTTGCCGACAATTTTTCGAAAACCGAAGGCGTCAAGGGTCTTTGAAATTGGATAAATCAGTCGGTCATAGAACACCATTGATTGTTTAGAGCCAAGACCTGCCTTATTTCGAAAACCGACAAGAATCAAGGCGAAACTGGCAAGCACACCGATTGAGTCGCTGTAGAAACATTTCTCAACCGTGAACCCTGCGGCTTCAACTTTGCTGATTAGTTCTCTCCTTTTGTATCTTCTGAAGTGTCCGACTTTGCGATCTAAATCTGAAAACAACATCGGGAGTGCAGGTACGTAGATTGCGAGACGCCCGCCAGGTTTGATTGATTTCTTAATTGACTTTAGAGCATCGAGATCACTTTCAATATGTTCAAGAACATTAGATGTATATACGAAATCAACTTTCTGCACTACCGCGTCGAGAGAATCTACGCACTCAAAACCTTTCGACCGAAGCATCGCTGCAAGACTTGGGTCAATTTCAAAACAAATTGGTGATTTGTTATAACTGTCGCGCCAAATCTCGGCAAGCGAGCCAGTACCTGCACCAAACTCAAGCAGATGCGAGTCGGCTTTTGAACCGGTCTCAAACTTGAGACCTTTCGCGAGCTTCATGACGACATCTCGGTTGTACCCTTCAAGCCCTTCTTCGCCGTCAAGCAGGGCTTGCGTCCCGGCATAGTCGAGCTGATCGGCTCGCTGAAAAGCAGTTGGCCCCGTTTTTCTAAAAATTTGCAAAATTAACTTTCTCTTATAACTAGTTGGGCACTTCAGGTTTACGGCACGAAACAATAACAGTATTGCTACTTCCATGGGCAACAACAACAGCATCAAGTGGCTCGCAACGACTTAAATCTATATATGAATAGATCAAAGTTTTCTGATCCATTGGCGTCTTTCCTGCCTGCAGTGTGTTCGTTTCGCACAATTAACTACGCTCTTATGAAGCAAGTAATCACATCTCAAGGGGCAAGCATGATCAACGAAGTGATTGAACAATGGCACGCTCATTTGCGTGGAGAATTAAAGGACGGGCTCGATATTCTGCTTGACGATGACTGTGTGTTTTATTCGCCAATCGTGTACACCCCCCAAGTCGGAAAAGAAATCACCAAGATGTATTTGATGGCTGCTGGGCAAACACTTCCTGGCGAAACAGGTTCATCCGCGCAAGCAAAAGACAGTTCAAAGAAATTTCGTTATACCAAGCAAGTTATTGATGGAAATACTGCTGTTTTGGAGTTTGAAACAACAGTCGATGGAAAATATACGAACGGTGTTGACATCATCACTTGCAACGCCAGCGGAAAGATTATTGAGTTTCGCGTCATGATGCGCCCATTGCAGGCGATCAACGCAGTCCATCGACAAATGGGTGAAGCCCTTGACAAAATGAAATAGCAGTGGGCGCTGAGGGATTCGAACCCCCGACCCTCTCCTTGTAAGGGAGATGCTCTAACCAACTGAGCTAAGCGCCCAAACTCTGAAAACTTCTTGCGAACCTCTCATTGAATGAAACTCTTAGTGTATGGGATTATTTATTTGAATCGCTATCTCAGATATTCGCAATATCCGCTATTTATTTCGTGTCGATAACTAAAAAAGCTTCGGCGGTACGACCTTTTGGCAACCCGCCCGCCTCAGCAACTGCCTCACCCCAGCTACGAATGCGCGCGGGCAAACCTGCTGGATCGGGATGTTGACTGTGGTGGCACAACAGTGCTGAAATTTTCTTGTCTAACACATCAGTTGTGTCAACGAAATGCTTTGGTTTTGGCCCAGCCATAATCCACGTTTCAGGCACAGCATGCGGAGCCAACCCTCGCTCACTTAGCAATTCAGGAAACGCAAATTCGTTGCGAGCGTCAGGATAAATCGCACAAATCGCTGCTTCACCAGTCGCGAGATGATCTGGGTGGCTCGCGTAAATTCGATCGTAATTTCGCTCAGCGGATTGTGTGAGGACGCGATCTGGCTTGACGATACGAATTACTGCGCTGATCTCGCGACGCAAATTGAGATCTGCGATAAGCGCACCATCTTGAAACCCGAGCCAATGCAGTTCAGTTACGCCGAGCATATTCGCCGCGGCAGTTTGCTCGAGCCGACGAGTTGCTGCAACTTGCTCGCGAGTCACGGTGTTATCTGAACCGCCTGCTTGCCCGTCAGTGACGAGACAATAAACAACCTCGTGACCCTCTGCGACCCAAGTTGCAACGGTTCCACCCGAACCAAAATCAACATCATCAGGGTGCGCTGTGATCACAAGAATTTTCATAAATACTTACTCAATCTCAATCAAATTCGCCATTTATGAACTTGTCGAAAAACATGATGTCTATTCGGTCGAGTTCAAGATGATCTGCGGCGTTGGCATCAATTTTAGCGAACCTTGCACCACGGTTAAGAACTGCAGTACTGACATCAAGACTTCGCAAAATATTTAGCGTGTCATCGTTATACGAACCGAATGGACAACACATCGAGCGAGATATGCCATCATTAGCCACGCTGTCTAGGTGCGTAAAGGATTTTGTGAGTTCGTCATGCTGACGCTCCACCGTCATTTCGGCCAACCATTCATGCGAATGACCGTGTGATCCAATTTCCATCCCGTTATCGATCAACGTTTGTACATCATCAGGAGTCATATAAAATTCATCTACCCAACTTGACTCACTGCGTTCAATAACTTGACTGAACACGTGAGATAGATACTTTTTCCGAATGTCTGTAGGAATGATCTTTTGAAATAGTTTCTTGATGAATTCGGTTTCACGATCATTCCAAAGGTTTGGCACACCGTATTTGGCAAATAAATCATAAAATGTGATGCCTAATGTTTCTTCAAGACCTGCCTCTGAAAAATACTGATCCGCAAGTTTTACTATCTCTTTTGGTGTTACCCGGCCCGACAGCAGAATATGGATTTTATTGACATCCAACAACTTTCGCTCAAAGATTGCTTCGGTTGGAATATAGAACGTTCCGATCACACCTTTTTCTAAAAACGACGGCAAAACGTAATCAATACAATCACGGTAGCCGTCATCAAATGTCAACCAAATCTTATTTTCAAGCGCAGAAATTTCATCACCGATAGTCAATAAATCGTTACCTAATATAAACTCGTACTTCTGAGCCATCGCTTCCAGTTGTTGATCAAATAAATCAAGATCCAAAACATTATGCCTCTCTGACATGCGCTTACTATTCGGGCGCACGTAGTGATACATCAAAATCGGCAACTTCATGAATTATTAGTTTAATTCGGGCGGTCTTGGTCGCCGTCACCTTTGAAGATTATTTCGGAGTTTGGCAAGTTGGTGAACAACCAGCGTTCGACAGTTGTCTGACTAAACGGTGAAAAGTATTCGGGAACGACACAATCAGCAAATTCGCGACAATTGGCGAAACCGGCTTCATTGAGTTCACCTCAGCTAAGACCCCACGACAGCAATTGAATCATCTCAGTTTGCGTGGGCGGCATCTCGTTTACTTTTGGTCGCGAATTTGTTTAACAATCTCAAGCAGCGCGGGTGTCGCAGCTACAAGTGGCGTGCGGCGATGTGAATGTTCTTGCACGATCAAATCTCGGCCCTGATGCTCAACTACCAATGCACCTGCCTCTTGACAAATCAATGCGCTCGCTAAATAATCCCAAACACCATGCGTATTGAAATCGATCCACGCGTCAATTACACCGTCGGCGACTAAACAAATATCCAATGCCGCTGCACCAAGCGCTCGAAACTGGCCCCATCTTGGTCGCTGCTTTGGAATACCCGATACGCCGACAACTGCTTCGCCAAGATCTACACAACTACTTGGTCGCATCGCCTCACCATTATGAAACGCACCACCGCCAGCAGTCGCCCAATATGAATCACTTTGCATCGCTTGATTGACAACAAGCCCAGCGCGCATGCCATTTTTGTCGATTGCGCACAATGCAGTTGCATACCAAGGCACACCACGACTGGCATTTGTCGAACCATCAAGTGGATCCATTACGACGCAAATATCATCATCACCGAATACGCCAGTGATTTCACTTTCTTCAGACAACACGGCCACACCCGCACCATGTAAAACTTCAAGCGCTGCTGCGTCTGCGCGGAGGTCTACCGAATATTGCGTTTCACGCAAACCTGACAACGACCAATCTTTGTTTGCGCGCAACACGATTGAAACTGCATCAGCCGTTTCTCGGAGTACTGCCAGAATTGATTCATTTAAACTTGATTTAGATAGCCGTGTCACAATTTGTCCTCTAGAAAATTTCGAAAATTTACATTAATCGCCCGAAGTCACACTAATTGCCCGATCTATTTGACAGCAGGTATTCGGCTTTTGTCACTCCGGCATTGCTTAAACCCCTAGTCTTATAGGGGTGAAATCGGCATTACGCAGTCTGATTGACGAGTCGGTCACAATTATCCGCGAAGTCGCCGCAGAATTCGAACGCCCAGCAATGTTGTTCTCAGGCGGAAAAGACTCAGTCGTAATGCTGCACCTCGCAGTACGTGCTTTCAGCCCAGCCCGAGTGCCCTTCCCTGTGATGCACATCGACACAGGCCATAACTTCGCCGAAGTTATCGAGTTTCGCGATCGAGCCGTGCGCGATCTTGATGTTCAACTTATTATTGGCTCAGTTCAGGCATCAATCGACGCTGGTCGGATGCAAGACGCAACTGGGCCGCGCGCGAGTCGCAACCCGCTTCAAACTGTGACTTTGCTCGACTCAATCAAAGAACACAAGTTTGACGCTGTGTTTGGCGGCGCTCGCCGCGATGAAGAACGCGCTCGCGCTAAAGAACGCGTCTATTCACATCGCGACGCGTTTGGCCAGTGGGACCCAAAGACACAACGACCAGAACTTTGGGGAATTTATAACGGTCGTCATAAGCCCGGTGAACATTTTAGAATTTTTCCGATTTCAAACTGGACAGAATTGGATATTTGGCAATTCGTTGCCGACTACAACATCGATTTACCAAGTATTTATTATGCTCACCGTCGTCAAGTGTTTCGCCGTGACAATATGTGGATGGCGGTTTCACCATTTTTGCAACCCGAAGAAGGCGAAACCGTGTCCGAAGAACTCGTGCGGTTTCGTACTGTTGGAGATGCAACTTGCACTGCCGCAATTGAATCAAGCGCTGCATCAATTGACCAAGTGATCGCCGAAACCTCAGTTGCTCGCATCACCGAGCGAGGTGCGACTCGAGCCGATGACCGAATCTCAGAAGCCGGAATGGAAGATCGCAAGCGAACGGGATACTTCTGATGGATCGCCTGCATTTCGCAACCGTCGGATCAGTTGATGATGGCAAATCAACTTTGATCGGCCGTCTGCTTTACGACTCAAAAAGTATTTTTGAAGATCAGCTTGAACACATTGAGGCAGTTAGCAAACGCCGCGGAGATGACTATGTCGACTTGTCACTTTTAACGGACGGTCTTCGCGCCGAACGCGAACAAGGCATCACGATTGATGTTGCATATCGTTACTTCGCAACGCCCAAGCGAAGTTTTATAATCGCCGACTGCCCCGGCCACATTCAATACACGCGCAACATGATCACCGGTGCTTCAAATGCAGATTTGGCGATCGTGCTTGTTGATGCACGAACTGGTGTCGTTGAACAAACTCGTCGCCATAGTTTGCTTGTTTCTTTACTTGGCGTACCGCATCTAGTGATCTGCGTCAACAAAATGGATTTGGTTGAATACGATCAAGCAATATTTGACAAAATCCGCGAAGAGTTTGAAACTTTTGCGTCGCGTCTTGATTTGCGTGATGTGACTTTTTTGCCGATCAGCGCACTTGCTGGTGACAATGTCGTTAGCCGTTCAGCAAACATGTCGTGGTTTGAAGGGCCGACGCTGTTACATCATCTTGAAAATATTTATATTGCTAGTGATGACAATCGAATCGATACACGGTTTCCGGTGCAATATGTAATTAGACCACAACGCGCTGACACACCTGACTACCGCGGATATGCGGGGCGCGTTGCAGGAGGCATGTTGCGAGTCGGCGATGACATTATGGTTTTGCCGTCTGGCTTAACCAGCACAATCACTGGCATTGACTCACCCAACGGTCCGGTCACACAGGCCGAACCTGGTCAGGCCGTCACAGTTTTATTGAAAGATGATCTTTCGATTACTCGCGGTGACATGTTGTGTCGGCCAAACAATCGCCCACGAACATCTCAAGAACTAGAGGCGATGCTGTGTTGGATGGACGATGCAGCGCCGCTACAACTAGACAAGATCTACACGGTCAAGCACACGACGAAACTCGCGCGGGGCAAAGTATCAAGTGTTTTGTATCGACTAGATATTTCGAATCTCCATCGTGAGACAGATGTTAAAGACTTGAAGTTCAACGAGATTGGTCGCGTAACAATACACACGACTAGCCCACTATTTTTTGACGATTACCACCAGAATCGCACAACTGGCTCATTTATTCTTGTTGACGAATCGTCGGGTCAAACAGTTGCTGCTGGCATGTTGCTTTCGCCAAGATCTTGAACCGCAGTTTCGCATGAACATCTCGAGCGAGTCGAATCAGGCGAGTCAGGCGAGTCATCCTGGCCAGCCAATTTGGCATGAGCCTGGAGTAACTCGTTCGCAACGCTGGAACAAACACGGTCTCGTTGGTGCAACTATCTGGCTCACGGGGCTATCGGGCTCAGGCAAATCAACCATCGCCACAGAACTAGCTCGCGAGCTTATGAAGACAAGTCGACTCGCGTATGTTTTAGATGCCGACAACGTTCGCCTTGGCCTCAACTCAGATCTTGGCTATAGCAACGAGGACCGCGCCGAAAATATTCGCCGAATGGCTGAGGTTGCATGTTTATTTGCCGACTCGGGCACTGTAGCGATTGTGCCGATCATCTCGCCATTCATCGCATCTCGTGAACATGCCCGCAAAATTCACAAAGAACGTCAACTGCGTTTTATCGAGGTTCATGTCGCAACCTCACTTGAAGAGTGCGAACGACGCGACACAAAAGGCTTGTACGCCAAGGTTCGTAGCGGAGACATGACGGGTCTGAGCGGCGTAGATAGCCCATACGAAGCGCCCGAATCACCTGATGTAGTTGTCGGGCTCGTTAGCGAATCTTTGCAAGAATCAGTAGCGATGATTTTGTCAAAATTACTCGTTAAAGCCGGCTCGTGAAAGTATATTTCTCGCAGTGATCAGCGAAAAAGAATTTCCACTTAAGGCATACGCCGGTTTCATTTTGGTTGCGCCGAGTCTGAAAATTATGTACTGCCCAACTACCAAAGTTGCTTGCAGCAGTATCAAAATGTTGCTCGCCAAAGCCAGCGGATCATACGATCAGTCACGACTCGACCGATTAATCAGCCCGCACATGGCACGCTCGCAAACGATTCACGAACTGGGCGTAAGTGGACTAACAAAGCTCATTGACATGAAGGCTAAGCAGATCGACGAAATTTTGCATTCACCAGATTGGCTTCGTGTTTATGCAACTCGTGACCCGTTATCTCGCGCTTACTCGGCATGGGAAAACCGGATTTTCTCTCGTGCTCCAGGTACACCAGAAATGGCAATTGAACTTTGCCAAGATCAACTAGTCGACAGTCGCATCAACATCACTGAGAGTTTTGCGCTATTTGCCAAAATGATCTCTGAGCGAACAAACGAGTTCATGGAAGACCATCATTTTTTGCCACAGTCACACATTGTTCACCCCGACAAATTCAACTACAACATGAAAGTTCGCGTTGAGCAACCATCCGAAATGCAAACACTGGTCGACGAAGTAAATCGTCGTGCTGGCACTGCACTAACTCTCGAACGACACAATGTTGGTTTTGGTATCAAACTCGACCAAGTTTGCGATCAACATACGGCGAACCGATTGCAAGCCGTATACGCAATGGATTATGAAATGTTTCAATTTGAAACTCGCGCGTTTCCAGCAACTATTGCACCACTGGTTTTGAGCGCTACTGAAACGGCGATGCTGCGAGGATTTCGTGCGTCTATTGAACGATTGCAAGCAGTTTCGTTTACGGCAAGGTCGCTGACCGGTTTTCGCTTCGGCTGGAGACAGATCTACAAATCAATCGTCCGCAATGTATCTTTTGGCAAGAAATATAACGACCCGCAAAATCTGTTCTGGTAATTGTTGACGATGAGCACATTTAATACAGCTAACGCACAAATAGCCAAGATCGGCATTGTCACAGTTTCAGATCGTGCTTCGGCTGGCGTTTACGAAGATCGTGGCGGCCCAGCAATTCACGAATATTTCACCAAACATCTCTCATCATCTTGGCAACCAGTTGCGCGAGTAGTTGCCGACGAGATCGACTTAATTACAGCAGCATTGCGCGAACTCGCTGACGTTGAAAAGTGCTGTCTGATTGTAACAACCGGCGGCACGGGCCCAGCAGTTCGCGACATCACACCCGAAGCAACAGAACAAGTTTGCGAAAAGATGATGCCAGGTTTCGGCGAATTAATGCGGGCGACTTCGCTGAAGGTTGTGCCGACTGCAATTCTCTCTCGTCAAACTGCTGGCATTCGAGGCGGCGCACTAATTATAAATTTGCCGGGCAAGCCATCGTCAATAAGTGAATGTCTCGATGCAGTGATGCCTGCAGTGCCCTACTGCATTGACCTGATCGATGGCCCACGTCTCGAACTGACTAACGGTCTTGTTGCGTTTCGCCCCAAGGGCAAATAAAAAATCGCGAATAGTTTTAGTGTGGCTCGCCCGGCCTAAAGGGCACTCCAGCCATTGCTGGCGGTCGCAGTCGTTGAGTCGCAGTAGCCAAAACAATTAATGTGACAACGTAAGGCAAAGACTGCGTTAGCGATTCTGGAACCGTGTCGATAGTTCGATATGCGACTGTCGAAAGCAGGAAGGCACAAAGTGTTACAAGAACCTGACTGTGCTTACGTCTGATTATGGCGTAGATAAGAAATGCTCCAGACATGGAGGCAATCAACAAGAACAGCGCAGTGATTGAGTCTGATGCGACAAGTTTTATCCCCTCGGCGTAACCAAACAACATTGCGCCGGTCAAGATTCCACTTGGACGCCAGTTACCGAAAATCATGGTCGCGAGTCCGATAAAGCCACGACCTGCAGTTTGACCTTGGCGATAATAAGACGAAGCGACGATTGAAAGTGTGCCACCTGCCAAACCTGCGAGCCCACCACTAATTAATAAACCGTAATATCGCAAGCGATTTACTTTTATACCAAGACTCTCAGCGGCAACTGGCGATTCGCCTGAAGACCGCAAACGCAAACCAAAACGCGTTCGCCATAAAACCCATGCCGACACTGGCACAACAATTATCGCAATCACCGTTGCCCATGAAATACTGTGCGTCAAACCACGAGCGATACCGCCGAGGTCTCCAAGAATGAACCATCGTTGTGACTCTAGCCAGCCTAATAAATCTGGTGACTTCCAACCAGCGATTTCTCCACCAGAAAGAACTGGCAAATTGAATTTCGGCAGTGCTGACTTTTGCGGTGGAGATTGGCTAATTCCTCCGCCTTTCTTTCCGACATAAACGAGCTCACTCAAATATCGCACACCGAAGTAGGCAAACAAATTGATTACCACACCAGAAATTACTTGATCAATATTGAACCGAACGGTGGCGACAGCATGCACCAACCCGCCAAACATGCCACCCAAAATTGCAAACAGTAATCCGGCCCACGGACCAAATTGCCACGCACCCCACGCGCCAAACCATGTTCCAAAAATCATCATGCCTTCAATGCCGATATTTAAAACTCCGCAGCGTTCGGCCCAAAGTCCGGCCATACCAGCGAGAAGAATGGGCACTGTCAAACGCAGTGCTGTGCCAATTGTGTCTGACGATGTCAATGCATCTTGATCAGTCCACAAACGTACAGTCGAAATAATCGCCAACGCAACCGAAATTAATACAAATAGTCTTAAATTCTTTGACTGTGTCATGGCTTTACGTCCAGGCTTTTCGGCGTCAAGGCTGCTTGCTCAGCGATTTTTCGGTTGAACCGCCTTGACGATGCTTCGTTTACAATCACTACGACGAGCACAATGATCGCTTGAATAACTTTGACGATTGAACTAGGTATTTCAGAAAGTTGAAGAACTGCTGAAGTTGAGTCAAGAAACCCGAACAACATTGCTGCGACGATAATTCCAAACGGATGATTCCGACCCAATAATGCAACCGTGATCCCGGCGAAACCAAACTGTGTCGGAGTCGATGACGGTCCATACGCATAGACATCACCTATCACCGATGGCATTGCAACCAGTCCTGCAACTGCACCTGACAATAAAAGGGCAAATAAAATCATTCGATTGGCTGGTATGCCTGCTGTGCGCGCCGCGATCGGGTTAAGCCCACTGGCTCGAAGCTGAAAGCCAAATCGACTTCGAAATACGATAACCCAATAGAGAAAAGCCACAAACAGCGCGACTATAAACATTCCGTTGAGCCGATCGTTAACTAGGTCTGGCATGCGCCCACTAGGTGCAATTTCTGTAGTTTTTACATTCAAACCACCGTCAGAATTATCACGAAAGAAAGTCTCAAAAATCCACTGAATAAATGACAAAGCAATGTAGTTGAGCATGATCGTTGAAATCACTTCATTAATCCCACGAGTAATTTTTAAAATTGCAGCGATGCTGGCCCATGCGGCACCTGAAACCATCGCCACAATCAATATAGACAACACATGCAAAGGTGCTGGCAATGAAACATGAGTGCCCATTTCGGCAGCGATTAGCGCAGCAAATAAATACTGTCCTTCAACGCCGATATTAAATAAATTCATTTTGAAACCAATCGAAACTGCGATTGCGCTAAAAATCAGAGGTGTCGCTCGTTTTAGCATTTCAAGAAATTTCTCGCTTGTTAGACCTGTTTCCAAAATCTTTCCATATGCCATCAAAGGATTCTTGCCAGTAATAAGCAAAAGCACGCCACAAATAACTAGAGCGAGAATTATTGCTGCAACAGAACTTCCAAGTGTGTTTAGTGACTTGCGCATTGAGTCAAAATCACGCGTCGAAGAAAGTTGCTGATTCACTGCGTGCCCGTCATATATTTTCCGAGAATTTGCGGGGTTGCGCTTTTTGGGTCAAGTTCGGCGGATATTTCGCCGTCAAACATAACAAGAATCCTGTCAGAGAGACCCAAAACTTCTTCAAGATCAGCAGAAACAAGCAACACTGACATGCCGGCATCTCGCGATCGGCGAATTTCTTCCCAGACTGCGGCCTGTGCACCTACATCGATTCCACGAGTTGGATGAGCTGCAATCAATACTTTCGGAGTAGTTGCGAGATTACGACCGACGACAAGTTTTTGTTGATTACCACCTGAGAGTACAAACGCTGGAACAAGTTCACTCGGTGTCATCACACCAAATCGCTCAATTATTTCTCGACACGATTTTTGAGCCGCCTTAACGTCAATCATTGGTCCGCGAGAAAGTGTCGATTCATGACCCAATAGCCCGTTCTCCCAAAGCGACGCAGCAAGCATCAACCCTTCTCGATGACGGTCAAAAGGAATATACGCCATTCCTTGGTCAAGTCTTTCGCGAACATTTAAGTTGCTCGCATCTTTTCCGGCAATTTCTACGGTGCCCTGAATATCGACTAGCCCGAGAAGTGCCTCGCATAGTTCGAATTGGCCGTTTCCATCTACCCCTGCAACGCCGATGATCTCACTTTCAAAAATATCAAACGACACGTTTCGAACCGGATTCTTGCGGGCTTTGGCAACAACAGTTAAGTTGCGCGCTGACAATTGAATTTTTTCTCCGACTTTTGTTGTGCGTTCTCCGTGACTCGGCAGATCAGAACCAACCATCAGTTCGGCAAGTTTTAAACGATCAACCGATTTAGGTGAGACAGTCGCAACTGTTGAACCCTGGCGAATCACCGTTATCTGATCAGAGATTGATAACACCTCATCAAGTTTGTGTGAGATAAACAAAATCGTCGTTCCATTTGCAACAAGTTTTCGAAGATTTGTAAATAACTCATCAACTTCTTGCGGCACTAGAACTGCTGTTGGCTCGTCTAAAACCAAAATCTCGGCGCCGCGAAACAATACTTTCAAAATTTCGACTCGTTGCCGTTGACCAACACCCAAATCAGAAATCGGAAGATCTAGATCAATTTCAACGCCAATTGATGTCGCCAAATCTTTGACTCGCTTACGCGCATCGCCGAGCGAAAGTACTCCATACTTGGTTGGCTCAGAGCCAAGGATAATGTTTTCAAGCACCGTCAAGTTATCCGCGAGCATAAAGTGCTGATGCACCATGCCAATACCAGCAGACATCGCCTCGCTTGGTGACTTAAATTGAGTTATCACTCCGTTGATGGCAATCGTTCCTGAATCGGGTTGATGAAGGCCATACAGAATCTTCATCAAAGTTGATTTGCCAGCTCCGTTTTCGCCGACAATCGCATGAATTGTTGCGCGATCGATTTCGAGCGAAATATCGCGATTCGCAATCACACCCGGGAAGCTTTTACTTATGTTTGTAAGCTCAACAACCCTGACACCATCTGTCGCTGAGTTCAGTTTCGGCTTCACACTCCCCGATTGCATTCCGCAAGTCTGACATACCACCATAAATTTTTCAATTTAAAGAGTTTCATTGCAGCGAAGATTCGGTACAAAAAAATACGGGGGCCTGAGTCAATGACCCAAGCCCCCGCAGTTAATTTAAATTATTAATTTTTAATTATGGTGCTGTCGGTACGACAATTTCTCCACTGACAATCTTTGCCTTGAAAGCTTCAAGTTGATCGGCAACATCATCGAGGTATCCACCCGATGTTGCGTATCCAACTCCATCGCTCTTGAGGTCAAATATTTTGAATCCACCAGTGACATCGCCTTCCTTAACTGCCTTGGCAGTGAGGAATACCGAGACGTCAACACGCTTGAGCATTGATGTCAATCGATGTGCTTGCTGTTCTGGAGTATCAACTAGGTACTCGTCTGAGTCAACACCAATTGCCCACTTACCTTCGCCAGCTTCAACAGCAGCTTCAATTGTGCCACGGCCTGAACCACCAGCAGCGGTGTAGACAATGTCTGCACCTTTTTTGAACCAACTCGCTGCGATTTCTTTTGCTTTGTCAGGTGAACCCCATGCAGCATTGTCTCCGGCTGCACCGAGATACTTCGACTCAACTTTGATGTCTGGGTTAACAGCTTTAGCACCAGCGATGTATCCAGCTTCGAACCTCTTGATCAAGTCAATTTCTTGACCACCAATGAAACCGATTGTTCCGCTTGCACTCTTCAATGCAGCAGCGGCACCAACAAGGAAAGAACCTTCTTGCTCAGAAAAGCCGAGAGTCTTTACGTTTGGAAGGTCAAGATAACCGTCGACCCAACCGAAAGTTACATTTGGGTTAGCAGCAGCAACTTCTTCGATCACTCCACCGAACGCGAAACCAACTGCGATAACTGGGTTGTTTCCAGCTGCCACAAGTGCTTCGAGGTTTGGCTTGCGATCATCGTCGCTTGTTGCTTCAAGCTCTTGAACTGTGAAGCACAATTCAGTTGCAGCCTGTTCTGCACCGCGAGCGGCCGAGTCGTTAAATGTTCCGTCACCACGACCACCAGTGTCGAATGCGAGACCGAGCTTGAGTTCTGAACCTTCACAAGGATCAGTTGCTGGTGCTGCAGTCTCTGCAGTTGTCTCTTCAGTTGCTGTATCGCTACTGCCGCCGCATGCACCCGCGATGAGTGCAAACGCTGCAATGGCAAGAACAGCGGATTTGATTCCTTTGCGCTTTGTCATTTATTTCCCCTTTTGCACACATCCCTTTGACGTGTGCGTTTTGTGTAACAAGACTAGCGCAAATCGAGAAACACAAGAAATTGAATGGTGGGCCAGGTGGGGATTGAACCCACGACCAAGGGATTATGAGTCCCCTGCTCTGACCACTGAGCTACTGGCCCCACGCAATCAACCAAACGATACTCGCTCGCCTCAGATATCGCTGAGCGACGCAGAGTTTGTATTTTCCAACCCGAGGAGGCTACTAAACACCGTGTTACGAGGTCACGTCTTTGTGCGCGAACCTGTTAATCGCTAGCGCGAACAACACGTTACCGACAATAAAGCAATAACTAGCTCCGCGGATCATTGCTGACCAATCAATTGTTGTGGCCAACGCATCAAACCATGAAAATGCGTAATGAACTGGAAGCCAATCACGAAGTTTTCCAAGAGCCGTGATGGCGTCAAGAATGCTGAGCAAAATTGATGTTCCAACAGCAACCCCAACTGCGCCAAGTGGTGCATCGGTGCGAACACTCAGGTAGAAAGCAAGTCCCGCGACAAACAAAAGTGAAATCGCCAAATAGACCGTGATGATCGCAATTCGTGAGATGGCAACCGAATTCGTAAATGTTGCGCCAAGCGGACTCTGCAATGGCTTGGTTCCAAATGCAATTAGACCAACAAACCATGCACAGATTGGCATGATCAAAACTGCAAGAACTGAAAGAGTAAGACTGACTTTAATTTTTTGCAAGAGCAACCGAGTTCGTGGAACAGGAGACGCCAACAAGTATCTCAGAGTCGACCACGATGCTTCCGAGGCAACAGTGTCACCATTAAACAAAGCAATCACTGTCACCAAAAGAAATGGTGTTGCAAAATAAAGCATCGTCACCGTGAAGTTCGCAGCACCATTAGTCGCTAAACCAATCAGGTCGGTCGTGCCCGAGCCGATTCGCGTCGGCTCACCGCTATTTTCTGACGGGCCAAACTTTACGGCAATCGCTACTAGGACTGGTAGCGACACAACAAACGCATATGCAAATGCAGTGCGCTTTCGTTTGAGTTGGCGATACAACTCAATGTGATAGGGCAAAGTCTTTGCAGCCGAATAACTCATACCGTCTCCTGTCCGATGACTAAGTCGTCACCGATAAGTTCAAGAAAGATTTCTTCGAGCGACTGAGACTTTTGATTTTTTGTGAGTATCTCCTCCATTGGCCCGAATGACACGAGTTGACCACGGTTCATCAAAACCACATGGCTACAAGTTTGTTGAATTTCAGCGAGAAGATGCGAGGAGATAATCACCGTTCGCCCCGCGGTTGCATAGTCTTTCAACACTTGTCGCATCTCTGCGATTTGCTGAGGATCCAGACCGTTAGTTGGTTCATCCAACACCAAGAGGTCTGGCAGGCCAAGCATTGACTGAGCAATCGCGAGACGCTGTCGCATACCTTGGCTGTAGCTACGCACTTTTTTATCCAATGCGGTTCCTAATTTCGTGATCGCAACAACTTGTTCGAGATGCTGCTCATCATCGCGCCCGATGGATCGCCAGTAAAGCCGAAGATTCTCGCGACCCGAAAGATGCGGTAAAAAACCTGGGCCTTCGATAAAGCTGCCGAGATTTGAAAGCGCGGGCGACCCTGGGTAAACCGATTTACCATTCAAATATATAGACCCCTGAGTTGGAAAAATCAGTCCCATCACCATGCGTAGCGCCGTCGTCTTGCCTGCTCCATTTGGACCAAGAAGACCAACAACCTGCCCACGTTGAACTTTAAACGAGAGGTTCGAAACTGCCTGATGACCATCTTTGTATATCTTGCTTAAATTATTAACCTCGACAAGGGCAACGCTGTTTTCGTGGATTGGTGCAATCTTCGGTCTTCGTATTCGGACATACACAAAAGCAACGAACAGCGAAGCCACGGCCCCAAGTGGCCAAAGAATATTTGCCGCACTTGATTGCGCTGCGGTTGCGACGCTCATGTGAAAAGTAAGTGCCGAGAGCGGAGAAACTGAATAAAAGCGAGAAGTTTTTGGGGTTTCATAACCTTGATCTGTACTTGATATGCCAACTGCAATCACGTCACCAGCCGAAGCATCCAAAATTGTTTCGGGTAAATTGACGACAACATCGCTGCTGCCAGTTGAAATATTTGAAATTTGAACTGGAGCGACGATTCCGTTCGGAAGATTAATTCCGCCACTTGGCGACTTGACGACCAGAGAGAAGAAAAGTGTCGCGTCAGGTTGCGTGCTCGTAATTCGAACCTTGATTGAGGATGGACCTACCACTGAAATTGGTTCTGTCAGAGGTGCGCTTTCTAAAAATCCACTCTGACCCGGTAGAAAAGCAGGACTGAACCCTGCAAAACTTGAAAGTAATTGAGATGCAAGCGCCCCCGCTGACCCGATGCCAGGAAGTGCCGAGATCGCACCCGGCACCCCGCCAATCGGATAAATCGCCGCGGCTGTTGGCGTAACTAGTTCCAATTGTTGAGACTCTGACTCGAAGGGCAGTTTGTCACTCATAAAAACTTTTGGAATCACAGACGAATCTTGCAAAGAGATCGAGCCGTTAGTTCTAGTGAATTGAAAAACAGGAAACTCTAATTTTTCATTCAGGAGATACTTTTTAAACCATTGCAAGAATTGCTCACGTAAATACGTGGCCTGAGAATTCGCGCCATCATGTCCATCAGCGTGCCAAATCATTGAAAGTGGTGTATTCGGATTCGTCTTTTTTATCGCTTGAGCAGTTTTAGAACTTTCACTTAGCGGAAATAGAGAATCTGCTTGTCCTTGGCTTAAAAGTGTTGGTGCGGTAATTGATGATGCATAGTTGATCGGTGAAACTGAAGCAAGAAGATCTTTCTCGGCTTGACTCGGTTTGCCCTGCAGAACTGCATTTTCGTAGGCGTCGCACCATTGCTGCGAGAACGAACCACACTCACCGAGATATGCGTTCTGTAACGAAACTGCAGAAAAAAATGTTCCTACCCAAACTTTTTTAAATGGACCCGAAACCTGCGAGCGCTCCACAGATTGTGGAAAGAAACCTTGCTGCAAGTCGCTCCATGTGATGTCTGCAATCACTGCATCAATTCGGAAATCTTGACTCGCTGCTAGAAGTGCGTTCGCTCCACCATAAGAACTACCCATAATCCCAACACGCGGGTCACCCTGCGCATCAATTATCACATCTTTACTGCGGGCAAGATAAGAGATCAAGGCTCGGGTATCGGCTACCTCGCCATTGATTGAATTCATTTCTATTTGTCCAGTCGACTCGCCAAATCCACGAGCAGTCCAAGTCAAAACAACGAAACCCTTCGATGCGAAAAACTTTGCCTCGGCTTCAACCGAGTCTTTGCTTCCACCAAATCCGTGAGCAATAAGAATTGCCGGTGCAGGAAGTTTTTTTGGCAAGTATTTAGAAGTGTCAATTAAAACACCTGGAGAAGTTTCAACGATTTCCGAACTCTCAGCACTGGCATCAACCCCAATCGGAAAAAGCGCTATCGTCATCGCACAAATTATTGAAGCCACAAAAACCTGAAGCGCTCTAAATTTCACCTTCACAACCTAAGGGAAATGTCACACGACTCCATTTATTTTTGTTGCTAATCTTTCACTGATGCGCATTAAAACCACGCTCTTTGTTGCCGTGTTACTTATATCTCTCTCCCCTACGTCGGTGGATGGCTCGGCAGATCAGTCAGCGACGAAAAAATATACGGTGACGATGAAGAAGGCTCATCTTCCAACTG
Organism: Ilumatobacteraceae bacterium; assembly: GCA_964203235.1. Taxonomy (GTDB): domain Bacteria; phylum Actinomycetota; class Acidimicrobiia; order Acidimicrobiales; family Ilumatobacteraceae; genus BACL27. The sequence goes on from CAXNLE010000001.1 coordinate 1,048,991, forward strand.
CTCCCAAAAACGGCACCGATGACTATCGCTGTTTTCTACTTGATCCAAAAGTCACCGAAGATTCAGTTATCCGTACTATTCAGTTCATTCCGCAACGTAAAAATTTTGTTCATCACGCAATTATTTTTCGAGTAACCGACGCCGACTTCCCTCAGGCAGTCGCTGCAGATAAAAACGGCACTGGATGGCCATGCTTTGGTGGTTCTGGACTGGGCAATATGCTGTCGTCTTTTGTCTCGACGCCATGGATTAGTTCGTGGGCACCGGGTCGTGGCATAGATATTTCACCAGCGGGATATGGAACACCGTTCAAGAAAGGTGAGCGCTTCGTTTTGCAGGTGCACTACAATTTATTGGCAATGAATGGCGGAAAAATTCAAACCGATCAATCGAAAATTGTGATGGAAGCAGTACCCGCAAAAGGAGCGAAAGTCAAACAGCTTCACGTTGAGCTCTTCCCCGCCCCTGTTGAACTTGCGTGTCCTGAAAATTTGACTGGGCCGCTTTGCGATCGAAAGCAATCGCTCATTGACCTCGCGTCGCGAACAAGCAAAATGAGTGCATTTGAATCTGCCGGCATCAATGTTCTTTGTGGCCAAAATCCTTTTAATCCAGTCGCGTCGTTGACCTCGCGTTGCGACAAAGTAATTACCTCAAACTTCAAGGTCATTGGTGCGGCTGCGCACATGCATCTTTTGGGGCGCACACTTTCATTAACTCTTAACCCCGGAAAGTCCTCTGAAAAAGTGATCTTGGATGTAAAGAAATATAATTTTGATGATCAGTCTGGCGTGGTACTACAAACTCCTGTTGCAGTAAAGGCAGGTGACACGATTCGAGTCACCTGCACTTTTGACCCGACAATTCGACAGAAACTTCCTGAATTGAAAAATTTGCCGCCTCGGTATATCACCTGGGGTGAAGGTTCGTCAGATGAAATGTGCCTTGGGGTTATCTCAGCAACAAAATAAAAATTTCGCCGATTACCAACTAATGACAAGGCTTCGCTGACGGCGCCACATCAATCGCTGGGCTGCGCGCGAAAAAACCGCTCGGCTTCAAATGAAACCCTGTGCGTTCAACTGGCATCACCGGCCAATCTTCGGTGCGCGGAATATGGTTTGTTCCAAAAACATGCCACAACACAACATCAGTATTTTCAATATCACGGTTGGCTTGAGTCCACTGCGGTAGGCCTGCGCCACCAGCGTGTTGAAATGGATAATCACCTGCTGGGTATCGCTCGTTATTCTCGTTCTTCGTTACCCACAAATGCTGATACATAAAACCCGCGCGCCGGCCTATCGTCGACTCAGGTTTTGCCAATGGATATGTCGTATGCCCCGAAATCAGTTTGTAACCGACCGGCTTACCCATATGATTTTTCCGATTTGGATTTATCACTTTCCAAAATCGACTCTTAAATGGCTCAATAACACGCTTAGCGTCGAGTTCGCGCTTCAAAATCGTCTCGCTAGTTTCGTACGCTCCACCATGAATATTTTTCGGTCCCATCTCGTGCGCAAATGAATCAACTTCGACAACACTATTGCGTATTCCAGAAATTTCATCAGCACCGCTGTCAATATCTAAATCAAGTCGGGCGCACAAAATATGTTGATGATATGGCGCCCATAAACCGGGCTCGAGTTCTGTCGCTGAAACATGATCGGCTCCGAGGTTATCGGCCAAGGTCAACACAATGCCGGTGAGTTTTGCTTCAAACTCGATCGAACCGTCTTGATAGAAATACCAGAAGTATCCGTACTCGTAATTATTGATCGTCACAATTGACGACACCACAAAACGGCGACCACGACGCACTTCGACATTGCCGTCAATGTCAACGTGCTTCCATAGAATCCCAAAATCTTCTTCGTGCGTACAAATGGCATTTTTGATTTCGCGCACTGTGCCATCGGGGTTCGCCACTGCGACATCTAAATAAACAATTTCGCCAAGACAATCGCAGCCAAGTGTTAGCGAATTCGTATAGTTGCCCAAACCAAACTCGCCGGTATCAAAAGCATTCTTGCGATAAGCACCCTGACTTGGGTCACCATACGGAATGACAAGTTCAGCAATAGACATACGATGCGCGATCTTGCGTAACTGACCACCGTCATCAAACCAAACATCATGAATCACAAGACCTTCGCGTTGGCAAAAACCGATTCGAAAACTCCACCGCTCCCAATTCACCTTGTAGCCATCAAACGAAAATGACACACCTTCGGGCTGCTTAATCTCAAGTGGCTTCAGCTCAACATTGGCCCCCGTTTGACTCTGCCGATAAGGGCCAGGCGTCTGGGGTATTGCAATTTGTTGATCGTTCTCGACAGCAAGAACTTCGCCAGAATCAATATCGATAATCGCATGTAAACCCGAAATTGGATGAGCGTAAAAGTTCGCCTCTGACGTTGGCTGGTGCCACATTGGTGTCCAAACAATTCGCCGACCATCGTCAAAATGTTTTGGTATCTGCGCACCAATCGGCCAAGCCTCCATACGCACGGTTTCAATATCTGTAATTCCGCGAGTATGCAATGCTTCAATCACACGGACATCACGCTTTGCGGCCGAAATCGCCATCTCACTCTCAACACTTAAAACTGGGGCCTTGGCGCCTTCAATAACTTTGTTGCTCACGACATGCCCAGCAATCGTCACGACAATTTCAGCAACTTTGCCAGTCGAACGATCCAGCACAGTCACTCGCGCAGCGCGTTGAATTTTTTCAATATTTTCAACATCTTCACTATTTTCAGATATCCGAAAACGGGCCAACACAGACTTTGGTGGCTCTTCGACTTGCAACATCGCGATTAAATGTCGGTGATCAAGCACACCGTCGCGACGCAACACACCAATCACCGATTCAAGTTCAACTTTGCTCAGCGGGGCAAGTGGATGTACACCACTTGCCACATTGCCTATCGCAGTAACAGCAGACATCATGCCCCTAAAAATCGCCTCAACTAAAACTTTGGCTCCGGGGGTGGGGCTCGAACCCACGACAAACGGATTAACAGTCCGTTGCTCTGCCAACTGAGCTACCCCGGAAGGTAAAAGGCTTGTTTACTCTAACCGCTTGGCAGACTAAACCGAATTACAACTAGGATCTCGTGTATGTCTGACAACTTCACACCTAAACCAGAACATCGCTTTACATTCGGTCTTTGGACCGTCGGCAACATGGGTCGTGACCCATTCGGATTAGAAACTCGCCCCGCACTTGACCCTGTTGATTCGGTTCATCGTTTGGCTGATCTCGGCGCTTACGGTGTCAACTTTCATGACGATGATCTTGTGCCATTTGGATCAACACCTGCAGAGCGCGAAACTGCGCTGAAGCGATTTCGTCAGGCACTAGATAAGACCGGCATGAAAGTTCCGATGGCGACGACAAATCTTTTTGGTCAGCCAGTGTTCAAAGAAGGTGCCTTTACAGCGAACGATCCGATTGTGCGTCGCTATGCAATCAAGAAGACTATGGAGTCAATCGACATGGGTGTCTCACTCGGCGCGAAAGTTTATGTGATGTGGGGCGGCCGCGAAGGCCTCGAGTGTGAAGCCGCGAAAGATGTTCGCACTGCGCTTGATCGATACGCAGAAGCAGTAAATATTTGCTGTGCATATGCAAAAGACCGTGGCTATGACATCAAGTTTGCTCTTGAGCCAAAGCCGAACGAACCGCGTGGAGACATGTTTTTGCCTACAGTTGGTCACGCAATTGCATTCATCAACGAATTGCAATGGCCAGAGATGGTCGGCCTCAACCCAGAGTTCGCGCACGAAACAATGAGTGGTCTCAACTTCACGCACGCTGTTGCGCAAACATTGTGGCATGGCAAGTTGTTTCACATTGACTTGAACGCACAACGAATCGGCAAGTTCGACCAAGACTTTAGATTCGGCAGCGAAGGAATCCGCGATGCTTTCTATCTCGTTAAATTGCTTGAAGATTCGAAGTGGGACGGAATGTTGCACTTCGACGCTCACGCATATCGAACAGAGAATGCCGAGGGTGTTTGGGATTTCGCCAGCGGTTGCATGCGTACTTATTTGATCTTGGCGGAGAAATCGCGCCAGTTCAAACAAGATAAAGAGATTCAGGCAGCGCTTAAAGCCGCAATGTTTGATCAACTGAGTGTGCCGACTTCACCTGATGGATTAGGCGCCGATGCGTTGCACAGTCTGCGCACCGACACATTTGATGTCAAAGCACTCGGTGAGCGTGGATACGCTCACGAGCGTCTTGACCAACTTGTTACAGAACTGATTCTCGGCGTTCGCTAAATAATGCCGGCAGTAGTCGGCGTTGATTCTTCAACGCAGTCAACAAAAGTAGAGGTTCGCGATCTTGATTCTGGCGAATTGATTTCGGCTGGTCGTGCATCGCACCCGAGCACAGGCATTGCCCCAGTCAGTGAGACGAACCCAACTGAATGGATAGCGGCGTTTGACCAGGCGTACGCGCAGGCAGGCGCACCAAAAGTGGCTGCAATTTCGGTCGCTGGTCAACAACATGGTCTAGTCACACTTGACGCGAACCACAACATTGTTCGCGCTGCGAAATTGTGGAACGACACCGAGTCAGCACCAGATGCACAGTGGTGTGTTGACCAACGCGATGCCACTTGGTGGGCTTCGCATGTGGGCAGTGTGCCTGTTGCAAGTTTCACCGTTGCGAAACTTTCGTGGCTAAAGCGTGTTGAGCCTGACAATTGGGCACGAGTTGCACATATTTGTTTACCTCACGATTATCTTTCATGGCATTTGCGCGGCGGCGGCGCTTCAGAAATCATCACCGATCGAGGCGATGCATCAGGTACTGGTTATTGGTCGCCTTCGACTGGTAATTATGACCAAGAGATTTTGCAAATCATTGACGCCAGCCGTGACTGGTCAAAAATGTTGCCACGAGTAGCGTCACCGCTTGAATCAACAGAACGTTGGGGCGATGCCTTGATTGGCTGTGGCACCGGCGACAACATGGCTGGAGCACTCGGCATCGGACTTTTGCCCGGCGATGTTGCAATCTCACTTGGCACATCTGGCACGGTTTATGCAGTCAGTGCTCAGGCAACAGCCGACAGCAGCGCGGCGGTGGCTGGTTTCGCCGACGCCACAGGAAGTTTCTTGCCACTTGTCTGCACACTAAATGCAACAAAGGTTTTTGATTCGTTTGCTAATTTTCTCGGCGTAGATCTACAGCAATTTGGCGAACTTGCATTGACGAGTGTTTGTGGTGCGAATGAACTTGTGTTGTTGCCGTATCTAGATGGCGAACGAACACCAAATCTTCCTGACGCGCGAGCAATGTTGGCCGGCATTAATTCAAGCCATTCACGTAGTGATGTTGCGCGTGCCGCCATTGAAGGTGTTGTCTGCGGACTTCTCGATGGATTAAACGCAATCACTAAATGTGGCGTCGATACATCAGGTCGAATATTTTTGCTCGGTGGCGGCGCACAGTCGCCCGCTGTTTGTCAGATAGTTGCTGACTTAACAGGCAAGCAAGTCAACGTGCTCAACGAACCTGAAATAGTTGCACTCGGTGCCGCCAGACAAGCCGCCGCGACACTGACTGGCAAGTGGCCATCATGGGTTGCATCATCACGTATTGCTGCAGAGCCGAGTGCAACAACAACTCAAAGCAAATCTATACGCGACCGCTTCGGTGATGCACGATTAAAAATTTTCGGAGTCTAATTTTTTAACTAGCCGACAATTTCACTTGTCTTCACCATTCGACCCTCGCGAACTGACTTCCAGGCTGCAAGTCCAGCCACGAGCGAAGCCCGACCATCAGCACCAGTAACAACTGGCTGAATCTTCCCGGTGGCGACACCCATAAATTCGTTCCATTCGGCAATGTATGCAGGGATGTATCGGTCAAGAAAGAAGTACGGCATCTTCGCCAACTGTGTACCGTTTTCGTTTCGATTGATCGTGCTCGTTGTCAGAGGATTTTCTGAAGCCGTCATGCCCTTTGATCCGAATACTTCAACTCGCTGGTCATAACCGTAAACAGCCTGACGCGAATTATCAATCATCGTGATCGCGCCATTTTCGTGCTCCAACATAATCGCCACAGTGTCGAGGTCACCAATTTCAGCGAACTCAGGCACGATTCGAACAGCACCTGTCGCGTAAACCGAAACGATTTCACTGCCGACGACATAACGAGCCATATCGAAGTCATGAATAGTCATGTCAATGAATATTCCGCCGGAAACTTTGGCATATTCAACTGGTGGTGGTCCTGGATCGCGACTTGTGATGCGAGCAATATGCACGTCACCGATCATGCCGCTTGCGACATTGTCGCGAACGCTCCGATGACTCGGGTCAAATCTGCGATTGAAACCAAGCATCAATGGGGTCTTGCTGTCACTTATTGCTTTTAATGCCTTATCTGTTTCGGTTAACGAGAGTGAAATTGGTTTCTCACAAAAAATCGGTTTGCGATATTTGGATGCCATCAATAACACTTCGACATGTGTGTCAGTCGAGGTGCAAATTGCGATCGCGTTAACTTCGGGCGCAGACATCAAAGCATCTGGGCTGGCGAAGTGTTGGCAGTTGAATTTTGTCGCAATCTTCTGGGCCGATTCAGTTACGACGTCGTAAACACCAGCCAAATGTGCACCTTCAATGCGCTGCGCGATTAACTCGGCATGCATCACACCAATTCGTCCACAACCCAATACACCGATGCCAATACTCTTGCTGTTACTCATGGCCAGACTTCTCCTAATTTTGGTTTAGATGGCGAGCCAGCGCCGACCACCGATTGATCGAAGTCTATGACTGCACCCGTCATTAATCCTGATTCGTCCGATAGCAAAAATAAAATTGTACGTGCAAGTTCGTCCGGTTTTATCAAGCGACCCATTGGCTGATCACGCTCGGCTTTTTCGAGCCAACCGTCTTGTGCATTGTGCCACTTGCGCTGTGTCGCATCTTCTGTTGGTGTGTCCATCCAGCCAGGATTCAATAGATTCACTCGCACACGATCGCGCATTAGTGAATATGCGCAGTTTCGTGTCAGCGTGTGCAATGCACCTTTTGAAATTGCGTAGTGCGTCAAGTTCACATCGCCGCCGTAACCAGTGACGCTGCCGATATTGACCACCGAACCTGCGACACCTTCTCGCTTCATGATTTTTGCGCACTCTTGTATCAACATAAATGGCGCTCGCACATTGACTGCCATCATCGTGTCAAACATTTCTGGAGTTGTGTTCCATACGCTGCCCCGCGAAGTTTCTGCGGCCGAATTCAATAAACCGTGAACTACACCAAAAGTCTCGTCAACTAGTTTGACGATTCGCTTTGGCTCATCAGCGCCTGCAAGATCACCGGCTATGAAAATAGTCTTGGTGCCAAGGCTTGTTAATTCGCTAGCCAATTTTTCGCCCGTTTTCGTGTCGCGTCCAACAAGTGCTAAACCTGCCGCTCCACGTTCAACTGCCAAGCGTGCTACACACTCGCCTACACCCCGTGACGCGCCACTGAGTAACAAAACTTTGCCACGCATGCTTGAAGTACTTAAGTTAGATGATTGATTCTCGCTCACGATTTTTACCTACCAGCCGATCCGTTGTTGTTTTTTACCTTCGCACATTATTTCGCCAGCCTTAATTACTTCAGGGCGATGGCTAGTAGTTGGTACGCCAACTTCCCAGAACGATCCGCCTTCTGTCCAATCATTGGGGCTGGTTTTGATCACAATCACGTGAGTTCTGTCTGATTTACGAGCGCGAGCAAACGCGGTCTCAAGCTCATCGATAGAACCAACCGTCTCAGATATTGCGCCCATTGACGCAGCATGCTGCGCAAAATCAACATAAACGAGATTCTCTGCTTCACAGTCGGCAAGTTGATTATTAAACGGCACACCGCCTTGATTGACTTGCAACCGGTTGATTACCGCGTACCCGCCATTGTCACAGACGATCACAATCAGTTTGTGGCCGTAGAGAACCGAACTATAAATATCGCTGTTCATCATCATGTACGAACCATCACCGACGAAAGAAATTACTTCGCGCTCTGGCATCGCCATTTTTGCGCCCCACGCACCAGAAAGCTCATAGCCCATGCACGAAAACCCATATTCGCAGTCGAACGAGTCAAGGCTCTTGGCTCGCCAGCCGTTATTAAGTTCACCTGGAAACCCGCCCGCTGCTGTGAGCACATAATCGCTTGGCTGTGCAGCACGATCAACGACGCCAACAACTTGTGCATATGTCGCAAGTTGCGAGATATTTGTACTTTTCGCGGCGATGCTGTCAATATATTTGTGGTAACCAACTACTTCTTGTTGTGCAAATTTCGACCAAGAGTCATCGCTACGCCAATTACCAAGTTGCGCATCAAAATCAGATAATGATTCGCGCGCGTCACCAACTACTGGCAGCGAACGATGCTTAATTGCGTCAAACCGTACGGTGTTGACACCAATAAATCTTGTCTGCTCATTACTAAAAATTGTCCATGACCCGGTTGCGAAATCTTGCAATCTCGTACCGAGCGCCAAGACGACATCTGCCTGTGCCGCTAAATTATTTGCCGACTCACAACCAGTAACACCAACTGGCCCAGCATTAAGCGGGTGTGATGACAAAAGCGATGCCTTGCCAGCGACTGTCTCAACAACCGGAATATTGTGCGCCACAGCAAACGCAGCCAAGTCTTTTTCGGCTAGTGAATAGTGCACGCCACCACCAGCAATAATCAGCGGTCGCTTAGCGTTCTTCAAAGCCTCAACAGCATTTTTCAATTCGGTTGCGTCTGCGCGAGGTCTAATTATCGTGTGTACGACTTTTTCAAAAAACACTTCAGGAAAGTCAAAACTCTCGGCTTGAACATCTTGCGGCAAACCTATAAACGCGGGGCCACATGTTGCGGGGTCAAGCATCGTTGAGACCGCGTGTGGCAACGAATGCAATAACTGTTGTGGTGCAACGATTCGATCCCAATACCTAACCACCGGCTTGAACGCATCGTTAACAGTGATTGAAGGATCGCTAAAATTTTCGCCTTGTTGCAAAACTGGATCAGGAATTCGGTGCACGAATGTATCGCCAGCAAGAAACAAAACCGGCAAGCGATCTACATATGCAACACCTGCTGCGGTAACCATATTTAGTGCACCCGGTCCAATTGAACTTGACGCAACCATGATCTGTTGACGTCGTTTTGCTTTTGCAAATCCAACCGCAGCGAGCGCCATGCCTTGTTCGTTTTGTCCACGCCAAGTACGGATATTTTTTCGCTCTTCGTCGAGCGCAACACCAAGACTAGTTACGTTGCCGTGGCCAAAAATTGCCAGGACTCCTGGAAACAATTTTTCTTCGCGACCGTTAATAAGTATTCGTTGCGCAACCAGAAACTTTACAAGTGCCTGTGCAGTAGTTAATCGAATTGTTTTCATGGACGAACAATACGCGCTGCACGTGCAATCGCGCCAACCACATCGCCATCTTTTGGAAACAGAAGTGATCTTCCGACAACTAAGCCTCGAACATTTGGTACTTTCATCGCCCGCTCCCATGACGCATACGTTGCTTCAGGGTCTGGACCTGGTGTACCGCCAAGAATTAGTCCTGGCAAAGTTGTTGCTGCCATCATTCGTTCAACTTGCGAACCCGCAGGAACCTTCAACCATGTGTATGCAGATGATGAACCGAGGCCTGATGCAATCGAAACTGCTCGTAATAGTTTGTCATTGTCGTCAATATATTTCGCCGGACCACCGTTACCGCCCGTATACGGCAAGGGTTCAACCATGATCGGCAATTTCAAATCAGCCATCTGTGTGACAGCCTTGGCAACCGCTTCAATAGTCGGGCCGGTGCCCGCATCATCATCGGCAAGCCGCAGTAAAACCTTGCCACCATCAAGCCCTCGCGTAGCAATGTCTTGCGGCGTGTATGCCGTCATGCGATCATTAAGTTCCCAACTGGCCCCCATGATTCCGCCGCGGTTCATCGTGCCAAAAACAAGTTTGTTGTCAAGAGCACCCAAAAGTGCGAGCTCATCAATCACATCAGCGCTACCGAGAACACCATCAACTTGTGAGTTATCGAGTGCCGTCAGCAGTGCATCAAGCAACTTTCGACGATCTGCCATTGCAAATTGGTCATCACCTACTCCGAGCATTCCGCGTGCGGTGTGATCTGCTGCAACGATGAATAACTGAGAATCAGTAAGTAATTTGCGACGCTTTCGTTTTTTGAGGGCTTTTGCCGCACCATTCGGATCTTCTAGACGCGACTTAATTAGCCCTTGCCATTGATCATCTCTCATTATGAACTGTTTGAGACGCTGTGTCGATAACTGCCTAAGCAGCGTGGACACGACCTGACATCAACTCAATTAGGCGTTCGTATGTGAGATCTTGTTTTTCAAAATGACCTACTGATTGACCGCGATTGAGAATCAAGAAACGATTACCAATTGGTAGAGCATGCTGTGGGTTGTGAGTAATCAAAATCACGCCAAGATCACGCTCCGCTGCGGCCTTGACATAACCGAGCACGAGATCTGACTGACGCACACCAAGAGCAGATGTTGGCTCATCAAGAATTAAGACTCGAGCACCGAAATAAACCGCACGCGCGATCGCCACACTCTGGCGCTCGCCACCTGACAAAGTTCCGACTGGTTGGTCAATATCACGAACGTCAATACCCAACTTCGACATTTCTTCTTTCGCAGTGGTACGCGCGAAATTGGTATCAAGCACATTGATTGGACCAAAGCGTTTTGTCGGCTCTGATCCTAAAAAGAAGTTTCGCCACACTGACATCAATGGAGCCATCGCCAAGTCTTGATAAACCGTTGCGATACCAAGTGCGCGAGCTTCACGAGGTGAATCAAAAGTAACTTCATGACCCTCAAAGAGGTACTTGCCAGTACTTGGCTTATGCAAACCACTGATTATTTTGATAAATGTCGATTTACCCGCACCGTTATCGCCAAGCACACATGTGACTTCGCCTGCTTTAACGGTCGTTGAAACGTTCTCAAGTGCCTTAACGTTTCCGAAATACTTACCAATGTTTTGAAGTTCAAGTAGCGGAGTTGGATTACTCATCGTTGTTCGTTCGCTTTCTTTCTAACAAAGTTGTTCACGAGCACTGCGACGAGCAATACAGCGCCCAAGAAAATAAACCGTCCGTCTTGGTTCCATTGCGCAGCCGGAATACCATTCTTTGAAACAGCCATGATCAATGCGCCGAGTGAAGCACCGATAACCGATCCGTAACCACCTGTCATTAAATTGCCACCGACTACCGCCGCAATAATGTATTCAAATTCTTGCCCATCACCCTGTTGCGCTTGAACCGAGTTGAGTCGCATCAGAATCATTGCACCTACGAAGGCACCCATCATTGAAGTCGCCATAAACAACGCAGTCTTGACTTTGTCAGCCGGGACACCTGTCGCACGAGCAGCATCTTTATTGCCTCCGACTGCGAAAATCCAGTTTCCATATTTCGTTTTGGTCAAGACGAATGAACCGACGGCAGTAAAAAACAACCACCAGAACACCGACATTCGAAATACTCCTTCAGAGAACAACAATCTTGTGCCAAGCGCGATAGCCCCTAAAACCATGCCCACCAATACAAGTCGCTTACCGAGTCGATCAGCATTTAGATCTGCCAAAGTTCGCTTCTTCTGGTTGGCTTCGATAAAAGTTGTGGCCAGAACTAGCGCTGCACCAATTAGTAGCGTCGCGAAAATGCCACCGCGGAATCGAGGTGCACTTGAATCTGCACGAACTGCAAACGCGACCACAATAAAACATGCCGTCATTAAGACGCCCAGATTAATAAACCACTTTGTTGACTGCTTGCCTGCGATGCTGCGAGCACGGTACAAACAAGTTGCGGCCCCGGTGCCCGCAACCGTAATCAAAACAGCACGCACCGCCTGCACAGTTGTCAACTGAAACAACGACACGATGCCAGTTAACGAAACTAGACAAATGATCGGCAGACGTACCACGATTAACGCGACTGTTTTTGCTCGAAATTCAACATCGCCACGCTTCACTTGGCGTACAAAAAACCAAAGAGGCAATGCGCCGGCAACAACTGCCACAACAAGCCTCAACCAACTCGGAAACCACTGCAAAACTACACTTTCTTCGCCGCGGTCAAATAATTGCCCAGCCAAAGATGCAACTGCTGTACCTAGCAATCCGAGAACTATCCAAAGTCGAGCCGATTCAGGAAGTGCACCAACAATCGGTTCGCGACTTTGAAATCTCGCACGAGAATAAGACACCATCGCCAATGCAGAACCCGATAAACCAATCACCCCGGCTAAAACGTTTCCATTAACTGAATCTGTGCGGTGAAGTATCAACACTCCAGCCACACCTGCAACTGCACCGACTACTGCAACAAGCATTGCTGGCATCGAAATCTGTTCTAAGCGCAAAAGTGACTGCTCAACGAAACCAATAATTAAAAGCACGCCAAACGCAATACCGCCAATTATAAAAATAATGTCTCGGTATTTAGTGTCGCCGAACTGATTTTCGCCACCTAAGACGGCCTTAAAAAATTTGTATCCATGTGCTTTATCGACATCCGAGACATTGACCAGTGAGTTAATTCGCTTTGAGAACACAAGGTTTGCTCCCTTGATTACGAAAAACGAACCCAGCGTCACAATAAAGCTGGGCAAACCGGTTTTGTTAACCAAAAATCCATTCCACCAACCAACACAACCTGCTAATAAAAATGCTGCTGGAATACAAACCCAAAGTGAAATACCACCATCAGTAAAATATTTCGCCATCAACGCGATTGTTACACCGCTAGCACCTGTCATTACGCCCGCAGAAAGGTCATATTCTCCGCCGATCATTAACAGTGAAATTGCAACTGCCATGATGCCAAGCGGAGCTGCAACGTCTAAAAAGTTTGCCGTGCTTCCGGCAGTACCAAACTTGTCACCATTGCCCCAGAAAAATGCCCACACTACGACAGCGCCAATCAGCGCGCCGATCTCTGGGGAGATGAGTAATCGTTTCAGGGGCCCGCGATAAGTGATTCTTTCGTCACTTGGCTTGAGCGGAGTTACGTCATCAAATTCGCTCACTCTGATATCCCCCGTCGCATTCCGTAAATACTAAACAATTAACTAAAACCAAATCAAATTTACGTCTAGAAATTAATCGAGTTGGTTCGTCCGCTCGAGGTTCTGAGCGAACGAACCAACTTCGACAAATAGTTACTGTTTAATCAATTCGTAACTTACGAACTAATTAACGAGTTCCCTTGCCTACAAGTTCCTGAACTGCGACAACGTTTGCCTTGTCAACAAATCCTGGGCCTGTCATAACTGGCAATCCGCCACCAACAGTGTTCTTGTTGGTGATGTTGAGGTAGAGGAACACAACAGCAAGGTATCCCTGAAGGAACTGCTGTTGGTCAATTGTGAATGTCATCTTGTCGGTGTTGATGTACTCAAGAATTTCTGTTGAGAGGTCAAATCCGCCTGTTGGCATTACACGACCGAGTTCAGCGGCTGCATTTGCGCCGTCAACTGCGATAACTGGACCTGTTCCAAGGAACGAGTCAATTGATGCATCGGCATCCATTGCTGCCTTGATCTCACCTTGCTGAGCAACGCGGTCTGCGTCACCTGAAGTTGTGATCTGGATAACTTTGCCACCGAATGTTTCGGCTGCTGCGTTACAACGAGTTTCGAGTGCGACGTTGCTCTGCTCTTGCTTTGCGCAAAGAAGAACTTTTCCGCCTGCAGCCTTCAAACGCTCACCAGCACCACGACCAGCAATCGTCTCATCTTGACCAACGTGCGTAATCGCGCCGAGATCTTTGAAGAGGTCCGAACCTGAGTTGAGTGTGATCAAAGGAATTCCTGCTGCAATCACTTTTTTGATTGCACCATCAAGTGCTTTTGGATCAGCAAGTGAAATGGCAATACCACTTGCACCGTCAGTCACTGCTTGCTCGATCATTTGTGCTTGGTCTTGTGCGTTGTTGTTTGCACCCTGGTAATTCATTGTGATACCAAGTGCTGCACCAGCAGCCTCTGCACCTTTTTGAGCTACTGACCAGAACACGCCGTCATCACCGTGGGTGATAACTGCGATTGTGATGTCTTCGCCTGCTGTAACAGTTGCTGTATCTTCTGCGGCTGTTGTATCAGATGCTGAATCTGACGAACCACCACAAGCGGCAAGTGCCAAAAGTGCTACTGCACCCATGACTACTCCCCATGTTTTTTGGATCTTCATTTACTTTCCCCTTTATGCATAGTTATTCGAACAGGATGTTTCCTGCCCGATACAAGGTAGCCGACATAATTCACAGTGGCAAGCCAAAACTCAATACTCGCCAAATTTTTTTATGATGCCGAATTAGTAATGAATTCGGGCCATCTACTGCCTAGCTCAGGTTGGCTAAAAACGCAATACTTCGTCGCACCCCGGCAGTTGAAATCTTTGAATCTCGCGACTGGTCGCCAACGATCGCCATATCTTGCTCAAGCACATACCAGCCCTCATAGCCGTTCGACTCCATAACGCCGATTGCCTCTGAAATTTTTACATCGCCATCTCCAGCCGCGCAGAAAACGCCATCACGAGTTGCCTCCATCAAAGTGATCTCGCCGGCTAAAAATCGCTTGGCGATATCCATCTTTACGTCCTTGACATGAAAGTGATCAATTCGAGAAAAGTTTTCACGCGCGAACTTAACTGGGTCGGTGCCGCCAATCATCATGTGGCCCGTGTCAAGCAACCAACGAACATTTGATCCAGCGAGTACTCGATTTACATCGTCTTGCGTTTCAACAAGTGTGTTTAAGTGCGGATGCAATACTTGGCGGATTCCATAACTCGCGCAAATCTCATCAACTTCTGCAAACCCGTCAAACATTGCTTGCCACTGATCGTCCGATAATTTAAATCGCTTGCCCCAAGATTCGTCGACTACGACAGCAGTGATAAAAAAACCCTTGCCGGTTTCACTTAGAAGACTTGCCGAAAAGTGAATGGCTTTGCGCATCGCATCGCGCTGTGCAAGATCGTGCATTATTAATGGAACGAAAGCTCCAACGATTGGCAAACCAAATTCGTTGGCAACTTTTGATACTTCTTCAGGTGTGCTACCCAAGTAACCAACTGGCCCCTGCTCTGTTGCTTTAAGACCAACAGCCTTCATCTCGCTGAGCACGATACGTGCGTCTAGTTGAAAGCCCCAGTCGGGCACTTCGCAAACGCCCCACGAAATAGGGTTACCAACTAGGCGATCAACTACTGAAACTTTGGTCTTAGTCATTTTAATGTCCTCTATCTAAATAATTTTCTTGATCAAACTAGTAGAAAACTAACTGATGAGATACTATTTTGACACGGCTTCGAATTAAATCTTTTGTTAAAATTCGGTTTGGGGGATTTGCAATGTTGACACTTGAAATGTCGCAGGTGAAAAATAAGATCGCAGATGTTGTTAATGAACTACTGATCGGTGGCGGTGCTGTGCTGCTAAAAAGTGCGTTTAGCGCCGACGAAGTCAAAGTTGCCCGTGATGCCATCTTGCATTACTCGACTCACGAATCTGACAAAGCTACGCACTTTCATGGTGCAAATGAAGACAAAATTCACTTACAACGCAGAGTATGGAATCTTCTGAATAAAGGTCAGGTTTTTGAACGGATGGTTCAAAATTCTGAAGTCGTGACAGTTTTAAATGAGTTTTTAGGAAACGAGTTTATTTTGGGTTCGATTGCTGCGAATCGACTAATGCCCGGTGCTGCAGGTCAAGAGCCACATGTTGATTATCCATACCTTGACATATTTAAACCTGGCTCGTTTCCCAAGAATATGAACTCAAGTTTTGCGTTAAATGCTCAAGTGACAATATTGCTTGATGAATTCACCACAGACAACGGAGCGACCGCTTACTCGCCCGGCTCGCAACGAGAACTTTCATGGCCCATAAGTTCTGACGAATTTTATAAAGGTGCATCTCGACAGCTTGGTATGGCCGGTGACTGCGTAATTTTCAATGGCATGGTTTGGCATTGTGCAATGCCAAACAACTCAAATGCCGACCGCATCGGAGTTCTGATTCAATACCTCGCGAAATTTGTTACCCCATTTGAGGACCAAAAGAATGGTGTCTCGCCAGAAGTTCTCTCGCGAGCGACTCCGATATTGAAACGTCTTCTCGGAGGAAACTATCCTTTCCCTCATTTAATGGACGAACTTCCTGCCGAGAACGCATACGGACTCACCAGTAAAAACTAAACGACCGCGGTTTCGAGAAACTCCGAAAACGCTAATCGTTTTTGCCTCTCTAACTTTCTTCTGCTTCGCTGTGTTTGCGAGCCTCGATCGTACCCCCAGTGAATTTTTAGGTGTCGTACAAATAAATTCAATCGGTTGCAAAACTTCAGCGACTCAGACCGTCGGCACGGTGATCGGTGATGGCCTTGTGCTTACCGTTGCTCACGGTGTTGCTGGGCAATTGTCAAACACCGTCACAACGACTAGCGGCGAAATACTTAATGCAAAAGTAGTTGCAATTGATATCGAAATAGATTTAGCAATTCTCTCGATTCAACAACCGTATGCAAAAGCGGCTTTGAAACCGATTAGTTTTGGCAAAGTTGACCGAAATTCAAAAATCAAATTTGTCGTGTTCCAAAATTCAGAGCAGGTTGTCAGACCAGTAATTTTCAAACGAAATTTGCGCATCAAAACAAAAGACATTTATTTGAGACGCGATGTCTCTCGACCGAGTATTGAAGTTGAAACGAAGGTTGTGGTGGGTAACTCTGGTGGTCCGCTGATCAATGAGAAGGGCGAAATTGTCGGCATAGTTTGGTCAACAAGTCGCACCGTCAAAAATCGTTCATGGGCGACTCGAATTGAAGCTGCAAACGATTTACTTTCACGAGTTTCTACCGACAATCTGTCTACGCAGTCTTCACAAGTCGTAGCCTGCGTGGGGTGAATACCGAAATAAACTCGCAAACAAGTTCACATTCGCACCGAGCATATTTTGGAGTATTTTTAGTCGTAGGCATCGCTTTCGGATTAATCGGACCGTCTATTTCACTATTGGCCGAGCAAGTCAGCACAACTATTGCCTCAGTAGGCCTTGTTCTTGTCACATATGGTTTGGGATACATCATCGGAACCCAAGTGTTCGCCCGCGGTTACGACAAAGGTTTTGGCAATCGTTTGATCGGAACCGCATTGTTCACGGGGTCTGTCTGCCTTGCGATAGTTCCGTTTGTTTCTAATCGACTCATTTTGGCATTGATGTTTTTACTGTTCGGAGCATCAATATCGACTTCAGATGTTGGCTGCAACACAATGATCGTCTGGGAGCTCAAAGAACGAGTTGGTCCGCGTCTTGCGCTGATGCACACGATGTTTGGAGTTGGCGCGATTTTGAGTCCACTGATTGTTCGTGGATCAGACGCACTAATCGGGGATGCATCACTTGCTTTTTGGTTTGTCGCTATCGCGCTTTGCCTTATTGCAATCATTGTTGTGTTTCATAAATCGCCGACTGACCCACATCTTGAGACTCGATCGAGCCACGAAAAAATTTCAACGCGTCAACTCGCGTTAATCATGATGTTCTTTCTTGGATATGTTGCGCTTGAAGTTGCGTTTGTCACATGGATTTATACCTACGGAATCAGAACTGGCCTGTCGAAGAACGAAGCCGCGATTTTGACTTCGACATTTTGGGTTGGTTTTATGGTCAGTAGATTTGCGACCGTATTTTTGGCTCGACGTAGCCACGGGATCATGTTTATTCAAATTGCAGCGTTAATGAATATTGCCGTCTGCGTGGCTTTATATTTCAGATTTGATTCAATTTTGCTGCCTTGTGTGTTTATCTATGGTGTGGCTGCGGCACCCCAGTTTCCGTTGATGTTTGGCTACATCGGCAACCGTACTTCACTTTCTGGCAAAACAACTGCGCGAATAGTTGGCACCGCTGGGCTGAGTTCAATGACTTTGCCTTGGGTGGCCGGCCAGTTACTTGAACGAGTCGGAATGTCAACATATCCAATTTTTTTGGCGTGTACAGCGGCAGTTGTGTTCGTAGGTACACGAATGATCACAAAGAGTTTTGGGATACCGGAACACATTTCAAAAACTAACTAAGTAAACGGCAAATTTATTTCGCAAGACGCATTTCGTCACGAAGTTCACGCATTCCGATTGGTTTAATTTCTTGTTTTGCTAGCCATGACAGATAAGTATTCGAACTAAAAATTTCGTACTCTTGAGTGCGCACGTGAAAATGGTTTGGTTCGATCACTTCGACTTCGCCTGGCGTATTTGGGTGCAATGCAGCAAATGTTAAACCAGTCGGATTTTTTGTAAACATTGTTTGGTATGCACGATCATCAATCTGCGTAGTTGACTTTCGGTTGAAATCTGTTTCAAGCACTCGATCAAAAATCGGTTGACTTAGCCCTTCGGCGAAATTAACAAACTCGGCAAATTGATCGTCAGTCACTCCAACTAAGTGATTATTTGGCCCGTAATCTGAGAGTTTTTTAGTCAGCAAAACTGGGAGTTGATATTCAACTCCTAACGCGATGTAAATCGCACAAAATTCTGGCGCGAGTGTTGCACCCATATGCGCATCAAGATGAGTCACATCAAAACCAGTAGCAAGGGCAAAATCTATTTGAGCACGCAGTTCTAATGCAACTGCTTCACTATTGGCATTACGCCGCACCGAACTCACGTCTCGCCACATGTAACCGTCGTCATCCACTAATCCACCTGATTTGCTATGCGATGTCAGAGGCCGCCAGCGATAGAACTCCTTTTCGGCGGTCAACGTTAGGTGTACTCCGAGATCAAGACTTGTGTTTAACGCAGCCATTTCGGCGGCTTCTCGAAACCATGGACATGGCACCATCACCGAGCCACTTGTAATTGATCCAAGATTTGACAGTTCACTGAAAGCGACATTCGCTCCGTGGCACATACCGACATCGTCCTGATGAAGCACAATTCGGCCATTAAATTTTTCAAACATCTCAAACCTCAATTCGATCGGACGTCTTTGCTGCCAAGGTAACAGCATGACCAATTTGCGTAGCCCGTGCACTTGAATGGCCATCAGGCAAATCAGTCGAACCGAGCGATGAAACTTCTGCAGCAAATGAATCAATTTGATTTTCGACACCGGCAGCCGTCGCATCTAGCGCGTGTGAACCTTCAACTTCAAGCACACCGTCTTTAGTTGCTAACCTCGCGCGACCTGTCGGCAACAAATCAACATATATTGCCCCATCTGAACCAAGAATTTCTGTTCGAACATCATCGCCATATCGACAATTACGCGAAAGATCGACGAACGCAGTTCTTGAGTCATCAAACTCGAGCACTGCGCACAAATTATCTACATCACCAACTGCGGCCAATGATTTCTCAACCAATGTCAAGTTCCATGCTCGCACTGCTCTTACTGGCGAACCGAAGTACCACTCGGCAAGATCGTATTCGTGTACGCCACAATCAATAGCCAAGCCGCCGCTAACAGTTACATCGCAAAAACTTGCCGGTGGCGAGTTCGCATCCCACTGTGAAAGACGAATCATTATTGGCTTGCCAATTGCGCCGCTATCTAACAATCGTTTTGCAGTAGCCCAAGGTGGCGAAAACCTTCGCCAGTGACCAATTTGTAAAACCAAATTTGCATTCGACGCCAAATTGGCAAGTTCTTTCGCAACTTCGACATTCAGCGCTAATGGCTTCTCACAAAGCACATGTAAGCCATGCGC
This sequence comes from Ilumatobacteraceae bacterium, assembly GCA_964203235.1. Taxonomy (GTDB): domain Bacteria; phylum Actinomycetota; class Acidimicrobiia; order Acidimicrobiales; family Ilumatobacteraceae; genus BACL27. The sequence goes on from CAXNLE010000001.1 coordinate 1,068,818, forward strand.
AAGCGCACCTCGCACCATTTGTGGATGCAATGGTGTCGGCGATGCAATCAGACAAGCTTCAACTTGGTCGTAAGTTAAAGCCTGTTGATAATCTGCGAACATTGCCGCATTCGGAAATAGTGATCTCGCAAATTCAATTGCTTGGTCAGATGGGTCTGCCACTGCCACCACTTCGACTGTCGCTGATTTAACGAGTGCCGCTGCGTGAACTCGGCCCATACGCCCGAGACCAATTAAAGCGACTCTCAACCGAGTCATGATCCTCTGACTTCGGAAACTTTCACAACACGCTTTTCTCTTGCCGAAATTTCACAAGCGATTGCAACACAAATGCCACTACGTGCCGAATCAGGTGGACAAGGATTATTTCGATTACCGGCGATCCACTCGATGTATGCCTTAGTTTCTTCTCTGAAGGCTTCTCTAAATCGATCAACAAAACCCGTATAAGGAGATGTACTTAACTCAATGCCGGAGTCAAGCAAATTAAGTGGAGTTCGCGGTGAAAGACCTGCGCTCAACGAATCTTTCGAACCGAAAACTTCAAAACGCACATCGTGACCGCGTGGATCGTGTCGAGTGCCTGAAATACTTATTTGAACTCCAGATTGTGTCATCGCATGTATTAGCGAAACATCGCCGTCGTCAAAATCGGCATACTGCTGATATTCGCGAACACGGCGAGTTGCAAATACTTCTGCAATCGGCTCGTTACACAGCCACTCGGCCAAATCAAAATCGTGCACATGAAGATCACGAAACACTCCGCCACTGCCAGCAAGAAATTCTCGAGATGACGGCTCAATATCATTTGACATGAATCTAATGTGATACATCGTGCCGACCGAACCGCTATCAATTAGTTGCTTGGCTTTTGCAATCGGTGGATCAAATCGTCGTTGAAAACCAACCTGAATCTCAGCACCAGCTTTTTTGGCACGATCCAACACAACATCGGTGTCCGCAAGTTCAAGAGCAATTGGCTTCTCACATAAAATTTTACGATTGGGGCCCAAGACTAAATCAAGTGCCTGTGCATGATGCGAAGTGCCAGTCGTAATCACATATGAATCAAAGTTTTGTGGTTTGAATTCTTTTTCAGAAACGATCTCAACACCGAATCTTGACCTAAGCGACTCGGCTTTTTCTGGCGAACGATTGATCACCGAAATGTTTTTAATCCGATCGTCTTTGACCATGTCTTCAATTCGAATTTCGGCCATTCGGCCAGCCCCAAATACTGCAATACGCATGCAAGAAAACTAGTCGCTCAACTCCAACGATTCAAAGAAACGCCTACTTGCAACATAAACTCAGATCTAATGATTAACACTGTTGTCACTGTCGGCCGAGTGAGTATCGACCTTTACGGAGTTGAAGCCGGGGCTTCTTTTGGTAGTGAGCAAACTTTTTCTAAGAGCGTTGGAGGCAGCCCAAGCAATGTTGCTGTAGCCGCGGCCAAACTTGGCAACCACGCTGTACTGCTGACAAAAGTTGGCTCAGACGCTTTAGGTCAATACATCGTCAACAAACTCAACGAATGGAATGTTGATACGCAATTCGTCTCGAGTGAACCAAATGGCTTAACCCCAGTTGTACTCGCAGCCCTTGACCCACCCGAAGATCCGAAACTTATTTTTCACAGGCAACCAAACGCCCCTGACACAACCATCACCGCCAACTCAGTACCCGCGTCACTAATTGATGACTGCGCGGTTTTTTGGATGAGTGGCTGCGCGCTGTCGCATGGAGAGACTGCGAAGTCTTCAATGCAATGGCTTGCGCAACGCAGTCGCAAAAAGCACACGGTGATTGATCTTGATTATCGCCCAAGTTTCTGGTCGTCTATCGATGCGGCTGGCGCTGCCGCACGTGCCGCTATCGCCCACTGCTCGGTTGTTGTTGGCAATAAAACAGAATGCGAAATGGCAATCGGTCTAACCGACCCAGACAAAATCGCTGACAAGTTTCTTGCAGATGGAGTTTCGCTTGCCATTGTCAAACTTGGTGCAGAGGGCGTGATGCTTGCAACTGCCGAAGAGCGAATTCGCATTTCTCCACTCAAGATCAAACTCGTATGCGGCCTCGGCTCAGGCGATGCTTTTGGCGGTGCTCTCTCGCACGGCCTAATTCATAATTGGTCTATCCGCGAAATTGGCGAGTTCGCAAATGCTGCTGGTGCATATGTCGCGACCAAACTCGCATGCGCTGATGCTATGCCAACTGAAGAGATCTTGCGTTCATTCATCTCGGAACAAACAAAAATTAAGAGTTAGATTGTGTCTTCACTTAATAGCTCTCAATACCAAAAACTTCTTGAGGCGCGAGTTCGCGATCCGCAATCATTTGTAAAAGCTGTCTCAAATCGTAAGCGTCGCAAACTAATCGGCAAAGATGGCAGATTATTGATCGTGGCTGCAGACCACACAGCCAGAGGCATACTCGCCGCTGGTAAAAACGAATTTGCGATTGCTGATAGATACTCGCTGCTTGACCGTCTGATGAGAAGTTTGAGTAATCCATTGGTTGACGGTTTATTGGCAAGTGCCGACATTGTTGAAGAACTTGCTTGGCTTGGCGCACTTGAATCGAAACTTATCTTTGGCACGATGAATCGTGGTGGCTATCTTGGCTCAATGTGGGGACTTGACGACCCAATGACAGCCTACGATGCCGACCACATTGCGTCGCTAGGTCTTGACGGCGGCAAAGTTCTGCTGCGTATCGAAAACACCGATTCGGGTGTTGGCAAAACTATTGAATATGTAGTTGACGCAATGCGATTGTTAGCCGAGCGCAATATCGTTTGCTTAGTTGAGCCTTTACCATATGTAAAAGACGCGAATGGCTTGCCAGCGCTTGATCGATCTACAGACCGACTGGATAAAATTATTTCAATCGCTGCAGGTCTTGGCTCGTACTCGGGTTTGACTTGGCTAAAACTTCCTGCATGGACAAACCATAAATCTTTAGGTGGCGCTACAACAATGCCGATTTTACTACTCGGCGGTGATCCTGGCGAAAAACTAGATGCAACTTTTAGCGAATGGGCCGGCGCATTACAAATCCCCAATGTGATCGGATTAGTTGCAGGTCGACCGTTACTATTTCCGTATGATGACGACGTTGAGAACGCCATCGGCCGAGCAGCAAAACTTGTTCATGGCTCAAATAATTAGAGTGGAGAACTACGGGCGATGAGTAAAACTTCGAGTTGGTATTACCCGCAAGGTTCGCTCGCTCGTGCCAATCAACCAGTTGCTTTAGATGTCAAGACTGCTGGCTGGACATATTGCGGCATCGAGGTTTATGACTTTTCAAGCATGACAAATAACAAGATTGTCGAAATTGACCTTGCTAATCGCGAAGCCGTGATTGTTCCGCTCTCTTCGATTTCGGCGACAGTTCAATGCAACGGCAAGAAGTATTCGCTTACTGGTCGACCGGGCGTATTCGCGGCAGTTGCCGACTGGTTTTATGTGCCGCTTGGGTCTAAGTTGTCACTTTCTGCCGATGCTGGCGAAGTTGCAGTGTGCACAGCCATGGCCGCAAAAGAGTTTCCTGCTCACCATGGTCTAGCCAGTGCAGTGCCTGTTGAACCACGAGGTGCAGGGTTCGCAACCCGTCAAGTAAACAACATCGCTACACCAGATTCGTTTCAAGGTGCAGACAGAATAATTATTTGCGAAGTTCTTACACCTGGCGGCAACTGGTCTTCATGGCCGCCACATCGACATGATGGCATCGCTGGTTGTCCAAACATGAACGAAGAGATCTACTACTTCAGAATTGGCAAACAAAAATCTGATCATGGCGACCGAGATGGTCGGGGCTACTTTCACGCGTACACAGTTGACGGTTCTGTTGATGACACCGTCACACTTAGCGATGGCGATGTTTATATTTTGCCTGCGGGTTACCACGGGCCTTCAATTGCCGCGCCTGAATATCCGATGTATTTCTTAAATGTTCTGGCTGGCCCTGCTGAAGATCGCACAATGGCATTTTGTGATGACCCGAGCCACCACTGGATTCGTGACGAATGGAAGTCACAAAAAATTGACCCGCGAGTACCGATGACTTCTGCTCACGGTCGAGTCAACGCTTAATTGAAAAAATAACTATTTAACTAAACACAACGGAGAAAAATATGAAAAAACGTATCGGTATTGCTGTATTAGGTCTCGGGTGGATGGGTCAAGCCCACAGTCGTGCTGCGTTGCGAATTTCTTCGCTGTTTCCAGATGCAGAGTTCAAACCAGAACTCGTGGTCTGTGCCGATGTTGAACAGAGCCGACGTGACCGCGCGGTGAATGATTTTGGTTTTGCTCGTGCAGTGTCTGGCTTTGAAGAAGCGGTTTCGGCAAAAGACGTAGACGCAGTTTGGGTTACTGCTCCAAACATGTTGCATGTGCCGATGATCGCGGCAGCAGCGGCAGCCGGCAAAGCAATATTCAGCGAGAAGCCAATCGGTGGCACACCGGCACAAACAGTCGAGGCTTACAACATTGCAAAAAAACATTCAACACCAACAGGCGTTGGCTACAACTATTTGTGGTCACCATTGGTGATTCACGCGCGCGAACTTATCAAAAGCGGAGCAATCGGTCGCGTCACCCACTATCGCGGAAGATTCTTATCGATGTATGGCAGCGACGAACTTGGTTTGTTAACTTGGCGCTTCAAATTTGCACAAGCCGGTTACGGCGTGACCAGTGATATTTTAAGCCACTCAGTTTCACTCGCCCACTTTTTAGTTGGCGGTATTTCAGAAGTAACAGGAATGAAAACTAATACGATCACACATCGGCCATTACCAAGTGGCGCAGCAAGTCATTACGGTCGAGGCAAGGCAACAGACCCAAAGGGCGAAGTTGAAAATGAAGACTTCGCGTCGATGCTTTGCAACTTTGAAAATGGTGCAACCGGTACTTTCGAAACAAGTCGTTCAATGGTTGGCCCAGAAAGCCAGAATGCTTTCGAGGTTTACGGAACTGAGGGTTCGTTGTCATGGAATCTTGAGAAACTGAACGAATTGCAGTTCTATAAGCGTGAAGAAGGTGTCAACACTGGGTACAAGACCATTTTCGGTGGAGACCGGTTTCCGTTTCATGGCGCGTTTGCCCCAGGTATGGCCAACGCAATTGGCTTTGAAGATCTTGTAGCAATCGAAGATTTGAACTTCATGAATGCATTGGCTACTGGCACTACCTACACACCTGGATTCAAAGAAGCCGTTGATGTTGTCAGTGTTCAACAGGCGCTAATTAATTCGTGGACTTCGCGCAAGTGGGAGCCAGTCGTAGACCTAACTATTTAGAAATAGTTATTTATCTTCAAAAAATGCGCGCAGATTGGCGCTGTTATGTGGATGACGCATTCGAGCCAAAGTCTTTTGCTCGATCTGACGAACGCGTTCTCTGGTCACGTGCATTTTGTCGGCGACTTCTTCAAGCGTGTAGATACGTTTGTGCTCACCGATACCAAAACGCATCGCGACAATTTCTTGCTCACGTGGCGGTAAGTCTTTTAGCGTTTGCTCAACCGCATCGTGCAGTTGGCTTCTCTCGGTGGCTCCAAGCGGATCATTCTGGTCACCATCAGCGATTGTGTCGCCAACTGTTAAGTCATCAGTATTGTGTCCGACTGGGGCATCCAAACTTGTCGTCGGAATCGCCAGTTGCATAATTTCTAAAAGTTTTTCAACTGAAAGACTGCAACGCGCAGCAACTTCTTCTGGAGTCGGGTTGCGTCGAAGTTCGCTTGTCAAATCACGCTCAGAGCGTTGCACACGGTTAACTATCTCCATCATGTGACCAGGAATTCGAATGTTTCTCCCCTGATCTGCAAGAGCACGGGTCATTGACTGACGAATCCACCAAGTTGCATATGTCGAAAACTTAAAACCTTTCTCATAGTCATATTTGTCTGCGGCGTGCATCAAACCGATATTTCCTTCTTGAATCAGATCAGCTAACTGAAGTTCTTTGCGGTCGTATCTTCGTGCTATTGAAACTACGAGACGAAGGTTCGCGCGAACCATATGATCTTTTGCTTTTTCGCCATCCTTGACAGTTCGCTGTAGTCGACGACGACTTGCGAAATCTAAATTTTTAATAGTGTGAAGAAGTTTTTCTTGCGCAACAATTCCAGCCTTGATTTTTTTCCCTAAATCTTTTTCTTCATCGGCAGTCAAAAGGTCAACATGTCCGATTTCATTTAGGTAAAGACGAACAGAGTCAGACCCGAGAGTGTCCCTTGTTGACGATGTCGTCATTCGTGTTCCCCCACCCGAAGATTTAACCAACCCAATAATTGCTCTGCTGAAGATTCTGCCATACTTGGCACCTCAAGATTTTCAAGCAGCAACCGCGCGGATCTGTCAACGCGAATCTGTTCTGGATCACTCAAAGTCACCCGATGGGCAAGTTCACGACGCACCGCGGCAGAAAGTAAGTTCCAGGCTTCGCGAATCGGTTGAGTCTCTACATCAGCAACCGCAGCCCGCTCTAAAACTTCACGCGCTTCTGGGTCGGCTAGTTCTAAAGCTTTTGAGACATTCCCTTCGGCTTGAGCCACTGCCAAAAAGGCACGACGATTCACCTCATCGGTAAACAACGCCTCTGACAACCAATTCGCAATTATCTCCCATTGTGAAAACATCAGTGCCAAAACAACAAACTCTGCTGATTCGCTGCGTCGCGAATTCGGTGCCGCCGAGATATTGATCGTAGGTTTTCTTATTCCTCGTTCGGCAAGCTTTACTAAGTCAACAACAGGAATACCAACATGTGTCGCAACTTGACCCGCGTAAATTTTTCGCACATTTGTGTCGGGATGTTCGTTGATCACGGCCATTGCTTGCTCTGCTGTGCGCGAACGAGCTTCGGGTGACGTGACTGATCCTGAATCAAGAACTCGTTGCAATCGAAAACCCAAAAATGGTTGTGCGTTTGCGACTGCATTCGCTAGCGCAGATGGATCGCTATTTGCTAAATCGCCAGGATCTTTTCCTTGCGGAAAATGTGCAACGCTCACCTGCACTTTGTAGCGCTGCTCCCACTCGTAAAATCTTTCGGCGGCACCTTGCCCTGCTTTATCAGCATCAAACGCCAACACGACTTTTGTCGCGAATCGCTTTAATAATCGAACGTGATCTTCAGTGAGGGCTGTTCCGCAGGTGGCGACAGCGCGTTTTATGCCAGAGCGTTGAAAGCCAATCACATCGGTATATCCCTCACAGACAATCACTTCATCAGCCGTGACGATTTCGGCTTTCGCCCAATTCAAACCATAAAGTGTTTTTGATTTCGCATAAATAGCAGTCTCTGGTGAGTTTTTATATTTCGCAGGATCAGTGCTTCCGGGCAAGATTCGTCCGCCGAATGCAACTGGCTCACCCGAATCGCGAAAAATCGGAAACATCACTCGCGCACGAAATGAATCTTGCGGTTTGCCACGTTTGTTGACGAACCCGAGACCAGTTTCGCGAAGTAGATCAATTGATACGCCGATGTCGCGCGACAATGCATCCCAATCATCTGGTGCCCAACCAAGTTTAAATTCGCGTGCCACATCACCAGACAAACCACGGTCGCGTAGATAGTCGCGCGCCACTCGTGCATCGGGGGCTGTCAACAATCGATTGTGATACCACTCGACTGCTTGCGTCATAATTTCGGTCAATTGTTTTGAGCGTTGACGATCTTTGCTTTGCCCACCCGTCGTATAGGTGATTTGATAACCGGCTTTACTGGCGATGTGCTCGATCGCTCCGACGAAATCGAGATGCTCAATTTCTTGGATGAACTTAAACACGTCACCAGATGCTCCGCAACCGAAACATTTGTAACGGCGCGTCTCTTCGCGAACATTAAATGAGCCCGACTTCTCGGCATGAAACGGGCACAAGCCCACCCAGTTGCGCCCGACGCGCCGCAACTGCACGTAGCCCTGAATGGTGTCGACAACCGATACCGATTCGCGGAGTCGTTCAATATCCGTATCTGCAATCGCCACGTGCGAAGGCTAGTTGATACTAGTTATTTAGTCTTTCTTCCGACGGTCGTGCACGATTGACGCGACGATGCCACTTACCAAAACCCCGATGATTATTGCTAAAGAAAGTGGTACGGGGATGTGATACCAAATTGAGATTGACATCTTCACACCGACATAAATCAAGAGCACCGAAATTGTGTGTGGCATAAACACGAATCGCTCGCGCATATCGGCGAGCAAGAAATAGAGCGCTCGAAGACCGAGAATTGCAAACGCGTTCGATGCGAAGACGATGAACTGCTCGCGGCTAACAGCCAGAACTGCCGGCACCGAGTCAACAGCGAAAATGACATCTGAGACTTCAATCAGCACAAGCACTGCCAGAAGTGGCGTAGCCATGCGGTGGCCATTTTGCATTGTGAACATCTTTTGACCGTCATAGTGATCAACCGATGGCACAAATTTATGGAAAAGCTTCATCGTGCGTGTGTCGGCTGGATTGCTTTCTTGTTCGCCTGACTTGAAGATTTTGACGCCGGTGTAAATCAAGAACAAACCGAATGCAACTAGCAAGATCTGGAAGCGCGTTATGACTGCGACGCCAACGATGATAAATATAAATCGAAGAATCAAAGCACCGAAGATGCCCCAAAATAATGTTCGATGTTGATATTGACGCGGCACTTTGAAGTGCGCAAAAATCATTGCCCAAACAAAAACGTTGTCAATCGAAAGGCTCTTCTCAATCAAATAGCCAGAGAGGTATTCAATTGCTGAAGACGAACCCTCGCCTTGTCCATTGAACATTGCGTAGATGACGCCAGTGAATGCCAGTCCCAGACTGATCCAGATAGCGCTTTCGATCGCGGCCTCGCGGATCCCGATCACATGGGCTTTGCGATGAAACACAAGTAGATCAATCAGCAATGCACCAGCGATGACCACCAACAGCATCGGCCAACCCCACGAAGGAATCACAACATCTACGAAATTAGCTTTGTCACTTTCTGCGGCTATCAACATATTAAACATGTGTAATTTAACTTGACCTTTCGGGTGATGAACCAGAAACTTTTTGTTTCGGTTTTACTTCCCCCGATGATCGCTTGCCAATCGGCAAGTCGGGCTATGCCTATACATTACGCCCCTTCACACCACGAATCAACTCTCGTTAGCTCGAAATTACTTTGAACTACCAGCTCGCTAATTTAATCTAAATTAAAAAATTTGTGCGAGATCTGTTTCAAAAAATTTCGTGAGGTACGCACTATGCTTATTTACTATTAAAGTTCATACCTACTTCAAAGACAAAACAGCGATTTTTAAGGAACTTGGAGTAAAAAAACTGCTGTTATACCCACCCGCTTTAATTTTCGTTTCAATTCTATTATTCGTTGCAAAATTTTGGAAAGTAAATCTTCACACTATTGTCAATTCGCGAATTGGGCATTTTGCGGCTAATACTGAACTAAGTGTTTTGGCTACTTACGATTTGAAGAATCGGTCGCAAAAACGCGAGATTAATATTTTTTGTTTTCAAACTCCAAAAAGTGCAAATACGTACCTTGAAAAAATGTGGCTCAGACGTCAAAAAATGTTCACTGGGGATTGGTCATGGGTTGTACTTGACATCGCGAAGCGTTTGGCACTCAGCCATATGCTTATTCCCACGACCAACACCGACCGTCACGGGCTCCTTTTAAGCAAATCTCTAATCTTAAGTTTTGACAGAAACGAGATCGATGTAGGCAGAAATTTTCTCGAGGCAATAAGGATTGACGCCGATCAACCATTCGTTTGTCTGAATGTGAGAGACGCGAGATTCTTGAAAGAGAGCGAACCGCTTGGCTGGAGCAAAAACCGGGACTGGAGCTACCACGACTACCGAGACACTGATATCCAAGACTATGTCGCTGCTGCTGAAGCACTAGCGAACATGGGTTACCCAGTTTTCAGAATGGGAGCGATGGTCGCAAACCCTCTCATAACAGGTCATCCTTTAGTTTTTGATTACGCGACTAACGGCATGCGTAATGAGTTTTTAGATATTTACCTTGCCGCGCATTGCAAATTTTGCGTATCAACTGGCACTGGTTGGGATTCAGTCCCTCAGCTTTTTAGACGCCCAACGATGTATGTCAACATGACTCCAATGCTCATAGAGGCTTGCATCGGAAGGGAACTAACGATCTATCCGAAAATCTTGCTGGATAGTACAACTGGCAAAGAGCTTACGCTGAACCAAATTTTTTCAAAAGATTCACATAATGCACCATTCGCGGACAATTACGCCAAAGCTGAAGTTGCAATAAGAGATATGAACTCGGACGAGTTAGTTGAAGCTGTTACTGAGATGGCAGCACGAGTTGAAGGTACATTTGTTGAAAGTCCAGCGCAAAAACAAATGCAAGCAAAACTAAAGCACATTTTAAGCACCCACCCGAAATTGCAACCAACTCCTGGCTATTACCCAATTCGCGCTGAGTTTGCTTCATGCTTCTTAAGTCGCTACTCAAACTTTTTGGATTAAAGTACCATCATGTTTGCGTACTTAAAGCAAAAAGTTGCCGTTTGTAAAGAACTTGGATTTGCGCGCCTAGCGCTTCTTCCAATAGCTTCCAGCATGGTATTACTTCTATTACTTCTATCGAAAATAATGAAAGTTAGGGTTCACCAGGCCCAAAATAGCCGGATCGGCCACTTCACGGTCCCCATGGCTTTACGATTTTTGGAATTGTCTAAAGGCAATGGCTCCCTACGCACTAAAGGTTTAAATCTCTATGCCGTGAGAAGTGTGAAGAGCGCCAATACACACCTTGAAAAAATGTGGAAACGCACCGTTCCCCTAATTTCAGGCAACCTGGGTTGGCTTATAGTTGATTTATTTTCACGGTTCCCCAATAACCGAGTGTGCATTGAAACTACTAATTGTGATCGAAACGGATTCCTAATTCAATACCCCCCGTGTTTAACTTTCAAACCTAAAGAGATCAACCGCGGGATGAGTTTGTTAAAAAACCTTGGGGTTGAAGATGGACAAAAGTTTGTCTGCCTCCATGTGCGAGACAGCTCATATCTAGCGAAAAGTTGGAATCATTTTGGCTATAGCCAAGGACATGATTGGTCCCATCACGATTATCGAAACTCAAAAATCAGTACGTATGTTGCAGCAGCTGAAGCTCTTGCTGATGCTGGATACACGGTTTTTCGTATGGGGGAAATCGTTGAAAAACCACTAAATTCTAAACACCCAGGAGTTATCGATTATGCGACAAACGGTATGCGCACCGAGTTCCTAGATATCTTTCTAGGCGCCCACTGCACTTTTTGTGTCTCAACTGGCTCGGGATGGGACAGTATTCCACAAATCTTTCGTCGCCCATCGCTCTACGTCAACTTGTTACCGGTTTTTCCACACGATTGCGTTGTGCGAGATCTTCTAATTTATCCAAAGATCCTTCGAGACAAAGCAACAAGCAATACTTTGAGACTTGACGAAATCATAGAACGAGATATTCAAACAGAGCATGCGACGCAAGGGTACGCTGACGCAGAAGCTGAATTTAGAGAATTGAATTCTAAAGAACTGGTTGTAGCAGTGACTGAGATGGCGGCTCGAGTTGAAGGAACATTTGTTGAAACTACAGAGCAAAAGCAAATGCAAGCCAAACTAAATCACATATTAAGTAACCACCCGAAATTGCAACCAACCCCAAACCACTTTCCAATAAGAGCCAAATTCGCATCATGTTTCTTAAGCAACTATCCGAATTTTCTTGACTAGCGATACTTCTGATTAGCAAAAAAATTGATTAATTAGTTACTTGGTTTCGGTTTTGAGACCGCCGATTACAGATTGTGCGGCGGCGAGACGAGCGATTGGCACTCGATAAGGCGAACACGAGACATAGTCAAGACCCGCGCGATAGAACAGCGCGATCGATTCTGGGTCGCCACCATGTTCGCCACAAACGCCAAGTTTGATGCCTCGCTTGGCTTTGCGACCGCGTTTGGCAGCAATCTCTACGAGTTCTCCAACCCCAGTCTGATCAATTGTCTCAAACGGATTTCGCTTCAGCAACCCAGCCTCAAGATATGCAGGCATCATTCGGCTCTCAACATCATCGCGTGAGAAACCAAAAGTCATTTGCGTTAAATCGTTAGTACCAAAACTAAAGAAATCGGCATACTCTGCAAGTTCGTTGGCGCAAAGCGCCGCACGCGGAGTTTCGATCATCGTGCCGATCGTTACCTTAGGTCGCGCAACTTTTTTGCCTCGACCAGTTGACTTAACTTTCGGCCTTGTTGAATGTTCGACCAGAACACTCTCAACCCACGAACGTGCAAGCGCGAGCTCTTCGCGTGTCACAGTCAGCGGAATCATCACTTCAACAATCGGTTGGTACCCCTCACTGGCAACTTGATCGGCGGCCTGCATCAGCGCACGAACTTGCATCGCATACAAACCTGGTTTGATTACACCAAGTCGCACACCTCGAGTACCAAGCATCGGGTTTACTTCAGACCAATCATGTGCTGCGCGAAGCAACTTCTTTTCTTGTGGATCTAAACCAGTCGTAGCTTGTTTGATCTCAAGCTCATCAACATTCGGTAAGAACTCATGAAGTGGTGGATCAAGAAGTCGTACTGTTACTGGTAATCCTGACATCGACCGAAGAATCTCCGCAAAGTCTTCTTTTTGCACCGCACGCAACTCTTCAAGTGCCGCGGCTTCTTCTGCCGGCGAATCTGCCAAGATCATCCGTCGTACGACCGGCAACCGATCTGGAGCAAGAAACATATGCTCAGTTCGGCATAAGCCAATACCTTCAGCGCCATATTCACGCGCCTTATCGGCATCTTCGCCTGTGTCGGCGTTTGCGCGCACAGCAAGTTTGCCCTTGCGGATTTCATCAGCCCATTTAAGGATTGTTTGAAACTCTTTGGTTGGTTTAGCGGCGGTCAACTGCATTTCGCCAATCATCACTTCGCCAGTTGTACCGTCGAGTGAAATTACATCGCCTTCACGAACAACAACATCGCCAACACTAAATAATTTGCCGTCAATATGTACAGAGTCGGCACCAACAATTGCTGGTGTTCCCCATCCGCGTGCAACTACCGCGGCGTGACTGACAAGTCCGCCGCGAGACGTGAGAATCCCCTTGGCAACCATCATTCCGTGAACATCTTCTGGACTTGTTTCACTGCGAACCAAAATTACTGCTTCGCCTTTTTTCGCTGCTGCTTCTGCATCATCGGCGGTGAAATAAACTTTGCCAACTGCGGCACCAGGTGATGCTGCTAATCCTTTTGTTAATGCTTTCGACTTATTAATGAACTGTGGATGCAAAACCTGGTCTAAATGTTCCGCATTGACACGCATTAACGCTTCTTTCTTAGTTATCTTCCAAGATGCTTTGCCAACACCAGAACCAGCAGTCATATCAACTGCCATCTTTAGTGCTGCAGCACCTGTTCGCTTACCAACGCGAGTCTGCAACATCCACAACTTGCCTTGGTCAATCGTGAACTCGGTGTCACACATATCGTGATAGTGGCGCTCAAGACGAGCAAAAATTGCCAATAACTCTTTGTGTACGATCGGGAACTGTCGCTTCAGTGCATCTAGATCTTCAGTATTGCGAATGCCGGCAACGACATCTTCTCCTTGTGCATTTATTAGATAGTCGCCATATGGTTTGTTCTCACCCGTTGCCGCATTGCGAGTAAAGCCAACACCTGTGCCCGAATTGTCGTCACGATTACCAAACACCATTGCTTGAACATTGACCGCAGTACCGAGATCATGGCTAATTTTTTCACGAACTCGATAAGCGATTGCACGCGCACCGTTCCATGAACGAAACACGGCTTCGACTGCACCACGAAGTTGCTTAATTGGATCTTGCGGAAACTCTTTGCCAGTTTCACTTTTGACAACACTCTTGTATGTCTCGCACAATGTGCGCAACGACTCAGCTGGCAAAAGCGCATCACTTTTGACACCTGCGAGTTTTTTTGCTTCTTCAAATGGATGCTCAAACTTTGAACCGTCAACACCCAGAACAATTCTTCCGTACATCGCGATAAATCGTCGATAACTGTCATATGCAAAGCGATCATCTTTCGTCGAACCTGCAAGGCCATTCACGCTGCGATCGTTGAGCCCCAAGTTCAGAACTGTGTCCATCATTCCTGGCATCGAAAACTTTGCGCCCGATCGAACCGAAACGAGTAGCGGATTAACCGGATCGCCAAGCCGTGCCCCCATTTTCTTTTCAAGTTGCGCAACATGCATCGCAAGTTCTTTATCTAGTGATTTTGGCCAACCACTGTGCATATAGCTACGACACGCATCAGTCGTGACCGTAAAACCGTGCGGCACTGGCAATTTCAGCACACTCATCATCTCGGCGAGGTTCGCACCCTTGCCACCAAGAAGATCTTTCATACTCATTGGAGCTCGCCTGTGCTTATGATCAAATGCGTAGATGAGTGTCATAACTGACAAGGTTATTACCCGATTTGGATTGAACTGCTATCTGCACTGCGTTTAATTAACGCCAACGCAAAATCTTGGCAAACACTCGTATAAATCCCGATCTCTTGCCCATTAAGCATCACAGGCTCACCGACTCGCGCACCATCGTCTGCGCGAATTAAACGCAACGACCTTGGCGCAGCAGTACCTCGAGAGTCCATTCTCTCAACAAGTTCTTGCCCTGGATAGCAGCCCTTTGTAAAACTCACTGCGACATCTGTCAAGCCTGTCTCAGACGGAGTCGAATCAGTTGTCATGTCTACACCCATAATCGGCCATGCCGCTAGAACACGAGCAAGTTCGTATTCACTAATCGATCCTTGTCGAATGTCTGATATTTTTTTTGGATCAAAAGCCACTGCATCAACTTCAAGTTTCGCGCTACGCCAGGCTTTAACCGCGCTATAGCTCAACACAAGTTTTGAATGCTGCTCTTGCGTCAGACTTCGAAACGAAAAATATCTCTGCGAACTGGTATCGATTTCACACTTAATGCGAATCTTGAAACGTAGTAGCCGGGATGATGTGATTTCTGCGAAACCTGACTCTGTATCAAGTATAAAATTTTCTTCTGAGATGCATCGCACACGGACTAATGATGTGATTTTTCCAGTTGGCTCGAGCAGCAGACTGTATCGAGAATCTCCAATCGTCAAACTTGTGATGTCATTGGCAAGTTGCGAGTTTAAAAATTTTCTTGCCTCTACGCCAGTTACTAAAATCTCATCGCGAGCCTGTTCAAAATAAAACGCGCTCATGACTTTTGCTCTTTGCGGCGCTGTGTCATAATCCGAGCCGCTGGAATCGCAGCCAATAATGCAGCCGCCTTGTTGCGACATTCAAGGTCTTCGTCACTGGCGATACTGTCGGCAACGATTCCGGCGCCAGCCTGCAAAGTTGCGCCATGTTTACCAACAAACATTGTGCGAATTGCGATCGCTGTATCTAGGTTGCCCGAAAAATCAACATACCCGACGACGCCGGCATACGGTCCGCGCTTAGTTGGTTCAAGTGCGTCAATTATCTCCATTGCTCGAACTTTAGGCGCACCGCTTACTGTGCCTGCTGGGAGTGTTGCTCGCAATACATCAATTGGCCCAAGACCTTCGCGCAGTGTTCCGGAAACTTGCGAAGTCAAATGCATGACGTGGCTATATCTTTCAAGCGACATGAATTCATCGACGTTCATTGAACCAAATTCGGCGACACGACCGACATCATTGCGCGCAAGATCGACAAGCATCACATGTTCGGCGCGCTCTTTAGGATTCTCCTTTAATTCGCCAGCGAGTTTGCGATCTTGCTCGTCATCTTTGCCGCGTTTACGCGTACCGGCGATCGGTCGACTTACGACTCGACCATTACGAAGTTGCACCATCGGTTCAGGTGACGAGCCAACGATCGTGATGTCTTCGTGCTTGAGATAGTACATATAGGGGCTTGGATTAACTTGTCGCAACACTCGATAAACATCAAACGGATCAGCCTCAAGGGAAATATCAAATCGTTGCGACAACACAACTTGAAAAATATCTCCAGCACGAATGTGTTCCTTAGCGACTTCAACGGCTCGCTCGTACATGCCGTTTGGCATCAATGACTCAATTTTGAGTGTGTCATCGCGCCTTGGCGGTTCAACTGGGGTATGCGCAATCGGTCGCGCAAGATCATCTACTCCTTGATTAACTCGCTTGATTGCATTGTCATACGCAGTATCGCGCTGCTGGTGACTAAGACCAGCCACCGGAACACTCTCAATCATGTAGCAGCGTTGACGCCAGTGATCGAATGCGGCGAGCGAACCAATCATGCTCATTACTGCATCTGGCAGGTCGCGATCTTCTGGCGGCGTATTTGGCAGGTTTTCAATTTCGCGAACAATGTCGTATCCCAGAAACCCCATCAGTCCGCCTTGTAATGGCGGCAGATCGGGATGCAAAGGCGCCGTGTAAGTTTCAAGTAACGACTCAATCGCCGCAAGAATTCCATTTTCTAGCGGCATCGATTTAGGGATTTCGCCAGTCGTCGTGATCACTCCATTACGCAAAACGAGAGTAGCTACAGGATCGCGGCCGACAAAAGAAAATCGACTCCACCGCTCGCCGTGTTCAACTGACTCAAGCAAAAACCCTGGACGATCTCCGACGAGTTTCATATATGCCGAAACTGGCGTTTCAGTATCAGCGAGAACTTCGCTCCAAACTGGAATGACGGTATTTTGTGCGGCGAGAGTGTGAAATTCTTCGCGCGTTGGAAATATCTGCATCAACTACTCAAACTTTTGCGCTATGGCGCTCGGCGCCACATGTCGCAACAAAGTTTTCAAGAATTTTCAAACCTTCTGTTGCTGATTTTTCAGGATGAAACTGTGTTGCAAAAATATTTTCAGACCGAATTGCCGCAACAAGATCTTTGCCGTAGTTGCAATTTGCTACCACTACTGACTGCTGTTGTGGAGCGGCAGAAAGCGAGTGCACGAAATACATCCATGGATTCTCGCTTATGCCACCGAACATCTCGTCTTGCTTTGCGATTTTTAGTTGGTTCCACTGCATCTGAGGCTTTTGCACATCGGCTGGCAACCAACGAATCTCGCCAGCAACAACGCCAAGACCCGAAACACCAGGACTTTCCTCGCTACTTTCAAACAACATTTGCATTCCAACACAAATACCTAAAAACGGTCGCGTTGTCGCAATCGCATCGTGAACAGCCGCTTCAAGGCCTGCCTCGCGCAACGCAGTCATACACGCACCAAAATTACCTACACCTGGCAACACGACGGCGTCAGCGTCAGCAATCAATTTCAAATCGCTTGTAAGTCGAGCGTCAGCACCTACAAATTGCAAACCTTTTTGCGCCGACCGAAGATTGCCAATGCCATAATCGAGAACGGCGATTAGCGGTTTATCGCTTGCGTTCAAAGAATTCACCTACCTATTCTGCCTGAAAAGATTTGTAGTTAGCGCGATCGCGCAGCACTATCACACCACGCTCAGCGCGATCGCGCAGCACCATGACACGACGCTCAGCGCGATCGCGCAGCACCATCACACGACGCTCAGCGCGTTCGCGCAGCGCGTTGCAGTAATCGCACAGCATTTACGAGTCCACGCTCGGCCTCATAGATTGCCATTAATAGACCATCATCATTTTCTGGTTTTTTGGGATCAAAAGTTGCAAGCCGTTGCGACTCGGCAAGAGAAACTATTCGCTCACGACACCGCTCAACATTTTCAGCTAGGGCCGCAAGTTCAGCAAGAGCGCTCTGTCGTTGTGGAGAAGTACTCATTTTTTCGCAACTTTCTTTTTTGCTTTTTTAATGACAGTTCTTGCTGGCTTTTTCGTGGGCAAGTTAGAACTTGGACAAAGTTTCTCTAGTAAACAGTCTTCGCATTTAGGCTTCTTAGCGTCACACACCCGACGTCCGTGCAAAATCAATCGCAAACTAAACTGTCCCCACTCGGGCGGTGGCAGCATTGCATTCAATTCATACTCAACTTTGACGGGGTCTTCAAGTTTCGTCAAACCCAAGCGACGCGATAGTCGCCCGACATGTGTATCAACCGGCAAACCTGGCAGATCAAAAACAACACTGCGCAAAACATTGGCTGTCTTTCGACCAACACCTGGCAGCGTGATCAGATCTTCAATTTCACGCGGTACTTCACCGCCGAATCGCGACATTACTTGGCTGGCCATACCAACTAAATTTTTGGCTTTCGTTTGATAAAAGCCAGTTGATCTCACCAACTGCTCCACATGTGCAACTTCGGCTTTGGCAAGTTTCGCCGGCGTTGGATAAGAATCAAACAGCGCAGGAGTAACCATGTTGACACGAACATCTGTGCACTGCGCTGAAAGAATTGTTGCGGCCAATAGTTGAAACGCAGAATCGTGCGTCAACTCGCAGATCGCGACTGGATACTCGCGCTTGAGCAATCGCAACACATCAGTTGCACGCTTATTTAGTTCTGTTTTCTTCACAGCCATGCGCAGGCAACGCTACACATGATCGCCAATAGATATCCTTCTAGCGTGGTCACGTTTGAAATTAAGAGAAATATGACCCCAGCAGATATCGCCGCCGTGACTGGGTTACTAAGTACCGTAGAAATCGCTGACTCTCGTCGCCCGCTTAACGATCATTTATGGATTGACCTACGCCATGGCGGACGAGCCGGATTCGCAGGTCTAATCGCCTGGGAGCCTGAAAGCACAAATCCAATTGCATATTGCCAAGTTTCACGCGGCAATGATTCGTGGGCACTTGACCTAGTCATTGACCCGCACCATCGCGATCAAACTCTCGAACTCGGCAAAGGTCTGCTGCAAGAGGCCGAAAATATCATTGCCAATGAAGGTGGTGGACATGTGCACTGGTGGGTATTTAACTCAAATGAGATTCATGATCTTCTTGCCGCGCAAATAAATCTAAAGCCTGGTCGTAATATTTTGCAACTTGAAGTCAAACTTCCACTTGCACAAGAAGTTCTTGGTAGTACCGAAAATATTTCAACTGTTTCATTTGAAGTTGGCGTTGACGAAGCCAACTGGCTTTCAGTTAATAACCGCGCATTTGCTAACCATCCAGAACAAGGTGGCTGGACGATTGAAACTTTATTATCGCGTCTGAATGAGTCGTGGTTTAATGCTTCTGGACTTTTGCTTCACTTCGTTGATCGACCATCTCCCCAACTTGCAGGTTTCTGTTGGACAAAACTCGACAAACTATCTAATCCAACACTCGGCGAAATTTACATCATCGCCGTAGACCCAGACCATCACAACAAAGGCCTCGGTCGTTCATTAACAGTTGCTGGTCTAAATCATTTAGCAAGTGCTGGTGCCACAACTGGAATGCTGTTTGTGGATAAAGAAAATGCGCCGGCAATTTCGATGTATTCCAAAATCGGGTTCAGTGTGCACCACGAAGGACAGGCGTTCATTGGAGAGATTTCGCCAACAACTGGCAACCTTTAACTAACAGCCTTTAGTAATACAATGATCGAGTGACATACATACTTTTGCCTCGTTGGTCGGTTGCAGATATTCATCAATCATTCACGTCGCGATCATTTACCGACGCAATGGAGCGCACTGGCGCCAATGTCGCTCGACTTGAAGCACAGTTCGAAGAGCACAATATTCGTGCGGGCGAGCCACACAAGCCTTCTGCGCACGACGGCAAAATCGCTAACGAAATAATTGACGCGATGAATGAAACCATCAAAGAATCAGAAATTCTTGGTTCATATGTCTACGCAACGGTCAGCACAAATACGCGCGAAGAGACCGCGCAAGGTCTACTCAGCGAACTAGAAGTCATCGACTCGCGCCTTTCCCCACTACTCGCTCGCCTGGCTGATTGGGTCGCCACGCTTGGCGCCGATGATTTAGCAAAAGTCAGCGACGTAGCGCGTGAGCATCTCGGCCCATTACAAAGATTGCAGGCACGCGCACAACATCAGATGAGCGAAGTTGAAGAGGGTTTCTATGCCGAACTCTCAACCACTGGCTCTTCAGCATGGTCTCGTTTGCAAGGTGACATAACTTCTCAATTGAGTGTTTCGGTTGATCTGCCGG
Source organism: Ilumatobacteraceae bacterium (assembly GCA_964203235.1). Taxonomy (GTDB): domain Bacteria; phylum Actinomycetota; class Acidimicrobiia; order Acidimicrobiales; family Ilumatobacteraceae; genus BACL27. Next base: position 1,088,949 of record CAXNLE010000001.1, read on the forward strand.
ACGGCGAAAAAACTTTGCCGATCACTGCCGTGCGAGGCATGTCAACACATTCAGACGTCGCAGTTCGCAAAGCCGCATACGACGCCGAAATGCGGGCATGGCCGACTGTTGCAATGCCTTGTGCAGCGGCGATGAACTCAATCAAAGGCGAAGCCAACTCAGTGAATCGTCGTCGCCATTGGGCATCGCCACTTGATGCCTCGCTCTACAGCAACAGCGTTAGTCGCAAAACTTTTGATGCAATGCAGAGTGCTGTCACCGCTTCGTTGCCAGATTTTCGTCGTTGGATGAATGTCAAGGCAAAACTGCACGGCGACAAAAATGGTTTGTCATGGTGGAATCTTTTTGCGCCATTAAATGTTGCGCCGAGTCAAATCTCGTGGGATCAAGGTGTACAACTGGTGCGTGGAGCGTTTGCTGCATACAGCGACAACTTGGCTGGTCTAGTTGATCGATCACTCGCCGAGCAGTGGATTGATGCAGAGCCACGTGAAGGCAAAGTCGGTGGCGCATTTTGCATGTCATTTGTTGACGATCGCTCACTTGTATTACTCAATTGGAGCGGCAGTGTTGACTCGGCTCAAACCACTGCACACGAACTTGGGCACGCGTACCACAACACACAACTTGCAGGTCGCACGCCACTTCAAAAACGATTGCCAATGGCGCTCGCCGAAACTGCGAGCATCTTTTGTGAAACTCTTGTCGTTGAAGAAGGCCTATCGCGATTGTCTGGCGACGAAAGACTCGCGCTGTTGGATACCGACCTCGGTGGTGCCAACCAAGTAGTCGTTGACATTCACAGCCGCTTCTTGTTTGAGACTGAAGTTTTCGCTCGTCGGCAACGCCGCACACTTGGCGTCAGTGAACTCAACGAGATGATGTTGAGTGCCCAAGCTCAGGCTTATGGCAATGGGATTGACCAGTCGACTGCTCATCCGCATATGTGGGTTTTGAAGCCGCACTACTACGGCAGTCACTTTTATAATTGGCCGTATACATACGGTTTATTATTCGGCCTGGGTCTTTATGCGCAATACAGTCTTGATCCAGAACGCTTTCGCAGTGGTTACGACACTGTGTTGTCGCGCGCCGGGATGGACACGGCGGAAGATCTCGGCCATGCCTTCAATCTCGACGTCAGTGGCGAAGCATTCTGGACTGCAAGTCTCGATGTCTTACGTACCCGAATGCTTGATTACGAAAATCTCGCACAGAAACACTTGAACTAAGTGGCCGCAAAATTGATTTAGTTATAACGATGCGTAAATATTTCCAAGGGCGCAGTTTCGGGTATGTCCTTCGCTTCGTTTTAGCCGCACCATTAGCGCTCGTAATTTGGTTATGGATAGAAATAATTAATATTTTTCGACCTGTTTATATTGTTGGACTTTCATACAAAGGCCGTATTACTCAATATATGGCCCCAATGGAATTACATCTAAGACAAGCAAATCAAACAGAAAAAAAATATCTGATGATTTTTGTGATGCCAGCTGCGACGCCCAATGAATCAGTGCGAACGATCTACCGTCGTTATGCGTTAATTATTGATTCGCATTTCCCAAAAGTTGTTCGGTCTGCGTTTGGATTTCTATCTGTACTGTTAAAACGGCGGTTCACACCTTACTTAATGCAACATCATTTGCTTTGGCCACTAGCTCCAGCGACTGCCCTGAATAAAAATGAAATTGAGTTTGGCAAAGGCTTGATGAAAAAACTTGGAATACCTGACGGCAAACAATACGTCTGCCTCGGCGTGAAAGAAGCGGCGTACTATGCATCGGTTACACCAGAATCTGGCTATGGTCAAGATTTGTCACATCAAGCAAAAGATTCACGAAATGTTGACATCGCAAATTACATGCTCGCCGCGACTGAACTCGCAAATATGGGAATCTATGTTGTGCGTATTGGTTCAGTCGTTTCTGCGCCATTACCAAAAGACCGTCATCCCATGATTATTGACTACGCAACCGAAGCGAGATCGGAACTGGGTGATGTCGTACTCGGCGAAAACTGTAAATTTACTATTAATGCAGCTACTGGAGTTTGGGTATTCTCCGCCGCTAGAAATCGACCAATTGTCAATTGTGATCAATACGAGTTGGGGTATCTCGGTGACATGTTGCAACAAGGTTCACCTTCACTTTGGGCAATACGCGTGTTGAAAAATCAACAAACTTTTAAGTCAGTAATGTTTAGCGAGATGGCCGCAGGTGGCCAAAAGTGGGCTGACGATAAAGTCTTGTCCAGTCTTGGTTTAGAGCCAATACCAAACACACCAGAGGAGATCCTCGCCGCAGTCGTTGAAATGAACGACTGGATCGATGGAAAACTCGAGTTATCTGATTTTGATGAAGAATTGCAAACTAAGTTCTATAATTGTTATCCACCCGAAATAAGACTTGAGAAAAACTCTCTTGTTCGAATTTCGCCTTCGTTCTTGAGAAAATATCAAGATCTATTGTGATTTTGAGGAAATAGAGTGACTGAGAAATTGATCAAGACTCGCTATGACGCGAGCCGTGAAGATATTGCAACGCTGCTTGGCGACGCGCCAAAATATCGCCTCGATCAAGTTTGGCAAGGTCTATATACCGAATTTCAAGAACCACTTGAGATCACAACGATCTCTAAAGACCTTCGAACACGATTAGATGAAGCGCTGCCAAGCAGCCTCGTACCTGTAACTTCAAGCGTTAGCGACCGTGGCGACACAACAAAATTTTTATGGCAACTAGCAAATGGCGGCCACAAAATCGAATCGGTGCTGATGCACTACGCCGACCGCGCCACTGTCTGCGTCAGTACGCAAGCCGGCTGCGCAATGGCATGCGGGTTCTGTGCAACGGGCCAAGCAGGTTTTACTCGACAGTTAACTTCAGGCGAAATTGTCGAACAAGTTGTTCACGCGGCGCGAACAAGCGCAGCACGCGACCAACGGCTAGCCAATGTTGTATTCATGGGCATGGGTGAACCATTAGCCAACGAAGAAGCAGTGTGGCAATCGGTTACTCGTATTCACGAAGCCATCGGTATCTCGGCTCGTCATCTCACAATTTCAACTGTTGGCATTATCCCAGGCATCAATACGCTCGCCGATCGACCTTTGCCAGTTAATCTCGCCGTCTCACTGCATGCTGCTCGCAACGAACTTCGCAACGAACTTGTGCCGATCAACAAGCGATATCCGATCGAAGATTTAATGCAGGCGTGTCGAAAATATCTAGCCAAAAAAAATCGTCGTATAAGTTTTGAGTGGGCACTAATTAAGGATGTCAATGACACACCACGCGATGCTCGCGAACTCGCCAAACTATGCAAGAGTCTAAAACCTAGCGCTCACGTGAATTTGATCCCGCTTAATCCAACACCGGGTTATTTGACAAAAGGTACAGCCCCCGAAGATGTCCGTGAGTTTGCGATGCAACTTGAAGATCTCGGTGTTAATGCAACTGTGCGCCGTAACCGCGGCACTGATATCGCTGCGGCGTGCGGTCAATTGGCTGCCGGCCAACCAGTGACTATTAGTTCACGATCAGTTGTTGGATAAGTTTTTCTCGACCCTGCTCAATCTGATCGGCAAGGGCACGTTCTAGCAATCCTCCAGTAAAAAGAGAACCAGAATAATGCAAATTCATTTGTAGTGATGAACCGTTATCAGTTGGCGAAACAGTTGCACTAAGCACCCATGCCGAATGGCTGCGCCCATCGTTTTCGGCGCGTTCAAACACAACACAATACGGTGCCTCACAAATCCTTTGAACCATTCGCAAGCGCTTTGATCTAGCGAACGGCCCGAGTCGTGCACGAAGTTCAACTATCCAAGCATCTAATTCGTGTGAAGTACTTGCAACATGACTGAACGGTTTAACACTATGCACCATCTCAAGCCATGATTCGTAATTCTTTAAGTCTGAAATATAACCAAAAAGTATTTCTACTGAGACTGGTACATCAACATTCGCAGTAACTTCCATAGCAACACCTAATTACGAATCAAGACTCTGAATTTGATTGTTCGTGGTCATGGCTGCATTCATGGCTCTGATCGCGACTGCCGACATCACTTTGACCAAAGGCTCTGCCCAGCAATCGTCCGCGGGCGCGTAGTTTTCCATTTAGGTCACCAGAGCGATCAAACTGCGGCGTCCATGGCATGGCTTCAGTTTCTTGTGTGTCCATTAATTGAGCGAGTTCAGCAGTGAAATCAACAGCACTGTCGACTCCAATATCAGCATCTTCGCAATTCATTGTCTCAAATTTATTTTCATCAATTACCGAATCAAATAAAGTCGCCATAACTGTCTGATCCTTTTCAGATTTGCTGAAATCAGAAACTTTTTGCCGCTTGATAACTCTTTGTGAATTGTCTTTTACAATTTGTTGTGTAACTGGTGCGCTAAACAGTCTCTGAACCTCCTCACGATTATTAATTATCGCCCAGCCTTTTGGAACAGAAAGAGAATCAGCGTGACGACGACATAAAAGGTTCAATGGCGTCAGATCATTCAAATCAGGAAAGTCGATCGTGACCAACAACCGTCTCAGATCGACTTCGTAAATAACCTCCCCGACTTTCGAACAGCCAGGACGTTCACAGTGACGCGACATGCCTAAACAATAGACCGCATCAGGGTTCTAGACATGCGATTCCCATTCCTTGACGATCTCGATAACCAAATGTGTCACTTGAGCAAGTCTTATCAAAACCAATCAACTGCCTAACCACTCCGTCGTTTGGGCCGTCACATGAGACCTCGTAAACTGCCTGAGTTGAGTCAAACGCCACACACGACCCACTTTGAATCAACGAATCTGGCCCTTGCTGAATACTTGATGATGCAGTTGACTGCAGAAACAAAATCAAAAGTGCCCCAACAGCGACTAGCGACAACATAAATCGCCAAGGAATCTTCGCTCTGACAATTACTAGTGGTATTTCAAATTCGGCTTCAGCGGCAAAATCAGAACTGAAACGAAAAATATCTTCATCGACTGACGGTTTTCGTGGATTAGACGCCGGTTCGCGATTTGACTTGAAAGACAGTGACTCGTCGTACAGCCGACGACTAGTCGTATTACCAAGAATGCTCCACGCTTCGCTGACCGCAGCGAAAGCCAACGAAAAATCTGCAGTCTCTAACCCGTTCGCGTCTGGATGAAGTTTGCGCACCATCGCTCGATGCGCGGCACGGATTTCTTTGATCGATGCAGATGATTTAACTCCGAGTATTTCATAGTGATTTGAAATATTTTCACCTACTTAAATCACGAATACAAATCGTTACCGATTCACGAACCAGTAAATGTAGCTGCGATCTTGCTCGCAGAATCTCCACCACGACGCAAGATCACAGCCAAGAACCAAAGAGCGCTGAGCGTCACGACAAACAACAACACGGCGCCTACTCCCCAGAACGGTTTAATCGTGCTTCGGGTTGCACCAAGTAATGCAACCGGGAAGGTAGTTGACCCGGCTTCACTGATTAAAGTTGAAATCACTGCGTTGTCGAGACAAAGTGCAAACGACAACAGGGCACCTGCAACCATTGCCGACGCAATCAAAGGCAATGTAATCTGACGAAAAGCACGGCCCGGTGGCGCACCGAGATCGGCTGCAGCTTCTTCGAGTGATTCATCAATTCCCGAAAGTCTGGCGCGAACGATCAATGTAACGACCGCACTTGCATAAAGAGATTGTCCGACCCACAATTTATTGATACCCCCATTAAATGGACCCCAACCATTTGTAAAAATGATGCCGACAAGAGGAATCGCTTTGATTCGTGGAAACCAAGTAGCAAGCGCGATTGCATCCATAATTTCTGGCGTTACCAAGATCAAAAATACAGTCGCCATAAAAAACTTTGTCCAGTTACCTGGTCTTCGCGCCAAGGCAACACCTGACATGCCGCCGATAAGCACCGCGATTACTGTGGCGCCGAACGCAGCGATGAACGAATTTCGAATTGAATCACCGATACCTGCGAAGTCAAAAATCGTGCGATACCACTCTGTTATCAAACCATTTAAGATCACGGCAAAAACAAACGACAATGGCATAACAAGTGACAGAACTCTCTTTGAGAATCTTTCTCGACGTCGGTTGATGCGAACAAAAATCAACGCTGCAAAAATAACAACGGCGAATCGAATTAGTAGTGCGACCATCACACCGCCATTAAACAGTTCTCCCCACCATTTCGTACTTGCTCTTCCTGACCAAATCGTGAACGAGCCTCCGTAGTTAAATGAATGAAGGAAAACAAGCAATATTGGAATAAAAAGAAATACCAAAACCAAAACAGTCCATGCCGACAATACTTTTGGTAACGCTTCAAACTTCTTACGAAATTCTTGCTCTACTATTTGTCTACGAGCAACTGATCGCTCGTAGATTGCTCGCCGTACAATTTGAATAATTGGAGACGCCAACATTAAAACTCGAGGCGCTAACCAAGTTATGACAAAGCCAACTATCAGCACCAAGAGCACAGCAGCGATCATCAAGATCGCCATTGCCGAGCCCAGAGGCCAGTTCTGCGCACCACTGAATTGCGATGCGATCATTGCCCCAATCATGTTTCCTTTTGCGCCGCCCAACACCGTTGCAGTGACATAGTCGCCGCACATCGGGATAAACGTAAGTAGTACACCGGCCACGATGCCTGGGCCTGCGAGTGGCAATGTGACACTAATAAATGTTGCAATTCGGCCCGCACCAAGATCTTTACTCGCCTCTCGCATTCGCACATCAATTCGGTCAAGTGCGACAAACAGCGGCAAGATCATGAAACCTAAATAGTTGTAAACAATTGCGATTTGTACCGCCATTGGAGTTTCAAGTATTTGAATACCGTTATCCGAAATCCAACCCATTCCGACGAGCCACTTTGAAAACGTGCCGTTTGGCGCAAGTGGAATACGCCATGCGACAGTGCGAATTAGAAAACTAGTAAAACTTGGCACTACGACTGCTGCGAGAATTACTGCCTTCCATTTTTCGGCAACTTTGAATGCCGCAAAATATGCAACTGGTAGCCCGATCACGACACATAGAAAAGTCGCTAGAACCGAGATACGTAAGGTCGCACGAAAGGTCTTAAAAAACGTCTCGTCAAATACTGCCGAATAGCTTTTAGTTGAAAGACTGCCTAGATCTACTGGTACAAGTTTTGATGAATCTTTAGTACCGAATGAATAGAGAACGATAAACGCAATTGGTGCGGCGAAGAAAACTAAATACCAAATAATCGCAGGGATGGCGAGAAGATATTTAGGCCCTCGCCATCTCCTGCGTAAAACTGAAGCGACCGATACGGTCACACCAAATCAGCCTCCGGCTTTCGCCTTGGATTTGTTCAAGATGTCAATCAAACGATCAAGCGCTGGCGTGATCACTTGTGTCTGCATTGTTGCGACTTGCTCATCTCCAAAGAAAATCATGTCGCCCTTAACAAGATCTGGGGCAACTTCAGAAATAAGTTGCGCCATGTTCTTCATTCCGGTGTGATAGCCGTGGTAGCTGAGATCTTTGATCGAAATCTCTGGGATTAGGTCCCAGTTGATCCAAGCGTGTGCAGCCTCGACATTTGGTGCTCCTGCTGCAACGCAGTATGTGTCCATCCATAGTTCTGTGTTTGGTGAACCAAGTACCCACTTCCAGTCGCTCGGGTTTCCACCCGCTTCTTCAATGCGCACATAAGCCTGACGTGCGTCGCCGTTCCATGCCATGGCAATTGAATACGCACCTTCAGCAAGTTTCGTTGAAGGGTAACTATCAAATGCTTTGATGTGTTGTGCGAACTCTTCAACCAAGAATTTTTCACACGCATCAAGGTCTGCTGGTGTTTCGGTGTTCCAGTTAATTTTATTTGCCCAGAACCACATGCCGCAATAGTTTGGTGCTGCGTCAATAACCGAGCAGTTACCACTTGCTTCACCCATGCAAGTATCAATGAAATCTTGCCAAGTTGTGAGCTCTTTCGAAATTTTTGTGGTGTCGTAAAAGTAACCAGTCGTGCCCCAGTTCTTACATACTGAGTAGTCATTCGTAGGATCCCAATCTTGCGCAAGATAGTTTGGGTCGACGTTGACCATATTTGGAATCAATGACTTGTCAAGTTTTTGAATCAAACCTTTTTCAATCATCTGCGGGATATACGGCCCAGTCGGAACAACAATGTCGAAACCACTGCTACCCGCACTTGCCGCAAGTTTTGTGATTAGATCTTCATTGCTCGCGTAATAGTCAACCTTCATCGAAACGTTAAGCGTTGATCCAGCGAGTGCGCCAACGAGATCTGGGTCGTTGTAGTCACCCCATGTGTACATCGCCAGCGTGCCACTTGCCTGATTGATTACTCTGCTCCACTCCCCTGAGGCAAGGCCCTCGGCGCTTGACGCATCGCTCGCAGCCGAGTCGGCAGTTGAAGTTTCGGTTGCACTATCTGAACCGCCACATGCGGCTGCAATCAAAGCAAAACCAGCAACCGCGGTGCCACCTTGAAGAAATGCACGTCGCGAAAGCTTCTCGCGAAAACCCTCTGGTGCCAACATCTTCAATTGTTTTTGTTCATCGCTCATTGCTATCTCCTTTGATTGTTTTGTTAACCAAATATTGATTTGGCTACGTATCTACTTTGACTTTTTAAATAATAGCCAGACATTCACGCATTAGTCGTACCTGCAAGCACAAGATCTGCCTGTCGTGCCGAGAATAAATAGACATCTTCGGCGGCCCATGTGCACCAGACTGATTCGCCAACCGCAAATCGAGATGGGTCGGTGCGGCTCACTTGCACCAGTAAGTCGCGAGTCCCAGCTGTCATTACATATTGCAACACATCGCCGAAATGCGACACGCCAGCAACTCGTGCACTCACGAAATTGGTATCGGAATTCGGCTTGGTTGCTGACAAGTTGATCGTCTCGGGTCTAACTGCCGCAAGCGCGTCTTGCCCTGCTGGCACTGTTTCTTCGGGCCGCGTCGCAACAAATATCGTTCCGTCGGTGGCTTTCGCACCATTAGATGTCGCCACACCACGCCAGAAATTATTTCGACCAACGAACCCTGCCACGAACGCCGAGGTCGGGTGTTCGTAAACGGTTTCCGGATCTCCAAGTTGTTCAACATGTCCGTCAAGCATGATTGCGATTCGGTCAGACATTGACATTGCTTCTTCTTGATCGTGAGTAACAAAGATGAATGTAATTCCGAGACGGCTTTGAAGAAGTTTGAGTTCAATCTGCATTTCTTCGCGCAGTTTTCGGTCGAGTGCACCTAATGGCTCATCGAGCAACAAAATACTCGGACGATTTATTAGCGCACGCGCTACTGCAACTCTTTGTTGCTGACCACCAGAAAGTTGTCGTGGCCGACGACCTGCCAATTTTGACATTTGTACCATGTCAAGCGCTTCAATCACCTTCGTGCCGATTTCAGACTTTGCAACACCTTTTTGCTTCAACCCATATGCAACATTTTCGGCAACACTCATATGTGGAAACAATGCATAGTGCTGAAACACTGTATTAACATCGCGCTTGTAAGGGGGTACCCCCTGGACATACTCTCCACTGATCCGCACAAATCCTTCATCTGGTTGTTCGAAACCTGCCAACATTCGCAGCGTTGTGGTTTTGCCACAACCGCTTGGACCAAGCAAAGAGAGAAACTCACCAGACTTGATTTCTAAGTTGAGTGAATTGACCGCGACTACATCACCGTAACGTTTGGTGACATTTAATAGTTCAACCGATCCGCGCTCGCTATTCAACTAACACCCCCAAATAATTAGTAACAATGCCGAATTAACTTACGAATTTGTTTAGTTCGCATAATTATTAATTCTGACATCTTCAAGCATGACATATCTAACTTTATTATTCCGAATTCAAGCCCCAAATAGACTAGACATATATTTACATGATTAAGACCCAAATCAAAACTTTAGGAGTTCCCAAAGAGACCAAAACTTCAGAGGGTCGAGTTGCGATAACCCCTGATGGAGTGCGCGAATTTGAGCGAGCGGGAGTTGAAGTATTCGTCGAGACCGGAGCAGGTCTTGGTGCATCAATTGAAGACGCTCACTTCGTCGCCGCGGGGGCGACGATTGTGCCAACTGCGGGCGATGCCTGGTCACAACAAATGGTTATCAAAGTCAAAGAACCGACAGTTCAAGAGTTCGAATTTCTACGCGCCGACCTGACACTTTTCACGTATCTACATTTGGCTGCTTATCCGAAAGTTGCTGAGGCTTTACTGAAAAATAAAACAACCTCAATCGCTTACGAAACTGTCCAAGAAGAAGATGCTTCACTTCCGTTACTCGCCCCAATGAGCGAAATCGCAGGTCGAATCGCTACTCAGGTAGGTGCGTTTTATTTACAACGACCCAACGGCGGTCGAGGAGTTTTGATGGGAGGCGCACCAGGTGTCAGCCCGGCCAAAGTTGTCGTAATTGGTGCAGGAAATGTTGGATGGAATTCAGCATGGATTGCTGGTGGTATGGAAGCCGAAGTTTTATTGCTTGACAAGAATTTGGATCGTCTCCGAATGCTTGACCAAATTATTCGCGGACGAATCACAACTATCGCCTCTAACCGTGGCGCAATTGAACGATGTGTCGCACAGGCCGACCTGTTGATTGGCGCTGTACTCGTCGCTGGTGCGCGAGCGCCAATAGTCGTCTCACAAGACATGGTCAAGTCGATGAAGCCCGGAGCGGTAATCGTTGATGTCGCAGTCGACCAAGGTGGTTGCATCGAAACTATTCACGAGACAACGCACAAAGAACCTGTCTATGAACAGCACGGCGTCTTGCACTATGCGGTTGGCAATATGCCTGGCGCAGTACCTCACACGAGTACTTATGCCCTCACTAATGCAACTCTGCCTTATCTAATTGATGTTGCAAAGTATGGAACTCGCGTTGCCGCACAACGCGATGGCGCTCTGAAACTTGGTGTCAATACAGTTGACGGACAAATAACAAATGACGCTGCAGCAAAAGCACTCGGACTTGAGGCTGTTGATCCGCTAACTGTCTTGGCGCAATAGCTAGCTAATTAACTAATTAATTGCATTAATAAACTAGTCGCAACAACTATCGCGCCAACCACAAGAGCCGCATTTGAAATGTGCGTGCTCGGCATGCAACGACGAACCACAGTGTGGACACTCCGAGAATACGGCGTGACGTGTGCGACAACTATCGGTAACGCCTTGCCCAGTCTCATTTAGTTTTGGTGTTAATTCAAACTGTGCTTTCTCCATAATCAAATTATTGCACTAGCGTCAAGGTTCTTCGTGTATGACTGATACAACCGATTCTTCAACACCGGTTAGCCGTCGACTCAACCCACACAAAGTAGGCAGTGCCCGAGCAGCGTTTCATGTACGCGACTTTCGCCGAATTTGGTTTGGCTCATTCGCCTCAAACATCGGCACCTGGATTCAAAACGTTGTGCTACCTGTTTATGTTTATGCGAGAACAGGGCGTGCATCACTTGTTGCTCTACTGATTTTCGCCCAACTAGGGCCACTTCTGTTGCTGTCGATACCAGGTGGCGTTATCGCCGATCGAATGGATCGCAAGAAATTTCTAATTTCAATGCAAGCAGTTCAACTTCTTTGCTCGCTATTGCTTGCATTGTTTGCAGCAAATAATTCTCCCATTTGGATGCTTTTTCTCGCTCAACTTGGAGTTGGCGTTGGCAACGCACTAAATATTCCGGCGTGGTCGGCAATGTTGACTTCATTAGTACCGCCGAGCGACATCGCTGGGGCAATCTCACTCAACTCAACCGTAATCAATGGCGCACGAGTAGTCGGGCCGATCATCGTGGCTTTACTTTCGCAATGGAACGTCACATCTTCTGAATTTTTTGCAATTAATGCTGCGACTTATTTATTTGTCATCTTCGCACTACTAAGCGTGAAGGTACCAGCAATTGCTTTTGACACAACCGCAGGTTGGCGAAGGTTCACTTTCGCATTCAAAATCGCCCGTGAACGAGTCGTGATATCGCGACTGATTTTGACTCTTGCTTCATTTTCGTTATTGTCGCTTCCCTACGTCGGCCTCTTCCCGGCGATTGCACAACTAAATTTTGGGATCGAATCTCAAAGCGCAACATATAATTGGCTTTACGCAACTTGGGGTCTCGGCGCGTGCCTCGGTGGACTGAGTGTTTCAACTTTGTTCGTCGATATTGACAACCGAAAATTAATTCGAATGGGCTTTGCAAGTTTTGCAGTGAGCATGATGGCGTTTGCACTGGCACCAAACGTTGAACTTGCATTTTTGACGGTTTTCTTTTTAGGTGCCGCCTATTTTTTTACAACAACTGCGATGCAAACCGTTTTTGCATCAGGGCTCACCCCAGAGATTCGCGCACGGGTCATGGCACTATGGTTTATGGCCTTCGGCGGAACAGTGCCAATCGGCAATCTAATTTTTGGTCCGCTGGTCGACCGTTATGGTTCGCAGTGGCTGCTCGTTTTAGGTTCGCTTTGGGCTGTCGTTTTGTGGTGGTGGTGCGATATTGAGCGTCTCGAACGCAACGATTCAAACCCTCTCGTTTTATAATCGATCGTTATAAACCTTCACACAGTCGCACTAGCCCGGCAACTTTCGAACCCTTAACAAGTACCAAGTCTCCGTCGACTAGTTCTGCTAAAACTTGGCGGGCTTGCGAAAAATTTATTGGCCTTACCCCATACAGATCAGTTTCAATTGCGACCAGTTCTATCTGATTCTGTTTCGCCAGCAAAGCGATTGCTAAATGATCTTCACTCGGTTCGGCGAGTTCGGCCATGAGTCCACAAAATGCAATCCGTCTGGCACCTGAAAAAGTAGTAAGAGTCTCCAACGCAGCGCGCATTGATGCAGGGTTGGCATTATAAGAATCATCGAGCACCATGGCACCATTTTTGAGTTTTCTAATTTGCATTCGCGAAGGCGAAATACTTGAATTCGAAATCGCATCTGCAGCCAGTGAGATATCTAAATTGAGAACACCCGCAACACAGAGTGCCGCCAGCGCGTTATGTGCCATGTGCCTGCCAGGAACATTCATAGACAATTTCGCATCACCCCAAGGAGTTTTAACCATTGCAGTCGCACGACCTTGTTGGCCAATTTCGCACTCGACCATCTGCACATCTGCCGAACTGCTCTCACCAAAAGTTAAAACCTGCGCCTTTGATGCATCACGCATTGATAAAACATTTGGGTCGTCTGCATTCAAGATCGAAAAACCGCCAACTGGCAGCGAGTCAACGAGTTCGCGCTTGGCTCGGGTGACACCATCAATCGAACCAACTCTTTGCGTGTGGGCATTTGAAACCGCCGTCACGACACCGATACAAGGTCGCGCCACTTCACAAAGTCTGGCGATTTCACCAAAGCCACGCATCCCCATTTCAAGCACAAGCGCTTCAACATTGTCAAAAGCATTTAAAATGGTGGTCGGCAATCCAAAATCATTATTGAACGATTGATCATTCGCATGAGTTCTAAGTGCCGTTGCTAATGCGCTCGCAATTAGATCTTTGGTAGAAGTTTTGCCAACCGAACCAGTTATTGCCACCACTCGTTTTTGTAGTTGATTATTTAGACGTGTTCTCCCCCACGCACCCAAATTTAACAACCCTGCAACAGTGTCGTTGACTGTGATTGCGGTTCGGCCTTGCGGTGCGCGCGAAGTTAAATATGCGCCAGCGCCGCGGCTAAGTGCATCGGCAATAAAATCGTGACCATCTCGCTGATCAATAATCGGCACGAACAATTGGCCAGGTTTAATTGTTCGCGAATCAAACGACACGCCGTCTAAATGCGCGTTAGCACCGACGAGTTCTCCGGAAACGGCTTGCGCAACATCTGCTGCCATCAAGCGCATAAGAATTTAATTATAACTGCGCGAATATCAAGCAACCGATCAAACGAATAAATCGTGTCGGCTATGCGAGTACCGTAAAGGTACATGAATAGCGAGAATAATTCAAAAATAAATGTTGTCGTCTTATTCGGTGGTGAATCTGCAGAGCATGATGTGAGTTGTATTACTGCGGCTCACGTTTTGCGTGCACTAAACATCGACAAATACGAAATTACAACTGTTGGCATCACCCGTGAAGGTGACTGGATAAATGTTAAATCAGAGTCAAATGCCCCAACTGATCGTCTTATAGCAACTGGCACGCAAACAGATATCTCACAAATTTTGCAGGGCATTAATTTGGACGGCATCAATAGATCCGCACGCACCGTCGTGATTCCGTTGCTGCATGGCCCGATGGGTGAAGATGGCACGGTGCAAGGAGCTCTTGAACTCGCACATGTTGCATATGTCGGCGCTGGAGTTCTCGGTAGCGCAATTGCGATGGATAAAAGTATCGCTAAACAAATTCTCGCCCTGAACAAAGTCCCTCAACCAAAATTTATTTCTGTGCGCGATAACGAAGATTTGAATACTGTTTGCGACAACGCAGTTCACAAACTTGGGCTCCCGGTTTTTGTCAAACCTGCGAATATGGGCTCATCAATCGGCGTAAAAAAAGCAAAAACCCGCGACGAAATTCTTTCTGCTTTACAGCAGGCATTCGAATACGACGAGTGGGCACTGATCGAAGAAGCAATAGTTGGCCGAGAGATAGAAGTGGCAATTCTCGGCAACCAATCTGCTCAGGCATCGGTGCCGGGTGAAATCATTCCTGGTAACGAGTTCTACGACTATGAGGATAAATATTTAGGTGATTTAGCAAAGTTGCTGGTGCCCGCCCCGCTGACGACGCAGCAGGTTGATGAAGTTCAACAACTTGCGCTTAAAGTTTTTGCAATATTGCGAAGCGATGGTATGGCCCGTATTGATTTTTTCTTTGAAGAGAACGGGCGTGGGTTCTTATGCAACGAAGTGAACACAATTCCGGGTTTTACACCGATATCTATGTATCCAAAATTATGGAATGCGTCAGGTCTAAGTTACTCAGACCTACTTGATCGTTTGATAAATCTCGCGTTAGATCGTTACGCAAAACACCGAAGAAAAACTTCTCGCTAAATCAAGAACCCGCTGCAGGAATATTGATTTTCATACCAGGATAAAGCAGCACATCGATACTTGACCAGTTATTTGCTCTGACAAGCCCAGCCATTGAAATACAGAATTTTTTGATAATCCCAAACAAGAAGTCACCTTGCGCAACCTCATAAGTTCCTGCGGGACGATTTCCACAACCTGGTTTACCTACCTCATTAGCGACAACAGTTTGTTGTACGTTTGTCGAAACCACTTGAGCCGACGGCGGAATTTTAAGTTTTCGCCCCGCATACGGAAACTGTGAAGCAGAAATCAAACCGTTCCATGCGAGCAATTCGGTCAAGGTGATACCAAATAAGTTGGCAACCAGATTTGGAGAGTCGCCAGCCTGCACGATGTACTCCTGCTCAACGCCGACTGCACCTGGAGGCAAACTTGTTGTTGTATTTGGCAAAGTTGATTGCACCGGCGGAATCGTCGCAAAATCTGTTGGTCCGACAGGTACAACAGTGGTCGCTGTACCGGTTACATCAACACCACAAGAAGTAAGCACACAGGCAGACACAATTAACGCGATGAACCCTGATTTTAATTTTTTATACAACATCACGGTCTATCGTAAACGATTTGGGACATCCGGCGTGTGAACGCAATTTCTGAACTTTTTAATTTGCCTTAATTTAGAGGTTTTGCTGATGCGACGATCGGCGCGGGCAAATCAGTTGAGCCCATTAAATAACGATCAACTGCCGCAGCCGAAGCGCGACCCTCGGCAATGGCCCAAACGATCAAACTTTGTCCACGACCCATATCGCCTGCCACAAATACACCTCTAGTGCTCGACATGTAATCGTCGTTACGAACAATGTTTCCACGCGGATCAATTTGCACCCCGAGTTGGTCAATCCATGAAGATTTTTCTGGACCAACAAACCCAAGTGCTAACAAAACTAGATCTGCTTGCAACTCGCGCTCAGTGCCCTCTACTTTAACGAATGATCCTGCCTCAGACTTAACCTCGCAGATCACTAATGCACGCACATTATTTTTTTCGTCACCTAAAAACCGATCTGTAGTCACCGAGAACAATCGCTCGCCACCTTCTTCATGCGCTGAGGACGTTCGATAAATAAAACTCCATTGCGGCCACGGGTTCGCTGCCGAGCGGGTTTCAGGTGGCTGTGGCAAAATCTCAAGCTGAGTAACCGATGCAGCCCCTTGTCGATGCGCAGTGCCTAGACAATCGGCACCAGTGTCGCCACCGCCGATGATCACAACATGTTTACCAGTTGCCGAAATCGGTGAAGTCGAAAGATCACCTTGCTGGACTTTATTCGCTGGCGGCAAATACTCCATTGCTTGATAAATGTTTTTAAGTTCACGACCAACTACTGGCAAGTCACGCCACGCCGTCGCGCCACAGGCCAAAACTACTGCATCATTTGATGCAACAAGCACATCAATATCAACATTCTCACCGACAACAGCGTTGGTGCGAAAGACAGTTCCTTCGCTTTGCATCTGATCAATTCGCCGCTCAATGTGAAGTTTCTCCATTTTGAATTCTGGAATGCCATAGCGCAACAGTCCCCCGATTCGATCGGCACGTTCAAGCACCACAACATCGTGGCCAACGCGCGTAAGTTGCTGAGCACACGCCAGCCCTGCTGGGCCTGAGCCGATTACAACAACGCGTTTACCAGTTTTCTTTGAAGGCATCTGTGGAACTACCCAGCCCTCACTCCAAGCGCGATCAATGATTTCAACTTCAACTTGTTTAATTGTCACCGCATCAGAGTTAATACCGAGGACACATGCCGATTCACAGGGCGCTGGGCACAGCCGCCCAGTAAATTCTGGAAAATTATTTGTCGCATGCAATCTTTCAACCGCATCTTTCCAATGTCCGCGATATACGAGATCGTTCCAATCTGGAATCAAATTGCCAAGCGGACAGCCGTTATTGCAGAATGGAATTCCGCAATCCATACATCTCCCAGCCTGATGTTTTAATTCTTCGGCAGGAAACTTCTCGTATACCTCTTGCCAATCTTGAACACGCACCTCAATGCGCCTGCGTTGCGGGGTCGAACGATCCCACTTAAGAAATCCAGTCGGCTCACCCATTGACAGTTACATCTACTTTCTCTAATTTTGCTTTTTCAATTTCTGCAATAACACGGGCGTAATCACGTGGCAAGACCTTGCGCATCTTTGTCTTAGCCACTTGCCAATTCACAAGAACATCGCCAGCACGCACTGAGTTTGTAAGTTCATGGTGTCGGCGAATTATTTGTTCTAGCCAAACCAAATCAGATTTGTCAAGCGCAACGACATCAACAAGTTCGATATTGACCCGTGATTGAAATTCGTCGTCAATGTCGTAAACAAAGGCAATTCCACCAGACATGCCGGCAGCGAAATTGCGCCCAGTTGTACCAAGAACAACTACCCGACCGCCAGTCATATATTCACAACCATGATCGCCTAAACCTTCGACGACGGCAGTCGCGCCAGAGTTACGCACACAAAATCGCTCACCGACAGTACCTGAAACAAAAATCTCGCCGCTTGTTGCGCCATATCCAATCACATTGCCTGCGATGACATTTTCGTGGGCAACGAAATTTGCGCGCTTGTCAGGATGCAAAATTATTCGGCCACCCGACAGACCTTTGCCTAAATAATCATTTGAGTCACCCTCTAATCGCATCTCAATACCTTTTGGAATGAATGCGCCGAAGCTTTGACCTGCAGACCCAGTGAAGCGAATAGAGATCGTCGCATCTGGTAATCCGGTTTCGCCAAATCGTTTTGTAACTTCATAGCCAAGCATCGTGCCCACTGTGCGATTCGTATTATTTATTGAATACTCAATCGTCACGGGTTGAGAATTCTCAAGCGCGTTTTTGCAATCAACAATTAGTTCGTTGTCGAGCGCGCCAGACAAACCATGATCCTGCTGTGTTGAGTGATATGGCGTTTGGTTATATGGATTTTGTGGCACCGCCAAAATTGGTGAGATATCAAGCCCGCGAGCCTTCCAATGGTCAACGGCGAGTTTCGCATTGAGCATTTCAACACGACCGACAGCCTCTTGCAAACTGCGAAAACCAAGTTGAGCAAGATACTCGCGAACTTCTGTGGCGATAAATTCAAAGAAGTTCGTCACGAATTCTGGCTTACCTGAAAACTTCTTACGAAGTTCTGGGTTCTGAGTTGCGATACCGACTGGGCAAGTGTCGAGATGACATACCCGCATCATCACACAACCACTGACAACTAATGGCGCCGTTGCAAAGCCAAACTCTTCGGCACCAAGCAGCGCCGCAATTATTACATCGCGACCGGTTTTCATTTGTCCATCGGTCTGAACAACTATGCGATCGCGTAAGCCGTTTAACATCAAAGTCTGTTGAGTTTCAGCAAGACCGAGTTCCCATGGCGCACCAGCATGCTTTAACGAAGTCAGCGGCGACGCACCGGTGCCTCCGTCGTGGCCAGAAATTAGAACTACATCTGCTTTCGCTTTGGCTACGCCAGCAGCCACCGTGCCAACGCCAACTTCAGCCACTAGTTTCACATGAATTCTTGCGACGGGGTTTGAATTTTTTAAATCGTGAATCAGTTGTTTGAGATCTTCAATCGAATAGATGTCATGATGTGGCGGCGGGCTAATCAACCCAACGCCAGGTGTCGAATAACGAGTCTTGGCAATCCACGGATAAACCTTGTGCGCCGGCAATTGACCACCCTCACCCGGCTTGGCACCTTGCGCCATCTTGATCTGCAAATCGTCTGCGTTAACGAGATAATCACTTGTCACGCCGAAACGTGCTGAAGCAACTTGTTTGATAGCCGATCGTTTTGAGTCACCATTAGACATCTTCTGATATCGCTCTGAATCTTCACCACCTTCGCCAGTGTTGCTCTTGCCACCGATGCGATTCATTGCAATTGCTAACGTCTCGTGGGCTTCAGCAGAAATTGATCCGTAACTCATCGCTCCAGTTGAAAAACGCTTAATAATTTCACTCGCAGGTTCAACTTCATCAATCGAAATCGGATTCTTCGCCTCTGCAAATTCAAACAAACCACGCAGTGTTGCCAAAACCCGTGACTGATCGTCAACCGATTTTGTGTACTCCTTAAAAATGTCATAACGCCCCGTGCGAGTCGCGTGTTGCAGACGAAATACAGTTTCTGGGTTGAACAAGTGATGTTCACCTTCACGGCGCCACTGATACTCACCACCTAATTCGAGTTGACGGTGATGACGTTGATCTGGTCGCAATGGGTGTGCAACCGCGTGGCGTGTTGCAACTTCTTGCGCAATTTCATCAAGTGAGATTCCGCCGAGTCGCGAAACAGTCCCAGTGAAAAACTCATCTACTAATTCAGTCGACAAACCGATCGCTTCAAAAATCTGTGCACCCGTGTACGACGCAACGGTTGACACACCCATTTTGGACATAACTTTCAAAACACCCTTACCTGATGCCTTGATGTAATTCTTGATCGCCGATTTTGCATCCACATTGCCCAGACCGAACATGCCTGCTCGGTCATTGGCAATCACCATGTCTTCAATTGATTCGAATGCCAGATACGGATTAATCGCTCCTGCGCCATAACCAATCAGCAGTGCCATGTGATGAACTTCTCGAGCATCTCCAGATTCAACAATTAGTCCAACTTTTGTTCGTTGCTTTTCTCGAATTAAGTGATGATGAACAGCGCTGGTCAACAGCAACGATGGGATCGGCGCGAAAACATCGTCACTATTTCGGTCAGAAAGCACGATTATTCGAGCACCATCATTAATTGCACTGGTAACTTTTTGGCGAATCTGATCTAACGCTTCGCGCATCGCCGGCGCACCATTTGCAACCCGATATAAACCGCTGATCACTCTAGATTTCAGATGATTAAACGAGTTGTCATCGTTGATCTGAATAATTTTTGCTAGCTCGTCATTGTCAATAATCGGAAATGGCAAAACAAGTTGCTTGCAGTTTTCACTGGTTGCCGACAGCAAGTTGCTCTCTGGACCACAAGTAGAACCAACCGAGGTAACAATCTCTTCGCGAATTGCATCTAACGGTGGGTTTGTGACCTGTGCAAACATTTGCGAGAAATAATCAAACAAAAGTCTTGGACGGGTTGACAGCACTGCAATCGGCGTATCAGTGCCCATTGACCCGATCGGCTCTGTGCCCGTCATTGCAGTCGGAGCAATAATCAATTTCAATTCTTCGTGCGAATATCCGAATACTTGCTGGCGTCGCAACACACTGTCGTGGCTAAATACAACATGTTCGCGATCAACAAGATTCTTCAGCTCAACTTGACCCTCTGTGAGCCACTGCGAATATGGTGCCTGTGATGCCAGAGATTCTTTAATTTCTTCATCGCTGATTATCCGCCCTTGTGACGTGTCAACTAACAACATTTTCCCTGGTTGTAGGCGACCTTTTTTGACAATCTTCGCTGGATCAACATTTACAACACCAACTTCACTGGCCATAATCACCAAGTCATCGTCAGTCACCCAGTAACGACTTGGTCGCAAACCGTTGCGATCGAGAACTGCACCGATCACAGTGCCATCAGTGAATGCAACACTTGCTGGTCCATCCCACGGCTCCATCAAAGAACCGTGGTATCGATAAAACGCTCGCTTTGTTTCCGACATCGTTGTTGAGTTTTCCCATGCCTCAGGAATCATCATCAACATTGCGTGCGGCAAACTTCTACCTGACACGTGCAGCAACTCTAAAACTTCATCGAAGCTTGCAGAGTCAGATGCCCCGACTGTGCAGATTGGAAACGCCTGTTCTAAATCTGGGATTAGTTCGGTCGCCAACAACGACTCTCGCGTCCGCATCCAGTTTCTGTTTCCCTGCACGGTATTAATTTCGCCGTTGTGCGCTATGTATCTGTACGGATGAGCCAACGGCCAAGATGGAAATGTGTTCGTCGAGAAACGACTATGCACAAGTACGAGCGCCGACTCAATGCGCTCGTCGCTCAAGTCTGTAAAAAACATCTGTAGTTCTGGCGTCGTCAACATGCCTTTATAAATGAGTGTGCGCGACGAAAGCGACGGAAAGTATGTCTTTTGATCGTCAATCAACTCATGCTCTATTCGCTTACGTAAAATAAACAACTTGCGATCTAAATCAATCAGCGTTGCACCACTTGGGTCATCAATAAAAATTTGCATAAACGACGGCATCACGCGATATGCACTTGCACCCAAGCATGAAGGGTCTACCGGAACGCTTCGCCAACCGAGCGTGCGCAATTTCTGCTGTGCCACGATCAGTTCAACTTGAGCCTTTGCTTTAGTTGCGAGTTCTTCGTCGCGCGGCAAGAACGCAAGACCGACTCCGTAACTCCCAATACTCGGCAATGCGAAATCAGTAACCGCATCAAAGAACTTGTGCGGAATCTGTAGAAGGATTCCTGCGCCATCACCAGTTTGAGTTTCGGCTCCTGTCGCACCGCGATGCTCCATGCTGCACAACGCGCCAAGACCAGTCGCAACAATCTCGTGGCTCGCCCGACCGTGAATATCTACGACAAACGAGACACCACAAGAGTCGTGTTCAAATCTTGGATCGTAAAGACCAATAGCTTTCGGTAAATCTTGCAAAGTTGTCGCCTCTTCAAAGTTTAAAACCAGCCACCAATTGGCTGATTAAACGAGACGACGTTGGCCCGAGATTTAAAGTCTAGACAGTTGGCGCTAAGAAATTAGTCGGTCTTTTTTCAAAATTTGCCATTACTGCTTCAACCTGATTCGGCTTGCCAATCAACGAGTGAATAATCCTGCGCTCTTCGGCAAAATGTTCTGCCGCTCCCGCGTTAGAGAGACGGTTGATTAAGGCCTTGGCACCTCGCACCGCGTCTGGGCTTCGACCGGCAATTTCTTGAGCGATCTGCATCGCAACTTCAAGCGGCGAATCTGAAACACGAGTAACAACACCCAACTCGTGTGCTTCGGTGCCCGATATCACTCGTGCACTAAAGACAAGATCTTTCACCACGTCGTCTCGAACCAGTCGAGACAACATCAAAGTTCCAGTCATGTCAGGGATCAGACCCCAGTGAACTTCACGCATTGAAAGTTGCGTCATCGGGTGCGCGACACGAATATCTGCGCCAAGAGCCAACTGCATGCCGCCACCCAACGCATGACCTTGTATCGCCGCAATTACCGGCACCGGAACTTCTTGCCATACCCAACAAATTTGTTGCGCTAGATGTGTGATCGCGCCAGGCTCCATTGCACCAGCGTTTTCTTTTTCGGCTTCTGGCTTTGGCTTGCTTTTCTCACCTGAATCAGCCATCGCCTGAAAACTGCTAAAATCAAGACCAGCACAAAACGATGCGCCATTGCCAGATAACACGACCGCACGAATATCTTTGTCAGTCACCAAATCTTTGCCCGCCCGCGAAATCGCATCAAACATCGCAGGGTCAAGCGCATTGCGCTTATCGGCGCGATTCAACCGCACATCGGCAATGCCGTCATTAATTATTACTACTACTCGGTCGTTGTAGTTCTTGCTGCCGTTCACAGATGCCATTTTGCCCTCGCTAAATATAATTTGGTTTGCGCTGTTCAAGTCTCGCATCTGCAGTGTGAAATGGCAGACTTGAATCCATGAAACTTGACCTGACGATAGACGATGTTCTAACCACGACACGTAGCGTGCGCAAGCGACTTGACTTTGACCGACCAGTCGAGCGCGAAGTCGTTGAGGAGTGCCTGAACTTGGCATTGCAGGCCCCTACCGGTGGCAACTCTCAGGGCTGGCATTGGATTGTTGTTGAAGACGAGGCTAAGCGCAAAGCACTTGCCGATATTTACAAAGCAAATTTTAAGATTTATGCCAGTTTGCCTGGTCGCAAATTTGCCGAAGGTGACATGCGAATTGATCAAATGCCAAAAGTACGAGACTCTGCGATGTATTTGGCCGAAGAAATGTATCGTGCGCCGATGATGATGATCCCTTGCATCGAAGGCCGGCTTGAAAATATCGAAGTAGGAATGGGTGCAGGCGGATGGGGTTCGCTGTTGCCTGCAGTCTGGAGTTTCATGCTCGCGCTTCGAAGCCGTGGTTTGGGCTCAGCGTGGACGACGATTCATTTGATTCTTGAGGGCGAGAAAAAAGCCGCAGAAATTTTAGGTATTCCGCATGACAAAATTACGCAAGGTGGATTATTTCCAATTGCTTACACAATTGGTACCGATTTCAAACCGGCAAAACGCTTGCCGCTCGAAAAAGTTCTCCACTGGGATAAATGGTAGATCACGCTAATCGACTAGCCGCATTCCACTTGGCGCAATTGATTTACCTGCCGACGGCAAATCAACAACAAAATTTGTACGATGCGCAGCAAACACATGGTGCGACAACAAAACAGCGTTACCAGCAACATCTCTGGTAACTCGCTCGCAGTGAAGCACCGGCGAGCCTGTCGGAATTTCAAGTAGCGCAGCGTCTGTTTTTGTCGCCGAGTCTGCGCCGATAGTCTGCGTCGCACCACCAATTGGAATCTCAAGTAACTCATAAAATGCAGATTGCTCAACTTCTTTGCGCGACAAATGTTGACCGAGTTCAAACGGGCACCAAACCGTAACAACCGCAAATGGTTCACCGTTTGCGGTATTCACTCGCTTTACACGCAACACTTGATCGCAATTCAAAACTTTTGCAACTTTACGATTTGCTTTTTCAAAATTGAATTCAACTATTCTGCGTTCAGATTGCATCCCGTTCGCCAACATTTGCTCTTCAATCGTTCCGAGTCGCCCAAGACTTTGTGTCACTTGGTCGCTAGCCATAACCCAACCGAAACCTTGGCGCGAGACGACGAGACCTTCATCCCGTAAGACTTCTAATGCCCGACGGACTGTGACGCGACTAACTTTGAATTCAACTGACAACTCAGATTCACTTGGCAGAACTCTTCCAGCAAAAAACTCGCGAGCCTCAATTCGGGTTCGCAATGAGTTTGCGATTTCGTGATATTGGATTATTCGAACTTGTACTATACTTGTATACAATACCACGATAAATAATCCCCCACCAAAAACACGACAATAAGAAACGGACCACCATGACTTCAAGCGCCGGAACCCCAATTGAACTCGTCACTACCGTTTATTCAAAGCTTGCTAAAAATGTTGCGCTCGGACGCAAGCGCTTAAATCGCCCGCTGACGTTGACTGAGAAAATTCTGATCAATCACTTGTGTAATCCATCCAAACAAGAACTTGAACGCTCTCGCAGTTACGCCGACTTCAATCCGGACCGCGTCGCAATGCAAGACGCAACTGCACAGATGGCGCTTTTGCAATTCATGACTGCGGGGCTTTCAACAACTGCTGTGCCATCAACGGTGCACTGCGATCACTTGATTTTGGCTAAATCCGGCGCACGCATCGATATGGGTGTCGCGATAGATACGAATAAAGAGGTTTACGACTTTCTCCGATCTGTGTCGGCGAAATATGGCGTAGGTTTTTGGGGCCCAGGAAGCGGGATCATCCACCAAGTTGTGCTTGAACATTACGCGTTCCCCGGCGGAATGATGATTGGCACCGACAGCCACACACCAAATGCAGGCGGTCTCGGCATGATCGCAATCGGAGTTGGCGGCGCCGATGCAGTAGATGTGATGACGGGCTTTCCGTTTAACGTCCGATGGCCAAAAGTTATTGGCGTAAAACTCGTTGGCTCTCTTTCTGGATGGTCAAGTCCTAAGGATGTGATCTTAGAAGTCGCTCGAGTATTGACAGTTGAAGGTGGCACAGGTGCCGTAATCGAATATTTCGGCGAAGGTGCCGACACAATTTCTGCGACTGGCAAAGCGACTATCTGCAATATGGGTGCAGAGATCGGTGCTACATGTTCTGTTTTTGGATACGACGTGCAAATGTCAGATTATCTGCGGGCGACTGACCGCACTGAAATAGCAGCCGCAGCCGACAAAGTTACCGAGCATCTTCGTCCAGACGATGGCGCGCTCTACGACAAGATGATCGAAATAGATCTATCATCTTTGAAGCCTCTTATTAATGGCCCACATACGCCTGATCTCGCCCACCGCGTCGGCGTTGGTGTCGCCAAGGCAGCCGCAGAAAACAACTGGCCACTCGAGATTTCATCGGCACTAATCGGCAGCTGCACCAATAGTTCTTACGAAGACATCACTCGCGCAGCAAGCGTCGCGCGTTTCGCTGCCTCGAAAGGCTTGAAGGCTAAAACCGAATTGCTGATCACTCCTGGTTCAGAACAAATTCGCGCGACAATCGAACGTGACGGATTGCTTGCCGACCTTGAAGCAATCGGTGCGACTGTTCTTGCCAACGCGTGTGGCCCATGCATCGGACAGTGGGAGCGCTCAAAAGAAATTACCGAGAAATCAAACACGATTGTTAGTTCGTTTAATCGCAACTTTCCAAAACGAAACGATGGCTCGGCAAACACTCTGAGTTTCGTCACCAGCCCCGACACCGTGATCGCGCTCGCGCTCGCCGGTCGTCTTGATTTTGATCCAATTACCGACACGATTACGGCACCAGATGGCTCGCAAGTTTCACTGGCTGCACCGCTCGGTGAAGTCTTACCGAAAAACGGTTACGACGCTGGCGCCGAAACATTCATCGCCCCGCCTAGCGATGGCTCAAGCATCGAAGTTGTAGTTGATCCAACTAGCGAACGACTGCAATTACTTGAACCGTTTGAGAAATGGGACGGTAATGATTTCATTTACATGCCAGTGCTTATGAAGGCAAAAGGAAAGTGCACGACTGACCATATTTCGGCTGCCGGCCCTTGGCTTAAGTTTCGTGGACACTTAGAAAATATCTCTGGAAACTTGTTTGCCGGTGCAGTCAATGCATTCAACGACATAGTTGGCGAAGGCATCGACAGAATTGACGATGAAATTCGTACATATCCCGAAATTGCTCGCCACTATGGCGACAACAATAGGCAGTGGTGTGCAATCGGTGATCAAAATTATGGAGAAGGTTCGTCACGCGAACACGCAGCAATGGAGCCGCGCTTTAGAGGTGCATGCGCTATTTTTGCTCGATCATTCGCTCGCATTCACGAGACTAATCTCAAAAAGCAAGGCGTTGTTCCATTAACTTTTGTAGACCCGAAAGTTTACGATTTAATTGGCGAGTATGACACGATCAGTGTTCGCGAGATGCCACCCGTTCCAGATAAGACAGTTCGTTGTATTATTCATAAGCGCGGTGGCGAGGATATTGAGTTTCAAGCGATGCACACGTTCTCACCAGAACAAGTGAAATGGTTTATCGCCGGTAGCGCCCTTAACGTAGTCCGCGAAAAAGTTAAAAAATCTAAAAAATAATCAAAAGGATTGTTTATCTGGCCAAGTTACGCACTAGCCACAACATCACTTCTCTTTTTTCGTGCTCGAACTCCTCGAACAGAAATCAGAGTTAAAGTTGTCAACAAAATCAAAGTATGTATATAA
The DNA here is from genome assembly GCA_964203235.1 of Ilumatobacteraceae bacterium. Taxonomy (GTDB): domain Bacteria; phylum Actinomycetota; class Acidimicrobiia; order Acidimicrobiales; family Ilumatobacteraceae; genus BACL27. The sequence continues at coordinate 1,115,526 of CAXNLE010000001.1, forward strand.
GTTGCAGATACTCGAGCCCACATCATCGCATCTGGTTTGATCGTCGCTTCAAACATGCCAGACGATTCGCCGCTGGGAATCTCAACAGCCAACAGACCCTGATAATTCGCTGTTTTAAGTTTTGTACCCGTGCTCAAATCTCTAATTTGAATAGTCTTGTCATAGTTTTCTGGGACTAAAATTTGCCTCGAGCTTGAAGGCGCAGACCACCTGTACGTGAATACACATTTGTCTTCACATAACTTGAACGGCGCGCCAGAATTAGGTTCAAGTTTTGTAACTGTTAAGCCATTTAAGCAGTCTTTTTCAAACAGCGGGCAAGGCTCAATCGGATTACTCTCTGGGTTTGCACTGATTGACCAACTAGAAAACTGTTTTGGCTTCGCAGTTAATACTGAGTTTGACCCCGGAACTTTAATGAAACTGATTTCATCACTAGACCGATAATAATTATCTAAATTCTTGCTACAAACATCATCTTCGGTACTCTCAAAAACAATTGCGTTAACAGCCAACAAATCAAGAACCTCCGGCTGACAGTCCAAAATTGATGGTTGAAAATATGCTCTAAAGCGTTGTTCTGGGTGCCGCAAAGTGCTCGAACTTCGACCATAGAAAATAGAGTTTAACAATGGATAACCAGAACGAATTATTTTTAAATCTATTCCTGCTTGCGTCTCAATTAAGGTCTGATTGAAAATAATGCCTCTTGAATTTTTTTCAAAGCCCCTTAATTTCTGCATGACGTCAAAGCTGTATTCGTTCGGGACCTCTTTCGTGCTTGTCATACCAACTCGCGGAGCATCTTTAATTAGCATTATTAGTGGATACATCAACGCCACAATTAATGCAAGCGACAAAATTACGCGATTAATTACTTTCATAAAAACCGAGGAGGATCTAAATTTTTGGCCCGCATCAAACAGGATGGTTACAACTAAAATTATGATCGGAAGCAAGAGAGTTGAAAGGTGCCATACATGAAAATCAAAGACCTTCGCGATGACCGGAAGACCCGATCTAGAGAGAGCCCCTGCAAAAACTAAATTGAAGAATATAAACGCCATGGACATCACGCTCACCCGTAACATTTGGTGTAGCGATGAATCATTCTTTTTTGATGTTACAAAATTATGCAAAATGTATGGTAAAAAAAGAAGATTAAAAAATTCAGTCCTTGGTCCCGCATCGTTAGCAAGTCTCATCAATGGCTGAAAGCTTGCCGACACAAACGATAACAATGGCTGAAATCTGAAAACTCGAAATTGGCTCGGCACGAACAAGTCAAAAATTGAGGGCTGCGAACTGTGATCTATGATCTGTGAATTCCAAACCTGAGAAGAAAGCTCAATAATCTGTGGCACAGTTAATATCAATATCAAAAAACAAATGAGCGTCGATGCTAATAAACCCAAGATTTTTCTCAATTTCAAAAAATTTCGAAAAAAAAGCACAGCGAATACGACAAATGCGAGCTGAAAATGCAAAACATGACCTGTCAGCAAAATGCCTAAGCCAAATGTGAAGGCGAACAAAACTATCGATGGATATGAGCCTTGCTTATCTCGAGACGTAACTTGGTACCAACTTGGATGTAAAAAACCAGCTAAAACGAGGCAAAATGCCCAGTACTGATCTGAAATTACAAACCAATCATTTTGAGCAGTAAATAAAAAAAATACACCTAGAAGTGCGAGGTCCATAAATATGATCCTTCGATGGATTTGCCCATCGGACCAGGACAGAACTGTGAGATTTAAGACAACTAGTGCAGAAAGCATTGCAATCAGACTTCTCAATATGACAATGTAATCCACTGGCAATATTTCGCCAAGAAAGATAATCGGAGATTGAGTTGGTTGCTCCATCAAAATTGGCATTCGACTTCCCGTACCTTGACCGTTATCCCAAACTGGTACACCGAAAACTTTCGTTACCCCCATCACATTTGCATGGTCGCCCGTTGAGTAGGCCCTATATTCCGCACCAAGATTTTGATTTGAGATAAAATTATCTGTTGCTCCTAATGATCCTCCGGCAGATAATGCAAGTGCCATTGCAGTAAAGCAAACTAAAAATCCGATAGAAACGGCGATGAATTTTTTGTTTTTGAAAAACAATGATGCTTTCACAGAGGAGAGATTAAACGAAAGTTCAGAAAAGCACAGCATTCCCGTAAATAGGTAATAGTGAAACTTATTTAAGTACTAAACGGGAAAGGTCCCGCGCAATGGCGGGACCTCTCAACCTTTTTGATAAGCCAACTGGGGGAGCTGGCTTAGCAATAATGCGAAGAACCTGGGGGAGGCTCTTCGCTATGACTTAATTATGCTACAAATCACCCCTATATCTCAAGGCGAACGACAAGATATCCCCTATCATTTTTAGAGATATGGAACTGCGCCAACTTCAGGTTTTAGTGTCAATTGCCGAGAATGGGTCATTCTCTGGAGCGGCTCGAGCATTGTCCACGGTTCAAAGCAATATTTCGGCACACATCTCAAGACTAGAAAATGAACTCGCAACAATCTTGGTTGAGCGCTCAACTGGTCGCCTCACACAAGACGGACAAACCGTCGTCGACCACGCGCGACAAGTTTTTATTCAAATCCAAGACATCGCCGCCGCAGTTGAATCAAACGAAATTGATATCGCCGGAGAAACTCGACTGGGTTGCATCGGCACCACAGGACGATGGTTGATGCCCCTCTTATTGCCAATGCTTGCACAAAGATTTCCAAAAATCCATATCACGATTTCAGAAGGAAGCACTTCGAGTTTGCTCCCCCGTTTGATCGATGGCTCACTCGACGCATGCATTGTTCACTTACCAGTCGAGCACGACAATCTTGAATCAATCGCATTATTCGCTGAAGATTTAATGTTGCTTGTCAACAGCAAACACGAATGGTCAACGCTTGACAAAATCACAATTGCTGAACTCGCAACAAAGCCATTGCTATTGCCTCCTAAAAATACAGCCCTGCGACGCATCTTGGATAAAGCGGCAGGGTCACATCGCCTCGTCTTAAAAACGCAAGCCGAAATCGACGGTGTTCGACTTTTGACTTCACTTGCATTCGAAGGTTTTGGCGCAGCCATCGTGCCCGCAACAGCCGCACCAGATTGGCTCACGGGAGAGTTCAAACGAATTCAAGTTCCCGAACTCCCCCGACGTGTTGTTGGTTGGGTGCAACGAACACGACCTTTGGCGAGCAAAGCCACACAAGCAGTCGGCTCTGTTGTCCGAGAAGTAATTGAAAAAACTAACGACAAGCAACCAGGCGTACACACGGGCAAGGGCGCATTCCCTCTCAAACGTTCTTCTTAAGTAACCTTAAGGATTATGACGGTTCATTTGCAGCGAGCGGTTAAGGGTGCCGCGGCTGCAGAGGTTCGCTGGCTCGAAACTATTAGTCGTCGTGCAGTTTGGGTTGATGTGGATGAGTCGGTGCGTCGCGGTGCGCTTTCCGCGGAGGCGTCCGGGGTTATCGCCCACGCAGCAGACACCGCGCGCGAAAAAGGTTTGCCTCTCGTAATGACTATTGGTAGTTCAGGCGCAGACATTGTTGAAGGCGTCGCGGCGCTTCACGGTTGGGGTCAAGCAGCAAAAGCAATTGCTAAATGTTCTGGTTACGTGCCAATCATTACCGTTGTGACAGGCCCTGCTGTTTCTGGCCCAGCGTTGTTGATTGGCTTGAGCGACATTGTAATTATGACCAGCGATTCGTATGCATTTGTTAGCGGGCCAACGATGGTCGCCGAGTTCACCGGAATAAAAATCAATAACGACGAACTTGGTGGTGCAGATATTCATGCAAAACAAAGTGGCGTGGCACATCTTGTCGTTGCTGATCGCGAATCAGCAATTGCCGAAGTCGAGCATGTGCTCTCATTTTTGCCTGACAATGTCGACGAAATTACTCGAACAACTTTGACCTCAGACTCTGTTGATCGATTAACCCCAGAGGCCGGCAAATTAATCCCAAATTCATCAACCGGCAGTTACGACGTCAAACAAGTCATTCAAGCCATCGCTGATGACGGTTATCTACTCGAACTTCGTGCTCGATGGGCGGCGAACATTGTCACTTGCCTAATTACTATCTCTGGGCAAAGCATCGGAGTGGTTGCCAATCAGCCAACAAACTTGGCTGGCACACTAGACATTCCTGCTTCGCAGAAGGCTGCGAGATTCGTTTCATTCTGCGACGCTTTCAACATTCCGATTCTGACTCTTGTGGATACGCCTGGTTTTTATCCTGGCAAAGATCTTGAGTGGCGTGGAATGATCCGCCACGGTGCGCAACTAGTTTTCGCATATGGTCGAGCGACTGTGCCTCGCGTCTGCGTGATTTTGCGTAAGAGTTATGGTGGCGCCTACATTGTCATGGACTCAAAAAAAATGGGCAACGATATCTGTATGGCATGGCCCACTGCCGAACTCGCAGTAATGGGAGCAGGTCAGGCGGCCGCAATTCTTCAACGCCGTGCAACACCACAAGAGCGCGAGGCGTTTGAACAAGATTATGTTGAGCGATTTTTGAATCCATATGTTGCTGCTGAGCGTGGATACGTTGACAGCGTTATTGATCCAACGGATACGCGTCGTGAGATTGCCGCAGCATTTGCGATGCTCAGCGACAAGCGCGAAAAACTCCAGACTCGCAAGCACGACAACACACCTCTGTAACCAGCTACACGGCTAGATTGTTGAAGGGACTGGAAGCTCCCACAACATAAAAAGGACACCACAGTGGCTGAAACAATCACCATTATTGATGACCGGACTGGTAAAAAAGTTACGGTTCCGCTACGAGACGGCGTTTTTCCGTCGAGCGCATTGCGCGAACTTGACCCTGAGCTACGCATGTACGACCCAGCGTTCTTATCGACTGCGGCATGCGAATCTTCAATTACATATATAGATGGCGACGCCGGAATCTTGCGTTATCGCGGATACCCAATAGAGCAATTGGCCGAAAAATCTACATACCTAGAAGTTGCGTACTTGCTATTGAACGGCGAACTGCCAACTAGTTCACAACTTGAAAAATGGAACTACGACGTCATCCACCACACGATGATTCATGAGAACATGCGCAAACGTTTTGTCGACGGCTTTCACTACGATGCACACCCAATGGGCATGTTTGTGTCTGCGGTTGCCGCACTTGGAACCTTTTATCCTGAATCAAAAAATATTTTTGACCCTGCTTCACTTGAAAAACAGATCTTGCGGTTGATTGCCAAAGTTCCGACACTTGCGGCAATGTGCTATCGATTTAGTTCGGGTTTACCATTCGTCTCTCCTAATAATTCAATGAGTTACCCAGAAAACTTCTTGAACATGATGTTCAGACTTGGCGACGACCACACAGTTGACCCGCGACTTACAAAAGCAATGGATCTGCTTTTCATATTGCATGCCGACCACGAGCAGAATTGTGGAACAACTGCCATGCGAGTTGTCGCATCATCACATGCCGACCCTTTTAGTGCGATGTCGGCGGCATCGTCTGCGCTCTATGGGCCACTTCACGGTGGCGCGAATGAAGCAGCAATAAATATGCTCACCGAGATTGGCAGCATCAACAACGTTGAAGCATTTGTCAAAGCGGTCAAAGCAGGTCAAGGCCGTCTGCAAGGTTTCGGTCACCGTGTTTACAAAAACTACGATCCTCGCGCAGCAATCATCAAGAAAGCCGCATACGACGTTTTTGAAGTCACTGGCAAGAATCAACTTTTAGACATCGCTCTTAAGCTTGAAGAAGTCGCACTTAGCGATGAGTATTTTATTTCGCGCAAGTTGTATCCAAATGTTGACTTCTACTCTGGTTTGATCTATCAAGCTCTTGGTTTCCCGATTGACATGTTCACAGTGTTGTTCGCAATTCCACGAACAGTCGGCTGGCTAGCGCACTTCAGCGAATTACTTAAAGATGATGCACAAAAAATCAGTCGACCTCGTCAGTGGTATACGGGTGTCGATAAACGCGACTATCTCGCAATCAACAAACGTCAATAACAATTTTGCCAGTGCTGGCGTTGGTCTCCATATAGCGATGTGCTGACGCAATATCTTCCAGCGAATATCTGCTGTCAATAATTGGGCGCAACTTGCCCGTCTCAAACATGGGCAAGATTTCGTTGATAAATCTTTGAGTGACTGCGATTTTTTCTTCAAGCGGACGTGGTCGCAATACAGTTCCAATCAAACGAGCACGTTTTGGCATTAGGGCTGAGATGTTAAACGGGGTCGTCCCACCGCCCATTAGACCAACCTGAACAATCGTGCCTTTGAGTGCCAGCGAAGCGACATTCTTATTGAGATACTCGCCGCCGATGACATCAAGCACCGCATCAACGCCATGATTATTCGTTGCATGTTTACACACGTCAACAAAGTCTTCAGTTTTGTAATCAACAGCCAAGTCAGCGCCAAGTGAAAGACACGCATCACGCTTCCCTGATGAACAAGTGACAATCACATTTGCGCCAATGGCTTTACAAATTTGTATCGCCGCAGTGCCCACACCCGACGCACCAGCGTGAACAAGTGCCCAATCGCCCGATTTCAAATTGCCCTGACAAACGAGCGCATCCCAAGCAGTAATGAAAACCTCAGGAATCGCGCCGGCATCTTCAAAACTCACTTTGGTTGGCACTCGCATCGCTTGATGTTCATGTACAACTAGATATTCCGCGTAGCCGCCGCCACTCACGATGCCCATCACTTGGTCGCCAGGTTTAAAACTTTTTACTTTCTCACCACAAGATTCGACTGTGCCAGCAAACTCAAGACCAGGAATTTCATGCGCACCAGGAAACGGATCTGGATAAAAGCCCATCCGCTGCAACAAGTCGGCGCGATTTAGTGAAGTGGCACGAACTTTAACCAAAATCTCGTTCGCATCTGGTTGAGGACTTTCGACTTCAACTATTGACAAAACTTCTGGATCACCATGTTTTGTGATTACAACCGCACGCATGATTATTTACTAACCATTTTCACTTGCAACCGACGGTCAACGGCGGCCAAAAATTGTTGAGTAGTTAACCATGGTTGATCTTTTGAAACTAGGGCTGCTAGGTCTTTGGTCATCTCGCCGCCTTCTACAGTCTCAATACAGACTGCTTCTAAAGTTTGAGCAAATTCAATAACTTTTGGTGTGTTATCGAGTTTTCCACGATGACTTAGACCGCGTGTCCAAGCGAAGATTGAGGCAATCGAATTTGTTGAAGTCTCCAAACCTTTTTGATGATCTCGGTAATGGCGTGTCACCGTGCCGTGAGCGGCTTCTGACTCTAAGACTCGGCCATCTGGCGTAGTCAAAACCGAAGTCATTAAACCAAGTGAACCGAAGCCTTGAGCAACAATGTCTGATTGAACATCGCCGTCATAGTTTTTGCACGCCCACAAATATCCACCCTCCCAGCGAATCATGCAGGCCACCATGTCATCGATTAAGCGATGCTCGTAAGTCAGTTTACGTTTGTCAAACTCAGCTTTGAATTCGGTGTCAAAAATTTCTTGAAAGATGTCTTTAAACCGACCGTCATATGCCTTGAGAATTGTGTTCTTGGTGCTCAAGAACACCGGGTAATTACGTTGCAAGCCGTAGTTAAAAGATGCACGAGCAAAACTACGAATTGATTCGTCGTAGTTATACATTCCCATTACAACGCCCGAACCCTTAAAGTCAGCGACCTTCATCTCGACAGGCTTGCTGCCATCTTGTGGCACATAAGTCATCGTTACTGTGCCAGGTCCTGGTACTTTGAAATCTGTCGCCTTGTATTGATCGCCGTGCGCATGACGCCCAATCACTATTGGTTTGTTCCAGTGAGGCACAAGTTTTGGAATGTTGCTGCAAATAATCGGCTCACGAAATACAACGCCGTCTAAAATATTTCTGATCGTGCCGTTGGGCGATTTCCACATTTGCTTCAAGTTAAATTCTTTAACACGTGCTTCATCAGGTGTAATCGTTGCGCACTTAACTCCGACGCCGTGTTTCAAAATCGCGTTTGCAGCATCAATTGTTACTTGGTCACTTGTCGCGTCTCGGTTTTCGACACCAAGGTCGTAGTAATCAATTTCAAGATCTAGATACGGCAAAATCAATCGGTCTTTGATGAACTTCCAAATGATTCGCGTCATCTCATCGCCGTCAATATCTACAACTGGATTCACGACCTTAATTTTTGATGACATAAAACTCCACTGGTTTCGGCTTGGGTTTACTTGTATCTTACTTGTACACAATAGTCACAGAATTAGTGGCGATCCCAAAGCAGGAATTCGTGTATTCGGCATCTACCATCGTCGTTATGGACTTCGCCTGGTCACCAGAACAATTAGCACTCCGCGAACGTGCTCGTTTGGTAGCCGCGAAAGCAGTCGAAAAATATGGTCGTTTCAACGACACATGGATGAACGGCTACTCCCGCGAGTTTTCTCGCGAACTCGCATCTCATGGTTGGATCGGCATGACCTGGCCAAAAGATTTCGGCGGTGGCGGTCGACCAGCAATTGAACGACTCATCGTTGGCGAAGAAATGATCAGCGCTGGCGCACCGATTGCTGCATCTTGGTTCGCTGACCGACAGATGGGTCCAGCGCTCATTGCTTACGGCACGAAAGAGCAACAAGATGAGTTTTTGCCAGAGATGCTTGCTGGCAATACAACTTGGTGCATCGGCATGAGCGAGCCAAACGCAGGCAGCGACCTTGCATCACTAAAGACATTTGCGCAGCGCGACGGCGATGAGTTTGTAATTAACGGCCAAAAAATTTGGACAAGTTTTGGCGAACACGCTGATTATTGTTATTTGATTTGTCGTACTAGTAACGACGGTTCGCCGCATGCAGGCATCAGCGAAATCATTGTTCCGATGAATACGCCAGGCATTGAAGTTCGACCGATCAAAGACATGACCACGAATAGTCATTTCTGCGAAGTTTTCTACACGAATGTTCGTGTGCCGGCAACGAATCTAGTGGGTGCACTGGGCGGTGCTTTCAAGCAAACAATGCGTCAACTCGAGCACGAGCGTGGCGGCATTGATCGCTTGGTATCAAATTACGCGCTTTACAAAATGGCATTAGATCTGGCTGACCGTAAAAATATGCTTGTGCGACAAGAGATCGCAGCAATTGAAACCGGTTATCAAATCGGTCGAATCTTGGTGATTCGTGAGGTTTTACACCAAGCACCAAGTGGGTTCTCGGCAGCAACTAAATGTTTTTGTACTGAACACGAATGGCGCGTCGCTCAGTTCATCAATAAGGTTTTCGGCGCCCACGCTCTTGTTTGGGATGACAAGTCTCAAGGACTCGCCTATGCATCTGCCTACACAATTATGGGTGGCACATCTAACGTGATGCGCAACATTCTCGGTGAGCGCACACTCGGCCTCCCCCGCGAACCCAAATAAACTTTCCTAACCGTTGCTGAATACAAATACGTAGGGTGCCTCACCAGGTCGCACCGGAAAGTCAAGCCCATTGATTGGCAACTTTGTTCTGATGCCCGGCTCAGGGGCAAACCGTTTATTTACAAAAGTCATCTCCAAATAAAGTGGCATTCCTGATTCAGTGCACCGATCACTTGTATTTCCATGAAGATGCGCGATCCAAAAGTGAGCCTTAAGCAATTCAACAATGCTCATGAACTGCTCTCTTCTGGTGTCATGTATCTCCATTATCAATACCGGCACGTCAGCCAACAAATCGACGTCTTCTTTGCCGCGCAGTAGATCCCACTCGCCGCCCTCAATATCAATTTTTACGATTGTGCGCATCGGATCAGATCGATAACTCAGAGCATCAATAAACGAAATTTCATTTCCTCTAGTAACTTTATGAACAACAAACTTTCTGATATGGATGAATCGATTTTTTCGGATTCTGAAAGTAGGTAGATAAGTGACTAGAGCTATGAGCGATCTCTTTAGATCCTCAAGAGTGAATTTTCGTTCGGATTTCGGTCGACGCGATCGAATCTCATAGATAGACCTTCTGCCCATATAAATCAAACTTTTGATGATTCCAAAAACTGATATAGAAGCATCAAAAAATACAATATTTTTAGGAGAAATATTTTCTTTCTTCAGTTCAAGAAGCGCCTGCTCAAAACTCCATTCAGCACCGAGCCCAAATGAGAGACATCCGTTAATTTCACCTAGAACTGGGCGTGGCAAGAGATAGCCACCATCTGCATTACGCCCGAGGCGAACCAGGTCAGACATCTGTGGATTTAATTCTCTTGGCGCATAACACACAGTTCTGAAAGATTTTGACAGCGAATTCATCCGATAAAACTAACAGAAAAGCAATCGTCTAGTCTCAGAATATGAGCACAAGCAAGAGTATGAATCCGATTGAACTGTCAACCAGAGTTATCGATTCAGGAGTTGTTGATCAACCTCTAAATCGTGTCACTAATGAAATCACCGAACTTGCAGAGGGTCTAGCAATAGTTGAAAGCTTCAGTCATAGTGCCGTTTTTGACACTGGCGATGGTTTGATGTGCTTTGACGCGTCGGGTGCGGGTAGTGGCAAAGACGTGGTCAACTCAATTCGTTCTTGGCGCACCGATCCATTTTCAACACTTGTTTATACGCATGGCCACGCTGATCACGTAGGTGGAAGTTTCGCTTTTGCCGCCGATGCAACGAACAATAATCATCCAAAACCACATGTCATTGGGCACGAAAATGTCAACGCCCGTATAGATCGCTACACACAAACAAGTGATTGGAATATTCGAATTAATCAGCGCCAATTTGGTGGCATCCGCAGTGACATGGGCTTGAACATCGGTGAGAACTTGCAACGCTTCTTGCCACGCGCCACGATGCGTCCAGACGAAACTTTTCGTGAGTCACATGTTTTTTTGGCAGGCGGCACGCAAATTGAGTTACATCACGCTCGTGGTGAAACAGACGACCATCTGTGGGCATGGTTACCCGAGAAGAAATGGTTGTTCTCAGGCGACTTCGTTATTTGGAATTATCCGAACGCTGGTAATCCGCAAAAAGTTCAGCGATATGCATTTGAATGGGCGCAAGCACTGCGCCGAATGATCGAACAAGGACCTGAGTTATTGGTCCCCGCACACGGCTTACCAATTGAAGGCAAAGCGCGCATTGCAACTGTGCTTGATGACATTGCTACATCTCTTGAGAGTCTCGTTACTCAGGTAATTGAAATGATGAATAGTGGCGAAACATTAGACACGATCATTCACACGATCAGAGTTCCGCAGTACATTTTGGACAAACCATACATGCGACCCCTCTACGATGAACCAGAATTCGTCGTAAGAAATATTTGGCGACTCTATGGCGGCTGGTGGGATGGCGCGGCATCACGACTCAAGCCAGCGCCCGACGCACAAGTTGCAATTGAGCTAGCAAAACTTTCAGGTGGAGCAGAAAATTTAATGACTCGTGCGCTTGAATTAATGTCCAGCGGCGACATTCGTTTGGCGTGCCACCTTGCAGACTTCGCAGGATGGGCAGCACCGCAAGATACGACGATCCATGCCAATCGCGCGACCATCTACGAACAACGTCGAAAAACTGAACTCTCATTAATGAGCAAAGGGATATTTAAAGGCGCTGCCCGCGAATCCAAAGCAATTGCCGAAAAGAAATAATTTTGTGGGCGCGACGGGGCTCGAACCCGGGACCTCTACCATGTCGAGGTAGCGCTCTACCAACTGAGCTACGCGCCCTTACTTTCGTAAAAGCATACCTGTTTTATATTGACGGAGGTTCGATTCCGCCAGCTCCATTAGTTATTTATTAAAGATTATTTATAACGGTTAAGGAACGCTTCAATTGGCGCATTGAAGCGACTGCTATTCACACTCACATCTTGAGTCGAAAGCACCGAGAACCATACTGACGACACCACGGCAACAGATCCAATCACTTGCATCCACTTCAGCCTTCTACTCGGGCCTGTCGGAAAACAACCGATGAGCACAAGCGTTGCAAGCGTGGTGACTAGAAACGTTACGATCACAACTTGAGGAACGAGTGGCCACGTACCTGATAGTCGCGTTCGACGAATGGTCTGGAAATCATCAACCTGCTTGAGCATTCGATTTAAGTCACGTTCATTAACGATGTCGGCTTGTTCAATTGCAATGACTGCACTTCGAATATCCAGAGCCTGCTGCTCGGCTGAATTGCGCACAATCGTGGGCGCTACGCCCAACGCCGAATTTTTCGTCTTTTGGGTTCGATTTAAGCCGGTGGCTTCCACCAAGACACCCTTAACGCCATTCTCTGACAACTCCGTGTCACGAATAGTTTCAACATAGGTGGTAATTTTTAAAATCGCATCGCTCAAAGTTGCATCTTGCTTGTAATCCAGAATTGTTTCAGAGAGAGCCGACAATGAAGCCAGCTCATTCTTCAAGCTTGAGTTTGCAGAACTTGCACCTTGCCATGCGGTCACATTCGCAAATGAGCCAATGAAGATAAATGCAGATCCAACAAAACGCAATGCTGCAGTCATCACGTTGTCATCGTGTCGGTTTTCGCTGCCCTTTTTAAGCGACGCCTTCATAAAAGGCAAGACAATCAAAAGAGCGGGTAGAAGACAAATCAATATCCGCACTAGCGGCGATGACTGCAATATGGATTCATACATAGTCCTAAATGTTATGTGATTCGCCCATCGGCAGTCGCTCTCGAAGGTTAATCAGAGGTAAACATATTTAAACAGCCCTTAAACCAAAATCTTCTTATCCAACTTTTTCGCACCACACACCAAATGCTCGAACGGATTGTGCTCGTTTACGACAAACCTCTTTCAAATGACGAATTGCCAACCATTTTTTAACATCTTCCAATTACGAAAGTGGCTTCCATCTATCAACGGGTCATAAAAACCCCACAAAACATATATAAAGATTGAATTGCGAAGCAACGAGACCACCCGAACCAGGGATTCCTACCATGTCGAGGTAGCGCTCCACCAACTGAGCTACGCGCCCTTGCTGAACAGGCAGCATAACGTGCGGGTTTGTCAGTCAAAAGAGTGAAATGCGATACTAGGTGTTAGTTGTTAAACAAAATTATGGGGGCTTCATGGCGAAATTAACACTCAAAGATCTTTTCGAAGCGAAGGGCAAGCGACACCTGACTCAGGTTTTTGTGCGCACGCCAAACGAAGCCGCCGCCTGCGAAGAAGCAGGCATTGACATGCTCGTCGCTGCCGAATTACATGACGGCCAATCAAGTGATTATGTTGGCATTCGTAAAGCCGCGCCAAATACTTTTCTTACAATCGGCTTGGCAGTCAACACATATCCGAGCCATGCCGAAGTACTACGCAACGCGTATCGCCTCATGGGTGTTGGTGCCGACACACTTTATTGCGGATACGGGATACCAACGATCAAAGCTCTCGCAGACGAATACATCCCAGTAGTTGGTCACGTTGGACTTGTGCCATATAGAAATTCGTGGTTCGGCGGAATGAAAGCCGTCGGCAAAACAAGCGCCGAAGCACTTCGTGTTTACGAACTCACAAAACAATACGAGGACGCTGGCGCTGTCGGTGTAGAAATGGAAGTTGTCCCCGCGCAAGTCGCTACCGAAATTTCAAAGCGCACAAAGATGCTGATCATCGGCATGGGTGCTGGCGTCAACTGTGATGTTCAGTATCTTTTCGCAACCGACATTCTTGGTGACAACGAGGGCCACGTGCCACGACACTCTAAGGTCTACCGAGATTTCAAATCCGAATACCATCGTCTACATCGCGAGTCTGTGGCTGCGTTCAAAGAGTTTCGCAGTGATGTACTGACCGGTTCATACCCTTCCGCACAAAATGATGTTTCAATTGACAAGCGCGAATTAACTGCATTCCTCAAAGCTATAAAATCTAAAAACTAGGCCGAATTTATTAGACCGTGTCAGTTAGACCGTATCGATAAGTCGTAAAGCGACTTCATTGGCTAGCAGTCGCCCAGTGCGAGTTAAGACAATGCGATCTTCGTGCTGTTCGAGCAACTCACTCATTTCTTCGAGATCTACTTCGCTAAACGAACCGAGCGGCACGCCCTCACGCGTGCGTACTAATAGTTGCAACGCTTCGCGCTTGCTGGTCTGCGCGTCAAGAGTTTCGCTAGAAGATTCCGGTGATTCGCCGGCCATGACCAGTTCGATATAGCGCTCAGGAGTTCGCACATTCCACCAACGACGACCGTTCAAGTGCGCATGCGCGGCACTACCAAAACCTTCATAGTTACCTTGCTGCCAATACAGAGAATTATGTTCACACTCATGACCAGGCTTTGCCCAATTAGAAATCTCATAATTCTTCAATCCGCTCGCTGATAACGCATCATCACAAATTAAATATTTGTCGGCTTGATCATCATCGTCGGGGTGACGATCTGGCTGCGTCGCCAAAACTGTGTTGGCTTCAACTGTCAACCCATAGGCCGAAACATGAGGCGGATTTAATGCCACGACGTCACTAATGGTTTGCGACCAGTCGTTAACTGTCTCGCCCGCTGCGCCATAAATTATGTCGAGATTAAAAGTTTTAAAGCCCGCTTCGCGCACATAGGCAACAGAGCGACTTACATTTTCGGGATTATGAGTTCTGCCAAGAGACTTCAAAACTTGATCAACAGTTGACTGCACACCAATGCTGACTCTGTTAACACCGCCGGCTATAAATTTCTGCAACATCGCCAGCGTTATGTCATCTGGGTTGCATTCGACCGTCACTTCAGCGCCAGGCGCCAACGGTATTTCAGCAAGCACACTCATCAATTCATCTGCCGGCACAAGTGTTGGCGTACCACCGCCGATAAATACGCTCGTCGCTTTGGGCATTTCCGCAGCGACACTGCACTGAATGTGTGTGCGCATCGCGGAGAGGTAGTCGCTCGTTAGTTGATGACGATCTGTGAATGTAGCGAAGGCACAATAGTCACACTTCTTCGCACAAAAGGGAATGTGAATATAAACACCGAAGCCTGGGTGCACAGGTTTAGCTTTGTGTCGTCGGTGGCACGAACAACAAGTCAAGAGCGGCAAGTCTTGGCCCGACTTGATCAATTGGAATGTCAAGCATCACGGCGATCGCTCGGGTGTCATGCGCACGCACCGTTATAACTTTGCCATTGAAGTCTTGTCGCTGAACCTGAATCATCCGCAAAAAACGCTCAAGCATCTTAAATTCAAGACCATCGCGCATTGAAAGTTTTGCGACATCGATTCGTAATTTCGTTGGCGCCGATGCACCAGGCTGATTATCTTCAACTCGCAATGGGTCACGTGGCAACAACTGATCAATCGTGACTCCATAAAATTTTGCCAACTTTTCGAGCCGCGGCACAGAAATCGCTCGCTCGCCTCGCTCATATGCACCGAGCACGGAAGCCTTGAACTGTTCATGCGATTGAAGTTCCACATCGCTGAGCGATAAGTTTTTTTGCTGGCGGATTGAACGCAGCCGCTCACCCACCATTCTTGAAAAGGGTGATGGTTCGCTTAGGTCTTCGTCAGATTGACTCATGGTTAATTTCGTTTTCTTCGATAGTCCGACATTAGAACAGCGGCGCTCACCGCTGCTGTTTCTGCTCGCAAAACAGTCTCACCGAGCGAAACTAGACCTGAACAGTTTTCGGTCTCCTGTGGTGCAAAGCCACCTTCGGGGCCCACCGCAATTGTTCGATGAGACGCGTCAAGGCAAACTCCGTTTGGGTCAGCAATAAACAGGTTGGCGATAGTCGACATCTCAATTACGCCATGAACGTTTGGCAACCAAGTGCGACGTGATTGCATAGCTGCTTCACGAGCAACTCGTCTAAGGCGCTCAATATTTTTATTTGATCGGTCATGATCCCAGCGCACCACACTACGAACGGTCGGAGCAAGCACAACAATTTCATCAACGCCGATTTCGGTGAGTTTTTGAACAGTCCATTCAGGACGATCACCTTTAACCAATGAAAACGCAACAGTTAATGGCCAACTCGGTGCGGCAGTCGTAAAAACTTCACTAGTCGCTTCAATCGCTGCATCGGCACTCAAAACGCTTGAGTACCACTTACCCTTACCGTCACTCACCGTCACGGTGTCGCTTGGCTTGACTCGTAAAACCCGCAGCAAATGGTGTGCGTCAATTTCGTCTAATACTGGTGCATCAATCGCATCGACAAACACATGTGCTGTCGAATCACGAAGTTCAGATATCACGAAAATGCAGACTTAATTTTCGATTTAACTCGACTCTCTTGTACAGAAAAAGACTCGCCACGAAGTTTCGCCAATTCTTCAAGCAATTCTCGCTCGCGTGCGTTCAATTTTTTTGGTATAAAAACTGCGATCTGAACCCGAAGGTCGCCTCGAACTTGATTGCGAGCGCGTCCACCTTGATTCAAGGACGGAACACCTCTTCCCTTCAAGACAAATTCATTGCCATGCTGAACGCCCGCTGGTACAACTAAAGTTTCGTCACCATCTAGTGTCGCCAAAACAAATTCTGCGCCAAGAGCCGCTTGAGAAATTGAAACTTTTACTTCTGTAATCAGATCATTTTCTTCGCGTCGATACATTTCGTGATCGCCAACTTCAATGTGAACGTATAAATCGCCGGCTTCTCCACCACGAGGGCCAACGCCACCACGACTGGTAACTCTCATCGTCTGACCTGCGGCGATTCCTGCCGGAATTTCAACGCTGTGTGTTTGCTCTCGGGTTACACGACCCTCGCCGCGGCAAGTTGCACAGGGCGTCTCGATTCTTTGCCCGGCACCACGACACTTGCCGCATGGGCTAGCCGTGACCATTTGACCGAGAATGCTTTGGCGTGTTCGACGAATCTGACCACTTCCACCGCAATCAGAACATGTTGTCACCGAGGTTCCTGCGGCCGCACCAGTGGCACTGCAATCATCGCAACGAACCGCCGTACGAATAGTCACGGCAGAAGTACAACCAAATACGGCTTGTGCGAACTCGATCTTTAATTGAGTTTCTAAATCTGGCCCACGTTGCGGACCAGCCGATTGACGTTGACCTCCTCCACCACCAAACGGTGAGTCTCCGCCGAAAAATGCATCGAAGATACTGCCGAATCCACCGCCACCAAATGGGTCACCGCCTGCACCGTTGCCTCGACCTCCTCCCGAAATTCCTGCTTCACCAAATTGGTCATAGCGCGCGCGAGTATTTTGATCAGACAAAA
Source organism: Ilumatobacteraceae bacterium (assembly GCA_964203235.1). Lineage (GTDB taxonomy): Bacteria > Actinomycetota > Acidimicrobiia > Acidimicrobiales > Ilumatobacteraceae > BACL27. The sequence goes on from CAXNLE010000001.1 coordinate 1,132,756, forward strand.
CTTCGTAGGCCCGACTCAATTCTTTGAATTGCTCTTCAGCCTCAGGATTATTTGGGTTCGCATCTGGATGCAACTCGCGCGCACGCTTGCGATACGCACGTTTCAACTCTTCTTGACTCGCAGATTGCGATACGCCCAACAACTTATAAAAATCTGCAGCCATAAATACTTTAACTTTCAGTTAATCGACGACCGAGACGATCGCTAACAAGTTCAACAGTTGCCAAGGCCTGCGGATAATTCATACGCGTTGGTCCAAGCACACCAACTGTGCCAATGTTTTCTCCATCTGCCATAACGGGCGCCAAAACCACGGAACATGCCGAGAGTGGCTCAACACCATGCTCCGCACCAATTGCGACCGACAATCCTCGATTTAACATGTCGCGCACCAATGTAACGACGACATATTGCTGTTCAAGCGTGTGAAGAACATTACGCACGATCTCAACTGCATCAAACGCTTCAGCCATCTGTGACGCGCCACCAACAAAGAACGTCTCGTCATTGCGGGTTCGGTCTAGAGATGCAAGAACTTTTTCGCACAATTCAGAAATACCATCAGCCGACTTGTGATTAGTGGTACGCATCAATTGAATATCGCGCAATGGCGCATTAAGCATCAGTTTTTGCAATTTAAAGGCAGCATCAACGATGTTCTCATCTGAAATATCATGACTGATTTCAAGTTGCTCATTTTCAACAGAGCCATTTGATAATACAACGACAACGGTTAGGTGATGACTTGAGAGTCGCACGAGTTGCACCGACCGAATAACTGCAACCTCAACGCTCGGCCCAATCACCACAGACGCATAATTAGTTAGCTGGGTTAGCAACATTGAAGTTCGTTGTAAAGTTTCTTCGAGGCGAAAGTGAGCGTTCTCAAAGAAGCTGCCGACCTTAGCTTGCTCGATAGAACCTAGAGTGCCATTGGGTACAAGGTTGTCGACGAAAAAGCGATACCCCTTGTCAGTTGGTATCCGCCCTGCAGAAGTATGAGGATGAGTAAGGAAACCCTCACGCTCAAGCACCGCCATGTCGTTACGCACAGTGGCCGACGAGACTGCGAACTCTTGCGAATTAGCAATGTGTGAAGAGCCGACCGGCATTGCGGTGGCGATGTACTCCTCAACGATTGCTCGGAGGATGGCGGTTTTACGATCATCAAGCATTTGTTACCTTTTAGCCTACTTAGATTACCGAGCGGTTGTTTTCTCCGCTAATTTTGTACCGACTTAAAGCCTCGTCGCGCTCTTGCGAATGATCAACCATCGGCGCCACATAGTTACCGAATAGCCCACTTTGCGCGAGCCAGGGCGAATGAACAAATTTCTTCGACACGTCACGCAACTCTGGAATCCACTCTTTAACAAAATTGCCATCTGGGTCAAACCTCTCGCCTTGTAGCACAGGATTAAAAACACGAAAGTATGGCGCAGCATCAGTTCCAGTGCCAGCCGTCCACTGCCATCCGTGATTGTTTGATGCAATGTCACCGTCTACTAGATGCTTCATAAAAAATTTCGCGCCCCATTGCCACGGTAGATGCAAATCTTTAACCAAAAAACTTGCCGCAACCATCCGCAATCGATTGTGCATCCAACCTGTTGCCAACATCTGTCGCATTCCCGCATCAACAATTGGATAACCAGTATTTCCTGCACACCATTGCGCAAACTTCTTTTTAGCCTGCGCGTCAGTATCAACTTGAATACTGTCCATTTTCGGTTGAAGATTCTTCCATGTCGTGTGAGGTTGATGAAATAACACATCACCGTAAAATTCACGCCAACAAAGTTCGCTGCGGAAGATGTCGTGATCGGCATTTGAGTCAAGTTCTGCCAACAATTGCCTTGGATGAATCGCACCGAACCTTAAGTACACCGACAACTTGCTACATCCATCAAGGTCTGGATTATTGCGTTCACTTTTATATTTATTCAGACCAGTTTTCGAAAAATGTTCCCAACGCTTCCACGCCGCTTTTGCTCCAACATCGGCAATCCGCGCCGTCAAAACTGGGTCAGCCGGTATTTCTTGCGTCGCAACATCTGGCGCGCCATGCCAAGTTATGCGCGCCTTGCCGGTCGGCGCTGGCCACCCATGCGCCAGCCAAATCTTTGAAAATGGGGTGAACACGGCATACGGCGTGTGGTCTGCCTTGCGAACTGTGCCTGGGTCAACTGCATATGGCGAACCAACATGATTCAATTTCGTACCGATGTTTTTGAGTGCTTGAGCAACCAAGGCATCACGCTTTTGGCCATATGGCGCAAAATCTTTTGCTGCGAAGATTTCTGTTGCACCAACTTCATTGGCAACTTGCGCAACTACGTCAACTGGGTCACCGATGCGAATAACTAGCGACCCAGACATTTGATCATTTAACTCACGCAGCGAACGAAATAAAAATGCCAGACGCGGCGCACCAGAGCGTGTTAAGAACATCGGATCTAAAACAAACAACGGCACAACTTTGCCTGACTGACTAGCTTTGCCGGCGGCAACTAAAGCCGGGTTATCTTCAAGTCGCAAATCACGACGAAACCACATCACAGTCGGGTTCACAAATACCTCAGATCTCTCTAGCGCCACATGACTACTGCAACAGCAGCGCTAATTAATGTAATTACACCGCCATAAGCAACAGACCACTCTGGTGAAACATTGTCCGCGATCAAACCCGTTATTGGTCCGCCAATCGGAGTGCTGCCCAAAAATGCAACAGCCGTGAGTGCCAATAGTCTGCCGCGCATATCAGGCGGTGATTCTTGCTGACTGATTGCATTGCCAGAAGCGATCATCGCCGCTCCACCCAATCCAAGTGGCAAACTCCACAAAAATGCAACGAGTAAATTTGGCGCAAATGCCAAACCTATTGCAGATAAACCAAGTAACGCAATATTGCTGACGAACCAGCGCATTGTCACAACTTTAAGTCGCGCAGTAAGTAGCGCACCAGTGAGATTGCCGATACCTGTAACTGCCATAATCCAACCGAATGCTCGAGCATCTCCCCATCTAAGGTCAGCGAGTTTCGGCAACGCCACACCATAATTAAAGGCGAAAGTGCTCACCATCACATAGACAGAGAACATCGTTGCCAAGCGCCGATTACCAGCGACAAATTTAAACACATCACGAACTGGTGAACCACCAGCGGGCCGGCGAATTGGCGGATACATCTCACTTTTTCGCAACCCAGTAATGCCATAAATCATCGCTGTATACGAAACACCGTTAAGAATAAATAGCCAGCCAGTGCCAAGTGGGCCGACGAGTGCAGTTGCGATTGCCGCGCCAAAAATTCTTGAACCCGTCATAACTGCAGTGTTTAAAGACATTGCATTCGGCAAATCAACTGGCGGCACTAATTCTGTCACGAGCCCTCTTCGCGCAGGATTGTCGAATGCGCCAATTATCCCAAGCAAAAGCGACAACGCATAGATAATTGGAACATTTATAAAACCGGTTAAGTCGAGCACGCCAATCAAAAGCGCCTGCACTGCAAGTCCAGATTGGGCAATCAAAGCAATTCTTCGCCGATTATGTCGGTCTGCCAAAGCCCCGCACCAAGTACCAAAAATTAACATCGGTAAAAACTGAAATGCGACGTTGTAACCAAGATCTGCTGCGTTGCCCGTAATCCGATAAAGCAAAAGAGATGACGCCGTTAGTTGCAGCCAACTACCAATATTCGAGACCAGCAGTCCAGCGAAAAAAAGTCGCGCATTAAAATATTTAAGCGAGCGAAAAATACCGCTCCGGTTATCAGACATAATTTTTTCTGAATCAGTCGTCGAGTTTTAACGCCGAGATAAACACATCACCAGGTATTTCAACACGACCAATTGACTTCATCTTCTTTTTGCCTTCTTTTTGTTTTTCAAGAAGTTTGCGCTTACGCGAAATATCGCCACCATAACATTTTGCTAAAACATCTTTACGTTTAGCTTTAACAGTTTCGCGAGCGATGAACTTGCCGCCGATGGCAGCCTGAATAGGCACATCAAACATCTGTCGCGGAATCAGCTCTCTGAGTTTCTCGCACATCCGCTTACCATAGTCATAAGCCTTGTCGCGATGCACAATTGTGCTGAAGGCATCGGCGGCAATTGCATTTAGAAAGAGATCAACTTTTACTAAATCTGACTCGCGGTAGCCATCGAGTTCATAGTCGAGACTTGCATAGCCCTGAGACCGACTTTTCATTTGATCAAAGAAGTCAACAACTACCTCAGCAAGCGGAATCAAATAATGCAACTCGACTCTCTCTGGCGAAAGATACTCAAGTTTGCCGAGTTCGCCACGGCGAGTTTGGCAAAGATCCATCAGAGTTCCGGTGTAGTCCTTCGGAGTAATAATGTTCACTTTAAAATAAGGTTCTTGAATCGACTTGATATATACCGTCGGCGGCAACTCTGCAGGGTTATCAACAATTTCTAGCGTGCCATCTGTTTTTGTAACTTGATATTGCACCGACGGCGCAGTTGCAATCAGCGCCAAGTTAAATTCACGCTCAAGTCGTTCTTTAACAATCTCCATATGCAATAAACCGAGAAAGCCACACCTAAAACCAAAACCAAGAGCGCCTGAAGACTCTGGCAGATAACTAATTGAAGCATCATTGAGTTTTAACTTCTGCAAACTCTCACGCAAAGTTTCAAAGTCATCAGCATCAATTGGAAACAACCCACAAAAAACCATCGGCTTCGGATCGCTATAACCAGCTAGAGGCTCACTTGCTTGTCGTGCTTCGTGGGTTACAGTTTCGCCACTTCGTGCTTCACCGACATCTTTGATACCTGCGATTAAATATCCGACTTCACCCGGCCCAAGTTCATCAACTGGTGAAGGCACTGGGCGGCGCACACCTACCTCAAGTGCTTCGTGTACTGCATTAGTTTGCATAAATCGCAGCTTGTCTGAACTTCGAATACGGCCATTCATCACGCGAATTGACGAGACAACACCTCGATATTGGTCGTACTGACTGTCAAAAATCAGCGCTTGCAACGCAGCCTCTGGGTCACCTTTAGGCGCAGGAATTCTTTCGACGATTGCATCCAATAGCTCTGGTACTCCATGTCCGGTCTTCGCTGAGATTCGCAAAATATCTTCAGCGCGAATGCCAAGAACTTTTTCAATCTCCATTGCATATCGATCAGGGTCTGCAGCCGGAAGATCGATTTTATTTAAGGCGGCAACAATCTCTAAATTATTTTCAAGCGCTAAATAACAGTTTGCTAAGGTCTGCGCTTCAATACCTTGAGCAGCGTCAACGACCAAGACAACGCCTTCACATGCAGCAAGCGAACGACTCACTTCATATCCAAAGTCAACGTGTCCCGGTGTGTCAATCAGATGCAGCGTGTTGCCCTTCCAGCTGACGCGCACATTTTGGGCTTTGATCGTGATACCGCGCTCACGTTCAAGATCCATCGTGTCGAGATACTGAGCTCGCATCGCTCTCGCCTCAACTGCATTAGTCATCTCTAAAATTCGGTCAGAAAGTGTCGATTTGCCGTGATCAATATGGGCGATGATCGAGAAGTTTCTTATTAAAGCTAAATCCATTAGGCCATTTCTTTTAAGACTTTGATCTTCACGCCGAATTTAAATTCTACACGCCTCGTGTTTGGCAAGCCCTTACCCGCTGTTAGCCTTGCGACGTGGCAAATATCAAATCTCAGAAAAAGCGCATTATTACCAACGCCAAAGCTAACGAACGCAACAAGGCTGTTCGTAGTGAATTGCGTTCACGAGTCAAAGCCGCAAATGAGACCGCAGGCACACCTGAAAATGCCGAGGCACTTCGCCTGGCCGTTAAGCGTCTTGACACTGCAGCCCGAAAGCGCATCATTCATCCTAAGCAAGCTGCTCGCCGTAAGAGTCGCTTAATGCGCAAACTCAACGCAACCGCAGCCGCTGCGAAATAAGTTTTAGTTTCGCTTAGGCGAAAAAGCTCGGTTCGTCCGGCTTGACTTAGTTGAAGAAACCAAGCGAGACAATCGCGCGACAAGAATCTCCATCGTCAACTCTTCGCCAAGATCTTTACCTCCTCGCAAGTCAACATCAGCACGTGCCAATAATTGCACTGCCTGAGATATCCCAGAACTGCCAATGCGCCGATATTGCGTGAGATACTTTTTGCCTTGAAATTCGCTCTTGCCGCCAATTAAATTCAACACATCTGCTGGGCTGTGCAATTCTGGCCCATCTAGCCGCATCAATTTCAAATAATGTGTGTGCAGAATCGCCATCACCTGCAGTGGATGAAAATCTCCACTTCGTATCATTCGCGTCAACATCTCTAATGCCAATGGTGAATCACCAGCATCTATCGCATCAGTTAGATCCCAAGGCTTGACACTGCCAGCGTCGCCTAGAAATACTGATACGTCTTGTTTGGTTAATTTCTTGGATGTGCCATACGCAGACACCAACGTGTCAATCAATCCTGGCAAACGCGCTTGGTCTTCGCCCAACCAGTCAATGATGTCGTTCAACGCAACTGCGTCTACGCTCAACTCAGATTCAGCGAACTTTTCTAAAAACCATGTCACGAGTTCTTGGCGACGCTGCGGAGGCTCAGTCGCAATAACCGTCGCTCCAGATCGTTTGAGCGCATCACTAATTGATTTTGGCAATTTGCCAGAAGCGCTAACAACTAAATGCGTACTGTCAGATGGATGCTCGAGATACTTAACGAGTGTCGAAAGTTCACCAACAGTTGCTTCAGAAATTTCTCTAATCACAACAACTCGCTCTTCACCGAATAGCGACATAGTTTCCGCAGAAGCAACCGCCTGACGAATCGCATTCTCTCGAAGATCTGCGGACGCCGCACCTGCGTCATGTGTTTCTAAGATTGTGCTCCGACTCTCTTGTGAGTTCATCGACTTGATTAAGCCGCGGGTGATCTCCGTAACTTTGTCTGAGACAAGCCTTGGGTCGTTACCCGTAATCAAATGAATTGTCACCCCTCTACTCTCGCATCTCTGTGTAGTAACAACAAGATCATTGCCAAAACTGCAACCCACATGCCGAAATTTACGAAACCTGTTGCGCTCAAGTGCTCACCGAGTGCGGCTACCCACCAAACCCATCGCACACCGATTAGGACCGGCGACATAACAATCGTGCCCAACGCAGCGAACGCAGTTTGGCTAATCGCACCTGCGAATAGCGACAACGGTAAACCTGCCAGCATCACTAAAGACGCCACCGGAACAGCCAAAATATTGGCAAGAATTCCAATTGCGGCAGGAACTCCAAAAACAAAAACAACTGCAGGCGCCACACCGACTTGTGCAGAAATAGTTGCTGCAATTAGTGACGCCAACCAACGCGGACCAGGAACTACGCGTGAGAGAGGGCCCGACAATAAACATAATCCTGTCGTTGCGCCGACCGACATGTAATAACCGACAGACCAAGCGAGCAATGGATCAAGAAAAATTGTAACGATCACGGTCATCGCAAGAATGCGCAATGTTCGCGTTGGTCGACCCAACGAAACCGACAGGGTTGCCACCCCTGCCATCACCGCTGCACGAATCACACTTGGTTCAACTCGAGTGATCACGACAAACCAAATCAAGACTCCAATTGTCACGATTAATCTCACTGGTCTTCTTAACCGACGCAGTAATGGCGATAATGCGGTCAGCACAAAAGCCACATTTTGCCCCGACACGGCGACAAGATGTGCGAGACCTGATTTTCTAAAAGCCGAGACCATTTGTTTTGACTGTTTTGAGTCATCACCAATTACGAGTCCTGTAAATAATGAACGCTCATCGAACGGAAATGATTTTGCGCCACTAGATATGAGTCTTCGCACCCGCTGAGCACTGCGATAGATCGGTGATGCAACATATCTACGCTCACCGATTGATTCAATTTCAAAATTGCCTTTGATGTGTTTTGAAACCAACCGTTGGGCTTGAACTGGCGAGAGTTTGTTTCGCCAGCCTGACACAATTATAGTTTCGCCCACATTTGTATTGCTTAAGCGCCATGACGGTCGCCCATATGCATAGACGACAAATCTGTCGCCTGAAATATCGAGAACTATTTGAGTAGCCGCCCCGACTCGTTGCGGGTCGGTGATTACGCGAGCAACCCCAGAATATTGACCAAGTTCAACACGATGCAGTTCTCTAATCGCCCTCGAACTATTAATAAAACCCAAAACAGCAAAGACGACGCAAATTACGAACGGCGTCAATTTACTTCTGGCGATGACCATCGTCATAAGTATCGAGAAGATCGCGACACCAGCAACAAGTGCTGTGATTAAAGTTTTCTCAACCGCGCGAGTGGCACACACTGTTGATATTGCTAATCCAACGATGAACCAATCAGAACGCCGAAGATCGTACGATTGAGTCATGGCAAAAGTCGCACGAAAAACTCAAAAAACTTCGCCAGCCGTGCTTGACGGCATAGATGCTCACCGCAACACTGTGCGCACGATGGGTGGGTTTTTTGCAATCGCGCTTTCAATTGCGGTTCTGATTGTCGGTTTGTTGTTGCTTGTGCTGCCAGGTTCGATTACTGGAGTTCCGGGTTTTGTTTTGACCGTAATTGCCTTGCCAACTTTGCCTCTGTTTGGAGTTCCTGCCACTGGCGGATTTGTCCGTTACGTCTTGAGTCTGATCTCGAGTCTTTTTTTGTGGTGGGTTATCGGTCATTACGCCGCACGCCGAGCGATTCAATCAACGATTTCAAGTTGGCCAGAGTGGCTTCGCGAATTTCGACCTTTAGCAATTGGTGTTGTATTGGGTTCAATAATTTCGCTTGCCCTCGCAGCGGCAGTACTCGGGGTTATCTGAAGCACTAGTTCACGCGTGCTTGCGGCAAAATTTCACTTAACTTTGCTGGTCCGATACCGCGAACGTTTAATAAGTCTTCGACAGTTTTGAATCCACCGTTTTTTTGACGAAATTCGATTATTGCTTTTGCGGTCGACGGCCCAACACCTGCAAGTTGTTCAAGTTCGATCGCAGTTGCTGTGTTGATATTGATGCTGATTTGTATTTCACTATTTGTTGAATTATTTGAGCTGTTTGAATTGTTAGAATTGGCGGATCTGGGTTGAACAATTATGTGTGGTTTTTCGTTTCGCTTCGGGATATAAATCTGTTCACCCTCACTAAGCAACATCGCTAAGTTGACCGAATCTAGGTCTGCTTGCGCTGTGGCGCCACCGGCAGCAATTACACCGTCATTAATTCGCGCCCCAACACGTAACTGATATACACCAGGTGTCTTAACTGCCCCAGCGATATGCACAGTTAACTCTGTAACTAGTTCAATCTTCTGCGGCGAACTCAACGCAAAACTCAAAGTCGTGGCAGTACTAGCAATCGGAATCGAATCTTCGGGTGGAGGTGGCGGAACTCTCAATAACCACCAGCCTGCCAACGCAACTGCAATCAGACTCAAAACAGAGCCAATTAAACGTGACAAACCAAACCATTTGATTGTGGTTTTCACTTTTATAAATGCTGAATAAATTTGTTTCATCACCCAATGTGGGCAACAGCCCCGACATGAGGCTTAACAAAATTTACTTTTTAGAAAAGCCTTGCGGTCAACTTTTTGCGGTAGTCGTTAGTTCGCGGATCATTTGGTCCCATTTTTTCTAAAACATCGAGATAACTCTGTTTTGCCTCGTCTTCAGACTTCACTCGCTCTAATAACTCTGTTAATACCTTGTCATAATCATCAGCAGGCACAAATGCCGCTCGCGCCGCAGCCACAGCAACACGCACCCGTTGCGTCTCGGGGATTGTCTTTAGAATTTCAAGAGCCGCTGAACAATCGTTACGAGCCACGAGTAATTCAGCAAGCGCAATCACTACCGCTTCATTGGCTGGCTCGGCTTCTAATGCTTGACGCAAACTGGCTTCGTCACCCTTGGCTAGTAAGCCTTTTACATCTACTGCGACAACTTCTGGCAGAAGTTTATTTACAAACTCACTCACAACATGTTCTGGTTGAGCACCGACAAAACCATCGAGAATCTTTCCGTCTTTCATCGCATAGACAGCAGGTATCGACTGGGCCTGAAATGCTTGGGCTATCTGTGGGCATTTATCAACATCGACTTTCGCCAAAATGACTTGACCCTTTGTCGCTGCAACCAATTTTTCAAGAATTGGACCAAGAGTTTTGCACGGCCCACACCATGGAGCCCACAAATCAACGATCACCGGAAAGATCATTGATTTATCTATTACTTCTTTTTGAAAAGTCTCATCCAATACATCAATCGCCATGCATCAAACGATAGTGCTGGTGAACCGTTTAATCGCAAGTGGCACGACACATCGCTGATTGGCTAGGTTGTTTATCAATGAGCGACACAGTCAGTGCTGGTATTGACTCACCTAACGTTACGAAATGGCTCGAGGCAAATGTCGAAGGTGCACAGGGTCCATTTAAGTTCGAATTTATTGCAGGCGGGCATTCAAATTTAACTTTTTCGGTTCGCGACGCAAATCAGAATCATTACGTGTTGCGTCGCCCACCACTTAGCCACGGTCTTGCCAGTGCTCACGACATGGGTCGCGAGCATCGAATGATTGACGCATTGCAAAATTCGAACGTTCCAGTACCCCGAACCAGAGGGTTATGTAATGACATTAAAGTCAATGGTGCACCGTTTTATGTAATGAATTTCGTTGAAGGGCACATCATCCGCGATAGCACAATCGCTGAGAACGTCTTGACCGCGCAAACCCGAACTCGTGCCAGCGAATCGCTGGTTGAAACTCTGACAAAAATTCATGCCGTCGATGTTTCTAAAGTTGGATTGCAAGATTTCAGTCGCCACGAGGGCTACATAGCAAGACAACTTAAGCGGTGGTACGGGCAATGGAATGCGCAGAAAACCCGTGAACTTTCGTCAATTGATCGCGTGCATGAAGAACTTGCAAAGCGAATTCCAGAGCAGGGCCAAGCAACAATTGTGCACGGCGATTATCGCTTAGATAACTGCATTGTCAGTTCTCAAGGAGAAATTCAAGCCGTCTTAGATTGGGAGATCTGCACACTTGGTGACCCACTTGCAGATCTCGGTCTGCTCACTGTCTATTGGACTGGCCCAGGTGACGAGCCTTCTCCGTGGATGTCGCAGTACACAACCGTCAGCGGATTTTTAAACCGCAACGATCTAATCGCGCACTACGCAAAAATTACTGGTCGAGATATTTCAAATATCGAGTTTTACCGTGCCTTCGCATATTGGAAACTCGCCTGCATCGTTGAAGGCGTTTACGCTCGCTACTTAGGCGGCGCACTCGGAGAAAAAACTGCAGCAGAACTAGAGCCGTTCAAATTGCAGACCGAGGCTGCAGCGAATAGCGCCGAAGTTGCACTATCGCGCCTAAACTGAGGACCAAATGGATAAGCCATACACGATTCTTGGTGATCTTCCAGAGATTAATGATCCACTTTTAGTTGTGATGATGTCTGGCTGGATCGACACAAGTTCAGCAGCCGCAAACGCAATGGAGTCGATTTCTAAAGAAATAAAGGCCAAAGCGATAATTTCTTTCGACAACGACACTTTTGTCGACTACCGCGCACGACGCCCAATCATGGAGTTGCGCGAAGGCGTGAATACAAAATTGATTTGGTCCACTCCCGAGATTTCGCTTGGCCAAGACATCAATGGCAAAGATGTATTGCTGTTAACTGGCCCAGAGCCAGACACTCGCTGGCACCTTTTTGCTGAAACTGTGGCCGACATTAGCATCGAGTTCGGCGTGCGACGAATGATCGGAATCGGGGCTTATCCGTTCGCCACCCCGCACACTCGTGCGGTTTATATCTCATGCACTTCGCCTGACAAAGAACTAGTTGCAAATTTGCCATACATTAAAAGTTCGGTAGATGTACCTGCTGGTATGGCAGCAGCGATTGAACATTCGCTTCACAATAGAAAAATTCAGGCTCTCGGATTATGGGCCCGCGTGCCACACTATGTCGCATCAATGCCCTACCCCGCTGCCTCGGCCGCCTTGCTTTCTGCGCTCTGTGATACGGGTGGCATCTCAATTGATGTTTCTGACATGCGCGAGCAGGCCAATACTCAACGCGAGCGACTAGACCAATTGATTGCTGGCAACACTGATCATTCACAAATGTTGACTCAACTTGAACAAAGTTTTGATGAGCAAATTGCGAACGGTACAACCGAGATTAATTTCGGAGGACCAATACCAAGCGGCGACGAAATCGCTGCTGAATTCGAAAAGTATTTACGCGAGCGCTAAAAACTAAATAGCGCATTAATTAGCGCGCTAACTAGCGCGAGCGAGACCGTGCAACCAAGACTGCACATTGACACCGAGAGCATTTACGTCATAGCCGCCCTCTTGCAATACAACCGTTGGCAAATTAAGTTGAGCAACTAGCGCGCCACACCTGTCGTACCCCGGAGTCGTCAAAGATAGGTCACTAATCGGATCAGTCATAAATGTGTCAAGACCGAGTGAAACGATCAGCATTGACGGACCAAATTTTTTGATGCTTTCGCATGCTCGCTCAAGAGATTTCAAATAAGTGTCGTCGTCGGTGCGCGCCGCGAGTGGCAAGTTAAGCGTTGAACCTAATCCCTTACTCGAACCAGTTTCATCGGCATAGCCAGTGAAATACGGGTATGCCCTCGCAGGGTCGCCGTGCAACGAAACGAATTGCACATCGTCACGCTCATAAAAAATCTGTTGAGTGCCATTGCCATGGTGATAGTCGACATCAAGCACAGTTACCTTGGTGCCAGTAGTACTTGCGACATGATGTGCCACAATCGCAGCGTTGTTGAAAAAACAATATCCACCGTACAAATCAGTAGTTGCGTGATGACCTGGCGGACGACATAGACCGTAACTAAATCTCTCGCCGTCTAAAACAATTTGAGTCGCACTCATCGCAACATCAACCGCACCGCGGGCCGCTTCGTATGTTCCCATAGTTAACGGGGTCGTAGTCTCAAAACACCACCAACCCAATTTGCCGTTGACTGACTCTGGTTCGACCCGCTCACCCATGTGTTCGCGCAGATTTGATTTGAAAAACATGTCAGGCACAACTTCGCGCACTTCTTTTACATCGCGTTGATAATCAGCCCACGCTGTCGATAAAAACCGCAGTAAACCCGGATTATGAATTTTTGTGATCGGCTCAGTACCCCACGCTGTCGGCGATACAAAGTCGAAAGACTTGTCGGCCGCTAAAGTTTCGCGAATCTTTTCAGCCCGACCCGTATGTTCAAAGGGCGAATGCGCAGATGACCTCTCAATTTCGACTTCTGGGTTATGCAACAAATGTGCCGGTGTATAAACAACTTTCATGGCGTCCTCATTCTTGATTTCTAGTTTAAATCTATGTTAAATCCAGGGATTTTCGTGCACGCTTGAACTCTGCCATTCCTGGGGTTGTCGCAACTGTCTCAATCGCATCCCAAAATTTAGTGGCTTCGTCACCGCGCGGAATCTTCCAAATCACTGGTCCAAAAAAAGTTCCCTCTGACGCAGTCCCCGGTTTGAAAGTGAGAATCGGAGCGCCGAGATCTTTGCCCGCTCGCGAGATTGCCAGGTCTGTCTCAAAACGGATTATTGGCGTATGCGTTTCGTCATCGTAAGCATCAGCCCATCGCGTGGGCAATGAATGGCTTTCTAAAATTTCAGTAAACACACCATGCGGGTCAGTATCAGAACCCTTGCGTTTTTTTAAATTGTGATACGACGTGCCAAACGCAGTGTAAAACTTTCTTACACCCTCGTTGCCTTCAGATGCGCGGGCTGCGCTTGCAACGCGCAAAGTAGCCAGACCAAACTCATGAATCACTTTGTGATACTCATCATCGGGTGCATAACCGCGATCACCGTTGATCATGGCCAGTGAAAGAAACTTCCACGAAACTTCGTAGTTCCTAATGCTTGCTACTTCTGTAACCCAACGCGAAGTTGCCCATGCCCACGGGCATCCCGGGTCAAAGAAAAATTCTAAATCTGCCATCAATACAGATTAGACGCTTTACCCAAACTTAGGCTCGTTCGACTTCCTTGAGTTCATAGGTTTCAATAACGTCGCCCGGCTTGAGATCTTGGAAGTCTGTCAAACTCAAACCACATTCGAAGCCCTCACGCACTTCACGCACATCATCTTTAAATCGGCGCAATGTATTGATATTACCCTTCCAAATGATCGTTCCTTCGCGCAAGAAACGAACTTTCGAGCCACGAGTAATGACCCCCGAAGTAACTGAGCAACCCGCAACAGCTCCAACCTTTGGTGCTTTGAAAACCTCGCGTACTTCGGCTTCACCGGTAACAACTTCGATGAATTCAGGGGCGAGCATGCCTTTCATTGCTTTCTCGACATCTTCGAGAAGCTTGTAAATGATTTCGTATGTTCGAATCTCTACGTTTTCTTTTTCGGCAAGTTCACGAATCTTGCGATCTGGTCGCACATTAAAGCCAATCAAAGTTGCATTTGTTGCTGCAGCCAACGAAATATCATTTTCAGTAATCGTTCCGACGCCACGATGCACGAATGCTGCACGAACGTCGTCACGCTCAAGTTTGCGCAAACTCTCGGTTACAGCTTCAAGCGAACCGTGCACATCTGCTTTGACAATCACGTTTAGCGTCGCAACTTCACCGGCTTGAATTTGGGTGAAGATATCTTCAAGTTTCACTCCGCGCTGAACTCGGGCATCACCGCGTTGATTCATCGTGCGATATCTCTGCTCGCGTGCACCAGCCACTGTTCGCGCAGTGCGCTCATCAGGGGCAGATCTAAATTCTTCACCGGCACCAGGCACCGCTGACAACCCAAGCACCTGCACGGGTGTCGAAGGACCGGCTTGTTTAATTTGCTCGCCACGGTCGTTGATGATTGCGCGAACTTTGCCCCATGCAGCACCCGCAACAATCGGGTCACCAACTTTGAGCATGCCTTTGTCAACCATGATCGTCGCCACCGGACCACGACCAATATCTAGTTGCGCTTCAAGCACTACGCCCTTGGCACGACCTGTTGGATTCGCAGTCAACTCTTCAAGTTCGGCAACTGCATTCAACTGGTCAAGTAAATCATCAATACCCAAACCACTTTGTGCTGACATCTCAACAACGATCGTGTCGCCACCCCATGCTTCTGGCGTCAACTGTTGTTCGGCGAGTCCGGCGAGAACTCGTTGCACATCGGCGTTATCTTTATCAATTTTATTTAGCGCGACAACGATTGGCACACCAGCAACACGAGCATGATTTATCGCTTCAATCGTTTGTGGCATCACGCCGTCGTCGGCAGCGACAACCAACACAACAATGTCGGTCACGCCTGCACCACGAGCACGCATTTTCGTAAACGCAGCGTGACCTGGTGTGTCAATAAAAGTGATTAACTTGCCATCTTTTTCAACTTGGTATGCACCAATATGTTGGGTGATTCCGCCGGCTTCACCAGAGACAACATTGGCATTGCGAATTTTGTCAAGCAGAGTGGTTTTACCGTGGTCAACGTGACCCATGATCGTGATAATTGGCGGACGAGTCATTTGTGTCTCAGGATCATCGTCGTCTGCATCATCAAACATTGCTTGCAATTCGAGTTCTTCTTGTTGACCTGGGTCTACAAGCAAGATCTCTGCGCCGCATTCAAGTGCGAAGAGTTCCATTTGTTCATCGACGAGTGTCATTGTGGCGGTGACCATTTCGCCGTGCTCAAGCAAGAATCGCACGACATCAGCCGGCGTGCGATTTAATTTCGGCGCGAACTCCTGCGACGAACCGCCACGCTCAATAACAATTATTCCCTCAGGTACTGGGCTCGCGCTTGCTGTATAACTTGTCGGTGTTTGCGGAAGTTGCTCTTCAAATTCTTGACGACGCTGCCCTCTAGTTTTTTTACGCGGACTACGACGTTGCCCGCCAGGACCACGACCAGGTGCTGGCCGACCACCAGGACCAGATGGACTACTTCGACCAAGTGCAGTACCGCGTCCACCAGTTGGTGCACCCGGACGACCACCAGGACCAGCAGGACCACGACCAGGTGCAGAACGATCTGGAGTAGTACGACCGCCTGAGCCGGCAGGACCACGACCTAGTTGCGAAGCAGGAATTCGACCAGTTCGCGCATTTGTTGATGGCGCCGTACTACGAGGTGCCGAACGATTGAACGGCGGACGAGTTACTCCACCTTCAGGTCGACGCGCAATTGGCGGTGGCGGAATCGGACGCGAAGAACCAGGCGGTGGAGGAATCGGACGAGTTGAGCCAGGCAATGTTGGACGACCAGGAACGGTTGCACCACCAACACGATTTGGCTGTGTCGGCTGTGTCGGCTGTGTCGGCTGAGCAACTGGCGCAGTGCTCGCGGCTGGCGCCTGCGTTGTTTGCGGCGTTATTTGTGTAGCGGGTTGTTGAGTTGGTTGCGGCGTTACTATCGGCTGACGAACTGGTTCTGGTTGCAGCGGTTGTATTTGACGAACAGGCTGTGTGGCTGAACGAGCAGTTGGGCTCGCCTGATTCGGCTGCGCAGATGAAACTACGCGACTTACAACGACTTCAGTTTCGCGTGGTGTAGCCGGCGTCTCAACTGCAACTTCTGTTGATTCAACTTGCGGTTCAGTTGCTGACTCTTTTTTTGCAACGGCTTTTTTCGCCGCAACACCAGTGCCCGCAGTTTTCTTAGCAACAGCCTTCTTAACTGTCGTGCCGTCAACTTTTTTTGCAGCAGCTTTTCTAACTGGTTTGGTCGAAACTTCTTCTGGTTGCGATTCGCGAGTTAAACCTTCACGTTCAGCACGAATGCGAATACGATCAGCTTGTGCGTCAATAATCGTTGACGATGGACCCTTGACACCGATGCCGAGTTTTCCGCTGAGATCAATAATCTCAGCGTTAGTCATTCCGAGTTCTTTAGCGATCTCGTGAACGCGTTTAGCCTTTGCCAAAGTGTCTAGCCTTTCGATTCTTCAGTTGAAGCACCAGATTGTGCAGCTACTTGTTCTTGACTCAATATTGATCCGTCAGCAGCGTGCCATTCCATTGCGCCCGTGTCTATATTCGTCTTCCATTCGCCTTCTGCATAAACAGACTCGGCCGCGGTTTCTACTGCACGTCGCACCACGCCATTGCCTTCGGCTGCAACCTCAGATTCGCTCTTAATGTCAATTCGCACACCAGTAAGACGCGCAGCAAGTGTGGCGTTGACACCCATCTTGCCAATTGCTAATGACAATTGAAAATCTGGCACGATTACATCGGCTTGAGTTTCATCTGCACTTAAACGAACTTCAGTAACTTTTGCTGGTGACATTGCCTTGGCAATGAAATCGCGTTTATCTTCACTGAATGGGATGATGTCTACTTTTTCGCCGCGCAATTCGTTGACAACCATTCGCACTCGCCCACCGCGTGCGCCTACACAAGCACCGACCGGGTCAATTGCTTTATCGTTTGACCACACTGCAATTTTCGTGCGTTGACCCGGTTCACGAGCACATGATTTAATCTCGACAATTCGATCAGCAATCTCAGGTACTTCCATTTCGAAAAGTCGCATAATCAAACCTGGGTGAGTACGACTGACAACGATCTGCGGGCCCTTTGGCGTGCGTCGCACTTCAACGATGTATGCCTTAAGACGAGCATTTGGCTCGCGTGTCTCGCCGAGCACTTGCTCTGCTTGTGGCAACAACGCTTCAACTCGGCCAAGATCGAGCAACGTGTAACGAGTGTCTGTCTTTTGTACGGTTCCTGAAACAATGTCGCCTTCGCGGTTCGCATACTCTTCGAACTTGCGCTCGCGCTCTACTTCTCGAATTCGTTGACTCATCACCTGACGGAAAGTCACTGCGGCAATTCGACCGAGCTCGTCTTTCTTTGGAGTGTCATCTCGTTCGTTAATCCATTCGCCGTCATCATTTACGTCGTAGGCAGTAAAAGTAATATCCATGTTGTCTGGGTTTACTCCGACAATCACTTCTTCTGCAGCACCTGGACGCTTCTTGTATGCCGTGGCCAATGCTTCGACAAGAACTTGCAATAATGCGTCAATTGTGATTCCGCGATCTGCTGCGAGCATGCGTAGCGCTTCTGACATGTCCATGTTGCTCATGATGCTTTGGCCTCCGTTGTAGTTGCGAATTTGTGTTTTGAATTCTTTGAATGACGCGCATCTTTTTTAGACGTCGTCTCGAATTTGAAAACTGTTTTAGCGCGATCAATCGCCGCGTAACTGATTTTGATTTCTACATCGCTTGAATTGCGCACGGTGATTTCACGATCATCAGCGTCAACTAAGACACCTTGCACGCGACGCTCGCCGCCGGCTTCAAGAGGCGCAGTCAAGCGCACATTGATTAGTTTGTTGACCTCGCGAACGTAATGGCGCGGCAATCGCAAATTTCTCTCTAGCCCAGGGCTTGTTACTTCAAGCGTGTAGCGACCAGGCACTGGCTCGACGTGGTCGAATTCTTTTGAAATCAGTCGAGTGAGTAACCCAATCTTCTCAAGGTCAACGCCTGCAGGTTGACCATTTTCGCCAATCATGCCAGGCCTTGTATCAACAACCACACGCACAACACCGCTCACAAATTCGAGGTCATAGAGATCGAGGCTGAGATCGCTAACAATCGGTGTGACAAGTTCGCTGATACGCGTGACTACCACACTTTCACCTGCACTCGACACCATTAGAAAACTCTCCTTTCTTGCAATAACACGGTCAAATAACTATTAAATCACTGGCAAATCACTAGCAAATCGCTATCAAATAGTCTCTCTGATACTTCAAAAAGGCACCCGATAGAAAACAAAAGGCGTGGGCCTAAACCCACGCCTTCGGTTCAATGAACTTTTAGGTCGCCTTAAGTATAGTGCCGCGGAACTAAAGTTTCAGATGGCGCTATTGCTCGCGCCGCCAAGTGAGGGCTCGTGATTTTGCGGATGTCAACAATGTTTTTAAGGACTTTGCGCGATGACCCAGTTGACGCCGAGGTGCCGAGCCATCGGCTATTAGTGCGGGCTGGATACATCCGGCGTGCCGCACCTGGTGGTTATACATGGTTACCTCTTGGTTTGCGAACCCTGAACCGAGTTGAAACGATTGTCCGCGAAGAAATGGATGCAATCGGCGCTCAAGAAGTGCACTTTCCTGCGATGCTGCCCCGCGAACCGTACGAGATTACGGGTCGGTGGACAGACTACGGCCCGAACTTGTTTCGCCTACAAGACCGACGCGGTGTCGATTATCTACTCGGACCTACCCACGAAGAAATGTTCACACTTTTAGTAAAAGATCTCTACAGCAGTTACAAAGATTTACCGCTATGGCTATATCAAATTCAAACTAAATTTCGCGACGAAGCACGACCACGCGCTGGTCTGTTGCGTGGACGCGAATTTTTGATGAAAGATTCTTACAGTTTCGATCTAGATGACGCAGGTTTGCAACGCAGTTACGACGCGCACCGCAGCGCCTACTTAAGGACTTTTGACAGACTGGGATTGCCATACGCAGTTGTCTCGGCGATGTCTGGCGCAATGGGCGGCTCGGCATCTGAGGAGTTTTTGTTTCCGTGTGATTCGGGCGAAGATACGTTCGTTAGTTGTGATACTTGCTCATACTCAGCCAACACCGAGGCCGTACGGGTTGGCGAGCCAGCCAAGATTGACTACTCAAATCTTGGAACGGCTGTCGTGTTCGACACACCGGCAACGCCGACAATCGCCACTTTGGTTGATTTGTTCAACACTCGTCCTGATTTGAAGCGCGTTGATCGCCAGTGGATGGCGGCCGACACACTCAAAAATGTCATCGTTAATTTGCGTCATCCAGATGGTCGCACCGAGCCACTTGCAATTGGTGTGCCAGGCGATCGTGATGTCGACACAAAGCGACTTGAAGCACAAGTTTCACCAGCCGAAATCGTTGAGTTCACCGAAGCAGATTTCGCCGCAAATAAGTATCTCGTCAAGGGCTACATCGGGCCACAGTCGCTTGGGTTAAAAAATTCAAGTGGGATCAAATATCTGCTTGATCGCAGCATCGCCATCGGCAGCGCATGGATCACCGGGGCTAACGCGCCAGGTCGCCACGTTGCTGGTCTCGTAAATGGTCGCGATTTTTCGTGCGACGGCATAGTCGACGCTGCCGATGTTCGCGCTGGAGATTCTTGCCCGAAATGCAATGCGAAACTACAGATTCGTCGTGGCATCGAGATCGGCCACGTGTTTCAACTCGGTCGCAAATATGCCGAAGCTCTCGGGCTCACAGTGCTTGACCAAAACGGAAAATCACAAGTCGTCACAATGGGTTCTTACGGCATCGGAGTCTCGCGAGCGGTTGCAGCAATCGCCGAAGCCAACCATGACGAAATTGGTTTGAAGTGGCCGTCTGCGGTTTCACCAACAGATGTTCACATTGTTGTTGCAGGCAAACCTGGTGATGAAACATTTACTGTTGGCGAAGCGCTTGCACTTGCATTGCATGATCAAAACATGACTGTGCTGATTGACGATCGTAAAGGCGTATCACCTGGCGTCAAATTTAAGGATGCCGAATTGATTGGCACACCACGCATCGTCATCGCGGGTCGTGGTGTCGCTACAGGAGTTGTAGAAGTTCGCAATCGCCGCGCGGGAACTTCAGGAGATGTCGCAATCGATGATGCTGCGAAACACATAGTTGCAATGCCGATAATTTAACGAAGCTTGTAACGAAAATGACTGCGATCCTTAATCCGGCGGTAAAGCACTATGAATGGGGCGACTTCGCGGCGTTGCCAGATTTGCTTGGTTTACCGCGAGATCAAAAACCTTGGGCCGAACTTTGGTTTGGCACCCACTCTGATGGTCATTCAACATTGCAAACTGCCAACGGTGAAACGCAACTCAAGAATGTCGTCGGTGATCTTCCGTTTTTATTGAAGCTCATCGCGGTCGCGAAACCACTTTCACTACAAACGCATCCAAGCACGGCTCAAGCACTCGCAGGTTTCGCTCGCGAAAACGAACTAGGTCTTCCTCGTACCGCATCCAATCGCATCTATAAAGATGAGGCCGCCAAGCCAGAATTGCTCTGCGCACTTTCTGAATTTCAAATGCTCTGTGGTTTTGCGCCTGTCAACGAGTCGATAGACCGTGCAGAAAAACTTGGCTTAATCGAACTTGCAAAACACTTGAAACTTGATGGATTAGAAAAATCGGTGCGTTGGGCGCTCAACGAAAAATTGCATTCGACGCCGCAAAATTTGCCGAAACATTTGCAGGTACTCGCATCTTTATACCCAAATTCAGGGGGCATCCTCGTTGCGCTCTTAATGAATTACATTGTTTTAAAACCAGGCGATGCGATTTTTCTTGAGCCTGGCAATGTGCATTCGTATCTAAGTGGCCTAGCCGTTGAAGTAATGACGAGTAGCGACAATGTCATGCGTGCTGCTTTCACTACAAAACATATTGACTTAAACGAATTTTTAGCAACTACAAACTTCGTTTCTGAGATACCAAAATTTGTATCGCCAACTACGACATCAGGCAATGTTGCGCTTTACGACATTTCAAGTGCACCTTTTAGCGTTCAAAGGTTCAACGTGACTAGCGACATATCGCTGACTGCCGAACACGAAGTAGAGATATATTTATGCGTTCAAGGAAAATCAGGCTCACTTCAGCAAGGTCAAGCGTGCGTGTTGCGTCTCGGTGAAGTCTTGCAACTCACGGGGCCCTCACTCGTGTTTAGAGTCTGGGGAGATCCGATTATCTAATGTTTCGAAATATCAATAGAAGGTCTCTAGTTACAAAGTTGCTGCTTGTCGCTTTTACTTTTGCAGTCACTACTGGAGCTGGCAGCAGTACGCCATTCACGCCAAATACAAGTCCGTCGCTTTTAATTATTGGGGACAGTATTACTTGGGGCTCTGACTATTTCGCAAAGGCTCAAAAACTCGTTGCAGGTGATGGCCAATGGGCAAATGTAGTTGTTGATGGGCAATATTCTCGGCGAGTTGCGTTTCCGACGCCGAACACCTCTATTCGAATGTCAGGGGTCAAGAGTTTTTTAAAACTCAAAGCAGCGGGGCTGAACCCTGACGCTGTGATTGTTGCGCTTGGCAGTAACGATGTCGCAATGGAGTCAAAAATTGAAGTTTACGAAAAAATAATCCGAGATTTAATGGATACGATTGGCAATGTGCCTGTCACTTGGCTGACTGTTAATCGAAGAGATACCAAGGCGATCTTTAGAAGAAGTGTTGTTTTCAATAGCGTGCTCGTGAAACTCACGGCCGAATATCCAAACTTGGTTCTCTCAGACTGGTATTCAGTCATCAATTCAAACCTGAAGTTAATGGCATGGGATAAAGTTCACCTCACACCAACTGGCTATACAGTGCGCGCTAAGTCGTACCAGTCTTTGGCACGTGAAATATACGAGCGATATTGGATAGCAACCACGCCGACTACTACAACTATTGCTGTTACTACAACAACGACAACAACTGTCGCCCCAGTTGTGCCTGCGGTAACCACTACCTTGCCGATTGATACGTCGACAACAATCGCAGCAACTACGACTACAACGACAACGCTCGTATCTGCGACAACGACCAGCGCAACGACTACGACAATCAAAACAACCCCTTAATCCAAGGTTTGTTAGTTTGAGTTGATCGCTTTCGCAGGATCGCCAGTGCGTAGACGCAGTGGTTGCATTCAAATTAATAATTAGCGGGGCTTGAAGTTCTCCGCCAAGTTGATGAGCAAACGTGTGCCGTATGCAGTTGCACCGCGTTGCAACCATCCTCCATCGCTATCGGCCCACATCGGACCAGCGATATCGAGATGCGCCCAAGGTATACCAGAAGTAAATTCATCCAAAAATAATGCGGCAGTAATTGCGCCAGCTTCTGCCCCGCCTACGTTTTTCATATCAGCAATATACGAATCAATTAAACCGCGATATTTTCTCTCAAGCGGAAGTTGCCAAGCTTGCTCATCTGTTGATTTGGCTGCAGCAGTTACTTGATCAATAAATGGTTGATTATTGCCCAAGACGCCAGACATCTGTGGCCCAAGCGCGCGAGCACAAGCACCTGTCAAAGTTGCGATGTCAACGATTGCATCAGGTTTAAGTTCGGCTGCTAACGAAAGTCCGTCGGCGAGAACCAAACGACCTTCAGCATCAGTGTTGTGAATTTCAACAGTCTTGCCGTTGCGCATCGTTAACACGTCGCCCATTGCCATCGCACTACCCGATGGCAAATTGTCTGTGCACATTAGGTAAGCAGTGACTTGATTTTTGCAACCGAGAGATTTGAGTGTGCTCATAGTTGCCAACACTGCAGCAGCACCACTCATGTCAGCCTTCATCATCGCATGTGATGGATCA
Source organism: Ilumatobacteraceae bacterium (assembly GCA_964203235.1). Lineage (GTDB taxonomy): Bacteria > Actinomycetota > Acidimicrobiia > Acidimicrobiales > Ilumatobacteraceae > BACL27. The sequence continues at coordinate 1,156,180 of CAXNLE010000001.1, forward strand.
GAAGGTTTGAGGCTGATACCACCCGAGTCATACATCACGCCTTTGCCTACCAAAATCAAGTGTGGCAATTTAGTTTTTGATTTTGCGGCAGATTTGTTTGCGGATGATTTTGTCGCTTTACGTAATCCACCAGGCTGATAAGAAATCTTCACCATTCGCGGAGGGTTGACACTGCCGCGATTCACACCGATCATTCCGCCACATCCCATTGCGAGAAGTTGGTCTTTGTTGAAAACTTCGACCGCGATGTCGCTTTCTGTACCTACTTTTTGTGCACGCTCAGCAATCATTTTTGCAGTCAAATGCGCTGGTGGCATATTTGCAAGATCACGTGCAAAGCAAACTGCTTCGGCAATAGTCTCACCGCGCTTGACTCCTTTAGTGATTGCTGCCGACATAGCTGCTGGCGCAACAATCAAAACCGAAATAAGTTTTGAAGTTGCCTCCTTGTCGGTCTTAAGATCGTCATAGCGGTGTGTCGCCAAAATCAAACCTTCAGTTACGGCTTGAGCGATCGCCGTGCGGTCTCCGCGACCAGAAGTTGCCAAAGTAGTCGTGAGACTAGAAAATTTTGCGGCAGCGCGAGCCAGAGCCGCAGCTGCTGAGCGCATTACATCCGCATTTGCTTTTGCTGACTCACCGATACCAACGGCAATAATCTGTTTAGCTTTACCAGTTGGCACAACAAGCGTCTGACCGACTTTAGATTCGAACCCAAGAGTGGCGAGTTGGTCGCGAGAAATACCGAGTTCTTTGGCAACGGCACCGTCAGTTGATACTGCAATACCGATCGCTTGAGATGCAATTTCTGACTTGACAATATTTACTGACAATTTGCTAATTTTCATTGTTGCTCCTAGTTGAACTTGTGTAACAAATACTTAAATTTCTATTTATCAATACTTTTAACTGATAGAGAATTTCCTTCTTGCCACCGTGCAAGTGTCCACAACAAATCGGATAGTCGATTTAAGTAGGGGCATGCTTGCGAAGGTGCTGGTGCTGCAGCTAATGAATGACGCTCAGCGCGTCGAGTAACTGTTCTGCCTACATCGAGCAGCGCTGCAACTTTATTTTCGCCAGGCACAACAAACTCTGTAGGCGGAGTGAACTTTTCGTCAAGTGAATCAATCATGTTTTCGAGTTTCGTGACCATCGCCTCGGTGACAAGAGATTTTTCTGCAACAAGTTTGTGACGATTTATAGGAAGCGTTGCAAGTTCGGCCATCAACACCCACAAATCACGCATGATGTGAACGAGCATGTCGTCAAGTTCGGTCCCTTTGCCTGCCTCGGCACGAGCGAGTCCCAAAATTGCTTGCGCTTCGTCGACTGCGCCATATGCGCGCGGCAGTGCACTGTCTTTGCCGACTCGTCCGCCATAAAACAAACCAGTTGTGCCGTCGTCGCCAGCCCTGGTGTAAATCTTCTCTCGCGCCATAACGAGTTACACGCTACTTGATGGCAGTTCATTCAATAGACGATTCACTGCCTTGGCTAAAGGCGCTAACTGTTGATCAACTACTTCGGCAATAATCTGTTCATCAGTGCCAAAGTAGTTATGTGCGAGATAATTGCGCATGTTTTTTATCTCGCGCCAAGCGATTTCTGGCGATTGTCTCAGCAGCCGAACATCAATATGACTAATCGCTTCCCCAATTTCGATCAATCGCACTCTTACTGCGTCAAATATCAAAGGATCAGATAGCGCGCCCCTTTGCAAGTGGCGTTCAATTGCATCAATCGCGACCAAGACATCACTTAAGCGTTGACTATCAGACCTTTTCAAAGAGCAACTGCGCTAGCAGATACCTCTTCGCGCATATTCGGTTTCAAAAGTCTTGCCGGACCAAGATCTACTTTGACACCGAGCAAGTCTTTAAGTTTTAACTCAAGGCTGATCAAAGTTATCAATCCGACACCGGGGTCGAGGTCAACAAGAAAATCTATATCGCTGCGCTTATTGGTTTTTCCAGTTGCAACGCTTCCAAAGACACGCACATTTCGCGCACCATGTTCTCGAGCTAACTCAACAATTTCTCTACGATTTCGTAATACGAGTCTTGCGAGTCGGCTATCGGGTAAAGTTGGCACCCTTGTTCGACGCTTCGATCGAAGATCAATGCCAACTCCAAGGATGTCGAGCAACTGCAAAAATGTGTCGGCACCTGGTTCGCGTTTGCCGCGCTCGTAATCACTGATTACTGATTGGGTAATGCCAGATTTGCGAGCGACTTCAATTTGTGACATTCCAGATTTTATTCGCGCTTGCCGCAAAACGTCGCTGGATCTCATTGCACAAGTATATAGCGAATTCGCTATATAAATTCTCTTATGATCGGACATCAAAATATCTAGCCTCTCTTATTTCGTCTAAGTTCCTTGATGTGTGCGATGTTAAATCTGATGGCGATGCGTGCCACAGGGGTCAAGTACTCTCAAAAGATGGCCTTAAATAAACCGCGCACTCTGCAGGGCGAGATCGCTGCACTTGAACGCGAAATCAATCAGCACCGCCGCGATATGCAGGCCGTTGAACTTGAAGACGGCGTTGCTCACGGCAATATTTCAGAATGGCTGATCACCAGCGGCCGCACATTGATCGGTAAAGGCGATGAACTACTGTCACTTCTTTCGCTTGACCCAGACTTTGGTAAGCACCGAGATGCATATATGCGCGAACTAAAAACTTTTCGTAAGTTCTATAAGAAATGGTCAGACTCAAACAAAGACGATTAACTTTTAGAATCCGCCGATCATCACTTGACGGCACACATCAGCCTGAATGGTTGAGTGCAACAGTCTTGAAATCTATGGGCAACTCAAGTTGCTATAGTGCAAGTAGTAATCCTTGCTAGTGCCCATAAACATGGGATTGCGCCAGAAGACATGCTCCATGCATATAGAAATGCGTTTCGAACGATAGATCAAGACACTGTGACGATATTTATCGGTTCAAATACTCACGGAAATCTCATTGAGATTGCCGTCGTTCAACGAGATAATCAGATTCAAATAGTCCACGCCATGAAGGCGCGAGCCAAATTTCTTAAATAAACTTATGAAAAAAATCACCACAAACAGATTAGAAACAGCAATTAATTACGAGGCGATAATTGACGGTTTCGATCCGGCGAAGTGGCGCGAGGCGACGCCAGAAGAGATGGCAAAACATCGCGAAAGAGCAAAAGACGCGGTAATTGTCGAGATTGAAGAGATCGACGCAACCGACACAGTCGAGATCGAAGAAATCGAAAAGCCTGAAGAGATCTAGTTGCGAAATGGCTTATCGCCGAGAATTGTCGCGCGATGCATCACGCGACGATGCGGCAAATAGTCAGCGTTGGCAAAATGTTGCGTCAACCGGTTATCCCAGAACGCCAAATCGTATGACTTCCACTTCCACTGCACTACAAACTCTGAGCGCGCAACGTGTGAAGTTAAAAACTGCAAAACTTCGGTGCTCTTATCGGGCGCAAGTTCAATAATCCGCGTTGTAAAAGATTGATTCACATAAATACCGCGTTTGCCACTCACTGGGTGCGTGCGAACTACAGGGTGAATCGTCGGCGGATTATTCTTTCGCGCAGTTGCAAGTTGCTCTTGCGCCTCTGGCGAATCTCCATAGCGAGAATCAGTAAACGCCGCCGCCAGGTCGTGCTCAGCAGTTAAATCTTCGATCAGCGATTTATATTCGTCATCAAGTGCGTCATACGCGGCAATGCAACTCGACCACAATGTGTCGCCACCACTCGGTGGTATCACGCGTGCCGAAAGTAACGAGCCCATCGGAGGGCACTCAATAAACGGCACATCCGTATGCCAAGTATCGCTGTCGGGCGGATTCTTGACATTCGTATCGAGCACAATGATTTCTTCAACTTCTGGGTCATGCGGATAGACGGGATGTACATGGAGCGGTCCAAAATTGGCCGCAAGATCGCGGTGCTGGCGCGGGGTCAACGGCTGATTTTCGAAGAATAAAACATGATTCTCAACGAGCAATGCCGAAAGTTCAGAACAGTGCGCGGGTGTCAATGGCTCGCAAAGATTGATCCCCGAAATCAACGCACCGATTGCAGGGGTTAAACGCTTGGCTTGCATAGGTTAAAACTAGTCGCACTAGCATCTTTGGAAACAAAAAAAGGAGCCGAAAAATGCATACATACGACAAGGTTTACATCAATGGCAAATGGGTGGCTCCGCAGGGCCAGGACAAAGCAATTGAAGTTTTTGACTCGACAAATGAGCAGGTCATGGCGACGATTCCATCCTGCAATGCACAAGATGTTGATGCCGCGGCCAAAGCTGCAGCCGCCGCATTTTTGACCTGGTCTGCTCTTGATGTTGAGGAGCGCGCTAAATACATGAATCGCATCGGCGATGGCATCGCAGCACGGATGGATGAACTTGCTACAGCAATTTCTCGCGAAACCGGCATGACCAAATTTCTCAGTCAGATGATTCAAGTCGGGCTACCAATTAATTCTTTCAAGCAAGCTGCAATTGTTGCAGAAAAATTTGAGTACTCGCATGAACTCGGCTCATCACTTGTTGTGCGAGAGCCGATCGGTGTTGTTGGTTGCATAACTCCGTGGAACTATCCGTTGCACCAGATCACCGCCAAGGTTGCTTTTGCAATGGCTGCTGGTTGCACAGTTGTTTTGAAGCCAAGCGAAATTGCGCCAATTGATGCATTCATCCTCGCTGAAATTATTGACGAGATCGGCTTGCCAGCAGGCGTGTTCAATCTTGTAACAGGCACTGGGCCAGTTGTTGGTGAGGCACTCGCCGCTCACCCAAGTGTCGACATGATTTCTTTCACGGGTTCGACTCGTGCGGGCCGTCGCGTCTCACAAGTAGCTGCCGAGACTGTCAAAAAAGTAGCGCTTGAACTTGGTGGAAAATCAGCCAACATTATTTGCGCCGATCTAGATGAAGCAACTTTTGCGAAAGCAGTTTCGTCGGGTGTTGGTGGAGCATTTTTGAATAGCGGACAAACCTGCCTCGCGCTTACTCGCATGTTGGTGCCGCGGTCTCGTCTTGCCGAAGCAGAGACTCTTGCAGGTGCAGCAGCAACTGCAATGATCGTTGGAGATCCGTTTGAAAAAACAACTGCTCTCGGGCCTCTAGCTTCTGCCGCGCAACGCGACCGCGTTAACGGATACATCCAAAAAGGTATTGACGAGGGCGCCAAAGTTGTTGTTGGCGGTGTCGGAGTACCAGAAGGTTGCGCGACCGGCTATTACGTCAAACCGACCGTATTTTCGAATGTCACAAATTCAATGACAATTGCGCGAGACGAAATCTTTGGTCCAGTGTTGAGCATCATTGCGTACGACACCGAAGAAGAAGCAATTCAAATTGCAAACGACACTGTTTATGGTTTGTCGGGTGCTGTTTGGGCGGCCGATAAAGATAAAGCGATTGCAATTGCGCGACGCATACGAACTGGCCAGATTGCAGTTAACGGTGGAGTGTTCAATATCAACGCACCTCTCGGTGGCTATAAGCAATCAGGCATCGGCCGCGAATATAGCGAATATGGTTTCGAAGAATTCCTCGAGATCAAGAGCATGCAACTCTAAGTCTTAATTAGGTCTTCGACATCGGCCGAGACACCAAGATAAGAAGCCCAGTGTCGCAAATAATTGATATCTAAAGTTTGTGACGCAGCAATTTCAATGCAGTCGCGCCACTGAGTTTCTGATCGAGATTCAAACCGCCATCGAAGTTTAGAAAGTACAACATCTTCGGGTGTTGCTACCCATGTTAAAACTCCAAGAATGTTTAGCTGCACACGCCTATCAAGACGTATTGACTCAAACTTGTCGTCTGGTGAGCAAACGAATAGGTCGACTTTGCCTCCGGTTGCTGTGTGCAAAATATTGAAAGATCCACCAAATTCTGCAGCAAGTCGAGCTTCGTGAGCAGGCACATAAAGATCGTTGCCTTCTAGTGCGCTCAAAAATGCCTCCACTGAGTCACTCGAGATCACAGCGACGATATCGACATCGCGAGTAGATCTGGCTACACCCCACGCGCCCGCAGCTGTTGATCCAACAACTAAATATCGTGCAGATACATCCTCAAGCGCGAGAACTACAAGTCGAAAGGCGTAAACAAGATCAATCAAGTTGAAAGCGCGCTAGATTTCGAAACAATTTTGCTAGCGAGTTCATCGCCGTAGCGCGCCCGAACAAGTTCGACAAGAATCTGGTGATCGTTAAACTCTGGGTACCGCCGCCGCATTGAGGCGTCTTCCATAATCGCAAATTGATTTTGAATCTCTTCCCAAACTGCAATTCGCTGTTCGACAGTCATTGCGCCGACTGCCCCCATCTGCATCTGCCAAACTTCAGGCGACGTATCTGCCGGCACTGCAGATGGATTTTTACTGAACATGTTTCAATTGTAGATGAAGATTGTTGCGGGGTTTTAGTGCCTGGCGGTCGCGGTTACTGCGCGACGAGATGCGAGCTATGCCGCGCGGTGGTGGCGGGCGACGCAAAGAATTTCGTCAATTAGTTCTGCAGAAATGGGATAACTAACTTCGGCTGGGTTTGGCGCAGATAAAAGTTCGGCTAAATCTAAATTAATTTGTGGTACAGCTGGATTAAACGCGACACCGTCGACAAGAGTGCTCACCAGCAATCCCCGCTCAACCAAATGTGAAACTTTCCCAGAACCAATACTCAACTCACCCGCATCAACTAAATCACGCACAGCCTGCACACGTTGCAAAATAGCCTCAAGCGCTTCAACTCGAGCCAACACAACTCCCGCTTCTTCAAATCGTTGAGCCTGTGAATGTGCGAGCATCTTGGCGTTCAACTTGGCCACAACATCATCAGCTTTGCCCGACATCACATCGACGACTGATTGCACAACCTCGGCATAGGTTTCGGCATCCGCGGTACCCGAACATGGGCATTGCGCTAAACCCAATTGGGCCGCAGAACAAACGGGTGCATCAATCGGTGCACGATAGTTCTTGCCCATTCGCACAGTGCATCGACGAAGTGGCACTACAGATTCAATTGCGTCAACAAAATTGCGTGCCATTGATCGTGAAGGGATCGGACCAAGAAAAATATCACCTTCACCAGACTTTAAAGATTTAGTAACCATCAGCCGTGGCCAAACTTCTCCACGTGTCAAACGAACGTAGCAATATTTAGTAGCACGAGTAAAAGCATGGTTATAACGCGGTTGCAAGCGGGCAATCGCTCGCAACTCAAGAACCTCTGCCGAAAAGACATCTGGTGTCGAAATGAAGTGAATACTCTGCATTAATTTCAACAATGAGCCAACTTTGCGTCGTGAGTCTCCCGTGCCGAAATAACTTCGCACCCGCGCACGAATATTTGTTGCTTTGCCAACATAAAGAACTTCACCTTCGCCGTCAACAAAAAGATATACACCTGGTCCGCGTGGTAGATCAATAGTCATCTTCAACTTGGCGGCCTGAGGGTGCGTGCCGATTTTTGACATCGCAGCAAAGTCATCCAAATCAAGAACACCAAAACCTGCTGCTCGCTCAATCAAATAGTGCAACAAATCGCCAGTTGCTAGCACATCGTTAATCGCGCGGTGACTCGGCTGATGCGCAAAACCCAAACTTGATGCGAGTGTTGACAATTTGCAATTCTCAACTTCTCCACCCACAAGACGGCGCGCCAAACCAACGGTGTCAAGCACACGATTCGCCAATTTTTCTCGCCCGTCACGCACGAGCGCGGCGTTGATGAAACCAATATCAAACCTTGCATTGTGCGCAACCAAGACCGAGTCGCCAATAAATTCAAGCAAGTCATCAAGCACATCTTCAATCGCGGGCGCGTTGGTCACCATCGTGTCGGTAATACCAGTTAGCAAAACAATAAAAGAAGGAATCGCGCGCTGCGGATTAACCAGTGTCGTGAACCGCCCGACCTCTTCACCAGCGCGATACTTCACCGCACCGATTTCGGTTATTGCTTCGTATTCATTTGAGCCACCGGTGGTTTCGAGGTCAATCACGCAAAACTCGACCTCGTGCAAGGCAAGAACTTCTAGATTCTCGCCATCTAGATTCTCGTCATCGGTTTCAACTAAAACGGTCATCGTCACAGGCTAAACCGTCTACTTCACCTAATTAAGTTGAAAACTCAATAAGATAATATTTAGTGTTTGAAATTGCCCTAACAGTCTTGTCATGTCTAAAGGCTGGCACTCGCGCAGATGTTGCTTGGGTCGCTGATTATGAAGGCCCCGAGATCACCGGTCAAAACGGTGCGATTGCAATTACCCCTGGCGGCGGGAAAATGGGTTCTGTTCTTTCAAATGCAATTGATGGTCAATTAATTGATCATGCGCGTAGACAGGTTACCGACGGTCAGATACTTAGTTTTTCAATTAGCGGTGTTGATGCGCTTATTAACGGTGTGCCCGAAGGTGGCAAAGCAACTTGCGTTTGTGTGCCAGCAAGTGAACTGCCGTCAGAAATTTGGCCAGCACTAATCGAGCGCAATCCAATTTGCATTGCTTGCGAGATAGGCACAAATTCAATTACTAATTTTAATTTTTATACTTCTAAAACAATTTCTAATGCGCCGCAAATCGCCACTGAACTATTTGCCAAAGGTACTACCGGCTCATTAATTGAAGGCAAGTTAATTGTCTCTGTGTGGTTTCCAATCACAAGACTCGTGATCGCTGGGCTTGGCCCAATTGCAGAAGCCCTAGATTCGGTTGCGCAATTAATTGGGTGGAATGTTTCGATGGCAGGAAATCCTGATATTTCAACTGGGATGATTATGGGACTCTCACCAGTCGATGCCACGGTAATCATGCATCACAATGTTGAAGATGCTGGTCGCGCACTCTCAAGCGCCCTAGATAGTCGCGTCGGATATATCGGTGCTGTTGGATCCAAAACAATGCAAGTCACCAGAGCCAATTGGCTTGCCTATCGTGGCTATTCGGATATCTCAAGAATTTATGGCCCAGCCGGTCTGCCGATTGGCGCGAAATCACCGTCAGAGATCGCAATCTCCATCCTCGCTGAAGCTATGAGCGCAATCAACCTGCGAAAATCTGCGTAAGCCACAGACACTACGTCTTAGTTATAGTTGAAGTACCTGTTAACACGACGGAGCACAAAAATGACTGATGAATCTGAGAGTGCGAAAGCAACATTAAAATCGCTTTGGGCAAGCACAGAGCCTGCCGAATTTGCTGTTGACGAAGACTGCTCGCCAACGAAGTCTTGTAAAAATATGAAAGACATTACTTTTGATGGCTTTGCCGAACCGGGCAGTGACCTTCGAACAGCATGGAAGCAAAAACTCGCACGTGAAGGAAAACTTAGAACTTCTAGTGACTCAATTCGCAATTTAGTTCTTGGTGCAGAGACCGAGTGATCTGATTCGGCGCTCAGAAATAACTAACTTAAAAAGCGCGACAAACTAAATGTCAAAGTCACTTCCAAATTCAGTTACCGAATTAACTGAACAACTTCGCGTCGCTGGCTATCTTTCTGATCGCGGTCTTTCAACCGCGCTACATATTTCGCTTCAACTTGGCCGACCACTTCTTCTTGAAGGCGAAGTTGGCGTTGGTAAAACAGAACTCGCTAAAGTTCTGGCGCAACTTCTCGATCGAAGATTAATTCGACTTCAGTGCTACGAAGGCATTGACACAAATCAAGCACTTTATGAGTGGGACTATGCCCGCCAGATGTTGCAAATTCGCGCTCTCTCTGAAGCAAAACTCACTGAAGATAAAACCGTAAAAGGTTTATTTAGTTCGGAGTTTCTACTTGAACGACCGCTTCTAGAAGCAGTTCGCGCCGGCGATTCGTGCGTTCTACTGATCGACGAAGTTGATCGGGCCGATGACGAGTTTGAAGCATTTCTATTAGAACTTTTATCAGATTTTCAAATATCAATTCCTGAAATCGGCACAATTAAGGCAGTGACTCGACCAATAGTGATTCTGACGTCTAATCGAACTCGCGAACTTCATGACGCATTAAAACGTCGTTGTCTCTACCATTGGATCGGATATCCAAGCCAAGAGCGAGAGACCGAAATCGTCACCACAAAATTAAAAGATGTCTCCGAGAAAATTGCCTCGAAAGTAGTTCAGGCAGTGAATCGCCTTCGCGAAATGGAACTTGCAAAACCCCCAGGTGTCGCAGAAACAATTGACTGGGTTGAGTCAATCAAGATTATCGGTGCAAACGAATTTACCGTCAGCGTTGCTGAAGATACTTTAGGCGCTGTCCTAAAAGATCGCGAAGACCTTGAACTTGTTCGCGAAAACATTTCTTCGCTCGTCAACGAATAAAACTTCGCAATGACAGTCGGCACCGAATTCGTCGACGTACTTATTGAGTTTGGTGACGAACTACGCGACGCCGGTATCGCAGTTGGCACGGGTGATGCAATGACTTATGTGCAAGCAGTTTCACTCTTGAACCCTGCAGATTTGGGCGACGTTTATTGGGCTGGTCGCGGCACTTTAGTTAGCCGACGCGATTTGATCCCCACTTACGATCGTGTGTTCAAAAATTTCTTTTTAGATGTAGAAACTCAGGGCGATAGCGAGTTGAAGGCCATGATGCGCGCGACAACAAGTACTGCAGCAACTCTTGAAGTACCTTCGCCTGACCCAGGTGAAGGCGAAGAAAGTAACGAAGAAGAAGCACAACTTGGATATATGGCGTCGGGCGCACAGGTTTGGCGAAACAAGGCATTTGCGGCTTGTACTGATCAAGAATTAGCAACAATCAGACGCATCGTCTCTGACATCAAACTGACTCCGCCCCGCCGACGCACACGTCGAACCATGACTGCAAAAAATGGACCACGACTTGACCCGCGTCGAATGGCACGAGAAACAATGCGATCGCATGGCAACCCAACACGATTGTTCCGGCAAAAGCGCAGACTTCGAATTCGCCCGCTCGTATTTATTTTGGATGTCTCTGGTTCGATGTCTGACTATTCGCGCAATCTTTTACAGTTTGCATATTCTGCTCGACGAGCCGCCGACAAAGTTGAAGTATTTTGCTTTGGCACGCGTCTCACCCGAATTACTCGATCACTTGATCGCCGCAAACCTGACGATGCGCTTAACTTGGCCGCCACGGCCGTGTTTGACTGGGATGGCGGCACTCGCATTGGTCAGTCGCTTGACCAATTCATCAAACGGTGGGGTCGTCGTGGATTAAGTCGCGGCTCGATAGTCGTGATCTGCTCAGACGGGCTTGATCGTGGAGATCCTGCGCTACTTGAGGCATCTATGGAAAAACTCTCGCGTCTCTCACACAGAATTGTTTGGATGAACCCACATAAAGGAGACGTCAAAGACTTTCGACCAAACTCGCTTGGGATGATGGTCGCTGACCCATTTATTGACGAGATCTTCTCTGGACATAACTTGGCAAGTCTCGAACAATTCGCAGAAAAACTTCGAGAATTGCGATAGAAATTAATTATGCGATACAGCGTTTCACTTCGTGCCGAAGGCGACAGAGTCATTGAACTTGCAGAAGTAGTCGAATTTGCCGATGCTGTTGCAATTCACTCTGGCATCGCGAGTGGTGTCAACACAATGTCTTATGGCGCTCAACTTGTTGTAGAGGCAGCCGATTCTGACTCAGCGGTTAAAACTGCAGTTGAATTATTTAACACTGCGGTGCAACGCGCATTGATGCCAGTTTGGCCAATCACCGAAGTAGAAGTGCTTGCCGAAGATGACGACTACGAAGAGTACCCAGGCGAATCAGAGTGATCAGACTCGGGTCGCTAGCGGGTTATCCATTTGAAGGACCACGAGCACTCGCCGGCTGGACAGCGCCGCCCATGGCAGCAGTCTGGGCGGTGATGTATAAGCCAAGCGAAACCAAACAAGACTTCGCAGTAATTTATGTCGACCATTCAGAAGATCTATCTAAAGAAGCGTTTCCATTTCGACACAGAGCTTTCCCGTGTTGGGCAAATCGAGCAGGATCAAAATTCAATTTATATATCTGCACCTACGAAGTGCCGGGTGGCTTAAAGTCTCACCGCGAACAAATCGCCAGAGAATTAATCAGCGTTTATAAACCGAGCTGTAATACAGATCAATACGACCAATCATGGCGTTCAGAATGGATCGGCGAATATCAGGCACCAACCACTGGGCCACTAACAACAGATAGAGATCCAAACCAATAACACCGAAGTGTCAAGGGTGCTACGAACAACGGTCACCCATTTTTAAATCGTGTTAACGAGCACCGCCGACAAGTTTGATTCGACGAGGAGTGTTCGCGCGCGTGAGCATCAGCATTGCACCTCCGTAGATGATTACCAAGATGCCAACACCGAGCAGCAATGGCGGGAACATGTCAACTGGTGGAGCGGTTGTGTCGAGCGTTCGATAGTCAGCGGCGACGGCTCGTACCCCGGCGACGACATCGTCCTTGAAATAGTCAGTGAGTTCTGGAATCGATCGAACAGGCGTGCCGTCGAACCTGGTGAGCCCTGCGAATCCCGGGACCTCTCGGAAACCACCGGTGACCACCAACAGGTTCGTGATTGATTGAGCCAAGCGCGGAGTGGTCGCCGCGACAGCTTCAAGCACCGCATTGGCGTCGCCAACTTGAGAGTTCTCGGCAACGAAGTTCAATAAGCCCGGTATCTCAGCGCTCACCGCATCCAGAGGTAACGCGAGTAACAGATGGTACACGTGTGGAAAATTAGTCTCGACTGCGGCAAGTACATCGGCTGGTGGGAGTCCAGTGGCACCTGCGACTAAGTTCACCAAAGCGCCGACCTCTCCCGCCGCGCCGCCCTGCACATCAACGATTGGGTCGGCCATCGCAGCAATGCTGCTAACCATCGTGACACCCGCCTCCATACCGGCGACTCGCTCTTCAACAAACGCCGGACGTAGTCCATCAATGACCCGCTGGCCGCCTTCAAGACGTGGGAACAACCCAAGAACCAAAACACCACCGGCGACAACAATGCCAACCAGCGTCACGACCGACCAGCCGAGAGTGTGAACCAGTGCGCCATAAATGTTAGTTCTGCTCAGAACCATCATTATCAAACCGAAGAGCACCACAATCACGCCGATGACGGTCAGGATCAACGCGATCAAACCGACCTCCGGTACTGGTTCGTCCAAGCCACGAAAGTCGGATGCAACGGTTTCAACACCAGTCACAACATCATCTTCGAACAAACCGCGAATTTCGGGAACCGAGTTAACCTCGGTTACTCCATCGAAACGCGTGACTCCATCAGTGCCCGCCACATCTCGCCAATTCTCGGTGACAACCATGAGGTTGGTAATTGCTTGGGCCAGGCGCGGCGTGGTTGCAGCGATTGCCCCAAGCACAGCATTGGCGTCGCCAACTTGAGAGTTATTGGACACGAAGGTCAACAACTTAGGAATCTCTGCACTCACTTGATCCAGAGGTAGTGCGAGCAACAGGTGATATGTATGAGGGAAATTGGCTTTGATAGCAGCAAGTACATCGGCTGGTGGGAGGCCAGTGGCTCCTGCGACCAACCCCACTAAATCTACGACCTCGCTCGCCGCGCCACCTTCAGCATCGATAATCGGGTCGACCATGTCGGCCACGTTGCCAATCATCGTGATTCCGATCCGGTCGCCGACGATTCGCTCCTCGGTAAATATTGGTCGCGCACCGTCTAATACATTCTGCCCAGCACCAAGGCGCGCAGAAAGTTGTAGTCCCCAGACAATGGCCAGCACCACCACGCCAGCGATGACGACCACGAACCATGCAAGTGAACTTGAATTGCGAGTTGCCGACTTCGCTGGGAGCCTGCTCATGATTGTCCTCCTGGGTTGTACCCCACTGCGTCAAGCATCCGAGACCGCCGTTGCTTCATCGCCGGTTGGACTGGAACCGATTCAGTTTTTGGCGCTGGCTTATAGGTTGCACCAACAACTATGCCCTCGGCCATTGCGTACAAAAGCGGTAGAGCACCAGCAATCACCCTGCCAGTGCTATTAATACGAATGACACCCGATTTGATTGGCTCAGCATTGCGCTTGATATCCCAAACCACTTCTGAACAACCCTCCAATTTTGTTGCCACGCGAGTGAGCTGTGATCCGACTATGAATAGGTAGACAGCCAGTTCGGCAATGAGCAATACGATCGCAACGACCGTCAACACAACCAAGAGCGTCATGATCGTACCTTTTCAAGTACACGACCGAGAAACAAGTGGTGTTCCAAACCCTCTGCCAGAACCGCATCAACGCAATCACCAGTTTTGGCGATCAGTGCTGTATCGGAAGTATTCGCTGAAGCTTGATCGAGTGTCGCGCGAATGGCATCGACCCGTTTTTCAATCGTGCGCACGAGACTGACGAGTAGCGTCAAGAACGCCGCGACGGCGAGAAGTACGATCAATGCGAGCCCAAGCGTGACCCACCAAAGGCTTTCCTGCGTTGACGCCAAACTAAGTATTTGCATGATCAGCCTCCCAGCCGTTTACGACCTCTAGCCAAACCTGCGGTTATGGCATTGGCCGACTCGTTCGTAATTATGAGTTCGCGAAGCCCTGCTGTGTGGTGCACCGATTGCGTCAACGAATCGTTGATGTCGGTCGCCTCATCGCCAATCTGTTGGGCCAAACGAAGGATCGGCACGACAAGCGCGACGACTACGAAAACCACAGTTAGGCCAATTGCCCACCCAATTGTCCATCCGGCATTCGATCCGAGAAAAATTGCTGTCATCTGGTCATCCCCCTAATCAAACTGCGTCACAGAACTCGCGCACTGGTCGCAAGCTCTCATTGACGGATGGAAGGACGATGGGCACAGTACTTGTTTTCTCGGCTATGACCTGAACGCCACCGATTACGCTGGCGAGCGTTTTCTTCACGGCAATTAAATGAAAAATCACGCGGATGAGCCCGAGTGCGGCGGCGGCAATTATTAGTGTTGCCAGCACCAAAGTTATTATTGCATCAGTTGTCATGTGTGATTCCCCCTTAACCTAAAAGTTTTCCGACACTACCGGCATAGCGAACAGCCCCGACAGCAACTTCATCGATCACTGTGTCGGTGGTTGCTAACAACTCAGGAACCTCATCAAGTTCACCAATCAAAGCCACACCGCCAGACAAAATGTCTGCCGATGCTTGACGAATCCGTTCAAGTGCGGCGAGCACTCGGTTGAGTAGTCCAACAAGAATTGGCACTACCGCAACAAGTAACAATAAATTGCCGATTGCCCAAAGTGACATTTGATCTCCTCTTAGTTGCTAGTTGGTTGATATGGAGCGAAAAACCGTTTGAATACTCGAGTCAGTGCCATGCCCGCAGCGCGAATACCTATTGAAAGCCCGCTTGCTGAACGTGCGCCACCAACTTTTGATGGATCAAGTCCTTTGGCGATTGCATCAAGCCGCACTTGCATCGCATCAGCGAATTGGCCAAGCAAAACTGAAGTGACATCGGCGATTAGACCGCGACCGTATTGGGCTGCTGCACCTGACAATTGCAGATCCATTGCGATATCAACTTTTGTGCCTGTTGGCGCTGGCGAAAGATGTGCATTGAGACCGAGCGCTGCTTGCCCACGACCTTTTTTATCCGCACCAGACGCGTCAACTGTGATTGTTTTCGTTGATTCATTTCGCTGAGAGATTTTCGCCTCACCACCGAACTCAAGTTTTACTGGTCCTAAGCGAATCAACACTGTTCCGCCGTAGTGATCTTCGGCGATAACTGTTGTGAGATCTGCACCTGGCAAACACGACGCCACTTGCGGAATGTCTCCGAAGAATTTCCAAACCGAATCAATCGGCTGTGGTACTTCAAACTGTTGTTTTATGAGCACGATGCCTCCTGTGCAATATATTTTGCAGGTTCTTTTTCAAAAGTTGCCCTACAACCTGGGCAACAAAAGTAATAAGTCTGTCCTTGATAACTAAACGGACGACTTTTTTCATTTGCCGTTACTGTCATTTGGCAAACTGGGTCAATCGAAGTTGTTTCAGCCGATGCAACCTGCACCGAAGTTTCTACGCTTAACTCACCAGAACTACGCATTTTGACAAGTTCAGCAAGCACCGCAACGGCAACCTCGCGGTGCGTGGTCTTGCCAAGATCAAGCCCGATTGGCACTCGAATTCGCTGAAGTTTTTCTTGGGTAAAACCACGATCTTTGAGATAACCAATTAAGTGCTCGCCACGCTTCTTTGAACCGACTACACCTATATATGAAGGGTTTATCGCCAGCGCAGTCTCGAGAACTTCTTCATCGCCGTGCCCCTGAGTTGCAACCACCACAATTGACTTATAGTTTGCGCTCGCTGAAGTGAACTCTGAACCATCAACTAGTTCAACACGCCAATCTAAAGATTGCGCAAGTTGCACGAGTGTGTGAGCCATTGGCGAACGACCAATTACGACAAGATGAGGCACCGAGAGAATCGGTTCAATAAAAATTTGCAATGCGCCATCACTTTGACAAGAAATTGGTACGACAGTCATACCGTTTGGCACATGACCGCCATATTGATCTTGATCATCGCCCGGACCAAGTAGCAACAATCGAGGTTCACGTTTGGCAAGTGCCTCGCTCGCTTCACGAAGCAAAACTGGTTCTGCACACGCGCCACCGATAAACCCGAAAACTTTGCCAGTCGCAGTGATGATCGCTCGTGCACCTTGCTTTCCTGATGACGGCGCATCACGCCACACCACAGTCGCCATAACGAACTCCTCGCCTTTTTTGGCAAGGTCAACGGCAATCTCAAGAATGCCGAATCCGTCAATGTGACTGTCGCCCATCAGGCATCCGTTTTCACAGGTGGGAAACCTGAAATATCTTTTTTAGTTGTCAATGCTTCGTAAACACGATCTGGCAACAAAGGCATATCAATATTTCGAACACCAGTGTCTTTGACTGCATCCATAACTGCATTAACAAACGCTGCTGGCCCACCTACAGTTGCACACTCGCCAATGCCCTTAGCTCCGATCGGATGGTGAGGGCACGGCGTCACAACTTCATGAAGTTCAAAGCCAGGTGTCTCCCATGCTGTTGGCAATAGATAATCCATATAGTTCGAACCAACACAGTTGCCTTCGACATCGAATGTTATGAACTGCATACTCGCCATCGCATACGCCTCGGTGAGCCCACCCATGATTTGTCCTTCGACAATCATTGGATTAATTCTCACGCCACAATCGTCGACCGCGACAACTTTGAGTACATCCCAAACACCTGTCTGTGGATCAACTTCAACAGTCGCGATATAGCACGCAAACGGCCAAGTCAAGTTTGGTGGGTCATAATACGAAACATTTTCCAAACCTGGCTCAAGGCCATCTGGCATGTTTGTGTAAGCCGCATATGCGCAGTCTTGAATCGTCACTCCACGTGTTGGTGCACTTCGCACATAGAAGCGTCCCAACTCCCACTCGATGTCTTCTTCTGAAACTTCAAGTAAGTGAGCCGCGATCTTGCGAGCCTTCGCGCGAATTTTTCGCGAGGCCATCGCTACTGCCGCGCCGGCAACTGGTGTCGATCGCGAAGCATATGTACCCATGCCGAACGGCGCAGTATCGGTGTCACCTTCTTCAACGACAATGTCATCGGCAGGCAACCCCAGTTCGTGCGCAACAATCTGCGCCCAAGTTGTCTCGTGGCCTTGACCCTGACTCTTAGCACCAGTTCGCAAAATTGCTTTCCCCGTCATATGAACACGCAACTCTGCAGAGTCGAACATTTTGATTCCTAAAATGTCATACTCTCGACTGTTGCCTGCACCGAGCGGCTCTGTCATTGTCGAAATGCCGATACCTAATAGTCGACCGCGCTTCTTAGCTTCTTCTTTTTGTTTTTGAAAGTCTTTGTAACCAATCGCTTCGAGACCGATGTCAAGACACTTTGCATATTGCCCAGAGTCAGTTAAGAAACCGAAAGCAGTGCGATGCGGAAAGTCATCGTCGTGAACTAAGTTGACGCGACGAAACTCTGCTTGATCAATACCAAGATCGTCTGCTGCCGCCTGAACCATTCGCTCTTGAAAGAACATTGCTTCAGTGACTCTGAACGAGCAACGATACGCAACTCCACCTGGAGCCTTATTGGTGTAAACGCCTCGTGCAGTTAAATGAGCTGCCGGTATGTCATAGCAAGCAAAAGCCGAATGCATCAAACCGATTTTGAATTTGCTTGGTTGAGCATCTGAGAAGAAAGCACCATGATCAGAGTCGGTATGCATTCGCACTGCAAGAATCTTTCCGTCTTTGCGAAGCGCTAACTCTCCCTTTAGATATACGTCACGACCGAAACCTGTTGAGATTAAATTGCCAGTCTTGTCTTCGATCCATTTCACGGGCTTTTCAAGCAATATCGATGCAAGAATTGAAACTACATATCCGGGATAAACCGGCACTTTGTTACCAAAACCGCCGCCAAGGTCTGGCGAAATGATACGAATCATGTGCTCAGGCAATTCGGCGACAAGCGCGACAGCAGCACGAATAATATGCGGTGCTTGAGTCGTCATATATACGGTCAACTTTGAAGTCGAACGGTCAAAGTCGGCGATTGATCCACAAGGTTCAATCGGTGACGGATGAGAGCGCGGATAATGTAACTCAAGTTTTGAAACCTTGTCGGCTTTCGCAAATGCTGCATCCGTCGCGGCTTTATCGCCAACTTGCCAATCGAAAACAACATTGTCTTTTTGATTTTCTTTGTCGTCGCGAATTAGTGGCGCACCAGGTGCAAGCGCTTGCATCGGGTTGACAATCGGCTTGAGTGGTTCGTATTCAACGACGATCGCTTCGCAACCGTCTTTCGCAATGTAAGGGTCGTCGGCGATAACGCAAGCAACTTCTTGTCCTTGAAAACGAACTTTGTCTGTTGCTAAAACTGCTTGCGTGTCGTACGACAAAGTTGGCATCCACGCAAGGTTTCTTGCTGCCATCATTTCGCCAGTCAAAACAAGACGCACACCGGGTATAGCCCAGGCTGCGCTTACATCAATTGACTTAATCCGTGCATGCGCTAGTGGACTCCGAAGAATCTCCATGTGCAACATGCCTGGCAGAACCACATCGTCGACATAGTTGCCTTTGCCACGAATAAATCGATTATCTTCGACTCGTTTTCGGCTTGCGCCTAATCCGCCGATTTTGATTTCGTCGAGACTCATTGGTTGTTCCCCCTCATTTGCCGGCCTGTGCTCTCATCTTTTCTGCTGCCCAAAGAACAGCTTTAACAATGTTTTGGTATCCCGTGCATCGACAAAGATTTCCCGAAAGCGCCCATCGAATTTCGTCTTCGGTCGGATTCAAATTTTCATCCAGTAGCGCTTTAGCCGCGAGCATCATTCCTGGCGTGCAGTATCCACATTGCAAACCGTGCTCATCTTTAAACCCTTCTTGAATCGGGTGAAGTTCACTGGCCGTGGAGAGTCCTTCAACAGTCATCACTTCATGGCCGTTTGCTTGCACTGCAAACATCGAGCAACTCTTTACTGGCTGTCCGTCGAGCAAAACCGTGCAAGCACCGCAATTTGAAGAATCGCATCCAACATGCGTGCCAGTCAGCCGAAGACCCTGTCGAATGAAGTGCGCGAGCAACAACCTCGGCTCAACCTTTGCCGACCTATTCACTCCGTTTACTCGTACCGTCACAAGGCACGTTGAAACTTCTTCCGAATCATCGCCTCTTACTTCTTCATAAAGACTTGTCATTTCATGCCGCCTTAACTTGGTTTGAACTAACTTCGGTCAAAATTCGCACAACAAATGTGCGCACCACTTGCCGTTTATAAGTTGCGCTTCCGCGATGATCGCTTCGAGGTTGCGCCGCCTGAGCAGCGAGATCTGCGGCTCGCTCAATTGCTTGACTTGTTAATGGCGAGCCGACAAGAGACTGTGCGGCATCAATTGCATTGACTGTCGAACTACCGACACCAGTTAAACCAATGCCTGCGCGAATAACGCTTGCGCCAGAAAGTTCAAGTGCAACAGCAACGCCAGCAGTTGCAAAATCACCGATGCGACGCTCAAGCTTCAAATATCCACCGAAACGAATTCCTTTTGTTGTCGGAATAATTGCTTCAATTGCAATTTCGTTACTCGCAAGTACATTTTGAAATGGCCCAGTTACAAAATCGCGCACCGCGATCGTGCGTCGACCCTTCGGACCCTGCGCAACTATCATGCCATCAAGTGCAATCATCGCCGATGACCAATCGCCTTGCGGGTCAGCGTGACACACTGAGCCGACAAAAGTTCCGCGCGTACGCACGATCGGATCAGCAACCAAAGGCGCTGTCGCTGCAAGAGTCGGCTGATGTTGCGCAAGAATGCTTGACTTCTCGAGATCTGCATGGGTGCAGAGTGCGCCGATTCGAAATGTTCCGTCTGCGTCCGCGCGATGATAATTAAGGTTTGGAATATTGCTGATGTCAATCAAAGTTTCAGGTGATGCAAACCGCAATTTCATCATCGGGATAAGACTCATGCCACCTGCAAGAATCTTCGCCTCGCCATTGCCTTTTGTCAGCAACGCAATTGCTTCTTCAATAGTTTTCGGTGACTCGTATTTAAATCGAGACGGATACATGGTTTTGTCTCCTCGTTGTTATTTCTTTGAGTGTGGGTCGCGCACTGCTGTTGGCGACGAATCTGCATCAGGGTCTGGACGACGCTCTTGGTGTGGTGGCCATGGGCCTTGCACTGGCTGACCAGCAACTTTCAAGTGATCAATCAATTGTGGCCACGCCCAAACAGTTGGACTCTTGCCAGTCTTTGGTGAATTTTCGATTAATTCAAAAAGACGTGGACTGCCCTTGCTGTGCCCATCAGATTCAATTGCCATGACGACCCCCATCGACTCGCAAATTCTTTAGTAGTCGTACCGTACCAATATCTTGCTTCGCAGTGCAACTCGGAGCAACTCTGAAATTAGTTCACGATGCGTACCAATTTGAGTACTGTCGTGGTGTGCAACAAGTTGAGTCGCCTGCCGAAAAATGGCGTGAAAGCCTTATGGGCTGGGGCATTCCTGGTGAGATACTCGAGCAAGCACCTCAATCATCACTAAATACAGTCCACGTGGCCAACTAGGGCTTATCAAAATACTTAACATCTAGTGGCGGACGCTGTGGCACAGGAACTTCGCGCGACGGCCAGCCAAGGTAAATTATGCCGCTTACAGAAACGTCTTCTGAAAATCCGCATATTTGCTTAACAGCAGACATTGCCAAACTTTCGCACGAAGACCATAACGTTGCCATGCTCAACGAAGTTGCTCCGAGAAGCAAATTTTGAACACCTGCAGCAACAGCATCTTTGTTTTCTAGTGTTTCTAAATCATTGGCGCCTGACCCTGCTCCGACAACAATAATTACTGGTGCCCTAAGGTATTTTGTGCGGGCTTTTTCTGCTCGACCTGCGTCCACTCCATTTTCTTTCATCACATCTGAAATACAACTTCCTAAACGACCTCGGGATTCACCCTCGAACACTGCGACTCTCCATGGCCATGTACGCCGATGATTAGGCGCCAAATGAATCAGATCACAAAGTCTCTCCAAAGTTACGCGATCAATTTTGCGTTCGCTATCAATATTGATATTCGATCTACGTGAAGACGCTATTTTATAGAAATTCTCAAAGCCAAGATCCGTCATCTATCCCTCTCTAAGCCAAATAACACGACACAAAATATTTATCAAACCATGATCAAATGATCTACAAATCTGCAATTTCGGATTTCTATCAGTGCTGGTACATCTTATAGTATAGGAAATAGCGGCAGCCGAGAAGTTTTCTTGGCGAACGCAGTTGATTAAAACTCTTAGTTGTAGTCAGCCTATTTTATAGGATGTACCGAATTATGCCCAAGCATTGCGTTGGAATATCTGCTGATTTAATTTTGCAGGCAATTCTAAAAGAAAAAATTACCCACATCGTCACGGTTCCAGATACACATCAGAAAACTCTCTTAACTGCCATCGCAGAGCACCCAACTCTCAAACTTGTTGAAGTTTGTACAGAGGATGAAGTTGTCGCAGTTATAACTGGACTATTTATCGGAGGATGTAAACCAATCGCACTTATTCAGAATGCCGGCTTTTACGCATGTCTAAATTCTTTGCGAGGGTTATCGCTTGATGCCAACATCCCTACTTGCATGCTTATCGGTGAATACTTTCGAGACCCAGACTCATCTTCTCGAGATAATCCAATTCGCGTTGTCAACCTAATGGAGCCAACTCTCGATATATGGGGGATTCGCTATTGGAGACTCGACTTTCCAGATGATGTGGCACAGATCTCAAATGCAATTAGCCACGCTTGGGACAACTCAGTACCAACCGCAATTTTGATCGGATCTCCAACTCAATGACTAAGCACCAAAACGGAATTTTACGAACAGAAGCTGTCGATCTAATTTGTGGTGTCCGCGGGCATGCAATCAGCATCACCACAATGCAGGCAACCTCAGCATGGCGAGCAATTGGCCAAAATGACTCTCGCAATCTTGAGTTGATTGGCAGTATGGGAAGTGCCGCAGGAATCGGACTTGGACTAGCAATTTCAAAGCCTGATGAGATGATCTTTGTCCTTGACGGAGACGGCAGTCTCGTCATGCAACTTGGAACTTTGCTCTCTGTAGGCACTGCTCGTCCTAGCAATCTTGTGCACTTTGTTTTCAATAATGGTATTTACCAAACTTCTGGAGAGCAGAAGGTCCCTGGGTCAGAGAATGCTGATCTATCTAAGATCGCATTAGCTTCTGGGTACAAAATCGCAATAACCATTGACACATTGCAAGGCGCCGACTCAGTATTACGCGAAACACTTGCTCAGGGTGGACCGATATTCGTTAACTTAATTATTTCAGGTCAGGGTGAACTGAACAATAATCCAACGAAAATTGAGATTATTCCTTTTGCCAAACAAGTTCTTCATCTCCAAAAGGTACTTCTTCCATGACCACTGATCACAACGGGTCTTTAGTCAATGGCGCGTGGTTAACGAAAGGTAATGTTTTCAAAAACATCAATCCAGCTAAGCCACTCGAAATCATTGGAGATTTTTTAACAGCAAGCGATACAGCTATTGCAGATGCATTTAC
Organism: Ilumatobacteraceae bacterium; assembly: GCA_964203235.1. Taxonomy (GTDB): domain Bacteria; phylum Actinomycetota; class Acidimicrobiia; order Acidimicrobiales; family Ilumatobacteraceae; genus BACL27. Next base: position 1,179,323 of record CAXNLE010000001.1, read on the forward strand.
AGCTGCAGAACGAGCTTTGAAGAGTTGGCGCCAAACTCCAGCTCCAGTGCGAAGCGATTATCTTTTGAAGATCGCCGAAAGAATTGAAATTCGTGCAGATCGAATCGGCCACGATATGGCACTAGAAGAAGGTAAGACATACGCAGAGGCCAAGGGTGAGGCATCGGGCTCGGCTGCACAATTTCGATTTGCGGCCGCAATGGCACTTCAACCAGACGGCGCAACAGTTCAAGCGCGCGATCTAAAGACTGCGTTACTGATGTCTCGTGTTGAACCACTTGGCGTCGTGGTGTGCATTACTCCTTGGAACTTCCCGATCTCAATACCAGCATGGAAAATTGCCCATGCTATTGCCTTTGGAAATACTGTCGTATGGAAACCAGCAGAACTCACCCCGTTGACTTCTATCCACCTCGCAGAAGCAATTGAAGAGGCTGGGCTTCCTGCTGGAGTTGTGAACATGCTGCTCGGACACGGTTCCGAGATTGGACAAAAGGTGTTGAGCGATTCGCGCATTGCTGGTTTGTCGTTTACTGGGTCAAATACCGTTGGTCGTCAACTTGGTGTGGCCATGGCCGAAAGAGGAATACCAACTCAACTTGAGCTCGGCGGTAGTAATTCGTCAATAATTTTAAGTGATGCAAACCTTGACATTGCTTCTAGAGAAATTGCAAATGGCGCATATCTTTCTGCTGGTCAAAAATGCACTGCGACAACTCGAGTAATTGTCGAGTCAAAAGTTTGTAGTGAAGTTATAGACCGTCTGCAAGTTTTTGCTTCAACCTGGAAAGTTGGAGACCCATTTGACAGTGATTCAGTCTTGGGACCAGTTGCTTCACTGAGCCAGTTTGACAGGCTGGTTGAACGCCTAGCCCCAATCAAAGATTTTCAGGTAGTTGCCGCAAAAGAAATGAATCCAGACAACGGATACTTTATCAATCCGCGTTTGTACAAAGGATTAGATCAGAGTAATAATATTTTCGCCACAGAAATTTTCGGTCCGGTGATTTGCATAATTGAAGCAGAAAATTACGAAGACTGTCTTCAAGTAGCAAATAATACAGAATTTGGTCTGAGTTCATCGATCTTCACGACGGACATGGACAAGGCATTAAATTTTTCATCTGAATCTGAATCTGGTGTAGTCAAGATCAATAAGTCAACGACAGGCAATGAGATTCATGTTCCGTTCGGTGGCCACAAGCAGAGCGGCTCTGGTACATCAGAAATGGGTTGGGCTGCCAAAGAGTTTTTCACTCGTTGGAAGACTGTATATTTTGGCAAATAAGCCAAAACCTTATTTAAACCAATTCTGGCCAATCTGAGTTCCACATTTTTTCATTCTCAAAGAACTCTGATGCACCGAGAACTTGACCGTCTTGGCCGTAATGTCCAACCACTTGCAATCCCATCGGCATTTTAGATTCTTTAAAAAACCCAACCGGAATTGATGCGACCGGCAATCTTGAAATGTTGTACATTGCTAAATTGTTTGAATCGCGATCAGAAATTCTTCCTAACGGGTCAATGATTGCTGCTGGCGGGACACACTGCATTATTAATATGTCGATATTATTTTCAACAAGCCAGTCCGCCATCTTTAGTCGATACTTAGCATCATGTATCTGCGCTCGGCGATAATCAACTGCTGACAAACTCACAGCGTCTGAATAAACTTTAAGTGCATAATCGGTTAGTTCAGATCCGTGTTTTTCGAGAAAGTCGTCACCCAACATGGCTTGCGAAGCTGCGAGGTGATCACCTCCGTAGGGCCAAGTATCTTGAGATGAACGCAATGGTGAATACGCGGGTGGCTCATCAACGAACTTAACCGCAACACCATTATTTTTTAACAAGTCATGTGCTAAGCGCAAAGCCTCCATGACATCATGTCCCTCCGCGAAAGCAACTTCAGAGTTAACGACACCGATTCTCAAGTTTTTCACATTCACTGAATCAAGATTTGAGTTGATCGCATAAGGCATCAAAGACTCTGGATCTCTACTGTCGTATCCACCAATTACATTCATCATCAATACAGCATCAGCCAGAGTGCGAGTCATTGGACCGTTATGAGATCTCCCTACTGCGGCGCGCCAAGTTTGAACTGTAGGAATTCGTTGAAAGGATGGCTTGAAACCAAAAATTCCGTTTTGTGCACTTGGACCTCGAATTGAACCACCGGAATCAGTGCCAATCGAAATGGGGCCAAGTCCAGTTGCTACTGCGATTGCCGACCCGCCGCTTGAGCCGCCACAAGTGCGATCCAAATTCCATGGATTGCGTCCCGAATCTCGCAATCTATTTGCCGTTTCAGAACGGAGAGCAAACTCAGGCAAATTCGTTTTTCCGAAAATCACTGCTCCACTTTTTCTTAAACGCTGAGCTATTAGACCATCAGGCTGCCGATTGTCTCGATAAACAACTGAACCGTACGTAGTTTTCATCCCGGCAACTTCAATGCTGTCTTTAACTGACACAGGGACACCACACAATTGCCCAATCGGCTCGCCTTTAGCCCACTGTGCTTCGGCTGTCTTAGCCGCAACCATCGCACCATCAAAGTCAGTATCAAGAAATGCATTAGTCCTGATATCAATATCAGGAAACGCCAAAATCAGCGCATCTAAAACCTCTACCGGCGAGAGTTCTTTAGAACGAAACTTCTTAAGCAACTGATTTGCTGACAATCGTAAAACAGACATTTCTTAACCTCTTATCTTTTGAGTTTTTAGTTGAAAGTTTAAAATTGAAATCATCTCGCTACTGCCTCAACCTCTCAGCAACAATTTTGATGCCTTCCACAGATTCGAAACTTGGTACTGCATACAAAAGTATGTGTGATGCGCCAGCCTTAATATAAGAATTAGCAAGATTGGTTGGTCCGTCTAGGTCACTTGGGTTCACTTGCACTTGTACTGAGGCTCGAGGCAATCTGCGATCAATAGAAAGCTCTTTGCTACGAGAACCAAGCTTGCTGTATTTTTGCGAAAACTCTTCTGGTGTGCCATTTGAGTAGTTCCAAAAGTCGGCATGCTCTGCAATTACTTTAAACATTCGTACCTCACCTTTGCCGCCTATAAAAAATGGGATCTCACGATTGATAGGTGCCGGATTATTTTTAGCATTTTCTATTTTTACAAAATTTCCGCTATAGCTAACACTTTGGTCAGTAGAAAACAGCAACTTCAACGCCTCGCAAGATTCAGCCAAGATTGCGATTCGATCAGACAAAGACGGAAATTGAATGCCAAATGCTTTGGCTTCATTAGCGTTGTTGCCGGCGCCTAAACCGAGATCAACTCTGCCACCCGTAATGTTGTCAATAGTCGAAACTATTTTGGCCAATACACCAAGTGGGCGATATTGAAGACATGACACCATCAAACCAAGCCTCACATTAGAAGTAATAGACGCAATAGCTGACAATAGGCTCCAACCTTCGAAAATTGGCTGTGAGCTCTCACTTCCGTTCGGCCCTGTACGCACTGACTCAAGGTGATCGAAAAACCAAACTCCTTCAAATAACTTTGAAGAATCAATGTCAACTGAGGCATCTCGTACATCAACCCAGCTTCTTCCTTGGGGTGAAAACTTTGCGTCAATTCGCAAACCGGTAACTTCAGTCATAGACGCAACTCCCCACTAATCAGCTCGCTATATGTTTCAATTTGCGAACCAAAAAAATACCCGGAATCACTGCGGCAATGGCAAAAACTCGAGACGCAATAGGCCATCCGAACGAACTTGAAAGCCCACCAGCAACTAATCCTGTCGCGGGTCGTGAGCCAAGTAGTGCCATACTATGCAGAGAAATTGAACGTCCCCGGTTTGATTGGGTTGATACTTTATGAATAAAAGCAGTCGCAATATTGAATGCCACTGAGTTGCACGCACCTATAACAATCGCCATGATGATTGCCTGGTAAAAGTTTGTTGAAAACGAATAAATAAATATTGAAAGTCCAAAAAATAGAGAACCAACTCTAAACATAACTAACTCATTTATGTTTTTACCAATTACCAAGATCAACAAGATACCCAATATCCCACCGAGCGCCTGCGCTGAAATCAAATAACCTGCACCACTCGCCGAAGATAACAAGTCGCTGGCCACTTGCGGTGCAAGTATTCTCACTCCACCTTCAATCGCCACGCTGCCTAGGGCTATTGACAAGAGTAAAACGGTCAGCGTTTTAGTGCGTGTGCCATCGTCTGCAATCTTCTTCTTGATTTTCGCACGTGGAATATCAAGCTTTTTAAAAGTCACAGACATTGAATACACCATAGGAATATAAAGTAATGCTGCAGAAAACAACGCCGTAGTGGCGCCGAATTTAAAAAGAATCAAACTGGCCAGCACAGGCCCGATGAGTTGCGCAATCGAATATTGGGCGGTGTTAACAGATACTGCACTTGTCAAATTACTTTCTTCGACGATGTTATAGATCAGTGACTGAATAGCTGGCTTACAAAGTGAATACGAAATGCTCTCCACAAGTGCAGCAAAACAAATTGCAAAAACAGTCAACTCGCTATTAATAGCCCACAGCCCTAACACGATAAATATCATCGCTGAAATCGTTTGAAACAATGCGGCAACTTTTCGCTTATCAAAATAGTCAGCTAAATACCCGCCACCGTAAGAAAACACCAAAACTGGACCATAAGAAACCAATCCGAGTAAGCCAAGTACGCGCGGATCTTTTGTTAACCCAAAAACTAAAATTGGACCAAGCGTACGCCAAAACCACATGCCTGAAGTAGCTGAAAGATGCGACAACCAATAGGTTCGAAAATTTGATTCACGTAGTACTTCTGGAACTAATGCGCCAAAGAGCCTCGGCATTAGGCAATTGCTACAACTGCCGAAATATCTATCTGCAGACCCTCTGGAAGATCAGATCCATGCCATACAACCGGCGGAACAATGCTTCCATCAAAGGCTTTTAACAACAATTTTTCAACCACTGGCCTTGCGTATGGACTTGCAAGAAATATGTCCAAACGAACAATGTCATCTGGGTCCACGCTTGATCCAAGATTACTGACACGTTGTTTTAAGACTTTTAAACCTTGTTCAAATTGGCCATCAATAGTGCTGGGCAAAACAGATTCAATAAGATTTCCTGAATCCATCAAACATGTCGAAATAAATCCAAATCCACTTGAAATAACAGACAGATTTGTTTTACTAAGATCAGAGTCTTTTGTAATACCTTGCGACACACAAGAGGCAATGGCACTAATTTCAATATCGGTGCTACCACCAAGCGGACATGCAAACGCATTTATAGAAAAACGTCCACCTGTGTTTTTCATATATGCGTCCATACGCTTGCGAAACAACACTGCATCCTGCGGGCTCCGCAAGAAGGCATCAATGCGCACTAAGTCTTTGCCGGACAATCCTGCAGCTGCGAGGTGAAAATCAATATTGGCCATTGATCTATCGATGTGCATTTCAGTATGTTCGATTAAACCGTCTGAGCAAGATGTGCCATCGGAAAGAAGAACCTCGCCACGAACACCAATTATGAAAACAAAGTCAGCGGCGCGAGTTACTCGCGATGCGCGACCCGAATTTGGTCCAGGTGAAATTAGCTCACGAGCAACAGTTGGCATCGCCGCCACAACTCCAACCGTGATCATATTTTGGCGAATCATCTTGCCTTGATACCCTTGACTCACTGCTGTTGTTGGTAGCCCAAAGTGATTGGGCCACAATGCCATGCGTTGCAATCTCCAATCTTGACTTGCTGTCGCATGCTCAATGCGAACGGGTGCGGAACCCGAAACTCCACACTCCTCAAGACGGCGAACTACTTCTGAATACGCATTTGCTGCCTGTGCTGGTCCTTTGCTGAAAGCTTCTTCATCGAGATCAAACGTCCCTACTTTATAAACACCATCCACAGATGAGAGCCACAAAAAATCGTGAGCTCGAACAACTGAAGCAAACTTCGGATTGTTTGACTCTAAAAGTAAAACTTCACGCAACATTTAGTCACCTAATTTGGTGCGAAGGCTTACACAGTCATAAATCTGAGTGTTCGGTGATCCTACATATGGTGACTCTGTACCGGCATGAACATTTGATTTTCGATTCTCTTCTTGCCAATTCGTGTAGTCGGAAAAGTCGCGCCATTGGGTAACCGTTGAAAGAAAATTGGACCCATCTCTAGGCACAACAATAATTCTTGAGACGAACCCTTCTGCTTCAGCCATGCGCGCACCGTTTGAGTCGATACGTGCTTTTGCTTCTTCCATTCGACCCGATTGAATTTCGTGTGAAACGATTACAACAGTAACCATTGGCTATTAACTCGCTTTCGCGTGAATTATTGGTTTCGACCTAATTAACCCTGGCGGATCCTTCAATTCAAAAAACTTTGCAACACGACCGTAAACAGCGTCGA